>CAWFPC010000001.1:0-211500 GCA_963817745.1 uncultured Chloroflexia bacterium
TCGTACCGGGGTCTGGCCTGGGTCGGGCGTACTGGGGGTCCCAGGACCCTTGTTGCTGCCGTGCACCGGATTGCGTGCGTCGTTGTGCTGTCCGCGCCGGTTCGGTGTAGTCTTGTACGCATCGGTACTAGACGACCACCCCGTACCATGTCACCATCGGGACGCTCGAGCGGTGTCACGGACACCATCCCGGGGAAGCCACCGAACGGGCGAATCACCCATCCGAGGCATCGTGCCTCTCTACTCGGGGACCTGAATCATGTTTCTGCGATCGGGCGCGCACGCGTCTCGCACGACGCCTGTCGTGGCTCGTCGTTCTTTCGCTGACTGCCGCGGCACTGGTCGTGCCGTCGGGCACGGCACTCGCCGCCACGGTCATCACCCACCCGACCGGCAACCCCACGTGCGCCGACCTCGGCTACAGCCTGTCGTTCAAGATCGACTCCGGCGACCTCGTCGAGGAGACCTACGGCGATGGCTCAGGCTCCGAGGAGTCGGACGTCGCTTCGAACTGGACCGGCCAGGAGATCACCATCTCCGGGCTGAGCGGCGACGGCCAGACATTCGACTGGGACTCGACGCTGCCGGTCAGCGCCGTGCTGGTCAAGGCCGGCAATGACAACCACAACCTGTACACCTACGACCCGGCTGTCACCGGCGACGACAACCTGACCCACGGCGCGGGCCAGCAGGGCATCAGCCACCTGCTGTTCTGCGGCAACGTGCCGGTCCCGACCCCGACGCCGACGCCGACCCCGACGCCGACCCCGACGCCGACCCCGACGCCGACGCCGACCGACGCCGACGCCCGGCCCACCCCGACGCCGACCCCGACGCCGACCCCACCCCGACGCCGACGCCGACCCCGACGCCGACGCCGACGCCGACCCCGAGCCGACGCCGACCCCCGACCCCGACCCCGACGCCGACCCCGCCGACGCCGGTGCAGTTCAGCGTCCCCGCGTTCTCCATCGTGTGCGGTGGGTCCATCACGGTCACCAACTTCGCTGCCGCGAACGTCGATGACGTGCTCATCTCCGATGGCACCATCATCGATGCGGACGGGACCTACCCATTCGAGCCCGGTGACTACACGGCCGTCGGCCGGGTCGCCGGAGAAGTCGTGACCGACGAGGTCGAGTTCACCATCGAGGCCTGCCCGGTCGCGGAGCCCGACCCCGACCCCGACACCTGACGGTGGCGTGGGTGGTGCGACCGGCACCCCGAACGTGACCCTGCCGCCGACCGACACGCTGCCCGCCGGGAGCTCGGCTCCCTCCGGTGACAGCTGGCGGCTGATCCTCCTGGCGATGGCCGGCATCATGGCCGCGGCCCTGCTGCTGACCCCGGCCGATGCGGTCATCCGCCGCGACCGACGCCGCCGCTAGCCGACCACCCATCGGGCGCCCACCCGGCGCCCACCCATCCGAGCGCACTGGCAAGGACCGTCGAGCCCACTGGGCCGGCGGTCCTTCCGTCATCCGAGTACTGTCGGCATCGTCGACCAGGATCGAAGGGGATCAACCGTATGGCAATGACCTCGCACCGCCGGATGGCCCGGCGCCTGTCCTGGCTCGTGGCCCTGTCCCTGGCAGCCGCGTCCCTCCTCGCGCCTTCGAGTGCGGCGGCCGTGCACGCGGCGCCCGCGCCGGTGGTCCCCGCGGCGGAGGTGACCCCGACACCGACCCCGACGCCCATACCCGAGGCGACCCCGACGCCCAGGTGCCCGAGGCCGACCCCACGCCGGCGCCGCCGGCACGCTTCGTCGTGCTGACCCAGAACCCGACCTGCGACGGCGACATGCCGTATCTCGACTACGAGATCGAGGTCGAGGGGACCGACGCCACGACGGCGACGATCATCTTCCTGCACCCGACCGATCCGGAGCAGGATGTCGTCCATGCGGATCTGCCGCTCAGCGGTCGCGTGCTCTGGCCGGGCGCCATCCCGGCCGGTGAGACCGGCGGTCCGGACTGGCCGGGCTGGAGCTTCGACGACGGCCTCTGGGTCGAAGGGGACGAGTTCGACTGGGCCCGCCCCGAGGTCGAGGTGCTCTTTCAGGTCAACCCCGAGGCGATCGTCTCGGTGGCATACCCGTCGTCGACCGCGGACTGCGACCCGAACGCTCCTGGCGGCGATGTCGGTGGTGCGACCGGCACCCCGAACGTGACCCTGCCGCCGACCGACACGCTGGCCGCGGGGAGCTCGGCTCCCTCCGGTGACAGCTGGCGGCTGATCCTCCTGGCGATGGCCGGCATCATGGCTGCGGCCCTGCTGCTGACCCCGGCCGACGCGGTCATCCGCCGCGACCGACGCCGCCGCTAGCCGACCACCCACCGGGCGCCCGCTGGCGCCGGGATGCGAACCGTGGCGTGGTGCGCGCTGTCAGCAGTTTGACACCGAAAACTGGTACTTCGGTACTAGACGACGGTGGGTCGGCATGGGACTATCCGCGCCTCGCTCGGCTCGGGGAACAGCCGATCGCCACCGATCGCGCGCATCAGCAGAGGGTCAAGATCGACATGTCTCAGCGTTCGCACCGCCGCCGGTTGACCCGGCGCCTGTCCTGGCTCGTTGTGCTGTCCCTGACAGCCGCGGCGCTGTTCGCGCCGGCGGGCGCGCGCATCCGCACTCGCGCTGACCGGCGCGATCTACACCAGCACTGAAGACGGCTCGATCGTCAACGAGAACGTCAACTACCAGGTCAAGCAGGACGTCTACCTGACCGGCGGTCCGTGCGACGGCGGTTCACACCTCGCCGACGGCGACTACTACTTCGAGGTCAAGAGCCCGAACGGAGTCCTGCTGTCGTCGGATTCGATCGGCGACCGCTTCTTCACGGTGGCCGACGACTTCATCCAGTCGACCGACCTCACACGTCACCCACGACGTGAGCTGCACGTCCGACCCCGGGATCACCGTCCAGCTGTTCCCGTACGACGACACGCCCAACCCGGGTGGCGAGTACAAGCTGACGATCGCCACGGCCGACAGCGTCGAGGAATGCGACGGCTTCGACGCCGAGAGCACCACGTTCGAGATCTGCAACGGGGCCGATTCTGAAGTCGGACAACTTCAAGGTCGGCGAGGAGCCGACCCCGACGCCCACGCCGACCCCGACGCCGACCCCGACGCCGACGCCCACGCCCACGCCCGACGCCGACGCCGACGCCCGACGCCGACCCCGACGCCGACGCCGACCCCGACCCCGAACGCCGACGCAGTTCAGCGTCCCCGCGTTCGCCATCGTGTGCGGCGGGTCCATCACGGTCACCAACTTCGCTGCCGCCAACGTCGACGACGTGCTCATCTCGCGATGGCACCGTCATCGACGCGGACGGGACCTACCCGCTCGAGCCCGGTGACTACACGGCCGTCGGCCGTGTCGGCGGAGAGGTCGTGACCGACGAGGTCGAGTTCACGATCGAGGCCTGCCCGGTCGCGGAGCCGACGCCGACCCCGACCCCGACACCGGACGGTGGCGTGGGTGGTGCGACCGGCACCCCGAACGTGACCCTGCCGCCGACCGACACGCTGGCCGCGGGGAGCTCGGCTCCCTCCGGTGACAGCTGGCGGCTGATCCTCCTGGCGATGGCCGGCATCATGGCTGCGGCCCTGCTGCTGACCCCGGCCGACGCGGTCATCCGCCGCGACCGACGCCGCCGCTAGCCGACCACCCATCGGGCGCCCCACGGGCGCCCACCCATCCGAGCGCACTGGCAAGGACCGTCGAGCCCAACTGGGCCGGCGGTCCTTCCGTGTTGGCCGACGAAGGCCATCGATCGAGAGGCCCGCGGAGCGCGCGACGACGCCTGCTCGAGGGTCGCCGAGGCGCGTCGACCGACAACGTCGGTGTCGGCGCCGTGACAGCGTCGATCGGGCCCACAAGCGACCGTTGCCGTGGTACCAGGACCATCGGTGCCGTGACGCACCGGAAGCATGGTGCGGAAAGGTGTGGAAACAGCCAAAAAGGGCTATGCAAGGGCAGAGCGGACCAGTATCATCCGGCCCCCCTGCGCACTACAGTCGCGCTCTGGGTCCTGGGTGTGCACCGGTACTTTCGACCGGTCACCAGGAGCGGCATCCGCCGCAGCCATCATCGACGCCGGATGCGGCGTCACATCCATCCAAGGAGATCGTCGGCTATCGACGGATCAATGGGGACCGGGAGGGAGAATCAGATGTCTCGGGGACTCTGGTACGTGATGAGCGCGCGGACACGCAAGAGCTTGACCTTGCTGTGGACCGCGCTCTTCTTGTGTTCACTGCTCATGCAGTACGCCTCGCTTGCCTCGCCGACACCGGCGTTGGCGGCACACAACGAGGGCATCTTCGAGCTGGAAGGCAACGCCGTCGACCAGGCGGCCGCCGGCGCCGACTGGGAGAACGGACCCGAAGGCGCGGCCGACTCCTTCTTCGTCGGCTTCGACGAGGAGGACGCCGACAACGACGTCACCTTCTTCACGACCGGTGGCTCGAAGGACGAGAACGACATCCCGAGCTGGGCGATCACCGACAACAGCACGCCCGACAAGGACGACATCCTCGACGCCTTTGCGGCCGTCTACCAGGTCGGCGGCGACACGTGGGTCTACTTCGGTGCCGACCGCTTCGACAACGACGGCACGGCCCAGATCGGCTTCTGGTTCTTCCAGGACGACGTCGGCATCAGCGGCGGCGACTTCACCGGCGCACCACGTCGACGGCGACGTCCTCATCATCAGCGAGTACACCAACGGCGGCATCGTCAGCTCGATCTGCGCCTACCAGTGGGACGGCGACGAGCGGCGGCAACAACATCGACGCAGCCGTTCGGCCTCTGCGACACGGCCACGAACGGCAGCAACCTGAACCTCGTCGCGGCCGGCACCGGCTGCGACGTGGCCGACGGCATCTTCGACATCTGCGCCAAGACGAACGACGACCTCGAAGAGGCGCCGTGGACCTTCGTGAACAAGGACGGCGAGACCGACTTCGGCCCCGGCCAGTTCTTCGAGGGCGGCATCAACCTGTCCGACATGTTCGGCGGGGACGCTCCCTGTTTCGGCACGTTCCTTGCCGAGACTCGCACCTCCGCGGAGACCGACGCCCAGCTCAAGGACTTCGCGCTCGGTGACTTCAACACCTGCGTCCCGCCGGAGATCGAGACCGAGGTCCAGCAGGACGGCCAGAACATCAACACGATCAACAAGGGCGAGTCCGTCGTCGACGTGGCCACGTTCAGTGGCGACAACGGCGAAGTCGAGGGCACCGTCGAGTTCTTCGTCTGCGGTCCTGCGAACTCCGCCCCGAACTGCGAGAGCGGCGGCACCCAGGTGGGTGGCGACAGTCGAGATCGTGGACGAATCGGCGACATCGGCCGAGTTCACGCCGACGGCGACGCCGAGCTTCGACCAGGCCGACTTCTACTGCTTCCGCGCCGAGTACACCCCGGCCGAAGGCTCGGAATACCTCGCCGGTGAGCACACCAACCTAGACAGCGAGTGCTTCAAGGTCGTCCCCGCGGACGTCCGGATCATCAAGACCCCGAACGAGGGCTCCGCATCCGCGGGTGAGGACATCAGCTTCACCCTCCAGTGGGGCAACGTCGGCGAGGGCAAGGCCACGGGCGTCGTCGTCACGTGACGAGCTGCCCGCGGGCGACGGCCTCGACTGGGCGATCACCGACTCCACCGGCACGGGCTCGGAGTGCGAGATCACCGGCGCCGTCGGTTCGCAGGTCCTGACCTGCGACATCGGTTCGATCAACGGCAACACGCCGCCGAGCCCCGACGACGTCGACGACAACAGCCTGAACAGCGGCTCGGTCACCGTGACGAGCGGCACGACCAGCGCCGACTGCGGCGTCATCGACAACACCGGTGAGATCACCTCCAACAACGACGGCACCAACACCAATGCCGGCCAGTACACGGTCCTGTGCCCGGATGTCACGGTCGACAAGACGCCGGACGGCGACGACATCGAGGCCGGTGACACCGCGGACTTCGGGATCACCGTCACGCAACGTCGGCCCCGGCACCGCGACCGACGTCACGCTCGACGACACGCTTCCCGCGGGCATCGACTGGACGCTCGGCGCGATCAGCGGCGCACCGAGGTGTGACCTGCGCGATCACCGGTGCCGTCAACTCCGAGGTCCTCCACTGCGAGGACCCGGCGACATGGCCGACGAGTGACTCGTCACCGATCCATGTCTCCGGCGCCGACCGACGGCGCGGACTGCGGCACCATCGAGAACACCGCCACCGTGGGCGCCGAGAATGAGGCGGCCGCCCAGGCAGGCAACAACACGGACCCGGGTGCGATCGACGTCCTGTGCGCCGATATCGATATCGAGAAGGTCGCGAACCCGGAAGGTCCGGTCAGCGCCGGCGATGCCGATCGGCTTCGACATCGTCGTGACCAACGACGGCGACGGGGAAGCCCGCGACGTCACGGTCACCGACAACCTCCCGGCCGGCTTCGACTGGTCCGAGGACAGCGACGACTGCTCCATCACGGCCAACGTCCTGACCTGCGACTTCGGCGACATGGCTCCGGACGCGACCACTTCGGTCCACATCTCGGCCCCGACCGATGCCGACTCGTGCGGCCTCGTGACCAACACCGCGAGCGGTCTCGACGAGCAACGACGGCTCCGACAGCTCCACCGCCAATGTCACGATCCATGTGCCCCGACATCGAGGTGCAGAAGGTCGGCAACGGCACGATCGACGCCGGCGGCGACGCCGTCTTCACGATCACCGTCACCAACCACGGCCCCGCCGAGGCCAAGGACGTCACCCTCTCGGATCAGCTGCCCGCCGGTAGCTGGACCCTGGGCGGTGCGGACGCGGGCGACTGCGCTATCAGCGCCACGAACCTGCTGACCTGCGACTTCGGCGACCTCGCCGACGACGCGACCCGGACGATCACTCTCACGCTCGAGACGACCGCGGACGACTGCGGCGACATCCTCAACACCGTGACGGTCTCGGCCTCCAACGAGCCCGAGAACGATCAGTTCCCCAATACCGACAACGACACGATCATCGTCCAGTGCCCGGACCTCATCGTCGAGAAGAGCGGCAATGGTCCGATCAGCGCGGGCGAGCTCGCCACGTTCACGATCACCGTCACGAACCTGGGCCCGGGTGCCGCGGCCAACGCGACGCTCACGGACCAGCTCGGGAGCGGCGACTGGACGCTCGGTGGCGCCGATGCCGCCGACTGCGACATCAGTGACACCAACCTGCTGACCTGCGACTTCGGCACGATCGACGCGCAGGACAGCCGGACCTTCACCGTCAGCAAGACGTCGGACGCCGGCGATTGCGACGCGATCCCGAACGACGTCTCCGTCGCGGCCTCCAACGAGGCGGACGAGGACACGGGCAACAACGACGCCGACGCGTCGATCGTCGTGAACTGCCCCGATGTCACCGTCGAGAAGTCCGGCAACGGACCCATCAGCGCCGGTGAGGTCGCGACCTTCACCATCACCGTCACCAACCTCGGCCCGGGCGAGGCGTTCGACGTCACGCTCACGGACGACCTTCCTGCCGGCACGTGGACCCTCGGCGGCGCCAACGCCGACGACTGCTCCATCGATGACTCCGGCGATCCCGACGTGCTGTCGTGCGACTTCGGCGACCTGGGTGTGGACGCGCAGCGCTCCATCACCCTGTCGCGCGAGACGGTCGCCGCCGACTGCGGCACGATCCCGAACACCGCCGTCGTCGCGGCGTCCAACGAGGACGCCGAGGACAGCGGCAACAACGAGTCCAGCGCCACGATCGTCGTCGACTGCCCCGAGATCGTCATCACCAAGACGGCCGACGATCCCATCGTCAACGCCGGCGACCAGATCGGCTTCACGGTCACGGTCACCAACACCGGCGACGGCTCGGCCTTCAACGTCCAGATCACCGACCCGCTCCCGGCGGGCCTCACCTGGGCGATCAGCCCGGCGAGCCCCGGCTGGACCCTGGTCGGCGACGACCTGAGCTTCGGCCCGGCGACGCTCGCCAGCGACGCCGAGACCTCCGTCCACGTCATCGCGACGACGACCGCGGCCGACTGCGGCACGATCCCGAACGTCGCGAGCCTGACCTTCAACGGCGGCTCCGGCTCGGATGACGCCGAGGTCGTCGTCAACTGCCCCGATCTGACCGTCGTGAAGTCGGGCAACGGCCCGCTCGTGAACGGCCAGACCGCCACGTTCTTCATCACGCTGACCAACGACGGACCCGGTGACGCCTACGACGTCACGCTGTCCGATCAGCTGCCGGCCGGTTCGTGGACCCTCGCGGGCCCCGATGCCGCCGACTGCGAGATCAGTGGGTCCAACCTGCTGACCTGCGACTTCGGCACCGTCGAGGCGCCGGGCGAAGGCTCCGAGAACACGCGAACCATCACGGTCAGCAAGACCACGGATGCCACGGATTGCGGCACCATCCCGAACACGGTGACCGTCGCGGGCTCGAACGAGGCCGCGGAGGACACCGCGAACAACACCGATGACGCCGCGATCGACGTTCGCTGCCCGAACCTGACCATCGACAAGTCCAACGACGCGCCGCTCGAGACCCTCGAGCTGCCGGACGGCTCCACCGCCGATCTGCCCACGGCCGACGAAGGTGAGACCGTCACGTACACGCTCGAGTACACCCTGGTCAACGGCCCGGTCACCCTGGGCGTGATCACGGACGTCCTTCCGATCGGCGTCACGTACGTCGACGAGTCGGCGACGCGACAGCGCCAACATGGAGTTCATCTTCCAGAGCTACGACGACGCCACCCGAACGCTCACCTGGACGGCCGCCACCGTGTCCGCCAACGGCACGGTGACCTACCAGGCGACGGTCGACGTCGGTGCCTCGGAGCTCGCGCAGCCGCTCGAGAACGTCGCAACGATCGACTCGGATGAGACCGAGCCGGACAGCGACATCTCGGACGTCTTCGTTCCGACCATCCCTGAGGCCGCGACTGGCACGCCCAAGATCACGTTGCCTCCCACCGATGCCATCAGCGGCACGCAGACCCCGAGCAACCCGGGCTTCAGCCTGATGCTCGTCCTGCTGGCACTGGCGGCCCTCGTGCTGGGCGTCGGGTTCCTGACCCCCGTCCCGGCCCACATGCGGGATCGCTCCCGCCGCTGACATCAGGGTCGGTGGCCGGTCCTCATGACCGGCCACCGACGTTGATCTCCCTGATTTCGGGGTCCCCGAGACCCGGACGGGACGTCCCGCTGTCCGTGAGGCGTCCCGTCCTCACCGTCTCGACAAGCACCCATCCCGAGCGCGCCGACGACCGGTGCCATGCCGCACGCCGCGGCGGGCACCGGTCGTCGTTTCCGCCGTCCGTGCGGCGTCGCGCGGTCGGTGGAGTGCGGCTCCGCGTCAGGCCGGGATGACGAACCGGTCGCCCGGATCCACGAGCGTGACCGGACCCGTGTAGCGAGCCCGGACCGAGGCCACGGTCGCCTCGCGATCGAAGCCCATCTGCAGATGGGTCAGCAGGACCTGCCCGACCCCGGTCCGTGCGGCGAGCGCCCCGACCGTCGGCCCGTCCAGGTGGGCGGCGCCCGGGACGACCGGCCCGGGACCGAATGAGACCTCGGTCAGGAGCGTGTCACCCGGTCGGATGATGGCATCGAGGTCTTCCGCTCGACCGCAATCGCCCGAGTACACGAGACCTCGGCCGCCGCTCCCGCCGTTGCCCGTCGCCACGCGGAAGCCGTAGCTGTCGCTCGTATGGGTGACGTGCGCCGCCTCCACTTCGATCGCCCCCAGCGCGACGCGTCCTGGCCGCAGCGCCTCCACGTCGAGCGTCGCGGCGGTGAAGCCCGGCTCCCCGTGGAGCGCGTCCAGCCGCCCGTCGAGCCCAGCGGGTCCGAGCACGCGCACGCGGCGCGCCGGCTTGAACTGCCAGCGCAGGTAATGGCGCAGGGCGACGAGGTCGATGAAGTGGTCCGGATGCAGGTGGCTGACCAGCACCGCCGTCACGCCACTCGGTTCCAGGGCGGCCGCGAGCCTCGGGAAGGACCCCTGCCCGAGGTCGAGGACGATCGCGGCGTCGCCCGACCGGACCAGGTACGCGGCACCGCTGGCGCCGGGTCGGTCAGTGTAGGCGGGCCCCGCGCCCAGGATGTCGAGGTCGAGCGCCACGGCGCCGCTGGGTTGCATCACGGCGCAGCGTAGCGGACCGACGGCGGTCCGTCGCCGAGGGTCAGTCGTGCGACCCGTTTGCGGCGTCGGCTCCCTGGCTCCGCGGGCGCCGCGTCCGGCTTCGCGTCCTTGGGCGGCTTGTCCGATTTCGGCGTTGGATCCGGCTTGTCGGGCGTCGGCTTCGGGGTCGGCTTCGGCGTCGGCTCGGGCTGTCGGCTCGGGCGTCGGCTTGGCCGTCGGCGTGGCCTGCGGTTGCGGGGTCGGTTGCGCGTCAGGCTCGTCCGGGCCGGCCCCTGGCGTTCCCGCGCCGCCACCCGCGCCACCCGCGCCACCGGCGTTGCCGTCATCGGAGTCGGTGATGAAATCCTGGGCAGCCTCGCTTCGCTCGATCGCGCGATCGATGGCCTGCGTGATCGCGCGCAGCGCCTCCGGCGGGGAGGTCCGGGAGGAGGGCCTGCGAGGACCTCGACGTTGTGCTTGATGCCCGCCTGGAGCGCGGCGCCCGCGACGCCGCCGGCATCAGCCGACGCGATGGCGCCGGCCTGATCGACGATGGCCATGTAGGCGGCAAGGGCGGCTGCGACGCCTGCTTCATCGCCGGCGGCGCTCGCCACCGCGGCCTCGCGCAGCCGCTCGTCGAGTCGCTGGAGCTCGGCGATGGCGCGCTCCGACGGATCGGTCGGCAGCAGCATCGTCTCGACCCACATGCGGTGCCCGTACAACGGGGCGCCGGGCTGGGCGGCAAGTGCGGTCCCGGCGACGGCTGCCACGGCCAGGGCGGCGGCCGCCGCGAGCGTCGCGATGCGCCGCGCCAGTCGACGGGTCCTTGCCGACGTGCGCGGCTTCGCGCGGCCCGCCGCAGCGGCGGTCACGTCGCCGGCCGACATCGTCACCGGGGCCACGATGGACAACGCAGCGTCGGCACGGGCGAGGGCGGCCTGGCGATGGGCGACCGCGAGGACGCGCGCGCGCATCCGGCTCGGTCGCCACGAGGTCGGGCGTCAGGCGTGCCTGCCCGAACGCCCCGAGGCGCCGTGCCAGTTCGTCGTTGCCGGCCATCAGATCGATCATCAAGTCGTCCATCAGCGGGTCCGCCGTTGCCGGATCGGGAGCTCGTCGTCGCTCTCCGAGGCCGGATCGTCGATCCCGAGTTGCCGCCGCAACGCGGCGATCGCCCGGAACTGGAGCCCGCGTACCGTTCCTTCCTGCTTGCCCATCACCTCGGCCGCCTCGCGGGCGGAGAGGCCGGCGAAGAAGCGGAGCGCGATGGCATCTCGTTGCTCATCGGTCAGCGTCGCCATGGCGACGGCCACCTCGTCCAGCTCGGAACGCGCGAGCGTGACCTCGTCGGGTCCCGCTTCGTGTCCGGCATGACCGGCGGCGGCATCCAGGTCCACGTGCTCGTGACGTGTCCTGACGTGATCGATGACCGTGTTCCTGGCCAGCCGGAAGAGCCAGCCCCCGAACGGGATGCCCCGCGACTCGTAGCGCGGCAGAGCCTCCAAGGCCTTGACGAAGACGAGCTGCGTCAGGTCTTCCGCATCCGACGGGCGGTGGACACGGCTGGCGATGTAGCGGTAGACCGGGAGGTGGAAATGGTCGAACAAGCGACCGAAGGCCCAGGCGTCCCCGTCCCGAGCTTCCCCCACCAGCCGCTCGATCGCGGCATCGTCGAGCATCACAACGAATCCGCGGGCATGGCGTTAGGGCACCCCGGGGCCGCGGTGCATCGAGCCTGGATCCCCTCGCCATCCATGTCGGCGCATGTTGCCACGTTCGTCCCGATCCGGCGAGGGCCCAAATGGGCCATCGTGAGGGGCCGGTGGTGCCTCACCGCAACGGGATCGGATCCACCGCCACGGATACGAGATCCGGGCCGCCGCGCCGGAACGTGAGCGTGTCGAAGCCGCTCTCGCGGGCATGCGCGTAGCCGTCGTCCAGCGCCCAGGCGAAGGCGTCGGCGCGATGGGCGTCGGAGCCGACGGTCAGCCGCGTCCCACCGAGCTCGCGGAACCGGCGAACGATCGCCGCCGATGGGTACGTCTCGCCGGCGGCCTGGCGAAGCCCGCTCGTGTTGACCTCGAGGGCGGTCCCGCTGTCGACGAGCGCGCGCAGGATGTCGTCGTACAGCTCCGGTGCCTCCGCGAGGTCCGCGACGGGGACGTGCGGGACGAGATACCGCTTCACGAAGTCGATGTGCCCCATCGCGTCGAAGAGCCCGCTGCGGGCCCCCGCGGCGACCTCGTCGAAGTACGGCGCGACGATGGCCGCAAGCGAGCGGCTGTGCGGCGACCCATCGCGCCACGTTGTCCGCGGCGTACGGCGACTCGCGGTAGACATGGACCGAGCCGATGACGAAGTCGTAGGCGTGGGCGGCCAGGTGGGCCCGGATGTCGGCCTCCCAGCGGCGCTCCCACGTGATCTCGACCCCGAAACGGATCGCGATCCCCGCCTCGCCCCAGCGCTCGGCGGCATCGCGGACGAGCCGTTCGCGCTGCGCATACGTCGTGAACGCGTAGGCCGGTGCCGCGGGGTCGAAGTCGACATGGTCGGTGATCGCGAGCTCGCGGATGCCGCGGTCCACCGCCTGACGGGCGTACTCGTCGATCGGGACGTCGCTGTCGGGCGAGAGGTCGGTATGGAGGTGCGCGTCCAGCGGCAGGTCGCGGGCGCGCCGGTCGGGCTGCACGGTCCCGTTGCTCAACCGCCGATGATGCCGAGCTCCCGACCGACCGTCGCGAATGCCTGGAGCGACCGATCGAGCTGTTCGTCGGCATGCGCCGCCGTCACGATCGTCCGCAGCCTGGCCTGGTCGATGGCGACCGTGGGGAACACCACGGGCTGGGCGAACACGCCTTCGCCCATGAGGCGGTCGCTGAACCGCATCGCCGTCTCCGGGTCGCCCATCATCACCGGCGTGATCGGTGTCTCGGATCGACCGGTATCGAACCCGAGCCGCGCGAGCTCAGCCCTTGAAGCGGCGGGTGTTGGCCCACAGCCGCTCGAGCAGCTCCGGCTCCTCCTGCATCACCCGCAGCGCCTCGCGACAGGCCGCGACCACCGCCGGTGGGTGGCTCGTGGAGAACAGGAACGGCCGGGCGCGCTGGGTGAGGATCTCGCGCAGGGCGGTGGAGCCCGCGACATAGCCGCCGAGCGAGCCGACCGCCTTGGACAGCGTGCCGATCTGGATGGCCACCCGGCCGTGCAGGTCGAAATGGTCGACGGTCCCGCGGCCGTCGCGCCCGAGCACGCCCGAGGCGTGGGCGTCGTCGATCATCACGGCCGCGCCGTACGCCTCGGCCGCCTCGACGATCCCGGGGAGCGGCGCGATGTCGCCGTCCATGCTGAACACGCCGTCGGTGACGATGAGGATGAGCCGGTAGGGCTCACCCGTCTCGGGTCGGCCCTCGCGCGTGACCCCGTCGAGCAGCGCCCGCAACGCCTCGACGTCGGCATGCGGGTAGACCTTGCGCGGCGCCTTCGACAACCGCATGCCGTCGATGATCGACGCGTGGTTGAGGCTGTCGCTGACGATCAGGTCCGTCTCGCCGGTGATGGTCGGGATGACGCCGGTGTTGGCCGTGAACCCGGACTGGAACGTGAGGACGGCGGGCGTGCCCTTGAACTCGGCCAGCTCCGCCTCGAGCGCTTCGTGCATCGACATCGTTCCGGCGATCGTGCGCACGGCGCCCGACCCGACGCCGAACTCGCGGACCGCGGTCAGCGCCGCCTCGCGCAGGCGGGGATGGTGGGTGAGCCCCAGGTAATCGTTGGACGACAGGCTGATGAGCCGCCGGTCGTCGATCGAGACGATGGGGCCCTGGCCCGAGGACATCACCCGCAGGGCGCGGTACAGGTGGCGCTCGCGGAGCGCGGCGACCTCGTCGTCGAGGAAGCCCAGGGGGTCGGTGCGGTTCGTCGCGGTCATCGGATGCCTCTGTGTCTCAGGTCGTCCAGTCCATGATGACCTTGCCGGAGTCACCCGCGCGCGCCGCGGCGAACGCCGCGTCGTGGTCGCGGAACGAGAAGCGATGGGTGATCGCCGGCGTGATGTCGAGCCCCGACTGGAGCATCACGGTCATCTTGTACCAGGTCTCGTACATCTCCCGACCGTAGATGCCGCGCAGCGTGAGCATCTTCATGACGATCTCGTTGACGTCGAGGCTGATCTCCTCGGTCGGGAGTCCAAGGATCGCCACGCCGCCGCCGTGCGCCATCGACCCCAGGGCGTCGCGCAGCGCGGTGGCGTTGCCCGACATCTCCAGGGCGACATCGAAGCCCTCGACCATGTCGAGCTCGGCGAAGGCGTCGCCGAGGGCGCGCTCCCGCGGATCGATCGCGAGGGTCGCCCCCATCTGCATGGCGAGCTCGCGCCGGTACGCGTTCGGCTCACTGACGAGGATGTGCCGGGCCCCGTGTGGCGCACCACGGCCGTCGCCATGAGCCCGATGGGCCCGGCGCCGCTGATCAGGACGTCCTCGCCCAGGGTGGGGAACGCGAGCGCGGTGTGGACCGCGTTCCCGAACGGGTCGAAGATCGCGGCCACGTCCTCGTCGATCCCCGGCCAGTGGTGCCAGACGTTGGTCATCGGCAGGACCACGTACTCGGCGAAGGAGCCGTCGCGTCCGACGCCCAGGCCGATCGAGTTGGCGCACAGGTGGCGTCGACCGGCGAGGCAATGGCGGCAGCGGCCGCACACCACGTGGCCCTCGCCGCTGACGAGGTCGCCCGCGGCGAAACCGGCGACGTTGCTGCCCGTCTCGACGACCTCGCCGACGAACTCGTGGCCGACGACGAGCGGCGGCTTGATGGTCCGCTGGGCCCACGGATCCCACGAGTCGATATGGAGGTCCGTGCCGCAGATGCCCGGTCTTGCGGACCTTGATCAGGACATCGTTGATGCCCGGCACGGGCCGTCGGCACATCGCGCAGCTCGAGACCGGGCGCGGCGGTCGCTTTGACGAGGGCGAGCATGGCCGTAGTGTGACGGCGCGGCGCGGTCAGCTCGCGCTGGGTGAGGCGGCGGGCGCCTCGCTCGCGCTCGGTGCCGGCGCGGACGGTGCCGCCGAACCGCTCGGCGCTGCCGATCCGGATGGCGCGGCGGATCCCGACGGACTCGCGCTCGGCGCCGCGCACAGCTTCTCCGGGTTCGTCTTCTCGCCGTACGTCGCGTACAGCTCGAGGATGGCGGCCGTATCGAGCGTCTGCAGCGGGAGGATCCGGTCCCAGACCATGGCGGCGAGCGGCCAGGCCATGTCGTCGAATCTGGCGAACACCGGACTCGGCGACTGCCCGCCGGGCGGGAAGGCACACACCGGGCTCGCCGGGAAGGCGTCGAAGAACTCCCGCAAGGCCGCCTGCCCCGCCTCCGTGGCGCTCTCGCTGTCGCCGCGGTAGAGGAGGACGAGGCCGCCGTGCTCCAGGTTGTGGAGCCAGCCCTGCGGGATCACCGCGTCGTTCGGGCCGTACAACCGCGCCGGGATCGGCCCGTTCGGCGGTTGGTTGTAATGCCGCCCCGACGCGGGCGGGCAGCTCGTGTACGTGATCGTCGTCCCGATCGGGACGTGGGCCTGCCCCATGTCGGGCTGGACGTAGCCCGGCTGCGCGGACGCGCCTGCCGCCGGCGACGCGGTCGGCACCGGCTCCCAGATCGTCGAGCATTCATAGACCTTGGCCGATGCGGAGGTCGCGACGAACGCACCGATCACCGCGACGCCCGCCACCGCTGCGACGACGAAGATGATCGTCCGGTAGCGCTCGAGGAACGACTTCCGGGCCGCCGGGCGGGCGCGTTCGCGTCGTCCGGCCCGGTCGCCCGGTCGGGCACCCGAGCCCGACGGACGCGGGGCTGACGTCGGCGGGCGCGTGCCCTGGCCGGCCGCGCCGGCGCCGGATGCACCCTGGCTCGTCGAGCCACCGCTCGACTGACTGGCGGCGCGCTGGCGGCGCCGTGATTCCTTGCTCACACTGGTCCTCGGTGCGGTCGATGGATGCGCCGGATCACGAACGGCCCGGCGGCGACGGAAGCCACGTTCCGGTGAGGGTACCGTCCCGGAGGGGATTCCGTGCGCCGGCGGCCCCGGTCGGTGCCATTCGCGCAGGGCGCTCCAGCGGTCAGACCTCGTTCAGGTATGCGCGCACCTCGGGACGGGTCAGCCCGCGCAGCAGGAGCAGCCCGAGGGCGCCGATGAAGACGGCCTCGACGAACAACTGGCTCAGGATCAGCAACGGCACGAGCGGGATCGTCAGGCTGGCCAGGCCGATCGCGAGCCAGCGGGCGGCCTGCTTGCGTTGCAGGACCAGGGTGGTCGTGAAGATCGTGTAGGCGAGCAGGACCATCACGATGACGCCGGGCAGGCTCACCGGGGCCGCGATCGCCTGGTCGACGACGAAGCGGAGGCTCAGGCCCACACCGGCGAGCACCAGGAGCGCGTAGATCAGGAAGAGGCGGATGCCGCCGGGCATCTCGCGGAGGCGCTCGATCATCGCCGCGCATCGTACCGTGGCGCGTGTTTGACACCCGAGGGACGGCGTCCCTACCCTCCCCCGGTGAGCGTCGACACCCCGGCCTGGGTCCGCGACGCCGTGTTTTACCAGATCTTCCCCGACCGGTTCGCCGCGAGTGCGCACGTCCGCAAGCCGGGCGCGCTCGAGCCATGGGACAGCCCGCCGACGGCCCACGGGTTCAAGGGCGGCGACCTGCTGGGGATCGCCGAGCGACTCGACTACCTCGAGGACCTCGGCGTCAACGCGATCTATCTCACCCCGATCTTCAAGTCGGCGTCGAACCACCGCTACCACACGTACGACTACTACGAGGTCGATCCGCTCCTTGGCGGCAACGACGCGTTGCGCGGGTTGCTCGATCGGGCGCACGCGCGGGGCATGCGCGTCGTGCTCGACGGGGTCTTCAACCACACCGGGCGCGGGTTCTGGCCGTTCCACCACATCCTGGAGAACGGCGCCGCCTCGCCGTACCGCGACTGGTTCCACCTCGATCGCGAGGTGCTCGACGGCCGTCGCCTGCTGACGCCGTACCCGCCGCACGACGAGATGACGGGCGCGTCGCTCGGTTACGAAGCGTGGTGGGGCCTGCCGGCGCTCCCCAAGCTCAACACGGATCATCCGCCCGTCCGCGAGTTCCTCCTCGAGGTCGCCGAGCACTGGCTGCGCTTCGGCATCGACGGCTGGCGCCTGGATGTCCCCGCGGAGATCGATGACGAGGCCTTCTGGCAGGCCTTCCGCCAGCGCTGTCGCGCCATCCGACCGGACGCCTACCTGGTGGGCGAGATCTGGGAGATGGCACCGGACTGGCTGCGCGGCGACCGCTTCGATGCCCTGATGGACTACCCGCTGGCGGAGGCGATCATCGGGTTCGTGGGCGGCGCCAGCCTGGACTGGGGCGTGATCCACGGCCACGGGGAGTACGGACGGCATATCCGCGCCGTACGACGGCCCGGGCTTCGCCGCTCGGCTCGGGGAGCTGCTCGGCGCCTACGACCCGGACGTCGTCGCGGTCCAGCTGAACCTCATCGGCTCGCACGACGCGCCGCGCGTCCTGACGGTGCTCGGCGGCGATCGATCGGCGGTCCGGATGGCGACGCTCCTCCAGGCGACGCTCCCCGGAGCCCCGTGCGTCTATTACGGCGACGAGATCGGCCTGCAGGGCGCCAACGATCCAGCCAACCGGGGCGCCTTCCCGTGGGACGAGGCATGCTGGGACGCGGGGCTGCGCGGGTTCGTGCGCGCGATCCTGCGCCTGCGCTCCGCGGAGCCGGCCCTGCGCCACGGGTCGACGAGCGCGGTCGCCATCACCGGTCCGGCGCTCGCGATCGAACGGCGCCTCGATGGGGATCGGCTCGTCGTGGCCGTGAATCCGGGCGATGCGCCGGTCGCGCTGGACCTGACCCTGGCGGGCGCCGGCGACGGCCGGCTCGAGCCGATCCCCCTGGAGGACGACGCGGCGACGGGCACATCGATCTCGGGCGGGATCGGTCGCCTCGACGTGCCGGCACGGACGGGTCGGATCCTGCGCTTCGTTGCCGGCTGAGCTCCGGCGGGACGGCGATCGAGGCCGGCGACCGCCGACGACGCTCGCGGCGACGACGCCGCCGACGACGCCGGCCGAGGCCGGGCCTCCACCGGCCGACGTCGGGACGGTTCGCCCCTATACTCGCGCTCTCGTGGCAGACCTTCCGCTCGACCTTGACGCCGGGCTCGACGAGCAACTGGCCCGCGTCCTCGACGTCGAGCACAAGATCCCTCGGGCACTCGAGGCACTCGGTCCGGTCGAGGACCGCGATGTGATCCTCGTGGACAGCCCAGCCGGGATCCGCGCTCGACAACTCGAGGAGCTCGGCGCGCGGGTCACGCTCGGTGCGAGCGGACCCGCCGGCTTCGACGTACCCGACAGCGCGACCGACGTCGTGGTCTCGATGTGGTCCTCGCTGCGCGGGACCCCGGAGCCGGTCCTGGACGCCGAGCTCGCCGAGATCAAGCGGGTGCTGCGTCCAGGCGGGCGCCTGCTCGCGGTGCACGACTACGGACGCGACGACGTCTCGACGTTGCGCGGCGACCGACCCGAGTACACGTCGTGGAGCCGCCGCGACGGGCCGTTCCTGCGCCGCGGCTTCCGGATCCGCGTCGTGCACTGCTTCTGGACGTTCCCGGACCTCGACGATGTGCGTGCCTTCGTCGCCGCGGCCTTCGGCGAGCGCGCCGTCCTGCCCGAAGGCTTGACCCGGCCGCGGCTGTCGTACAACGTCGCGGTCTACCACCGGACCTTCGGAGACGCGACCAGATGAGCGGCGGACGAGCGCGACGCGATGCGGGCCGAGGCCCGCGGCAGATGGCCGCTCCGGGCCGCGGGAGCGGTGGCACCGACGGAGGGGCCGGTCGCCGCGCTGTCGCCCGGCCTCGTGTTCATCGGTCTGGCGTTGCTCGGGTCCCTCGTCTACATCCTGTTCGCGATCACGGTGCGGGACGCGTCGCAGATCCCGTTGCTCGCGTCGGGCGCCGTCGTCCTTGCGATCGTGTTCGGCGCGCTGTCCGTGTATTGCCTCCGGGGGACCTGGCGCGCCGGGCTCGAGGCGCGCAGCGGCCGGGCGATGCTCATCGCGCTGGTCGGCGGCGGCGCGGCCATCGTCGCCGCGGGGTGTCTCGCCGGGGCGTTCATCCTGTTCCAGCTCGGCGGCACGACGTCCTGAGCCCGGGCTGCGCCTCGGGCGCCGCCGGGGCTGTCGCGGGCCGCGCTGACCCTCTGGTAGACTCGGCCATCGGCGCCGTCCCCGTGCCCCCATCGTCTAGAGGCCTAGGACGCCACCCTTTCAAGGTGGAGATCAGGGGTTCGAATCCCCTTGGGGGTACCACGCCTCCGGAGCGCGCCGCGGCCCGCCACGCCGTGCGCCTGCTACCATCGAACGCGATGGAGATCATGGGCGTCCAGATCCGGACGATCGTCAAGGACAACGTCGCGCGGCGGTGCGACGGGTGCTTCGAGGTCATCGACGGCACGCCCTGGCGGATCAACATCCTGGACATCGTGGCGACCGAGACCCCCGTGTCGTGGGCGTCGCGGCCGGCCATCAATCCCGGCCCGTTCCAGTTCCACGGCGACCCCGCCCACGTCCGCCGCTGGATGGCGGCCAAGGGCTATCTCTTCTGCCGTCGTGGCCAGGTTCGCGAGGTCATGCGCCCGGTGCGCGTCCCCTCGGCGGATGCCGCCGCCGGCCCGGACACGTCGCGCTGGGGCCTGTGCGACGGGATCCATCGCGACGACCACGAGTTCGTCCCCGCCTGAAGGTCGACGCACGGCCCTGATCGCGGCTCGTCGGGAGGCGTCGCACGTCCCGCTGACGCCGTCCCGGAGCGCGCTCGCGACCGCCGCCGGCGACGCCGGATCAGGGCTCGCGGGCTTCGCCGGATCGCCCGGTTGACACCCCTCACGGCGGCGCATATCGTCACCGCGCTGGGGCGAATCACCTGGTACCCAGATTTACCCCGATTTACCATGCCGACGGGCTGACGGCTGTCTCCCCCCACAGCCCGACTGCCCGTCGGCGCCTTGTCCGCCCGGAGACGATCTTGTCCGCCCGCACGGAGAGCACGCCGGCGCCGCGCCTCGAGAGCGCCCCAGCGCGCCCGGCCGAACCGCCCCGAGCCGCCAGACGCGCGACCGCACCCGGCGGGCGCACCGAGCGCTGGTTGTCCCTCGGACCCGCCAGCCGGCTGCTCGGCGTCGATCCCGACACACTCCGACGGTGGTCCGATGAGGGACGGGTCACGGCATGGACCACGCCCGGTGGGCATCGTCGGTTCGATCGACGCGCTCTGGAGCGGATGGCGGCCGACCGGCGCGGCCCGGGCCTCCGGCCCTTGGCCGCCATGGGCACGTCGCCGCAACGTCTCCAGCGGATCTACCGCCGCCACTATGCGAGCGACGCCGCGGCGGAGCGACCGACGGCCTCGTCCCGCGACGCCGAAGAGCTCGAGGCCTATCGCAGCGGAGGTCGCCGGCTCGTCACGGCGCTCGTCGCCTATCTCGACAGCGACCAGGCCGATACCGGCGGGCGCGACGATCGAGAGGCGGAGGCCACGCTGATCGTGGACGACCAGGCCGCGCGACTCGCCGCGTCGGGGACGAGCCTCACCGAAGCCGTCGCGCTGTTCGTCGCCGCCCGACAGCCGTTCCTGGCTGAGCTCGCGGATCTCGGCCGGCGCCGCTCGCTCGACAGCGCCCGCCTCGCCGCGCTCTACGGCGATGCGTCGAGCCTGCTCGATCGCCTGCTCCTGCGGTTCATCGCCGCCCACCAGCGCTCGACCGGACAGGCCTGAACGGCGTGGACATGCTGATCGTGCTCCCGGCGGCGACCTCCCTCCTCGCGCTCGTCGTTCAGCGTCGCGCTGCTCGACCAGTGGCGGGAGCGGCGAGGCGGCTTCCAGCTCATCTGGGCGATCGGGATGCTGTTCTACGGCATCGCCGCCGGGGTCGAGGCGCTGGCCGCCATCGGCGGCTGGAACGAGGCCTACTACCGCGTGTGGTACCTCACCGGTGCCGTGTGGACGGCCGGCTGGCTGGGCCTCGGGACCGCGTACCTGCTGGGGCGGACCCGCTTCGGCTACACCTTCGCGTTCTGCCTCCTTCTGGCGGGCGTGTTCACGCTCCTCACCCAGCGGCGCTACGACTACCCGGGCGCCGGTTCGGCGCCGATCCTGTACCTCATCGCGGCGATCATCCTGGCGCTCGCCGTGGCCGTGGAGACGTACTTCCAGAACGAGCGTTGGCCTCGCCTCGCGGCCGGTGCCGTGGTCGGCGCGACCGTGCTGTCCATCGTCCTGATGGCGACCGCCACGCTCGCCCCGCCCGGCTACGCGCTCGACCCGGCGACCGGCGTCCCGGTCGGCGACCTGTTCCCGGGCACCATCCGGCTGCTGACCCCGTTCATGAACATCACCGGCGCGCTCGCCCTGATCCTCGGCGCCGTGTTCAGCACGTACATGTTCATGCCGAAGAAGCGGGTGCTCGCCTACTCGCTCGATCCCGAGCAGCCCGGCGACCAGTTCCTGTTCAACCTGCTCATCGCGCCCGTCGCGATCGTCGTCAACCTCATCGCCTCGCTGCCGGGCACGGTCCAGGCGTTGCTGACCGGCCGGATCCACAGCCGCGTGCCGGCCACGATCCTCATCGCGATCGGCGCGTTCATCCCGACGCTGACCGACAGCCTCAACCGGTTCGGTGCCACGGAGCTGTTCCAGCTCGGCAAGTTCCTCGGCGTGCTGTTCCTGTTCGCCGGCTTCCTCGTCTCGATCGAGGTGTTCCGCGAGATCCGGATCCCGTTCACGTCGATCCGGCTGTCGCCGACCCGGCGCGAGTCGGCCGCCGCGGCACGGATCGCGACCGCCGCCGATGCCGCCGACCGGCCCGTCGAACAGGCGGGCGCCGGCTGACCGAGGCAGCGACCTGCCCGGCGTCCCGGCCCTACCATGGGCGCCGTGTCTGCCCAGCCCACGCCGACCGTCGTCGCCGATCCCCAGACGACCATCGCCGCCCCGCGGCCCGCGCCGGCCTGGATCGGCTTCGGCGTCGTCCTGGGCTCGGCGGCCCTGTTCGGGATGCTCGGCCCGCTCTCGCGGTTCGCCTACGACGCCGGCATGGAACCGGCCGCGTTCGTCGCGTGGCGGGCGCTCATCGGCCTCGCGGCGGTCGAGCGCCGTATGTGGCCTGGCGCGTCCACCGCGCCGGCATCCGCCTCGTGCGGCCGGGCGAGCTGTCCCGGCGGGTGAAAGCGACGCTCCTCGTCGCCGCGATGATGGGGTTCACGCTCAACCTCGCGATGTTCATCGCCTTCGACCGGATCACCGTTGCGCTCGCGCTGCTCGCGCTTCTACACGTATCCGGCGATGGTCGCGGTCGTCAACGTCATCCTGGGCCGCGAGCTGCTGGATCGGTCGAAGGTCCTCGCGCTCAGCCTCGCGCTGCTCGGCATGGTGGCGGTCGTGGCGTCCCAGCTCGATCCGGCGTCCGGGATCCGGTTCGACGTCATCGGCATCGCCCTGGCGCTCAGTGCCGCGGTCAGCCAGACCGTGTATGTCGTCATCAGCCGTGACGGCTACAGCGAGGTCCCGACCGAGCAGGCGATGACGATCGTGATGCTGGTGACGCTGATCGGCGCGATCAGCCTTGCCGTGCTGACCGGCGCGGCGGGTTCCGTCGTCTACCCGCTCACGACGCCGTCGGTCCTGCCGCTCCTCCTGTTCACCGGGATCTTCGCGGCGGCGATCCCCTCGCTCGGCTTCCTCACCGGCATCCGGACGATCGGTGGCACTCGCGCCGGCATCCTCATGCTGTTCGAGCCCGTGGTGGGCGTGGCGCTCGCCGCGTGGCTGCTCCAGGAGTCGCTCGCGCCGCTGCAGCTCGTCGGTGCCATCGCGATCCTGGCCGCGGCACTCATCCTCCAGCGCGCCGCCCGGACGGATCCCGCGCGCGACGCACGAGCAACCGCCGGTCGTCATCCCGGGTGGGCCATGACGCCGGCCGCGTCGCGGATCCGCATCCTGCTGGTCGACGACCACGCGATGGTGCGGCGCGGGATGCGCGACTTCCTCGAGCTGCACGACGACCTCGAGATCGTCGGCGAGGCGGTCGACGGCGCATCGGCGATCAGCCAGGCCGCGTCGCTCGTCCCCGACGTCGTGGTCATGGACCTGATGATGCCGGGCATCGACGGCATCGAGGCCACGGCGCGGATCAAGGCGGCGCAGCCCGAGATCGAGATCGTGGCCCTCACGAGCTTCATCGAGGAGGGACGCGTCGTCGCCGCGATCGAGGCCGGGGCGAGCGGGTTCCTCCTCAAGGACGCCGAGGCGGACGCCCTCGCTGCGGCGATCCGCGCCGCGCGGGCCGGCGAGGTCCACCTGGACCCGGCCATCGCCGGCATCGTGGCACGGCGGATGCGCGACGGGGCCGGCGGCCGCGGCGGGAGCGACGGCGCCGGCGGGAACGGTGGCGCGCCGGCGACCACGCTGACCGGTCGCGAGCGGGAGGTCCTGGCCGGCGTCGCCCGCGGCCTGTCGAACCGGGCCATCGGCGACGAGCTCGGCATCACCGAGCGGACGGCGCGGACCCACGTCTCGAACATCCTGGCCAAGCTGGGCCTCGCCAGCCGCACGCAGGCGGCGCTGTACGCGGTCGAGCACGGTCTCGATCGCCCGGCGTGACGCGCGTGCACGACGCCGCCGGCCCGATCGACGCGCCGCGCATCGTGTTCATCCACGGCACGCGCCTGACGCGCGCGATGTGGCGGCCACAGATCGCCGCGCTCCAGGACGAGTACCGGGTGATCGCGGTCGACCTGCCGGGACACGGGTCGTCGGCCGGGGAGCGCTTCACGCTCGCGTCGGCCGCCGCATCGGTCGTGGCCGCCATCGAGGCCGAAGGCGGCCGGCCGGCCGTGCTCGTCGGCCTGTCGCTCGGTGGCTATGTCGCGATGGAGCTCGCGGCCGACACGACCCGACCTGGTCCGCGGTCTCGTCCTGTCGGGCGCGACGGCCGAGCCCGTCGGCGTGCGATCGGCGCCGTATCGCGCGCTGGCCTGGGCGATGGGCCGCTTCGATGGCCCCCGGCTCGTGGCGCTCAACACCTGGTTCTTCCGCACCCGGTTCCCGGCCGGGATCGCGGACCCGATCGTGGCCGGCGGCTTCTGGTCGACCGCCGGCGCCGAAGCACTGCGGTCGCTCGTCGGCGAGCGGTTCGCGCCGCGTCTGGCCGCCTACCCGGGCCCCACCCTGATCCTCAACGGCGCGTACGACCTGCCCTTCCGGCTGACCGCCGACACGTTCGCGCGGGTCGCCCGGCAGCCACGCCGGGTCCGTCTCGCGGGGGCGACGCACCTCGCCAACCTCGACCGGCCGGCGGCCTTCAGCGAGGCGGTTCGGCGCTTCGTCCGATCCCTGGACGCGCCCGTCTGACCGGTCGTCCGGGGACCCGGTGGTAGACTTCCTGCCACCCGTCCTTCCCCTTCCGACCCGTACCCCTGAGGTTCGATGCGCGTTCGCAAGGCCGTCTTCCCTGCCGCCGGTTGGGGCACCCGCTTCCTGCCCGCCACCAAGGCGCAGCCCAAGGAGATGCTGCCGCTGGTCGACAAGCCGATCATCCAGTACGGCGTCGAAGAGGCGGTCGCGGCGGGGATCGAGCAGATCATCATCGTGACCTCGACCCACAAGGGCGCGATCGAGGATCACTTCGACCTCAACTACGAGCTCGAGCACCTGCTCGAGGAGAAGGGCGAGATCGAGAAGCTCCGCCAGGTCCGCGCGATCACGGATCTCGCCCAGCTGGCGTACGTCCGCCAGAAGGAGCAGCTGGGCCTCGGGCACGCGGTGCTCATGGCCAAGGACCTCATCGGGCATGAGCCCTTCGCGGTCATCCTGCCCGACGACGTCGTCGTCGGCGATCGGCCGTGCATCGGCCAGCTCATCCATGCCTACCACCAGACCCACGCCTCGGTCGTGGCGGTCATGGAGGTCCCGCCCGAGGACACGAGTCGCTACGGCGTCATCGCCTCGGAGCCCTCCGAAGACCCGCTCGACCACGGCCGCCTGCATCGCGTCACGCGGCTCGTCGAGAAGCCCGCTCCCAAGGACGCCCCGTCGAACCTGGGGATCATCGGTCGCTACGTCCTGACCCCGAAGATCTTCGACAAGCTCGAGCAGACGCCAGCGCGGCTCCGGCGGCGAGATCCAGCTGACCGACGCGATCCAGGCGCTCATGGAGGAGCAGCAGGTCTTCGCCTACGAGTTCGAGGGGACCCGCTACGACGCGGGCACCACGGTGGGCTGGCTGAAGGCCTCGGTGGAGCTGGCGCTGCAACGGCCCGAGCTGGCGGCCGAGTTCCGGACGTACCTCTCGGAGCTGTCCCTGTGACCGTCCGCGGCCGCGCCGACGGGGCGCTGCGGCCCGGGTCGTACGGTAGGATGCCGCACGAGGGTGCCCGGTCGCGCTGACCGGCGAGCAAGAGACACGAGGGGATCTGCTTGGCAGAGATCGGCGAGGTCATCGGTGGTCGCTATCGACTGGTCGAATCGCTCGGCCAGGGCGGCATGGCGACCATCTTCCGCGCCATCGACACCCAGCTCGGTCGTGAGGTCGCCGTCAAGCTGCTCCGACCGGAGTACCTGCGCGACCCCGATTTCTCGTCGCGGTTCCGCCAGGAGGCGCAGAACGCCGCGTCGCTGAGCCACCCCAACGTCGTCACGGTCTTCGACTACGGCGAGGATCCGGACGGCCCGTACATCGCGATGGAGTACGTGGACGGCGAGGACCTCGCGACGATCCTGCGACGGAGCGCCCCGCTGCCGCCGCAGCAGGCCACGCGGATCGCGGCCGCGGTCGCGCGCGCCCTGGCGGCCGCCCACGCCCGCGGCATCGTCCACCGCGACGTGAAGCCCGGCAACGTGCTGATCGGCCGCGACGGGCGGGTCAAGGTGGTCGACTTCGGGATCGCGCGGGCCATCGCGGAAGCGCAGATGACGCTCCCCGGGACGACCCTCGGGTCCGTCCACTACTTCAGTCCTGAGCAGGCCCGCGGCAAATCGACCACGCCCGAGTCCGACACCTACGCGCTCGGCATCGTGCTGTACGAGATGCTCACCGGCAGCCGGCCGTGGGAGGGGGACAGCGCGGCCTCGGTCGCCCTGGCCCGGCTCACGGGCCCGATCCCGGATCCCGCGCTCGCGCGGCCGTCGATCCCGCCGGCGCTGGCCGCCATCGTCCGCAAGGCCCTCGCGCTCGAGCCGGCGGACCGGTTCGCGTCGGCGTCGGCGATGGCCGAGGCACTCGAGTCGACCCTTCCCGCCTCGGCGAGCGTCGGGCCGGGCGCTGTCGTCGCAGCCGGACTCGCCGGTGGCGCGGCCGCTGCCGCAGCGAGCTCCGGGGTGGCGGGGCCCAACCCCACCGTGGTCGCCTACCCGCCTGAGGCGTATGCCGGCGCGACCGACCCGTCGGTAGCCGCCCGCGTCGAAGACCTCGTCCGCGGCCGTCATCGAGGACGAGTCGTCGGGCACGAGCCCGATGGTCTGGGTCGCCGGCGCGCTCGCCATCGTCCTGCTCGCGGTCATCGGCTTCCTCGTCTTCCAGCTGCTGTCCGGTCGGAACGAGCCTGCCCCCCCGACCGAGGTCACGGTCCCGAACTTCGTCGGCACCCCGATCGCCGACGCGACACGCGAAGCGGACGGCCTCGGCATCGTCCTCGTGCCGACGCAGGTCCCGTCGGACCAGCCGGTCGGCATCGTCCTGTCGCAGGACCCGGTGCAGGGCGCCGTCGTGGAGCCCGGCTCCGAGGTCGAGGTCACGGTCGCCGCGGGCGTGGAGCAGGTGCCGGTGCCCGACCTGCGCAATCACACCGATTCGGAGGCGCTCCAGCTCATCGCGGATGCCGGGCTCCGCCTGGGGATCCGCAGCGAAGCCTTCGATCCCACCGTCGCCGAAGGGTTGGTCGTCTCCCAGAGCCATCCGCCGGGCACGGTCGTGGCCAAGGACACCGCGATCGACTACGTCGTGTCGCAGGGTCCGGAGCCCACGCCGACCCCGACGCCGACCCCGACCCCGACCCCGACCCCGACCCCGACCCCGACCCCGACCCCGACGCCGACCCCGACCCCGACCCCGACGCCGACCCCGACGCCGACCCCGACGCCGACCCCGACGCCCGACGCCGACGCCCTAGGGCAGGGTCCGGTCGAGGCACGCGATCGGGCGCGGCCCCGTCTTCGGGTCAGGCCGACGGATCGATCAGGCCTCGGAGTCGCCCCACAGGCTCCAACCGGGTGCGGGTCGGCGGCGCAGGCCCGGCGCCGACGTCGGGCGCCAGCTCCGCGCCGACGCTCGGCGATCGGTGGTCGTCTCCGGTCGTCGGCTCCGCGCTGGATCGGTGCCGCCGGCCCCGACCTCGATGAACTCGATGTGGCGGTGCGGGGTCGGTGGATGGTCCGAACGGCGTGCCGGGCAGCGTGGCGGTGTGGGCCGGCTCCTCCGCGGCGGGTCGCGCCTCCCAGCAGGCGCGGATCTCGTCCCCGGCCAGAGGTCGGCGCTGGCGATCCAGACCGCAGAAGCCCGAGCGGCGACCCGAGCTGCGTCGCGACGGAGCGCCGGAAGTGGCGGCAGGTGCCGCAGGAGGTGGAGGACCGACGGCACACCCAGCAGCGGGCCGTCTCGGCCTGGGGTGTCCCGCAATGCGGACAACGCCACATCGGCATGCGCCGATGGTAGCTGCGGTGACGCCGGCTGTCGAGGCGCCCGGCTACTTCGTGATGGTGATGACGGTCTGGTCGGAGGCCTGGCCGAACTCGCCCGACTCCGACGAGCACCGCAGCGCTGCCCTGGCCACGGGTCGCGCCCTTCGCGACGGTCGTCTCGAACGTCGCACGCCCGTTCGCATCGGTGGTCGCCGGTGCCGGTCACCGTCTGCACGCCGTGCATGCTCAGCGTGAAGACCACCTCGGCGCCGGCCAGCGGCTTGCCGTCGGGGTCGTCGACCGTCACGACGAGCGTCACGGGCTCGGGCAGGGCCGATCGCTTGATCCGGTAGATCGAGGCGCTGAGCGAGGCGCGCAGCTTGCCCGACCCCCGGCTGACGGTGAGTGTCGACTCGTTGACGTTGCCGGCCGGGTCCGTGGCCGTGATCCGGATCGCGTTGCTCCCGCTCGACAGCGGCAGGCTGAGGGTGAACAGGCCGTCCGTCCCGGCCGTGCCCGCGATCGAGGAGCCGTTCGCCTCGTTGCGCGCGATGAGCGTCGCCCGCGCCTGCGACCGCCCCTCGAGGGTGATCGACTTGCGGTTCACCGTCGCCCCGTCCTTGGGCGCCGTCAGCTTGATCCCGGGCTTCGAGGTATCGAGCACGTAGCGCACGATCGGCGACGGCTCCGATTCGCCGTTCGGTCCGACGAGCGTGACCGAGAAGTCATTGATGCCCTTCGTCAGCGCGACCGGGATGATCGTCGTCCGCGACGCGGCGAGGGGGACCTCGTCGATGGGCGCGGACGGCTGGTCCTCGAGCGCGAGGAAGATGCGGATCCGGTGCTCGGGATCGCCCGCGAGGGCCTCGGGGACGGTCACGACGAGATCGACCGACTCCTGGTTGGTGTACGGCTCGGTCGGCGACACGATCGAGGGGGCGTCGTTGATGACGACGGGTGTCGGCGCCGGACTCGCGGTCGCCGTGACGCCCTCGACGAAGCCGGTGAGTGTCGACCCGATGGATCCGGCGACCTTGCCGAGGCCGCCGGCACCCACGTACAGGACGCCGACGCCGACCGCCACGACGGCGATCGCCAGCGCGATGCGACCGATGAGCGGGATGCCGCCGCCACGCCGGATCGGCCGGTGGACCGCAAGACGACCGGGTGCCGGCGCGCGCGGCCGGACCTTCACGGGAGCGGGCCGGCCACTCGAGGGTGCCCGAGGCCGGACGTGCGTTGGGCGCGATCCGCGCCGAGTCGTCATCCGCGGGATTGTCGCACGCCGGTGGTCGGCGTGAATCCGGGCGGCCAGGCGCCGTTGCGTCGGCGCACGGCCGTCGGCGGGAACGTGTGTGCCGAACGCTGCGGTGCGTTGTACTCTGGCGCGGTCAGCGCGCGGCACATCGTCTCCGCGCGCCTCATCGAGGGATGGAGTGCAGGCTCGCGATCCACGCACAGGACGGACGCCTGGTGGGCAGCCGCCCGGATCCGGCGGCGGACGTCCCGGCGAGCAGCGCAAGGGCGTCGCGCCCGGCCGCCCCGCGTTCGGGGTCGGCCCGATCGCACGCGTCGCGCCGTCGCCACTCGCGGCCTCGGCGCCGCCATCGACGGCGATGCCGATGGGCATCCGCCAGGGGTTCGGCCTGCCCAACCTGCGGCGCAACGTCTGCCCGCACTTCTACATGACCGGTTCGCGTGGTGCCATCCCGATCCAGGCACCCCACCTGCTCAAGGCGCTGATCCGCCAGGACCAGAACGTCTCGCGCTGCCAGCTGCGTGGCGGCGTGCACATGGACCAGGGCTTCGTCAACGACGTGTGCCTCACCCCGCGCTTCAACCAGTGCGTCTTCTACGAGGACGAGCTGTCACGCGAGTGAGCGGGTCGACCACGTGAGCCGACCGATCCCCGCGAGCGGGGCGACGGGGCGCGGAGCGCTCCCAGCGGTTCCAGCCGGCGACCTCGACTACGACGACGCCCTTGCCGCGCTCGCCGAGCGGGGCCGGTTCGGCATCAGGCTCGGTCTCGGGCGGACCCGTGCGCTGCTCCACGCCCTCGGCGACCCGCAGCTTGGCGTGCGCGGCGCGCTCGTGGCCGGGACGAACGGGAAGGGCAGCGTCCTGGCGCTCGCCGCGAGCGCGCTGCGCGCAGCGGGTCTGCGCGTCGGCGAGACGCCCAAGCCGCATCTCGTCACGTACCGCGAGCGCGTCCAGGTCGACGGCCGACCGATCTCCGCCGATGACTTCGCACGGAACGTCGAGGCGGTGCTCGCGGTGTCGGACCGCGTGGCGCGGCGGCACGGCGAGCCGACCGAGTTCGAGCTGCTGACGGCGGTGGTGTTCCGCCATTTCGCCTCGGCGGGCCTCGACGTGGCGCTGGTGGAGGTCGGCCTCGGCGGCCGGCTGGACGCGACCCATGCCTGGGACGGCGGGGTCGCCGTCGTCACGAACGTCGCACTCGACCACATGGATCGGCTGGGCGACACGATCGCCGCGATCGCCCGCGAGAAGGCGGCCATCATCGAGCGTGGCGACATCGCGGTCACCGGTGCGGATGGCGAGGCGCTGGCGATCATCGGGCGCCGCGCCCGGCGGCTCGAGGTGCCGTTGACGGTGGCGCCGCCGGCGCCCCTGCTCGGCTGGGATCGCGACGGCATCGAGGTCGATGTCGGCGCGCTCGGACCGACCCGCGTCGGGTTGCGCGGCCGCCACCAGGCCGCCAACGTGGCGGTCGCGGATGCGCTCCTCGATGCCCTCGACACGGCCGGGATCGCGACGGCCGACGCCGCGGCTCGCCGTCGCGGCTACGCCTCGACGGTCTGGCCCGGCCGGCTGGAGCTGCTCGACGTCGACGGACGCGAGGTCCTCCTCGACGGTGCCCACAATCCGGCCGGTGCCGCCGCGCTGGCGATCGCGCTGGACGACCTGCGGCCCCACCTCGCGCCTGGGCGGCTCACGCTCGTGACCGCGTCGATGGCGGACAAGGACGTCGACGGCGTGATCCGGGCACTCGCCGCGGCTCGCGCCCTCGATGGCGCATCGGTCATCGCGACCGCGGTCGACGCGCCGCGGGCGCTTCCCGCGACCGAGCTCGCGGAACGCTGGCGCGCGCTCGCTCCGGCGATCGGAGGCGTTCGTGCGATCGACGATCCGATGGCGGCGCTGGACGCGGCTCTGGCCGTTGGCGGCGATGCATCGGGTCCGACGGTCGTGGCCGGCTCGCTCTATCTTGTGGGTGCCGTCCGTGCCCGCCTGGTCGACGACCCGGCGCTGCGCGACCCTTCGCCCGAGACGCGATGACCAGCCAGCCCGCCGCGCCCCAGCCGGCCACGCCCCCGAGCCCGACCCGCATCGGCCCCGCGACCTTCGAATGGGGCACGCGCACCTACGTCATGGGCATCCTCAACGCGACGCCCGACTCGTTCTCCGGGGACGGCCTGCTGGCCCGCGACGGCGCGTCCGCCGTCGCCGTCGCTCGGGCCATGGTCGAGGAGGGGGCCGACATCCTCGACATCGGTGGGGAGTCGACCAGACCGGGCCATGCGACGGTGAGCGTCGAGGAGGAGCGTGCCCGGGTCGTGCCGGTCGTGGCGGCCGTCCGCGAGGCGTTCCCGGCCCTGCCCATCAGCATCGACACGACGAAGCCGGCCGTCGCCGAGGCCGCCATCGCCGCCGGCGCGAACCTCCTCAACGACGTGTGGGGCACCGGATCGGACGACGGCATGGCCCGGGTCGCCGCCGCACACGACGTCCCGCTCGTCGTGATGCACAACCGCGAGGAGCCGCGCTACGCGGCGCTCATCCCGGAGGTCCTGGCCGATCTCGAGGCGGCCATCGAGCGGGCGCTGCGTGCCGGCGTCGGCGAGTCGAGCATCATCGTGGATCCGGGGTTCGGCTTCGGGAAGACGCCCGAGCAGAACGTCGCGTTGCTGCGCGATCTCGGCGCGCTGCGCGGTCTCGGTCGGCCGATCCTGCTCGGGACATCGCGCAAGTCCACGCTCGGGCGGATCCTCGACCTGCCGGTCGACGAGCGCCTCGAGGCGACGTTGGCGACGACCGCGCTCGGGATCGCGGCCGGCGTCGACCTGGTCCGGGTCCACGACGTCCGCGCGAACGTGCGGGCGGCACGCGTCAGCGACGCGATCGTGCGCGGCGGCTGGCGCTCCGACGCCGCAGGCCCGGAGGTCGACCCCGTCGACGCGGTGAAGGGAGGCACCCATTGAGCGATCGGATCGTGCTCACGAACATGCGCTTCGAAGGGCGTCACGGCGTCCACGACTGGGAGCAGCGGCAGGCGCAGCCGTTCGAAGTGGACGTCGAGCTCGTCAAGAACCTGCAGCCCGCCGGGATCGACGACGACCTCGAGCAGACCATCGACTACGGCAAGGTCTATGCGGTCGTGCGCCCGATCGTCGAATCGACGTCGTACAAGCTGCTCGAGGCCCTGGCCGAGGCGATCAGCCACGAGATCCTCGTCGATTTCGACGTCACCGAGGTCGGCGTGCGCGTCCGCAAGCCCGCCGTGCAGCTCGGCGGTCCGCTGGACCACGCGAGCGTCGAGATCTGGCGGCATCGACCCGCCGGCTGATCGCCGCGGGCGTGACCGACGCCGAGCCGGGCTGACGACGGCCGCGCGCGCCCGCGGGACGCGGCCGCTGCGCCGCTGGCGGCTAGAGGCCGGGCGGTCGCGTCGCGAGGGTGACCGACAACGTGATCGTCTGGCCGTCCCGCAGGATGTCGACCGACACGGTCTCGTCGGGGCTGTGCTGGCTGAGGATGGCATCGAGCGGGTGCTCGCCATCCACCGGCTCCCCGTTGACCCGGGTGATGATGTCGCCCTCGCGCAGACCCGCCTTGTCGGCCGGGCTGTCGTTGACGACCGCCGGGGTCGGCGCGTCCGGGGGCCCGCCGGGGATGATCCGCGCGCCCTCGGTCACGGGCAGGTCGTTGGCCGTCGAATACTGGACGTCGATGGCGCGATAGACCACGCCCATGTAGGGACGCGCGAGCGGCTCGCCGGCGACGGCCTGCTCCATGATCGGTCGCGCGATATCGATCGGGATGGCGAACCCGATGCCGTTGCTGTCCGCGGCGATCGCCGTGTTGATGCCCACGACGCTGCCGTTGGCGTCGAGCAGCGGGCCACCCGAGTTCCCGGGGTTGATCGCGGCGTCCGTCTGGATGAGGTTGTTGAGGTCCTGGTTGCCGTCGGTGACGATGGACCGGCCCTTGGCCGAGACGATCCCGCTCGTCACGGAGTTGGAGTACGTCCCGAGCGGGCTGCCGATCGCGACGACGAGCTGCCCGACCTTGAGCGCATCGGAATCGCCGAGTGCGGCCGTCGGCAGACCCGTGGCGTCGACCTTGACGATGGCGAGGTCGGTGAGCGTGTCGATCCCGTACACGTCACCGGAAAGCACGCGGCCGTCGAGGAGCTCGACCTCGAGCTCGTCGCTGCCTTCCACGACGTGGCGATTCGTGAGGATCCAGCCGTTGGCGTCATAGATCACGCCGGACCCGACGCCCGTATCCGGGATCACGCCGAGATTCGTGGAACTGCTGCCCGACGTGGTGATGCGCACGACGGCAGGGCTGACCTTCGCCGCGACCTCGATGGTCGCCGACGATTCGTCGATGGTCACCGGCTGGGTGGCGCCGACCTCGGCGCCGGTCGCCGCCGTCGGCGTCGGGGCGCGCTGGTCGAGCGCTCCCGTCGCGCCGAGGGCGAGGACCGTCCCGGTCGACGCGAGCACGGCCGACAGCAACGATGCGGCAAGCACCGTCCCGGTCGATCCGCGACCCGTGCGGCCCCCGACGGGGGTCGTGGACACGGGCTGGACCGGGGTCGAGGCCGCGGAAGGGGACGTGCTCGGGCGCGGGCTCGTACCAGCGGTCGGGCGTGGTCGCCGGCGCGGGATCCTGACGCGTCCATGCGGGACGGGGCTCCGGCGTGGGGGAGTAGCGCTCGGGTGCCGGGAACGCGGGCACGGCGTCGGCTGACGCTGGCGACGCGCCGGCGACGGCGCCCGGTTCGACGGCGGGTTCCGTCGGCAGGTCGTGGCGGCGTGTCAGGTCGTTCCCGTGATCCGGGTCGAGAGGTTCGGTCATGTGGTGCGTGCCCCCAGGAGGCTGCGGCCGGTGAGCGGCCGGGATGGTGGGTTTCGTACGCCTCAGGGTGCGGATGCGGGATTTATCTGCGACGCGTCGGACGGTGAAGTTTCCGTCATGTTGGGCTCGAGCGCTTCCGGCGAGCCTCCGCCGGGTGACGAGGCCGTGGGCGGCGACGGCGCAACGGGCGTCGGCGAGGTCGCGGCGACCCGTTCCGAACCCTCGGCCGCCGTGGCCACGGCGGACCTGGCCGCGGCCGGGGAACCTGCCACGGTCCGTGGGTCGCGCGGCAGCGTGACCGTGAACCGGCTGCCGAGACCGGGACCGCTCTCGACCGTGACCGTGCCGCCGTGCATGTCCACGATGGACCGCACGATCGCGAGGCCGAGGCCACTGCCGCTGCCCCGTGCCTCGTTGGCCCGCGATCCGCGATAGAAGCGCTCGAAGATGTGCGGCAGCTCCGCCGATTCGATGCCGACGCCGGTGTCGGCGACGTCGATCCGGGCTCCGGTCGCGGTCGATGCGACGGACACGCGCACGGATCCGCCACGCGGCGTGAACTTCACGGCGTTGCCGACGAGGTTCGCGACGACCTGGCCGATGCGCGGCGGGTCGTGGTGGATGCGGATCGGTGACTTCGGGCAGGTCGACGACGATCGTCACGCCGCGTCGCGCCGCCGTCGCGTCGTGCTGGTGGGCGGCCAATTCGACCGCCGCCCGGAGGTCGTCGGGGCGCAGGTCCAGCAGCACCAGGCCCGAGTCGAGCTTCGAGAGCTCGAGCAGGTTCTGGGCGAGCCAGTCGAGCCGGTCGATCTGCCCCGCGCTCGACTCGAGGAACTCGGCGCGGGCGTCGGGATCGTCGCCGGCGCTCTCCATGAGCAGCTGGTTGAAGGTGCGGAGCGCGGCCAGGGGCGTCCGCAGCTCGTGCGAGACGTCCGCCAGGAAGTCCCGGCTGCGATCGCGGTCGCTGCGGATGATCTCGACGCTCTCCTCGAGCCGGTCGGCCATCGCGTTGAACTGGACGGCGAGCAGTCCGAGCTCGTACGCACCGGCACGGATCGGTCCCACCGGCACGCGCCGCGAGAGATCGCCCTCCGCCAGGGCGCGCGAGGCGTCGGTCAGCTGGCGCAACGGGGTCGTGAAGCGACGGGCCAGCATCGCCGAGACCACGACGGCAAGGCCCATCGCGGCGAGGGTGATCGCGGCCAGCAGCCCGGTGACATTGGCGATGGCCGTCGCGCGATAGGTGTAGGGGTCGGTGAGCGTCACCTGGAACGCGTACGGCGAGAACAACGTGCCCGCGGAGTAGATGTTCGACGTCGTCGTGGATTCGCGGGTCTGGCCCTCGCCCGGGGCGACCAGGACATCCATCTGGAACTGGCCGTCGGGGGCCGGGACGAAGACGACCTGCTGGTCGATGCTCGCGAGATGGCCGAAGCGGACGGAGACGTCGGCCTGGCCCAGCTGATCGGCGACGACGCTGCGGAGCTCCTCCTCGCGCATGGCCTGGGCGACGGCCGGCGCCACGCCACGTTCCGCGTCGACGATCGGGCGCCCGAGCGCGGCGTCATGGGCGACGTCCTGGATGATCGAGCTGACCGTGTTGAGCCGGCTCTCGAGGTCGCGCTGCGCCTGCGTCGCGAAGTAGTCGTCGAGCCGGTTGACGACGAGGACGGTCACCATCGCGAGGGTCAGCGCGATGACCGACACGAACGCGACCGTCAGCCGCCCCTGGAACGTGCGTGGCAGGAGCCGGCGGAGGCCCCGCCGGATCCGCATCAGCCAGCGCACCGGATGCCTCGCTCAGCGCTCGGCGAAGGCGTAACCGACACCCCGGACGGTCAGCACGAACCCGGGCGACGCCGGATCGTCCTCGATCTTCTCGCGCAGGTGGCTGACGTGGACATTGATGGTCTTCTCGTCCTGGTCGAGCGCGTCGTAGTCGCGCAGGAGCTCCAGCAGCTCGCTGCGGGTGTACACGCGACCAGGTCGGGAGGCCAGGTGGCGGAGGATCTCGAACTCGGTCGGGGTCAGGGCGATCCGCCGGGCGCCGCGCTGGACCCGTCGCCGCTCGAGATCGATGATCAGGTCGCGATGGCGGATGACCCGCCCGCCACCGGCGTCGGCAAGGTCGCCGTACGACCGCCGCAGGAGGGCCTTGATGCGGCTCATGAGCTCGCGCAGCCCGAAGGGCTTGGTCAGGTAGTCGTCCGCCCCGAGCTCGAGCCCGATCACCTTGTCGACCTCGTCATCGCGGGCGGTCAGCACGAGGATCGGCATCTTGGCGCCTGCCGCGCGGACACGGCGGAGGACCTCGAATCCATCGATCCCGGGCAACCGCACGTCCAGGACCACGAGGTCCGGCGCCTGGTGCGTGGCGATCTCGAGTCCCTCTTCGCCGGAGCGCGCGACCGCGACCTCGTAGCCCTCCTGCTGGAGGGCGTACTGGATCCCCCGCGCGACGGCGTGCTCGTCCTCGACGATCAGGATGGTGGCTGCCACGCGGGGATGCTACACCGACATCGCGCGGGGGCCGGTTCAGGCCTCATGGGCCCGGTCCCGCCCTCGTGGGCCCGGTTCGCGCCTCGTGGTATCCTGCGCTCCCGCTCCGGGCGCCTCGCCACACCGGCCCCGCCGGCGAGCCGCGGCCCGATGATCCGACACGAACGCCATACGCAGAGGTCCGACCCCATGTCCACCGCCCGCCCGACGCTGGTCGCCGAACACCGCGAGGTGACCGGCAAGCACGTCAAGCAGCTCCGCCAGCACGGCCGCCTGCCCGGCGTCGTCTACGGCCATGGCGAGCCCTCGACCAGCGTCTCGGTCGATGCCCATGCCCTCGAGCAGCTTCGTCGCCACAGCGGTCCGAATGCGCTCGTGGACCTCTCGGTCGACGGCAAGAAGGCGCAGCCCGTGCTCATCCACGGCGTGCAGGTCCATCCCGTCACGCGGCGTCCGCTGCATGTCGACCTGTTCCTCGTCCGGATGACCGAGGAGCTCATCGTCGACGTGCCGCTCGTCGCGACCGGTGAATCGACCGCGGTCACGCTGCTCGGCGGCACGCTCCTCCATCCGTCCGAGTCGGTGAAGGTCAAGGCGCTGCCGGATCACCTGCCGCAGTCGATCGAGTACCCGGTCGATGCGCTCGTCGATTTCGACGGCGCGATCCACGTCCGCGACCTGACGATCCCGGACGACGTGACGTTGATGACCGACGGTGACGAGATCATCGCCAAGGTCCAGCCGCCGCGCGTCGAGGTCGAGGAAGTCCCGGTCGTCGCCGAGGGCGAAGAGGCCGAGGGCGAGGGTGCCGAGGCGGGCGAGGCCGGAGAAGGCGCCGATGCCGGCTCGGCCGAGGGCGGCAGCGGAGCCTCCGAGGACAGCTGAGCGATGCGGGTGCGCTGACGGGCCGTTCGCGGTCGTCTGCCGGCGGTCGTCGTGCGACGGCCGTCGTGGCCCGGTCAGCCGTCGGAGCGGATCCCGGTCGCATAGACGATCGGGACCCGGAACGTCATCGCATCACGGGGCAGCGCCATGAGGCGTTCGCGCAGCGTGGCCAGGAATCGACGGCGCTCGGCGCGGGTCATCTCCTCGAACAGGCTTGCCTCGTCGAACTCGGTGAGGAAGGCGATGTAGCCGTCGACCTCGAACGCGTGCTCCAGTTGCGTGCCCTCGGAGGTCGCCGAGCGGAATCCGGCCCGACGCAATTCCGCGGCGGCCGTCGTCACGGACGGCACGTCGCCGCACCGGCCGTCCTCCGGTCCGTTCTCGAAGCCGTACTCGTCGAGCAGCGCATCGAAGATCCGGTCGGGCGCGAACGGCCGCGTGTCGCGCAGCCACGTGACGTAGGCGAGGCGTCCGCCCGGCCGTAGCACGCGACGGATCTCGCGCAGCGCGGCGGCCCGGTTCGGCACGAGCTGCAGGACGAACGACGAGATCGCGAGGTCGAAGCTGCGATCGTCGAAGGGCAGCTCGGCGGCCGGGGCGACCCGCGTCGTGAAGCGGTCGCGATCCGACCGGACGCAGCCGGGTGTCGGCGAGCCCCTCGACGGCGCGGACCATCTCACCAGACACGTCGATCCCGGTCAGGCGTACGGCGGCCCACCGTTCCAGTGCCGGAAGCGCCAGGTTGCCCGTCCCGACCCCCACGTCGAGGACGTCGAGGGCGCCGAATCCCGTGCTCGTCCCATCCCCGTTACCGGTCGTCGCCTCGATCCGCTCGAGCAACCCGAGCGCGCTCGGAGCGAGGACCGGCGCCCACCACCGGTCGTAGCCCTCGGCGATGCGGTCGTAGCGTTCTGCCTGGTCGGTCACCGAGGCATCGTGCCACGGACGCCGGCCGGCCGACGGTCCGTGGCTGGCCTACTCCCCGGCGGCGGACGCCGTCGGCGCGGGCGGCAGGCTCCCGGACCCGCCACCTGCGTTCGCGGAACCGCGGATCCGGCGGGCGATCAGGATCGCGACCGCGGCGAAGATCCCGAGCACGGCGAGGATCGGCAGCCACACGATGGCGAACCAGATGCCGGCCGTGGTCAGGCCCTGCAGCACGTCGATGAGGCTGGCCGACGCTTCGTCGACCACGACGGCCGGATCCCAGTCCGCCGACGCGACGTCGACGGCCACGATCGGCATCCGGAAGGTCGCGGCCAGCGTCGCGAAGCCGGCGCGATCCTCCAGGTCGGCGAGCTGTGCCGTCAGCTGCTCGATCTCGCCGCGCACGGCGGTGAGCTGGGCCTGGACCTCGAGGACGTCGGAGATCCTCGTCGCGGACGCGGCGATCCCCTGGAGCGCGGTCTCGCTCGAGCGCAGGTTCCGGATCCGCGCTTCGAGATCGACGATCTGGCCGGTGACCTCGACCGCCTGCGTCTGTTCGGAGACCACCTTCGAGGTCAGCCCGTTCAGGCCGCGCAACACGTCGAGGGCCTCTTCCCAGCGATCGGACGGGATGCGGTACGTGATCTGGGCGACCGGCTGATCGCCGTCGTTGAACGTCTGCGACGCCCCGATGTAGCCACCAAGGCCACGCATCGCGTCGCGCGCGACGCGGACCGCCTCGGGTACGGAGCGCACCTCGAGCTCGATGGTGCCGGTGCGGATGATCTTGGCGTCGTCGACGATCGCGCCGATGTCGCCGAGCGAGTTGCCGCCCGACCCGGCAGACGGTGCCGCGGAGGCCGCCGCTTCCTGCCCGCGTTCGTCGCGCGCCTGGCCGCCCGCGCTGAACAGCGATCCGCCACCTCCGTCGACCGGGGCGCCGACGCGAGAGCCCGAGCTGGCCGAGCCGCAGGCGGCGACGGCGAGGATCGACGAGGATCGATAGCGGTGATGGCGCGATCGATCGAACGGATGGTGCGCATCTTCGTGGACCTCCGTGGCACGTCCCGGACCAGCGGTCGAGGGACGGCAGCGGCGAGACGTCGTCGTACCGGACCGGGTTCCCGCCGGTGCCCGGACGCCACACCGGCGCTCGTGGACTCGTCCCAGCCCTGACCGCCGGCGTCGTGCAGCCCGACGACCGGCCCGACCCGAGGCCAGCCGATGGATCCACAGCGTGCTCGCCGTGTGCTGCTCTGCGCACTCGGCATCGGCGTCCTGGCCGATGTCCTGCTCCACGGCCCGGCGTTCGGCATCAACGTGCCGCTGGTGGTGGCGGCACTGCTCGCGGCGGCCTGGATCCTGCGCCGACGCGGCCGCCGGCCGGATCCGCTCGACGCGTGGCTGCCCATCGGTGCGCTCGTGCTCGCGGGCTTCGTGGCGGTCCGGGCGGACCCGTTCGTGGCGTTGCTCGACGTCGTCGGCGCGCTTGCATGCACGGGCGCGTCGATCGCGGCGTTCTCGGGCCTTGCCGTCACGCGACGCTCAGCGGCGGTCATCGTCGCGCTCGGCGTCGTGGGTCCTCGAAGGAGCGCTGGCGGGTACGGCTCGGGCCGTCCGTTCCGCTCGGGGGCCGCGCAGCGACACGCCGCGGGCGACGCCGGCCTGGGCGCTCCCCGTCGCTCGGGGTCTCGTGATCGGGGTCCCGCTGGCGCTGATCTTCGGGGTCCTGTTCGCCTCGGCCGACCCGATCTTCCGGCAGGGATTCCAGGACGTGGTCGGGTTCCGCGTGGACCTCGGCGATCTGCCCGGGCGGGCGATCGTCGTCGCTGTCCGTGGCGTGGCTGGCCGGTGGCCTGCTGTGGGTCGCCGCGACCGGGATCCCGGCGATGGAGCGGGCATCCCTCGGGGCCGCGGCGAGGACGGCCGTCGTGCCCATCCGCGCGGAGTCTCGGCACCACGGAGGCGATCGTCGTGCTGTGCGCCGTGGACCTCGTCGTGGGGCTGTTCGTCGGCCTCCAGCTGGCGTACCTGTTCGGTGGCCTCGACACGCTCGCCGCGGCCGGGATGACCTACAGCGACTACGCGCGGCGCGGCTATTTCGAGCTGGTCGCCGCGGCCGTGCCTGGCCGGCGGCGTGCTCGTCGGCGCTCGAGATCAGCATCCAGCAGCGGTCGCGGCTGTACCTCGCGCTCGCGTTCGGGCTTGTCGGGGCGACCGTGGTGATCCTCGCCTCCGCCGCCCTGCGGCTGCAGCTCTACCAGGACGCCTACGGCTGGACGGAGCTGCGGCTCTACGTCGCCGTCTCGATCGCGGCGCTCGCCGCCACGCTCGCGGTGCTCGCGATCCTGCTGCTGGCCGGCCGGACGCGGTCCCTCGGGCACGCGATCGCGGTCATCGGCATGGTGTCGCTCATCGGCCTGAACGTCCTGGCGCCGGCCGCGTTCGTCGCGGCACGGAACACGGAGCGCGCGATCGATCCGAGCCTCGTGCCGGCCGATGGTCACGACGGGCTCGACGCGGATTACCTCTCGGTCCTGCCCGATGACGCGATCCCGGTGCTCGTCGCGGCCCTGCCGGCCCTGCCACCCGACGACGCCGTCGCGGTGCTGGCCCTGCTCCGCCATCGGCGCGACGAGCTCGCCCGGGACCCGGCGTACAGCGGCCTCGCCCAGCTCAACCTCGGCCGCGAACGGGCCCGCGCGGCACTGGCCACGCTCCCCTGACCTAGACTTTCGGGCATGCCGCTGCGCCTGCCGTTCGATCCGCCCCTCGAGCCGATGCTCGCAAAAGCCAGCGACGGCCTGCCGGACGGCGACGGCTGGCTCTACGAACCGAAGTGGGACGGCTTCCGCGCCATCGTCTTCCGTGACGGTGACGAGCTGTACACGCAATCACGCGATCTCAAGCCCCTGGATCGCTACTTCCCCGAGCTCGCCGACCCGTTGCGTGCCGCGCTGCCGGAGCGGTGCGTCCTCGACGGCGAGGTCGTGATCGCGGGGGAAGGCGGGCTCGAGTTCGAATCGCTCCTCCTCCGCATCCACCCGGCGGCGTCCCGGGTCAAGATGCTGGCCGAGACATCGCCCGCCTCCTTCGTGGCGTGGGACCTGCTCGCGCTCGGCGACGAGGACCTCCGCGAGGTACCCCAGGGCGAGCGCCGGGCGCGCCTGGAGGCCGTCCTCGCGGGGATCGAGGCTCCTGTCCACCTGACGCCGGCCACCCGCGACCGCGCGACCGCCGCCGACTGGTTCGATCGGTTCGAAGGCGCCGGACTCGATGGCGTGGTGGCCAAGCGCCTCGACGCGCCGTACCAGCCGGGCAAGCGGGCGATGCTCAAGATCAAGCACCAGCGCACGGCCGACTGCGTGGTGGCCGGCTTCCGCTGGCACAAGAACGGGCCGGGCACGCACGTGGGCTCGCTGCTCCTCGGGCTGTACGACGATGCCGGCACGCTCCACCACGTCGGGGTCACGTCGTCATTCACCTGGGACCGAGCGCGCCGCCCTGGCCGATGAGCTCGCGCCCCTGCGCGAGCGATGCGCTCGACGACCACCCGTGGAAGGAGTGGGCCGAGTGGGCGGTGACAGGTGACACGGATGCGTCCGGCCAGCGCCTGCCGGGCGCGACCTCCCGCTGGAATCGCGGCAAGGACCTGTCCTGGGAGCCGCTCCGCGCCGAGCGCGTCGCGGAGGTGGCCTACGACCACCTCCAGGGCGATCGATTCCGCCACGGGACGACGTTCAAGCGCTGGCGTCCCGACAAGCCGCCGGAGGCGTGCCGCTACGACCAGCTCGAGACGACGACCCCGTATCTGCTGAGCCAGATCTTCGGCAGCTGACTCGATGCCTCGTCGGGCACGACCGCTGGCGCTGCTCCTCGGCGCGGCCATCGCGATCTCGGCGTGTCAGGCCCTGCCACCGATCAACGTCGCGGACGGCGTCCTCGTCGACGGCTGGGTGTTCCCGACGGCCGCCCCGTTGCCGGACGGCGCGGTCCGGTTGCCGCTTGACGTCGCGACACCTCCCCAGGATGTTCCTGCCGACGTCGAGATGGGCGCCTGTCCGGCGGCGCTGCATGGCGCCCGTGACTCTCACCGTGGACCGACTCGACCGAACCACCGACGCTGCATTTCATCGGCAGCGACGGAGGGGAGGTCAAGCTCAGCTGGTCGTACGGCATCTCCGCGTGGGAGATCGATGGGGTCGCGGAAGTGGTCCTCCCCGATGGCGAGGTCATCGTGCGGCGAGGGGGAGCTAAGCCGGGTCGACCTCGGTGGCGGGGGTTCCGGCGCGAATGACGACACGTTCGGGGTGTGCATCACCGGCGCCCCATCGAGCGTAGCCCGGGGCGGGACCGACGTCGCGGCCGCAAGATCGCGTTGCCACGCGACAACACCCGGACCATCGTTCGATTGGGCGCCATCGCCGTACTACCTACATTCGAGGTACTTCGGTTCGCACGAGGTTCGTCGAACGTGTTCGGCTCGCGCATCCACCCGCCTCGCCCTGTGCTCCTGCTGCTCGTGTTCGGCGCGTTCCTCGCGATCATCGGCATCACGGCCACGGCCCAATCGGTCCTCGTCGGGGCGCATTTCCAGACCTCGACGCTCAACGACGTCGTCGGCAGCGACGCGGCGACGACCCGCGCCTTCGTCAACGCCTACCTCCAGCCCGGCGACCTCGATGCCGGGAGGACCGCGACACCGGCCGACCAGGCCCGGCTCGAGGCGCAGCTCGCGGCCCTGACACGAGCGGGCGAGATCATCCGCGTCGAGCTGCGTCGGCCTGACGGGACGATCGTCGCGGCCAGCGCCCCGGCGCTTGGTGGCACCGTCGTGCCGGTCGCGGGCGACTTCGCGATGGCGCTCGATGGGAAGCCCCGTGCCGCGATCGCGCCGAGCGCGGAGGCGGCGTCGGGTCCAGGCGAGCTCGGCGCCGGCGACCGTCCTGCGCGAATTCCTGCCGCTCACGATCGATGGCCAGGTGCGCGGGGTCGTCGGCATCTGGCGCGACGCCGCGCCCATCCTCGCCCGACTCGACGATGTCCGCCGTCAGGTCGTGCTGGTCACGCTCTCGGCCGCGCTCATCGCCGCGGCCCTCCTGTTCCTGATCTTCCGCACGGCCCAGGCACGGCTGATCCGCCAGACGGCCGAGCTCATGGAGGCGACCCGTCGCGACCCGTTGACGAGGACGCTGAACCACGGCTCCCTCGTCGGGCTCCTGGCCGAGGAGATCGAGCGGGCTCATGTGGCCGGCTTGCCGGTCGGGATCGCGCTCGTCGACATCGACAACTTCCGGCTGCTCAACGACAACCACGGTCACGGCGCCGGCGACGCGGCGCTCCTGGCGGTCGCCGACGTCCTGGAGCGACGGCTCGGGCCGGAGATGGCGATGGGCCGCTATGGACCGGACGAGTTCCTCGTCATCGCCTCCCACACGGCCCTGGCCGGGCTGGAGCCGCTCGTCGAAGACCTCCGAACGACCCTCGTCGATCTCAGCCTGCGGTTCGACGAGTCCGAGCGCCTGCCGATCACGATCAGCGCCGGCATCGCGACCTATCCCGAGGACGCGGAAATCGGTCACGGCCCTGCTCGTCACCGTCGGACTGGTGATCCAGGAGGCGAAGGCCAGCGGCGGCGACACCGTGCGCCGCGCGGTCGCATCGACGCCGGCGAATGACGCGGCGGCCGCCCGGTTCGATGTCTTCGAGGGCTGATCATCGCCGTCGACACCAAGGATCGATACACGAAGCGGCACTCCGAGGACGTGGCGCGCTACGCAACGTTCATCGCCGAGCGGATCGGGCTGACGCCGAGGAGATCCGCACGATCGGCGTGGCGGGGATGCTCCACGACGTCGGGAAGATCGGCATCCCGGACCGGATCCTGCGCAAGCCCGGCAGCCTGACCGACGCCGAATACGACGTGGTGAAGCAGCACGTCGCCCTCGGCGACATGATCGTGCGCGACCTCCCCGATATCGAGGTCGTCAGGGCCGGCATCCGTCACCACCACGAGCGGTGGGACGGGAAGGGCTATCTCGACCACCTCGAGGGCGAGGCGATCCCGCGCATCGCCCGGATCCTTGCCGTCGCCGACGCCTTCTCGGCGATGACCACGACCCGACCCTACCGCAAGGCGCTCGACCTGCAGGAGGCGCTCAGCCGCCTGGGCGACGCGGCCGGGACCCAGCTCGACGAGGAGCTCGTCAAGGCATTCATCGACGGCATCGAGCACGCCGACGCGCCGCCGCTCCCGGGCGCGAACCACGTCAGCGAGACCCTGTGGCTGCCCGGGCGGCGCGTCGCTTGATCACGCACCGCGGCAGGGGCGTGGCGTGAGCATGACGCGCCGTCGGCGCTTGCTGGTCGCATTCGTCGTCGCCGGGCTCGTCGCGCTCGCCATGGCGCCGGCCGCCTCGGCTGGACTGCTGGTGACCGCGCGGGACGACGGTCCGTACACCGTCGTCCACGACCAGGTCCTGACCGTGAGCGCCGGGAATGGCCTCCTCGACAACGACTCGGGTGTCGGCCTCACGGCGGCGAAACGCACCAATCCCGCGCATGGCACGGTGACCGTCAACCTCAACGGCAGCTTCACCTACCGGCCGTCCGCGGGCTACGTCGGCGCCGACTCGTTCACGTACGACGCTCGGGTCCTGAACCTGGGGATCCTCGTCACCGACACGGCAGTCGTCACCTTGAACGTGACGAACGTGGCGCCGACCGCCGCCAACAATTCGTACAGCGCGACGACCGGCGTCGAACTCGACATCTCGGCGGGCGCGGGCGTCCTGGCCAACGACTCCGACGCCGATGGCGATGGCCTGACCGCGAACCTCGTCGATGGCGGCGGCAACGGCTCGCTCGACCTGAACGCGAACGGGAGCTTCACGTTCAAGTCCGGTGGGTCGTTCACGGGCAACCGCACGTTCACCTATCGCGCCTCCGACGGCGTCGCACAATCGAGCACGAAGACCGTGACGATCAGCGTGTCGGCGCCCGCGGCCACCCCGACACCCGCCCCGACCCCGACCCCGACGCCCGCCCCGACCCCGACGCCGGCGCCCACGCCGTCGCCGACGCCCAGGCTGACGCTGCCGCCACGCTCCCCACGCTGCCACCACTGCTGCCCGACGCTGCCGCCGCTGCTGCCCACGCTGCCGCCGCTCCCGACGGCGCGCCCGACGCCCACGCCGACGCCCCGAGACACCCCGACACCCAGCCCTCGACCTGACGCGACCCCGACCACGACGGCCGCGCCTTCGACGACCCCGACCGATCCGCCCGCGGGCGCGGCGCCGAGCCCGTCCGGGACGGTCGCTCCGACGTCCAGTCCGTCGACCGCTGGGTTCGTGCCCGGGACGGCGTCGGGTGGCGGTGGGAATGGGGACGGGAACGGGTCCGGAGCGGGAGCGGGAGCGGAGACTCGTCCGGTGGCACCGCGCCGCTCGACGACACGTTCCTGGTCCCCGCTGCGGAAACCGGATCCGACATCACGATCGGTGGATCGTTCGTCACGTTCGGCGGGTTCGAATGGGCCGTGCCGGCCCTCGTGTTGACCGTCCCCGGGCTGCTCCTGATCCTCGCCGTCATCGCCCAGGCGACGATCGGCCTGCTCTTCCTGCCGGCGGTGCGGCGCTGGCTCGGTGGCGACCGCGACCGGCGCGTCAGGTCGGGATCGGCCGCGCGCTGAACCCGGCATCGGCGGCGTCGACGAGCTCGATCCGGTTGCCGAAGGGATCGCGCACGTAGCACCGGGCGACCGGCAGGCCGCTCTCGTCGTCCTCGAACTCGACGCCCTGTCCGGACAGCGTCGCCCGCAGGCCGACGACGTCGTCGACGACGAACGCCGGGTGTGCCCGTTGCGCCGGTACGAAATCACGCTTCGACGCCGAGGTGGACGGCGACCGCGCGTGCCGCGAACCACACCCCGCCACGGCCGGCGAGCTGCGGCGGTTTGGCCACCTCGCGGAGGCCGAGCATGCCGGCGTAGAACGCCCGCGCGGCGTCCTCGCCGCCGGCCGGCATGCCGAGCTGGACGTGGTCGATCGCGGACAGGTCCGTGTCGTCGTCACCCCGCGGCCCGCGGAGCCGTTCGTCCCACGTCGACGTGTCGTCGAGGTGCTGCCACTCACGCCAGAGGGCGATCCGGCCATCCGGACCGAGCCGCGCGACCGCGGCGCCGTGGTAGCGGTGATGGCCCTCGTAGGTGTACTCGACGACGCCCGTCCGCGGCGTCCTCGTCCCACAGGATCGTGTGCCACACGACCCGGTGCCCGCCTGGTGGTGGCTCGAAGAAGGGGAGCAGGTCGTCGCGTCTCGTGAATCGGTACAGATAGGGATCCAGGTATTCGACATCCGCCGCGAAGCAGTCCGCCACGGCCGCGGCATCCCCGCTCGCCCAGCCATCCGCGGCGCGTCGAAGGACGTCCTCGAATGCCGCGCGCGTCACGAGCGGGGCGGCTTCGCGGTCTTCGGCTTCGCGGCCCTTCGCCGGCGCGGCCTTGGCGGCTTCGGCTTCGGCGCGGCCTTCGCCGTGCGGGCTCGGCTTCGCGCGGCCTTCGGCGCTGCGGCGGACTTGGGCGCCTTCGCGGCCTTCGGGGTCGCCGGCGGCGCCTGGGCATCGTCCGGCGACGTGGCCGTCGACCGTCCGGCCGGTCGGCGTCCGCGATCGATCGGTGCGAGCGCGCCAGGCCTCGATGTCCAGACCGGCCCACGGGTCGTAGTCGGACTCGAGCGCCTCCTGGGGAGGCCGGTCGCCTTCCGGCACGTGGGTGAGGTTCACCCGCACCCGGTACCAGAGCGATGACCGGCCACGCATGCCGTCCACCAGGACGTCGGCCGGCTGGAGATGCTCGGCAACGCCGGGATGACGAGCCTTCCAGCGTTCCAGCCCCTCCAGCGCCTCGGCCTTGGACGCCGCTCGCGAGATCTCGATGACCGGGATCGAGCTCTTGCGTCGACCCGTCGGCGTCGGGCGCGATCCTTCCCACTCGGTCGGCAGGCCCGCGTTCGGGTCCCCGGCCGCGACCGCGGCGGCGCGTTCGGCCGCGACCTCCGGCGGTGGCCCGCCGGCCTCGCCGCGACCCGGCTCGTACTCGGTGTCCGGGCGGCGCTTGCGCGACGGCTGCACGCGCGGCGGCTCGCCGGCCTGTTTCGCATAGTTCGGCGGCCATGGCGCGTCGCCTTCGCCCTCGGCCTCGTGCCGGCGCGACAGCTCGAGGAGCGCGTCGAGCGAGCCCACCGCGTCGTCGATCCCGGCGCCCGGGTCCCCGATCCTGGCGAACCGCGCCGGAACGGTCTCGATCGTGAACGCCTCGGCTTCGACGGTCGGGACCTCGTCCCAGGACAGCGGCGTCGACACGCGGGCGTCGGGCAGCGGCCGGACGGAGTAGGCCGACGCGACCGTCCGGTCCTTCGCGTTCTGGTTGTAGTCGAGGAAGACGCCGTGACGCTCCTCCTTCCACCACTTCGACGTGGCGAGGTCGGGCGCGCGATGCTCGACGTCGCGGGCCAGGGCCAGCGCCGCGCGTCGGACCTCCGGGTACGTCCAGTCGCGCGAGATGCGCACGTTGATGTGGATCCCGCGCGAGCCGGAGGTCTTCGGCCAGCCCACGAGCCCGACCGCCTCGAGCGCCTCGCGGCAGACCATCGCGACATCGCGGATCTGCGACCAGGGCACGCCCGGCACCGGATCGAGGTCGACCCGGAGCTCGTCGGGATGGTCCAGGTCGTCCGCCCGCACCGGATGCGGGTTGAGGTCGATGCAGCCGAGGTTGACGATCCAGACGAGGGCCGCCGCTTCGTCGACCACGATCTCGTCGGCCGTGCGGCCGCTCGGGAAGGTCAGCTCGGCCGTGCGGATCCAGTCCGGGGTGTTGTCGGGCGCCCGCTTCTGGAAGAACGGCTCCTTCGTGATGCCGTCGACGAAGCGCTTGAGCGCCATCGGCCGGCCGCGGATCCCGGTGAGCGCGCCATCCGCGACGGCGAGGTAGTACTGCACGAGATCGAGCTTGGTGAAGCCCGCGTCCGGGAAGTAGACCTTCTGCGGGTTGGAGATCGAGACCTCGCGGTCGCCGACCTGGAGCACCTCCTTTGGCGTCGCCATGCGTCGAACGATACCGTGCCTCGACACGCGCGCTAGATTGGACGGCACCCGGCTGTCGATTCGTTCGACCGGCCATTCGTCGTGAAGGAAACGGCAGCGGACGATGCTGCCGCGCAGCAGCGCAGGAGGCCCTCGCCATGCAGTACGCCCTGTTGATCTACACCCCCGAAGCCACCGAGGACGTCTCGGCCGAGGAGAGCATGGGTGAGATCGCGGCCTACGACGCCTTCTACGCAGCACGTTCGCGAGCGCGGGGCGCTGAAGGCCGGCGAGGCGCTCCATCCGTCGACGACCGCCACGACCGTTCGCGTCCGCGACGGCCAGACCGTCGCGACCGACGGCCCGTTCGCCGAGACCAAGGAGGTCCTCGGCGGGTTCTACCTCGTCGAAGCGGCCGACCTGGACGAGGCGATCGCCTATGCCGCCATGATCCCGGGCGCGGTGCACGGCTCGGTCGAGGTCCGCCCCGTCTTCGACTTCAGTGCCGTGCCGCGGCCGGACGGCGCCGAAGCGGTCACGGCCGGCTGACCACGACCGACGCCTCCGCGCACGCGATCGTCGATCGCCTGTTCCGCGAGGAGCAGGGGCGGGCGGTCGCGACCCTGATCCGCGTCCTGGGCGACTTCGACCTCGCCGAGGAGGCGGTCCAGGAAGCGTTCGTCACGGCGCTCGAGACCTGGCCCACGCGCGGGATCCCGGACAACCCGGGCGCGTGGATCACGACGACGGCCCGGAACCGGGCGATCGATCGACTGCGCCGCAGCACGCGCCTCCGCCAGAAGACCGATGCGCTCACGCGAGAGGCGTCGGTCGAGGCCGAGCTTCGCGCCATCGATCCGGGGGACACGCTGGACCCAGAGGACCCCATGCCGATCGTCGACGATCGTCTCCGCCTCATCTTCACGTGCTGCCATCCGGCCCTGCCGATGGACGGCCGGGTCGCGCTGACGCTGCGGACGCTCGGCGGTCTCACCACGCCCGAGATCGCACGCGCCTTCCTCGTGCCGGAGCCCACCCTGGCCCAGCGGCTCGTGCGGGCCAAGCGCAAGATCCGCGACGCGGGCATCCCCTATCGCGTGCCGCCGCTGGAGCTGCTGCCCGAACGGCTGAGCGGCGTCCTCAAGGTCCTCTACCTGGTGTTCAACGAGGGCTACGCGGCGTCGTCGGGCGAGGCGCTGGTGCGGCGCGACCTGAGCGCCGAGGCGATCCGGCTGGCACGGACCGTGGTCTCGTTGCTCCCCGACGAACCCGAGGCGGCCGGCCTCCTGGCGCTCATGCTCCTCCACGATGCCCGTCGCGAGGCGCGCGTCGGCCCGCACGGCGAGCTCATCCTTCTCGGCGACCAGGATCGCTCGCGCTGGGACGCCGATCGCATCGCGGAAGGCACGGCGCTGGTGCAGGAGGCGCTCGCCCGGGGTCGGACCGGGCCGTACCAGCTCCAGGCCGCGATCGCGGCCCTGCACGACGAGGCCCCCGACGACGCCGCAACGGACTGGGCCCAGATCGCGTCGCTCTATGCCGCCCTGGCCCGCATGGATCCGTCGCCGGTCGTGGAGCTCAATCTCGCGGTCGCGGTCGCGATGGCCGACGGACCCGAGTTCGGCCTCGCGATGATCGACGGCATCGTCGGGCGCGGCGACCTCGCCGGCTACCCGTATCTCCATGGCGCCCGCGCCGACCTGCTTCGCCGACTCGACCGCTGGACCGAGGCGAGTGCCGAGTATCGCGCGGCGATCGCGCTCACCAACAACGGCCCCGAGCGCACCTTCCTCGAGCGGCGTCTCGCCGAGGTCAACGAGCGGGCGGCGAACCCACCGGCACCGCGGCATTGATCCGCAGGACGCGGACCTCCTTGCGGACCTCGTTCTCGAGATCCTCGCTCGTGTCGACCGTGTAGCGCTCCAGCTCGACCAATCCGTCCGCCGGCAGGTAGGCCCGCCCGAGATCGCCCGTCAGGACGGCGGCTCCGCGCGCGGCGAGCGTGCGCAGCCACGGCGCCATGCGATCCGCGAGCTCGGCGTCGTACCACACGTCGCCTGCCAGGACCACCTCCCAGCCGCCGTCCGTGCCGATCGGGTCGCGCTCGTCGACGTCGATCCGCACATCGTTCGCCTCGGCATTGAGCCGGCAGGCTTCGATGGCGAACGGCTCGATATCGATCGCCGTGACGCGCGACGCCCCGCTGCGCGCCGCGGCGATGGCGACGATGCCACCACCCGCTCCGATATCCGCCACGCTCCGTCCGCGCACCAGGTCCGGATGATCGAGCACGTGGCGGGCGAGCGCCTGCCCGCCGGCCCAGGGCCATGCCCAGTACGGCGGCGGCACCGCCGGCCGCTGGTCCGTGAGCGCGGCCGCCTCCCAGAGCGGCATCGAGTCGCCGCCCGTCCAAAGGCGGATCTCCGGCACGAGCGGGGTCGCGATCAGGCGGGTCCGTCCCGTGATGAAGGTGCGGCGCTCGTCGGGGGTCATGCCGGCGAGCGTAGCCGATGACATCGGAACCGCGACCGGCGCATCATCGTCACCACGCCATGTCGAACCCCGCCGTCCGCGCTCGTCCTTCTGATCGCGCTCGCCGCGATCGTGGTCGGCTGTTCGAGCGCCGGCAGCTCCGGCGGCACCCGGCTCCGCCGCACCCGGCTCCGGGGCCGCCGGCTCCGGCGCCCCCGTCGGCCCGGTCACCACGCCGGAAGCGGCGATGGCCGCGGTCGTCGCAGCCGTGCCCAAGTTCGCCGAGATCGGACCGCTCGACCCGAACATGATCGGTCAATCCGCCTGGTACGAGGCCACCCCGGCGTCCGGCGTCGGTGCGTTCGTGGTCAAGATCGTGATGGGCTGGGGCGACTGCCCGGCCGGCTGCATCGACCAGCACACCTGGACCTACGCGGTCGCACCGGACGGCACGGTCACGCTCCTCGATGAGGGCGGATCCCCGATCCCGCCGGGCGGCATCCCGGGTGGGGCGACGTCCAGTCGTTGATCGACGCGTCGTCGCGCGACGGAAGGGCTTGCCGCCAGTGCTAGCGTAGCGTCACCCGGCGACGGGATTGCGCGCGGATGTCGGAGCGCGTGAGGGGTGGCGAGGCCATGACGACGTACGCAGAGCTGCGGCTGCGGATCGATCGCGGCGTGACCAATCGGTCCTACCGGATCGTGGCGACCGGCCCGGCGGGCGAGGCGCTCGGCCGCTTCAAGCTGCCGTTCTCGGATCTCGAGCTCGAGAACTTCGTCCTGCGGGTCGGACGCACGCGTCGCGGGACGCGGCGGATCGAATCGCCCGAGATGGAGCTCGCCAAGGATTTCGGCGCGAAGCTCTTCGGCGCGCTGTTCGAGGGCGACGTGCGCGAGCTGTATCCGCTCGTCGTTCGCCGAGACCCGCAGCGCGGGGCAGGGCCTGCGCGTGACGCTGTCGCTCACGAGCTCGCCGGAGCTCCTGCAGGTGCCCTGGGAGTACCTGTACGACCACCCGAGCTTCCTGTCGATCTCCGCCTGGACGCCGATCGTCCGCTACCTCGACCTGCCACGGCCACGCCGCCCGATCCGGATCGACCTGCCGCTGCGGATCCTGGGCATCGTCAGCGCCCCCAACGACGCGGAATCGATCGACGCGACCCAGGAGCGGACCAAGCTCGAAGGCGCGCACTCAAGCCGCTCATCGAGGCGGGGTCGGTCGCGATCGACTGGCTCGAGGAGGCGAGCCTGCGGGCGCTCCAGCGCCAGCTCCGACGCGGCGACTACCACGTCCTGCACTACATCGGCCACGGCGGCTACGACCACGAAGCCGACGACGGCGTGCTCCTGTTCGAGGACGAGCAGGGCCGGGGGCGCAAGGTGACCGGGGTCCAGCTCGGGACGATCCTCGCCGACGAGGTCTCGCTCCGGCTCGCCGGTGCTGAACTCGTGCGAAGGCGGTCGAACGTCGCTCGAGGATCCGTTCTCCGGTGTCGCGACCAGTCTGATCGAGCGCGAGATCCCGGCCGTCATCGGGATGCAGTTCGAGATCACCGACCGCGCGGCGATCATCTTCGCGGCCGAGTTCTACTCGGCGCTGGCCGAGGGCTTGCCGGTCGATTCGGCCGTCGCCGAGGCGCGCAAGGCGATCTACGCCGATGAGAACGACATCGAGTGGGGGACACCCGTCCTGTTCATGCGGGTCGCCGACGGACGGCTGTTCGACGTCGCGGCGAAGGGCACGAACGTCTGGCTGCCGCCGCTGCGGTCGAGGCCGACGAGACCAGCGACGTCATCGATGACGACATGCTCGAGCGCGAGCGACTCGCGGCGATCGAGGCGGAACGGGCCGAGCTCGAACGAGCCGAGGCAGAACGCGCCGATGGCGAACGTCGCCGCGTCGAAGCGGAGGCGGAGCTCGAGCGGCTCCGGCTGGCCGCCGCCGCGGAGGCTGCGGTGGCCGCCGACGCAGATGTCGCCGAGGCCGTGCCACCGCCCGACACTGCTCCGATCCTGCCACTCGTGGCATTGGACGTCGCGTCGACCGCCGCCGTGGACGCCGACGCTGCCGTTCCGGACGCAGCCGTGCCCGCTGCCGCTGCGGCAACGGCAAGCGCGCCCGCCACCGACTCGCCGCCATCGGCGGCCAGCAACCTCATCCGGCCGGCGCTCCGAGGTGCCATCGGTGGCGCGCTGACGACGCTCATCCTGTTCCTCGCGTGGCTGAGCGGGAATCTGGGTGACCCCTCAGATGGCGACTACGTCGGGTTCATCGCCTACGTCACCGGGAACTACCTTGGGTTCGGCGTCCTGCTGATCTTCGCGATGTCGACTGCGACCACCTTGGTGGAAGGCGTGGCGCCGCGGCTCCAGGTCCCGGATGGCAGCTTCTACGCGCGCGTCGGGAACCACCGATGGGTGGCGCCCGCCCTCCAGGGTGCCGGCATCGGGCTTGTCGTCGGGTCGATCGGCGCACTCGCATTCAGCGCCGAAAGCCTGCGTGTCACACCCGTCGATATCTTCTTCTGGATCCCAGTCTTCACGGCTGTCGCGTTCGCGCTGGCAGAGGCAATCCTGCGCTGGTGGTCGGCCCGCGGCCACGAGTCCACGCCGGCTTGACTCGCCGTCGACTGAGAGCATGACGACCAGTGGTGACGACGCCCCGATGACCGGCGGGGGACCAGGGCAGGGGGACACAGGAAGCACCTACGCCGTGTTCCGGCTGCGGATCGAGCGTGGCACGACGCGGCGCACCTACCGGGTCATCGCGAGCGGCCCCGGGGGTGAGGTCGAGGGACCGTTCAAGCTGCCGTTCTCCGATCTCGAGCTCGAGAACTTCGTCCTGAAGGTGGGCGGCACGCGCCAGGGCGTCCGGAGCCTCGAGTCGCCCGAGATGGATCTCGCCAAGTCGTTCGGCACCAAGCTGTTCGATGCGCTCTTCGAGACCGAGGTCCGCGGGCTCTACCGCGCTTCGACGGTCGAGGCGAACAACGCCGGCCAGGGTCTCCGGATCACCCTGGCGTTGTCGGGCGTCCCGGAGTTGCTCCGCGTTCCCTGGGAGTACCTCTACGACCGGCCGTTGTTCCCGTCCACCGATCGACGCACACCGATCGTGCGCTTTCTGGACCTGCCGAAGCCGATCAGGCCACTCAAGGTCCAGCTCCCGCTGCGGATCCTCGCGATCGTCAGCGCGCCGTCCGACGTCCCGCCCATCGACAGCACCCAGGAGCGGGCGAAGCTCGAAGCGGCGCTGGCCCCGCTCCTTGCGAACGGCACGGTCGAGATCGAGTGGCTGGAGGACGCCAACCTGTCGGCACTCTTCCGACTGCTGAACAGGAAGGATCGCCGCGAGTACCACGTCCTTCACTTCATCGGTCACGGCGGCTACGTGAGCGAGGCGAAGGAAGGCGTCTTGCTGTTCGAGGGCAAGGACGGCCGACACCAGAACGAGACCGGCGACAAGCTCGGCGCGATCATCCACGGCGAGGATTCCCTTCGGTTGGCCGTGCTCAATTCCTGTGAGGGGGCGCGGGCGTCCCTCAACGACCCGTTCTCGAGCGTCGCGACCAGCCTGATCGAGCACGACATCCCGGCCGTGATCGGGATGCAATTCGAGATCACCGACCGCGCGGCGATCCTGTTCTCGGGCGAGTTCTACGCGGCCCTCGCCGATGGCCGGGCGGTCGATGAGGCGCTGAGTCAGGCGCGCATGGCGATCTTCGCGGACAACAACGACATCGAGTGGGGTACGCCGGTCCTGTTCATGCGGGTCACGGATGGTCGGCTCTTCGATGTCCAGACGCCGGCACTCGCTCCCGGTCGCGGACGAGGTCGACGAGGCGGACCCCGGGCACGTCGGGCTGGCGGCAGCGGCCCTGGCGGGAGCGACACGGGAGCAGGAGGACGCGGCCGAGGCCGAGCGCAAGCGCCTTGAGGAGGAGGCGGCGGCGGAGGCGGCCGAGGCCGAGCGCAAGCACCTGGAGGAGGAGGCGGCGGCGGAGGCGGCCGAGGCGGAGCGCAAGCGCCTGGAGGACGAGGCGGCGGCAGCCGAAGCGGAGCGCAAGCGCGTGGAGCAGGAGACGGTGGCGGAGGTTCCAGATCGACAGGACGCGGAGCGTCAGCGCCTCCTGCGTATCGCCATCGGTCGCCGGCATGCTCGTCGGCGTGCCGGTCCTCGCGTTCCTGATCTTCGTGTTGCCGAACCTGGATCCGTCCACGGGCCAGACCTCCCAATCCTCTGCGACCACCACGGCCTCAGGGGGTGGGAACGGGTCGCAGGCGCCGACGGCCAGCGGCGGGACGCCCCCACCAAGCGGCGGCGAGCCCGCGTCGAGCGGCGGGGCGGTCATCCCGCCTCAAACGGCGGACATCGTCTTCTACAGCAACTTCGACGAAGGATCGGACGAGACCGACACCGAGATCTACACGATCGATCCGGTCACCCACGAGGTGAGCCAGCCGCTCACCCAGAACGGTGAGGAGGACACGTTCCCGACCTGGTCGCCAGACCACACGCGTATCGCATTCGTCCGCGGGCCCGCAGGCGCTCGCGATATCTACGTCATGAACGCGGGCGGCGGGTCCCAGGAACCACTGGTCACCGGGCCGACCGACGACTGGTTCGTGGCGTGGTCGCCCGACGGGACCATCGCGTTCGTCCGCGGCACGGAGGTCTGGACCGTCCGTGAGGGCGAAGCGCCACTGCTCCTCAAGCAACCTCCGTCGGGTACGGCGCTGCAGGCACCCGCGTGGTCGCCCGACGGATCCCGACTGGCCGTGTGGGGTGATCCCGACGAGCCCGGGAACGATGACCTCTACATCCTCGGGCTGGACGGTGAGCCTCGATCGGCTGACCACGGACCCGGCAGTCGAGCGGAATCCCACGTGGTCGCCCGACGGCACGACGCTCGTCTTCGCGCGCGACGATGACGGTGACCGGGCGACGAGATCCGACTACGACCTCTACCTGTATGACGTCGCCACTGGCGCGATCGAGCCACTGATCGACAACGACGTCACCGACGGCAACCCGGTCTGGTCGCCCGATGGTCGGCAGATCGCGTTCTATCGCGGCGAGGGCGCCGGATTTCACATCCGTGTGATCGGCGCGGACGCCACGGCCGCAGACGATCCGTCAGAGGACCTCATGCCGGATCGATCGGGCGTGAACCTGGACCCGAACTGGCGCTGATCGCCTCCGCGGTAGGCACGGTCGAAGCTCGGGCCCACGCAGTTCCGCGGCGCGTTGGATCGCACCCTTGACAATGGGGTTGACGGGCCTCTATCGCGTGTGGTTATATCGTGTCACGTAATACGTATCACGATATATCGCCGCACTGACTATGAGGGCTCCAGACCATGCAGATCCGTCATCTGCTCCCGCTCACAGCGGCCATCGCGCTCACCGTTGCGCTCGCAGGCGCCGCGATCGCCAGTGATACCCGGCACGCCTCCGGCACGTTCGTGGACGCGTCCGGCGCCACCGTCGGCTGGGCGCGCCTCGTCGAGGACGCGGACGGCATCGTCCATGTCAGCGTCCATGTCGAGGGCATCAGCCCCGGCCGGCATGGCATCCACATCCACGCCGTCGGTTCATGCAGCCCGACCTTCGCCGCGGCCGGCGGGCACTACAACCCGCTCGGCCACCAGCATGGACTCGACAACCCGAACGGGCCGCATTCGGGTGACCTGCCGAACCTGATCGTCAACGCGGCGGGCATCGGCCGGCTCGTCGGCACGACCGATCTCGTCACGCTTTCGCCCGGCGAGGCCACGTTGTTCGACACGACCGCCGACGCGGTCGGCAGCTCGTTCATCATCCACGCCAACGAAGACGACCAGGTGACTGACGTCGGGAACGGCGGCAGCGGTGCGCGCATCGCGTGCGCCGTGATCACTGCCGACTGAGCAGGACCCGCGACGTGAGGCGGTTCGGTGACACGGCACTCCTTGTGCTCGTGGCGTTGGGACCCGAACCGCGCTCCGTCGTTCGACTCCTCGACGAGGTGCGCGGTCTCGACGCTCGCGTCGGACCGGGTACCTTGTACGGGGCCATCGCCCGCCTCGAGTTCCTCGGGCTCATCGAGCCCACGATCAATGGTGGCGGGCGGCCGGCGTACCGACGGCCGGCGCAGCGGGCGCTCACGGCAGCGTCAGGCTTGACGGGAGGCGCGCGAGCATGACGGGAGACCGAGGGCGGGGATCAGTGGACGCGGCCGGGCCGCTGGCGGAGCTCGGCCGGTTCGCCGAGCCCTCGCTCTACATCCTCGTGGCGCTCAGCGACGGCCCCAAACACGGGTACGCCATCATGACCGACGTCGAAGGCATTCACCGGCAACCCGATGGGGCCGGGCACCCTGTACGGCGCCCTCGCGCGGCTCGAACGACGCGGCCTGATCGAGGCACTCGAGCCCGAGGAGCGCCGGCGCCCGTATCGCCTGACGGCGCTCGGGGCGACGCACCTGCAGGCGCAGCTGGATCACCTGGCATCGTTCGCGGCCACCGGGCTCGCTCGGCTGCGTCGTGGTACGCCATGAGCCGCCTGCTGACGCTCTACCCGCGTACCTGGCGTGAGCGATACGAGGACGAGTTCCGCGGCCTCATCACGGAGCGTCCACCGACGCCCGTGGACCGGATCGACATCGTCCGGGGCGCGCTCGATGCGCACATCCATCCCCAACTCCCGAGCGCACCGCGCATACCCGATCGCCGGGGCGTATGGCCGCTCGCCGGCTTCGCGATGATCGTCGTGGCCCTGATCATCGGGGCCAACGGCCCGCTCCACCACGACGAGTACGGTGCGTACCGCGATGGCGCCATGGCGCTGCCATTCCTCGTTGGAGCGGCGGTCCTGCTGTCGATCGGTCTCTACCGCGTGATCCAGCGGCTCCCTGATGACGCGGGCGGTCCGCGCCTGGCCGGGTCGATCGCGATCGTCGCGGGACCGGCATGGGCGTTCATGCCCTGGATCACGCCGATCGGCCTCGTGTTCCTGCTCGGCGTGCTCGGTCTGGCCGTCGGCGCACGGAGGACCGGCGTCCTGCCGACGACGACGGTCGTCATCCTGGTCGGCTTGCTGGTCGTCCCGGCCGCGCTCCTGGCGGCCGTGCCGTTCCTGCCGTGGTTCGCCTTCCGGCTCCTCGACGTCAATCTCCTCGTGATCCTGGGCCCGATCACGCTCGTATGGCTCGTCATCGGGGCAGCGCTCCTGCACGGGAGCGTGCGAGCCGCGCGCATCGCCTGAGGCAGCTGGCTCAGCCGGCCTCGACCACGATGACCTCGAGCACCCGTGGGCCGTGCACACCCTCGACCCGGTCGAGCTCGATGTCACTCGTCGCGGATGGGCCGCTGATCCAGGTCAGCGGTCGGCGCGGGTCCAGCCTCGCGAGCGCCTCCGGCACGTCGCCGGCGATCTGGTCGGCGCGCACGACGCAGACGTGGACATCGGGGAGCAGCGAGAGCACGCGGCGCCCCTGACCCGGTCCGGCGTCGAGGACGATGGTGCCGGTCTCGGCGATCGCCGCGGAACAGCCGGTGACCACGGCGTCGACGGCGTCGAGCTCGGCGTGCGTGAGCGGGGGTACGTCAGATACCAGCGCGATGCCGGCTGCCGTTGCGTCGGCCGTCCACGCCGCCGGGAGGTCGGTCGGGATGACCACGCGTCGGACGCCATGGGCGCCGAACGCCGCCGCGATGGTCGCGGCCAGCTCGGGCGGCGTCGTCCGCCGGACGGTCGCGCGGTAATCGGCGACCCGCTCGACGAACCGGTCCACGAGCGGCGCGCCTGCCGGCGTGACGGTCCGGTACGCCGCGTGGGACCGCCTCGACCGCGATCCCGGCACCCTGGGCGGCGCGGATCCGGGCGAGGACGGCGTCGCGGGCCTCGGCGGTCATCGCGGCGCCTCGTCGGTCTGGGCGTTCGGCCCTCGCGGCCGCCGTCGCCCTCGCGCCCGCCACTGCGCCACCAGCGCCGGAACGACGAGCTGGCCGGGGCCGGCATGTCGCGGGCACGCAGCCACGCGCCGATCGTCCCCGGGATCGGCATTCGGTGGATCCAGCCGTCGCGCCCGACGACCCGCCCGGCGAGACCGGCCGCACGCTCCGCGAAGGACAGCCGCCGCGGTCCGCCGAACGCCATCGACATCGAGCGCATGACCGCTGCCTCCTCGCCGAGGACGCGGGCCCGCCAGCCACGCTGCCGGACGACCTGGGTCCGCAGGTGGACCAGCACCTCGGGGATGTCGATGCGCACGGGGCAGACCTCGAAGCACGCGCCGCACAGGGACGACGCGAACGGCAACGACGCCGTCTGCGCATCCACCGGACCCGTGGCGATGCCGCGCAACTGGGGGGTCAGGATCGCCCCGATGGGGCCCGGGATACGGCGACCCGTAGGCGCGTCCGCCGGTCCGCTCGTACACGGGGCAGACGTTCAGGCACGCCGAGCACTTGATGCAGCGCAGCGCCTGGCGGCCGACGGGATCCGACAGGGTGTCCGTCCGACCGTTGTCGAGCAGGATCAGGTGGAACGCCTGCGGCCCGTCGCCGGGCGTGACGCCGGTCCACATCGAGGTGTACGGGTTCATCCGCTCCGCGGTCGAGGACCGCGGGAGCAGCTGCAGGAAGACCTCGAGGTCGCGCCAGGTCGGCACGAGCTTCTCGATCCCGAGCACCGTGATGAGCGTGTCGGGCAGCGTCAGGCACATCCGCCCGTTGCCCTCCGACTCGACGACCATGACCGTGCCGGTCTCGGCGACGGCGAAGTTCGCGCCCGAGATGGCGACCCGGGCGCGCAGGAACTTCTCGCGCAGGTGGAGTCGGGCGGCCTCGGCGAGCGCGGCGGGGTCGTCGGTCAGGTCGACCGGCGCCGGCCGCCCCGCGCCCGCCATCTCCCGCCGGAAGATGTCGCGGATCTCGGACCGGTTGCGATGGATCGCCGGGACGAGGATGTGCGAGGGGAGGTCGTGGCCCAACTGGACGATGAGCTCGGCGAGATCCGTCTCCCAGGCGTCGATGCCGGCCTGCGCGAGCGCCTCGTTCAGCTCGATCTCCTGGGTCGTCATCGACTTGACCTTCACGACCTCGGTCGCCCCGGTCGCCTGGACGAGACGCGTCACGATCGCGTTGGCCTCGGCCGCGTCACGCGCCCAGTGGACCGTGCCCCCGGCGGCCGTGACGTTGGCCTCGAGGCGTTCGAGCAGCTCCGGCAGTCGCGCGAGCACCTCGTCCTTGATCGCGGCGCCGGCCAGCCGCAGCTCCTCCCAGTCGTCGCGCTCGGCGACGGCGCGGGCGCGCTTGGTCCGGATGGTCGTCGTCGCGTGCTTGAGATTGCGGCGGAGCTGGTCGTCGGCCAGGGCGGCGCGCGCGGCGATCGGGAAGGGCGGGGTCCCATCGAACGTCGGCAACGGAACCCGCGGACCCGGGACGCCGGCGCCGTCCGTCATGCGTCCGCCGCCCGGCTCGCGAGGATCTCCGCGAGATGCATCGTCCGGACGGGTGCGCGTCCGCGCGAGAGCAGGCCGCCCAGGTGCATCAGGCACGACGTGTCGGCCGAGGCGACGACCTCTGCGCCGGTCGACTCGATCGCGGCGACCTTGTCCAGCCCCATGGCCACCGACGTCGCTTCGTTCTTCACGGCGAACATCCCACCGAACCCGCAGCACTCGTCGGCGCCGGGCAGGTCGACGAGGGTCAGCCCGTCCACGGCTGCGAGCAGCCGCTGCGGGCGATCGCCGATCTGCAGCAACCGCATCGAGTGGCACGTCGGGTGGAACGCGACGCGATGGGGGAAGACTGCACCGACGTCCGTCACGCCGAGGACGTCGACGAGGAACTCGGACAGCTCGTGGACCCGCGGCGCGACGGTCGCGACGGACGCCGCTAGTCGCGCATCGTCGGCCTCGCCCGCGACGAGGCCATGATGCCGGCGGACCATCGCCGCACACGACGCGGACGGCGTCACGACCGCGTCGTAGTCGGCGAACACCTCGGCGAAGCGGCGGACGAGCGGCACGCACGCGTCGCGGTAGCCGCTGTTGAAATGCATCTGCCCGCAGCACGTCTGGGCCTCGGGGAACTCGACGTCGTGCCCGAGACCGCGCAGCAGCCGGACGACGGCCTGCCCGACCCGCGGAAACAGCAGGTCGTTGAAGCAGGTGATGAACAGGGCGACGCGCACCGTCTTGTTCTAGCACGTCGATGGCAGCTTCGTTCGACGACCGCGGCGCCGTCGGACCGACTACGCGGAGCCGACCTGGTGTTATCCGATGACAGGCGGGGAGCCACTCGGGAACACCGGCCCTGGGGTGAAGAGGTCACGATGGACCGTCTTGAACGAATGTTGGTTTGACGTTTCGCTTCGGCGACCGAATGCGTCGATGGCCGTCACGGACCATCGGTACCGGCTGCATTGGTGCAGGCTCACCTTGGTTTCGCTTCCAGTGGCCAACCCGACCTCGATCTCCGTCCAGTTCTGTCCATCCGTCGATGATTCGAGCATGAGGGCATAGCGCGCGCCGCCGGCGGCGTCATCGACCTCGGCCCAGATGAGGGTGACCGTGTGCGATCCGCACGAGAACGCACCGAGATCGCTGGCACCGTCCGGCTTCAGTGCGACCGGCGCCGACGGCGGACCGGCCTTGCACTCGGGTGGCTGCAGCCCGCCGAACTCGAATTGCTTCGTCTGGCCGTCATCCGAGCTGACGCTCCCTTGCGCCGTGACCCCGACGCAGCCCTTGGCGACGATCTCGAATGCCGCCGCGTCGTCCGACGTCTTCGTCTCGCCATCCATCTCGAACCGGTACGGCGGCGAACCTCCGTCCGGCGTGAGGGTCAATCGCACCGTCCACGACCCTGGTTCCACGTCGTACTTCTTGACCGCCTTGACCGACAGCGGATCGGGCGGCTGCGGCGTTGGTGGATCGGGGATCACGAAGACCGTCACCACGTCTCCCGCGGACCCGCCGGCCCCGGCTTCGGGAGCTTGCGAATGGACGATGCCCACGTCTGCTCCGTCCTGTGCCTGTGTTTCCACGCCCATCTCGAAGCATGGCGTCGGCTCGCATGCGCCGGCGAGGGCGAGTTGGGCTTCGGCTGTCGACAAGCCCACGACCGAGGGGATCGTCAAGCTCACTGGAGCTGGAGCGCTGGACGGGGCAGCGGACGGGTCACCGAACCCGAGGATTTCGAAGGCGTACGGCGTCGCGTTGCCGGACGCGTCCTTGGCCAGGATCGAGTTCGTTCCGGCCGCGATCGCGGGGATCGTGATGCTCGTCACGAACGCCCCATCGTCGTTGGTCACGACCGACGCCAAGCGTGCTTCGCCGACCCACAACGTGATGGCCAGACGCGGGGCGAAGCCGGAACCGCTCAGGCTCACGAGCTCGCCGGCCCGGGCCTGGCTAACGGAGGCGGCGAGCCGCGGCTGGTCGGGACGCGGAAGGAACACGAAGGCAAGCACGACGACCCCGATCGCCGCGGCGAGGACGAGCGCGACGCGCTTGAGGAGCCGGTCGCGCGCCTTCCTCCTGGCGGCCTCTGCCGCCAGCTTGTCGGCTGCCGCCTTGTCGGCCGCCGCCTGGTCGGCGGCGGCACGATCCGTCGCAGCCCGATCCGTCGCCGCCTTGTCTGCCGCTGCCTTGGCGGCGACGGCAGCCGCATAGTTCGCCGCGGCATTGTCTGCGGCCAGTTTCTCGGCGGCTGCCTCATCCGCGATCGCCTTGGCGGCGGCCGCTTCCTCGGCGGCCTTGGCGACTGCTGCCTCCTCGGCGGCCTTGGCCGCGATCGCGACCTCCGCCGCGCGTCGCGCCTCCTCGATGTCGCGCTCGAGCTTGTCGAGTTCCTCCGGCGACTGCTTCGGGATCCGGAACAAGACACCATCGCTGGAACGCATGAAGAGGACCGGTGTTCCCCACTCGAGCGTCCCGGAGAACTCCGTCGCCACACTCAGTCTTGCTTCGGCGAGTGCCGTATCGACCGGGAGTCCGAGCCCGATCGCGTAGTACAGCGAGCGGCTGAATTCGATGGCCGCGTCGTCGGTGATCTCGAACTGCATCGCGATGACGGCCGGGGTGCCCTTCCTGACCAAAGTCGCCGCGGTGCTCGAGAAGACGTCGACCTCGTCTCCCTTCGCCCCCTCGCAGGAGTTCAGGATCGCAAGTTGGAGCGAACGACGCGCTCCGAGCAGCAGCCCGAGGTCCTTCGCGCTAAGCCGACGCGCGAGACCCGCGTCGTTCTCGACGAAGATGGAGCCCTCGTGCTGGATCTCCTCGTAGCCACCGTGACCGATGAAGTGGAAGACGTGCCACGGTCCCTGCAGCAGCGCGTCGTTAAGGTCCTGCCTCGTTCGACCCGGCACCCACACGAGTTCGATGACACCGCGACGTCGGAGCGGTTCGAGAGCATCGGTCAGCAGCTCCCGTTCGCGGTCGATCTGGAGCTTCGGGAGGTCGTTCGGACTGGCCGCCATGCCAAGGATCCGGATCGGTGGCGCGACCTCCAGTGGCTCGATAACCTCGTCCATCTCGATGAACCGAACGATCGGCGTCCCGGGCGACAAGGCCATGAAGTCGTCGCGAGCCCGGTCGAACACGAACTCCCATGGCAGCGCCCCGAGGGCCGGGTCGGCGAATGAGAGGCGGGTCCGAACCCCACGACCTGGGCCGGCGGCCGCCCGCGTGGCCGCGTACCGCGCACGCACGTCGCCGACGAACATGGCGTCCCACAACTCAACGCCGAAGTCCTCGACGGCGGTCGACTCCTGGGTCGCGCTGCGCCGCGGCGTGGAACCAGATCGTAGGAGCGCGATCTGCAGTGCCTGGAGGCGCGTCTTGAGCGCATCGCCGCCGGACGGATCGAAGGGGAACCGGAACGTGCCCTTGGCGACGGCGCCTAGCGCCCGGGCCTTGACCGAGTATTCCCCGTCAGCGCCGGTACCGATCTCGAGGTCGAAGTCGACGTAGTCCACGGCGTGCCCGGGCGGTCGGGTCGGCGTGGCGTCGGTCGATCAACGATGCGAGTGGAACTCGTCTCGCCGTTCAGGCACGTGTCGCGCCTGAGGACCCCCCGGTCCTCCTTGTCGCAACGATCACTTACGCTCCTCAGCGTTCGTGATCACGTGCAACCTACCACCGCCGTGTCTCGTTGCGTCAACAAAGACGAATGCCCGACGTCAGCCGGGCGTCGGGCATCCCGTTTGGGTCGGTGGAGCGGCGTCGGCATCACGCGAGGGCGGACACCTGCGCTCGACGCGGCGTCGCTGTCGACGTGCCATCGGGCCCGGCGATGAGGTAGGCGATCATCGCGAAGAAGCCGAAGATTGAAGATCCCGAGGACGAGGAGCGCCGACGAACCACGCCTTGCTCTCGAGCTGGGACGTGTTCAGGAGGGCTCCGATCCACGAGATCAGCCCGCCGATCAACCCGCCTGCGAAGGCGAGCGCGCCGGCGATACCGAGCGCCGCCCAGGATCCATGCGAGGGCGCTGCCCTGGATCGCGACGATGTCCTGTCCGTTCATCACGAAGACGTCGTTGGCGATCGCAAGCCACACAGCGCTGATCGCGATGACGATGCCCGCGCCTGCGGCGAGGAGGCTGCCGATGAAGAGTCGTTGCACGGTGGTCTTGGACATGAGGTGGTTCCTTTCGGTCGGTCGGAGTGGAGGGTGATGGGAGGAGGGGGGTCAGACGCTGATGACCACCGTGCCCCGGGCGTGTCCCGCTGCGACGTGATCGATCGCCTGGGCGGTCTGGACCAACGGATACGTCCGGTCGATGACGGGTGTCACCTTGCCGGCGTCGACCAGAGCCTTGAGGGCGACCAGGTCGTCGTGGTTCTGTGACTTGACGGTCGGGCTCGCCTGCTGGCGCACGACCATCGAGGCGACCATCGCCCGGATCGTGCGGCCCAGCTTGCCGTCGGCGTGCCCGCCGCCGTTCGAGATCAGCAGCCCGCCCGGGCGCAGCGCGCGCCGCGTCTCGGCCATCGAGTGGTTGCCGACGTTGTCGAGGATCAGGTCGTAGCGCTCGGCGCCGCGTCGTGAAGTCCTCGCGGGTGTAGTCGATGACGTGGTCGGCCCCGATGGAGCGCACCAGCTCGAGGTTCTTCGTGCTGGACACGCCGGTCACCTCGGCGCCGAACGCCTTCGCGATCTGGACGGCGAAGGTGCCGACGCCGCCGGACGCCCCGTTGATCAGGACCTTCTGGCCCGGCTGGACCTTGCCGTCGTCGCGCAGGAGCTGGAGGGCGGTCGATGCCGACACGCCCACCGAGGCAGCCTGCTCGAACGTCAGGTTGGCCGGCTTCTCGAGGAACTGGTCCTCCGTCGCCCGCGCGTACTCGGCGAATGCGCCCGCGACCCACCCGAAGACGTCGTCGCCCGGGCGAAGGCGCGTCACGTCCTTGCCGACGGCCTCGACGGTCCCCGCGACATCCGTGCCGGGGACGCGGTTCTTCGGCTTTCGCAGTCCCGTGGCCAGACGCATGATGAACGGCGAGCCCGTCATGAGGATCCAGTCGCCGACGTGGATCGACGCGGCATGGACGCGAACGAGCACCTCGTCGTCGCCGATCTCCGGCTTGTCGATCTCCTGCGCTTCGAGGACCTCGGCTGAGCCGTACCGGTCCTGGACGATGGCTTTCATGGTTGGACTCCCTTGGTTATACGGTGTAAAGTGGACGACACCGGCAATGTACGGTGTAAAGTCAGCAATGTCAACCCCCGATCCGACGAAGGGATCGGCAGGAAGGAGTCCATGACCACGCAGACGACGAAGCCGGCCCTGCGCCGCCTGCCGTTGACCCGGGAGCGGGTGCTCGACGCCGCCATGAAGCTCGCCGATGACGGTGGGCTCGAGGGGCTGAGCATGCGCAAGCTCGGTCAGGCCCTGGGCGTGGAGGCGATGGCGCTCTACTACCACTTCGCCAACAAGGAGCGGGTCCTCGACGGGATCGTCGACCTCGTCTTCGCGGAGATCGAGCTGCCGGTAGCGGGCGACGACTGGAAGTCGGCCATGCGCCGGCGCGCCATCTCGGTCCGCGACGCGCTCCTCCGTCATCGATGGGCGATCGGCCTGATGGAGTCGCGGACGCAACCCCGGTCCCGCGAACCTGCGCCACCACGACGCGGTCATCGGGTGCCTCCGCGCGGCGGGCTTCGACATGGCCGCGACGGCGACCGCCTACTCGCTCCTGGACAGCTACATCTACGGGTTCGCCATGACGAAGATGAACCTCCCGTTCGAGGACACCGCCGACATCGTCGAGATGTCGGAGAGCATGCTCGCGCCGTTCGCGGCCGGCGCGTACCAGAACCTGGCCGATTTCCTCACCGAGCACGCCATGCTGCCCGGCTACGACTATGCGGACGAGTTCGAGGTCGGCCTCGACGTCATCCTCGACGGCCTCGAGCGGGTGAAGGAGACCTGAGCCGGCGGTCGGATGGCCCCGGTCAGGGGCCGACGTAGGCCGCGAGATGCTCGCCGGTGAGGGTGGAGCGGCCGGCGACGAGGTCGGCTGGTGTGCCCTCGAAGACGATCCGGCCGCCGTCGTGGCCGGCACCCGGGCCAAGGTCGATGATCCAGTCGGCGTGCGCCATGACCGCCTGGTGGTGCTCGATGACGATGACCGTCTTGCCGGCGTCCACGAGCCGGTCGAGCAGGCCGAGCAGGTGTTCGACATCGGCCAGGTGGAGACCGGAGGTCGGCTCGTCGAGGACGTAGATGCCGCCCGTCTCGCCCATGTGCGTGGCCAGCTTGAGCCGCTGCCGCTCGCCGCCGGACAGCGTCGGGAGCGGCTGGCCGAGCCTGAGGTAGCCGAGCCCGACGTCGGCGAGCCGGTCGAGGATCGTGTGCGCGGCGGGCGTCCGCGCCTCCCCGTCGGCGAAGAACGCCTCGGCCTCGGACACCGACATCGCGAGCACTTCGCTGATGTCGCGTCCCCCCAGGTGGTAGTCCAGCACCGCTGGCTGGAACCGCTTGCCCTCGCATTCCTCGCACGGCGTGGCGACCGTGTCCATGAACCCAAGTTCCGTGTAGATGACGCCCGCGCCATTGCAGGCGGGGCAGGCGCCCTCCGAGTTGGCGCTGAACAGGGCCGCCTTCACGCCGTTGGCCTTCGCGAACGCGGTGCGGATCGGATCGAGCAGACCGGTGTACGTCGCCGGGTTGCTCCGTCGTGAACCCTTGATCGCGCCCTGGTCGATCGCCACGACGCCGTCGCGGCCCGACACCGAGCCATGGATCAGCGAGCTCTTGCCCGATCCGGCCACGCCGGTCACGACCACCAGCACGCCGAGCGGGATGTCGACCGAGACGTCCTGCAGGTTGTTGGTGCTGGCGTCGCGCACCTCCAGCATCCCCGACGGTGTCCGCACCGACGGCTTCAACGTGGCTCGGTCGTCGAGGTGCCGGCCGGTCAACGTGCCGCTGGCCCGAAGCCCATCGAGGGTGCCCTCGAACACCACCTCGCCGCCGGCGCTGCCGGCGCCCGGGCCCAGGTCGACGACGTGGTCGGCGATGGCGATCGCCTCCGGCTTGTGCTCGACCACGAGCACCGTGTTGCCCTTGTCCCGCAAGCGCAGCAGCAGGTCGTTCATGCGCTGGATGTCGTGGGGATGGAGGCCGATCGTCGGCTCGTCGAAGACGTAGGTGACGTCGGTGAGCGATGACCCGAGGTGGCGGATCATCTTGGTCCGCTGCGCCTCGCCGCCGGACAGCGTGCCCGCGGGTCGGTCCAGCGAGAGGTAGCCGAGTCCGATCTCGACGAACGAGTCGAGCGTGTGCCGGAGGTTGCCGAGCAGCGGCGCCACCGACGGTTCGTCGAGGCCCTGGACCCACGCAGCCAGGTCGCTGATCTGCATCGCGCAGGCATCGGCGATGCTGATCCCGCGGATCTTCGACGATCGAGCGCCCTCGCTGAGTCGGGTGCCGCCGCATTCGGGACACGTGGCATAGGTGACCGCCCGGTCGACGAACGCCCGGATGTGGGGCTGCATCGCCTCGCGGTCCTTGGACAGCATCGACTTCTGGACCTTGGGGATCAGCCCCTCGTAGGTCATGTTGATGGTCTCGACCTTGACCTTGGTCGGCTCCTGGCGGAGGAACAGGTCCAGTTCCTGCTTGGTGTAGTCCCGGATCGGCTTGTCCGCATCGAGACCGGCCGCGATGAAGATGCGCACCGCCCAGCCGTCCGCGGTATAGCCCGGGACCGTGATCGCGCCCTCGGCGAGCGACTTGCTCTCGTCGTACAGCTGGGTCAGGTCGATGTCGGTGACGCTGCCCGTGCCGTCGCACCGAGGACACATCCCGCCGAGGAGCGTGAACTCCCGCTCGACCGTCTTGCTGCTGCCGGCCCGTTCGACCGTGGCCACCCCGCTCCCCGTGACCGAGGGGATGTTGAAGGAGAACGCCTGCGGCGAGCCGATGTGCGGCTGCCCGAGGCGACTGAACAGGATGCGCAGCATCGCGTTGGCGTCGGTGGCGGTGCCGACCGTCGAGCGGATGTTGGCGCCCATCCGTTCCTGGTCGACGATGATCGCCGTCGTCAGCCCCTCGAGCACGTCGACCTCGGGCCGGGCCAGCGTGGGCATGAACCCCTGCACGAAGGCGCTGTACGTCTCGTTGATCATCCGCTGCGACTCGGCGGCGATCGTCCCGAACACCAGCGAGCTCTTGCCGGATCCGGAGACGCCGGTGAACAGCGTCAGCCGGCGCTTCGGGATCTCGACGTTGACGTCCTTGAGGTTGTTCACGCGCGCGCCCTGCACGCGGATCAGGTCGTGGCTGTCGGCAGCGTGGAGCGCAGGCTGCCGGCGCGTCGGTTCTCGTGGCCGTGGTCATCGTGTCTCCATCTGGTAACGCGGGGTGGGAGACGTTCGTGTTCAGGCCGCCGGTGCCTCGATGGTCGACCTGCCCGACGGGCTCGCTCGGGGCGGCGGCGTACTGGTTCGAGAGCCGCCGGTACGCCTTCGAGCGCAGGGCAGCCAGCGTCACCGCGAGTCCGATGATGCCAGCGACGATGAAGATCAGCGCGATGCCTCGATCGGGCCCGGTGCCGAACCACGACCCGATGCTGTCGGCGAGCGCGCCGTCGGTCATCGATGGGATCACCCAGAACTGGGCGATCGGGCCGATGAGGAACGCGGTGACCGGCGCCGCCGCGGTCTCGAGGCTCTGGGCGAAGCCGAACACGCGGCCCTGCTCCTGGAACGGCACGACCCGCTGGATGATCGTCTGCTCCGACGCCTCGGCCACCGGGGCGACGGTCAGGTAGACGAAGAAGCCGATCGCCAGCGGCAGGATCTCGGAGCGGAGCGGGAAGACGATGGTCACGATCCACATGACCACGTTGGCCAGCAGGAGCGTCCGCACCGGGTTGCGACCCAGGCCGCGTCGCGCGACGGCGATCCCGCCCACGATGAAGCCGAGGCTCGTGATGGCGATCAGGATGCCCCACGCCTCGACCGACATCAGCGTCAGGCCGTACGGGTCCATCAGCGACATGAACACGCCGCCCAGGAAGTTGTTGAACGTCGAGAACAGCAGGAGTGCGAACAGCCCGGGGACGAGCTTGACTGCGTGGATCGCGCCCGCCAGGTCGATCACCCGCGGCGCGTCCGCGCTCGGCTCGGGGGCTTCCTCGTCGATCCGGATCGTCAGGAGATGGACCGCGGCGATGGCGGTGAGGACCACGGCGATCGAGCAGGCACGCCCCCATCCCGAGCTGGCCGATCGCCAGGCCGCTGAACACCGAGGTGATCGCGAAGGAGATCCCGTTGGCCGTGCCGACCAGCCCGTTCGCCCGGTCGCGCTCGTCCTCGGGCACCAGGAGCGTCACGGTCGTGGACAGCGCGACCGAGCGCAGGTTGCCGGCGATCGCGCCGACGAGCACGAGGACGATGAGCGCCCAGAAAGCCAGGTGCTCCGAGGTCCCGGAGCGCCGAGCCCGGCGCGACGAAGTAGACGAGCCCGGCAAGCGCGAAGGCCGCGAGCGAGATCGCGCTCGAGAGCAGCATCGAGGTCCGGCGACGGTGCCGGTCCACGAACGTCCCGAAGAACAAGCCGGACACGGCGACGAGGAGCATGTAGCCGCCGCCGATGATCGCCGTGGCCAGCACGGACAGGGTCTCGAGGTAGACCCAGAACGTCAGCGCGAACCACAGGAAGTTGTTCGTGACGCTGGCGACGAGCGTGTTCGCGACCAGCAGGTGGAAGGTCCGCATCAGGTGATCGAGCGGGTCGTCCCGCCGTCGGGGTATCGACCGGTTCGCGGCGGAGCGCAACCGGGGCGGGGCGCGGGATCGCGGCCCGCCCGTCGCGCGTCAGGGTTCATGCGCAGGTCGGACTTGGGCATCTGGAAACGGTATCGAATGGCGTCAACCGGCCTGGCGGCGATCAGCGGACGGTTGCTTGTCACATCGGACCGCTTGGCGGGGTCAACTGGTTGAGACCAAGCGCCACAAGGATGTGACCTCATGGACCAGCACCGAACGCCATCGACACGCGTTCCGACCACCATCGACGGAGGCGAGCGTTCGTCGAGCCGCCTGGCTGGCGCGCTGCTCACGCTCGTGATCGTCGAGCTGACGATCGCGACCGGCTATGTCCACCTCACGCTCGGCGGGCCGTTGTTCACGCTCAACGGGTTCGGCTACCTCGTGCTCGCCGGGGCGTATGCGATCGGGGCCGCGGCACCGATCTCGATCGTGCGGCAGTTCAGCTGGCTGCCGCGGATCGCGCTGGCCGGGTACGCCGCGCTCACCATCGGCGCCTACCTGTTGACCGGGATGTACTTCGCGCTCGGCTGGATCACGAAGGGCGTCGAGGTTGCGATCGTCGGCCTCGTCGCGCTCGACCTGCTCCGGACGTTCGGCGATCCGAACGGTCTCCGCGCCGCCGTCATCCGCTCGCTGACGCGGCATGCCGGCGGAGGCCCCCGCGCGGCCTGATCACCGAACGCCCCGCTCGGGCCGTCCCGCTCGTTACCGAGCCTGGTCCGGGTCCCACGTCCAGTTGACCGACCGCTCGAAGGTGACGTAGCCGGCCCGCGCGAAGGCCGCAGCCATCGGCACGTTGCCCACGTCCGTCGACGCGCGGATACGCGGCACGTCTTCGGCTGCCAGGATCCGGGTCCCTTCGGCGAGCAGCTCGTCGATGTACCCGTTCCCGCGGTGCTCGGGCAGCACGGCGATGTACCCGATGATCGGGTTGTAGTCGTTGCGCGCCGGCGTGACGAAGCCGACCGGCTCGCCGTCCGGCAGCGTCGCGACCCGCCACCACGCCTGCGGGCTGCGGTACTCCGCGAGCTCGCGGTCGTACTGCGTGGCGGCTGCCTCCGCGGGTGCCATGTGGTCGAGGTCGTCGAGGCTGTGGGCATCGAGCGTGCCGTCGAGTACGCGGGTCATCAACGCGACCATCTCGTCGCGGCCCTCTGTCTGGCGAAAGAGCAGCCGTTCGCTCGTCGCCGCGATCGGGGTGCCAGGCCGCCACTCCAGCCGCAGCCGCTCCACCAGGGGATGCGCGCCCATCCGAGCGATCACCGCCAGCCGCTCCTCGACGACCCGCCGGCTCTCCGGCTGCTCCCGCCAGTCCGGCGGCACGAACCGGAGATACTCCGGTGGGGTACCGCCGGCCGGGACGATGGCGCTGAACGCGGCTTCCAGCAGCGCGGTCCCCTCGTCGACGGCGCCGGCCTCGATATCGAAGACGTCGAGGAGTTCCGGGTCCGGATCGCCCCACCAGGCTGCCCGTGCGACGAGCTCATCGCCGCGCAGCGCCACCCACATCCACTCCGGACGACGCCGTCCCGCGTCGAGGTCGTCCGCAAGCTCGTCGTCCAGCGTGTACGTCAACCGGCGGAACAGGTCGAGCTCGTCGCGTCCCGAGATCGGACGCATGATCAGATCCATCCGCAAACCCTCTCGCTCGTCCTACGCGGACGCCACCCGTTTGCCGCAGCCTGAATCAGCGGTGCTGAACGGGAAGGGGAGCTGGAGCCGACACTCGGATTTGAACCGAGGACCTGCTGTTTACGAAACAGCTGCTCTACCGCTGAGCTATGTCGGCCCGGACCGGGAGTATAGGCGCTGCATCCAACAGCCACCGTTCCCCGCGGCCGGACTCGAGTCCGTCGGCAGCCTGGAGGCGACAAGACCTCGCCGCCGGCCGAACAGCGAAGGAGCCCGCTTGCCCCTCGAGGGCGGCGGGCTCCGACGTTGTGGGCTAGACGCAGGGGAACAGGATCGCGTTGCTCGGTCCGGAGCGGTTGCCGGACGAGTCCACGGCGCGGAGCACGATCTCCATCGGGGCGGTATCGCGGCAGTACGTGACCGTCGACGTGCCACCCACGAGGCCGTCCTGGACCAGGACGCCGTTGAGCCACGTCTCGTAGAGGATCAGGCTCTGCGGGTCGGTGTCATCCGTCGACGCGGTCCACGCGAGCCAGGCCTCCGGCGGGCTGCTCTGGAACGTCAGATGGAGGTTCGTCGGCGCCGACGGTGGCGTGAAGTCGGTCTTCGCGGGCGTCGTCACCGTCAGGACGTTGCTCGCGGCGACGTTGCCGTGGGCGTCGCGCGCCGTGACCTGCAGCGTGTGCGTCGAGCCGGGCTCGACGTAGAACTCCGTCCACGACCGCAGCCCGATGTAGTCGCTGAACTCCGCAGCGCCGTCGATGAGGAGCGTGTGCCAGACCTGGCTGGTGTTGTCGGTCGATGCGGTCCACGACACCGAGATCCGCGCCGGCGTGATGAGCGTCGCCGAGAGGACCGGCGCCGGTGACGGCGCCGTCGTGTCGGGCGGCGTCGTGAACGTCACCGCGTTGCTGTCGCCCGAGCGTTTGCCATTCGCGTTGACCGCGTAGACCGTGAACGAGAACGTTCGATTCGGCATGAGGTTGGGCCAGGTCATCGTCGTTCGCGGCGGGTCGACCCGGATGCACCCGGAGAGGTTGTTCTGGACGCAGTACCACCACGTGCTCGAGCTCGACGTCGCGGCGTCCCATGCGAGCGACACGCTCGTGTCCGTGGACGCCGTGATGCGGAGGTTCGTCGGCGTCGACGGTCCCGTCGTCGCCGTGGGCGTTGGCGTCGGCGTCGGCGTTGGTGTCGGCTTCGGCTTCGGCCCGTGCGGTGGCGCGGCGAGCGTGGCCGTCGCGAGGACGAGCCCGAGCAGTACGGCGCCTCCGACCGACGCCGTCAAGCGGATCGACATACCCCTTGTCCTCCCTGGTGCGTGGGCATCCCACTGTCATAAACGCTCACAGGCAGGGGCCCGGATGTCCGCGATCGCACGACCGCGTTGCCGCAGGCACGACTGGCCGTCCGTGGGACAATGCAGCGGTACGCAGAGAGCAGCCAAGGGGAGGCATGACATGGCGCAAGCGGTGACGGCGATCATCAACAAGCCGGCCTGGGTCGATCTCGCAAGCTCCGACGCCGAGGCGTCGCGGAACTTCTACTCGAAGCTCTTCGGCTGGCAGGTCGAGGTCAATCCCGATCCCCAGTACGGCGGCTACGGGCTCGCGAAGACCGGCGGCAAGGATGCCGCCGGGATCGGCCCGAAGATGGACCCGAATGCCCCGACGGCATGGACCCTGTACATCGGAACGGATGACATCGAGGAGCTGACCCGCAAGGTCCAGGCGGCCGGTGGGACGGCCGTCATGGCGCCATTCGACGTCGGCGACCAGGGCCGCATGGCCGTCTATCAGGATCCATCCGGTGCCTTCGTCTCCGCCTGGCAGGGGACCCGCATGGGTGGCTTCCAGACGGACGCACCGAACTCGTTCGGCTGGGCCGAGATCAACGCCCGCGGCATCGAAAAGGCGTTGCCGTTCTACCAGCAGGTCTTCGGCTGGGCGACCCGACAGAGCGAGATGGGCGAAGGGCAGCCGCCGTACACCGAGTTCCTGCTCGACGGCGAGAGCATCGCCGGAGCCTGGGAGATGAACCCGATGGTGCCCGCCGAGGTGCCGAGCTACTGGCAGATCTACTTCGCGGTCGATGACGTCGACGCCGCCCATCGGAAGGCGCTCGAGCTTGGCGCGCAGGAGCTGGTCGAACCACAGGACTTCCCGGGCGGACGGTTCTCGATCGTGAGCGACCCGGAGGGCGCGAGCTTCGGCCTGCTCAAGGTGGCGCAGCGCTGACCATCACGCCGAGCTGACCGTTCGGCACGCTGACCACAGATCGCCTCGGCGGTCGCCTGTGCGCGAGAACTGAGGACTGCGCCCAGGCGTATCGGTCCTTGTGGGAGCGCGCGACCCTCGTGCGCCACGTCCATGCAGGGAGGCATCGGGATGGCAGAGAAGAGTCTCTACGAGCGACTTGGCGGGGTGTTCGCTATCGCCGCCGTCGTCGAGCACTTCAGCGATGCGGTCGTCCGGAATCCGAAAGTCGGGCAACGATCGCCGAACGATGAGCTCGACGAGTGGAGCACGAAGCACCTCGACAGGCTGCCGGGGCTGAAATTCATGCGCACCCTGTGGCTGTGCGAGGCCGCGGGCGGCCCGTTCACCTTCGAAGCGACGAAGCCTGGGCGTACGCACCTGGGGCTGGAGGAGGCGCACCGCGGGCTGCACATCGCGCCGGGCGAGTTCGACGAAGTCGCGGCCGAACTGGGCCGCAGCCTCGACTTCTTCAAGGTGCCCGAGACGGAGAAGGCCGAGGTCCTCGCCGCATTCGCCGCGCACAAGGGCGAGGTCACGGAGGGCGCCAAGGCGGTCGCCTGACCCTTCCTCGGTGGCCGCGGCGGATCCGATCGGTCTGCATCGAGCCCCGTCGCGGTCGTCAGCCCCCGATCCGAAGATCGACACGCAGACCAAGGACGACGGCGAGGACCACATAGCCGGCCACCGCGGCGACTGCCAGGAGGATGCGAGCCAGCGTCCGGTCGCTGGGCGAGGCATCCGCGGCGAGGCGCTCCGAATACGCCGCGAGAGCGACGATCAGGAACGCGATCAGGCCTCCGATGATCGCGCCGAACAACATCATGGCCAGGACGCCTCCGGTCACGGCCAGGATCTGTACGGCACGTGCAGTGGTCGAGGGCCGGATGCCCAGCCGACGGTCGACTTCCGACTTTCCGATGACCATGCCCGTGAGGATCGCGAACGGCCAGGCGAGGCCCGTGAATGGCGCCACGAGGATGACCGCCGCGGCCACGATCAGATGCCTCGATAGGCGGAGTGGTGCGGCCATCGCGGGCACCGCTGCGTGTCCATCCATCTCACGATCCCCCTTTCGCGAGTCCGCCACTGGACCCGGGAGTGGAATCCTACGAGACGTCCGTCCGTCCGCCGTCGTAGCAGCCCGGTCTCGGCCTTTGCCGCGTGACCGCGTGGATCACTTGCGGACGTCGGCCCCTTCGGGTAGCTCGAACAGCGCGGCCGGCGACGGGCCGAAGTGAAGGTCGACGACCTCGTCAACGGTCGCCCCGTGTGTCTCGTCCGGCAACATCTGGATCCGGAGCACGAGCTGCGTGTCCCGGTCGATCCAGTACTCGTCGGGAACGAGGATCCCGGGGCACGACAGATGGTCCGCGACCCGTCCGCCAACGAGATCGACGCCGACGAGCTCCCAGCCGCCCCCGCACGCCAGCGGGAGGCCCAGTGGGTAGCTCATCTCGGGCGCGCGCTCGATCTCCGACGACCTGTCACGCCAGTAGACGAACCCATCGGTCGTCGTTTCGGTCGTGTAGCGGTAGTCGGCGCCCGCGAGCATGATCCACCCGGGGTCGCGCGCGCCATCGAAGGTCATTTCGACGCGGTAGCGGCCGGATCCGTCGTGGATCGTCCGTTCGGAGCTGCCCGGGTATTTGGCGCTCCAGCGTTCGATGGTGACATCGTAGGCGGGCAGGTCGTCGGCGGCGACGAACGCAGCGGCCAACAACGCGTCGAGCTCGACGGGCGCCGTGTCGGCGGGGGCGGGCGGAGGGGTCACGACCGGCCTGGGTGACGCCGAACAGTACGGGTCCTGGGCGCACTGGAATCCTCGTCGGCCGGGATCGCCGCGACGCCGTCGGGCCGCCGGATCGCGAAGAGGTCTGCCGGAGGCTGGCCGAAGGTCACCTCGGTCGCCTCGATCGTTCGAGTCTGGTCGGGGATGGGCTGCCCGTCAGCACCGAGGACCGGGCCGCGGCTCCGCAGCGTGACCCGCGTCTCCGTATCGATCCACAGGTCGCTGCCGCCGCAGGACACGTGGTGGGTCGGCCGACCAGCCACGTATTCGACGGCGAGGTACGCCCATCCACGGCCCGGCTCTCCGATGTACTCCTCGCCGGGGCTCACCGCGACCTCGCAGCCGGGCTGCGGACCGGATCGGGCGGCGCCCAGCGCCGCGAACACGAAGACGCGTGGGTCCTCGCTGAATGCCTCTGCCTGGTCGTACCAGACCGGCTGGCCATCGACGATGGTGACCTCGCCCAGCCGGGTTCCGTTCCGGATGGTGTAGGTCTCGGGCTCGGTGTCATCGGGCGACGCGAATCGCTCCGTCCGGACGGCGCCCGACCCGTCGACGTAGATCCGGCCCTTGCCGGTCCCGTCCATGAACGTGATCGTGACCGGCCCGAGCTCGGGCATCAGGTCGTACGTCGAGCGCACGAATGCCGGCAGGTCTGCGGGCGGGGCGAGGGACAGGTCCGGTGGGACCTCGCGACGCTGGTCGAGGAGCACGCCGACCACGCCCGCCGCCGCGAGTCCGAGCAGGAGGAGCGCCGCGGCGGCAAGGAGGATGGCCCGGCGGCGGGCGACCTGATCCGCATCCGCGAACCGACGGAGCGGAGCGGGGACCGGTCGGACCTGGCTGGTGGTCTCGATCTCGGCCAGGATCCGGTCACGCAGCCCGGCCGGGGCCACGCTCGGGACCTGCCGGCGGAGGCCGGACGTCAGTAGTGCGTCGCTGAGGCGCATGTCACTCATGCCTCCGCCTCCATCGCCCGCTCCAGGGACTTGCGCGCGGCGTGCAGCCGCCACTTCGCGGTGCCGACCGGGACGTTCAGCGTTCGGGCGATCTCGGCGACGGGCCGTTCGTCGACGTAGTGCAGCGCGAGGATCGCCCGGTCGGCCGGGCGGAGGCGCTCGAATGCCCGGCCCATCGAGTCGCGCTCGATGACCGTGTCGGTCTCGGTCTTCCGGGCGACGGACTCCGGTTCCCACGTCGGCGCATCGTCCGAGTCCTGCATGTCGGGCGCGACGGCCACCTCGCGGAGTCGCGTCCGATGTCGACGAGCCATGCGCGCGGCGTTCGCCACGATCCGGTTCAACCAGCCGTCGAAGGCTCGCGGGTCGCGAAGCCGTGGCAGCTCGCGCCACGCGGCCACGAATGCGTCCTGGGTGGCGTCAGCGGCGTCGGCGTCGTTGGCAAGGATCGACCAGGCCAGCCGGTAGCAGCGGTCGATCCGGGCGACGAGGAGAGTGTCGAAGGCCGCGACGTCGCCCGCTGCGGCGCGTCGGACGAGCAGGTCGTCCGATGTGCTTGCGGAGGGCGGTGCGGGGGCCAGCAGGTCCACGACGTTCCTTTGAGGTTCGGCGAGCGTACACCCGTGTCGTCTCGTCGCCGTTCACCTGTCCAGATGCCGGCGCGCCCGGCGCGGTTGGGCCCACATCGCGCGAATTTCATGCCAACCCTGGCCCTCCGGGCGGCATCTCGCTCATAGGACCCGTTTCGTCGGTACGGATTCCGCCGGCCGTCGTCGATCAGGTGGCGTGGCCGAGAGGGAACGGAATCCGTCGCGACGACGCCCTTGTATCCAGAGGGGTCTACCTGTCGTTGCCGCGTAGAGAAGGAGGGACGCGAGTGGCCGATCACGCACAGCGTTCGAGGGCCGGATCCGAGCTCTCGGGATCCACGGCGCACGGCGCCGACCACGAAGTGCCGATACGAGGATGTCCGTCATGAATCCATCCCGGCTACGCGTCGGGGGCTCGCCGCTGGCTGTCGACCATCACCGCGATCGCGCTGATCGCGGCATCGATGCTGATCCCGGCCGACATCGGTCGCCGCCGCCGAGCCGACCGACATGGTCCTCGAGTGGAACACCAACGCCATCAACACGATCGGCAACGCCGCGACTGCGACGCCACCCGGCCTCGCCCAGGTGCCGCCGCTCGCACCGATCCACCTCGCGATGGTCCACGGCGCGATCTACGACGCCGTCAACGCGATCGTCGACACCCACGAGCCCTATCTCGGCGGTCTCGATGCGCCGTCATCCGCCTCGCAGGCGGCTGCTGTCGCCGCCGCCGGGTATGGCGTCCTCGACGGCCTCACACCGGCGGCGAACACGACGGTGAAGGCCAGCCTGCTCGACCTGTACGACACGTCACTCGCGAAGATCCCCGACGGAGCGGCCAAGACGGCCGGGATCGCGGTCGGCGCCGCAGCCGCGGCCGCGATGCTCGCCGATCGCGCGGGTGATGGGCGATTCGGCACCTACACGTTCCCGGTCGGCGACGAGCCCGGCGAGTGGCAACTCGTGCCGCCGCTCAACGCGAACGCGTTCGGGTGGGTGAGCCTCGTCAGGCCGTTCACCTTGCTCAGCCAGGACCAGTACCGGATCGGACCGCCATTCCCGCTCGACAGCGCCGAGTACGCCGCCGAGTTCAACGAGGTCAAGACGCTTGGTGGGGCGACCTCGGTCCGGACGACCGCACAGGCACAGCTCGCGACCTGGGCCTCTGCCAATCCCTTCCCGATGGTCAATCGCGGGCTCCGCGAGATCGCGACCAGGCGCGGGCTGTCGACGAGCCAGCAGGCACGGCTGTTCGTGATGACGAGCATGTCGGCGGCTGACGCACTGATCGCGTGCTGGGAGAACAAGGACCACTGGCTGTTCTGGCGACCCCAGACGGCGATCCAGCAAGCGGGCCTCGACGGGAACCCGGCCACCGTGGCCGATGCCTCCTGGACGTCGCTGATCCCGACCCCCGGCTATCCGGATCCGCCATCGGGCTTCAACTGCCTCACGTCCGGGACGATGAACGCCGCCCGCGCGTACTTCGGGACGAACCGCATGACGTTCGACCTGACGAGCGTCGGGGCGACACCGATCACCCGCCACTACAAGCAATTCAGCGGACCCATCAAGGATGCGATCAACGGTCGCGTCCTCGTCGGCCTCCACTTCCGGCGTGCCGATGAGCAGGGCGCCTGGCTCGGCAAGAAGGTCGCGAACTGGCTTGCCAAGCACGAGTTCGCACCGGTCGACTAGCTTCGCCACGACACGAACCCCGGCCCTGTTGGGGGGCCGGGGTTCGTCGTCTCCGAGCGGCGGAGATCGCGGGCGCGCGGTCGTCATCGCGCTATCCGCGAGGCTCCAGGATCACGATCGCCGTCTCGCGGGGCCGCAGCGCGGCGGATCGATCGAGATCGCCCCATGGCCCGCCGTCCAGCCTGGTCCACAGGATCGAGCGCTCGTCCGCCGTCGCCGCGCGGGCACGGACCGCGCGCTGCCCACCCGGCACGTCGACGACGGCATCCGGGTGCGCCTGGAGGTTGAGCCACCACGCCGGTTCGCGTTCGCCCCAGCCGTTCATCGCCAGGGTGAACAGATCCGGCCCGTCCTGCAGGTAGGCGAGGATGCTCAGTCGCTCCCGGCCCGTCCTGCGCCCCACGGTCCGGAGTCGCAGGTACCCGGCGTGGTCGGCGGTCGCGGCGCGAAGGCCGAACCGGCCGCGCGAGACGGCATACAGGGCCCGGTGCAGGGCCCAGATCGAGCGGATCACCCACCGCGGTGGCATGCGCGGGGGATCGGTTGGCGTGACGTGATCGATCGGCGTCGCATCGGTATCCATCGAGGGCCCCTTCGAGTCTGGCCCTACGGCGTAGGGCTGGACCTACACCGTAGACATACACCGTAGACTTGTCAAGGGCCGAGGGAGCGAGTCGAGCCAGGCTTACTCCGTAGGGCTAGAGTGTGCGCATGCGTGGCACGCGATGGTGACCCAGGCCGGCCCGAACACGGCGGCCCGCATCCCGCTGAGCAAGGAGCGGGTGCTTCGGACTGCCGTCGAGCTCGCCGATCGAGGGGGCAGCGAGGCCGTCAGCATGCGCAAGCTCGGCCAGGAGCTCGGCGTCGACGCGATGTCGCTGTACCACCACGTCCAGAGCAAGGACGACATCCTCGATGGCATCGTCGATGCGGTCGTCGGCGAGATCGATGTGTCGCACGCCGACGCGGATTGGCAGACCGGGATGCGCCGGCTCGTGATCGCGGCCCGCACCGTCATGCTGCGCCACCCGTGGGCGCCGCGCGTGATCGAGTCGCGGACCGACCCGGGTCCGGCGACGCTGCGCTACATGGAAGCGGCGCTGACGATCCTCCGGGACGGCGGATTCTCGGTCGAGCTGGCCCACCACGCGATCCACGTCCTCGGCAGCCGCGTCCTCGGGTTCAACCAGGACCTGTATGACAATTCCGCGGTGAGCCGCGGCGGCCCCGAGATGGCGGCGCTCGCGCGCCAGATGGCCGGTACGTACCCGTCCATCGCCGAGCTGGCCCTGGCCGTCAGCCACGAGGGCGGTCTCGGCGGGTGTGACGACGACGTCGAGTTCGCGTTCGGGCTCGACCTGATCCTCGACGGCCTCGAGCGGCTCAGGGCCGCGAGCTGAGACCGGCGGGTCGCGCTCGCGACCCGCTCGACGGCTTCACCAGAGGTCGTTCACGCGTTGGCGGCACCGGTGCTACGGCTCGATGGGACACTTCGGCCTTCATCGGCATCTACCTCACATGACGGATATCGCCGTGCATGACGCGACGACCCTCGACGCCATCGTCCGGCTCGCAGCCGGTGGCGATCAGGCTGCGTTCGCCAACCTGGTTGCCGAGCATCACGCCTCGATGGCCCGCGTCGCATTCGTCATCACTGGCGATCCGGAGTTGACTCGAGATGCCGTTCAATCGGCGTGGTCGATCGCGTGGCGCCGCCTGCATACGATCCGAGACGCCAGCACGGTCGGTGCGTGGCTGATCGCGATCGCAGCGAACGAGGCACGCCAGGCGATCCGCCGGCAACGGCGGCGCCCCGTCGTCGATATCTCCACCGCGCCGGACCCCCGCGTTGGTGCGGACCCAGCCGACGTCATCGGCCTGCTCGACCTGCAGCGCGCCTTCGCACGACTGAAGCCCGAGGACCGGGCGCTCCTCGCGCTTCGGTACGTTGCCGGTTTCGACTCCGGGGAGATCGCGAGCCAGCTGGGCGGCTCGGCCTCCGGTGTCCGGAGCCGTTTGTCGCGCCTCCTCGATCGCCTGCGTGCGGAGATCGACGATGCATGACCCCATGACCTTCGAAGCCCGACTCGCGGATGCGATGGGCCGCTACGCCGACCTGGCGCCACTCAGCGTCGATGCCGCGGCCGTCACACGAGCGGTCGCCGCGGACCGTGCCTCTGGCCTGCGAGGCCGATGGAATGTGTCGCTGGGTCGATCGTGGGCGACGGTCGTCGTCTTGTTCGCCCTCCTCGTGCTCACCGCGGCCGGCGCCGCGCTCGTGGGGTCCGTGCTCCTCCGGAGCGATCCCATCACGGCCCCGACGGGCGTCTTTGTCCCGACCGGATCGATGCTGGAGGCGCGTATCGATGCGACCGCGACGCGACTTCCGGACGGGCGGGTCCTGATCGCCGGCGGGTGGAGTCGACTCCGGGCCGGCCAGGAGGATGAGGGCACGGACGTGGACGGGCAAGCACTCGCGACAGCCGAGCTCTTCGATCCCGTGACCGAAGTGTTCAGTCCGACCGGGTCGATGGGGCAGGCACGTCGCGACGCGACCGCGACACTGCTCGCCGATGGTCGCGTCCTCATCACTGGTGGCTTCGGATCCGCACCGACTGCGGACGGCGGCATGAACCTTCGCGAGGTTCTCGACTCTGCGGAAATCTTCGATCCCTCCACGAGTACGTTCAGTCCTGCAGGGGCGATGACGTCAAGCCGCGGCCTCCACAGCGCAACGATCCTCCAGGACGGGACGGTCCTGCTCGTGGGTGGCCTCGGCTCCGTCGGCGGCGAACTGCCAACGGCCCCGGGGACTGGTCCACTCGACTCCGTCGAGTCGTTCGACCCGTCGACCCAGACCTTCCGATCGATCACGGCCCCGATGCATACCGGACGGTTGGAGCCGACTTCGTCGATCCTTCGCGACGGACGAGTGCTCATCGTTGGTGATGCTGGGTCGTTGCCGGTCGCCGACATCTACGACCCGATCACGGAAACGTTCACCGAGGTTCCGGCGACCGGAGCAGGCGCTACCGCACGGGCTGCCGCCCTCCTGCCCGATGGGCGCGTCCTGGTTACCGGCGAAGGGCTGCGAAGCGACGGGACGCGCACGCTCACTCCGTCGTGGCAGCTTTTCGACGCGACGACCGGATCGTTCACCGACGTCGAACCCGCCGGGGGCTTCGGCGACGTCGTCGTGCCGCTGCAGGACGGCCGGATCCTTGTGATGGGCGCACCGCCGTTCGGCCTCGGACTCCCGGTCGAACCCACGTCACAGGTGTATGACCCCGACACGAGCAGCATCGACGATGTCGGCCCGCCCACGGACGCACGTGAGTCGGGACAGACGGCGACCTTGCTGCAGGACGGACGGGTTCTCGTGGCGGGTGGCCGACTCGGCGAATCGCAGGACGTCGGTTCGACGACGAACCCGCCCTACGCCTACGTGGCTTATGGCCGTGCGGAGTTGTTCCACCCATGAGCCGATTCGCTCTGGCCTATCGCGAGATCTGGTCGGCGACGGACGGCTCGGACGGAATCGGCCCCCGGTGTTGCCGACATTCGCGCACACAACGACCACAGCAGGGTCTGTCGTGATCACCTCGCGGCGGGCAGCACCTCCCGCCAGCCACGATCGTCGAGCTCCCAGACGTCCAGGGTCTGGCTCCCACCCGGGACGCTGATCCCGCCGACGAGGACCAGCACCTGCCGTGCCTCGTCGAAGGCGATGCGCGTGCCCGTTCCGCGGGCTGGGTGCCGACGACGTCGCCGCTTGCGTCCACCTGTCCGTCCAGACCCACGTGTCCGCGCCGAACGGCGTGTCCATGCCCGACCCGCCGCCGACCATGACGATGCCGCCGACGCGCTCGTCCCAGGCGCCCGGCGAATTGACGCGCGGTCCCGGACCGCCCTCCGCGGTGACCTCGGACCACGTCCCGTCTCGCCATCGCCACGTGTCGGCGAGGAAGTCGCCCGCATCGCCGTCGACCCAGTGGCCGCCCTGGAGCAGGATGCCGCCGGCCGCCCGGTCCTGCGTCATGAGGCTGACGAACCGGGGGCGTGGCGGCCCGCTGCTCGCGATCTCCTCCCAGGAGGTGCCGTCCCACGCCCAGGTGTCGTCCGGCTGGACGCGGTCGACCGCGCCACCGAAGAGCAGCAGTCGGGCGGTGGCCGCGTCGTACGCCAGGCCGGCGCCTTCGCGAGGACCCGGTCCCGTGTCGGTCGTCGTCGTCCAGGCACGCCCATCCCATTCGATCGTCTCGTCGAAGGGCGTGCCACGTTCGTCGAGGCCACCGTGGACGACGATCGCTCCTCGTTGCGGATCGCGACTGATGGCGGCGAAGCTCCGCGCCGGCGGCCCGGCGTCATCGATGAGCTCCCACGCCTCGCCATCCCAGCGCCAGAGCTCCGTCGGGCGCGCGCGGCCCCGCTCGATGGCGCCGTTGACCAGCACGACCGCCCCCAGCTCGGGGTCGTAGACCAGCCCGAACGTCTGGCCGAGCACGAGCTCCGTCGGAGGACGGTCGGATCGAGGTCGCCGGGGACGCACCCGTCGCGACCGGGGTCGACGTCGCGTCGGTCACCGTCGGCGACGGCGCCACCGATCCACCGCACCCGGCGACGATCGTGAGCGCGACGACGAGCGAAAGGCAGGAACGAGCGCGAGGGCGACGCGGGCGAGGCGGCATGCAGGTCCTCCATTCGGACGATCTCTGCCCTCATACACCCGTGGCGCCCGATCGGTTCCCGGCCTCGGAAGCGACACCTGCGAGGTGATCCCGCCGCCGCTCACCGTCGATCGATCAGTCGCGAGCCGGCTGATCTTCCCGCGTCTGGTCACCGCCCTGTCGTGAGACGCACCGACCGGCCGCTTCCTTGCGCTCGCGGTGCTTCGGTTCGTTCGCCCCCGAGCCGGCGTTGGTGCCGTGTCGTGTGGAGCCCGGATCACCAGCCTCGCGAGGGCCGTCGGGACTCTTGTCGGGGCCGGTTCGTCGTGGCGGTCGATCGGTCATGGCTGTCGTCCTCGTGCTTGGCCGGGTCCGTGCCGGGAGCGCCCGGCGATCCGACTCATCGTCCTGACGGGGGATCGCTGGAGTCCTCGGCGCGGAGCCAATCCGTCTGCGGATCCTCGCCCGCGGACGTCTCGCCATCGCCTGATCCTCCGGACGTCCGGTCGGCCGTGGCGGAGCCGTATCCACCGCCAGCGGGAGCGACGACACCGTCCGGCGCCTCACGGTCTCCCGCCGGTGTCGAGGCGAGTGCTTCGGGATCGCCGCCGGCCGGCGCGGGCCCGCTGATGCCTGCCCCGGTACCCGCGTGATCGCTGCGGAGACCTTCCTGCGGCGGGAAGTCTCCCTGTTCGCGCGGGGTCTTGCGTTCGCGAAGGTCGTCGCTCATGGCTGCCTCCTGCACGATGGGTCCGCAGGTCCACGAACCGCGTCGGGTGGCCGTCCGCCGGAACCCGGCGCCGGCCGATCGTCCGACGTGGCCGAGTCCGTTCGTGCGTCCACGGCAAATGTCTTGTCTATCAACGCCGTTGCGGAATGCACGTTCGTGCCGACGGTCGACGCCGAGCGGCCACGAGCCGACCCGCGGTAGACTGCCGCCAGGGCCCGCCCCGTGCGCATCCGACGGCAGGCCCGACTGACGCGCGGGGGCCCGACGACTGGACTCCGCTGTGTCGTGGCTGAGCGATGGCTGAACAGCACCCAGCACCAGGACCGGACACGCCGGGCAGGTTCCGCCGACTCGAGACGCGTCTCGGGCGGTTCGGTCCGTTCGTGGCGGGCGGTGTCGTCGCGCTGGCCGCAGTGGCGCTCTACGCATCCCTGACCGCGGCGCCGTTGCCGCTCACCCAGCGAGACGTCGACGACCGCGTGGCCGAGGCGCTGGCCTCGGTGACGCCCCCACCGGCCTTCTCGGAGTTCGTCTACCAGGCCGTCCAGCCGTCGCTCGTGCTGGTCGAGGCAACGGGCGCCGCCGGCGAGGGGGGATCAGACGGCGACCGGAGCCTCGGCAGCGGCGTGATCGTGAACCTCGACGGCGACATCCTCACGAGCCTCCACGTCGTCGCCGACGCGTCGACCATCGAGCTGACGTTCGCCGACGGCACCCGCTCGAGCGCCGAGGTGATCGCCCGCCAGCCCGACCACGACATCGCCGTGCTGCGCGCAGAGCAGCCGCCCGCGGAGATCGTCCCGGCGGTCCTCGGCAACCCCGCGGCCGTCCGGCAGGGCTCCGAGGCATACGCGATGGGCAGCCCGTTCGGGCTCAGTGGCTCGATGAGCGTCGGCGTCATCTCGGCCGTGAACCGCTCGTTCGAGCTGCCGGCGACCGGTCAGGTCATCCACGGCCTGCTCCAGATCGATGCGGCGGTCAATCCGGGGAACTCCGGTGGACCGTTATTGAATCGAGAGGGTCATGTCATCGGGATCGTCACCGCCCTCGTCAACCCGACCGAGGACGAGGTGTTCATCGGGATCGGCCTGGCCGTCCCGATCGATGTCGCCGGCGGTGCCGCCGGCCTGCCGCCGTTCTAGCACGAGGACCTGCGAGTGGAGCAACCATCCGGTCAGGAACGCGCCGCACCGATGGAGCGGCTGCTGTACGAGGTCAAGAAGGTCATCGTCGGCCAGGATCACCTCCTGGAACGGCTGATCGTCGCGCTCCTCGCGCGCGGGCACATCCTCGTCGAAGGCGTCCCGGGGCTGGCCAAGACGATGGCGATCAAGACACTCGCCGAGTCGATCGGGGGCGAGTTCAAACGCATCCAGTTCACCCCCGACCTCGTGCCCGCCGATCTCATCGGCACGCGGATCTACAACCAGAAGACGGGCGACTTCGGGACGCAGCTGGGTCCGGTGTTCGCGAACCTGCTCCTCGCGGACGAGATCAACCGCGCCCCGGCCAAGGTCCAGAGCGCCCTGCTCGAGGTCATGCAGGAGCGGCAGGTCACGATCGCCCGCGAGACGTTCCGCGTGCCCGACCCGTTCCTCGTCCTGGCCACCCAGAACCCGATCGAGACCGAGGGCACGTACGCCCTGCCCGAGGCGCAGATCGACCGGTTCATGCTCAAGGTCGTCGTCGGCTACCCGAGCGAGACCGAGGAATTCGTCATCGTCGAGCGGATGACCGGTCTGCTGCCGACCGTCGCGCAGGTGCTCTCGACCGACGGCCTTCGCGAGATGCAGGGTGCGGCGGACCGCGTCTACGTGGACCCGGCGCTCATGGCGTACGCGGTCCGGCTGGCGACCGCGACCCGCGACCCCGCGCGCCACGGACTCGGCGAGCTGGCGCGCTACATCACGTTCGGGGCGAGTCCGCGAGCATCGATCAACCTCATCCTCACGGCGCGCGCCCTCGCCTTCGTCCGCGGCCGCGACTACGCCCTCCCCGAGGACGTGCTCGACATGGCGCTCGACGTGCTCCGGCATCGGCTGGTGCTCTCGTTCGAGGCCCTGTCCGACGACGTGACGAGCGACGCGCTGCTCGAGACCATCATCGACCGCATCCCGGTGCCGGTCGTGCCCCTTCGCGAGCATGGCAACGTCCACGTCGGCGCCTGAGCGCATCCTCCAGCGCCTCGACTGGCAGGTCATCCGCCGGCTCGACGGGCTGCTCCAGGGCGACTACCGGAGCCTGTTCCGCGGCAACGGCGTCGACTTCGCCGACCTGCGCGAATACCAGTACGGCGACGACGTCCGCTACATCGACTGGAACGTCACGGCGCGGATGGACACGCCGTACATCCGCGAGTACCACGAGGACCGCGAGATCACGGCGTGGTTCCTGCTCGACCTCAGCCCGTCGGTCGATTTCGGCACGACCGAGTCCGACCGGCTGAAGCGCGGCGTGCTCATCGACTTCGTCACGACGCTCGCGCGCCTGCTGACGCGACACGGGAACCGCGTGGGCGCGGTCTTCTACGGCAGCCGGGTCGAGCGCACGATCCCGGCGCGCGGCGGCCGGATCCAGGTCCTGCGCCTGATCAACGACCTCCTGGACCAACCGCGATTGCCCAGGGCGCCGTTCACCGACCTCGCACCGCTGCTCGAGGCCGGCCAGCACGCGATCAAGGGCCGCTCGCTCGTGTTCGTCCTCTCCGATTTCATCAGCGCGCCGGGCTGGGAGCGGCCGCTCAGCCTGCTGACCCAGCGCCACGAAGTCCTCGCCGTGCGGCTGTTCGATCGGCGCGAGGTCGAGCTGCCCGACGTCGGCCCCCTGTTGATGCAGGACGCCGAGACCGGCGAGCAGCTCTACGTCGACACCCACGACAAGGGGTTTCGGCGGCGGTTCCGGGAAGCCGCGGCGATGCGCGAGACGACGCTGCGGGACGCGTTCAAGCGGTCCGGCGTGGACGCGGTCTCGCTGTCCACCGATGAGGATCTCGTCGCGGCGATCGTCCGCATGGCGACGCGATCGACAGAAGCGGCGGACGTAGTCGATGTCGTTCATCTGGCCGGCGATGCTGCTCCTGGTCCTGGCGATCCCGCTCGGGGTCGCCGGCTACCTGGCGCTCGAGCGTCGTCGGGCGCGCCGGATGGCCGCGTACGGTTCGTTCGTCACCGGCGGGACCGGCGGCAGCGGTGCAGGCGCGGGCGGTGGAGCGGGTGCGGCCGGCCGGCCGGGAACCCGCGCGACCGGATGGCGCCGCCGGATCCCGGCCGCGTGCATGCTCGTGGGGCTCACGATCCTCGTCGTGGCGCTCGCGCGGCCGCAGAGCGTCGTCAGCGTGCCCCGGGTCGAGGGCACGGTCATCCTCGCCTTCGACGTCTCGGGCAGCATGGCGGCCGACGATCTGGAACCGACCCGGATGGAGGCGGCCAAGACGGCCGCGCGCACGTTCGTCGAACGCCAGCCGGCCTCCGTCCTGATCGGGGTCGTGGCGTTCAGCGACAGCGGGTTCTCGGTCCAGGTGCCGACCAACGACCCGGTCCTCGTCCTCGCCGCGATCGACCGCCTGGCACCGGAGCGCGGGACGTCCCTCGGGCGCGGCATCGTGTCCTCGCTCGCGACGATCGAGGCCGCGGATGCCGACCCGGCCGCCGGCTTCTACTCGGATCGGTCGCCCGAGCCGACACCGGATCCCACGCCCGTGCCGGACGGGACGTATGCACCGGCGGTCATCGTGCTGCTGACCGATGGCGAGAACAACCAGTCGCCGAATCCCCTCGAGGCCGCCCAGGCCGCGGCGGACCGGGGCGTTCGCATCCACACGATCGGCGTCGGGAGCGCCGAGGGGACCCTCATCGAGGTCGAGGGGTTCCGTGTCCACAGCCGCCTCGACGAGCCACTGCTCCGCCAGATCGCGACCATGACGGAGGGCACGTATCACGCCGCGGCGGACCCCGCGCAGCTCCAGGCCGTGTACGACAGCATCAACCCCCGCCTGGTGATCAGGCCTGAAGCGATGGAGGTCACCTCGCTGTTCGCGGGGGCCGCGGTGCTGATCCTCCTCGCCGGCGCGGTGACCTCGCTCGTCCTGCTGGGCCGCGTGCCATGACGCCGGATCTGCTCGCGCCCGGGTTCCTCGTCCTGCTGGCGATCGTGCCTGCGCTCGTGGCCCTCCGCATCTGGTCGCTGCGGCGGCCGCGGACGGGTCTCCGCTTCTCGAGCCTGTCGCTGGTCCGCGTGGCGATCCCGCGGTCGTCGCGGATCAAGCGGCACCTGCCGTTCGCGCTGTTCACCCTCGCGTTGGTCAGCCTGGTGGTCGCGCTGGCGCGACCGGTGAGCATCGTCGCCGTGCCGACCGGACGGACGACGGTGATCCTGGCGATGGACGTCTCACGCAGCATGTGCGCCACGGACATCCCACCCAACCGCCTCGTCGCGGCCGAGGCGGCGGCCGCGTCGTTCATCGAGGGCCAGGGCTCGACGACCCAGATCGGCATCGTCGCGTTCGCCGGGTTCGCGGAGGTGGTCCAGGCGCCGACCACCGACCAGGAGGTCCTGCTCGATGTCGTCGAGAGCCTGACGACCGGCCGCCGGACCGCGGTCGGGAGCGCGATCCTCGCCGCGATCGATGCGATCGCCGAGATCGACGAGGGCATCCCCGCGGTGGGTCCCGACGAGATGACCTCCGACGGCGCCGGCCCGGCGCCGGTCCCCACGGGCGCCTACGCTCCGGCGATCATCGTCGTCCTGACCGATGGCGCGAGCAACGCCGGGCCGGTCCCCGTGGAGGCGGCGCAGCTCGCCGCTGCCCGGGGGCTCCGCGTGTACACGATCGGGTTCGGCACCGAGAACCCGGGCGGGCGGCCCCCGACGTGCGGCGCGCAGTTCATCGGGAACGAGCCGCCCGAGAGCCCGGGCCTCGGCGGGTTCGGCGGGTTCGATCCAGGGTTCGGTGGCGGGGGAGGTGGCGGTGGCAGTGGTGGCTTCCGACGCGCGATCGACGAGGACACGCTCATCGCCGTGGCCGAGGTGACCGGTGGCGAGTACTACCCGGCCGAAAGCGCGGACGAGCTCGCCACCGTGTTCCAGAACCTCCCGATGAACCTGGTCGTGCAGCACGAGGTCATGGAGATCAGCGTCGCGTTCGCCGCGCTCGGCGCGTTGTTGCTGGCCCTCGCGATCATCCTCGGCCAGGCCTGGCGGCCGGCGCCGGGCTGAGCCGGTCGCGGCTACTGGCTGCGGCGGACCCAGAACCCTTCGTCGGGATCGCCGCGGTTCTCGTTGTAGCCGGCGAGGTGCCGGCCATCGAGGATGGCGATCCCACCGGGCTCGGCGTCGTCATCGGCGAACTGGATCTGGCTGACCCGCGTCGGTGTCGACCACGTGAGCCCGAAGTTCGTGCTCTGGCGATGCCAGATCGGCGAGTCGCCTGGCGGGCCGAACTTGTAGATCGCGGCGAGGACCCCGGCGCGGTAGGCGAGCTGCGGCATCTGGCTGAACGACCCGGTCGGGACGGACACGAGCTGGCGTGAGCTCGACCACGTGACGCCCTTGTCGGTCGTCCGGCGGAAGGCCGCCTTGGCGACCCCGGATGCGGTCGTCGTGTAGGCGATCACCGCCTTGCCCTCGGAGGCGGCGACGTCGTAGTCGGGCTGGGCGTGGGTGCTCAGCCTCGTCGCCGCCGACCAGGAGGTGCCGTTGTTCGTCGAGCGCCGGATGACCAGCGTGTCACGTGCGGAGGTGTACGCGACGTAGGTGACCCCGGAGCCGATCGCGATCTGCGGGTCGCTCCGATAGGTGATCGCGCGGCCCGGCTCCCAGTTGTTCGTCTTGCGCGATGAACTTCGCCGCGCCGAACGTGGCGCCGCCGTCGCTGCTCGTGCGCAGGTACAGGTTGCCCGAGGTCATCCCGGTCCAGACGATGCTGACGCGACCGCCGGACTTTCGCGCGACGGCCTGGTCCATCACCTTCGAGGTCGACGAGGTCAGGGGCTTGGCCGTGCCCCAGGTCGCGCCATGATCGGTGCTGCGGCGGTACCACAGGCGGACCGCGTAGCTGCCGTCCGACCGCGTGACTCGCTTGGTGTACGTGACGTCGACGGACGCGCCGTTCGACGATGCCGAGTAGTTCAGCGCGAGGTTCGACGCGATCGTCTGGCGAGCCGTCCACGACAGTCCACCGTTGCCCGTTCGTCGGGCGTAGAGGTTGCTGCCGCGCTGCCAGATGGCGATCGCGCGCGACCCTCCGGTGCGCAGGATCGTGGGACGGTAGTTCTCGTCAGCCGTCAACCGCGACTCGCCGCCCCAGCTCACGGCCATGGCGGGTTGCGCGGCGACGAGCACGAGCAGGAATCCGGCGATGAGCGACCCGAAGCGTGTTGCCGGGTGTCGGGTGGAGATGGATGTGGCGGTCACGAGTCGGGCCCTCGGGTGCGATCGCCCGGCCATCGGGGGTGGCCTGGGGAGATCCTGCCACGATAGTGCGCGCTCGGTGACCGTCGCGTCATCGCCACGCGACGACGACCCGGCATCGACGGATGTCCATGCCGGGTCGTGAAGTCGCGCGGGAAACGGACCTACGGAAGGCGGCCGAACCAGATCGCCGACAGGCCCGCACCGAGGGCGACGAACAGGAGACCGGCGGCGGCGAGCGCTGCCGTGACCTCCTGCTCCTCCTCGATGTAGCCGACCCGCGACTCGAGGTTGGCGTAGACCGCGGCGAGATCCTCGGCCGTCGGGGCGTCGAACGCCTGGCCGCCGGTGATCTCCGCGATCCGCTCGAGCGTCGCCGTGTCGGGCGGGACGGGGAGCGTCACCTGCTGCCCGAACTCGTTCTGGACCTGCACCTCGCCGTCCGCGGTCCCGAGCGCGATCGTGTAGATCGGGCACGCCAAGGGTCGCGGCCCGCTGCGCGGCATCGATGGGATCGGCCTGGCCCACGGAGTTGGCCCCGTCCGACAGGAGGATCGCCGCGACGAGCGGCTCCTCCGACGGCTGGTCGACCGGCGGATCCGACGCGTCCGGTGATCGCCGAGGCGTCCGGTGACGCCGATGCGTCCGGCGTGGCCGTTGGCTCCGGTGTCGCCGCGACGTCGGGCGTGTCGGTGTCCTCGGTCTGGATGGTCTCGGCGATGTCGAGCACCTGCATCAGGGCATCGCCCATCGCGGTCCCGTCCTGGGCCTCGAGGCCCTCGATCGCGGACTTGAGTGCCTCGCGGTCGTCGGTCGGGGCGACGAGCGTCACGGGCCGCGACGCGAAGCTCACGATGCCGACCCGCGTGCCATCGGGCAGCTGGTCAAGGAAGGACAGCGCTGCGGATTTCGCGGCATCGAGGCGCGTCGGCGACACGTCGGTCGCCTGCATCGAGCCCGACACGTCCATCGCGAGCATGACGGTCGCGTCCTCACGCGGCGTGGCCACGACCATGGTCGGTCGGGCGAGGCCCACGAGGAGGACCGCGATCGCGCCGAGATAGAGCGCCGGCGGCAGATGGCGACGCCACGACGGCCTGCGCGGCGCGAGGTTGGCGAGCAGGTCGAGGTTCGTGAAGCGGACGGCATACCGGCTGCGCCGGCGTTGCGCCCACAGGTAGAACCCGATGGCGACGGGGATGAGCAGGAGTCCGAGCAGGAGCTCGGGCGCGAGGAAGGTCATGTCGGTCGTCCAGTCGTGCGATCAGGGCCCTTGGCGAAGCCCTGCGCGAGCGCAGGCAGCCAGGGACCGTCGGTGGTGAGTCGGAGGTGGCGGATACCGAGTCGTCGGAAGTCACCGGCGAGCGAAGCACGGTCGGCGGCGGCCGCCTCGTCGAACGACGATCGAAGGCGTCGATCGGAGGTGTCGACGCGGAGCATCCGCCCGGTCTCGGGGTCGACGAGCGTCAGCTCACCGACGTCGACGAGCGAATCCTCGCGAGGGTCGGCGACCTCGACCGCGATGACGGCATGCCGGCCGGCGACCTCGGTGAGGCGGCCGATCCAGTCGCGTGGACCGCGGAAGTCGGAGACGACGACCACGACGCCCGGCCGGGCTGCGCGTGGCGCCGACGAGCGCCAGGGCGCGGGCAGGCGACGTCCCGCCGGTCGTGCTCTCGTCCGGCGATTCGGACGCGAGCGTCCGGAGCAGGCCCAGCATCCCGCGGCGACCGCCGGCGGGCGGGCTGACCCGCTCCTGGCCGTCACCGAACGCGACGATGCCGAGCCGGTTCCCGCGGCGGGCGGCGAACCGCCCGACCACGAGCGCGGCCCCCTCGGCCACGTCGGCCTTGCGCCGATCGGCCGTGCCGAAGTGCATCGACGGGGAGCGGTCGAGCAGCAGCCACGCCGTCAACTGACGATCCGGCACGTCCTCGCGGACCTGCGGCACGAGGGTTCGCGCCGTCGCGTTCCAGTCGATCCGGCGCACGTCATCCCCCGGCTCGTACGGTCGGATCCGATCGAGCTCGAGGCCGTCCCCCCGACCGAGGCCGAGGTGATCGCCACTGCGCTGCCCGCCGACACGGCGGTCGAGCGCGAGCTCCAGCTGGCGCACCAGCCGGTCGGCGATGGGTCCGGGGCCGGGACGAGCGGGCGTCCGCTCCCGACCGCCGATGTGGGCCAGATCGGCGGCGCGATCACGCGCCGCGGTCATGCGGTCGGCTCCACCGCCATGTCGAGGCGGGGCGCCGGCACGAGCGTGAGGACGCGCCCGACGATCGTGTCGGCGCTGATGCCGTCGGCGAGCGCCGCGTAGCTCAGGACGAGCCGGTGGCGCAGGACGTCGGGTGCAAGCTCGGCGACGTCGGACGGCAGCACGTAGCGGCGGCCGCGCAGGACGGCGAGGGCCCGTGCCCCGTGGACGAGGTTGATCGAGCCGCGGGGGCTGGCGCCGTACGAGACGTACGACTCGAGGTCGGGCGCGCCCCAGTAGGTGAGCTTGCGCGTGGCCTCGACCAGGGCGACGGCGTAGCTGATGATCCGCGGATCGACGTAGACGTCGGCGACCGATCGCTGCAGTCGCAGCAGGCCCTCGGGATCGATGATCTCGCGCGGCTTGGTGGTGCCGTTCAGCGAGCGAGCCACGACCTGCGCCTCGTCGGCGGGGCTCGGGTAGTCGAGCAGGATCTTGAGCATGAACCGGTCGACCTGCGCCTCGGGCAGGGGGTAGGTCCCCTCGGCCTCGATCGGGTTCTCGGTCGCGAGCACGAGGAAGGGCGTCGGGACGGCGTGCGTCTCGTGGCCGATCGTCACCTGGTGCTCCTGCATGACCTCGAGCAGGGCGCTCTGGACCTTGGCCGGCGCGCGGTTGATCTCGTCGGCGAGCAGGAAGTTCGCGAAGACCGGTCCGAGCTCGACGTCGAACGACCCCTGGTCAGGCCGGTAGATGCGTGTCCCGACGAGGTCGGAGGGCATGAGGTCGGGCGTGAACTGGATGCGCTTGAAGGTGCCGCCCAGGACCTCGGCCAGCGTCTTGATCGTCAGCGTCTTGGCAAGGCCCGGCACGCCCTCCAGCAGGAGGTGGCCGCCCGACAGCAGGCCCACGAGGATCCGTTCGAGCATCGCGTCCTGGCCGACGATGACGCGCCGGACCTCGAACAGGATCGCCTCGGCGGTCGCCCGCGGGTCGGCGGGGTCGGGGAGCGCCCGCAGGTCGCGCTCGGGATCGGTGGCGGTCGACTGGGTCATGGTGGTCTCCGGATGGTGGCGATGGCATGCCACGGGCGGCTCGATGGAGCCTTGTGGTCCGGAGTGTCGGCTCGCTTCCTGAGAGCCGTCTGAGAGAGCGAGGCCGCCGACGCCCGCCGTGCGCCGCCGCGTCAGCGCCCGGTGGCGGCGGCGGCGAACGAGGCCATGTCGGGGTACGTGGCAGCCGGCATCGCGCCGGCAGCCGCGGGCGTCGCGCCCGATCCCGGACGGTCGTGGCGGCGGTCGATCCAGACCGACGTCAACCCGAGTCGGCGCGCCGGGACGTGATCGTGGAACAGGCTCTGGGCGACATGCAGGATCCGTTCCCGGGGCAACCCCAGCCGCTCGAACAGGGCCTGGAAGTTCGCCTCGTCCGGCTTGTACGAGCCGACCTGCTGGGCCGTCACGATCCAGTCGAACTCGACGCCGAGGCGGCGGTTCGAGGCCGCGAACAGGTCGTCGTCGCAGTTGGTGAGGACGCCAAGCCGGTATCGCTCCTTGAGCCGCGCGAGGGCGGCCGCGGAGTCAGGGAACGCGGGCCAATCCGCCACCGACCCGCCGAAGGCATCGACCTCGGCGGCCGTCGGTTCCGCACCGAACTCCCCGAGCACGCCGCGCAACCCGGCCCCGAGCACGTCCCGGTAGCGGAGGTATGGCCCGGCCTCGGCGAGCGCCTCGTGTGCCGCGTAGCGCGCCAGGACATCCTCGTCGTCGGCCTCGATCCCGTGCGCACGCAGGGTCGGCCGGAACGCCTCGGCGAGCCCCGTCTCCCAGTCGATCAGGGTGCCGTAGCAATCGAACGTGAGGGCGTCGAAGCGCGTGTAGTCGAGTGGTGCGTCTGCGGTCACGGGCGTCTCCGACACGGACGGACGGGTGGAGTCGCAGGATGCCATACGGGCTCCTTCGGAACCGGCAGGGGCGCATCATCGTCGCTGCAGTCATGCGACCCGCGCTCGTCATCCGCCTCCTGGTACCGCTCGCCATCCTCGTGGCGGTCGGGTGCGGGCCAGCCGCGCCCGTCGCTCCCGCGGGTCCGCCCAACGTGACCGTCACCGCACTCGCCGGACCGACCTGTCCTGTCGTCCGCCCGGGCGATCCGGCCTGCGACGCGCGCCCCGTGGTCGGGGCCGTCGTCGTGATCCGCGACGAGGGAGGTGCCGAGGTCGCGCGGGTGACGACCGGCCCGAACGGCACCGCGGAGGCGAGCCTGCCGACCGGCTCCTTCGCGTTCGAGGCGCAACCGGTGGACGGGTTGATGGGCACGCCCGGACCGACGATCGCTGCGATCGAGGCCGGTGTCGCCGCGTCGATCGAGCTCGAGTACGACACCGGGATCCGGTAGCGGTCTCCGCCGGCCGGCCCCGACCGCCGCGGGCCCGCGGCCTGCGCGGACGGCCTGGTCCGCGGCCGGGCGCGTACGATGCGGCCATGCGCCTCCCCGTCGCGCTCGTCCAGCTCGATGCGACCGATGACGTCGCGGCCAACATCGCGCAGGCCGTGGCGCTGGCCGACGACGCGGCAGCCGGCGGTGCGCGGCTCGTCGCCCTGCCCGAGTACCTCCAGTACCGCGGCCCGGACGCCGGGTTCCGCGCCTCGGCGCGACCCGTGCCCGGCGAACTGACCGAGCCCTTCGCCGAGGTCGCCCGCCGGCGCGATGCCTGGATCCTCGTCGGCAGCATCGCCGAGACCTCGACCGATCCCGACCGGCCGTACAACACGAGCGTGCTGCTCTCGCCGGACGGCTCGATCGCGGCGACGTACCGCAAGATCCACCTGTTCGACGTCGCGGTGGAGGCGGGTCCGGTCGACACGGAATCCGCCCGCGTGACCGCCGGCGACGCGCCCGTCTGCGTCGCGGTCGACGGGATCGCGGTGGGCCTGACGATCTGCTACGACCTGCGCTTCCCCGAGCTGTATCGATCGCTCGCGCTTGCGGGCGCACAGGTGCTGACGGTTCCCGCCAACTTCACCGAGCGCACCGGCCGCGATCACTGGGAGGTCCTGCTGCGGGCCCGGGCGATCGAGAACGGCGCGTGGGTGCTCGCGCCGTCGCAGATCGGCGGACCGCGCGGTCATCCGGCGTACGGACGATCGATGGTCGTGGATCCGTGGGGCACGGTCGTCGCGCAGGCGGCCGACACCGTCGGCATCATCCGTGCGGACATCGAGACGGACCGCGTCGCCGCGGTCCGTCGTCAGATCCCGGTATTGGCGAACCGTCGCCCCGCCGCGTATCGGCAGGGCTGACGGCCGTCCGTCAGTCGACCAGCTCGAGGACGTACGTCCCGAAGTAGCGCGGCTTCGGGCATGTGCCCGAGCACCCCTTCACGACCAGCTTGTCGCTGGTGTTGAACGGGCTGACGAAGTAGCCCACGAGCTGCTTGCCACCCTGGTTGGCGCCGGTCACGTGGAACGTGGCCCAGCCCTGGAAGAGGCCGTTGTCATCGACGATCGGCACAGCGACCTCTTCACCGATGAGGTAGTCCTGGATCTCCTTGTACAGCGCGGCGTGGTTGCCTTCGTTCTGCTGCCCGATGTATTCCGTGAAGTCGACGGTCGGGTCGAGGGTCACGTTGACGGGGCTCGTGCCGTCGACCATCTCGCGCACGGTGTCGGTGTCGACGCTGCCGCACGTCCCGTAGCAGGTCCAGGCGATGTCGTTCGGATTGTCGGGGATGTCGCCGTTCCCGTCACCGAAGGCGAATGGGTTCGACGGATCGCTGTACTCCGGCTTCGGTACGCCGCCCGGATCGGTGAAGACGTCCTTGTTGAAGATGAACGGCGCGCCGTTCCCGGTGTCCGGGATGCCGACGAGCACGGTCGCCGTCGTGCTGACATCCCAGCTGCTCATGCCCACGACACCCGTGAAGTTGTTGTGGTGCGGCGCCGTGATGTCGACCCTGACGTTGACGTCGTTGTTCTCGAAGGCGACAGCGACGTTCACGCCGGCTCGCCGGATCGTGCGGGTACCCATTGTCCGCGGCCACGCCGAGGGCGGTCGCGGTCGCCGCGACCTTGTCGCCGGTGACCAGGAAGTCGTTGGCTGCGGCGATCGCCGCGAGGTCGGCGGCGTTCTGCTCCAACCGTCGCTGGGCGAACGTGGAGCCACCGTCGAGGACGAGACCCACCATCGCGATCATCGCGACGAGGCCGAGGGCGAAGATGACGATGATCTGACCGTCCGAGCGACCGGTCCGCTGATTGAACCGAGGCATCGGTCGTGTTCCTTTCATGGCATCACCACGGTGCTTGTCGCGCTCATGTTCCAGACCCCGATGAGACCCATGAGGGGCGTGACCGGACCGTACGGAGCGGTGATGGTGACCTTCACGCGGTGGCGCTTGGGGCACCTGCTCTCGACGCCCGGGGTCTTCGAATTGTCGAGTGCGGTCGTCGAGTCGTCGATGTCGACGCAGGTGAAGACGGGGTTGCCCAGGTTCGGGATCAGGCCCTTCTGGGTGTTGACGACGTCGGTGATCTCGGCGCTCGACCCGAAGGTCGTGCCCGGATGGACGGCCGCCACGCGGGCGATCTCACGCGAGGCCTGGGAGACGCCGTTGAACATGTAGATCCCGCGCCCGAGATCGACGATCGCCATCATCAGGACGAGGAAGATCACGATCGTGAGCGAGAACTCGACGAGGGCCTGGCCTCGCTCGGCGGAGCGTCGCAGCGTGCCCATCATGGGTTCACCGAGATCACGACGGTCTTGGTGCTGCTGCCCATCGAGTTGGACACCTGCAGGGTGACCGTGAACCCGGGATTCGTGTTCGACTTCGAATAGACGTAGGTGGGGTTCTGGTCCGACGACGTCCCGGCGCCGTTGCCGTGCCCGTTGCCGTCACCGAAGTTCCAGGACCAGACCGTCGAGCAGGTGGTCTGCGGCATGTTCGTGGACTGGTCCGTGAACTGGAACACGGTCGAGTTCTTGAACCCGCCGGTCGGGTTGACCGTGAACGCCGCGACCGGTGCGAAGCACGGTGCCGGCGTCGGCGAGGGTGTCGGCGTGGGCGTCGGCGTCGCGCCGGGGGATGGCGTCGGCGTGGGCGATGGCGTCGGTGTGGGCGAGGGGGTCGGCGTCGGCGTTGGCGTCGGGATGGCCGTCGCGAGCTCCGGCTCGGTGATGATCTGGGCCGACGCGGTCGACAGGAGGGTCATGTCCTGCCCGCCCGTGAACATCGCGAGGATCGGCGTGATCAGGGAGAAGTGGCCGACCACACCGACCGTGACACGGTGGCCGATCCCGGTGTCACACGTGGGATCGCAGCCGACGGTGACGTCGGTCGGAGCGACGGTGACGAACGAGCCCTTGGCCTCGTTGACGACCGCGCACATGATGCGGTTGTTCGTCGCATTGCAGGCGGCGTCGTCCTGGAACGAGCCTGGATTCCGACTCGCTTCCATGGCGCCTTCGCGCGCGGCGTTGTGGATGGTGATCTGCGAATAGAAGATCCGCCCGAGATCCAGCGTCGCGCCGACGAGGAGCAACAGGACGGGCAGGATGAGTGCGAGCTCGACCAGGCTCTGGCCGAGCGAGGGGCGGCGCGTCCGGCGTCGTCGCGATGCAAAGAAGCGGTACATGCAAGGGTCCCTGAGTGGGTTCGGCTTGAGGTCCCCATGCTGGTCGGGGCACCTTTCAGAGTCCCTTGAAACGGTGCGAGCGCTGCATAGCCCGGATGGGCTACGGCGGGGCTGGCGATGGTCCGCAGGTGGCACGCGACTCTGCCTCGCCGAGCACAAACGAAGAGGGCCGCGTCGTGCGACGCGGCCCTCCGATCGGTGTTCGATGCTCAGCTCATTTGATCAGCTGCACACCGATCGCCTTCGTGGAACCTGTGCCGCCGCCGAAACCCGGCCCGACCGTCCCCTCACCGAGGATGTCAACGAACTCGCCGATCAGGCACGACGTGGGACCTGGGCCCAGGTCGCACTCCGGGTTGGCCCCCTGGATGTAGGCGCCCTGGAGGCCGGCACATCCCGCGATGCCCGGGTCACAGAGCCGGAAGTACGCGAAGTTCGGGAAGCGATACCAGTTGTTCGAGCCGTGGCCGGTGTTCAGGTCGCCCGCTGGACAACCGAAGTTCGGGGGGTTGCTGACCTGGCCGGCGGTAGGCTCGGACGGACACGTCGCGTCGAACAGCGGGATCAGCACGACCTCACCGTTGTAGGTCCGGAGCGCTTCCTCGATCGACATGCCGCAGGTTCCGCCGCCACCGTTCGTGTTCCCGGTCTCGGTGACGTAGTTCCAGGACGGAAGGTCGATCGCCGGATTATCGGGATTGATGATGGAGCAGACCGTATCCGACGTGCCACCAGCCGGCGGAGTCCAGTCCAGCCAGCCGACGTTTCCGGGGCCCGCCTGGCAGAGCGGCACCTTGTAGACGATGCCGCGCGACCACGCCGTGCCGGTGTTGACGGGATCGTTGTGCTCGTCGCATTCGACGATGTTGACCGGGAAGGTCACCGGGAGGACCGCGCAGGCTTCCTCCTCCGATGAGTCGCAGAACCCCTGGAGGTAGCCGGTCACGGCGACCGCGCGATTCACCACGTCGACGGTATTCATGCCGACGATCCCGGCAAAGTAGGTGCCGACGGCCTTCTCGCCGAAGACCAGCACGCCCGCCGGCGGACCGACCGTGATGCTCGGACAGTCGGGGGTCGTGGCGGCGCTCGTCGGCAGCCCCGATCCGACTCGGGCAGCGGTCGCGAGATCCTCGACCCCTGACCCGTCCAGGGCCGCGGTGCCGTTGCTTCGCAGGGGATCCCGCAGATGTCCGTGTAGTACATGTCGTTGACGGTCATCCCGTTCGCGGCGGCTGTCGCGAGGACCTTCGACTGGACCTCGGCGTCCCAGCCAGCCACAGGAGTGGTGACGCCGGCGAGCCGCTGCGCCAGGACGACAGCCCCAGCTTCCGCCGCTCCGTCGGAGCCGTTCTGGACGATGCGCTGCTGCGCCCACAGGTTCCCGCCGTCAACGATCAGGGCGATCATCGTGATCACCGCGATCATCCCGACGCCCATGAGGGCAAGGATCTGCCCCTGACGGCGCGATCTGCGCGAATGCGCAAGGAAGCCGTAGGTGGGCGTCGTCGCCTCGTGTTGGCTCGAGATTGGTTCGCTCACGGAAACACCCTTTCGATCGGCATGGTCGACGTAGATTCGAGGTCGATCGGTCCGACGATCGAGCTGATGATCGGCGTGATCATCGAGACGCTGTTGACGACGGTGATGCTGGCGATGCACCCGACTCGCACGACGGGCGAACAGGTCAAGGTCGATCCAGCAGGTGGCGCATACGAGACGGTGACGTCCGCATCCGTGAGGCCGATCGATGAGCCGGCCTGGATCGTGCACGCCTTGATCGACCAGAATGGGTTGAGCGCCGTGGTCGTGGGCTTGTCGCGTTGGCACGTCGGGCTGGTCAGGATCTGGTTGACGGCAGCGACCCGGGCCCCGGTGACCGCGGCATTGGCAACCGTGTTGTAGGCGAAGATCGCCCGCCCGAAATCGAAGACCCCCATCAGGATCAACAGGAGGATCGGTAGCACCAGCGCGAACTCCACGAGCGCCTGTCCTCGGCGGGATGTCGGACGCCGGGCGCTCATGGCGTCACCGTGATGGTCGCGCTCGCGCACAGGGCCGTGGCTCCCGGCGAAAGTGGCGACTGGCTGCCGATGGTGTAGTGATTCCCGTTACTGACGAGCGGATTGAAGATGACGTTGGTCAGGAAGCCTGCGCCCGGAGTAGATCCGTGGCCCTTCGTTCCCCAGATGTCCTGCGCGAACCTGGTGCTTTCGCCGACGAGGTTCGGCACGATGCAATTCAGTTGGGGCGTGGGCGTCGGCGTTGGCGTCGGCGTTGGCGTGGGCGTCGGTGTCGGCGTGGCCCCGGGATCAGGCGTCGGTGTCGGGGCGGGAGTCGGCGTGGGCGTCGGTGTCGGCCCTGGTGTCGGCGTGGGTGTCGGCGTGGGCGGGACCGGGTCGGCAGGGACGCCGTTGATCGCGCCGGACCGGATCGGGAACGCCGTGGAGGCGCTGACCGGCACTCCGGCGCCCACGATCGAGCCGATGATCGGCGTGATGATCGCGAACTGACACGTGATCCCGACCACCGCGGGTGCGCCGATCTCCTTGCCGGACGGGAAGGTCGGGTCCGGGATCGTGGTGGGAAGCGTGCAGTTGATCCCTTCGGCCTCGGTCTCGATCAGATCGACGTAGTCGGCCTGTGCATTCAGGTCCGGAGAAGCACCCAGGCGGTCGGGTGCAGCGCGGCGAAGTTGGCTCCGTCGCGGACGACGTTGTTGAGGGTCACCCAGCCCAGGAAGACGCGGCCGAAGTCGATGCCGATCAACAGGAGGAGCATCAGGACGGGCAGGACGAGGGCGAACTCGACCAGGCTCTGGCCGCGACGATGCCGGCGACGGCGTCTGCGATTCAACGACTCGGATGCAAAGGTGATGCGCATCGGTCCCCCGAAAGGAAGGTACGAAAGTCCGGGGATAGTCCCATGGCGACCTTGCATCCCACCTTGCCGTCTGGTGCAGGCACGCACCACGCCCGATTCGAGCTCCGGTACCCGCCATGACGACCGGATGACTACCGCCCGGATCGGTCGCGATGCACCATCCCCGCATGACGAAACGCGTCGTTGCCGCGATCCTCTGGTTCTACACCGGTTGGTACGCCGGGGCGATCCTCGCCGACATCATCGGCGTCAGCCCCGTCCTGGGACCGATCATCGGCGCCGCCGCGGCCGGCCTGATCGTCGGGGATCCCCGCCGGCTCATCTGGAAGGCGCGTGACCGCGCGTCGTCCGGCACGCTCGAGGCGACCCCCGAAGCCGTCTAGAGACCGACCCGATCGACGCCTAGCGGCACGGCGGGAGCGAACACATAACGAAAGCCGGGCGCCTGTCGTCGCCCGGCTTTCGTGGAGCCTGGAGCGGTTCGCCTCCCCCGGAGGCGAGCCGACGTGCAGAGCTCCGTCGGTACTCGAGATGGTCAGTCGCTCAGGCGCACCAGGTACTGCCCGAAGACGCTGACGGGCACCTCGCCGCACGTTCCGGCGGCCGCCTGCGCGGCGGTGCATTCGCCGATGCTGAGCGGCTTGCCAACGAACCCGGATGGCAGGAAGTACCCGGTGATCGTCTTGTCGCTGCCGCCCTGGGCGCTGATGACGTGGAACATCGCCCAGCCCTTGAAGCAGCCCTCGTTGCTCGGCGGCGGGTTCGGGCCGGGGCACGGCCCGGTGACGGGGATCGGGACGTTCGTGCCGGCGAGGCTGGCATCGATGTCGTTGAACAGCGTGTTGTGGTAGCCATTGTTGTGCTGGCCCACGTACTGCCCGCCGACCATCGTCGCGGTCACCACGTTGACGCCGTCGATGATCCGCTTGACCTCCGCACTGTTGACGTTGTCGGCCCCGTTGAAGTCCGTCCAGGCGATGTCGAGCGGGCCCTCCGGGTAGTCACCATTGGAGACGCCGAATTCCTGCGGGTTGCCGGCACCGTAGATCGGCGATCCATCCGGATTGAAGGCGTCGATGTGCATGAGCCATGGCGCCGCGCCGACGGCGGTGTCGATCGTCCCGGAGATCGCGGCCGCCGTGACGGAGACGTCCCATGACTCCATCCCCGGAACGACGCGCGCGAACGTGTTTGGATGCGGGCCCGTGATCCCGACCCGGACCGACGCGCCTGCGGACAGGAGCGTCACGTTCACCGGGACATCGACACCGCCGGTCCCATGCTCATACCCGTTGCGGGTCGCGGCGCTCCTGGCGGCCGCGGTCGCGGCGGCCGTCCGGGCAGCAGCATTCCCTGACGTATTCAGATAGGCGTTCGCACCGGCTTCGGCCGCGAGGTCCGCGGCACTCTGCTGGGATCGACGTTGGGCGAACGTGTCGCCGCCGTCGAGGACCAGTCCGACCATCGAGATGATCACGAGGGCCGCCAAGGCGAACAGGACCACGATCTGGCCCCGCTCCTCACGACGATGCGGCCGACGACGATTGGACATGGCGGGCCTCACATTCATGGGACTTGGGCAGTGCTGCTGGCGGAGAGATCGATGTCGCCGAGGAACCCGAGCATCGAGACCGGCGAGTACGTCGCGGTCACCGTGACCTTCACGAAGTCACCCGACCCGCAGGCGGCATCGGCAGGCGATCCGCCGGTGATGGAATGGCACGAGAAGGTCGGATCCTCCATGCCGGGCACGAGCGCGCGCTGCGTCGCGATGGTTGCCACGGTCTCGGGGCTTTCCCCGATCGGATCGCCCACATACACGCTCGTCCGGCGGGCGATCTCCCGCGATGCCTCGGCCAGGCCGTTGTACATGAAGATCCCGCGTCCGAAGTCGAAGACGCCCATCAGCAACACGAGGAAGACGATGATCGCGAGTGAGAACTCGACGAGGGCCTGACCGGGAGCCCGGCCGGGAGCCCGGCCGTCCGTCCGCGTGGGGAGTCGACGCATCCTCGTCACCCCTTCGTCACGATCACGAGGATGACCGTCGACGAACCACCGGGGTTGGTCACGGTCAGGGTCACGCTGTAGCTCGTGCCTTCCGACGCATACGTATGGCTGGTCGTGGCCACGTTGCCGGCATCGGTCTGGCCGTCTCCGAAGTCCCACCGCCAGAAGGTGATCGCGCAGGTCCCGCTGGTGGGCGTGGAAACGCTCGTGAACACCACGGGCCGGTTCCTGTTCTGCTGGCTGTGGGTGAAGTTCGCTGCCGGCGATGGGCAGGCGGGGGTCGGTGTCGGTGTCGGCGACGGCGTTGGAGTCGGGGTGGGCGTGGCGCCCGGATCGGGAGTCGGAGTCGGTGTCGGCGTCGGGGTCGGGGTGGGCGTGGGGACAGGCGTCCCGCCTGGCGCTGGCGGGATGAACACGACATCGGCGCTCGCAACCGAATCGAACGTCACATTCGGCCCGCCGGTGAATGCCCACATGATCGGCGTCAGCAACTCGAAGTGGCCCGTCACCGTGACGGTCACGCGGTTGCCGTAGGTCTTGGTGCAGTTCGGCGTGCAGCTCAGGCTGACGTCCGCCGGCGCGACCGCAACGAACGCGCCGTCCTTCGCTTCGTTGATCGCCGCGCACATGATCCGATTGCCGGGTGTGCTGCAGGCGGCTCCGAAGGAGAAGCTGCCGGGATTCTTGGCCGCTTCGAAGGCGCCCTCACGCGCGGCGTTCTCGACGACGATCCGGGCATAGAAGAGCCGTCCGAGGTCCAGGGCTGCAAGCAGCAGCAACAACAGGACCGGCAGGATGATGGCCAACTCGACGAGGGCCTGCCCTCGGGTCTTGCCCGAATGGGTGGCACTCGATCGCACTGGCCCCGTGGCTTGACGCCACCAGCGCTGCGACATCGTATGGGTCCCCGGCGGTTGATCCGACTGAGTCGGACGGTCGAGGCACGATACTGCCAAACCGACCTTGCAAGCAAGCTTGCTTTTCGGATGCCTCGGAAGTCCCGGTGCCTTGCCGCAACGAACAGGACCATCGACCGGATCGTGGGTCGTCGCCGGCCCGCTCCGGTCGATCGGGGTCGCCCGGGGTCAGCCTTCCTCGCCTGGCTCGCCCGGCAGCTGGACCGTGAACGCTGCGCCGCGACCGGCGAGACTCGGCTCGAGGACGAGGTCGCCGTTCATCGCCCGGCACAGCTCACGCGAGACGTACAGACCCAGGCCGCTGCCTCCGTCGGGCACCGCCGCTTCGCCCCGTCCGAACCGCCGGAACAGCCGTTCCCGGTCGTGGTCGGGGATACCGGGTCCATGGTCGGTGATGGTCAGCCCGATCTGCCGCGCCTCGGCGTCGACCGCGATGCTCGCGTGGATCGCGGTGCGCTCGCCGTACTTGAGGGCGTTGTCGAGGAGCGCCCACAGCACCTGGTCGAGCTGGTCGGGGTCCGCCACGGCCAGCCAGCCCTCGCCGCGATCGTCGAACTCGAAGGGCACGTCCTCGGCGCCGATCGCCTCCCAGGCCTTGCGGACCCGCGTCGCCAGCGACACGACCTCGCTGCGCGGTTTCAGGGCGCCCGACTCGAGGCGGTTGACGGTGAGGAGCTGGCGCACCATCCGTGAGAGTCGCTCGGACTGTTCGACGATCATGTCGAGCCGACGGTCGGGCATCGCCTCGTTGAGCTGGTCGGCATACGCCCGGATGCTCGTGAGTGGCGTCTGCAGGTTGTGGCTCACGCCCCGCAGGAAGTCGTCCTTCGCCGCATCGAGCTCGAGCAGCTGCGCGTTCTGGAGCTCGATCGTCGCGAATGAGCGAGCGTTTCGGATCGCCGCCGCCATCTCGCTGGCGAACAGCTCCAGCAGGTCCTGGTCGGCCGTCTCCCAGCGGCGCGTTGCAGGCAGCCGTCCGATCAGCACGCCGAGGTCCTCGCCGCCGGCACGGAGGACGGCGCGAAGGGGCCGGGAGACGCCCGGGACCACGTCCTCCTCGGCGACCAGCGCCGGATCGCCCATGACGACCGTCGCGTCGATCAGGGCGAATGCCGTCACGGCGTTCGAGGCGATCTGCCCGACGAGCGCCTGGACGTCGTCGCGCGGCGACACGTGCTCGATCGCGTCGAGGATCCGGCCGAGCTCGCGATTGCGACGCTCGAGATCCGCCGCGAGTCGATTGTGGCTGTCCGCCAGTCGCGCGAGCTCATCGTCGCCGGCGACCTGGATCGGTGTCCCGAGATCGCCGCTCGATACCCGATCGACCGAGGTGGCGATCGAACGCAGTGGGCGTGTCAGCTCCTCGGCCAGCGCGATGGAGGTCAGGATCGCGATCACGAGCACGATGGCGATGGCGAACAGCAGGAGCCGACCGACGTTCGGATCGGCCGCGGGCCCACCGACCCATGCGCCGATGGCGAGGACGATCAGCCCGAAGCCGGCCAGCGGCAGGATCGCGGCCGCGACGAGGGCGACCGTCAGACGAGCGCGGAACCCGAGCCTCGCCGGTCGCTCCTCCTGGGTCGCCGGCTCGCGCGCGTCAGCCAAGGGAGTCGTCGGAGACAGGGAGGTCGGCAGGGGCAGGGGAGCTGTCGTCCCCACCGGGACGCGCGGCAGATTCGCCGTGGCGTCGCGGGCGTCGGCGGGAAGCCCTGGCTGGGCATCAATCGGTAGCCGACGCCGCGCACCGTCTGGACGTGGATCGGCTTGTTTGGATCGACCTCGACCTTCTGGCGCAGGCGCCGCATCGTGACCCAGACATAGGTCGGGTCGGCATCCTCGGTGTCGGCCCAGCCGCGCGCGAGGAGCGTCTCGGTCGTGACCGTCTGGCCGAGGTTCGCAGCCAGCGCGTACAGGAGGCGCGATTCGGTCGGCGTGAGCTGGACGCCCTTGCCGCCCACGGTGGCCTCGCGCCGATGGAGGTCCAGCGTCAGGTCCGGCCCGAGCGGCAGGCTGCGCCGCGGGACCTTGTCGCCGAGGCGCCGCAGGACGCGATTGATCCGCGCCCGCAACTCCGGGTAGTGGTAGGGCTTGGTGATGTAGTCCTCGGCGACCTCCTCGAGCAGGTCGGCCTTGGAGTCGCCGGCATCGATCGCCGACAGGACGATGATCGGCAGGTCGGCCTGCGCCTTGATCTCGCGCGCGAGGGTGAGCCCATCCATGCGCGGCATCATCATGTCGACGATCAGGAGGTCGGGCCATCCGGCGCGCAGCCGCCGCAGGGCCTCGTCGCCGTCGCGCGCGGTCGCGATCTCGTAGCCGTCGGCGCGCAGCTGATCGGCCAGCAGGACGAGCAGATTCGGATCGTCGTCGACGATGAGGATCCGGGGCGCCGGACCGCCGCTCAGCATGACGACGAGTATGCGGCCCTCGACCACGCGCGGGGCGTACCGATGGCGGTGCCCGAGTGCACCGGTTCGTGCGTCTTGTGCGGTCTTGTAGCCCAAATGGGGGATGACTTCTGTCGGGACAGTAGTACGGTTGCCGCTCATATCGCCCTCGATTGAGGGCACGAACCCATATCGACCCGCCCGTCCGGGGCGAGGCGACTCTCGGGCCGAGCGCGCGCAACCAGCACTCATCTTCTTTCGATCTTCGGCATCTCGCCTGATCGACCCGAGCAGACCCGCACCGCGATCTCCTGTTGGGATCGTGGCGTCGGGTGCTCGCCGTCCCCTGGATCGTCGGGTCTCCGTCACACGCGTTCAGGCGTCCAGGGGAGGCCTACATGTCCGGTTCGACCGGCCACCGTTCCGTCGCACGACTGCTCGTTGTCGTCCAGGTATTCCTGCTCGTGGCGGCGCTGTTCGCGCCGCGTCGATGCTGGCAGCCGACCCGCCGGCGAGCCCTCGCCGACGCCCAGCGCGGAGCCCTCCGACCGAACCGACACCCGAGGCTACGCCGGAACCGACGCCGGAGCCGACGGCCGAGCCGACGCCGAGCCGACCCCGAGCCGACGCCGGAGCCGACGCTGAGCCGACGCCGGAGCCGACCGCCGAGCCGACGCCGGAGCCCACCGCCGAGCCGACGCCTGAGCCGACGCCGGCGCCCACGGCCGAGCCGACCGCCGAGCCGACGCAGCCCCCGGCCTCCACGTATGCGCCCAGCGGTCCGCCCACGATCGCGAGCGACCAGGCCGACTATCCGCCCGGTGGCACCGTCACGCTGACCGGCACGAATTGGCGAAGCCGGCGAGGCTGTCCACATCTTCGTGAATGACGACTGGGGCAGCACCTGGAACCGCCACGTCGACGTGACCGCCGACGCCGAAGGCCGGATCTCCGACACGTTCCAGCTCCCCGATTGGTTCGTGGCGACCTACAGCGTCGTCGCGACCGGCTGCGCGTCAGGGACCGCGACGACGACGTTCACCGACGGCAACGTCAAGGTTGCATCCAAAGCAATCGGCACTTCAACTACACCGCGACCCTTTACTCCGGCTCGACGAATTGCACTCGGCACCGCCGGGTCGCCGGTCACCAAGACCGCAGACACGAACGGGACGACGACTGGCGTCGGAAACAACGAGTCGACTGCTCGATCGTGGCCAATCTGACCGCGAATGCGCCCAACGCTAGCGCCACGTTCAGCAATTGGATTCTCGGGAACTGTTGTGCTCGCATCGGGATACACAGGGACTGATCGAACGATCTGCGTCGTCGGATTCCAGTCCGGAAGCCGCGACCTCGTAGGTGTTTACATCGGCAACGCAAATATGCGCCTGTCGCCAACAACGATCCGAACTACTCCGTCGAACGAGGACGGATCCCTCACGGTCGCGGCGCCGGGCGTCCTCGGCAATGACACGGACGCCAACAGCAATCCCTTGACCGTCGCGACGCCGCGCCCCGTCAGTCGGCCCGAGCAACGGCACGCTGACGTTGAACGCCGACGGCTCCTTCACCTACGTCCCGAACGCGAACTACTTCGGGACCGACACTTCACCTATCGCGCCAATGACGGGTTCGCCAACTCGAATCTGGCGACCGTCACGATCACGGTCGACCCGGTGAACGATGCCCCCAGCTTCATCAAGGGTGCCGACGTCACGGTGGCGGAGGATTCTGGCGCGTACACACAGGCTGGCTGGGCGACGAGCATCAGCAAGGGCCCGCGAACGAAGCGACCCAGACGGTCAGCTTCGTCATCGACGCCAACACGAACCCTGGCCTGTTCTCGGCCGGCCCGGCCGTCGAGTCCGACGCGGCGCGCTCACCTTCACCCCGGCCGCGCAACGCATTCGGCTTCGGCCACGATCACGCTGAAGATCACCGACAACGGCGGAATTGCTAACGGCGGCGTCGAACGAGCCCGACGCAGACATTCACGATCACCGTCACCGCGGTCAACGACGCGCCGACCTGCGCGGACGTCTCGCTCACCACGGCCGAGGACACCACGGGCTCGACCGCGCCCGACTGCGCCGACGTCGACGGCGACGCGCTGACCTACTCGATCGTCGGCCAGCCGGCCGACGGCTCGGCGGCGGTCGTGCTCGGCCAGCTCGAGTACAGCCCCGACCTCAACTTCAACGGCACCGACAGCTTCACCTACCGGGCCAACGACGGCACCGCTCGACAGCAACGTCGCCACCGTCGACGTGACCGTCACCGCGGTCAACGACGCGCCGACCTGCGCCGACGTCTCGCTCACCACGGCCGAGGACACCACGGGCTCGACCGCGCCCGACTGCGCCGACGTCGACGGCGACGCGCTGACCTACTCGATCGTCGGCCAGCCGGCCGACGGCTCGGCGGCGGTCGTGCTCGGCCAGCTCGAGTACAGCCCCGACCTCAACTTCAACGGCACCGACAGCTTCACCTACCAGGCCAACGACGGACCGCTCGACAGCAACGTCGCCACGGTCGACGTGACCGTCACCGCGGTCAACGACGCGCCGACCTGCGCCGACGTCTCGCTCACCACGGCCGAGGACACCACGGGCTCGACCGCGCCCGACTGCGCCGACGTCGACGGCGACGCGCTGACCTACTCGATCGTCAGCCAGCCGACCGACGGCTCGGCGGCGGTCGTGCTCGGCCAGCTCGAGTACAGCCCCGACCTCAACTTCAACGGCACCGACAGCTTCACCTACCGGGCCAACGACGGCGACCTCGATCAGCAACGCCGCCACGGTCGACGTGACCGTCACCGCGGTCAACGACGCGCCGGTCTGCGCAGGACGTCACGCTACGACGGCCGAGGACACGATCGGACTCGACCGCGCCCGACTGCAGCGACGTCGACGGCGACACGCTGACCTACTCGATCGTCGGCCAGCCGACCAACGGCTCGGCGGCGGTCGTGCTCGGCCAGCTCGAGTACAGCCCCGACCTCAACTTCAACGGCTCCGACAGCTTCACCTACCAGGCCAACGACGGGACTGCTCGACAGCAACGTCGCCACCGTCGACGTGACCGTCACCGCGGTCAACGACGCGCCGGTGGTCACGAGCCTCGTGCTCAGCTCGACGTCCATCAACGAGAACGGCTCGACCACCGCGACCCTGACGTTCACGGACGTCGAAGCGGATCAGACGCACACCTGCACGTTCGAGTGGGGCGAAGGCGCCCCGCAGTACCGTCGCCGTCGCCGCGTGCGACACACGTGCGCCGCGACGCACCAGTACCTCGACGACAACCCCACGCTCACACCGTCCGACACATACACCATCACGGTCACCGTGACCGACAACGGGACGACGAACGGCTCAGCCGATCCCAAGTCGGACTCGGAGACGGCGAACCTCGTCGTCAACAACCTGGCGCCCGTCATCACCTCGACGACCGGCCCCGCCGGGCCCGCGGCGATCGGGAGCTCGAGCACCGTCTCGGCGACCTTCACCGACGTCGGCACCCAGGACACGCACAAGTGCACGTTCACCTGGGACGACGCGACGCCCCGCACGACCGTCAATGCCACGGGTGGGAACTGCTCGGCGATCGCACACCTACGCTGCGCCCGGCGTCTACACGGTCACCGTGACCGTCACGGACGACGACACCGGGGCGGATACCGAGACCTTCAACACCTTCATCGTGATCTATGACCCGGGCGCCGGCTTCGTGACCGGCGGCGGCTTCATCAACGTGACGGCCGGCTCCTGCAAGCTCACCACTGTCTGTGAAGGGGCCACCGGCAAGGCGAACTTCGGCTTCGTCTCGAAGTACAAGAAGGGCGCCATCAGTGCCCGATGGTGAGACGGAGTTCCAGTTCCAGGCCGGCAACCTGAACTTCCACAGCGAGGCCTACGAGTGGCTCGTCGTCATCGGGCAACAAGGCCCAGTACCGCGGCGACCGGCACGATCAACGGCGTCACCGGCTATGGCTTCCTGCTCACGGCCTACGACCAGTCCCCGGACAAGTTCCGGATCAAGATCTGGCGGATCGCCGGCGGCACGGTGGTCTTCGACAGCCGGATGGGGACTTCCGACGATATCGACGCCGCCAACCCGCAGGGCATCGCCGGCGGCAGCATCGTCATCCACAAGTAGGTCCACGCCTCTGGATTGTCGCTCGCGCGAGTCGCCACCATCGATCACTGGCGGTCGTCGACGACGAAGGACCCTGGCGATGGAGATCGGCCAGGGTCCTCTGCTGCTCGCTGGATCGCGGCCGCGCCGCGCCAGCGGGTGGGCTTACCCGTCGACGCAGATCGCGTAGGCGGTGATGGTCCAGTTGCCGTTCTCGTTGTTGACCTCGTAGGCCGTGGCTTCCCAGGTGTTGCTGTCGGACGGGAAGCTGTATCCCGCGACGTCGGCCGAACCAGCGATCGAGAACCCGCCGCCGACGACCTTCTTGCCGCCGCTGCTGCAGTCGACCGAGACGGTCTTGCCGGCGGAGTTGCTCGGGCTCGCGTTGGTCACGAGCTCGTAGCCGGGCGTCATGGAGCCCGGGAGACCCTGGGGTCCTGGGGCGCCGTCGGAGCCATCAGCGCCGTCGGCGCCATCTGCGCCGGTCGGACCAGCCGGACCTTCCGGACCGGCGGGACCCTCGGGGCCGATCGGACCTTCGGGGCCTTCGGGACCAGCCGGACCTTCGGGACCAGCCGGACCTTCAGGCACCGTCGGCGCCATCAGCGCCGGCAGACCCGGAGCGCCATCGGCACCGAGCGCCGTCGGCACCGGGGGCCCCAGCGCCCGGAGCCTGCGCGCCATCGGCCCCGATCGGCCAGGCCCCGGCAGGCCCGGAGCGCCAGTCGCGCCAGCAGCACCCGGCAGGCCGGAGCCCCGGTCAGGCCGATGGCGCCGGTCGCACCGGTCAGAACCAGCAGGACCGGTCGCACCGGCGCCCCGGTATTGCCGGTCGCCCGGTCAGGCCGGTGGCGCCGGTCTCGCCAGTGGCGCCTGCGTGGGCCCGTGGCACCGGTCGCGCCGGTCGCGCCCGTGGCACCGCGATCACCCTTGCGGAACCACTTGAAGCGGGCCTCATCGGTCCTGCACACGCCGGTCCGGACGTAGCGGACCACTTTGGTCTTGTAGCTCACGCAGACGTAGAAGCCCGTCGTGTTCGTCGCCTGGGTCGTCACGCCCGCCGCGCCGACGGCGCCAACGGCCCCGAGCGTGAGCAGGCCTGCCAGGAGGACGGCCGTCGGCCGATTGCCGACCCGCGCTCGGATCGTGGAGATATGCGTCACGAATCACCCTCAGTGCGACACGCGCTCGCCACAAGAAGCCGTGGCTGTCAGCGCGGGACTGCGGTGGTCAATATCCGTGGTGCGACCTGACACCTGCGAGGCCCCAGTTGGCCTGTCGCCGGGGTACCTTCGGTTGGTCGACGGCTGGGGCGATCCGCCCCTGGTTCAGCGGTCGTCGGCCTCCGACGCCGCGATCATCGCGGTGCGATTGAGGAGCAGGAACGGAAAATGCGCCTCGATGGCCGGGTCCGCGAGGGAGCGGACGATCGCGTCGGTCACCGGCACGTACCGCGGGTCGGAGGACTCGACGAACCCGGCGAGGTCCGTGTCGCCGAACACGTGGATCGCGCCACTCACCGAGTGCCCGGCGGTGTACAGCACGAATCGGCGCGGCTCGCGCACGGCGACTCGCCGAACGTGATCGCCGGGGTACCGTCCGAACCCGCCCCGGTGTCCCAGACGCCCTTGTGCGTACCGGCGAGCGGGGGTCTCCTCGGCAGGGGCCTCGGCGTCTCGTCGGGCGGCGGCGCCTCGCCCTGGGCGATCAGGGAGATCGCATCCTCATCGATCATCACTTCGGGCAGGACGCGCCCGGTCGGGCTGCCGTCACGATGCAGCTGCTTCGCATCGCGCACGCGGATATAGCCGCGCGACGCATTCACGAAGTCGGACAGCCGATGGAATCGGCCGAGCGCGACGTCCGCGGTCAGCGCAGGTGGACGCCGATCAGCTCGACGGACTCGATCCTGCCCTCGGCCGGTCGGGTTCGACGAAGGGATCGAACGCGGTTCCCCAGGTCATCGGCTCGCACCTCCCCAATGGTGACGTCGTCTCGAAGGTTGCCGGTCGCCACGATACCTGTGCCCGCCCGAGCGCGTCACCTCGCGGCGGGCGCGCGCGCCTCCTAGTCGATGAGCTCGAGGACGTAGGACCCGAGGTAGCGCGGGCAGTTGAGCGCCGAACAGGCGCTGATCGTGAGCTGCGGGTTCGTGAAGGAGTTCACGAAGTAGCCCGTGATGTCCTTGGCGCTCGAGCCGGCGGCGCTGACGATGTGGAACGTCGCCCAGCCCTGGAAGTTCCCGTTGGCGTCGACGATCGGCGAGACGATGTCCTTGCCGACGAGATTGTCCTCGACCGCTGGATACAGCGTCGTGTGGTTGCCGTTGTTCTCCTGCCCGATGTACTCGCCGAAGGTGATCGCCTTGTTGATGATCGTCTCGCCGGTGATGATCTTCTCGACATCGGGCGTGCTGACGTTGCCCGTGCCGTAGTTGGTCCACGCGAAGTCGCCGGCGCTCGTCGGGATGTCGCCGTTGGTCTCGCCGAAGTCGTACGGGACGCTCGGGTCACGATATTGCGGTTTCGGCTGGCCGTCGGTCCCGAACACATCGATGCTGAAGATGAACGGCGCTGGCGCCGCTCGCCGTGTCGGGGAAGCCGGCGAGCGCGGTCGCGGTCGTCGATACCTGCCACGTCGCGAAGCCCATGACGGCGGCGAAGTTGTTGTGATGCGGTGCGTCGATCCCGACCACGATCGTCGCGCCCATCGACGTGTCGAGGCTCATGTCGACCGTGGCGCCGTCCACGCCGTGCGCGAACCCGTTCGCGGCGGCGACGTCGCGGGCCCGCTGCTCGGCCGCGACCTCGTCGTTGTTGAGCAGGTAGTCGTTGGCCGCCGCGAGCGAGGCAAGGTCGGTCGCGTTCTGCTGGTCGCGCCGCTGGGCGAAGGTCGAGCCGCCGTCGAGCACCAGCCCGACCATGCCGGCGAGGGCGATCAACGACAGGGCGAAGATGACGAGGACCTGGCCGTCGCCGGCTGGGCCGCGTCGCGACCCACGTGCGAACGGCCGGCGGCTCGTGGTGCATGGCGTGCCTCCGGGTGATCACGGGATGTCGACCGTGCTGTTGGAGATCTCGACCACGCTGGTCGAGCGCAGGGTGAACTCTTCGGCCAGGCCGAACATGAACGTGCCGACGATCGGCCGGTAGGTGGCCGCGATGGTGACCTTCAGGTAGTGGCCGGGCGTGCAGGCCCCCGCGACCGGATCGCCCGAGATGTCGACACAGGCGAACGATGGTTCGCCCAGGCCCGGCACGAGGTTCTTCTGGGTCGCCAGGACCTCGGCGGTCTCGTCGCTTTCGCCGAGCGGCGATCCGCGGTGGACGCTCGTCGCGCGTGCGACCTCACGGGCCGCCTGGGCGACGCCGTTGCTCGTGTAGATCCCCTTGCCGATGTCGAACGCCGCGACGAGCAGCCCGATGAAGATCGGCAGGACGAGCGCGAACTCGGTCATCGTCTGTCCGCGGCTCCGACGGCGCCCGGATCGACGCGCTGACGGCGTGGTGCCGTGTCGAGATGACGCTCATGGGTTCACCGTCACGGTACGGGTGTACGTATCGGACGCCCCGCTGTTGGAGACGACGAGGGTGATCGTGAACTCCCCCTGCGAGTTGAACTGGTGGATCGGGTTCTGGAGCGTCGAGGTCGAATCGCCGCCGCCATCCCCGAAGTTCCACGACCAGGTGAGCGGGCACCCGGGATCCGAGGTCGAGTTGTCGGTGAAGTAGAAGATCGGTCTTCTTCTTCTTGCCCGATGACGGGCTCATGGTGAAGTTGGCGTGCGGCGGAGCGCAGATCGGGGTGGGCACCGGGGTGGGCGTCGGGGTTGGGACCGGGGTGGGCGTCGCGAGCGGATCCGGGGTCGGGTAGGCGTCGGCGTCGGCGTGGGTTCGGGCGTCGGCGTGGGCGTGGGCGTCGGGCGTCGGGGTCGGGGTCGGCGCGCCGATGGCCGGGCGCACCTCGATCTGGGCCCGTCGCGGTCGAGCTCAGCAGGATGTCCTGGCCGCCGGTGAACGGCGCGAGGATGGGGGTGATGAGCGAGAACTCGCCCTGGACGGTCACGGTCACGAACGTCCCGAGCGCTTCGGTGCAGTCGACCGGGTCGCACGACACCGCGACGTCGTCCACGCCGACCGTGACCGCACCGCGGAACGGGTCACTGTTCTCGCCGGCGAGACCCTTCTCGAGCAGGACGCGGCACATGATCCAATTCGTCGTGGAGTCGCACGGCAGGCCGGTCTGGAACGAGTCCGGGTCGCGGGCCGCTTCCATCGCGCCCTCGCGAGCCATGCTGCTGAGGGCGACCTGGGACTGGAACAGGCGACCCAGATCGATCGCGGCGATGAGGAGCAGGAAGATGAGGGGAAGCAGGAGCGCGAGTTCGGTGACGGCCTGCCCGCGCGTGCGATCACGCGGGCGAGATCGCTCCTGATTCGGATGGCCGGCGACCGGCGTGATCCTGGGCATCGTCCGATGCAATCCCTCGACACGTCGCGATGCGCGATCGTCCTGCGGACGTCGCGCCCCGAGGCCGGGAGACCGACCCTGCACGCATCCTCACACGGGATCGGGGCCGCGGACACGCTCCCGTTGGTACCGGTGGTGCGGAACGGTCGGCCCACCGGACGGGGTGCGGCGGAGCACCGCGAAAGCCTCGGACGGGCCGCGGCGGCCACGACGCGCGCGGCGGGCGGTGGACCCCGCGTCGTCGGTCAGGGCGCCTTCGGGTTCACGAATCGACAGCGGTCGCGCAGCGGGCACGCATCGTGGGCGGGGCGCTGCGCATGGCACACCTTGCGGCCGTGCTGGATGAGGTTGACGTGCGCCTCGTACATCTGGTCCGGCTCGAAGACGCCGAGGAAGAGGTCATGGGCCTCGTCCATGGTCGCCTTCGGCGGCAGCAGACCCACGCGCCGCGACACCCGGTCCACGTGCCGATCGATCGGCATGAGCGGCAGCCCGAAGCAGAAGAGCAGCAACACGGACGCCGTCTTCTTGCCGATCCCGTCGATCGTCGTGAGCCAGGCCCGCGCCTCGAGCGCGGTCATGTCGCCGAGGAACTCGAGGGAGTAGTCGCCGCGCTCTTCGCGGATGCGGCGCAGAGTCGCCTGGAGCCGCGGCGCCTTCTGGTTGGCCAGCCCGCCCGGCCGGATGACGTCGGTCAGCTCGGGGAGTGGCGCGAATTCGACCCGCGACCAGTCCGGCGGCGAGCCATCGGGCAACCCGACGCCGCCCCAACCCGCGCCGGGCTTGTGGGCCTCGCTCGGAAGCCCGCTCGGGTACGCGTGGCGCAGCGCTTCGAACGCGACCTCGGCATTGATGTCGGCGCTGTTCTGGGTGAGGATCGTGAGGATCAGCTCGCTCGTCGGGTCGAGGCGGCGCTCCCAGACCGGACGCCCATACAGCGTGGCCAGCCCGTCGAGCACGTACCCGACCAGGCCCGGCCGGTAGCGCTCGAGGCGCTTGGCGTAGCTCGCGCCGGGGTTCGTGAAGTGTCGCTTCTTCGGTCGCGACCTGGTCCTGGCCTTCGCCGTTCCCGTCGGCTCATGGGACGTAGTCAAACACACCGACGAGGCGTGCCAGCCGCTCGCCGCACCGGACCAGCGGGTCGATGCCGGCGGCCATCGCCGCCTCGACGGTCTGCGGCGCCTCGACGACCGGCATCGCGATCGGCGCCGACGGCACCGAGGGCCTCGATGCCCGCGGGCTCCACGCCCCCGCCGACCGCGATGCACGGCACGCCGGCCGCCTGGGCTCGCCGCGCGACCCCGAGGGCGGTCTTGCCGAACGCGGTCGACGCGTCGATCCTGCCCTCGCCGGTGATGACGAGATCGGCCTGGGCGAGCTTGCCTCCGAAATCGGTCGCCTCCATCAGGAGCTCGACGCCTGGCCGCAGCCCGAATGCGGCGAACCGGTCCTGGATCGACAGCAGGGCGTAGCCGACACCGCCGGCCGCGCCCGCCCCCGGCGTGTCCCGCTCCTGACGGCCGCTCGCGCGATCGAGGACATCGGCCCAGCGGCCCAGCCGGCCGTCGAGGTCGCGCACGAGCTCGGGCGTGGCGCCCTTCTGCGGCCCGTAGACCGCGGCGGCGCCGGTCGGGCCGAGCAGCGGGTTGGCGACGTCGCAGGCCACCGCCATCGTCACCCCGGCCAGCCGCGGGTCGAGTCCGTCGAGCTCGGCGACCGGTCCGTCCCGATCCGTCGTCGCACCGAGCCCCGCCAGCAGGCCGGCACCGCCGTCGGTGGTCGCGCTCCCGCCGATCCCGAGCACGATGTGCTCGGCCCCGTCGTCCAGCGCCGCCCGGACCAGCTCCCCGGTCCCGACCGAGCGTGGCCCGCACCGCGTCTCGCTCGTCGACCGCCAGCCGTGACAGCCCCGAGGGCTCGGCCATCTCGACGACCGCGTGGCTGCCGTCGTCGGACCGGAGCCAGCGCGCGTCGACCTGCCGGCCGAGCGGATCGGTCGCGCGGGCGGTCTGCCAGGTCCAGCCGCCGGCCGCGGCGATCGCCTCGAGCGTGCCCTCGCCGCCATCCGCCAGGGGGCAGAGCAGGACCGTGTCCGCCGGACGCGCCTGCCGCCATCCGTCCGCCAGCGCGCGTGCGACCTGGAGCGAGGTCAGTGACCCCTTGAACGAGTCCGGCGCGACGAGGATCGTGCGCCGCGCATCGCCACCGGCCGCGGCTGGCCGCGCCCCGGTCACCGGACGGTCATCCGAGGGTCACCGGACCGCGACGGGCGTCCCCGACTCGCTCGTGATCCGTCGTCGTTCGAGGTATTCGGGGATGCGGATCATCGGCGGCCGCTCCTGGTCGGCGAGCTCGATCACCTCGAGCGAGAGGCGGCCCTTGCCCGAGCGCGGCAGCTTCATGGTCGAGCCGAGCTCGGCGAACAGCCGCGCCTTGCGTCGCTCCTCGAGCCGCTTCATCACCGCATGCAGGATGACGAACGACATCCGCGACAGCCCCTCGAGCTCCTGGTTGCGGTGGACGCGTCGTTCCAGGTCCACCTGGCCAAGCCCCTCGATACCGACCCGTTCCGCGGCGTCGATGAGGTGCCCGATCTCGACCGCATAGCCCGTGAAGAAGGGGATCGCCTCGAGCAGTGCACGGCGTCCGGCGTACTCCCCGGCGAGCGGCTGGATGAGGCCCGACAGCTCCGGGTAGAACAGGTTGATGAGCGGCCGGGCGACGAGCTCGGTGACGCGGCCGCCGCCGCCCTCCTTGAGCACGCCGTCGGACACGATCGGGCGCTGGTAGTAGCCCTTCACGTACTGCAGCCGCGGCTCGTGGAGCAGCGGACCGAGCGTGCCGTAGACCATCCGCTGGTGCCAATGCTTCACGTCCGTGTCGGCCCACACGATGATGTCGCCGGACGTCTCGTACACCGACTTCCAGAGCGCCTCGCCCTTGCCGCGGAACGAGCCGTAGCGGCTGAGGATGTCGGGGTGCTGGACGACGCGGGCGCCCTCGGACTCGGCGATCTCGCGGGTCCGGTCGGTGGACGCCGAAATCGATGACGAGGATCTCGTCGAGCAGCGGGACCCGCCCCACCATCTCGCGCATCGCCCGCCGCACGATCGGCCCGATCGTCTCCTCCTCGTCGAGCGTCGGGAGGACGAGCGAGACGGTGACGCCCTGCTTCTCCTTGAGCTGGACGAGACGGCGGAGATCGGCGAACTCGGCGTGATGGAAGTTGGATTCGCCGAACCAGCGCTCGACCCGCGCCGGCACGGCCCTGGCCTCCTCGGCCGCCCGGTCGGCGGCGGCCAGCGATTCGGCCTTGGACGCGAGCTGGTCGAAGGTCGAGCCGCCGATCGTCTCGCGGGTCTTGACCACGACGACGGTGGGCTTGGCGCGCGCCGCGATCGCCTCGGGGAGCGAGCCGAACAGGTACGAGTCGGCGCCGTCGCCGCCGGGCACGGCCGACGCGCCCATCACGACGAGATCGGCCTTCTCCGCCTCGCGCAGGATCGCGTTCCGGACGTTCGGCGCCTCGCGCAGGACCGCCTCGCCGCGACCACGCAGGTGCTGCTTGATGAAGGCGGCCAGCGCCCGTTCGGCCTGGGCACGCACGGCCATCGTGATGCCGGCCGGCACGAGATGGAGGACCACGACGGTCGCGCCGTGATGTCGTGCGATCGCGTCGGCGAACCGGATCGCGAGCTCGGCATGCGGGCCGCCACGGACCGGGACGAGCACGCGGCGGATCTCCTTGGAGCCGCGCTGCTTGACGACCGCGATGTCGCAGGGCGATTCGCGCACCACCTCGTCGATCGTCGGCGAGAAGACGGTCGGACCGGGTGCGTCGCGGCCGGTCGGCACGCGACCGCCCCAGCCGAAGATGATGAGGTCGGATTCCTGCTCGGCCGAGGCCTCGATGATGCCCTCCGCCGCGTGCCGCCCGATGCGCACGATCGGATGGATGGTCGTGCCCTCGGGGGCGTAGTCGAGCACCTTCTGGAGCAGCCGCCGGGCGTGCCGCGCGCGCGTGGCGCCCTCGCTCAGCGGCATCCCCTCGGGCACCTCCACGATGCCGAGTGCGCTCAGCTCGCCGGCCCGCGGATCCAGCATCGCCGCCCCGAGCCGGATGAGCTCCTCGGCCGTGCCGGGATTGGCGACCGGGATGAGGATGCGGACCGGGAGCGGCGTTCGCGGGCTCACGTGACCGCCTCGGCCGCGGCGGCGTCCGACCCGTGGCCCGGCCCCGCCGCGCGCCATCGTTCGATGAGATAGGGCTTGAGCAGCTCGAACTCCCGGGCCTGGCGCTCCACCCGCTCCTCGGCCTGCTCGGTGGTGACGTTGCGGTTCTCGATGACGAACGAGCCGACCCGCCCGAAGTAGATCGGCACGAGCGACGCGACGAGCGACTCGAGCGAGGGCTTGGGATCGCGCGCGGTGACGACGAGGTCGTAGATGACGCGCGCCCAGAGGTCGTCCGGGAAGTGGAACGCGCTGACCGCCTCGGCCATCTCGAGCGTGCTCGCCGTGGTCGACGCCACGTCCCCGCCGATCCCCAGCCGGGCACGCGCGGCATCCCCGAGCCGCCCCGCCTCGACCGCGAGCTCCAGGACCGTGTCCGCCGTCGCCGGCGCGAGCATCGAGCGCCACGTGTCGGCGAGGGCCAACGACCCCGCGTGGAACTCGGACAGCAGCCGGAGCGTGTTCACCTCCAGTGGCGGGGGATCGATGATCCGCTCGAAGCCGTAGGCCGGCACGTCGTGCGAGCCGCGGATCGGGAGCCAGTGGTCCGAATAGCGGTCCGCCAGGCGCAGGATCGTCCCGACGACCTGGCGGAACATCGGCCCGAGGTCGGAGCCGGGGTCCTTCGGGTCGTGGATCTTCGCGCCCAGCCGCGTCTGGCAGACGGCGAAGCCGCCGGTCAGCGCCGACGTCGTCATCCAGATGTCGATCCCGAACTTGCTCACGTCGTCGGTCCAGTCATCGAGCGTGAGGTAGTGGCGCACGAGGTCGCCGCTCACGCCGAAGTCGCCGCCGATGGGCTGCCGGATGCGGTGCCCGTACAGGGCCCGGGTCAGCGGGTAGGTGACCGTGTTCGTGATCGTGCCGTCGTACTTGTACCGCGCGTAGAGCGGCGCCACGTAGTCGTAGCCGCCCTTGAGGATCGGTCCGGCCAGCAGCTCGATCCACTCGGGGACGATGGAGCGCAGGTCGGAATCGACGACGACGAGCGCCTGGACCTCGAGGGCGGCCGCCATCTCGAAGATCGTGCGCAGGGCCGCGCCCTTGCCGCCGACACCGGCGATCTCGGGGTAGGTCAGGCTGACCCGCTCGAGCTTCTGGTTGGGTCGGACGAGCAGGATCTGCTCGATGTAGTCGGGCGGTTCGGTCTCGATGACGACGCGGCCCGTGCCGTCGGGCGAGCCGGCGTCAGAGTTGACCACGACCGGATGCAGATCGGGGAAGTACTGGACGAGCCCGGCCTGTGCGGCACGCACGACGTAGCCGATGGTCGCGGCGTTCTTGAAGCTCGGGATGCCGACCATGATGTCGGCCTTTCCGAGCCGCGCGATCTGGTCTCGGATGGCCGGGGTCAGGGCAGTCTCGGGCACGAAGTCACCGTACCACCCTGTCCCGGCGGCTGCCTTGCGGTCAGCGTCGCGGCATCGACATCGTTGCCCAGTCGGTGGCGACCGTTCCCGGGTGGTAGCGCGAGTTCGCGGCCTTGAACGTCACGCCCTCGAACCCCTGGCTCCGCCACGATCCGACCCAGGTGTCGATCGGCGGCCGGACGAACACGCCGGCGCGGACCAGCTCGACCCCGGGCAGGATCGCGTCCAGCAGGCGCTTGCGTTCCAGCAGCGGGATGTCGAGGAGCCACTCCCCGTCGAGCCAGAGGAGATCGACGACGATGAGGTTGACCGGCTCGTTCTCCGCGAAGATCCGCGCCTCGCGCTCCTTCGCGCGCTGCTCGGCGAGCTCCTCGGCCTTGTTCCGCCGCCGACCGATGAGCTGCTGGCTCATGAGCTCGCTCGTGGTGGGCAGGGAGGCGATGCCCGTCCAGTCACCGCTCACCTCGCGTGCGATCTGCTTTGTCAGGAAGCCGTCGAAGATCGCCCCATCGCTCGCGTCGCCCGCCAGCCGCCCGAGCGCGTGCACGAGCAGGTCGTGACCCTCGAGCACGACCCCGTCCTCGTACAGGACGCCCGTGTAGCCCTCCGTCGCGGCGATGACGCGCACCCCGGTCCACAGCGGCTCGACGATGGGGTCGAAGACGCGATCGGTCGAGATGGAGCCGATCGTCTGCGGCCGCACGTCACGAGCGAGGGCGATCGGCGACGCGACGGTCGTGGTGGGTGATGCGTTGCCGGTCGGATCGGGCAGGTCACTCATGGCCGCGCCATGGTATCGCGACTCCTGCCCGTGGGACACCGGCTCGACAGGGCGGCTCCGAGCCCCGGAGCCGGTCTACTCGCCGTAGCCGCCGGGATGCGATCGCCGCCACGCCCAGGCCGACGCCACGATGTCCTCGAGTGACGCATGCGTGGGCCGCCAATCGAGGACCTGGCCGGCCCGTTCGGCGGATGCGACGAGGACCGGCGGGTCACCCGCGCGTCGTGGTCCGATCACGACGGGGATGTCCCGACCGACGACAGCGGATGCCGCACGCAACACCTCGCGATTGCTGAAACCATCGCCATTGCCGAGATTGCACACGAGCGCACCGTCGGCCGTGCGCGGGTCACCGGGCAGGGTCGCTTCGAGCGCCCGCAGGTGGGCATCGGCAAGGTCGGCGACGTGCAGGTAGTCGCGGATGCACGTGCCGTCGGGTGTCGCGTAGTCGTCGCCGAACAGCGTCACGGGTGTACCGGCTTCCACGGCGCCCAGGATGACCGGGATCAGGTGGGTCTCCGGCGTGTGGTCCTCACCGATCGCGTCGGTGGCCCCCGCGACGTTGAAGTACCGCAGTGACACGCTCCGCAGCCCGTACGCGCGCCCGAACCAGGCCAGCGCGGCCTCGAACGTGCGCTTCGTCTCGCCGTACGGGTTGATCGGTCGGAGCGGAGCATCCTCCGGGATCGGCGTCGCGTCGGGCACGCCGTACACCGCCGCCGACGACGAGAAGACGACACGATCCACGCCGGCCGCCCGTGCCGCCTCCAGCATGGCGACCCCGCCCCCCACGTTGTCGCGGAAGTACGGCGCCGGATCGGCGATCGATTCGCCGACGAGCGATCGCGCGGCGCAGTGGAGGATGGCCTCGATCCGCTCGTCGGCCAGCAGCCGCGCGACGGCGCCGCCATCGCCGTAGCTGCCGACGTGGAGCGTCGCGCCATCCGGCACCGCGGCTCGATGTCCGGTCGTGAGGTCGTCGAGGACGACGACATCGTGGCCCGCGGCGAGGAACGCCTCGACCGATGCCGCCCCGACATACCCGGCCCCGCCGGTCACCAGGATCCTCGTCATGCCGCCAACGATAGCGGGCGCGGCTCCCGCGCCGGGCTCAGCGGCGCCGGATGCGGTCGAGCAACGACCGAGAGCGACGACGTCCGCGGGCGAGGTCGCGCCCGGCGCCGGTTCGGCCGGCGCGATCTCGGCGGGGTCGGGCGCGGTCGGTCGCGCGGCGGCTGCGGCCGGCGGTACCGGCGGCTCCGGCGAGTCGGGCAGCGGCTCGCCGCGCGTCGTCAGCACCTCCTCCATGCGCTCGACCAGCCGCTGGGCCGCGACGTTCTCGGGATCGATCGCGAGCGCCCGCCGGGCGAGCGTCAACGCGCCCGCATCGTCGGCGCGCTCGAGGGCGACCCGGGCGAGCCCGACGACCGCGATGGAGTTGCGCGGATCCGCCGCCGCGACCTGCTCGTACAGGCGCTCGGCGTGATCGATCCGGCCGTACGAGAGCGACCGCTCCGCCTCGAGCAGCAGTTCGATCACGACGGATCGCCGGCCGTGGTCGCCGGTGGCGAGGGCGCAGCGACACGGCATCGCCGACCTCGGCCTCGGCCTCGGTCGGTGGACCCTCGTCGCGCGGCAGGGAGCGGGCGAGCTTGAGCAAGGTGGCCCGTTGGTTGACCGTGGGATCGGCGATGACCCGGTCCAGCAGGAAGCGCAGCAACCGTCCCAGGCGCGGCCCGGGTGGCAGTCCGAGCTCGGCCATCAGGTCGTCCCCGTCCACCGCCAGGCCGTGCAGGTCCAGCACGACCCCGGCTGCCAGCTCGGCCTCCACGCGGGCGCGGAGCTCGTCGAGCGACCCCGCCGACGGCGGTCGTCCGGACCCCTCGTTGTCGGCGGCCCGCAGCGCGAACAGGTCGTCGACCGCATCGGGTCCCACCTTGGCGATGAACCGGCGGACGGCGGCGTCCGACCATGATCGGCTCGTAGCCGAACATGTGGTGGCGCACGAGGTGCACGATCCGCTCGCGCTCGGCGCGTGGCCAGCGAAGGTCCGTCCAGGAACTCCCCGGCGAGCGCCGCGCCGACCGTTTCGTGACGCAGGAACCGGCCCTCGGAGAACGTCGACGGCTTGCCGATGTCGTGGAGCAACGCGGTCAGTCGGACGCGGACCGACGATGCGGGCGCAGCGTCGACGGTGCGCAGCGTGTGGTCCCACAGGTCCTCGCCCTCGATCTTGTTCTGGGGCACGCCCCGCTGGGCCGCCAGCTCGCTCGAGATCGAGGCAAGGACGCCGCTCGAGCCCATCAGTCGCAGACCCACCGACGGCCGGTCGGCGCCGAGGAGCCGCTCGAGCTCGGCCGCGATCCGCTCGCCGGAGAGATGCGCGACGAGCGGGGCGCATGCCTCGATCGCGGCGTCGGTCGCCGGCTCGATCGCGAGGTCGAGCGTCGCGGCGAAGCGGACGGCCCGGACCATCCGCAGGGCATCCTCCTCGAACCGCGTTCGCGGGTCGCCGACCGCCCGGAGGGTGCGCGCCGCGAGGTCCGCGCGGCCGCCGTGCGGATCCACGAACCGCGGTGCGGCGGGCTCGTCCCCGGCGTCGGCGCCCCAGGCCATGGCGTTGATCGTGAAATCCCGACGGGCCAGGTCCAGCTCGATCGAATCGGTGAACTCGACGTGGTGCGGCCGGCGGAAGTCCGCGTAGTCGTGGTCGGACCGGAACGTCGTGATCTCGAGGACATGGGCCACGTCATCGCCCGCCGCCGGCCGGACCGCGACGGTCCCGAACTCGTTCTCGTAGACCGCGGTTCCCTCGAAGAGCGCGAGCGTCTGGTCCGGGCGCGCCGAGGTCGCGAGGTCCCAGTCGACCGGCGGACGGCCGAGGAGCGTGTCGCGCAGCGATCCGCCGACGACGTACGCCGCGTGGCCGCCCGACCACAGGGTCCGCAATGCCTCGTGAACGTACGGCGGGACGGCCGCACCCGGGTCGATGGCGGGTGGTGGGTCGGGCTCGCGCGCGGGCGTCAGTTCCTGCCCAGGAACAGGTACGTCCGCCATGCGTCGTTGCGATCGTCGGCGAGGTACGGCGTGAACAGCGAATAGATGTCGCTGCGCGGCTCGTGCGGCTCGCGGTGCAGGCGCAGCCGGGCTTCGTCGAGCGTCTTGCCGCCCTTGCGGTGGTTGCATGCCTTGCATGCGGTCACGAGGTTCTCCCATGAGTGGCCGCCGCCGCGGTGGCGCGGCACCACGTGGTCGAGGGTCAGGTCATGCGACTGCCGACCGCAGTACTGGCAGGTGTGGCGATCGCGCGCGAAGACCTCGCGACGACTGAGCTTCACGCGCGGCCGCGGGCGTCGGATGAGGTACTGGAGGCGGATCACCGAGGGCGCGCGGAACTCGGTCCGCGGCGTCCGAATCATCTGGTGGTCGTACTCGATCACCTCGGCCTTCTCCCCGAACAGGAGTCGGAAGGCCCTCGGCAGATTGCAGACGTTGAGCGGCTCGTAGTTCTGGTTCAGAACGAGAACGACGCCGTCCATGGTGGGCGGAGGATAGCAAGAACGCCGACGATCGCTCTCGGGCGCGGACGCACGCATCGGCGCGATCGCTCGCGCGCGCGTGACGTCAGCCCGTCGGCGCGCGTCCCGTGGCGCCGCCGGTCTCCGGGTCCCAGCCCCCGGCCTGGCCGACCTTGGTCGAGAGCGGGTGGCCCAGCGCGTCCGCGATGAACCGGGCCGCGGCGAGGACCCCGTCGAGCCGGACGCCGTGCTCCCAGCCCGCACGTGTCCAGCAGGTACACGAGGTCCTCGGTCGCGAGGTTGCCGGCGGCACCCGGGGCGTACGGACAGCCACCCGTGCCCCCGGTCGCCGAATTCGAAGCAGCGGATACCCGCGGCAAGCCCCATCGCGACGTTGGCCAGGGCGGTGCCGCGCGTGTCGTGGAAGTGGTACGCCTGCCGCTCGACGGCGATCCCGGCGGCTTCCGCCAGCGCGACGAGCTCGGCGACCTGGTCCGGGACGCCGACGCCGATCGTGTCACCGAAGCAGATCTCGTCGACGCCGAGCTCGACCAGCCGGCGCGCGACGTCGACGGCGGTCTCGGGTGCCACGCGCCCCGTGTACGGACAGCCGAACGCGGTCGAGACGTAGGCGCGTCGCCACCACCCGAGCTCGCGCGGCCCGGGAAAGGACCGGCGCGAAAGCCGTCAGCGACGCATCGACCGACATCCCGATGTTCCGCTCGGTGAAGGCATCGGTCGCCGCGGTGAACACCGCGATCGCGTCCACGCCGGCCGCCTCGGCGCGCGCCATCCCGCGTTCGTTCGGCACGAGGACCGGATAGCGGACGCCGGGCCGACGCCGCAGGTCGGCGAGCAGCGCATCCGCATCGGCGAGCTGCGGGATCGCCCGCGGCGACACGAGGGATGTCGCCTCGATCTCGCGCAGGCCGGCGTCGGCGAGCAGGTCGATGAACCGGGCCTTCGTCGCGGTCGGGATGGTCGCCGACTCGTTCTGCAGACCGTCGCGCGGTCCGACCTCGTAGATCCGGACCCGCCGATCGTCGGCCGCGGATTGCATCGGCCCGGAGGTCAGCCGAGGGGCGGGTCCATCGCCCGCTCGATGCGGGCGATCTCGATCTCGATCTTGCCGAGCAGATCGATCGCGTCGACATGCTCCTGGCTGCCGTGGGCGGCCTGGTTCCGGCGCTTGCGCGTCTCGCGATGGAGCTCGAGCAGGGCCGTCGCGGGTCGTCGGCAGCACGGGCTGCGGGCTCGGCTTGCGCTTGGTGGTCGTCTTCGTCGCCATGCGCGCAGCGTACCGCCCAACCGGGTACGACGCCTGCCAGGGGCGTCAGTCGGCGTCGTCGATGACGCCGAGCGCCTCGCCGCGGGTCACCTGATCGCCTTCGGCCACGGTGATCGCGACCACGCGGCCGCGTCGTGGCGCGTCCACGACGTGCTCCATCTTCATGGCCTCGAGGGTCACGATCGGATCCCCGGGGTGCACGTCCGCGCCGACAGCGACGTGCACCCGCAGGACCTGGCCGGGCATCGGGGCGACGAGCTGGACCGGTCCGCTCCCGTGACCTGAGGCGGCCGCCTGGGCCGCGCGATCCACGTCCGGAGGTGGGGCGACCCGGAACTCGGTGCTCCGCCCGGCGAGGTCGAGGTGGACCGCATCGCCCGCCACGACGTGACGCACGATCGGCGCCCCGCGCTCGGCTCCGACGGCGACCGTGCGGACCACGTCGTCGGCCTCCAATCGCAGCGTGGGGGCCGCGTTCAGCCGCCAGCCTCCGGTCCAAGGCTCGGCCGCATCGCGGACGTTGGCGGCCAGTGCCGTCGCCGCCGTGGACCACGCCGCGTCCGGGATCCGGATCCGGTCGGACCAGTCGCTCGGCGGCCAGATCCGATCGAGCGTGTCGGTCCTCGCGTCGCCGTCGCGCACGACCGGCTGGCGCACCAGCCAGCGCAGGAACCGCAGGTTCGTCGTCAGCCCGAGCACCACCGTGGCGTCCAGCGCGCGCGTCAGCCGATCCAGCGCCTCCGTCCGGTCCGCGCCGCGCGCGATGATCTTGGCGAGCATCGGATCGAACCGGCTCCCGACGACATCGCCTTCGCGAACGCCGGCGTCGACACGTACGCCGTCGCCCACGGGCCAGCGAAGGCGCTCGATCGTCCCGGTCGCCGGCAGGAAGCCTGCCTCCGCGTCCTCCGCATAGAGCCGCACCTCGATCGCATGTCCCTCGAGCTCGACGTCGTCCTGGCCGATCCCGAGCGGTTCGCCGGCCGCGATCCGCAGCTGGTCGGCGACGAGGTCGCGTCCGGTGACGAGCTCGGTGACGGGATGCTCGACCTGCAGACGCGTGTTCATCTCGAGGAAGGTGAAGCCGCCGCGATCGTCGAGCAGGAACTCGCAGGTGCCGGCATTCACGTACCCGACGGCCCGCGCGAGGGTCAGCGCGGCATCGCCCATCGCGCTGCGACGGCGGGCATCGACGGCCGGTGAGCCCGCCTCCTCGAGCACCTTCTGGTGACGGCGCTGGAGCGAGCAGTCCCGTTCGCCCAGGTGCACGCCCGCGCCATGCCCGTCGAACAGCACCTGGATCTCGACGTGGCGCGCTCCCTCCACCAGCCGCTCGAGGATGAGTCGATCGTCGCCGAACGCGGCCCGCGCCTCGCGTCTCGCCGCCGCGAGGTCCGTACCGAGCCGGCCCGGCTCGCGCACGGTGCGCATGCCCTTGCCCCCACCACCGGCGGCGGGCTTGACGAGCAACGGGTAGCCGATCCGTTCGGCAGCGCCGGCGAAGGCCTCGTCCGATTGGTCGGCGTCGTCGTAGCCGGCCGGGATCGGGATGCCGAGCGATGCCGCGAGCCGGCGAGAGGCGGCCTTGTCGCCCATCGCCCGGATGGCGGACGGCGGCGGGCCGACCCAGCGGATCCCAGCCGCGCCGACGGCTTCGGCGAAATCAGCGTTCTCGGCAAGGAACCCGAAGCCCGGGATGGACGGCGTCGGCCTCCGCGGCGACCGCGGCAGCGACGACCGCACGCAGGTCAAGGAGGTCGAGCGCGTGCGGCCCTTCGGTCGCCGGGATCGTGACGCGCAGGCCGAGTCGCTCGCACGTTCGCCGGATCCGCTCCGCGATCTCCCCGCGGTTGGCGATGAACACGGCGCGCAGCGGGGCTCCCACGGGCGGGATGGGCGACTGCGGCTCGCCGCCGGCCTCCGTCGCATGTATCGCGTCAAACGCGTCAATCGCGACACGCCATCGACCACCAACACGCCGAGCGGGCAGTCGTCCGCTCTCGATCCAGCGTTGGACCGTTCGAGTCGATGTCCCAAGCCGCCGAGCGACCTCGCTCGGACGCAGTTCCTCGGTCATGGTGACGCGATTGTCGCATCCATCGCGTCATTCGCAAGCGGCGTGTGCGCGATCTCGACGAGCGAGCGCCAGATCAGCGCTGGACCGGCCGCGAGCAGGACGCCGTCCCCGAGGTTCGTCAGCGCCGCGGAGCTCCACAGCCACCGGAAGTCGAGCCCCAGTGCCCGCGGCGCAACACGCTCCAACAGACCGCCGAGGACGGTGAGGTGCGACCGGTCCCTGGTCACCCGGGGTCGTCCGGCGCCCACGCCGGACGACGCTTCTCGTCGAAGGCCGCGAATCCCTCGCGCGCCTCCGCGCTCACGCGCTGGCGGGCGATCACCCGAGCGGTGTGCCACTTCGCCGAGCCGTGGCCGAGGCCCCGGATCTCGCGGACCACGGCCTTCGCGGCGCGCGTCGCCGTCGGGCCTGCGGCGAGGACGTCCGCGACGGCGCTGTCGACCGCGACGTCGAGTGCCCCATCACCCTCGACGACCTCGTGGACGAGGCCGATGCGCTGCGCCCGGACGGCGTCGAAGCGACGGCCACCGGGGAACAGGGCGCGGGCGTGGCTCTCACCGATCTTCGCGACGACGAACGGGGAGATGACCGCAGGCAGGATCCCCAGACGCGTTTCGGTGAACCCGAACCTGGCGCCGCTCTCGGCGATCACGAGATCCGCGATGGCGCACAGTCCCATGCCGCCACCCAGTGCCGCGCCCTGGACGCGCGCGATGACCGGGACCGGGCACGTGTCGAGCGTCTCGAACATGTCGGCCATGGCCATCGCGTCCTGCTCGTTGCCCTCGACGTCGAGGGCCATCGCCGCGCGCATCCAGCCGATGTCGGCGCCGGCACAGAACGACGGGCCGTCGCCGGCGAGCACGACCACGCGAAGGCTCGTCGCGGGTTCCCGCCCGAATGCGGCGAACGCCGACCGCAGCTCGGCGATCATCGACGCGTCGAATGCGTTGTGCACGTCGGGCCGGCTGAGCGTGACCCGGGCGACGACATCGCCCGGTCCGGATCGCTCGACGCGGAGGCTGGGGCTCATCGCGCCATCGTAGCGGTGGGCTAGGCTGACCGGCATGGGCCCGAACAATCCATGGTCGCCCAACTGGCGTCCGGACCCGACGGGGGGTCGGCTGGCCTCGATCCGTGTGGCCGAAGCGAGGCGCGCTGCTCGCGGGCGCGCTCTACATCGTGGTCGGCGCGATCGTCCTGCTCGATGACGATGTCCCGCGGAACGCCGTGGCCATCGCACTCGCGATGGGCCTGCCGGGCGTGGCCCTGCTGGGCGCCGGCCTGGCGCCGGCGGCCATCGGCTCCGCCGTCGATGGCATCGCGGTCGGACTCGCGCTCGCGATCGGTGCCCCGGTGGCGGCCGTGACGTCGCTGCTGATCGGCGGCTTCATCCTTGGCGCGGCCATCGGCAACGACCTCACGGGCCCGATCCTGCGAGCCGGCGTGACGATGGCGCTGGGTGCCGCACCGATCGTCGCGCTCGCGGCGGCAGCGTGGGTCATCGCCGATCCGCCGCATGGGTCGATCGGCCCCGCCGGCCTAGACCGGGTCGAGCACCTCGAGTCGATCGCCGAGGCGGATCCGTCCCGGCTGGACGACGTCGCCGAGCACCCCGAAGTCGGCGTGCTTGCCCTCGCGCAGGCCGCGGTACGCGATGATCGTCCGCAGGGTGTCGAGGTCGCGGTGCCCGGTATCGGGGTCCTGGGTCGTGATGGCGCAGCGGGCGTCGGGCTTCGTGATCGCCAGGACGGCGTCGCCGATCGCGACGCGCCGGCCGATCCACGTGTCCTCGACATGGGCGTCGGCCCCGCCGAGCTCGATGAGCATCCGGAACCGCCGGGCATCCACGCCATCGACGCCGGCCTGGCGCGACAGCGCGGCGATGGACCCGTCGGAGACCAGGCTGGTCGGGTTGCCGCTGCGCGTGCCGCCGGGCCGGTCACAGCGGACGATGCGGACCCGTCGGCCGGCGAACGGGGTCAGCGCCTCCGCCCACGGCCCGACCACGACGTGCCCGATCCCGGTACGGCCGTGGATCGGCGTCTCGACCGCCTCGGCGAGCTCGACGTCGTCCTCGATGACCGCGCCGTCCGGGAAGGTCAGCCGCAGCCGCGTCGCCCCCGGATCGGTGTGGCCGGTGACCTGCACGAGCGGTCCCGGCGATGATCCGGTCCACGAGCCGGCCGTCGTCGTCGATGAGGTAGAAGCGCCGGTCCTCGACCACCCCGACCTCGGTGACATCGATCTCCGAGGGATGCTCGAGGCCGAGGCTGCGGACGGGCGCGATCGAGAAGCGGGTGACGGTCGGCATGCCCGCGATGCTAGCGGCCCCGTCGCATCAGCGCAGGCCGACGCTGGCGAGCTCTGCTCGCGCCAGTCGGTCGAATCGGCCGGTCGCGAAGTCACCAAATGGGTCGGACGTGTGCTCGAGGAGCTCCGGGTAGCTCAGACGGCCGAGGGCGCGCGTCGCGAGCGCCCGCTGCATCGCACCCGTCGTCATGTCGACCGGCGCTCGCCGGATCGCCCGATGGGCCGCGCGGACGTTGGCCAACCGTGCCGCGCGCCACGGCAGGTACCGGCTCAACCACGGGACCACCATCACGCCGACCACGAGCAGGGCCAGGAGGCGGGCGATCAGGATGAGCATCGACTCGAGCTCCCGGCCGACGTAGATGAACGGGTCGCCGGCCGTGTCGAACGCGCCCGTCGCGAGGTCGTCGATGCCCGCGCCGACCAGCGGGACATCGGCCATCGCGTTGCCCAGCGTCACGCCCGCCCCCTGGAGGTTGGTGCCGCCCGCCTGCAGCACGCGACCGGCCTCGGCGAACGATGAGATCACGTCGTGGATCCGGACGCCGACGATGACCCACAGCGACACCCAGATCCAGGTCGCGAGGTCGGCGACCGACCTCACGGGTGCGCGCCACCGGGGTCTCGCTCCAGAACTTCAGCATCGTGGCCTCCTGGCGTGGCTTACATCCGGAAGACGCCGAAGCGGGTCTCCGGGATCGGCGCATGCAGCGCGGCCTCCAGGCCCAGCGCCAGGACCCGCCGGGTGTCGAGCGGGTCGATGACGCCGTCGTCCCACAGCCGGGCCGTGGCGAAGTACGGCGAGCCCTCGCGCTCGTACGTCTCGAGGATCGGCGCCTCGAAGGCATCCCGCTCGTCATCGTCGGCGAAGCCGCCGCGGACGGTCGAGAGGACGCGCGCGGCCTGCTGGCCACCCATCACCGAGATCCGGGCATTCGGCCACGTCCACAGGAACCGCGGCTGGTACGCGCGCCCCGCCATCGCGTAGTTCCCGGCCCCGAAGCTGCCGCCGATGAGGACCGTGAACTTGGGCACCTCGGCCGAGGCGACCGCCGTGACGAGCTTCGCGCCGTCCTTGGCGATGCCCGCCTCCTCGTACTCGCGCCCGACCATGAACCCGGTGATGTTCTGGAGGAACACGAGCGGGATCCGGCGCTGGCAGGCGAGCTCGATGAAGTGCGCGCCCTTCAGCGCCGATTGGCTGAACAGGATGCCGTCGTTGGCGATGATCCCGATCGGGTAGCCCTCGAGATGGGCGAACCCGGTGACCAGCGTCTCGCCGTAGAGCGGCTTGAACTCGTGGAAGCGGGAGCCGTCGACCAGGCGGGCGATGATCTCGCGGACCGGGATGGGTCGACGCGGATCGGCCGAGACCGCGCCGTACAGCCCCGCCGGATCCGCCGCCGGCGGTTCGGGCGCCCGGCGATCCCATGGCGCGCTCGGCGGTCGGCGGTTCAGGTTGGCGACGATGGACCGGCCGAGCGCGAGGGCATGCTCGTCGTCGAGCGCCTCGTGATCGGCGACCCCCGAGCGTCGCGTGTGGACCTCGGCGCCGCCCAGCTCCTCGGCCGTGACGTCCTCGCCGGTCGCGGCCTTCACGAGCGGCGGGCCGCCCAGGAAGATGGTGCCCGTGCCCTTGACGATGACCGTCTCGTCGCTCATCGCCGGCACGTAGGCGCCGCCGGCCGTGCAGCTGCCCATCACGAGCGCGACCTGCGGGATCGCCGCCGCCGACATCCGCGCCTGGTTGTAGAAGATCCGCCCGAAATGGTCGCGGTCGGGGAAGACCTCCGCCTGGAGCGGCAGGAACGCCCCGCCGCTGTCGACGAGGTAGATGCACGGCAGCCGGTTCTCGAGCGCGATCTCCTGGGCGCGCAGGTGCTTCTTGACGGTCATCGGGTAGTACGTGCCGCCCTTGACCGTCGCGTCGTTGGCGACGATCGACGCAGGTCGTGCCCTCGACCCGGCCGATGCCCGTGACGATCCCGGCGCCCGGCGCGTCGTCGTCGTACAGGCCGGTCGCGGCGAGCGGGCTCAGCTCGAGGAACGCCGAGCCCGGGTCCAGCAGTCGGTCGATCCGCTCGCGGACCGGCAGCTTGCCGCGTTCGCGATGCCGCTCGATCGAGCGGTCGTCGCCGCCGGCGCCCCGTCCCGCGACGGTCTCCTGGCGGGCGCGAAGGTCATCGACCAGCGCGGCCATCGCCTCGTGGTTGGCCTGCGTCTCGTCGGCGGCGGGGTCGAGCCGGCTGCGCAGGACGGGCATGGCGCGATGATAGGCGGACGGCCCGCGGCGAACCGGGCCGAGCGTCGGGCGCGGTGCGACCAGCCCGTCCGGTCGACCGTCGCGGCCGCGCGTCGTCCCGCGGCCATGGCGAACCGCGTCCGAGGCCTCGCGGTCCTGCTCCTGCTGCGCCGGTCTGCTCGCGGCCTGTCAGTCCGTCCCGCCGTCGCCTCACTGGTGCCGGTCGGCCGCCGGGCCGCTGGTGACCATCACGACCCGAGGCGGGGAGTGCGTGAACGGCCCGTGCGGCGCGACGATCGTCGATCGGACGCGATGGGTCCGGTCCACCAGACCGAGCCGGCCGGCGCGGACCTCGGCACCGTGCCGCCGGAGATCCTGGCGGCGCTCGATGCGGCCATCAAGACGACCGATTTCGACGCCATCCGGGCGCGGCCGTTCACCGGGGAGTGCCCGGTGAACTTCGACGGCCAGGAGGTCATCTTCGAGTTCGGGGCACCGGGCGGCGTCGAACGCATCGCCTCGTGCGAGACCGAGATCGACCCGGATCAGCCGTCTTCGCCGCCACGGTCGCCGCCGTCACCGCGGTCGGCGGGTTCGTGCCGCTGCCGGTGCCCTGAGGACCGACCCGCGTCGAGCGCACATGCGCGCACGGGACGGCCGTCATCAGGCTGCTCGTCCGCGATGCACGATCGCGAGTGTCGTCAGCCCGAGTCCGACAGCCAACGCGATCCAGCCGACGGCGAGCCATGGAGCCGAGATCGGGGCCGACGCATCCCTCGCCGCAGCGCAGATCGGCCGTGGCCAGCAGGACCTGCCACGACATGGCAAAGCCGATCGCGAGCCCACCGAGGCGAGCGGCACGTGGCGGCCGGAAGCCGAGGAGGACCGCCGCAGCGACGCCGAGCAGCCAGATCACCGTTCCGCCGATCAGTGACGCGAGACCGAACGCCAGACCACGACGAGCCCGATCATCCAGGCGCGCCCCGTGGTGTGACGGCCTGGTCGCATCGTCATCTCGCTGCCGCCCTTTCCCAGCGTGCTACTCTCCTATAGCAAGTTATGACCGAGAAACTCGCTACTGTCAAGACGCACGATTCGAACGGCGATTCCACGCGCGTCGATCCCTCGACCGCCGAATCGATCCGGCTGGAACTGGCCGAAGCGTGGGGCGAGATGGGCGCCGCATGGGGCGTCACCCCGGCGATCGCACGCGTGCAGGCCTACCTCATGGCGCGCCAGGAACCGCTCACCGAACGCGAGGTCCGCGAAGCGCTTGGCCTGAGCCACCGCGCGGCGAGCCTCGCCCTGGCCGAGGCCGAGTCGTGGGGCATCGTCGAGCGCGTGCCGGAGCCCCGTCGGGTCGGGCGACGCGGACCGGCGGGCGTCGCGTACCTCGCGGTCGGCGACCACTGGCAGTGGTTCGGCCGGGTCATCGCCGAGCGAAAGGTCCGCGAGGGCGACCCCATCGTGGCGGTCCTCGAGCAGAAGGCGACCGAAGCGGCGGCCGCCGCGGCGGCGAACCCCGAGGACCGCGAGCTCGCAGCGCTGCACGCCTGGCTCACGTCGTTCGTGACCTTCGTCCGCCTGTTCGATCGTGCCGTCGGGCTGGTGCCGCAGCTCGAGCCACGCGAGCTCGAGCGGTCGCTGCAGCTCCTGGGGCGCGTGCCCGACGCGACGATCCTGCGCCTGTTCGACCTGCTCGGCGGCCTCGACGATGGCGACGTGCTCGAGCTCGTGGATGCGTTGTCGCGGCTGTCCCCGACCGCGGCTCGCCGCGCGACAAAGCTGATGTCGGGCGTGGTCCGCACCGTCGCGCGCTGAACCGCGACACCGCGGATCGGTCGCACGACGCCGGACATGCGACGAGCCCCGCGGCGCGCGCCACGGGGCTCGGAGTGGGCCGGCGAACGTCAGCCGTTCGTGTGGTCCGACCAGGACACCTTGCCGATCCGGCCATAGCTGTCGAAGGTGCGGTCACCGATCGTGACGACGCCCTCGGCACCGCGGTAGCTGGATCGATACGAGCTGTGGCTGTTGTACTCGCTCGGGACATGGAAGCTGTCGCGGCCGGTCTCCTTCACCAGCGCACCCGTGGCATCGAGATCGAGCGACACGTGGACGCCTTGCACGATCTCGCTGTCGTACGTCCCGGTGCACTCGTCGTAGGTCTCGGTCCAGATATCGAACGTCCCGGACGCGGTCGCGCTGCCGTATCGCTTGCTGATGGTCAGGGTTCCGACGCTGCTCCCGGAGCTGAACGAGCCGACGAGGCCGTAGAAGTCATCCGACTCGTCGTCCGGCGTGCCGCCGTCCGAGCAGAGCATCCACGTCTCGTTGCTCTCGCCGAAATCGATCCAGGCCTCGGTCGAGCCATCCTCGCGCGACGCGGCGAGGTACCCGTAGCCCCAGGTCCCGGACGACTCGTCGTACGACGTCCCAGTTTGCCTCGGCGAGCTCGATCGAGCTGCCGTAGTTGCCGACGCTGGGCCCGGCCGCGACCGGTGCGGCCACCGCCAACACCAGGATCGCTGCCAACGAGAGGACCGTGAAGGTGCGCATGTCGTCCCCTTCGGACTGTCATCGGCGGGATCCGACCAGGGCGGTTCGGCATCCCGTCGATGCGCTCAAGGACGTCCCGGCGCGGGGGATGTGACAGCCTCGTGGGTGTCCATCAGCCGACAGGCCTCCACGTGCAACAGCGACCCATGCGCAAGCGTCACACGTGGTTCGCGTCGGCGCGGTCCATTGCGGTCCAGAACGCGCTCCGCGGGCCGACCGGGTGCGACGCTTGGGTCGCACGGGACCTCGTGCGATAATCGCCACCGCGCACGGGGCCGACCGACTCGAACGGGCGACGACCTCGGGGCCAGACCCGGCCGGCGAACCGAGCGCCACCTGAGGAATCACAGCCCGACATGACCGTCGAAACGTCCACCTGGGCCACCAAGAAGGGCCTCGCCCAGATGCTCAAGGGCGGCGTCATCATGGACGTCGTCACGCGCCGACCAGGCCAAGATCGCCGAGGATGCCGGCGCCGTCGCCGTGATGGCCCTCGAGCGCGTCCCGGCCGACATCCGCAAGGCCGGCGGTGTCGCCCGCATGTCCGATCCCGAGATGATCGTCGGGATCATGGACGCGGTGACGATCCCGGTGATGGCCAAGGCCCGGATCGGGCATTTCGTCGAGGCGCAGGTCCTCGAGGCGCTCGGGGTCGACTACATCGACGAGTCCGAGGTCCTCACCCCGGCCGACGAGAGCAACCACATCGACAAGCACGCCTTCAAGGTCCCGTTCGTGTGCGGCTGCCGGAACCTCGGCGAGGCGCTGCGCCGGATCAACGAGGGCGCGGCGATGATGCGGACGAAGGGCGAGGCGGGCACCGGCAACATCGTGGAAGCCGTCCGCCAGCTGCGTGACGTCCTCAGCGAGATCCGCCGGCTGCAGGGCATGCGCGACGACGAGCTGTTCGTGGCCGCGAAGGACCTGCAGGCACCCTACGAGCTGGTCAAGGGCGTCGCCGCCGACGGCAAGCTCCCGGTCGTCAACTTCGTCGCCGGCGGGATCAGCACGCCGGCCGATGCGGCCCTCGTGATGCAGCTCGGCGCCGAGGGCGTGTTCGTCGGTTCGGGCATCTTCAAGAGCGAGGACCCGGCGCGCATGGCCAACGCCATCGTGCAGGCGACGACGTTCTTCGATGACCCGAAGAAGATCGCCGAGGTCTCGAAGGGTCTTGGCGCGCCGATGCGCGGCATCGCCCTGGAGGAGATCCCGGAAGGGGAGCGGCTCGCCGTCCGAGGCTGGTAGACCGCGCGCGACGACCACGCAGCATGCCCTCGCGTCCCGACGCGCCGATGCGCCCCCGATGGGCGCTGGCGCGCGCGCCGATAGCGCGTAGCATCACGCCACGATGAAGATCGGGGTACTGGCGCTTCAGGGTGCCTTCCGCGAGCATCTCGACACGCTCGCCGCCATCGGCGTCGAGGGCGTTCGCGTGCGCGAGCCGGCCGACCTCGACGGGGTCAGCGGTCTCATCCTGCCCGGGCGGCGAGAGCACGACGATGCGCCAGCTCATCGAGCGCTGGGGCCTGCGCGAGCCGATCCTGGACCTCGCCGCGGCCGGCGCGCCCATCTTCGGGACCTGTGCCGGGATGATCGTGCTGTCGCGCGATATCGAGGGCGGAGAGCCGCCGATCCTGCCGCTCCTCGACGTGACGGTGGAGCGCAATGCGTTCGGGCGCCAGCTCGACTCGTTCGAGGCCGAGCTGGCGGTGCCCGTCCTTGGCGACACGCCGGTCCACGCCGTCTTCATCCGGGCGCCGATCATCGAGCGAACGGGACCCGGCGTCGACGTGCTGGCCCGGCTCGACGACGGTCGCGTCGTGGCCGTCCGCGAGCGGAACGTGATCGCGACGTCGTTCCACCCCGAGCTCGCCGGCGAGACGCGGTTCCATCGCCTCGTGGCCGCGATGGCATCGGAACACGACGATCCGGGCGAGGGTTCCGGAAGACGTCCGCACCCGACCCGTCGGGCCCAGACCCGATGACCGCGTCGCGGCCGCCCCGCACCCCGGGCAAGGTCCGCGCCGCACGCCTGACCGACCTCGCGGCGCTGGGTGAGCTGTCACGGCTGTGCCAGTCGGACGAGGCGTCGACGCGCTCGCTGGGCCTGCCGGTCAACGGCCCGCCGATCGGCGTGTTCAGCCTGTTCCGACTGCCGCTGGGCGCGTTCCGTCCGAACGACCTCATGTACGTCTACGAGCAGGACGGCCGGATCGCGGGGCTGGTCCGCGTGGAACGTGAGGCCTCCCGCGACGAGTGGACGATCGTGGAGCTGGATGCGGTCGGGCATGACCGACGCGGGCGACATCCGGTACCGCCTCGTCCAGCAGCTCCTGCGCGAAGGCGCCAAGCGCGGCGCGGCGCGCTTCCACGTGGCGTGCGCCGACAACGACGACAACGTCGAGCTGCTGATGCAGGCGGGCTTCATGCGCTACGGCGAGGAATGCGTCCTGTTCCGCCGGCCCGGCGCGGCGCTGCCCGCGCCGTGGACCGACAAGGCGGCCGCGGCGGCGCGGATCAGGGCGGCCCAGAGCATCGACGCGCTGGCGATCCATCGGCTGTACACGAGCGCGACCCCGGGCCCGGTGGCACGGCTGGAGGCCGTCCGGCTCCCCGACTGGGAACGCCAGGGCACGCAGTGGCGGGTGCCGCGCTCCAGCCTGGCGCCGATCCTGCGCTTCGCCGACGTCGAGGCGTTCGTCCAGGCGGCGCCCGACGGCGGCAAGGACGGGACGATGCTCGACGGGTTCGTCCAGGTCGGCGTCGCCAAGGAGGACCAGCCGCACTACCTCAAGATCGTGGCCCGCCCCGAGGCCGACCCGACCGACCTCATCGGCTTCGGGCTGGGCGTGATCGCGGCACGGATCGGCAAGGCCGGCGATCATCGCCATGACCACGGTGTGATCTCGCCCGTGCGAACCTATGAGTCGCCGGTCGATCGGCGGCTCGAGGACGCCGGCTTCGATTCGATCGCGCGTGTCACTCTGCTCATGAAGGAAACACTCGTCCGCGTCGCCGAACCGGCCCTCGTGCCGGCCGGCGTGCGCTAGCAGCGGCGTACCATGGAGGTCAGCGTGGGATCCGAGGACCGCCAGCGTGAATCGATCGACGACCTCGACGCATTGCTGGCCTCGTTGCCGCCCGAGATCGTCGACGCCGTGCACGCCCTCGAGAACCGCGAGGCGCTGATCGAGGTCGTCATGGACCTGGGCCGGCGTCCCGAAGCGCGCTTCCCCGACGCCGAGGTCACCCTGCTCGATCGGGAGATCAGCGACGCCGATATCGCGCACGTCGTCGAGCACATCGGCACCTTCGGCGACGACAACCGCGCCGGCATCGAGCGCACGCTCCACCGCATCAGCGCCATCCGCAACCGCAACGGCAAGATCGTCGGGCTGACCTGCCGGATCGGCCGCGCCGTGTACGGCACCATCGAGATCATCGACGACTTCGTCGAGACGGGAAAATCGATCCTCATCATGGGTCGCCCGGGCATCGGCAAGACCACGATGCTGCGCGAGGCCGCGCGGGTGCTCGCCGACGACATGGGCAAGCGCGTCGTCGTCGTCGATACCTCCAACGAGATCGCCGGCGACGGCGACATCCCGCACCCGGCGATCGGCAAGGCGCGTCGCATGCAGGTGCGCACGCCGTCGCTGCAGCACGAGGTGATGATCGAGGCGGTCGAGAACCACATGCCCCAGGTCATCGTCATCGACGAGATCGGGACCGAGCTCGAGGCGCAGGCCGCGCGCACGATCGCCGAGCGCGGCGTCCAGCTGATCGGGACGGCGCACGGCAACAACCTCGACAACCTCATGCTCAACCCGACCCTGTCCGACCTGATCGGCGGGATCCAGAGCGTGACGCTGGGCGACGAGGAGGCGCGTCGCCGGCGCACCCAGAAGAGCGTCCTCGAACGCAAGGCACCACCGACCTTCGACGTCATCGTCGAGATCCAGGACCGCGAGCGGGTCGCCGTCCACAGTGACGTCGCCGACACGATCGACGCGCTGCTGCGCGGCGACGCGGTCGCGCCCGAGCTCCGCTGGCGTGACGAGGAGGGCGTGCATCGATCGCAGGGTCGGCCGCGGCCATCGCCGCGCGAGCAGCTGGGGGCCGAGCGCTTCGCCGGACTGGTCGGCGCCGGCTCGCCGTGGCGGATGGAGCCCGGCTGGCGTGGCGACGGCTCGTCGCGGACCAGCGGCGGCTTCCGCGAGGCCGACCGTGGCGCGTTCCGGACCGGCTATCGCCCGGGGGCGTCCGGCGGCTGGCGGCAGACCCGTGGCGGGTCCGGCCGCGAGAGCGCGTCGCGCGGCTCCGTTGCGGAGGGTGGCGTACAGAGCGTCATGCCCGGCGAGCGCTTCGCCATGCCGCCCGATGGGCGAGGCGGGAATGTCCGGGCCGGCGATGCACCGTTCGTCGCCGGCGAGATCGCGGATCGCGGACCCCTGGAGCGCGGCGCGGCCCTGACCGCGGTCGAGACGCGGGCCCGCGAGGCCCGCGAGCTCGAGCGCCAGAAGGCGTGGCGCGACCAGGCCGCGAAGGCACTTCACGCGCTCAAGGCCGACGAGGGCACGGCACCGGTCAACATGGACGACCTCGACGAGGAGGACATCCTGCCGTTGGGTGCCGAGGAAGGGCCGCGCGGCGAGACGATGCTCGTCCCGGGTGGCTCGCCCCTGCCGACGCTGCGCGTGCTGCCGCAGGGCATCAGCCGCAAGCGTCTCGAGCAGGCCGTCCGCGACCTCGGCCTGCCGGTCATCATCGCCCGCGACGTCGACGAGGCCGACGTCGTCATGACGCTGAAGAACGAGTACAAGCAGAAGACCCCGCTCCTGCGCGAGGCGGAGGAGCGGGCGATGCCCATCTACGTCCTCAAGAGCAACACCATCCCGCAGATGCAGTCGAGCCTGACGTCGATCTTCTCGCTCGAGATCGATCCGCGCGAGGCCGCGATGCGCGAGACCGAGGACGCCATCGAAGTCGTGCTGTCGTCGTCCGAGGCCGTGGAGCTGTCGCCGCAGAACGCTTACATCCGGCGCCTCCAGCACCAGATGGCCGAGCGCGCCAATCTCGTGTCGCGGTCGCGCGGCCGGGAGCCTTACCGCCGGGTCCGCCTGTACCCGGACGCGGCGCGGTCGGCGTGGCGCTGACGGAGGGCTGAGCGGCCGCCGTGCGGCCGCCGCCCATCCTGCCGTGACCCTGCGCGTCGACTTCCTCGGGCACGCCGCGCTGCTGCTCGAGCTGGACGGGATCCGCCTCCTGACCGACCCGGCGACCCGCGCGCGGATCGGGCCGCTCCGCCGGGTGGTCCACGTGCCCGAGCGCCACGCCCTCACCGATCTCGACGCCATCCTCATCTCGCACCTGCACTGGGACCATCTCGACGTGCCGTCGCTGCGCGATCGGGGACACCGTGCCCATCGTCGTGCCGGTCGGGGCCGGCGCGTGGCTGCGCGGCCCGGGTTCGACGACGTGCGCGAGCTGGCGGTCGGCTCGACGCTCGAGATCGGTGGCCTCCAGGTGGAGGCCGTGCCGGCGCATCACTCCGGCTTCCGGCCGCCGAAGGGCCCCACCGCGTCGGCCATCGGCTACGTCATCCGCGGAGTCCGGACGGTGTATTTCGCCGGTGACACGGCGCTGTTCCCGGCGATGGCGGCGCTCGCCGGGTCGGTCGACCTCGCGCTGCTGCCGGTCTGGGGCTGGGGACCGACCCTCGGTCGGGGGTTGCACATGGACCCGCTCGCGGCGGCCGAGGCGCTGCGGCTGATCCGGCCGCGGGCGGTCGTGCCGATCCACTGGGGCACGTACTGGCCCGCCGCCATGGGCCGTGTCTATCCGAGCCGCCTGGTGGAGCCACCGGCAGCGTTCGTGGAGCATGCCGCCGAGCTCGCCCCGGACGTGCGGACGCTGCCCACCGACATCGGCGACGAGGTCACCCTGCCGCGCTGGTGACCTGCCACAATCGCCGCCGATGACCACACCACCCGGTCTGACGCCCCCCACCCTGACGCCCGAGCCTACGAGCCTGCCGGCCGCGCGGCCGCTCGGTCTGCGCGGGGGCCTGCGCCGACTCAGCGGCGGCCTGCTGGTCTACGGCGCGATCGGCCTCGTGCTGGCCGTTCTCGGTCTCGTCGCGTTGCTGTGGATCGGCGGTCGCCTCCAGGGCCTCGCGGAACGGACCGAGGCACAGGTGGAGTCGATGATCGCGACGCTCGACGACACCGCCCAGGTCCTCGACGACGCCGGGGCCACGGCACTCTCCTTCGCCGTGACCCTCGAGCGCACGCCACCGACCGTGCGCCAGGCGGCGCAGACCGTCGGAAACCTGCAGGCGAACCTGCGCCAGCTCGAGAGCCAGCTCGCATCGTTCACGATCCTCGGCCAGTCGCCGCTCGGCGACGCGGCCGCGGCGGTCGGGCAGATGGCGACCGATCTCGAGGGGCTGGACACGCGGCTCGGGCTCATCGCGACCGACCTCGAGGGCAACCGCGACGCCCTCCTCGCCAATGCGGCCTCGCTCGATGCGCTCGGCACGCGACTGGCAGCCGTCGCGGACGACCTGCGCGACGGGATCATCCAGGACGGCCTCGGTGACGTCCAGGCGGTCGTGACCGTCCTGGCGCTCGTGCTCGTCATCTGGACGGCGCTACCCGCCGTCGGCGCGCTCGGACTCGGGTGGTGGCTCCGCCGCGAGCTCGGGGACTGACGGCCGGCGCTTCGTCAGCGCCGGCCCGGGCTCAGCTGGGTCGTTCCACCGCGTTCGCCGCGTCGTTGACGTTCGTGACGTCCATCGAGAAGCTCCCTTCGCCGATCCCTTCCACGCTCATCGAGACGAGGTAGCCCGCTTCCGCGACCCACAGCTCGATCGACGAGCCCGGCGGCATCGACGCGATCGACCCGACGAACGAGTCGCTGGCGATCGAGAAGTGCTTGGCCTGGACGCCGTTCTTCTCCTCGGTCCCGACCTCCGTCGCGCCGGTCATGGCGCCCGGCGCCGAGAACGCGCCGACGAGCATCACCGGATCGAACGCCGCGAGCATCGGGGTCGTCATGGCCGCCGGTGCCGACTGGAGCTCGTCTCCTGTCCCGACCCACGCCTCGTCGCCGATGACGACGATGCGGGTCCCGTCCTGGAGCGTGACGTCGCGCGACAGCACGGGCTTGGTGACGACGACCGCGTCGTACACGGACGCCCCGTTGGCGGTGACCTTCACCGATACGAGTCGACGCCGTCGAGGTTGGCGACGAGGCCACTCAGGTCGAACGACGGGAGCGCGATGGCTGCGGACGGGGAGGCGGCGTCGGTCGCGGCGCTCGTCGGCACGGGCGTGGTCCCGGCCGCGGGCGTGGCCCCCGCCGGTGGCGTGGCGCCGTCGGGACCGACCGTCGCGGTGCCGCCGCCGCAGGCGGCGATCAGGAAGGCGGAGCCGAGCAGCGTGGCCGCGAGGGCGGCCCGTCGGGTGGTGCGCATGTGGTGAGGTACCCCGTGATGACCGGTCGGACGCCGGTGCGCGCCGATGATGGCCGTCGGACCGAAAAGGCGCAAATGACGCGTGCGGGTCGCGGGTGGGGGCCGTGCGGCGGGCCACCGCCCGCGCCCGCGGGCGGGACATGACCCTGCCCGCCGCGCATCCCGCCGGCTCAGCCGATCGGCGCCCCGCGATCGAACCAGATCCGCTCCCCGAGGAACCGCTCCGTGGCGGGGTCCCAGGGGAACAGGATGAGCACCTCGAGGGCGACCGCGAGGCCGGACGCCGGAACGCCGCCCCACGGCCCCTGGTTGGTGCCGGTCAGGGTCGCGACCTCGAACACGCCCTGCGGACCCGACCACGATCTCGGACAACGCGAAGGCGTTGTCGGGGAACGCCGCGAACAGCTCCCCGTAGAACCGCCGCGCGCCGTCGTGGCCGACCCAGCGCTGTCCGGTCGAGGACGATCTCGTAGACGCAGTCCGGCGCGAGCGTGGCGACCAGGCCGTCGATGTCGCGGCGGTCCTCGGCGATCGAATGGCGGACCCACAGGCGCTTGATCCGGCGCAACTCGGCCGGGTCGAACGCCCGGCCGAGGCGTGCCTGGATCGTCGGCCGTGGCCCGGGTGTCACACGCCCGCGCCCGGCGCACGATCCGCTCCACCGCCTCCAGCGTCCGGTCGACCTCGTCCGCGGTGTTGTAGTGGACCAGCCCGAGGCGGAGCACGCCACCGATCTCGGCCTTGCCGAGCCGCTCGATGAGGCCGGTCGCGTAGAAGTCGCCGTCCCACACGAAGATGCCCTCGCGCCCGAGCGCTTCGGCGGCCTCGCGGGGACTGACGCCGGTCGAGCGAGACCGAGACGGTCGGGACGCGTTCGGCGGCGCGCGCCGGGTCGGTGATGCCGTGGATGGTCACGCCGGGGATCGGCTGCGAGGCCGTCGATCAGGCGCGCGACGAGGTCCCGCTCGTAGTCGACGATGGCGGTCATCCCGGCGACGAGCTCGCGTCGACGCTCGCTGCCGGCGCTCGCGCCGGCGGCGCCGGCGACGTCGCCGTACGAGCGACCGACGTCGCGCAGGTAGTCGGTCGCCGCGAGCGTCCCGGCGATCGATTCGAAGGCCGCGGTGCCGGTCTCGAACCGATCGTGCGCCGGGCGGACCTTGAACGCCGGCAGGCGGTCGAGCACCTCCGCCTTGCCGTACAGCGCCCCGAGGTGCGGGCCCGAACCACTTGTAGGCGCTGCAGACGAGGAAGTCGGTGTCGAGCGCGCGCACGTCGATCGGGCCGTGCGGCGCGTAGGCCACCGCATCGATGTAGGTGAGGGCGCCGACCTCGTGGGCCCGCGCGACGATCTCGCGCGACCGGGTTGACCGTGCCGACCGCGTTGCTGGCGTAGCCGACGGCCACGAGCTTCGTGTCGGCTCGTTGAGCTTCGACTCGAGGTCCTCGAGGTCGAGCGTGACGTCGTCCTCGCGGATGTCGACCTTGCGGACCGTGACGCCGCGGTCGGCGGCCATCGCCTCCCAGGTGCTGACGTTCGCTTCGTGGTCGAGGGTCGTGACCACGATCTCGTCGCCCGGGCCCGAGCGTCGCGCCGATCGACCGCCCGATGTGGAGCGTCAACGTCGACATGTTGTAGCCGAACTTGATCTCCTCGGGGCTCGCGGCACCCAGGAAGTCGGCGACGGCCGCGTGGGCCTCCTCGGTCATGGCGTCGCTGGCTTCGCTCGTGACGAAGGCACCGCCGGCGTTGGCGTTGGTGTTGGTGTAGTAGTCGGCGACAGCGTCGATCACGCGCTGCGGGACCTGGGTGCCGCCGGGCCCGTCGAGGAATGCCGCCGGCCGATCGCCGTGTCGCCGGCGCAGGGCCGGGAACTCGGCACGCAGGGCTTCCACGTCGAAGGGCGGCAGGCTGGGCATGGGCGTGAGGTCCTCCAGGGACGGTCGCGGCCGGGACGCGGGGCGTCCCGCTCAGTGCTCGGTGGTGCCGGTGAAGGTCCAGCTCTCGAGGCGGAGCGCGGGGACGACGACGCCGCCGAGGAAGCCCTTGAGCGTTCGCGCTCGCGGGCGACGGCCACGACGCCGGCGATCGCGTCGAGGTAGCTCTGGGTGAACCGCAGGTTCCGGACCGGCCCGACGATCCGCCCGCCCTCGACGAGGAACGTCCCGTCGCGGGTCATGCCCGTGACGATCGCGAGCTTGGGGTGGACCGGGTTGGTGTAGTGGAAGCGGGTGACGAGCAGGCCGCGATCGAGACCGCGGATGAGCTCCTCGCGCGGCGTCGTCGCCGGCGCTCATGACCAGGTTGAGCGGGAACGGTCCATAGGCGTTCGGCGCCGGCAGGCCATGGCCGGTCGAGGCCACGCCGTCGCGTGCCGCCGTCTGGGCGTCGTACACGACGCCCCGGCAGACGCCCGCGTCGAGGAGGGGCACGCGCTGCTTCGCGACGCCCTCGTAGTCGAACGCCATCGGCAGGCCGTGCGGATCGTGCCCATCGTCGACGACCGTCACGAGGTCGCTGCCGATGCGCTTGCCGACCTCGACGAACGAGCGCTCCTCCTGGACCGCGAGCGCCGAGAACCCGAGGTAGCCGAGCATGTCGAGCAGGTCGACGACCGCGTACTCCTCGAGGACGACCGGATAGTCGCCGGCGTCGATCGCGACGGCGTCGGCCGTCGCGCGTGCCTTCTCGGCGGCCTCGCGACCGATGGCGGCGGCGTCGATGCGCGTGGCGTCGACCGCGGCCTGCTCCGCGTACCCGGTGCCGCCGTCCGGTCCCATCGAGACGGTCAGGAGCTGGGCCACCGTCCGCGTGCTGCTCGGCGCGGACGCCGCGCGAGTTGGCGACGGCCGTGCTCTCCAAACCGGTCGAGAAGGAGCCGTAGGCCGTCACCCCGGCCTCGTCGGCGGCCGCGATCACGGCGCGCACGCCCTCGGCGCGAAGCTCCGGGGTGGCGTCGGCGGTGGCCGGTGGCGTATGCGGCGCGGGCTTCGCGGATCGGCGTCGGTTCGGGCAGGCCCGACCAGTCCTCGAGCTCCTCGATCACCCGGGTGATCGCCGCGGCGTTCACCGCCAGCCGGCGCAGGCCCTCGTCGTCCGTGCGCCCGGTCGACGCGACGCCGACCCGCTGGCCGACCACGAAGCGCAGGTTGACGACGACGTTCCGCTCGGCGACGTTCTGGTGGATCTGGCTGTTGGCGAACCGGGTCAGCGCGGCGTCCTCGGCCATGACGAGCGCCTCGGCCTCGCGTCGCGCCTTCGCGCTCGGCATGGGCCAGGGCGCGCTCGGCGAGGGCCAGGGCGTCGCGGGCGCGTTCGTCGTTCACGACGCCGCAGGTCACCAGTTGCCGACGCCCACCTGGACGTCGCGGAACCGGGCGCCCGGCACGGCATGGCCGACGTGCCCGGTCTGGCCCGGCTCGCCCTTGCCGCAGTTGGGCGTGCCCAGCATCACGTAGCTGCGCTCGTCGCCGACCGCGTCGCACGATCGCCAGAACTCGTAGGTGATGCCGGTGTAGGTCGGGTTCTTGAACAGCCGGCCCTTCTTGCCGCCCTTGATCTCGTACGCCACCTCGGTCGCGAACTGGAAGTTCAGGCGCCGATCGTCGATCGACCACGAGCGATTGGACGCGAGGTACAGGCCGTCGTCGGTGTCGGCCACGATGTCGTCGAGGCTCATGCCCGGGCTTCGGGAGCAGGTTGATGTTCGTCATCCGGATGAGCGGGATCCGGTTCCAGCCGTCGGCGCGCATCGCCCCGCCGCTCCGCCGGCCGATCCGTGGCGCCGTCTCGCGGCTGGACAGGTAGCCGGTGAAGATGCCGTTGCGGACGAGCGGGACCGCCTGCGCCGCGACGCCCTCGTCGTCCCAGCCGAACGTGCCCATCCCGCCGGGCGCCGTCGCGTCGGCGACGATGTCGACGAGGTCCGACCCGTAGCGGAAGCCCTCGTCGAGCTTGTCGGTCGTCAGGAAGCTCGTGCCGGCGTAGCTCGCCTCGGTGCCGTAGACGCGATCGAGCTCCGTCGGGTGCCCGCACGATTCGTGCACCTGCAGGTACAGCTGCGACGGATCGAGGACGACGGTGAACCGGCCGCTCGGGCACTGCGGGGCGGTGAGCAGCGCCACGGCCTCGTCGGCCAGCGGCTCGGCCCGATCGGCGAGGCCGAGGGAGCGGATGAACTCGTAGCCGGCGGCGTTCCAGCCGCCGCCCGAATCGGGGTACGACCGGCGCTGGTGCTCGTCGCCATCGACCGCGTTCGCCTCGACCGCCGAACCGACGTGGGTGATGGTCTGCTCGGTGTAGCTCCCGTCCGTCGCCGCGAATGTCTTCCATTCGCGCTGCGCCGCGTACATCGACTCGGTGAACGCGATGCCCTTCACCCGCGCCGCGGCCTGGTCTGCCGCCAGGAGGTCGCCGATCTTGCGCTCGAGCGGGACCTCGAACGGATCCTCCTCCACCGGCGTCTCGTACGTGCCGTTGGCGGGGGGCCGGTCGTCGAGGACCGCCGGGACGCGCAGGGCGGTCGCGCTCGCGCGGGCGATGCGGGCCGCCTCGGCGGCCACGGTATCGGCTTCCTCGAGCGAGAGGATGTGACTGCTCGCGAAGCCCCACGCCCCGTCGATGAGGACGCGGACACCGAAGCCCTCGCTCTCGCCGGACGCCACGCCTTCGACGCGTCCGGTCTTGATGGCGATCAATTCATCGAGGCGGCGGACGACGCGCACATCCGCGTACCCCGCGCCCAGGAGCGTGGCCGTATCGAGGGCGCGATCGGTCAGGTCTCGCATGCGGCCGACAGCCTAGCAGAGGGCGTTCGTCGGAGGCATTGCAGGTGCCCGGACGCCCGCGCGGGGCGGTGCGCACGAGGGTCAGAGCGTCGGGGTGCCGGCGATCGCCTGGGCCGTGAGGTAGAGCCCGAAGCCGAAGACGAGGACCGCGGCCGCGAGCGGGATGGTCTCGCGCACGCGGCCGAGGGTCGGTCCCAGTGACGCGCCGTCCAGCCGACCTCGGGCGAACACCATCGCCAGCCCGATCCCGGTCATGACCGCCGCCATCCCGAGGCCGAAGGCCAGGACGAGGACGAACCCGAACTCGGGACGACCCGCCGCGATCGAGCCGAGCAGGATCAGGAGGGCACTCGTCGACGGGATGAGGCCGCCGGCGAGGCCCAGGACGAACAGGCTTCGCCAGGTGATCGAGCGCGCCGGCCGGCGGCAGGTGGCTGTGGCGGACCCCGCCGTGCGCGTGCTCGCCGTTGGCGTGGCTGCGCGTGGCCGTGGTCGTGGTCGTGCTCGCCTTGCGCGTGCTCGTGATGCGCGGGGTCGTCGTGCGCGTGCTGGCTCGCGTGCGCGTGGGCATGCTGGGCGTGGTCGTGGTCGTGCGTCGTGGCGTGCGGATGGTCGTGCGCCACGACCCTCGCCGCCCGGCGACGCCGAATCTCACCGAGCAGCATCCAGCCGCCGATCGCCACGATCGAGATCGCCGCGATGACCGGGGCGGCGCGGACGACCGTATCGGCGGGAAGGATGTCGGCGGCGCCCGACGATGACCGCGGCCAGCACGAGGATGCCGACGGTGTGCGACAGGCTGACCGACGCTCCGAGGCCGAGCGCGTGGACCGGCGTGCCGCGCGTGCCGACGAGATACGCGGCCATGAGCGTCTTCCCGTGCCCCGGCGTCAACGCGTGCCCGGCCCCGAGCGTCGCGGCGGTCAGGATCGAGAGCAGGATCACGAACGGCGTCAGGTCGGCCTCGCGGAAGATGGACGGGAGCTCGCCGCCGCCGACGCCGCCGGGGACCGCGGCCATCGCCGTCGGTGTCGGGCTGGCCGGCGGTGCCGTCGGGCCGCTCGACGGCGTTGCGGCGGGCCGGCGACGCCCCGATGCCGGGCGGCGGACCGACCGGCTCGGCGTCGTCGATCACGAGCGGCCCGAGCGACGCCCCACCGGCGATCGCCGAGATCGTGAGCCCCTGGTCCGCGAGTGGCCGCGCGACGCGGTCCTCCGGGTAGGCCGTCGAGTCGCGCGGAGATGCTCTCGGGACGGAGCTCGCCGGTGACGCGGGGCGATGGTCGTCCCGGAGCCCTCGGCGACGATCTCGCGCCAGCCCAGCCGCTCCTCGAACGAGCCATCGGTGAAGGCTGATCCGCGTCGGGCGGTCGCCGGCGATCGGTGTCGGAAGGACGGCCTCGAACCCGCACACGAGGCGCATCGTCGCCAGCCCACCCGCGCCGAGCGGGAACGCGAGGCCGGCCTCGACGAGCGTGAGGTCCAGCGCGGCGTCGTCGGCCGTCGAGGTGGAGATCGGCGGCCAGGGCCGTCGCAGGCGGTAGACGCGGCCGGCATCGACCTCCGTCTCGGTCACCTCGGCGTCGCCATCCGTATCGAAATCCAGCCGTGCCTGGAAGGTGGGGATCTCCGCCTGGTCGATCACGACATCGAGCCGCACGGCCTCGGGTTCGACCCGGAGCCCGGCATAGTGGTTGATCGTGAAGTTGCCGAGCGGGTGCGCGGCAGCCGAGGCCGGGAAGGCCACGCCCGCGACGACCGCGACGACCGCGACGGCGAGTCGCCAGCCGCCGGCACGCCTGCCGCCGGCGCCGCCCGCGGCCCGATGCCCCGCTCATCGCAACGTCTCGAGGGTCGCCCGGGCCCGCGCGGCGGCAGCCGGATCGAAGCTGTCGTCGAGATCGAGGGCGTCAGCGAGCAGCCCGCGTGCGCGGTCGTCGTCGTGGAGCGCCGCCGCGATCATCCCGGCGTGATAGAGGAGCTTCGCGTCGCGCGTCCCGAACGCGAGGGCGGTGGTCATCGCCTCGTCAGCCTCCGCCGGGCGGTCGTTGGCCAGCAGCGCCCAGGCGAGCGCATCGTAGCCGTAGACGTCCCGGCGAGCCTCGATCTCCCGCTCTGCGAGCCGCAACGCGCGCTCGACCTGGATCCCGTTGGCTCGCGAGGTAGAGGGAGAGCGAGCGGTCCGTCACGCTCGGGGCGTCGCCGGCCAGCTGGGCGATGGCGAGGACCGTCGCGCGGTCGTCCGCCTCGCGATCGGGGTCGCCGGGCGCGCCACGGAGCGCGAACAGGTCGGCGCGCCGGGCAAGCGTCTCGGGCAGGGGCACGCCCGCGATCGCCGCGTCGAGGTGGGCGATCGCCTCGTCGAGCTGTCCGTCGGCGGCGGCGATGCGCGCCAGACCCCATCGCGCGAGATGCGATCCCGGGTCCGCCGCGAGGGCGGCCGCGTAGGCGTCGGCGGCGCCGGGACGATCGCCCGTCGCGACGAGCGTGTCCCCGAGCTGGTAGTGGAACCAGGCCATGGCCGCGCCGAGCGCCCCTTCCTCGCGCGCCGCCTCGACCGCGGCACGGGACGCGCTGACGGCCTCATCGGTCCGTCCCGCGATGAAGGCCAGATGGCTGCGCCGCACGCGTGCGGCCGCCGAGTCCGCGACGATGCTGAGCCGCTCGTACGCGGCGGACGCCGTGTCGATGTCACCCAGCTCGAGGGCCGCGTCACCCAGCGTCGCGAGGGCCGCCGGTTCGTCGGGGCGGTCGGCGAGGACGGCGCGTGCGTGCGCGACGGCATCGCGTGAAGCGGTGGAGCGCGACCAGGACGACCCCGCGATAGTCGCGCGCCGGCGCGTACGTCGGGTTCGGCGTCGAGGGCGGTGTCGACGGCCGCCTCGGCCGCGAGATAGGCGCCGATGTCGCCGGTCGCGCGCGCGAGCTCGATGTCCGCGGCCGCGAGCCGCGTCGCACTGATGAAGTCACGGGGATCGGCTGTCGAGCCGATCACCCCAGAACCCGATGTTCGCGCGGATGCGGTCGAGGTCGATCGACGCGGCACCGCCGGTCGCCGGCGCGAGCGGATCGACGCTCCCGTCCGCAGCGGCGTCGTCATCGATGACGGCAGCGGCCCCGCCCCACGGCTGCCCCCTCATCGATGCCTGCCAGCGGCGCCGATCCGGGTGCCAGCGCGGCAGCGACGATCCGGCTGCCGACCACGAACGCGATCGAGAGCAGCAGGATGGCGAGCGGGATGCGAGGGAGATCGAGGAGTCGGCGCATCCGGGTGGTCATGTGGTCGGCGTCCCTGGTGATCTGGTGGTGGATGACAGGTGTCGCGAAGGGGATGGCCAGGAGCCCCGACCGAGGGCCGGGACTCCTGGATCGGGATCAGTTGGCTGAGGGGAGATACGGGAACCCGGTCGGGAAGCCGCGATCGTTGGCGTCGACGCCGTCGCTCGTGACCGCACCGTTGGTGAGCAGCCCGAACTCCGCGTCGATGACGTCATCGGCCGGTCGGCGACCGTTGAGGAACCCGGCGGCATCGCCGAGCTTGACCGTCAGGACATCGGGCAGCAGGACGTCGGCGATGCCGGCGATCTGTGCGTCGCTGTACGACGGAGCAGCATTGGCTTCGAGCACGTCGTCGATCGCCGTGAGGACGCCGATGACGTTGTCGCGATCGACCGCGCGATCGTCGGATGGGCGGAGGCGGTTGGCCGCTTCCTTCTCCGCGTTGCTGTGGTTGAAGACGGTGTTGATGGCCGGTCGAGCCATGCGCTCGACCTGCTGGTAGATCCCGTTCTTGAGGACCGAGGTCGTGGCCCAGACGCCGACCGTCTTGCCGGTGCCGCCGAGCCTGCGCGTTGGGCACTTCGATGGCGATGGTGCTGACGTTCGTTCCGGCGAACGTGTCGGTCCCGGTGAACCCGCCGAGCAGCACGCCGAGGTCCGTGGACCCGGCCAGGAGCTGCTTCTTGAACTCGACGAAGCCGACGAGATCGAAGAAGAAGGGATCGTCGCGCGGACCGGCGAACGACTTGCCGCCGCCGCTGATCAGGGAGACCCGCTTGTTGGCGCCATAGGCCGACGTGCGGCCCGTGTCGATCGTCGTGCCGCTCCACTCGTGGCGGCCGGCGGCGGCCCCCGTGGCGCGCTTGATCGCGTAGTCCTGGACGATCGGCCCCGCCGCTGACGGTGCGCGTGTTGCTGAACTTCACGCGATACGCGATGTTCGGGATGGCGTTGCCGTTGGTGTCGATCAGGAACTCGTAGAGCGCCTGCGTCTTGAACCTGGCGGTCTTCGTGTCGGCCGGGCTCGTCAACGGGTTGACGTTGAGCAGGAGCGTGGTCCCGCCGGTCGACTTGAAGGCGTAGATGTCGGTGATGTCGATGCGCGAGTCCGACTTCGCGGTCGGCGCATCGAGATGGTCGGCGCCGCTCACGAGGACGGTGCCGGCGCCAAGGCTCGCGACGATCGCGGCGGTGGCGAGGAGACCGAGGCCGGAGGCGGTCCGGCGGATGGTGGCCATGGGGTCTGTGGACCTCCGAGATGGGTGGGGATGGGGCGGTCGGCAGGCACGACGCCAGCGACCGCGTTGGTGGTCCCGGGGTGTGCCGGGCATGCTGAAATCGACTACTCCGCGGTGAACCCTCCCTCCATCGGCCGGCTTCGCGGCTCGTGTCCCGGGTACGCGATCGCCGCGCGGCTGGATCACACCAAGGGCGGTTTGGCACGAGGGTCGGTGGCCGGGCGGTCCGCTACACTCGGCGCGATGACGGCACCCGGCACCTCGGCCACGCGCGGCTGGTTCATCACCATCGAAGGACCCGAGGGTGGTGGCAAGACCACGCAGGCCGAACGGCTTCGCGCGTTCCTCGCCGACCAGGGGCGGCGCGTCATCGTCACCCGCGAACCGGGCGGCACGTGGCTCGGCGAGCGGATCCGGGACGTCCTGTTGTCGCGGACCGGTTCCACCGCGGCGACGGATCCGTTGACCGATGCGCTGCTGTTCAATGCCGCGCGGCGTCAGCTCGTCGGCGAGGTGATCCGTCCGGCCCTGGATGCCGGGACGACGATCGTCTGTGCCCGCTTCGCCGACTCGACGCTGGCGTACCAGGGCTACGGGGCCGGCGTCCCGCTCGATCGTCTCGAGCTCCTTGCCGACGTCGCGACGGACGACCTCCGACCCGACCTGACGATCGTCCTCGACCTGCCCGTCGAGCTGGGTCTGGGACGCAAGGCGCCGGGCGACGTGACCCGCTTCGAGGCCGAGTTCGACCTCGGGTTCCATCGCCGCGTGCGTTCCGGTTTCCTGGCCCTCGCCGCGGCCGCCCCGGAGCGATTCGCGGTCATCGATGCCAGCGCGAGCGTCGATGCGGTCGCCCAGGCCGTCGCCGCGGCCGTTGCCGGCCGGCTCGCGGTCGGTGAACCGGAATCGTCCGCCGTGCGCACTACAACATGAGCGACCCCACCGGGCCGAAGGCGCTGCGCGTCACGACCGTCGCCGATGACGCGGATCGGGCTGTATTGGGACGCATCGCAGACGGGCAACTGCACGCTCTCGATGAGCTCTACGAGCGTTACAAGACCATGGCCTATTCCATCGCATATCGGATCACGAATGACGCGACCCTCGCCGAGGACGTCGTCCAGGAGGCGTTCCTTGGCGTCTGGCGCAATGCCGCCAAATACATCGAGGGTCGCGGCAGCGTGAAGACGTGGCTGCTGTCGATCGTCCACCACCGGGCGATCGATGCGGTGCGCCGCCGCCGGCCCACGACCGAGCTGCCGGAGCGTGAGGCCGTCCCCCCGCCCGCGTTCCAGCTGCCCGACGTGTGGGGCGAGGTTTCGGCGAACCTGGATGCCGAGGCGGTACGAGCCGCACTCGGGGCGCTCTCCGACGTCCAGCGCCAGGCGATCGAGCTCGGGTACTTCGCGGGCTTGACCCAGCAGGAGATCTCCGAGCGGACCGGGACGCCGCTCGGGACGGTCAAGAGCCGCATGCGTCTCGGGCTGCTGGCGATGCGTCGCGCGATCGTGGGCGACGATGACGCCGCGACCGCGGCCGCGAACCGGGCCGGCACGGAGTCGGCCGGCACGACGGGATCGACGGCAGGACGAGCGGGACGATGGGGACGTCGACGTCCGGCCAGGAGGCCGAGGACCGATGACCGACCTGACCCGTTCGACGCCGCCCGAGATGACCTGCGACGAGGTCCGCGACCTCGCGGCCTCGTTCGTGCTGGGCGCGCTCGACGCCGACGAGGCAGCCGCCGTCCGGGCGCACCTCGAGGCGCACGCCGACGGGCATCCCGAGATGGCCGAGCTCGCATCGGTGCTGCCGGTCCTTGCGGCGTCCGCCCCGGCGGTCGAACCGTCGGCCGGGTTGAAGACCCGGATCATGGCCGCGGCGGCCGCCGACCTCGAGGCGCGCGACAGCGCACCGGCGTCCGTGACGCCGCCGACGGCCGCACCGACGCCGCTGCCGACCGCCGGCCGAGCGCGACGTGCGCGAGGCCACCCGCCGCGGCACGTCGCCGGCGACATGGCTGCTGCGCATCGCGGCCGTGCTCGCGATCGCCGTCCTCGGCGGCTGGAACCTGCTCCTGCAGGGTCAGCTGGACCAGGCGCAGACCTATCAGCAGAATGTCGCGGCCGTGCTCGACGCCGCCGGCGAGCCCGGCGCGCTCGTCGGCGGTCCTGACCGGCGAGGGCGAGGCGGCCCCATCCGGCCTCGCGGCCGTCACCACCGACGGCACCGTGACGCTCGCGATGCGCGACCTCGTCCCGACGACCGGCACCCAGGTCTACGAGACGTGGGCGATCGGTGGCGATGGCGTGCCCGTGCCACTCGGCAGCTTCACGGTCGACGCGACCGGCACGGCGTTCTTCGAAGGAGTCGACCAGCCGATCGCCGAGGGCACGGTCCTCGCGCTCACGCTGGAGCCGGGCCCGGGTGCGACCGCCCCGACGACGACACCGGTGTCGGCCGGCCCGGCGACCGCCGCCGGCTGACCGCGCCCGGTTGACGGCGGCGACTGACCGTGGCGGGCTGACCGCGGCGAGTTGAGCGCGGCGCGGGCCGCGGCGTGCGCCCCGGATCGTCAGGCGCGAGGCGCCCGGATCAGGTCTCCGGGACGGACTCGGTCTCGCCCTCGGCGACGTTCCCACGCCCCGCGCCCTTGGCCCGCTGCAGGGCGTCGGTCGCGGCGGCGATCAGCGAATCGGAATCGGTGCCGTCGACCGGGAAGCGCGCCACCCCGGCGGAGACCGACACGGGTCGCCCGGCGAGGGTCGGCAGCGCCTCGATGCCGTCGAGCACCCGTCGCGCGACCATCCCGCCGGCCGCCCCGGGTGCCACGAGGACGAACTCGTCGCCACCGATCCGTCCGACGGTATCGACCAGCCGGACCAATTCGGCGAGCACCGAGGCGACCCGCCGGAGGACGTCATCGCCGACATCGTGGCCGCTGTCGGCGTTGGTCGCCCGGAAGTCGTCGACATCGAAGAGCGCGAGCGACACCTCGCTGCCCTGACGGCCGGCACGCGCCAGCTCGAGCTCGAGGACGCGCCCGACGGTCCGCTCATTGGCCAGGCCGGTCAGCGGGTCGGTGTGGGCCATGCGCTCGAACCACTCGGATCGCTCGGCGGCGGTCGCCCCCAGGCGCCCCCGATCGACGATGAGGGCCGCGAGCGTGGCGATCGACTGGAGCACCTCGCGTTCGGCCGCGTCCGACGCATGCGGCGCCGGCCAGGCGATCCCGAACGTCCCGAGGGCGACCTCGACCCCGCCGGTCGTCGCCAGGAGCGGGAGATAGCTGCCCACGTAGGCAAGGCCGACCGGCGAGACGCCGGCCCGATCGAAGGTCGTCGTCCGCCCGGTCGCGGTCTCGGCGAACGGATCGGACGGGTCCGCTGCAGCCGTGCGGACACCCGCCAGGGCTGCCTCGTCCATGCCGGTCGATGCCGCGACATCGAGCCCGGGGCGATCGGGATCCTGCACGAGGATCGCGCTCATGGCCGGCTGCAGGCCGGCGGCGACGGCGTCGAGCAATGCGGCCAATGCCGCATCCACGTCCACGCCTGACCCGGCGGCCGCGATGGCGGCAGGCAGGATGGATCGGGGCTCAACGGGAACGCTGGACGGATCGTCGCTCGACACGTTCGACTCCTGCACGCTCACGGCACTCGGGTGGCGCATCGTACACCGCCGTCACGCGTCCGCACGCCCATCCACGAGACGTCCCGCGATCGGCCGGCACGATGCCCACGATCCCGCGTTGACCCGGACTCGGCGCGCCCCGATACTCCGCGCGATGAAGCTCATCGTCGCGATCGTCCACAACGAGGACGCGGGCGCGCTGGTCGACGCCCTGCTCGAGCGGGAGTTCCGCGCGACCCGCCTGCACAGCTCCGGGGGATTCCTCAAGCAGTCGAACGCGACGATCCTGCTCGGTGTCGAGGACGCCGAGGTCGACGAGGTCATGTCGATCGTCCGGGACAACTGCAAGTCGCGGACCCAGGTCGTCAACCCGATGCCGCCGATCATGGAGCCGGGCGAGTTCTTCATGCCGTATCCGCTCGAGGTCGAAGTCGGCGGCGCCACCGTCTTCGTCGTGCCGGTCGAACGGTTCGAGCGGCTGTAGGCCGGGCCATGAGCCCGTTCCGCCCCGACCTCGTCGACTGCTGGATGTTCCGCGTCGCCCGGACGGCGCGGGGCGTCGAGCGTCCGGAGGTGCTGCTGCTGCGGCGAGCGCCGGGACGGATCCTGCCGGGTCTGTGGCAATGCGTGTCGGGCTCGCTGGAGCCGGGCGAACGCATCGTCGTCGGCGCCCTTCGCGAGCTGCGTCGAGGAGACCGGGTTCGCCGGTCCGGCGATCGAGGCGTTCTACGACCTCGACCTGGTCAACCAGTTCCACGAGCCGTCGCATGGAGGGGATCGTCACCGCCGCCGTCTTCGCGGTGCGGCTCGGACCCGGATGCCGAACCGACGCTCTCGCCCGAGCACGACGGTGCGCGCTGGGTCGAGATCGACGACGCGCATGGCGAGGTCGTCTGGCCCGGCTACCGGACGGCGATCGAGCGGATCCGCGACGACCTGTCCGACCCCGAGCGGGCGCCATGGTTCGAGCTGACGCTCGAGGGCGACCGGCGCCCCTCGCCGGGACGTAGCGCGCCGCCGGCGCAGGACGGGCGGCGGCCGACCAGGACCGATGGCCGGGCGTCGCTGCTAGACTCGGGTCGTGCGGCACAGCCCACCGTGAAGGCGACACAGGAGGGCCAGATGATCGAGCGGACCGAGGTCGCGGAGGCGTCCAGCGCGGCGAGTCGGCGCGTCTTCCGCAGCAAGGTCGACACGATCCGGCCGACCTACGGCTTCGAGGACGTCTCGCTCGCGCCCGGCACCGACACGATCGAGCCCGCCGACGTCGATCTCGCGCAGGCGTTCTGCGGCATCGACGCTCGCCATCCCGATCCTCGCGTCGGCGATGGACGCCGTCGTCGACGCGCGATTCGCCGGCGAGCTCGCGCGGCTCGGCGGTCTCGCGGTCCTCAACCTCGAGGGCGTCCAGACGCGCTACGACGACCCGCGATGCCGTCCTCGAGCGGATCGCGGCCGCGCCCGATGCGACGTCCAGACGATGCTCGCCGAGGCGTACCAGCAGCCCATCCGCGAGGACCTGGTCGCGCGCCGCATCGAGGAGATCCATGCCGCCGGGCTCGCGGGCGGCCGTCGCGGCGACACCGGCCGCCGCCCGACGGTTCGGTCCGTTCTGCGCGGAGCACGGCGCCGACCTGTTCCTGGTCCAGTCCCAGGTCTCGTCGGCGCGCCACCTCGCGACCGGCTACGACCCGCTCTCGCTCGCCGAGTTCACGCGCTACATGCGGATCCCGGTCGCGGTCGGCAACACGACCAACGCCGAGGCCGCGTTCGCGCTGATGGAGCAGGGCGCCGCGGCCGTGTTCGTCGGCGTCGGACCGGGCGCCGCGTGCACGACGCGCGAGGTGCTCGGCATCGGCGTGCCGCAGGTCACCGCGATCAGCGACGTGGCCGCGGCGCGCGACGCGTACTTCGCAGGAGACGGGCCGCTACGTCCCGGTCGTCGCCGACGGCGGGATGCGCCGCGGCGGCGAGCTCGCGAAGGCGATCGCCGCGGGCGCGGACGTCCTGATGCTCGGCTCGCCGCTGGCCCGCGCCGCCGAGGCGCCCGGTCGGGGCACCAACTGGGGGATGGCCGCGCCATCGCCGACCCTGCCGCGCGGCACCCGCATCAAGGTCGGCACGGTCGGGCCGCTGGAGCGGATCCTGCTCGGCCCCGCCCACGTCACCGACGGCTCGGAGAACCTGTCGGCGCGCTGCGCCAGTCGATGGCCGCGCTCGGCGCGCGGACGATCCGCGACATGCAGCAGGTCGAGATGGTCTACGCGCCGTCGGTCGGGACCGAGGGCAAGTCCTGGCAGCGAGCCCGCTGATCGAGGCCACGCGGCGCGACCCGATGGAGGACGAGCTCGTCCTGGCGGGTCGGGTCGCCCGGATCGAGTCCGTCGGTCACCAGTCGGGGCTCGATCGCAGCGTGACCGTCGGCTTCGTCGAGGAGGACGACGGCAGCCTGCTCGTGGCCGCCAACGACCCCGACACCGCGTGGGCGGCGAACCTGCTGGCCGACCCCGCCTGCATCGTCCAGGTCGGTGCCCGACGGTTCCGGGCCGTCGCCGAACCCCTCGACGCCGACGACCATGCGCGGGTCGTCCGCGAGCTGATCCTGCGCTACGGGACGCCCTCGGAGCGGCTCGGGCGCGGTCCGTCGTTCCGGCTCCGACCCGTCGCCTCGGACGCCGCCTGATGGCCATCGCCCTCGACCTGGAGGTCCGGATCGGTCGATCGACGGAGGACGTGTTCGACCACCTCAGCGCCGTGGAGCGCTGGCCGGAGTGGCTCATCGCGAGCGGCATCGTCCGTGTCGAGCGCGTCGGTGCGCCCGATCCCGTCGCCGCCGCTCGCGACGGGCTCGGCGCTGCGCATCGAGCAGCGGGTCGCCGGGCGCGCCGCGACGCTCGACGCGACCGTCACCGCGCTCGACCGGCCGCGGCGGTTCGCGGTCCGTGGCCGTGACGCGGACGGCATCACGGTCGTCATCGATGCCGTGCTCGAGCCCGACGGCCCGGCGACTCGGCTCCGCTGGCAGCTCCGGATCGACCTGCCGCTCCGCTTCCGGCTCTTCGAGTCGATGGCGGCGCCACAGGTGCGCCGCGCCGCGGCACTCGATCTCGAGGCGTTCCGGATCCGGCTGGAGTCGATCGCCTCGGCCTGAGTCGACCTCCGCGCGCTGACATCCGTCCAGTGCCGTTTGCGCCGCGTGTCGATGCCGTTCCGGTGGCCCGTCGGCGAACCTGTGGTCATCCGGGTCGTCCCCGCGCACGAGGAGTCTCACCGTCATGTCATTCGCCACCCCGACGTTCCCCACGCAGCCGGTCAGCGGTCCGCGTCCGCGGTTCGCGATGCAGCGCGGCACGCGTGGATTCCTGGCGTTCCTGCTCGCCATCATCGGGGCCATGGCCATCGGGCTCGGCTCGCTCGTCCTGCCGACGACCGGCCTGGGTGGGGTCGCCCTCTCGTGGCTCGTCGTCCTGACCGTCGCCTTCGGGATCGGGCACCTGGCCGCCGCCGTCGGGGTCATCCGCGACAGCGCCTGGGCGCCGTCGCTCGCGCTGTACCTTGCCGCCATCGGGATGGGCGTGGTCGCCTACGGGCTGCTGGCCGCGCTCACGGGCGCCGACCCGTTCGCCCCGACGAGCACGCTGCCCGCCGACCGGGCGCGCGCCGACGGCATCGGGTTACCTCGTCTGGATGCTGGGGATGTGGGCCGTCGTGGCCCGGTTCGCCCTGCGGGCCAAGCGCTGACGCTACGTCATCCGTCCCAGACGCGATAGGACGTTCGCGGGGTGTGCGCCACGGACCACCAGGTCGACACTCCGGGCATGGACTCGATCGGGCTCATCGCGATCGCTCTCAGCGCGCTGGTCATCCTCGACCTCGCCGCGCCGCACCTGGGCGGCAGCGACCGGACCCGTCGAAGTCGCCGCCGGCCCGCCACCCGCCGCTGACCGCCCGGGGCCGCCGTCGCGCCGCCTCGAGGCGCCACGCGCCCGGGCCGCCTATCCTCCGCCCGTGATCGATCAGCCGACCCTGTATGACCGCGCCGGCGGGCTGCCGTTCTTCGAGCGACTCGTCGAGCGGTTCTACGCCGGCGTCGCGACGGACCCCGAGCTGCGTGCGCTCTACCCGGACGCCGACCTCGCGCCGGCGCAGCGACGCCTGACCCTGTTCCTCGCGCAGTACTGGGGCGGGCCGCGAACCTACGACCAGGAGCGCGGGCATCCCCGGCTGCGGATGCGTCATGCGCCGTTCGCGATCGACGGCGCCGCACGCGATCGATGGCTGCGGCACATGCGTGCCGCGATCGCCGAGGTCGTGCCGCCGGCCGACGTGGCCGCGGAGCTGGAGCGCTACATCGCGATGGCCGCCGACGCGATGCGCAACCGGGACTGACGGCCGAGCCCTATCCGCCGCGCAGGTACGTCAGCACGGCGAGCACCCGACGGTGATCGTCCGCGGCGGGCTCGAGCCCAAGCTTGCTGAGGATCACCCGGACGTTCCCTTCGACCGTCTTCTCGGTCAGGCCCAAGCCGGTCGGCGATCGCGCGGTTCGACCGGCCCTCCGCCATCAGCTCCAGGACGTCCCGCTCCCGGCGGGTCAGGTCATCGAGCGGACCGCGCGGCCGGGCCCGCCCGAGCAGGGTCGACACGACCTCCGGGTCGACCACGGAGCCACCCTCGCCGATCCGCCGCACGGCATCCGTGAACGCCGCAAGATCGCTGACCCGATCCTTGAGCAGGTAGCCCATGCCGTCCGGCGCGTCGCGCAGAAGCGCGAGGACGTGCCGGGTCTCGATGACGCTCGAGAGGATGAGGATGCCGATCTCGGGTCGCTCGGCGCGGATCCGGACCGCGGCGTCGAGCCCTTCGGTGGTCCGCGTCGGTGGCATCCGCACGTCGATGATGGCAACCTGCGGCGCCGTGCGTCGCCAGGACGTCGAAGAGTCCGTCGGCGTCACCGGCCTGGCCGACCACCTCGAACCCCGCCGCGGCGAGTGCGGCGGCCAGGGATTCCCGGAGGAGGACGGCGTCATCGGCGAGGACTACGCGCACGGGATGTCCGCCCGGAGCGTGGTCCCTTGCCCGGGCAGGCTGGTCAGGCTGAACCTGCCACCGGCGGCGGCGACCCGGTCATCGAGGCCGCGGATCCCCGATCCGTGGCCCGGGTCCGCGCCGCCCACGCCGTCGTCCGCGACCTCGATGACGAGGACGCCGTCGCGCTGGTCGATGTCCACGCGCGCACCCGTCGCCTCGGCGTACTTCGCCACGTTCGTCAGGCCCTCGGCCACGACGAAGTAGGCGGTCGCCTCCAGCGCGGGGGCGAATCGCCGGTCGGGCACGCGAACCGCGACCGGGACCGGCGAACGATCCGCGAGCGACTCGACAGCCGCGGCGAGGCCGTCCTCGACGAGGACCGTGGGATGCAGCCCGCGGGCGAGCTCACGGAGTTCCGCGAGGGCCAGTTCGAGTTCCGTGGTGGCTCGCTCCAGCGTCCCGGGCAGCGCCGGATCGGATCGGCTCGCCTGCGACCGGGCGAGCTGGAGTGCCAGCGCCAGGGTGACGAGGCGCTGCTGGGCGCCGTCGTGGAGGTCGCGCTCGACCCGCCGCCGTTCCTCGTCACCGGCCACCACGATCCTGGCCCGGGAGGCGCGGACGTCCTCGAGCTGGGCGCGGACCTCGGCCTGGAGCCGTTCGTTGTCGAGTGCCAAGCGGGTCGCGGCCGACACGGATCCCAGGAGCTCCGGCTGTTCCATCAGCGCCGGATCGTGGATGAGCGCGGCGATCACCTGGCCGTCGCGTTCGAGTCTCGTCACGGCGCGTCCCGCGCTCGAGGTCGAGGGGATCTCGAGCGCATGGCCGTCACGATCGACGAAGTCAGCCGTCCCCGGCACCGCGTACGCGACCTCGAGCGACGGGTCGCCCAACGTCTTCGCCAGCACCTCGCGGAGCGTGGGCTGATCGGGCTTCGCTCCGAGCTGGAGGACCAGGTCGGCGACGCCGCCACGTGCGATGCGAGCTCTCGTCAGCCCGACGAGGAAGCCGATCGGCACGAGCGTGGCCGTGGCGACGGTCAGGTATTGCCCCAGATCGTCGATGGCGATGCGGTCGAGGATGTTCGTCGTCGGCACGAATGCGGTGGCGTATTCCACGACGATCCCGATCGCGAATGCCAGGCCACCAAGCAGGATCGGCCCGGCGACGCGGCGACCGACCGCCGTCTGGGCGCGCCAGCGGCCGATGACGAGCACCACCACCGCGATGGCGAGGATCGCGATGATCGTGGAGAAGACCGCATCGCCATCGGCTCGCAACGTGACATCGGTCACGTAGCGGTCCGCGACCGCGGGGTCCGTGAGGTCGCCGTACTCCGTGGTCGGTCGGATGATCGCGATCCGGAACACCGTGCGGACGGCAAGGACGCCGAAGAGCGCGCCCACGACCGCGCGCGACGACCGAGAGGCCAGGCGTCCGGATGGATAGGCGAGGATCAACCACGCGAGCAGCGCATCGTAGTAGCCCTGGAAGGCATGCGCGGTCTCGCTGATGGCCGGCTCCGCGATCGCCCCGTACGTGCCGACATACCAGGCGAAGGCGATGGCGACCATCAAGGGGCCGACGCGGTTGCCGGGCCGTCGTTCCCAGGCGATCTCACCGCACACCAGGAAGGCCAGTCCCGGCACCAGATCTGCCACGACCCAGATCAACGGCCATCCAGCCTGCAGACGTGCGATCTCCGCGCCCAGCCCGAACGCGATCCCCAGCGGCAACAGGGCTAGGCGGGCAGGGCGCGGCAGGGTGGTGGTCACCTGCGGAGCATCACTCGGCCGGCTGCCATGGGTGCATCTCGGTCAACATCCGCAGGAACGGGTCAGGCGGCTCTGGTACGCCGAGGACCAGCGCGCCGTTCTCCATCCGCCACGTGAGCCGGACGACGTCTCCCGCGTAGTCGGGCGGGAAGGTCGTGGTCTGGTCGATCAATCCGTCGCCAGCGACCTCGAACGTCCCGCGGAACAGTGGCCACCTGATCGGGGCGTCGGTGGTCTGGGCCGTCGACCAGGTGCCGTCGGACGCAAACGTCGTCGTGAACGCCCCGGTGTTCTCCTTGATCAACCCCGCGTCCGTCACCCCGGCTTTCCGAAGGTCTTCCTCGGTGATCGTCGAGGTCCACGAGCCGATGGGAAAGCCGTCTGGGAGCGCCACGAGGCTGGACGCCTGCACGACCGGGACCGATGCGGGTGCGCTCGGGCCAGCGGAGCTCGTGCATGCCATGACCATCACCGCTATGGCGGCGATGGTGGTGTGACGGTAGATGGCCTTGAACGTCATGTCGTCGTACCTCCGCTAGCCCCCCGGAGGATCGCCCGCAGCGTATCTCCGGAGAGTCTCGATTTGGTGATGAATCCCGCGGCCCCGCTCGTCCCGATGCGACGGCCGTAGTCGGATGCGTCCCGGGTCGAAACGAGGACGACCGTCGGGGGCCCGGTCCCTGCAGCAGCTCGCGAGCGACGGCGAACCCATCCAGATCGGGCAGCTGCACGTCCAACAGCACCACCGCCGGCCTGAAACGCTGGGACTGGTCGACGGCCGTTCGCCCGTCCGCGGCCTCGGCGACGACGTCGAACCCGGCCATCGACAGGAGATCGCGGGCGAACGCCCGGAACCCGTCGTGGTCGTCGACGATGAGGACGGTCGGTCGGGGCATGACCACATCCTGCGCGACGCCGACCGGACGAGGAACCGTGCTGGCACCTGGATCCTGCTGCCGGTCGGCGGGTGGTGGCACGGCAGACGCCACGGGGCGCGAGCCGGACGCTGTGGGCCGAGGTCCGCAAGGTTCGGGCCAGGATCGTCGGAGGACTCGGACATGCGTCGATCATTCGTTTCAGCTCGCCATCGCGCTGGCGCTCATCGCGGTCACCGTGACCCCGGCGCTGGCCGGCGGCGCCCGGTCGGTCCGGTTCTCGTGGAGCGACCAGTACACGGTCGACCATCCCTGCGGTGTCGTCGAGGACACCAGCGTCACCGTCCGAGGCACCGCGTTCTTCGACGCCAACGGAGCCTGGATCCGGGACCTCGTGGTGTTCGCCTACGACGGGGTCTACACCGGCCCGGCCGGTTCACTGGCCAACACGACCCACCAGACGGGCAAATTCACCCCCGAGACGGGCACGCTGCGCGCGCAGGGCACGTTCATCCACGGCGGTCACGTCGGCACACTGGTGTTCGATGTCGGCCGCCTCGTCTTCGAAGGCAGTGACGGCTCCACGTTGTTCGCGACCCCCAAGGTCATCCGGCTCGACGATCCGGCCGCGTTCGAGGCACTCGACGCAGGCCCTGTGCGACCTCCTGTCGTGACCGGCGCCTGAGTCCGGCGCGAACGCGCCGCGCGCACTGCGTGCCGCACACCGGCCCGGGCCCACGCGACCCGGGCCGGTACACTGGTGTCCGGCGGGTGGCGAGGCGAGCGGAGGGCAGCAGCGACGATGACGGAGGCGATCGAGGACGAGGCAAGTCGGTCGGCGGAGGGCGAGCCGACACGGCCGGCGCCCTCCGGTCGCGACCGCGGGAAGACGGTCCACGGTGAGGCCGCCAACGCGGGCCACCGAGTGCTCGCCCCCGACGACGCCGAGGTCGAGGCCTATCTCGAGACGGCACTCAACGCCCCGGTTCCCGTCCGTGCCGAGACGACGGCCGCACCCGGACCCGTGGTCGTCCTCGATTTCGGCAGCCAGTTCGCCCAGCTGATCGCGCGGCGGGTCCGCGAGCTCGACGTCTACTCCGAGCTCCTGCCGCACGACACCCCGTACGCCGAGCTCGAACGTCGGGGTACCCAGGCGATCATCCTCTCGGGCGGTCCGATGTCGGTCTACGACGAAGCTGCGCCGAAACCCGATCCCGCGGTCTGGAGCGGTCGGATCCCGGTCCTTGGCATCTGCTATGGGGCCCAGCTCATGGCTCGTGAGCTCGGTGGTGACGTCCTGGCGGCAGGCAAGCGCGAGTACGGCCCGGCGAACGTCACGATCACGACCGGCGACGGCCTGTTCGACGGCATCGAGCCCAACCAGCCCGTGTGGATGAGCCACGGCGACTCCATCACCAGGCTGCCGGAAGGGTTCGCGTCGACCGCCCAGACCGATTCGACCCCGTTCGCCGGCCTGCAGGCGCCGGATCGGAACCTGTACGGGATCCAGTTCCACCCGGAGGTCGTCCACACGCCGCGCGGCAAGGACGTGCTGCGCAACTTCGTCGTCGGCATCGCCGGCGTCGAGCCGTCGTGGACGGCGACCAACTTCATCGAGACGACCGTCGCCGGGATCCGCGAACGCGTCGACGCCCATGCCCGCGCGACCGGCTCGGACGGCAAGGTGATCTGCGCCCTCTCGGGCGGCGTCGACTCGGCGGTCGCGGCCGCACTCGTCCATCGCGCGGTCGGCGATCGGCTGACGTGCATCTATGTCGACCACGGCCTGATGCGCAAGAAGGAGTCCGAGCTCCTGCGCGAGACGTTCGCCGAGCACCTGGGCATGCATCTCGTCATGGTCGATGCGCGCGAGCGCTTCCTGGCCCGGCTGGCCGGGGTGGAGGACCCGGAGCAGAAGCGCAAGATCATCGGCGACGAGTTCATCCGGGTCTTCGAGGAAGAGGCGCTCAAGATCGGGGCGATCGACTTCCTCACCCAGGGGACGCTCTATCCCGACGTCATCGAGAGTGCGACCTCCGAGACCAAGGCGGCCCAGAAGATCAAGACCCACCACAACGTCGGGGGACTGCCGGCGGACCTGCGTTTCCAGCTCATCGAGCCGCTGCGCTACCTGTTCAAGGACGAGGTCCGCAAGGTCGGCATGGAGATGGGCCTGCCCGAGGCGATGGTCCTGCGCCAGCCGTTCCCGGGTCCCGGACTCGCCATCCGGATCATCGGCGAGGTCACCGCGCGAGCGGCTCGACACCCTGCGCGAGGCGGACTGGATCGTCATCGACGAGATCAAGGGCGGCGAAGCTGTATCGCTCGCTGTGGCAGTCGTTCGCGATCCTCACGCCGATCAACAGCGTCGGCGTCATGGGCGACGGACGGACGTATGCGAACGTCGTCGCCATCCGCGCGGTGACGTCCGAGGACGGCATGACGGCCGACTGGGCGAAGCTGCCGTACGACGTCCTCGGCAAGATCTCGTCACGGATCGTGAACGAGGTCCCCGGCGTCAACCGGGTCGTCTACGACATCAGCTCCAAGCCGCCCGCCACGATCGAGTGGGAGTAGGCACCCGAACGGTTCCCCCGGTGCCCATGACCGATGGGGTATTCCAGCGGTTGCCCCACGCGGTAGCATTCGGGCCATGGCCGAGGAAACGCTGACCGGGGGCGATGTGCTCCCCTCCATCTGTCCCTGGTGTTCCGCGACGTACACCGGTTCACCCCAGGACTGTCCGTCGTGTGGCGCCGCGCTGACGAGCGACAGTCCAGCCGATGCGTCGCTGCCCGGGCTGACCGCGATCGATCCGGCGGCGATCGTCCGCGCCAAGGACCCGAGCCCGCGCTCACGTAACCGCCTGCTGTCGTGGATCAGCGGCGAATACCCCGACGATGGCGTGCCGGCCACCGATCTCGGCGCCCTGGCGCCACCGGATGCCGACGTCCGACGCGAGATCCTTCGCCTCGAGCTCGAGGCCGAGGTCGCGAACCTGCAGGCCGAGGCCGATGCGCTGATGGCCGAGGCCGCCGCCGAAGGGCGCGCGCCCACCGCGACACCCGAGGATGCGGCCGCCGCCGAGACGATCGTCGAGGAGCTCCAGAGCGTCTCGTCGGAGCTGGACGAGATCGACGCCGCGCTCGAAGCGGCGCCGTTGACCGCCGCGGCCGAGGGCATCGTGCCCGCGGGCGGCGCGGACACCGACGCCACGTCCGCAGCCGCGGCCGACGCCACCCCCGTGGCCGACGCGGCGCCAGTTGCCGACGCCACCCCGGTGGCCGACGCGGCGCCCGCACCGGATGCCGAGGCGTCGTCGCCCGATGACGCCCCGTCCGACGAGGACGCCCGACCGGCCTGACCGGTTCGCCGGAGCGGTCCCGCTTCGGGCCCATCGAGCCCCTGCGCGTATCCTTCCGGCGTGCCCGATCGTCTGCCGCCACCAGGTCCGTCCTTCCTGCGCGAACACGAGGTCCGGGTCGGTGAGCGACGCTACCGCGCCGGCATGGCGCGCCCGTCCGACGCGCCCGACGGCTGGTGGCTGACGCTGTTGTGGGTGGCGGACGACGACGGGGTCGTCAGCTTTCGCGACGTGGGTCCGGCCGGCGGCCCGCCGCCCGACCCACCGCTGGCGCGACTCGGTCCGAGCGTCGCCGGTGCCCTGAGCGGGCTGATCCTCGAGGATGCCGGTCGGCTGCAGCTCCGTCTCGGTGGCCTGGTGCCACCCGACGATCCGACCCGTCCGTGGCGTGCCCCGCTCGCGGTCCGGGCGGCGTTCCGCTTCGAGCCGGCCCGCGCCGCGACGATGCGCCCGAACGAGCTGGCCGAGACCGTGCTGGCCGGCTTTCGACGCGCGGTCGAAGGGCTGAGTCGTCCGTGATCGACGTATTCCGGGCCGAGCTGCCGCCGACCGGATAGACTCGGGGCACGTGAGGGACCTGTTCGACGATTTCCTGGAGGAGCTTCGCCGCCGCGAGGCCGTCGCGCGCGGCGAGGATCCCGACGCGGGCGCACCGAAGCGTGCCAAGCGCGTGGGGCCTGACGACGACCCTGACGGGCCCGACGACGAGCCGCGCGACGACGACGACGCGTCGACCGACGATCGCGATCCTGACCGCCCGGCCGCGCCCCACGAGGCGTCGCCGCCGCGCCGCCCCCGGGCGATGACCGGTGATGGCGGGCGACGTCGCGGTCGGCGCGTGGGCATGTGGGTCATCGCCGCGGTCGTCATCGCGCTCTTCGCGTTGTTCAGCTTCGGGCTGGACCTGTGGACGGACGCGCTGTGGTACCGGAGCGTCGGATTCGACAGCGTCTTCTGGACCCGGCTGACCGCGCAGGCGGGCCTGTTCATCCTGATCCTGGTCCTATCGCTCGGCATCTTCCTCGGCAACCTGTGGCTGGCAGGCCGGCTCATGCCGCCGCCGGAGGCCGGCCGCGGCGGTGGATCGATGCGCTCGTTGTTCGAGCGGATCAACGAGGCTGCCCAGGCGGCCGATCCGGACCGGCGCCGTCGTGGCGGCGGCAGCTGGCGCGGCGACGAGCCGCGACCCATCACCTTCGACACCGACGACATCCCGGACCTGACGCCGATCGCGAGCATGATCCTGATCGCGGTGAGCATCCTCATCGCGCTGACCATCGCCGCGTCGGTGGCGGCATCATGGGAGACGGTCCTCCTGTGGGCGAACCGCGTCCCGTTCTCGCCGGACACCGCAAGCGCGGTCACCGACCCGGTCTTCGGTCGCGACATCGGCTACTTCCTGTTCGAGCTGCCGTTCCTGCGCTTCGTCCAAGCGGTGTTCAACGGCATCGTCGTGGCGACGCTCGTGTTCGTGCTCGCGCGCTACCTCGTCGGTGCGTCGCGTGGCAGCCTCGTGTTCACGACCCCGGTCCGCATCCACCTCGCGGTGCTTGGCGGGCTGTTCCTGCTGTCCGTCGCGTTCGGCTACCAGCTCGACAAGTTCGAGCTCGCGTACAGCAACCGGGGCATCGTGACCGGCGTCGGATTCACCGACCAGAACGCCCAGTTCTTCGCTTACGACGTGCTCACGGTCGTGTCCGGCCTCGCGGCTGCGTTCCTCGTCGGTGCGGCGTTCACCCGGATGATCTGGCCGTTGGGACTGACCGTCGGCGTGTGGATCCTCGCGTCGCTCATCATCGGGCGGGTCTACCCGGAGGCAGTCCAGCGGTTCACCGTCCAGCCGAACCAGTACGCCCAGGAAGAGCGGTACATCCAGAACAACATCGGGATGACACGGCTCGCGTACGGGATCGACCAGTGGGAGGACAACCGTCCGTTCGGTGGCGAGGACGTCCTCACCCAGGACGCCATCGAGGCCGAGGCGGACACCTTCCGCAACGCGCGCCTGTGGGACTACCGCCCGTTGGGCGACACCCTCGACCAGCTCCAGCGGATCCGTCGCTACTACGACTTCTACGACGTCGACACCGACCGCTACGTGATCGACGGCGTCCAGCGCCAGGTCATGCTCTCGGCCCGTGAGCTCGACCTCGAGCAGAACGCGGGCGCCACCGGTTTCGTCAATCGACGCATCGTCTACACGCACGGGATCGGCGCCGCGATGGTGCCGGTCAACGAGGTGGCCAACGAGGGCCAGCCGCGGCTGCTCATCCGGAACCTGCCGCCGGTCTCGACCGACGGCGCCCCCGAGATCACCGAGCCGCGCATCTACTTCGGCGAGACGTCGAGCGACTACGTCGTCACCGGCGCGCGGCAGGACGAGTTCGACTATCCGACCGGCGAGGGCGAGACGGCCGAGGACTCGGGCACCACCACGCGCTGGACCGGGACGACCGGCATCAAGCTCGACACCATGCTGCCGCGGCTGCTGTTCGCGCTGCGGTTCCGCGACCTGGACCTGCTCATCAGCGACCAGGTCACCGGCGAGAGCCAGCTGCTGTTCCACCGGTCGTTGCAGGATCGGCTGGACCACATCGCCCCGTTCCTGCGCTACGACTGGGACCCCTATCTCGTGATCGACGACGCCGGGCGCCTGACGTACGTCCAGGACGCGTACACGACCTCGGACCGCTTCCCGCACGCCCAGGGGTTCGATCCGACCACCCTCGAGCGCACGAACCTCGGCGGGTCGCCGTTCAACTACATCCGCAACAGCGTGAAGATCACGATGGATGCCTACGACGGCACCATGCGCTTCTACGTCGCGGATCCGAGCGATCCGATCATCCGCGCGTATCAGGGCGTCTTCCCGACCATGTTCCAGCCGCTGGACCAGATGCCGGCCGACCTGCTTCCCCACCTGCGCGTGCCCGAGGAGCTGTTCAACGTCCAGACGCGGGTGTTCGGGCGGTACCACGTCACCAACCCGCTGCGGTTCTTCCAGAACGACGACCTGTGGACGGTTCCGGCCGCGCAGGGCAGCGAGGCGAGCCTGCCGAACGAGGCGTACTACGTCGTGATGCGCATGCCCGGCGAGGATGCGGCCGAGTTCCTGCTCCTTCAACCGATGGTCCCGCTCAACCGCCCGAACATGATCGCCTGGGTCGCCGCGCGCATGGACGCGCCGAACTATGGCGTCACGCGCGTGTACCGGTTCCCGGCGGACACGACGATCTTCGGACCCGCCCAGATCGAGGCCCGGATCGTCCAGGATCCCCAGATCAGCCAGCAGTTCACGCTCTGGAGCCAGGGCGGGAGCACCGTCATCCAGGGCAACCTCATCGTCGTGCCGGTCGGCGATTCGCTGATCTACCTGCAGCCGGTCTACCTCCAGTCGCAGCAGTCGGCGTTCCCCGAGTTCCAGCGGATCATCGTCGCGTCGCCGCGCGAGGTCGTCTGGTCCGAGACGCTTGGCGAGGCGCTCGAGCTGCTCCTGGAAGCCGAGGGCACCGCCGCGCCGTCGCCGACACCGACCCCGGCGCGGGACCGACCCCGACGCCGAGCGGGACGCCGACGCCGACACCCGATCCGAACGATCCGCTGCCGGCCGACGTCGCCGGCCTCATCGAGTACGCGAACCTCCACTTCGATCTGGCCCAGGCTGCCGCCGGAGCGGGCGACTTCGCGACGTACGGGAGCGAGATGGACAAGGTCGCCGCCGCGCTGGCGCGACTCGAGGAACTGGCGCCGGAGCTCGGCCTGCCGTCACCGGGGGCGTCGCCAAGCCCCTCGCCGTGAACCTCGGGGCGACGCTCGTCGCCTCGTTCCTCGTGACGCTCGCCCGGCCGTCGACGTGGCCGCTCGCGATGCTCGCGTTCCTGGTCCGTGGCGGGATCCTCGTCGTCCTCCTCCCCATCGTGGCGATCCCGAGCGCCGTCGGCCTGGCGAACCTGCTCGCGCCGACGATCGTGTCGTTCGTGTTCGGCGGGCATCTCGCTCCAGATCGTGCTGCTCGTGGCTGCCGTCGTCCTGGCCGCGCTCCTCCTGCTGGTCGGTGGCGGGCTGCTCGCCGCGCTCGCCGAGGCGGAGCTCGTGCGGATCGTGGCAACGGACGAGGAGACGGTGGCGGGCATCGCCGACGCCCGCCTCGCCGATGTCGTGCCCCTCGCGGCCGAGGATGACGGCACAGCGCCGACCCCGTCGTCGACAGGCCCGCCAACCCGCGGCGATCGAGATCGCGGCCGCGGCCGCGGCGTCCCGGTCCCGGTCCGCATCCTCGCGGCGCGGCTCATCGCCCACGTGCCGCTCATCGCGGTCCTGGCATGGGGCTCGGTCCGGATGGTCGCCACGACCTACCGCGAGCTCACCAACCCATCCGATGTCGGGGTGCCGATCCTCGTCCGTGTCCTGGGTGCCATCCCCGACGTCATCGTGCTGCTCGTCGTCGCCTGGGTCGTCGGCGAGATCGTCGGCGGCCTGGCAGCCCGCTACATCGTGCTCGCCGGGTCCGGCGTCGTTCGCGCCCTGACCGGCGCCATGGGCCACCTCGTCCGCCGCCCGCTCCGGACGCTCGTGCTGGCCGCCGTCCCGGGGCTCGCGGTGCTGGCCGTGATGCTGCCATCGGCCGCCGCCGCGGCGGTGGGCTGGGACGCGATCCGGGCGTCGCTCGCGGAGGGGCGTGGCGTGCTGGTCGGCCTCGTCCTCCTGCTCGTCTTCATCGGCCTGTGGGCCGGCGGCCTGGTCCTCGCCGCGGTCGCCGCCGCGTGGCGCGCCGCCGTGTGGACGCTAGACGTTGCCATGACGTTCGGCCCATCGACCCCCGGCCTAGAAGGGGAGTGGCACTTGCCCGATGGGTCTGCCACGCTGGGCGACCTTCGACCTCCCGGGGTCGATCCGGACACGAGGTGACCGATGTCGATGCCGTCGATCGTCTGCGGCACGTGCCAAGCGCCCGTGCCGTACGGCCGGCTGTCTTGCCCTGCCTGCGGCGAGCTGCTGGCGTCCGTCGCCGGCGCCGGTCGACGGATGGGCATCACCGTGCTGCCGTCACCGGGGTTCGACGCGGATCCTGACGAGGTCGAGGCGGGTGACGCCGTGGCCGAGGCCGCGCCGCCCGCGACCGGTCGTCGAAGCCCGCATCCCGCAAGCGGGCGGCCGCAGTGGTCGCCGCGCCGGTCGCCACCCTCGTCCCGGACCCGGGCGAGTCATGGGACGCCGATCCAGCCGCTCGATCGACGACGACCCGGACGAGGATCTGGCGGGTGCTGTCGCGTCCAGCGCCGTCGAGCCGACGGCCGATGACGCACCCGAACCGCCGGTCGTCGCGGACGCACCCGTCCGCCCGTCGATCGCCGCCGTGGCGGCCGCCGCAGCCGTCACGCCGCCGGTCGAGGCGCCGCCGACACCGGTCGAGCCGATGCCGCCGCCCGTCGAGCAAGTGCGCCGCCCGTGCCCGTCCGGCCGACGCCGATGCCACCGCTCCGCGACGATTGCCGACCGCAGCCACCCGTCCTGACCGACGTCGCGGCTCCGGCCTGGCCCGCCGACCAGCCGCAGCCGGCGCCCTTCGCGGTGCCGGATCCGACACCCGGTGCGTACGTTCCGCCGTCGCCCGTCATCACCGCCGGACCGGCGTTGCCGGCTCGCGAGTACGCCGGCGCCAACGGCGGGCCGGCCGGAGCCGCGGCAGCCGCCCTCGCGAGCGACGCTTCGGCCGCGAAGGACGAGACCGGGCGGCTCGATGCGCTGGATCCGGCAAAGGTCGCCGAGTTCATCGACTGGATGGCGGTCGCGGGCGCGGCCCTCGCGGCCGTCGGGTTCGTGCTGCCGTGGTCGGTCACCGTCATCGGCTCGAGCGGTGTCGACTACTTCGAGCGCTGGGGCCTCGCCGGTCCCGGGCATCCACTCATCGTGATCGCCCTGCTCGCCATCCTCGTGCTCGCCATCCTCCACAACCCGATCCCGGCCTGGATCCGCGTCGGGATCGCCGGCCTCGCGGTCGGATCGTTCCTGCTCGGCATGCTGTGGCCGTACGTCGTCGGCCCGCTCGGCGCATTGCCCGGAGCCATCGCATCGCTGGTCGGCACCTGTCGTGCTGCTGGGCGCCGCAAGCGTCGCGCTGATCGTGCATCGTCACGCCACGTCGCCACGAGGCGTCTGAGGGCGGTCGGCTACCCCGATCCGGCCGATCCATCGCGCGCACAGAGCCCCGCCGGGTGCCCCTGTTACACTGCGCCGGACGCTGCCGCCGATCGGGCGGAGGCCGCGGTCGGAGCGCGCTAGAGACCCACGGAGGTCACTCTCAGAGGCATGGATCAGATCCTTGACGGGATCGGACAGACGATCGACGACTTCGTCTCGTCTCCGGTCATCCAGTTCGGATTGCGCGCGATCGCGGTCTACCTCGTGGTCCTGTGGATCGCGTCGGCGTACTGGGCGTTCCGCGACATGCAGCAGCGCTCCGACAACGCGATCCTGCCCTACCTCGTGGCGGCCGGGATCATCCTCTTCACCCCGATCTTCTTCATCCTCGCCGTGTGGGTCTACAAGATCGTCCGACCGCACGAGAAGATCGGCGAGGTCTGGGAGCGCAACCTGGCCGAGGAGGCGCTCCTGGCCGAGGTGGAGGCGATCCGCCACTGCCCGACCTGCGAGCGACGGGTCAACGAGGAATGGATCATCTGTCCGTCGTGCCGGACGCGCCTGAACCGCGTCTGCCCCAACTGCTCGCGGCTCGTCGGCCTCGACTGGTCGCTGTGCGCCTGGTGCGGCAAGGACTTCGAACGGCGTGAGGTTGCGGCGGCGGCGACGATCGAGCCCCTGCCGTCCGGCCTCGAGCAGACCGGCCGGATCGCGTCGTCGTCGACGATCCCGTCATCGATCCAGACCACCGTCCGATCGGCCCGAACGCCACGTTCGGGTGGTCGTCAGGCGGCCGCGCAGGATCCGCTGCCCGAGCGTTGATCCCGCGCGATCCGGCTGACCCGCCGGACGACCCCGAATCCGCGGACGGATCCGGATCCCCGGGCGCGCCAGATCCGGCGCAGACCGGGCGACCGGACGACGGAGAGCTTCCCGCTCCGCTCACGCCCCCGGCACGACCGGACGACGGATCGCCGCCCAGCCCCCCGGCACGACCCGGGGCCGGCACGTTCACGATCGAGGGTCGTGCCGCGCCCGGGCTGTTCGTCGTCGGCTGGCTCGCCTCGCTGATCGGCGTCGGGGCGATCTTCGTCGCCTTCCAGGCCGGTGGCGACGCGGCCCCGGTCCTGCTGCTGATCGGCCTGGCGGTGCTGTCGATCGGGCTGATCGCGGGTGCCGGCGGGCAGGGGATCGAGCGCCGGGCACGCGGCCGGACCGCGTACCTCGGGCCATCGCCCCTGCTGGTCTTCGCGGCATCGGTCCCGGTCTCGCTCATCCTCCTCGTCATCGTCGGCGTCCCGATGGACCTCCTCGGGATCGCGTTCGACGGGCCGGTGGGACGGCTCGCCTCCGTGGTGCTGCAGGCGATCGTCTACGTCGGCCTGCTGCAGCTGCTCGTGGTCGATACGAGGGCGCTGCGCTGGTCGGAGATGGGCATCCGGGCGCCGGATCGGCGGACTATCCCCGACCTGCTCGGTGGGGCGCTCTGGGCGCTGCCCGTGATCATCGTGACGATCCCGATCGCGGCCGTCCTCGCGGCGCTCCTGCCGGTCACGCCGGTGAGCCCGCTGCCACCGACCGGCGAGGCATCCGGGTTCGTCATCCAGTTCATCGCCGGCGCCATCGTGGCGCCGATCGGCGAGGAGCTGATGTTCCGCGCCTTCGCGACGACCGCGTGGCTGCGCGACCTCGGGGAACGCCGCGCCCTGCTCCGTGGCGCGTTGTTCTTTGCCGTCGTCCACGTCCTGACGATCTCCGGGAACGACGCCGGGGATGCCCTCGGGCTGGCGATCGTGGGGTTCGCGACGCGCGTGCCAGTCGCGCTCGCGCTCGGCTGGCTGTTCCTGCGGCGCGGCACCATCTGGGCCCCGATCGGCCTGCACGCGACGTTCAACGCCATCCTGCTGACGCTGGGCGAGCTGGCCACGACCGGCTGACGGCGGCAGCCGCGACGGTCCCCACCGGCGCCACGCAACGTCCCGGCAGCCGCGCCACGCCCCAGGGTTGATGGCGCGACAAGCCGGTGGTGAGTCCCCGGTGAGGACCCGCGGATAGGCTCTGCGTCGTCCTCGGGGTCCGGAGCGCGGGGGGAATCGGCGGGCTCCCGTGGTTCGGGCTTCGAGGACGCCTGCCCCGCCGCGGCAGCGGAGGTCGGCGGTGATCGATGCAGACGGCTCGCCCGATGCGGCAGTGCCCGCACGTCGCGGGCGCGGCCACGCCATCCGCGAGCTCCCGGTCGCGGAACGGCCACGCGAGCGGCTCGCCCAGCGCGGGCCCGGTGGCCTGACCGCGGCCGAGCTCATCGCCCTGCTGTGGGGCAGCGGCACCCGCGGTCGATCGGCCGTCGACCTCGCGACGGACGCCCTCGCCGGGCACGACGGGCTGAGCGGTCTCGCCCAGGCGAGCGAGCTCGAGCTGGCGGCACTCCCCGGGGTCGGCACGGCGCGGGCGGCCCAGCTCGTCGCGGCGTTCGAGCTCGGTCGCCGGCTGATGGCGGACTGGCCGGCGGGTCGCTGGTCCATCCGCGGCCCGCGCGATGTCGCCGACCGGCTGATCCTGCAGATGGGCCGCCTCGAGCGCGAGGAGCTGCGGGTCGTGATCCTCGACACCAAGAACCACGTGCTCCGGGTCACGACCGTGTACCAGGGCAACGTCTCGTCGTCGCTCGTGCGTGTCGGCGAGCTGTTCCGGGACGCGGTCCGGCTCAATGCGGCGGCGGTGATCCTCGTGCACAACCATCCCTCCGGCGATCCGACGCCGTCGCCCGACGACCTGCACCTCACCGCCGAGGCGCTGGCCGCGGGACGGTTGCTCGACATCGGCCTGCTCGACCACCTGGTGATCGGACACGACGCCTACGTGTCGCTGCGCGACCGCGGCGTGACGTTCGACGGTCCGGGTACGACCGCGCGACCGGCCGGCTGACGGGCGTCGATCCCGACGAGCCACCGGCGAGTGCCGCCCGGCGACCGCATCGGGTCTCGGGCGGGCGAGCGGGTATACTGCGCGGGCCCGTTCCGGCCCGACCCCGACCCTCGGCGCGGCCCGGCCCCACATCGGCCGGGGCATCGCGCGTCGGACCCCACCGCACGACGAAGGACCCTTCCCCGACCATGTTCGACCGGCTGCTCGGCCTCTTCTCCCGCGACATCGGCATCGACCTCGGGACCGCGAACACGCTGGTCCACGTCCGCGACCGCGGGATCGTCATGAGCGAGCCGTCCGTCGTCGCCATCGACGCCAAGACCAAGCGCGTCCTCGCGATCGGCGCCGAGGCCAAGCGGATGGTCGGCCGGACCCCGGCGAACATCATCGCGGTCCGGCCGCTGCGCGACGGCGTCATCAGCGACTTCGACGTCACCGAGCAGATGATCAAGTACTTCGTGAACCGGGTCCACGACCGGATCGGGCTCATCCCGCGGCCGCGGATGCTGCTCGGCATCCCGTCGGGCGTGACCGAGGTCGAGAAGCGCGCCGTCCGCGACGCCGCCCTCAACGCCGGCGCGCGCTGGGCGCGGCTCATCGAGGAGCCGATGGCCGCCGCGATCGGTGCCGGCCTGCCGGTGAGCGAGCCGTCGGGCAGCCTCATCGTCGACATCGGCGGCGGCACGACCGAGGTCGCCGTCATCTCGCTCGGCGGCATCGTCGTCTCGCGCTCGATCCGCATCGGCGGCGACGAGATGGACCAGGACATCGTCACCTTCGCCCGACGCGAGTACAACCTGTTCCTCGGCGAGCGGACGGCCGAGGACATCAAGATCGCGATCGGCTCGGCCTATCCGGGCGAGTGGGACGCCCAGCGCGTGACGCTTCGCGGCCGCGACCTGCTGACCGGCCTGCCGCGCAGCGTCGAGGTCGGCGCCGACCAGATCCGCGAGGCGATCGAACCGTCGGTCGCCCAGATCGTCGACACCGTCAAGGACACGATCGAGGAGACCCCGCCCGAGCTCGTCGCCGACATCATGGACCAGGGCATCGTCCTCGCCGGCGGCGGCGCGCTGCTGTCCGGGCTCGACCGGCGCATCGCCGAGGCGACCCAGATGCCCGTCCACATCGCCGACGACCCGCTGACCTGCGTCGCGCGCGGGACGGGGATCGTGCTCCAGGAGCTCGATACATGGACCGCGTCCTCGTCGCCGAGACGTACTCGCGGCCGCCGCGCTGAGACGTCGGCGCCACCACCGGATCCTGACGGGCCGAGCGGCCCGCCGACCTAGCGCCGAGACCGACCGATGACCTCTCTCCTGGCCACACGCGCCGCCCGCCGCCGCGGCATCGCGTTCGCGACGCTGCTGGTCATCTCCCTGCTGCTGATGGCGTTCTCGTCGAACCCCGCGCTGCGCGAGGTGCAGGGCGGCATCGGGTTCGCGTTCCGGCCGATCCAGGGCGCGCTCGATGACGTGGCCGGCGGGGCCGCCTCGATCGCGACGGCACTCGCCGAGATCGACCGGCTGCGGGTCGACAACGAGGCGCTGCGGCCGAGAACGAGCGGCTCGACCAACGAGAACGCCCAGGTCGCCGAGATCCGCCGCGAGAACGAGCTGCTCACCGGGCTGCTCCAGCTGCGCGCCGGGTTCGAGTACGAGACGGCGGCCGCGCACGTCATCGCCCGCGAGTCCGTCGGAGTTCCGGCGGATGATCACCATCGACAAGGGCGAGGACGTCGGGATCACGGTCGGCGACGTCGTCGTCGGCGAGCGGCGGAGCGCTGGCCGGCCGGGTCATCGACGTCGGGCCGGACGAGCGCGAGCGTGGTCCTCCTCACCGACGCGTCGTCGACGGTCATCGGCCAGCTGGTGTCGACCGCCGCGACCGGCGAGGTCGTGGGCCAGCTCGGTGGCGTGCTCGTGATGCAGCAGATCGACTCGGGCACCGACATCACCCTCGGCGACGAGGTCGTGACGGCCGGCATCGAGCTCGGCGGCGGCGTCCGCTCGCCGTACCCGAAGGGCCTCCTCATCGGCCAGGTCGTCGATGTCCGGCGGGACGCCAACGACGTCGTCCAGACCGCGTACCTGCAGCCCGCCGCGGACCTCGATCGGCTCGAGTTCGTCCTCGTCATCCTCGACTACGAGGGCGGCCTGCCGCCGATCGGCGAGCAGCCGGTGGACTGCGGCGAGCGACGGACACCCTGCCCGAGGGCGAGCAGCCCTGCTTCACGCCCACGACGCCGCCCACGACACCGCCGCGTCCCCCTCGCCGGCTCGCTGACGGGCCGGCCCGTGCGCGGCGACTGGTACCCTTCGCCGCGATGAAAGGCATCGTGCTCGCCGGCGGGACGGCCACGCGGCTGTTCCCGCTGACGATCGTGACCAACAAGCACCTGCTGCCGATCTACGACCGGCCGATGATCTACTACCCCATCGAGACCCTCGCCTCGATGGGCATCCGCGAGGTCATGGTCATCGTCGGCGGCAAGAGCGTCGGTGACGTCGTCGAGCTGCTCGCGGACGGGTCGCACTTCGGCCTCGACCTGACGTATCGCTACCAGCGCGGCGCGCTGGGCATCGCCCACGCGATCGGGCTCGCCCGCGACTTCGTCGGTGACGACTCCTTCTGCTGCGTCCTGGGCGACAACATCCTGCGCGGCCCGGCGCTCGCCGATGTCGCGACGACTTCGACGAGGGTCCGTACGGCGCCGGGACGCTGCTCTACCGCGTCGCCGGACCCGGAACGGTTCGGCGTCGCCGAGCTCGATGCCGACGGACGGGTCGTCGGGTTCGAGGAGAAGCCGGCGACCCCGAAGAGCGATCTCATCCCGATCGGGGTCTACTTCCTGCGCCCAGATGCCTTCAGCGTCATCGAGCATCTCGCGCCATCGGGCCGCGGCGAGTTCGAGATCACCGACGTCCTCAACCACTACATCCCCGACGGCCGGCTCTTCGCCCCGGTCTACGAGGGCCACTGGGCAGACGCCGGGACCGTCCCGTCGCTGCTGCGGGCAGCGGAGCTCGCGCGCGACGACGATGCCGCCGGCCGACTCGCGGCGCCCGTCGAGCGACCCGTCGGGTGACCGCTCGGACGTTCACCGACCTGCTCGTCACCGGCGGCGCCGGGTTCATCGGGTCGTGCTACGTCCGGGACGTGCTGGCGCGTCGCGACGGAACGCGGATCACGGTCCTCGACAAGCTCACGTACGCGGGCAACGAGGCCAACCTTGCCGCGGTACGCGACGACCCGGAGCAGGCCGGCCGGTTCCGGTTCGTGCGCGGCGATATCGCCGACGCGGCGGTCGTGGGGCCGCTCGTCGCCGAGGCGGACGCGGTCGTCAACTTCGCGGCCGAATCCCACGTCGATCGGTCGATCCTCGACCCCGAGGCGTTCCTCATGACCGGCGTGATCGGGGTCCACGTCCTGCTCGAGGCGTGCCGCACTGCGCGATCGGCGACCGCGCTTCCTGCAGGTCTCGACCGACGAGGTCTACGGCTCGGTCGACGAGGGGCACGCCCGGGAGGACGCACTGCTGGCCCCGCGCTCGCCGTACGCGGCCGCGAAGGCGGCGGGCGAGCTGCTCGTCCGGAGCTACGTCGTGACCCACGGGGTCGATGCGGTGGTCACCCGTGGCTCGAACACGTACGGGCCCTACCACCATCCCGAGAAGCTCATCCCGCTGTTCATCACCAACGCCATCGATGACCGGCCGCTGCCGATGTACGGCGACGGCCTGCAGCGCCGCGACTGGCTGTACGTCAGCGATCACGCGGCCGGCGTCGATTTCGTCCTGCGCAACGGCGAGAGCGGGCTCACCTACAACCTGCCGGGCGGGGTCGAGATGGCGAATCGCGATACGGTCGCGTTGCTGCTCGAACGGCTCGGGAAGCCGTGGTCGCTCGTCCGCCAGGTCGAGGATCGGCCCGGGCACGATCGGCGCTACGCGATGGACGGCGGCCGCATCGAGGCGCTGGGCTGGCGCCCGGCGATGACGTTCGAGGACGGGCTCGCGTCGACGGTCGACTGGTTCGTCGCCAACGAGGCTTGGTGGCGCGCGGCGCGATCGGGCGACTGGGACGCCTACTACGAACGCCAGTACGGGTCGCGCCTGGCGAACGGCCTCGCCGCGGCGTCGATCGCGACCGACCGACCAGCGAGCTGATGCGCGTCGCGGTGACCGGCTCGACCGGGCGCCTGGGCAGCGCGCTGGTCGCCGCCCTCGCCGACGCTCCGTTCACCGGGCCGGCCGGACCGATCGCCTGGACCCGGCGCGAGTTCGACCTCGACGCGCCGGCCGGCATCGACGCGGTGCTCGAGCGTGACCGGCCCGAGGTGGTCGTCCACGCCGCCGCCTGGACCGATGTCGACGGCTGCGCCCGGGACCCGGACCGTGCGATGGCGCGGAACGGCCACGCGACCGGCATCCTTGCCGCCGCCTGCGCAGGGCGCGGGATCGATCTCGTCGCCGTCTCGACGAACGAGGTCTTCGACGGCTCGCGCACGGACCGGGTCGGCTACCGCGTCAGCGACCCGCCGTCGCCGGCGAACCCATACGGCGCCTCGAAGCACGCGGGCGAGCGCGCGGCCACGGACGCGTTCGCGGCGGCCGGGAGGTCCGCGCACGCTGGGCATCGTGCGGACCGCCTGGCTGTTCGGACCGCCGGGGGCCGACTTCCCGCGCAAGATCCTCGAGGCCGCGCGACCGCGCCAGGTCGTCCGGCGCGCCGCTCCGCGTGGTCGACGACGAGTGGGGGACGCCGACGTATGCCGCCGATGTCGCCGACGCGATCGTCGAGCTGCTCGCGGATGACGCCCACGCCGGCATCCACCACGCGGTGAACGGCGGGACCGCGACCCGCGCCGATTGGGCCGAGGACGTCCTCGCCCGCTTCCGCGTGGACACGCCCGTCGAGCGCGTCCCGGGATCGACCTGGACGCGCGCGTCGGTGCCGCCGCGCTGGGGCGTGCTGGCGGCCACGCCCCTCCCGAGTGGCGAGCCGATCCGCACCTGGACCGCGGCGATGGCCGACTACGCGCCCGTCCTGGCCCGGGCCTGGCGGGCCGCATGACGTCGGGCGGAGGCAGCGAACGCGCGCCGTCGGCGCTGCCCGGCGTCCGCTACGGCGCGAGCCCGCGGTTCGCCGACCCCCGCGGTGCGTTCGTCGAGCTGTGGCGCGCGAACGCCTACGCGACCGTCGATCCGCGGGACGCCGGCACGCCGGCCGGCGGGACGACCCGGTTCGTGCAGGCGAACGTGTCCACGTCGAGCGCCGGGGTGCTGCGCGGCCTCCACCTCCACCGCCGACAGCTGGACCACTGGGTCGTCGTGAGCGGTCGCGCCTTCGTCGCGCTCGTCGACGTGCGGCCGATGCTTGCCGACCTCGCGGCGTCGCCCGCTGGTCGAGACGCGCGAGCTCGCCGCCGACGACTGGGTCGACATCCCCGTCGGCGTCGCGCACGGGTTCCTCGCCCTCGAGCCGCTGCAGCTCGTCTACCTCGTGACCAACGAGTACGACGGCACCGACGAGCTCGGGTTCGCGTGGGACGATCCACTCGCGGACGTGCCGTGGCCGGCGGTCCCGGGCACGCCGGACCGGGCGCCGATCCTGTCGGATCGCGACCGATCGAATCCGACGCTCCGCGACCTGGTGGTGCGTCTGCGCGACACGGCGTCCTGACCGGACCCCACCGCACCGCCACCTGCGCCCATCCGACCCGTTCCGAAGGGACTACGGAGCGCGGGACCATCCCGCGATTGAGGGCGACCGCGCGCCCGGCGAGGCTGGGAGGAACACCCCCGTCCATCCCCGACCCTGCCGCGGAGCCCAGATTGCGCAAGCCCGTCGTCGCCCTCGTCTTCGCCCTGCTCGCGGGTCTTGGCGTCTTCGCCCCGGTCAGCCCGGCGGCCGCCGCCGGCCCGAAGGTCGTGATCATCGTCGGGGCGACCCACGGCACGACCTCGAGCTATCGCTCGAAGGCCAATTCCGCGTACGCCGTGGCCCGGACCTATACCTCGAACGTCGTCAAGGTCTACAGCCCGAACGCGACGTGGAGCAAGGTCAAGGCCGCGACCGCGGGCGCATCGATCGTCATCTACTTCGGGCACGGGAACGGCTGGCCGAGCCCGTATACGTATGACCCGAATTACACGACCAAGGACGGCTTCGGTCTGAACGCCACGGCCGGCGCGGGGGACAGCAACACCAAGTACTACGGCGAGCCCTACGTCTCGACCCTGGACCTCGCGCCCAACGCGGTGGTCCTGCTGCACCACCTGTGCTACGCCTCGGGGAACTCCGAGCCCGGGCACGCCGCCCCGTCCGCCAGCGTCGCGCGCCAGCGGGTCGTCAACTACGCCGCGGGGTTCCTGAAGTCCGGCGCGCGTGCCGTCATCGCCGACGGCCACCGCGGCCCCGAGGGCTACCTGCGATCCCTGTTCGCGACCCGCCAGTCGATCGTCCAGGCGTGGCGTGACCAGCCGAACTTCCACAACCACGAGACGTCGTTCCCGTCGAGCCGGACGACCGGGGCGACCGCCTACATGGATCCCGACACCACGTCGGGCGGGTATTACCGCTCGATGGTCACGAAGCCGGGCCTCACGACCCAGGACGTCACCGGCGCCGCGTACGCGGGGACCGGCGGTGACCCGACGACGCTCACCGTGCCCGGCAACGCATCGGTCGACACCGACGGCGCGGGACTCTACGACGATGACGCCCTGACGCCGGACGGGACCGGCGGCGCACCCGAGCAGCTTGCCCCCGGCGTCCGGATCCGGGTCGTGGCCGCCGGGACGACCACCGCGGCCCTGTCGACCGGCGCCGTCCGCGTCGAGGGCATCGACGACACCTCGATCGGCGGCTGGATGGCGGCGGGCGACCTCGTCCCGCGCGACAGCAGCGCACCGCAGGATCTGGGGCGTCGAGACGGAGGGCGGACTGGTCTCCCCCAACGGCGACGAGCGGTTCGACACGCTGACCCTGAGCGGTCGGTTCTCGGAGACCGTCGACTGGCGGGTCAGGATCAAGGACGGCGACACGGTCCTCCGCGAGGTCACCGGCAACGGCGACGACTTCGCCGTGCCGTGGGACGGCACCGCCGACGGGTCGTCGGACCCGCTGCCCGACGGCGACTACACGTACACGATCCGCGCCGAGGACGCCTGGCAGAACGAGCCGGCGACGGAGACCGGCACCATCCGCGTCGACACCGTGCCGGCACAACTCGCCGGCGTGTCGCCCGCGGCCGACATCGTCCCCTGGTTCTCGCCCAACGGCGACGCCGATCGGGAGACCGTGTCGCTGATCGCCACGACCGTCGAGCCCGGCTCGCTCGTGGTGCGCGTCGTGGACGGCGACGGCACCCGGATCCGGGGCTGGACCCAGTCCCATGGGGCCGGTGCGGTCACCGTGAAGTGGGACGGACGCCGTGATGACGGCAGCGTCGCACCCGATGGCGTCTACGAGATCCGGATCTACCCGCGCGACCTGGCCGGCACGACCGGCGACATGGCCGCGCGCTCGGTGCGAGCCGTCGGCGCGCTCGGGTTCCTCACGACCTCGAAGGCCCTCTTCTATCCACAGGATGCCGATCGCCTCGCCAAGTCGACGACGCTCGGCTACAAGCTGCGCCGCCCGGCCACGATCGAGTGGACCGTGACCAACGCCGCCGGGACCGTCGTCCGCACGCTCGTGGCGGGCGCACCGACCGCGGCCGGCACCTGGACCCGCAGCTTCGATGGCCGCGCCGACGACGGCCGCTGGCTCCCGAGCGGCACCTACACGTCGGTCGTCCGCGCCGAGATCGATGGCGTGGTCGTCGGCCACAAGGTGTCCTTCAAGATGCAGGCGTTCGCGATCAGCGCATCGGACGCGACGCCGAAGCGCGGTCAGCGGATCACCGTCAAGGCGACCTCCGCCGAGTCGCTCTCGAGCCGGCCCCGGCTGTACATCAGCCAGCCCGGCAAGGCGACCTGGAGCGTCGCGATGACGAGGACGTCGACCTACGGCTACAAGGCCACGATCACGCTCAAGACCGGCGGCGGGACCGGCAACGTCACGTTCAAGGTCGTCGCCGCGGACAAGGACGGACGCAAGCAGCGCACCGCCAGGGCGTACCCTATCCACTGAGGTCGGTCCCAGGTCCACTCGGCGCGCCGTCCCAGCCCGCGCCCCGAGCGACCGCACCGGACCGCACCTGACCGCACCGTACCGGTCCTGACCGGGACCTTCGTCGCGTTGCCGCGACCGGCCTCGACCCGCTACCGTCGGACGTCTCGCCATCGATGAGGAACGCCGTGCCGTTGTCCCGCCGCCGCCCCTCCATCACGACCTCGCGTTCCCGTGTCACCGTGGCGGGCCTCGCGTTCATCCTCCTTGCCAGCCTCGCGCCGGTCCAGCTCGTGGCGGCCAAGGCGCCCCCGCGTGGCGAGGTCGGGCTCCTGCCGACGATCCACTACGAGGATGCGCAGCGGCACGCCGACGATCGGATCGCGTTCAAGGCGGGCGACCGCGTCACCGTTCCGTTCACGCCGCGCAAGCACGACACGTGGAAGATCGATGGCAAGGCGCCACGGGCGCTGCCCGCCGGGCGCCAGTCCGGCCGCGCCATGCGCGACGCCGCGATCCCGGCGCCCTCCGCGGCGCCCACCGCCGAACCGACGCCCCTCCCGGAACCGACCAGCGACCCGGCAGCGACCGACGACGCCGCCGACCCGAGCGCCGGCGCGCCACCGGCCGAGAGCCCGGCACCCGCACCGTCCGACGCGGCCCCGGATCCGGCCGTGGACCAGCCCGTCGTCGATCCGTCCTCCGTGATCCAGGCGACCGGCGCGGCGTGGGATCCGTCCAATGGCCAGCCCACGGCCGATCTCGCCGCGCCCGTGACCCCGGGCGGCCTTCGCCGCGAGGTCTTCGGGTTCCTGCCGTACTGGGAGCTGAGCGACAGCTCGACCACCCTCGACTGGGAGAAGATCTCGACCGTCGCGTACTTCGGCGTCGGGGCCGACAAGGCCGGCAACCTCATCAAGACCGACAGCGGCGGGACGACCGTCGGGTGGAGCGGCTGGACCAGCTCACGCATGACGAGCGTCATCAATGCCGCCCACGCCAGCGGCGCGCGGGTCGTGCTGACGGTCCAGAGCTTCGGCTGGACCACGGCCGGGCTGACGCGCCAGAAGACGCTCCTCGGCAGCGCGACGGCGCGTTCCAACCTGGCCGCGCAGGTCGTCAAGGCCGTGCGCGATCGCGGCGCCGACGGCGTCAACCTCGACTTCGAACCGCTCGCCTCGGGCTACGCCGAGGAGTTCACGGCGCTCGTGCGCAAGATCCGCTCGTCGCTCAACGCGGCCGGACCCGGCTACCAGCTGACGTTCGATACGACCGGCTTCATCGGCAACTACCCGATCGAGGACGCGACCGCCTCCGGCGGCGCGGACGCCATCATGGTCATGGGCTACGACTACCGTTCCGCGAGCTCGCAGCCGGTCGGCTCGATCGCGCCCATCGGCGGCCCGAAGTACGACATCCGCGACACGCTCGCGGCCTACCTCGCCCGGGTCTCACCATCCAAGCTCATCCTCGGCGTGCCCTACTACGGCCGCGCCTGGTCGACCGAGACCGACAAGCTCAACAGCAAGAACGTCTCCGGCACGAAGTACGGCGCCTCGTCGACCGCCGTCTACACGACCGCGCGCGAGCTCGCCGCCGAACACGGGCGCAAGTACGACCCGGTCGAGGGCGTGTCCTGGACCGTGTACCGCAAGGAGACCTGCTCGTCGACCTACGGCTGCGTCACCGGCTGGCGCCAGCTCTACTACGACGATGCCACCGCCCTCAAGGCCAAGTACGACCTCGTCAACAGCTACAACCTGCGCGGGGTCGGGATCTGGGCGCTGGGCTACGACGGCACGCGGACCGAGCTGTACCAGGCACTCGAGGACAAGTTCATCACCGACACGGTCCCGCCGACCATCAAGAGCAGCAGCCAGTCGCTGTCGCGGTTCTCGCCCAACGGCGGACGGCGTCGTGGACACCACCACCGCATCGATGACGGTCACCGGCCTGATCAAGTGGGGCTACCGCATCAACGCCATGAACGGCACCACCGTGGGGACGCCAGCTGCGCAGCAACACCGTCACGGGCACGGCGCCGACGATCACCTGGAACGGCAAGGACGCGGACGGTGCGATCGTCCCGGACGGCTCGTACCGGATCACCCTGTGGGCCGCCGACGCCTCGGACAATCGATCGGAGCGCGCCTTCGCGGTCGTGGTCGACAACACGGCGGCCGCGGTCGGCTCGACGATCTCGCGTGGATTCCTCTCGCCCGACGGCAACGGCTTCGCGGACACCCTGCCGCTCACGTGGTCGTCCAACGAGGCGCTCACGGGCGCCGTGCGGCTCATCGACAAGAACGGCGTCACCGTGCGCAAATGGACGTTCACCGGGAAGACGTCGTGGAACACGAACTGGACCGGCAAGAACAGCTCCGGCGACGTGGTCAAGCCCGGCAAGTACACCTACCGCGTCGGGGGCCGGGACAGGGCCGGCAACCTGACGACGATCGACAAGGTCATCCTCGCCGACTCGACGATCAAGCTGGTCCGCTGGTCGGACACCTCGTTCGACCCACGCGACGGACGAACTTCCCGCGTGACCGTCCAGCTGCGTCGTTCGGCGCGGGTCACCATGGCCGTCTACCAGGGCGACACGCTGATCCGGAAGGTCTGGACGGACAAGGCCCTCACGAGCGGGACCTACGGCTGGACCTGGAACGGCAAGACGAGCAGCGGCGCCTATGCCAAGCCCGGCACGTACCGCGTGCTCGTGACCGCCACGAGCGCCTACGGCACGACGTGGCTGTACCGGAACGCCAAGATCGAGGTCCACTGAGGGCCAGTCGGCGCCTCTGGACTTGCCGCCCATGACCACTCCATCGAATGCCGGCGCCGGCACCTGGGTCGTGCTGCCGACCTACCAGGAGGCCGACAACATCGGTCCGATGGCGAAGGCCATCCTCGCCGCCCTGCCGGCGGCGACCCTGCTCGTCGTCGATGACGGGTCGCCCGACGGCACAGGGCGGCTGGCCGACGACCTGGCGGCGGCTGATCCGCGTGTCCGCGTCCGGCATCGGCCGTCGAAGCAGGGCCTCGGACGCGCCTATCTCGATGGGTTCGGGGTCGCCCTCGAGGGCGGAGCGACGACGATCGTCCAGATGGACGCCGACTTCAGCCACGACCCGGCGGTCCTGCCCGAGCTCATCGCGCCGGTCGAGGCGAACGCCGCCGATCTCGTCATCGGCTCGCGCTACACGGCGGGTGGCGGCGTCGTCGACTGGGGTATCGGGCGCCGGATCGTGTCCCGCGGCGGGAGCATCTTCGCCCGGGTGATCCTGGGCCTGCCGCCGCACGACCTGACCGGGGGCTTCAAGGCCTGGCGGGCGTCGACCCTTGGCGCGATCCCGTTCACCGGTATCCACGCTGGCGGCTACGTGTTCCAGATCGAGATGACGTTCCGTGCCGACCGGGCCGGTGCGCGGATCGCGGAGTACCCGATCACCTTCCGTGACCGCCGCGTCGGCCAGAGCAAGATGTCGCGCCGGATCGTCGTCGAGGCGCTCGTCGTCGTCGTCGAGCTGCGCGCCGAAGAGCTCCTCGGCAAGCTGCGTCGGCGGCGGCCGCGTCCGGACGACACGCCATCGGCATGACCGGTTCGCCGGGCGTCCGCGTGGTGCTCGACGTCCGCGCCCTCCAGGATCCCGATCGCAGTCCGGTCGCCGCGGCGTACCTCGGCGGTCTGCTGGGTGCGTTCGACGACGACCCGGTCGCGGGTGAATCGTTCGCGTTCCTGTTGCGCTCCGACCTCGACGACCCGACGGCGATCCACGATCGGCTCGACGTCGTCGGCCGCCGCCTGCTGCCGCCGACGGGGCTGCTGCGATCCGCCGCGATGACCGTCGACCCGTTCCTGCTGCGGGGCGCGTCGCTGGGTGCCGCGTGGCGCGCCGAGCGAGGCGGTGCGAGTGGGGCCGTGTACCACGCCGTGGGCGCCGGGACCCTGCCGATCGCGTCGGGCCTGCCGCTCGTGGTGACGCTCCTCGATCTCGCGCCGTGGGAGCTGCCACGGCTGTTCCAGGACACGCCCGCGAGGCGCTTCGGACAACGATTGCGCGGCCAGCTGCTGCGTGGTGCCGACGCGGTGATCGTCGGGACGGACGCGGTCGCCCGGGCCGCGCGCCGGCTGCTGCATGTGCGTGCCGACCGGCTGCACGTCGTGCCGCTTGCACCCCGCGCCGCGTTCACCGGTGGACGCGGCAACGAGGCTGGAGCCCGATGCGCGCGCGGACGTCGAGCGACTGGGGTTGCCCGCCCGCTATCTCGTGTACCCGGGTCGCTACGACGCGCGCCAGGACCTCGCGACGCTGCTGCGGGCGCTCGCCGCGATGACAGCCGCGGGGCGACCCGACGGGCTCGCCGCGGACGTGCCGTGGCCGCCGCGCGTGCTGCTCGTCGGAGCGACCCCGAACGACCGCGCCTCGCTGGCACGGGCGGCCGCCCGCGAGGGCGTGAGCGAGGCGCTCGCCTACGCCCCGGCGCTCGAACCGGCCCGCCTGGCCGCGCTGCTGCGCGGCGCCCGGGCCGCGCTGCTCCCGGTCCTCTCCGACGCGGCGGGCCTCGCCGCGATCGAGGCCCTCGCGTGCGGCACGCCGGTCGTCGCGACCGCCGTCGGGGCACTCCCCGAGCTGATCGGGGCGGCCGGGCTGCTGGTCGAGGCGCGCGATCCGAACCGGCTTGCCGTGGCGCTTCGCGCGGCCTGGCTCGACGACACGGTCCATGCCCGGATCGCGGCCGCCGCCGCGACGCGCGCCGCAGCCGAGCAACGCTCGTGGGCCGATGTGGCCACGGCGACCCGCGCGATCTATGCACAGGTGGGGATCGCGCCGACGACACGCTGAGGACCGCACGTGGCGGCCCCCGGGTCGCGACGGTGCCGGCTAGCCGCCGGTCGGATCGGGGAGCGGTGGGCGCGTGGCGGCGGGCGGCGGCTCGGGCGGCGCCTTCTTGCCGTCCTCGATGAAGATCGGCGCGCCGCGCGGCATCACCTGGATGAATGTCTGGCCGACGGTCAGCGTCACGGGTTCCCCGTCCTCGTCGTAGAAGCGGGTCGGCTTCGTCATCGACGACTTCTTCCAGGTGCCCTCGATCGTCCGTCCGTTGGTCGAGATGTAGGCGCGCCCGCTGCCGAGGACGTCGCCCTCAAGGCGGTGCTTGCTGTCGCCCGTGGCGATGAAGGTCATGATCATGACCACGACGTTCTTGGGGGCGATCCGCTTCCCGTCGGCGGCGTCGACCTGCTTGCCTTCCCCCGTCACCGAGCGGCGATACGTGTTGCTCGCACGGTGGTACTTGTACGTCACGGTGTTCGCCCGGTACGACACGCGGATCGTCCCACCGACAGGCCGCTTTGCGAGCGGGGCGTCGGGGGCGAACCGCCAGGCCGGCTTGAGGGCCTTGTCCTTCGCACCCACGAGCTTGCCGAGCTTGCGCAGGGTCTTGCCGTCGGTATAGACGTTGTGTGGCGAGAAGCGATCGCTGGTCCGTCGGAAGTGCGTACGCCCGTAGCGGAAATGGTCGGCGTTGTAGACGTACTGGCCATGGCCCCTGGCCCGCAGGGTGGCGAGCGCCTGGGGTGATCCACCGGAATGGACGTAGACCGCCTTCCATTCAGCCGCCCAGGCGATGTAGTAGGACCTGGCGCTGCGCACGGGGCCGATGTCGGTCGGCAGCTGGTCCTGGAAGATCGCCATGTAGCGCGGGATCCCGCCCTCGGCCGGGGCGTGCCACACGACGGACGCGAGATGCAGGCCCGACTGCGGCCGGGCGGGACTGAGGTCGTCGATCATCACCGCGATGGGGTGGCGGCGAGCGACGCTCGGTGACACGAGCCGGCCGGTGAGCGGTGCCGGAACCGGCGTGGGCGTCGGCTCGGGGGTGGGTGCCGGCGTCGCGGTCGGTGCCGGTGGCGGCAACGGCCTCGGTGTCGGGGTCGGGGTGGGGACCGCGGTGGGCGACGGGGTCGGCGGGACGGTCGCCTCGGCGATCGGCGACTGGGCGGGGCTGGATGTCCCGACGACGACGGCGACCAGCCCGAGCGTGGCGGTACCGGCCACGATGACTGCGAGTGCGACCCCGATCACGGGTCGCGGGACGTTCATGGATCTGTCACCTGGGACGCCCGCGACTGTGACGGTCCCGGTCGACGGCCGGGAGCCCGAGGGCGCATCGCGCAGGATAGCCGAGCGGACGTTCGCGTGGCGTCGTGATCGCGCGGGCGCGGTAGGCTAGCCGTCCCGACGAGACCCCACGCGCTCGCGCTCCGCCCCGACGCTCCCACCGACGAGGTGATCCGATGTCCGATGACCCGATCGACGGCCCGGTCGACGACGCCGGGCTGGCCGTCCCTCCCAAGCCGGCCGGTCGACCCAAGGTCACCCGGGCACGGGCGCGCACCGTGGGTGAGGACGGTGCTCCGGGACCCACCGCCAAGGCCACCGCGAAGCCGGCACCCGGTCCGTCGCGACGCGTCGCCGTCCCGGTGGTCCCCGATCCGGAGCCGGTCGCGAACCTGCCCGCGGCCCTCGTTGCCGCCCCGGGTGAGGACGTCACCCTGGAGGCCCAGGGCATGAGGGATGCCCGGGCCGGGAGCATCAGCATCACGCAGGGCGGCGTCGACACGGCCGAGGCGGACGAGATCACCATCCGGCAGGGCGGGATCACGAACGCCCGTGCCACCCACATCGACGTCACGCAGGGCGGGATCGTCATGGCCGATGCCACCGACATCGCCCTCAGCCAGGGTGGGATCGGCATGGCCCGCGGCGACCGGGTGTCCGTCGAGTTCGGCGGGGTGGGGTACATCGTCGCCGACGAGGCGCGCGTCCAGCAGGGGCTGGTCAACACCGTGCTCGCGCGTGACGTGCGGTTCGAACAGGGCGCGATCGGCGGTGTCGTGGCGCAGCGCGTGACCTTCGAGCGGACGAGCGTGGCCGGGGTCGTGCTCGCCGCCCGGGTGAACGGCGAGGTTCGGACGCTGCTCGACTGGCGCGGGGTGGCGGCCGTCGCCGCCGCGGTCGCGGTCGCGGCCTTCGTGGCGCTGCGCCGCGCTAGGCCTGGCAGACGCCGCGGCCACTGGCGGCCGGCACGGCCGCCGCGGCCTACTCGCCCGGGACGGTCGTGACCTTGAGGTCCTTCGGGACGACCTGGATGAACGTCTGCCCGACGGTGAAGACGATCGGCTGGCCGTTCGAATCGACGAAGCGGGTCGGGTCGGTCTCGTTGCGCTTCTCCCAGGTCGCCGGGATGGCTCGCCCGTTGGTGTGGACGACCGCCTTGCCCTTGCCGATGATGTCGGCTTCGAGGCGGCTCTTGCTGTCACCCGAGTCCACGAACGTGACGTACATGATCACGACGTTCTTCGGGGCGACCTGCTTGTCGGTCGCGGCGTCGATCTGCTTCTTCTCGCCGGTCACGCCCCGCGGGTACGTGTTCGTCTCGCGGTCGTAGCGGTAGGTGACCGTGTTCTGCGGGTACGGGACCTTGATGGTCCCGCCGGTGGGCCGCTCCTCGAGCGCGGCATCGGGACCGAACTGCCAGACCGGTTCGAGGTCGCCGTCCTTGGCCCCGAGTCGTGCCCCGAGTCGACGCATCCGCGGGCCGTCGGTGTAGACGTTGTGCGGCGCGGCGCGGTTCGGCGAGCGATCGAAGGCCCCGCCCCCGTAGCGGAACTCGTTGGCGTCGAAGACCCACTCCCCCTGGCCCTTGCTCTCGAGCTGGCGGAGCGCCTGCGGCGACCCGCCCGAATGCGCGTACAGCGCGTTCCACTCCGACGCCCAGGCGATGTAGTACACGCGGGCGCTGCGGACCGGCCCGATATCGGTGTTCATGCGGCTCTGGAAGATCGCGAGATAGCGCGGGATGCCGCCCTCGGCCGGTGCGTGCCAGACGACGTCGGCCGACGACAGGCCCGACTGCGGGCGCGCCGGTCCAAGGTCGTCGATCATCACCGAGATCGGGTGGCGCTGCGCCGTCTCGACGGACACGAGCCTGCCGGTCAACGGGGCGGGAACCTTCTCCGGGGTCGGCGTCGGGGTGGGTTCCGGCGTCGGCGTGGGTGACGGGCTCGGGGACGGCGTGGGGCTCGGCGTCGCGATCGCGGTCGGTGACGGCGACACGGCGGCCACCGCGCTGCCGCTCGGGGTTCGGCGCGGCGGCGCAGCCGGCCAGGGTCAGCCCGGCAAGGACGAACGCCGACAGGGCGGCGATGGATCGTTGATGCACCATGTCCCTCTGACGCTTCAGCGCGTCCTGACGATGCGTGGATCCACGCCCGCCGCCTCGGCCGCCGCGATCTTGCGCGCCTTGGCCTCCTCGGTGTGCTGCCGGTGGACCTCGACGACGTCGGCCGGCTCGCCTTCCTTGACCATCACGCCACGCTCGATGAGCACGGCGCGGTTGCAGTACTCCGTCACCCAGCTCATGTCGTGCGTCACGAGGACGACCGCCTTCGCCGCGCGCACGAGCTCGATCACCCGCGCCTTCGACTTCGCCCGGAAGCTGGCATCGCCGGTCGCCAGCACCTCGTCCAGCAGCAGGATGTCCGGATTCACGGAGGTCGCGATCGAGAACCCGAGTCGGGCGCGCATGCCGGACGAGTACGTCTTGAGCGGCGCATCGATGAAGTCGCCGAGCTCCGCGTAGTCGATGATCGACGGCAGGAGCTCGCGGGTCACCTTGTCGTCGAGGCCGAGGAATGCGCCGCCGAGCAGGATGTTGTCGCGACCCGACAGCTCCCGATCGAAGCCGGCGCCGAGGGTCAGGAGACCGGACACGTGGCCGCGCACGTCGACCGCGCCCTCGGACGGGCGGATGATCCCGGCGAGGACCTGCAGGAGCGTGCTCTTGCCCGCACCGTTGGGGCCGATGACGGCCAGGGATTCACCGTGGAGCAGGCGCAGGGAAACGTGCCGAAGCGCCCAGAACTGCTGGCCCTCGCCGCGGCCGAGCATCTGGCCCAGGGACCGACGGATCGTCGTCTTCTTGTTGAATCGCAGGTCGTAGCGAACACCGAGATCGTCGACGCGGATGGCGTGGTCGATGCTCGAGCGGACGAACGGCGGCGGGCCGTCGGCGTCGGCGACCGGCGGCGGGCCCTCGGCGTCGGCGACCGGCACCTCGTGGATGTCGGTCATGTCAGAGGACCTTCGCGAAGTTGGGCTCGAGGCGCTTGAACACGACCGTGGTCACCGCGAGGAGCAGGACGCTGGCCACGAGCAGGATGGCGAGCGACGACCAGTCCGGGAACCCGGGCAGCGATCCCGGCGTGGTCTCGGTCGGTGCCGTGCCGTAGATCACCGTCCGGTACGCGTCGAAGAGGATCGCGAACGGGTTGGCCGCGGCAAGCGTCTTGATCCACGGGTTGTTCTGGACGAACGTGATCTGGTCGAGGAGGGCCAGGGTGTACAGCCCGGGCGAGAGGTACCACCACAGCCGCAGCACGTGCCGCGCGACGTTGCCCAGGTCGCGGAAGAAGACGTTCCCCGCCGAGACCATGATCGCCAGGGCGAGGGTGAACACGAACTGGACGGCGGCGATGAACGGGATGCACAGCAGGAACGGGCTCAGGCGGTGCGGGAAGAACAGCATGATGAGCACGAGCGGGATGAGCCCGAACACGAACCCGACCACGCCGGCGGTCGTGGCCGCCACGGGCAGGACGAGCTTGGGGAACTGGATCTGCTTGATGAGCCGGTCCTGGCTGACCACCGCGTTCGTCGCGTCGACGATCGACGAGGAGAACCACTTCCACGGCAGGATCGCCGCGAAGATGAACAGCGGATAGTCGGGCAGCGGCCGGGCGATGATCGAGATGAAGACGACGTAGACGGCCATCTGGAGCAGGGGGTCGATGACCCACCACAGGTTCCCCAGGAAGGTGTCCGCGCCGCGCTTGCGCATGTCCGCCGAGACGAGGTAGCGGACGAGCCGGCGTCTCGACCAGATGTCCGAGATGCCCTCGCGGATCAGCCGGATGGCACCCGGGTTGCCGGCGGCGTTGCGGAACGCAGCCGGTGCCTCACTCGTGACGGACATCGCGCGGAAGGGTATCACTTCGCCGCCCGGACCCCGGCCGGGGACCGAGGAATCGCTCGACGAACCGGTCGCTCGCCCGGCCGACGGAATCGCCCATGTGGTGGGCGATGAACGCGTCGTACGGCGCGAGGTCGAATCGCTCGCCGAGCAGCGCGTCGATGACACCGGCCGTGTCGGTCACCTGGGTCCCGATCATCTCCGTCCGGTAGTCGAGGTAGAGCCCCGGGTCGGCCTCGTAGGCGGCCAGGTCCGGCACGAGCAGGACCAGCGGGCGATGGAGCAGCGCCCATTCGAAGATCGACGACGAGTAGTCGGTGATGAGGACGTCGGTCACGGTGAACAGCTCGTTGATCTCGGCGATCCGGTCGACGACGAGATCGAAGCCGGCGGTCGAGGTGGCCCGGGGATCGAGGTTGGGATGGGTCTTGAGCACGAGCAGCGTGTCGGCCGGCAGCGCTGCCCGGAGCGCGACCGCATCGAGCCCGGGCGCCGCCCGTTTCGCCACCCCGCGGCCGCGGAACGTCGGGGCGTAGAGCACGACCCGCCGACCGGCGAGCGCCGGGTACGCGGCAAGGACTCGACCGCGCGCCGCGGCCATCGCCGCCTCATCGACGAAGAAGTCGGTCCGCGGCGCGCCCAGCGGCAGGACGCGATCCACGGGCGTCCGGAAGGCCTTGGCGTAGATCGCCCGCGAGGCCTCCGCCGACGAGACCACGAAGTCGTAGTGGTGGTGCAGGAAGCGCCGCTCCGGTTCGGCCAGCGGGGTCAGCACGTCCGCCCCGAACCGCTTGAGGGCCGCCACCGCGTGCCACACCTGGACCACCGTCGTGCCTCGCCGATGCCGCCCGACGTGGATCGGCAGGTAGGCGTTGTCGACCACGAACAACGAGGCGGTGCGCAGGTGGTACATGCCCCGGATGAGCCGACCGAGGTAGCGGAGCTTGCCGGCGAACCCGTAGGAATACGGCTCGAGCAACAGGACGTAGTCGAGGTCCGGTCGCTGGGCGCGCATCGCCGCGTACAGGTGGGCGAGGTTGCCGTCCAGGGTGGAGGTCCGGGCGGTGGCGAGCACCACGCGCCGGCGCGCGATCGGCAGCACCGAGCAGAGCAGCCCGACCAGCCGAAGGACCGCGCTCGCGAGGTGGTATTCGATGCGGCCCACGCGCCGGTCAGATCTGCTGGCGCACGATGATGTTCTGGCCGTCCAGCGTCCGCTCGTCGTCGCGCATCAGCGTCGCGATGACCTCGGCGACGGCCGACGGCTGCATGATCTTGCTGCCGTCCTCCTCGGGAGCGAGGATGCGCCGCAGCTCGGTCGCCGTGCGGCCGGGCGAGATGCTGTAGACCTTGATGCCGGTGCCCGCGAGCTCGTCGGCGAGGGTCTGCGACATCGAGACGACCGCGGCCTTCGAGGCGGCATAGGCGACCCAGCCCGGTCGTGACGTGATCCCGGCCGTCGAGGCCACGTTGAGGATCTTGGCCGGCCGCCCCTGCATGTAGCGGACGAACTCGCGGGTGAGCACGAGCATCGCGAAGACGTTGATCGTGAAGGTCGTCACGACGTTGGCCGACGACGTGTCGAGCAGGGCCTTCGGATCGGCATAGCCCGCGATGTTGAGCAGGACGTCCATCCGGCCGTACTCGTCATGGATGTCGCGGACGAGGTCCGGGATCCCGTCGAGGTCGCCGAGGTCGTAGGGGATCGTCCTGACCGTCGCGGCCTCCGGGTCGATCGCGGCAGCGGTCTCCGCGAGCCCGTCGGCGTTGCGCGCGATGAGGACCATGGTCGAGACATCGGCTTCCTGGCTCATCCGCAGGGCAGCCGCTCGACCGATCCCCTGGCTGGCGCCCGTGACGATGCAGACCTTGCCCACGCGTCAGGCTCCTCGTGCCGAGGAAATCGGCGTAGATCGCCTCGGCGGTGACCGTGTCCGTGGGCACCGTGATCTTGATGTTCTGGTCGGAGCCCGGGAGGATGCGCACCGGCTCGCCGACGTAGCGATGGAACAGACCGGCGTCCTCGGTGAAGGTCGCATCATCGCGCCGGGCGGCCTCGTGCGCGGACAGCAGCTTCCCCCGGTCGAACTTCTGGGGCAGCTGGACGTTGACGAGCTCGTCGCGCTCCAGCAGGTCCTCGACGTACTCGCGGCCCTTGAGCACCGTGAACGGGATGGGGATCCCGTACATCGCGTTCTCGTCCGGGGCATCGATGAGGGCCCGGAACTCGTCCACCGTCACGAGCGGGCGGACCGCCTCATGGACGATCACCGAGTCCACGTCCTCCAGCGCGAGCAGCCCGAGGTACACCGATTCCTGGCGCGACGCCCCGCCCACGATGCACTCGAACTTGCCGCCGAGCCGGTGGTTCGCGATCAGCTCGCGGGTCGCCTCGAGGTGGTTCTCCGGACAGGTGATGACCACGCGCTCGATGGCCGGGATGGCGCGCGCCTTCTCCAGGACGTGGATGAGCAGCGGCTTCCCGCCGAGCAGCAGGAACTGCTTGGGGAACGGGCGGCCGATGCGTTTCCCGACGCCGCCCGCGAGCACGATCATCCCGGTCGTCATGGACACCTCCCGCTGCTGGTGTGGTGGGCTGGCACGTCAGGGATCGTGGCGTCGGACATCGAGTACCTGGCCGGTCAGGTCCGAGGTGAGCAGGCGCAGGGTCGCGACGGCCACCTCGGGCGTCGTGAGCAGGCCCTCGCGCGATTCGTCGGGGAACGCCCGCCGTCGCATGGGCGTGTCGGTGCGTTCCGGGCTGATGGCATTGACCCGGATGCCGTCGACGCTCCACTCGTCGGCGAGCCCCTGGGCGACGTTCACGACCGCGGCCTTGCTCGCCGAGTACGTGACGTAGCCCGGCCGGCCGCGCGTGAACGAGCTCGAGGCGAAGGCCGTCAGGGACCCACGGCTCGCGCGCAGATGCGGATGCGCGGCGCGGGCGACGTTGAGTGTCCCGGTCAGGTTCACGTCGATGACCTCGGCGAGCTCGGCCGGCGAGCAGTCGGCGATCGACCCGATGCGCAGCACGCCGGCGGTGACGATGACATGGTCGAGACCACCGAGCCGCGCCGCGGCGGCGTCGACCCGTGTCGCGACGGCGGCCGCGTCGCGGACATCGAGCCCCGCGGAGCGTCCATCGACCTCGACGTGCGCGCCCTGGCGTTCGGCTTCGTCGGCGATCGCGCGGCCGATGCCGTTCGTGCCGCCGATCACGAGGACGCGCGCGTCGGCGAGTGACCGGGCGGGCTCCAGCGCCGTCGCCGGGTCGAGCGTCTGCATCTGCAGCATCCGATCGGCCATCACCATGTCGATCCGGGTCGTGATCTTGAGGTTGACCTCGTCACCGGCGACCGCCACGACCCGGGCGCCGGGCACGTAGCGGAGGACGAGGCTGCAGTCATCGGTGGCGGTCAGGTCGCCCGCGGCAGTGGCCGCGGCATAGGCCCGCGCGAGGATGCTCGCCCGGAAGACCTGCGGCGTCTGGCCGCGCCGGAACCGGCCGCGATCCGGGATCTCGATCACCTGGTCGCCCTCGACGATCACGAGCGTGTCCGCGCTCGGGATGACCGTGTCGGTGGCGTCGGCCGTGCCCGCGACGACCGGCTCGATGGAGCGCCGGATGACCTCCGGTGGCACGAGCGGGCGGACGGCGTCGTGGACGAGCACGGTGTCGCCGTCGTCGGCCGAGAGGCTGCGCAGGCCGTTCCTCGTGCTCTCGTTGCGGCTCGTCCCGCCGGCCACGACGGTCGTCGGGATGGACGGCCCGACCGCATCGACCAGCGCCTGGGTCTCCGCCAGCCAGTCGGGATGCGACACGATGACGACCCGGTCGACGCCGGCCGCGGCGACCGTTCGCAGGCTCCGCGCCAGCACCTGCTCGCCCGCGAGGCGGACGAACTGCTTCGGCAGCTCGCCGCCGAATCGATTGCCGTCACCACCGGCCAGCAGGATCGCGTGGATTCGCATTCGGGTCGTGGGCTCACTCGCTCCGCGGGGCGTCGGGTTGACCGCGATAGCCTACGTCGAAACCGGTCCCGCGGGACCGCAGGTATCATCCGCGCCGTGTCATCGACCACGACGCCGGGTCCATCGGCGTCCGCGACCCCAGCCAGCGCGCGCTGCCAGCGACGCGCTGGACCTGGTCGCGCTCGGATTGGGAGCGGGTGCAGATCGTGATCCGGGCGCGGCGCGGGGATCGCGGGCTGGACGATGCCCGCGCGATGCGGCTGCGGCGCACCGACCGCGACCGGGCTCGATGCCGCCGACGCGGGCGTGGCTCGACGGGGACGACCTGCTGCTCCGGTTCAACATCATGTCCGGGCACGAAGCAGGAGCCGCTCGAGCCCGGCCGCTGGGTCCTCGAGTCGGACGGCCGGGCCCGATGGCGGCCGCGCGCCGGCGGGGTGGTCCGGGCCGCGTGGCGGATCGCCGGCCGCGTCGGCGGGCCGACTCCGCGTGATCGCCGCGCCGAGCGTGGACCTGCGCGTCGGCGCGCGATGGAATTCGTCTTCGTCCGGGCGACCTACCGCGTCGCTCCGGTCCTCGATCCGCGGGACGGCACCTTCGCCCTCGAGATCGGCATGACCCCGACCGACGTCGCGGAGGCCAAACCGCCGCTCGGCACGCCGGCTGCGCCAGTGGGTGCGCGCGGCGGATCGGCATGGTGCGGCGCGCCGTCCTCGGCCTGCTCGTGCTGCGTCTATCGGGTGACGACGAAGCGCAACGGCCGACGCATCCTGTTCACCTCCGATTCGCACGCCACGCTGTCGGGCAACCTGCTGCTCGTGCACGACCGGATGGTGGAGCGCGGCCTCGACCGCGAGTACGAGCTCCTGACCCTCTTCAAGCCCAGCATCACCGAGCGTCGCAGCCTGCGCGATCGACTCCGCCTGCCGTGGCTCATGGCCCGGGTCGACACGATCGTCCTCGACGACTACCAGCCGGTCATCCATCGGGTCGACCTGGAGCCCGATGTCCGGATCATCCAGCTGTGGCACGCATCGGGTCCGTTCAAGACGGTCGGCTACAGCCGGATCGGCAAGCCGGGTGGGCCCGGGCCGTGGTCGCGCGTCCACAAGAACTACACCCGCGCGATCGTGAGCTCCGACAACGACGTCCCGTTCTACGCGGAGGCGTTCGGCATCGCCGAGGAGCGCGTCATCCCGACCGGGATCCCGCGCATGGATCGGTTCTTCGACGAGGCGGCGCGGGCCGCCGGACGTGCCGCGGCGCACGAGGCGTTCCCGCAGTCGACCGGGCGGTTCACGATCCTCTTCGCGCCCGACGTTCCGTGGCGACGGCCCGCGCGACGCCCACTACCCGCTGGAGCGCATCGACTACGCGGCATTGCACGCCCTGGCGGTCGAGCGCGACGCGGTGGTCATCGTCAAGATGCATCCGTTCGTGCGCGAGCCACTCGCGATCCCGGACGCCTTCGCCGACCGCCTCCTCGACGGCTCGACCTCGACGATCGACGTCAACGACCTGCTGTTCGCGGTCGATCTCCTCGTGACCGACTACTCGTCCATCGTGTTCGAGTACTCGACGCTGGACGGGCCGATGCTGTTCTACGCCCCCGACCTCGACGAGTACGTCGCCAGCCGCGACTTCTACATCCCGTTCGAGGAGTTCGTGCCGGGCCGGATCGTGCGGACGTTCGACGAGCTCCTGGCGGCGATCCGAGCGGAGGACTACCTGCACGAGAAGGTGCCGGCGTTCGCCGCGCGGCATTTCGCGCACCTCGACGGGTCCTCGACGGACCGGGTCATCGACGAGGTCATCCTCGGGCGATGAGGCTCGCCGGCATCACCGTCAGGATGTGGGCGACCCGTCTCGGCTTCGCGATCGGCCGTCGCCGGCCGGTGCGGCGCCGCGTCGTGCTGGCCACGGCCCACGCGGACACGATCGGCGGCAACCTCGCGTGCATCGCCGCCGAGCTCGCGGCGCGCCGGCCGGCGATCGAGGTCATCACGCTGACCACCTTCCCGCGGCGCACGATCCGCGGCCGCATCGCGGTGCTGTGGCAGGCCGTGCGCGCCGGGCATCTCCTCGCGACGTCTCGGCTGTTCGTGGTCGACGACTACTTCCTGCCGGTCTATGTCATCCGGCCGCGGGCGGGCACGACGATCGTGCAGGTCTGGCACGCCTGCGGCGCCTTCAAGAAGTTCGGCTACAGCGTGCTCGACAAGACCTTCGGGGCGGACGAGGCCCTCACCGATCGCGTGCCGATCCACGCCAACTACGACGTCTGTCTCGTGTCCTCGCCCGCGGTGGTCCCGCATTTCGCCGACGCGTTCCGGCAGCCGCCCGAACGCTTCCGCTCGGACCTCGGGATCCCGCGCACGGACGTCCTGTTCGGTGCCGAGCGGGTGGCCCGGACGGCCGACGACGTGCGCCGGCGCTACGCGATCCCCGACGGGCGCCGCGTCATCCTGTACGCGCCGACGTTCCGCGGCGACAACGCGGCCGCGGCGCGGTTCAGCGACACCCTCGACCTGCGCCGGATGCACGACGCCCTGGGTGCACGACCATGTCGTCCTCGTGCGGCTGCACCCGTTCATCCGCGCGGCGGCACCCATCCCGCCCGAGCTCGCGGCGTTCGCGATCGACGTCTCCGACCACCCCGACATCAACGAGCTGCTGCTCGTCGCCGACGTCCTGGTCACGGACTATTCGAGCGTGATCTTCGAGTACGCCCTGCTGGGCCGGCCGATGCTGTTCTTCGCGCCGGATCTCGCCGCGTACGAACGCGAGCGCGGCTTCTACTTCGACTACGCGTCGGGGGTGCCGGGCCCGATCTTCGCGACCACGGATGCGCTCGTCGCGCACCTGCGCGAGGGGCAGGACGACCTGGACCGTGTCGCGCGCTTCCGGGACACGTGGTTCGAGGTCGCCGATGGGCGCGCGACCGAGCGGTTCGTGGACGCGATCGTGCTGCCGGCACTCGGCGGCGACGCCCGAACCGCCTGACCGAGGTTCGCGCGATGGTGCGGTACGATACGCGCCCCGTCCATCTCCGGCGACCGTCGCCGGCCATGCGATCACGTCACAGGATCCACGACGCCCCATGACTTTTCGAGCAAAACCCGTCGTCAAGCGCACCCACAAACCCGCGTGGGAAAGCCAGGACCGACGGAACTTCTACCTGAACCTCGGCTTCGGCATCATCGTCGTCGTCGCCGTCCTCATCCTGATCATCGCGATCGCGCTGACCTACTACAACGACCACCTCGCGCCGGTCGGCAGCGTCAACGGCGAGTCCATCACCAAGGACGAGCTCATCGCGCGCGGCAAGATCGAGACGTGGCGGCTCGACGAGGCATCAGCGACGGATCCGGACCGAGCAGGTCGCCGGCCGCCTGACCGAGCAGCAGGCAGGGCTCCAGGGCCAGTTCATCGAGCAGCAGCGCGAGCAGATCGTCCCGGTGTCGCTCGAGCGCATCATCGACAACCGCATCCAGGCCGACCTCGCCGTCGAGGAAGGCATCACCGTGACGGACGCCGACATCGATGCCCGGCTCCTGACCGAGGCCACGACCAAGGAAACCCGCCACGCCTGGGTCATCGAGGTCGAACCCGAGATCACCGACGGCGAGGTGGATCCCACGGCCGCGCAGATCGCCGCGGCGAAGACCAAGGCGGAGACGGCGCTGCGCGACCTCCAGGCCGGCAAGGCCTGGGACGACATCGCCAAGACCGTGTCGACCGACACCTCCACCGCGCCCCAGGCGGGCGACCTCGGCTGGCTCCAGGCCGAGGACTCCCAGACCGACGCGCCGTTCCTCGCCGCGCTGTTCGCCGCGGAGGCCAACGCGCCGACCGCCGTGACCGAGGGTGACGACGGGATCTTCCGCATCGGCCGGGTCACCGAGATCTCGCCCGAGACCGTCGATACCGCCTACTCCGCCCGCATCGTGAACGACGACGTCGACCTGGCCGCCTATCGGGAGGTCGTGCGCGGCGACGTCGTCCGCCAGAAGCTCGAGGACAAGATCGTCGCCGAGGCGACCAAGCCGGGACCGCAGCGCGAGGTCGCGGAGATCTTCCTCGCCGACGCCGGCGAGGCCGTGCCGGGCGACTCCGTGCGCGTGCGGCACATCCTGTACAGCCCGAAGGACGACCCGGAGGGAGCCCAGAGCGGCGAGATCCCCGAGGACGATCCGTCATGGGCGGAGGCGGAGACCGAGGCGAAGGCGGCCTTCGACAAGCTGACGGCGGATCCGACGACCTTCGACGCGGTGGCCCGCGCGGAGAGCGACGAGACCTCGGCGCTCGGCGCGAGCGGGAGCGGCGGCAAGCTGCCCGGCTACGTGACGCCCGACAGCGGCTACGTCGAGTCGTTCAAGACCGCGGTCCTCGCCCCGGATCGCAAGGATGGCCAGATCCTCGCCCCGTTCCGCACGGAGTTCGGCTGGCACGTCGTCCAGATCGTCAACCATCCGCCCGATCGCGACTACATGGACTCGATCAAGGCAAAGGCCGATGCCGGCGACGGACTTCGCGGCACTCGCCCGTGACACGTCGGATGCCGACACGTCCGGTCGAGGCGGCGACGTGGGCTTCGTCGCGAAGGGTCAGCTCGACGCGCGCCTGACGGACGCCATCTTCGCCGCGCCCATCGGCGAGACGACCGACGTCATCACGATCACCGGCGAGGGCCTCGCCGACGTCGGGCTGTACCTGTACAAGGTCCTGGCCGAGGAGACGCGCACGCCCGAGGGCAACCAGCTCGACGACATCCGCCAGACCGCCTTCAGTGACTGGTACGGCATCAAGAAGGGCGCCGTGCCGATCACCCGCGATCCGAACTACTCGAACTCGATCTGATCGGCCAAGGCGGACGGCGGTGCTCGACGCGCTCGTGACCGAGGCGCGCTTGCGCTTCGGGCTCGACCCCGCCGCCGGGCTGCAGATCGTCGCAGCCGAGCATCTCGTCGCGACGCCCATCGAGGCGTCGCGTCCGGTGCTCGTCGTGCCCCTCGCCATCCTCCAGCCGGCCGTCGCCGCGGCGGCTTCCCCGGACGGTTCGACCCCGAACCGGATCCCAAGCCGTTGCCGGGTCGCCACGGGCCGCGCGGCCGCGATCCGATCGACGTGCTCGCGCGGCTCTATCCGGCCGACCATGTCGTCGGACGGTTCGGCACCTCGCCCAGCGGCACGATCGCGACGCTGACCGCCGAGCAGCTCGGGCAGCCGCTGTACCTCGCGCCGCTGGCGCCCGAGCTGGCGGCCGCGGGACCGTGGTCGATGCCCTGGATCAGCGATCGCCTGCGGGCGCCCGACGGGTGTCCGTGGGATCGCGAGCAGACCCATGCGTCCCTGCGACGGCACCTGCTGGAGGAGGCGTACGAGGTCTACGACGCGCTCGATGGCGGCGCGACGCCGGCGCTCGCGTCGGAGCTCGGCGATCTCCTGCTCCAGGTCGTGCTCCACGCCCAGCTCGCTGCCGAGGAGGGGGTCTTCGACCTCGCCGACGTGCAGGCCGCGCTCGCCCGCAAGATCGTCCGCCGCCACCCCCACGTCTTCGGCGAGGCAGAGGCGCGAACGGCCGCGGACGTGAACCGCCAGTGGGAGCGGATCAAGGCCGACGAACGGGCGACGGCCGGTGCCGAGGCCGGTGCCGACGAGTCGTCAGGCGAAGGGTCAGCTGACGGTGAGGCCGGCCCGACCGAGCCGCGGGGCGCCCTCGACGGCCTCTCCTCGTCGATGCCGGCACTGGCCGCGAGCCAGGAGATGCAGGAACGGGCGGCCGCCATCGGCTACGACTGGCCGACGCTCGACGGCGTGCTCGACAAGGTCGCCGAGGAGATGGAGGAGCTGCGCGGGGCCGCCGACGCCGGGGACGCGGCCGCCTGGGCGGAGGAGTTCGGCGACCTCCTGTTCGTGCTGGTCAACGTCGCTCGTCGGCGCGGCATCGATGCGGAGGCCGCGCTCCGGGCCGGCAACGCCAAGTTCCGCCGACAATTCGGCAGCGTGGAACGCCAGGCGCGAGCGCGCGACGTCGCCTTGCGCGATCTCGACTTCGCCGCACTCGACGAGTTGTGGGACGCCGCGAAAGCGGAGGAGAGGACGACGACATGAGCATCGGCAATCGACCCCCGAGCGCCCGGAACGACGGTCGCGGACCGCGCGACCTGCGCCCGATCAGCTTCCAGCTCGGCGTGCAGAAATGGGCCGAGGGTTCTTGCCTCGTGCGCTTCGGCGACACCCAGGTGCTGTGCGCGGCGACCATCGCCGACCGGGTGCCGCCGCACCTGCGCGGCAAGGGCACCGGCTGGGCGACCGCCGAGTATTCGATGTTGCCGCGCGCCACCGCCGAGCGGACCGATCGGGAATCGGCCAAGGGCCGGATCGGCGGACGGACCCACGAGATCCAGCGGCTCATCGGGCGCTCGCTGCGCGGCGTCGTGGACCTGTCCAAGCTCGGCGAGCGGACGATCACCGTCGACTGCGACGTGCTCCAGGCCGACGGCGGGACACGCACGGCGTCGATCACCGGTGGGTACGTGGCGCTCGCGGCTGCCCTCATCACCTTCGGCATGGAGCGGCTGCTCGTCGGCAAGGTCGCGGCGGTCTCGGTGGGCGTCGTGAACGGCCTCGACTACCTCGACCTCGACTACTCGGAGGACTCCCGGGCGGAGGTCGACATGAACGTCGTCGGCACGGACGCCGGCACGTACGTCGAGCTGCAGGGGACCGCCGAGGGCAAGGCGTTCGACCGCGCGTCCGCGAACGCCATGCTCGATCTGGCCGACGAGGGGCTGGCGCGGCTGTTCACGGCCCAGAGCGAGGTGCTCGCCACGGTCCGCCGGTGACCGCCGGTCGGCCGCGGCTCGTCGTCGCGACGCGCTCGGCCCACAAGCTGCGCGAGCTGCGCGAGCTGCTGCGGCTCGACCATGCCGACCTCGTCTCGCTCGACGAGCTCGGCGTCGCGGGTGAGCCGATCGAGGACGCCGAGACGTTCGAGGGCAACGCCGCGATCAAGGCCCGGTTCGCGGCGCGTGCCACCGGCCTGCCGGCCCTCGCCGACGACTCGGGGATCGAGGTCGACGCGCTCGGCGGGGCGCCCGGTGTCCGCACCCGCCGGTATGCGGGCGAGGATGCGACCGACGAGGACAACAACGCCAAGCTCCTCGCCGAGCTGGCGGGTCTCCCTCCGGAGCGGCGTGGCGCCCGATATGTCTGCGTGCTCGCCCTGGCACTCCCCGGAGACGCGGGTCCGCGCGGCGGCCAGCCGGTGATCACCACCCGCGGGACCTGTCGAGGAAGGATCGCGACCGGATCGCGAGGCTCGGGTGGCTTCGGCTACGACCCGATCTTCGAACCGACGCCCGAACCGCCCGGCGGTCGGACGTTCGCGCTGTGGACGCCGGCCGAGAAGAACGCCGTCTCGCACCGCGCGCGGGCGGCACGGCGGATGGCGCCGCGGCTCGCGGCACTCGGGTTCTGAGCCGCCGGACGAGTCGCTACGACCCGGGTGTCGGGGTCGCCTTCGGGGCCTTCGTCGGCTTCGGGGTCGGCCACGGGGTCGGCGGCTCTCCCGGGTCGGGGAACAGCTTCGCGGCGACCGCCCGGATCGCCTCGAGATCGGGGATGAGCGACGATACCGTAGCGGGTGTCGCGACTCGACGACGAGCGGGTGGCGGATCGTCGAGCGAACGATCGCGTCGTCGGCGACCTCATCCACGATCGCCGCGAGCTCCGGCAGGCGGCCGACCGGCAGATCGGTGCGGACAGTGGTTCCGACCGCCTCGAGCAGGTCGGGCAGCTCCCACAGCAGGCTGCCGTCATCGGTGACGGCGTCGCGCAGGGCGACCAGGACCTGCTGTTGCCGGCCGGCACGCGTGAAGTCGCTCTCGCCGGCACCCTTGCGCGAGCGGACGTAGACAAGGGCTGCCTCCCCGTCGAGGTGGTGCCGTCCGGCGTCGATGGCTGTAGCCCTCGGCGCCGTACTCCGGGTCCTCGATCGCCTCCTTGACCTCGATGTCCACGCCGCCGACGGCATCGATCATCCGCTTGAAGCCGCGGAAGTTCATCTGCGCCTGGTAGTGGATCGGGATGTCGAGGAGGGCCCCGACCGCGTCCTCGAGCGCCCGTACGCCGCCCTGCGGGAACTCGTCGCGATGCGCGTTCGCGTAGGACATGAGCGAGTTGAGCTTCGGCCCGAACTCGTCGCCGTTGCCCAGCGGGACGTTGACGAGGTCACGCGGGATCGACAGGACGCTCACGGTCTTCCCGATCGGGTCGAGCGACACGACCATCATCGTGTCGGTCAGGATCGCGTCCCGATTGGGCGCCTTGTCGACCCCGAGCAGCAGGACGTTGACGCGCTCGTTCAGACCCGGTCCGCCCTCCTCGGGATCGTTCTGGGCGCGGATCGTGCCGAGATCCTCGGCCTCGAAGACGCGCGCGAACGTGTCCTGCAGGGCCGTGCCGTAGCGGTAGGCGACGACGTGCGGCGCGACCACGAGCACGACGATGACGGCCAGGCCGATGATCCCCAGGCGCCCGGTCGGTCCGGCCCGGCGGGTGTCGAGGAACGCCTGGCCGACCGCGAGCAGCCGCCAGCACAGCACGACGACGTTGAGCACGAGCAGCGTCGAGAGGATCGATGGCCCCACGATCCACGCCGCCAGGCGTGGCAGCGGCTGCGTCCCGATGAGCAGCACCGCGACCAGGATCAGGACCAGGGACGGGACGAGGAACAGGGCGGCGAGCCGCGACCGTCGGTTGAACGCCTGACCGAGGCCCGGGAGGACCGCCGACAGACCCGCGGCGGCGAGGCGGCGACGGTCGATGGGTCCGGTGTCGGCCCGGATCCGGCGGGCGTGCACGACGGGTGGTGGTCCTCGAGCAGGGGTGTCGGCGGGGTCCCGAGCGTGATCCCCGGGAGCCTGGTTCCGGCCGGAGTCTAGCGTGGATCCGGACGTGGGGACGCCGGGCGATCGATCAGCCTGCCAGTGATCGCCCGGCGTCTGCGAGGTGTGACGAGCGAACGACGCGAAGCGTTACGCGGCGCCCCCGCAACGGCGATCGAACCGCGCTGTGTACCACGAACCGAGCGAGAAGATCGCGACCTACCGGGCGATGCCGGTCACGCTCGCCTCGCTCGTTCGGCAGTTCGACGATGCCGGAGCCGCGAATTCACCGAGCGGCAGCGGCCGGTTGTCAGCGAGATCTGTCCACCCGGTGCGTTCTACCGGGATCAGGCCGACAACGTGCGCCCCGGCTGGAGCGCGACGCGCGATAGAGCTGGATCCGGTGGCGGTAGGCGTTCGGTGCTGTCGCTGTCCGACTGGAACCAGGAAGGGAGCTGTCTGATCAGGTCGGGATCACCGAATGCCGCGATCGAACCGTCGGCCGTTGCATCCGCCCAGCTACGGCGACCACGCGCGAGGGCAAGCATGACGGTCAGGCCGGCCTCGACGTAGACGTATCTGGACTCGTCGAGCAGCGGATCCACGAAGCATCCGTAAGGCTCGATGCCCCGCTCGAGCACGAGCCAGCACCGGTGCTCCTTGTTCGTGGCGCATCGTGATCTCCACGATTGCTTGACGGTCCGGCAGTCCAGCGACGTCGATGCGCTTGGCCAGCCACGCCCAGAACGATATCCGGGTCGCGCTCGACCATCGCCAAATCCTCGGGCAGCCACTCTTCCGCCCAGCCGCGGAGTGAAAGGATCGTCGGCGCCAGGTCGTTGCCGGCAGCGGTTAGCCGATACGGATCCGGTCGCCGACTGCCGCCGTCGCGCGAGATGAGCCCGAGCTCCTCGAGCTTCCGGAGCTTTTCGGCGAGGACCGATCGGGAGACGTGACCTGGCAGCCCGCTGGCGAAATCGTTGAACCCCAGGGGCCCGAACAGGACGAGCTGCGCCAGGATGGGCAGGCTCCATCGGTCACCGAGGTGCTCGACGGCCTTGCTGAACGAGCAGTAATCGTTGACGTCAATCGAGCCCATGCCGCCATTCTCGCACCGCCGGCAACGCGGACAAGGTTCGGACTTCGAACTTGGCGGCCAGGGCCTCGTCCCGCCATCGTCCATCCGCGATGACTGCCCGCTGGAGGGTCCCGCAGTGGTCCCGCAGCGTTGGTGTTCCCTGCCGTCGGAGCGACGAAGGCGGTGGCGAAGGTGACGACTCGGACGAACACCGATCGACTCGGCCAGCGAGGCTGCTGGACACCCCGATGAAGTCCGCGAGGTCTACGAGCGGATCCTCGCCGACGCAGCGGTGGGGCACCGATACATTGAGACCAGCTCGGGCCGGCGCGTCCATCTCATCGAGGCGGGTGAAGGCCCACCAGTCGTTCTCCTACACGGCGGCGGTACGTCCTCGTTGTCCCATCTTCCCTTCCTGGCGCATCTCGAGGGTGTGAGGGCGATCAACGCGGATCGTCCCGGATTCGGGTTGAGCGATCCCGTCCACGTTCCCCGCGAACGCTACCGAGACGGCGCTATCGAATTCATCGACGAGGTCCTGGATGCGCTCGGGTTGGAGTCGACCGCGCTCGCTGGAGCCTCGGGGGGCGGGCTCTGGGCCCTCTGGTACGCCCTCGCCCGTCCGGAACGAGTTCGCCGGCTCGTGCTGCTCACGGGGGTCCCCGCTCTTGCCCGGTACCCGTTTCCCGGCGGCCTTGCGAGTGATGGTCACACCCTTGGTCGGCGACCTGCTGGCGCGCGTGAAGCCGTCCCCGAAGATGGTCGCTCGATTCATGGCAGCCATGGGCGAGAAGGACACCATCGTCCGACCACCCGGAGTTGATCGAGTCGCTCGTCGCGGCCGGCAGAGATCCGATCGCCTCGGCCGCAGCCCTGGCCGAGTTTCGAGCGGTCGGCTCACCCTTCGGATTCCGATCTTCGATGCGCGTGCAGCCGGACGACTTGCGGAGTCTGACAGCGCCGACCTTGGTGATCTGGGGTGACCGCGACCCCACCGGCACGGCCGAGGTCGCGCAGCGCGCGACGAGCCTGATCCCGAACGCCCGGCTCGAGATGCTGCCCGCCGGACACGTCCCCTGGCTAGGTCATGCAGAGCGTGTGGCGGAGCTCCTGTCCAGGTTCGTCCAGTCAGACGGCGCGGGATGAGCAGGGCTACAGCAGGATGACCCTGCGCCGCCTTCCGACTCGCAGCCGGCGTCACCGCCGCGATCGTCATCCGGGCGCTCGCCCGGCTCTTCGGCCGATAGCGGCACGTTGGACGGCGGGCCGCGATGCTCGGACCAATCGGAGCGAAGCGACCGAACATCGCGAGCCACATTAATCACTGGTGGCGGTAGAGCAGTACTTGCCAAGCCAGGCCGACGGTCTCGGAAAGGCACAGGTGGAAGCCTCGCTCGCCCAGCGTCCTCTCCAGGGCATCGACCGAAACGATGGCGGCGCGGACCTGCTTCCTCCTAACCGAAGTACGAGGTTGATGCCAGCGATGACGATCCTCATGAAGAGGGTGTCTCGCGGGACCACGACGCCATAGAGACGCTGCGCCCGCTCCGCCGATAGCGATGCGAGTCGCTTCCAATCGGGGTACACGTTCAGGACTCGATCAAGCGTAACGACGTCCGCGGGCTGGATTGATGCAGCCAGGTCGACGAAGTCGCCATGGTGGTACGTGACGCGGTCAGCAGGCCGCGCCGATCGCTCTCGCTGCGTGCCGCCGAGACGTAGGCCGACGACGCCTCGACAATCGTCGCGCGAGCGGCTCCTGAGTCAAGCAGCTCGTGCGCGATCACGCCGATCCCTCCGCCAATGTCGAGCAGAGTCGCGCCGTCCACACCCTCGGCGTTGATGGCGTCGATCAGCGTCCGGGCCCAGGGTCGCGGACCATCCTTCCTGTACCGCTTGAGATCAGCCGCCGCGACGTTCTCGTCGTACGCCTCGAATGGACTGTCGTCGGTGGTCGTCACGCTTCCGCTCGGCTGGGTTGAGCCGGCCGACGGGGTCGCGTCGTACGTTGCCATCGTGGCCCTCCGTCTTGAGGCGGGTCGCCGCCGTTGACGCCGGGGAGGTCCTCGACCCGGATCAGCTGCGGGCCGTCAGCAGCCAGGCAGTGCCGCTCATCACGACACCCTCCGGGCGAGCGAACGGAGCAAAGGCATCTCGTAAGCCGGCGATGGCTGCCTTGACCTTGGCCTCGGCCTGACCGGCAAAGAGGCCTTGGCTCTGGGGCGTTGCGGCGACCATGCGAACGACATCCTCGACATCGCTCCCCATGAGCATCGGCCGTGTGATCGCCGCCAGCGTCACGTCCCCGAACCCACCCTGCTTAACGACACTCCTGAAATTGGTCACCGTCCGCGAAAGCGAAAGGACCGGCCCACCCGGCTCGCCGAGATCGGGCGGTCGCCCGAAATGGGCGATCGCCACCTTGACGGCGACCGCGGTCCACTCGCTCTCGAACGGACCCTGCCAGGCCACGACGGCCAGCCGCCCTCCCCGGCGCAGCGCGCGTCGAAGGTTTGCGAACGCGGCCACCGGATCGCTGAAGAACATCGTCCCGAACCGGCTGATCACGACATCGAAGGCCCCGGGGTCGAACGGATGCGCCTGGGCATCCGCCTCGATGAACTCGACGCCGTACACACCGGAGGCGACCGCACGTTCGCGAGCGAGCGCGAGCGCCGGACCGGAGATGTCGATACCGACTGCGGCGCCCTTCGGGGCCACCCGTCGCGCGGCCTCGATCGTTGTGCTACCCGCCCCGCAGCCGACGTCGAGCACGCGCTGACCCGGCTCCAGTTCGGCGGCCTCGAGCATGGCGTCGCCGAAGCGGCCGCTCGTGCCATCCCAGCGGTCCGCTTCACGGACCCAGAACTCGTGGGCCTGTTCGAGGTCCAAGGAAACGTGTTGCTTCGTGGCGGGGATGGATCCGCCGGATCGAATGGCGTTCATCGCTGACCTCCTGGCTTCGACTGCCGGAAGTGTCATGACGATGG
>CAWFPC010000002.1:0-433570 GCA_963817745.1 uncultured Chloroflexia bacterium
GAGATCACTGCCTCGGCGATCTCACTCAATGTCGCCGACCCGGACGCCTCGGCCGCCTTCGTGACCGAGCACCTTGGCTTCACCACGGAGATGAGCGCGGACGGCTTCCACTCTCTCAGCCGACCAGACGCGGGCTTCAATCTGATCTTCCTGCGCACCGGACTCTCGACATTCAAGCCCGAAGCCCAGAAAGGTCCCGCCGGAGGTCTGCTGGTGGTGTTCGTCGTCCGCGACATCGATGCCGACTATCAGCGACTGGTCGACAGCGGCGTCGAGATCACCACGCCGCTCCAGACCGAGCCGTGGGGCGAGCGCTTCTTCCAGGTCACCGACCCGAACGGGATCGTCATCCAGCTCGTGCAGTGGGTCACGAGCCCGGGCGACGACCCGGCCTGACGTCGCCCGATCGGTCTCCGGCGATCGACCAGCCCTGGCGCATGACGGATCAAGGTCTTGATCTGGATCGAGTCGAGGACCGCCTGCAGTTCCCGCAAGTCCTCGTCCGAGGCCGTATCCGGGTGCTCGGTCAGGAACACCTGCCGCTGTCCTTCGACGTCGACGACGTACACGCTCGCGGTGGAATTGGAAACAGGACGAAGTGCTTGTCCGCGGGGGCGCTGTACCAGATCTGAAGGCCGATATCCGCCAGGTTGCAGGGCGATCAGGTCAAAGCCGTTCGGGACGGTGAGGTCGATCCGGCTCGCCGGATAGCCGCCCAGCGCCGTATCGACCGGACCGCTCGCCGTCGGACCGGGCTGCTCGAGCAATGCCGCGGCAAGGTCAACGACGCCAGGGCCGATATCAACAGGCTCGGGGTTGTTGCTGCCCACACACGCATCGGCGTGGATCGAGTCGACCACGGCGGCTGAGAAGCCGAGCTGATCAGGCGTGTCCATGTGCTTGAGGTAGACGTGCCCGTACTGCACCGTCCAGCCCTCGGGGATCGTGACCGTGAAGTCCAGCGCCGACCACGCGGACTTTGGGACCAGGTAGGTGCCGGGCTCGATCGTCGCGTCTCCAGAAGGGATCGATCCCACTGCGGCGGAGGGTGCAGCAGATGGCGTCGAAGCCTGTGGTGCGCCTGTCGCCCCTCCGCACGCCGCCAGCCCGACAGCCAGTGACAGCGCAACCACGGAGACGTGGCGACTCGATCGGGCCATCCGGTACCGCCTGGTCATGCTGTGCCCTCCTGTGGCCGCCCGGGTGGGCGACGGTCATGAGAGCAAGATGCCGGTCGCGGCCCTGCGGTTGGGTCCGGTGTGAATCCCAAAAAGAGGTGCCCGAGGCGACCCAAGTCGGGCGGCCTCGGACAGGTACAGCGTCGTGTCAGGCCGGCGCGCGATCGCGATGGCGCCGACGAGTTGGTGTGGCTGCCACCCCGTGGAGCGGCAGCCACCGGGTCGAACCCTCAGGGCTCACATGAGAACTTCTCGAAGTGGCCCGGGGTCGTCGGGTACGCCGACCCCGAGTTCGACTTGACGTCGGACTGGTAGACGAGCGCCAGCTCGTTGAAGCCAGACGTTCCCTTGGTCTGGACGTCGGCCAGCGACTTGCCGGCGCCCAGCGCGAACGCCAGCTGTTCGAGGAACCCCTGGACGCTCGGGTTGAGGACGCGGACGTCGTTGTAGCCGCCGTAGGCCGCGGGCAATGGACGTACAGGTTGTAGGCGCCGGTCCAGTCCAGGAGCTTGTCGCCCAGGTTCGGCCCGTTGTCGGCGACGTTCGCCTGCATGACGTCCCGGTCCCAGCCGCCGTAGATCCAGTCGATGCCCTGGTGGTGCTGGTGGTCCGCGACCGGGTCGGTCGAGCGGGTGCTCGTCGCTTCGAACCAGGCGGCGGGGTCCAGGCCCGGCCGAGGCCGGAAGTCCAGGATGTCGGCGCCACCGGTGACCGGATCGGTCTTGAGGCCGGTGCCGCCGAACAGGTAGTCGACGTACCGGTCACTGGTGCCGCGGTCGCTCATGCATGCCAGGTCGGTCGGGTCCGCGCACCGCGGCCCTGGCCTCCCCACATGACGTCGACGCCGTTGGCGCCGAACAGGGTGTCCCCGCCGCTGTCCCCGTTCATGAGGTCGTTGCCGGCCGCGCCGTGCATCGAGTCGTGATCGGGGCCGCCGCGCATGACGTCGTTGCCACCGGTCGTCATGCCGGGGGACTGGAGCGGCGCGCCGTCGCCGTCGTCGTTCAGGTCGACGCGCCGGTCGAGCGGATACGCCGTGTACGGGGTGTACGTGATGGCCGGCGGGCCGGTGACGCTGAACGGCGTACCGGGCGTCGACACCAGGCGGTTCGTGATGACGCCGCGGTCACCGACCATCGCGTCCTCGCCGCCCTCGCCGTACATCCGGTCGTGGCCGAGCTCACCGTACATGTCGTCATCGGCACCGCCGCCGTACAGCGCGTCGTCGCCGTCCTGGCCGAGTTGCAGGTCGTCGCCGTCGTCGCCGTAGAGGACGTCGTTGCCCCAGACTCCGGCCGACGCAGCCGCGCCAACGTCGTAGCGGGCAGGCAGCGCCGTGGCCGTCGCTGGCGGCGAACGCCCCCTGGCGCACGATCGTCGGCTTGCCGGTCGCCGGTTGGTGGGTCAGGTATTGGCCGTTCGCGATCCGCCGCAGGATGCGGCCGTTGTCACCGAGCTGGACGTCGGCGTTGCCGTCGCCGCGCAGCTCGTCGTTCCCGTCACGCTGGCCAGTGGTCGTGTTCCCGGCCGTGGACCGGACCCACGAGCTGCCACCGATCTGGTCGTCCTGGCCGTCCGTTCCAGGCGCCCCGTCGAGGAGCGGCTGGCCGCTCTCGCGCGGGTCGCCGGTCGGCGGTGCGACCTGGTCGCCGAACAGGAGGTCGGCCCCGCCGTTGCCTTCCATGGCGTCGTCGTGCGAGCCGCCGAAGAGCTGGTCGTTGCCGTCCTGCCCGAAGAGCACGTCCACGCCGGCACCGCCGGAGAGCACGTCCGTGCCGAAGTTGGCGGTCTGGAGCGTCGTCTTGTCGAGGAGGGTGATCGAGCGCCGGGCGGTCTGGCCGAGCCAGCTGTTCGCGACGCTGTCCCAATCGAATCCGGTGCCTGACCCGGTGGTCGCCCGGGTGATCGCGGCGTTGTCGCCGAGGAGGACGTCCGCGCCGGCACCGCCGGCGATCCGGTCGGGGCCGTCGGGGTCGCCGACACCCGGCGCCGTCGTGAACGAGCTGCCGCCGATGAGGTCGTCCTCACCGTCGTTGCCCTCCAGGCGGTCGCCGTCCTGGTTGCCTTCGACGAAGTCGTCGTGCTCGTTGCCCTTGACGTAGTCGGCGCCACCCTGGCCGTAGATGCGGTCGCTGTCGAGGTTGCCCTCGACGTAGTCGCCGCCGCTGACGACCGCGAGCGCGGCCCCCGTCCGCTCCCTGTCGAGGAGTGTCACGGCGCGGGCGACGCCACCGATGATCGGGTCCGTCCCACCGGGCCGGGTGATGATCCCGTTGTCGCCGATGATCACGTCGCGCCCGGCGCCGCCGGACAGGATCGTCTCGCCGACGTCGCCGGCATCCGCCGCGGTCTGGCCCGCGGCCGGGCTCGGCAGGGCCTCGGGCGAGGTCCCGCCGATGACGTCGTCCTCGCCGTCGTCGCCGTAGACCGCGTCGTCGCCGGCGTTGCCTTCGAGGTGATCGTCCTCGCCATCCCCGTGGATCGTGTCGCCGCTGAGACCGCCGAAGACGCGGTCCTCCCCGGCGCCACCATCGATCGTGTCGCTGCCGCCGACGAGTGCCGGGTCGGCCGCGAACAGGTCGAACACGCTCGGTGCCACGGGCGGGCCCGCGGCGATCACGCCGTTGTCGCCGATGATGACGTCGGCCTCGTCGCCGCCGTCGATGGTGTCGCCGGCGTCGGCGATGGCGGCCGCCGAGCTGCCACCGACGATGCGATCGGCCGCGTCGCCGCCCTTGATCGTGTCGCTGCCGGCGTTGCCGTACAGCTCGTCCTCGCCGTCTCTCCGTCGATGGTGTCGGTGCCGGTGCCGCCGAAGGCCGTGTCGGCCCCGGTGCCGCCGAAGATCGTGTCCGCGCCGCGTGACCGCAGATCACGTCCGCGCTGCCGTCCCCGTGGGCCTCGTCGTCGCCGGCTTCCAGCGCGATCCGGTCGGCGCCGGGACCGCCGTGCACGGTGTCGGCGCCGCCGGCAGAGTCGGCTTCCGCCGGCTGGCCGACGATCGGCGGGACGCAGGTGTCGGTGCCGTTGTCGCCGAAGACGATGTCATTCGCCTCCTCGGCAAAGATGGTGTCGGCTCCGAGGCCGCCATGGATCGTATCGATATCGCCGTTGCGGAGGACGAAAGGATCCTGTGGTCCGCCGTCGGCGTCGACCGTGTCGTCGCCGGGGCCACCGTGGACCGTGTCCTTGCCCTTGCCGCTCAGGATCTTGTCCTTGCCATCGTTGCCATGGACCGTGATGCCATCCGCCCAGACGGGATCGTCGGGCGCAGCGATACCGGTCGAGTGCACGCGGACTTCATCGTCGCCCTGCCGGCCACGACGAAGTCGTTGCCACCGCCGGTCACGATGTCGTCGTTGCCGCCGCCTGAGGCGCCCGGCTCCTCACCGGTCAGGTCGGCGACCTGCGCGTCGCCGCAGAACTCTTCGTCGCCGTTCAGGAAGTCGGAGCCGGGACCGTCGATCAGGAGATCGTTGCCCTGGCCACCGCTCAGGCAGTTCCGGTTCGACGAGGTGTCGATCAGGATGTCGTTGCCGATGTCGCCGGTGAGGTTGTCGAATCCGCCGCCGCCGGTGATGACGTCGTCGCCGTCGTCCCCACCCAGGAGGTCGGCGAAGGCACTGCCGACGATCGTGTCGTCGCCATCGCCACCGTTCACGATGGATCCGGCGGTGACGACCACGTTGTCGTTGCCGCCCTTGACCACGATCTCGCCGAACGCCTTGCTGTCGATGGAGACGTCGTCCGGGCCTTCATTCGTCTCGACTTCCACCCGCTTCTCGAAGGGGATGTCGTCGTTGGCGACTACCCGGAAGATCACCTCGCGAAGTTCTTCGTCACCGGTGTACCGGACCGCGGTGTAGTCGGCCGCAGGAAACTCGCCGAACTTGTTGCCGTTCACGGTCACGACGATGTAAGCTCGGGACCGTGAGACCGGGGGCGTCGTGGCGCATGAAGATCCTGACGGTATCCGGCTCGCCGGCGGGAACGCCCCGTTCCTTGGCGGTGCGGATCCTGAGGACCCCGTTGTCGTTCTCCGCGACCGCGATGTCGTTCGCCTCGGGCTGGCACAGGTCCTGCTCAGTCAGGAACGTGTGCTCGGCCAACGATTCGATGTGCTCGTCGATCCAGTAGTCGAACGTGGCGGTGATGAAGACGCTGAACTCGGCTTTCCCCTCGTCACCCTTGACGAGTTCGCACCCGATCCCGTCGGCCGAGTCGAGGAGCAGCGCCGGCCGGAGCTTGCCGCCGGGCGTCGATGGCGGGACCTGCAGCGCGACGTCCGGTTTCGGCCCGCCGCTGATGCGGACCTCGACGACCCCGATGCCGGCGGCGACGCTGATCCCGGTGTCGCTGAAGAGGCGCACGACCGCGTCGTTCCCTGGCTTCTCGAGGTAGACGCCGTTGGCGATCCGCCCGGCCTTGCCGGAGGCCACCGCATCGATGATCCCGCGCGTGTCGACGCCACCCTTCAGGTGCACGGACGCTTCGATGTTCCCATCGAGCTCGACGGAGAAGATGAAGAACCGGGCGAGCGGGACATTGATGTGATCCTTGTAGCCGAGCTTGCCGGTGTCGAAGGTGATCAGGTCGACGTCGCGGCCCAGCAGCAGCCCAGCCAGACTCTCAGGCTTGGTCAGAACCGGCAGGTCGAATTCGAATTCACCCTGACCGGGTGTCGCGCCGCCGTTCACGGCGGTCAGCAGCTTGTCGACGCTCTCCTTGCAGACGTCCCCGCACTCGTCGAGGACCCGCTTCAGGGCAGCCTCGAAGTCCGTCGCCTCGAACGGAAGAATCGACGGGCTTGAGCGCCTTGTCGCCACTGAGCTTGAACGAGCCGAGCGGGACGTCCGTACCGCCGCCCTTGAGCGCGGCGATGACGTTGTCGAGCATCTCGAGCCGCTCGAGTGCCTCCCGGAATTTCGTCTTGTCCGCGTCCGGGACGCCCTTGGCGTATTCCATGATCTTCAGCATGGTCACGTCGCCGGCCCCGAGGACGGCGGAGAAGTCGGACATGCCGGGGATCGGCTCCATCATCGGCGAGGTGGCCGTGCGCAATGGCCGGGTGATGTCACGAAGCGACGACGCGGCTTCCTGCATGCCCTCGCCCACGAACTTGCTCGTGTCCAGGAACACCTGGTCGACCGTGATGTCGAGCTCGCCCGGGTTCACCCCCGACCCCGTCAGCGGCCAGTCGATGATCAGCTCACCGCGGACGCCCATCAACGGGCTGTCCTCGGTCTGGAGGCCCCACTTCGCGTGGAATCCCGTGTCGTCGCCGAACGAGAAGTCGAAGCTCCCGTCATCGGACAAGTCGACGAGGAGGTGCCCGTGAATGCCGGCTGCTCCAACGTCGTTGCCCTGACCTTCAGGGCGCCGAGATCGACGAGGTAGTCGCTGGTCGACGGCGAGATCGCCGACGCTTCGATCGTCGCCGTGAGATCGAGCTCGGGGCCGCTGGCGGCGGGCGCCAGCTGCAGCCCCTCGGCGTCGGCGATGAGCGTTGCGTTCAGGGTCCAGCCGAGATCGACATTGAGCTCCGCGTCCTCCGGAACGAAGCCCAGGGACGGCAGGCCAATCGACGTGAACGGGATGTCGGTCGTTGGCGCATCACCCGTGATCGTGAGGTGGACTCGCATCTCGGTCAGTTCACTGACCTTGTTGGTGCTGGGTACGCAGGGCGTGCCGCCGCAGTCATAAGTACGCGTGTGCGCGACAGCAGCGCCGAATGCTTCCTCGACCTCCAGGTCGAGCGCCTCGACGAGGTCATCGGGACCGACGTTGATCGCCTCGACGGCAGGAAAGCCGTCGAGGTCGCCGAACAGGCCGCCGACGAGGGTTCCAGGCTCGCTGCCAAGGAACGGCACGGCGCTAGCGTTTGGTTCATCGCTGAAGGCGCCATCGGCGCCGATCGCGCCACTCATCGCGGCGACCGCGTCGACAACGGCACCCGGCTCGATGAGGTGGCCCACGACATCGGGGCCGTCCGGGTCATGGGCGGCATAGACGATCTGTCCGACGCCGAGTCCCGCTGCAACGAGGCTCGCGGCCATGAACAGGCGCCACCGTCGGTTCCGGACGTTCCCCAGAGCGCGCTGCTTCGACATCGTTCTTCCCCTCACTTCAGGTCGAGCGGGCCCGACCACGCCTCACCAATGACTTCGTGGACCGTCTGGAGATCGCGGATCGCGGTCCTCGGACGGATGGCTGCATCGTTCGGCCCAAGGACTGCCCGCAGGTCGGGTTCGAACCGACACCAGGCCGCCTCGCTCTCCCAGATCTCCACGATCCGGAAGCCCTCATCGGTCGGGCCGGCGACGTGGAGCACGAGTCCCGTAGGGACCGTCCCGATCAATCGGGCGACCGCCTCGTAACGCTCCCAGCTCGCAGCCACGTCCTCGACCACTACGTACGACACGCGACGGAGGCTGGGGCGTCCCGGTATAGCCTTGGGTATAGCCGTCGCGGTCGGGGCCGCTGGCGGTCACCGAGGCCGAATCCGGGGGGCTGGGTTGGGCCGGGTCACTGGGGGCGACGGATGCCTGGGGTGGAGCTGCGCGTACTCGGACCGATCGAGGTGATCGGAGTCGATGGGCCGGCCGCGTTGAGCGCTCCGAAGCCGCGTGCGCTGCTGGCCGCGTTCGCGATCGGTCGTGGCTCGACCAGGACGACCGACGAGTTGATCGACGCCCTGTGGGGCGAGTCGCCGCCGGATTCGGCGCACAAGCTCCTCCAGGTCTACGTCGGACAGCTCCGCAGGATCCTGCCCCCGGATCTGGCGATCGTGACGCGAGGGTCCGGCTACGCGCTGGACGCAGACCCCGCGCAGATCGACGCCGGTCTGTTCGAGCTCCTCGTCGGAGAAGGGCGCCACGCCCTGAGAGCGAACAACCCTGCGCTCGCAGCCTCGATCCTCCACCGCGCCCTCGCCCTGTGGCGTGGGCCCGCGTATGCGGACGTCCGCTACGAGCCCTTCGCCCAGCAGGAGGTCGAGCGGCTCGAGGGCATGCGCGGTCACGCCCTCGAGGACCGGATCGAAGCCGACCTGCGGCTCGGTCGACATGCCGAGATGCTCGCCGAGCTGCGCGGCCACCTGGCCACCGATCCGTCCCGCGAGCGTCTGGCGGGTCAGGCGATGCTGGCGACGTATCGAGCCGGCGACGCGACGGCGGCGTTTGCGATCTTCGCGACCGTCCGAGCCACGCTCCTGGAGGAGCTCGGCGAGGAACCTTCTCGTGAGCTCACGGACCTGCGCGACAGGATCGCCCAACGCGACCCGACGTTGACCCTCGAACCAGCTTCCGTGGCCTTCCTGCGGGGCAGCGCCATACCGGTCCCACCGAACGCCCTCATCGGCCGCGCGCGCGACCTGGCCGCACTTCGAATGCTCCTTGCGCGACCTGACGTGCGACTCGTGTCGCTGACCGGCGCCGGTGGCAGCGGCAAGAGCCGTCTGGCGGTCGAACTCGCCCGCGAGCTTGGGCCGGACTTCGCCAACGGGGCCACGCTCGTCGAGCTCGCCTCGCTCAGCGATCCGGATCTCGTTCCGGCGACCGTCGCCCGAGCACTGGGTCTCGATCCCGGTCTGGACGCCCAGGCGACCCTGATCGATGCCCTCGCCGATCGCGAGCTCCTGCTGATCCTCGACAACGTCGAGCACCTCCGGGCCGCAGCGCCCGGGCTCGTGGCGCTGCTTGCCAAGGCGCCCCGCCTGGTCGTCATCGTGACCACCCAGGTCGTCCTCCACGTGTCCGGCGAGCACGTCCACCCCGTCGCGCCCCTCGCTCCGGACGACGCCGTCCAGCTGTTCGGCGAACGAGCACGAGCCCAGGACCCGTCGTTCGTGCTCGACATCACGACGCGGCCGACGGTCGCCTCGATCGTCCACCGGCTCGACTGCCTGCCGCTCTCGATCGAACTCGCCGCTGCCCGCGTTCGGACGGTCGGCCTGCGCGATCTCGATGCCCGGCTGGCGAAGCAGCTGACCGTCCTGGGCCCGGGTCCCCGGGATCTGCCGGCCCGCCAACGGACGCTCCGCGAGACCCTGGCCTGGAGTGTCCGGCTGCTGGAGCCGGAAGAGCGCGCGCTCCTCGCTGGCGTCTCGGTCTTCGCCGGCGGCTTCAGCCTCGACGCCGCTGCGCAGGTCTGCCTGGACGGCGACGAGGGGCGTGCCATCGAGCTGGTCGACCGGCTCGTGCACGCCTCCCTCGTCGTCGCTGAGGACCGCGATGGCCGGATGCGCTACCGCATGTACGAGTCCGTTCGCGAGTACGCGTTGGAGTTGCTTGCCTCGGAAGGGGAGCTCCAGGCCGCTCGCCAGCGTCACGCCGACTGGTGCCTCGACCTCGCCGAGCGAACCGAGCCCGACCTGACCAGCGATCGTCAGATCATCGCGTTCGCGACGCTCGACACGGAGCACGACAACCTTCGCGCAGCACTCGGTTCACCGAGCCTCGGAGCCGACCAGGAACGCCGACTGCGCCTGACCGTCGCGCTGAGCCGGTTCTGGTACGTCCGGGGCCACCTCGCCGAGGCCCGGCGCTGGCAGGAGCTGGCCCTGGATGACACCGACGATGCGCCACCCGCGCTGCGACGCCGTGCTCTCACAGCCGCCGCTGCGATCGCACTGCTCCAGGGCGACTACGCCGCCGCGATCTCCCTGTCAGAGCGGAGCCTGGCCGCCGCCCGCGAAACAGGTGAGCGGCGACTCGTGGCCAACGGCATGAGCAACCTTGGCGCCATCCTGCTCGCTGCCGGAGAGCAGGATCGGGCGGCACCGATGCTCCAGGAGGCGGTCGCCCTGGCGCGGGAGGTGGGCGAGTCGCGGATCGCCGCGCTGGCCATCAACAACCTGGGCGATCTGGCCCTGACCCAGGGCGACTATGCGGGCGCCGAGCCGCTCTTCGAGGAGAGCCTCGCGCTGCTCCGCGAGCGCGGAGACACGGCGAACGTCGCACGGAGCCTGTTCAACCTGGGCGCCGTGGCGTTGATGCTCGGTCGCCAGGCTGTGGCGCGCGATCGTTTCAGCGAAGCGATCTCGCTCGGTCAGGAGGCCGGCGACAAGGAAGACCTGGCATGGTGCCTCCTCGGGTTCGCGGCGGTCGCGGCCATCGAGGGAGCAGGTGACCGCGCGGCCATGCTGCTGGGCGCGGCAGTCACGCTGCTCGAGGCGATGGGTGCGGCGTTCAAGCCGTTCGAGCGGCGACTCCACGACGTGACCGCGGATCGCGCCAGGCGGCTATCCGGCGAAGGTGCCTTCGAGGACGCCCGTCGACGTGGGGCGGGGCTGGGCCTCGACGAGGCCATCGCCCTCGCCACACGACCGCTGGACTCGACGGATCCGCTCCTGACCGACGACACCAGGGGCTGACGCCGAGTCAGCCCGGCACCGCGTCCCGTCAGGCCGGGACGATCGCGATCGCGTCCATCTCGACGAGGAAGTCGGGGTGGGCGAGACTCGAGACGAAGGCTGCGGTGATCACCGGCGGGGGAGTGGACCGGTCACCCCAGAACGTCTGGAATGCCGCGAATCCGTCCTGGATCGATTGGCCCTCGACCACGAAGATGTTCCACTTGATGATGTGCTCGAGCCCGGCATCGACTGCGGTAAGGGCGGTCTCGATGTTCGTCAGGATCTGCGTGGTCTGCGCGCCGAGGTCGCCCTTGCCGACGATCTCGCCGTCGGCGCGGATCGCATCCTGCCCACCGATGTAGATCGTCCGGACGGCGCCGGAGACCACAGCCACGTGGGAGAACGCCGGGTTCTTGACAAGCCCTTCGGGGGCGAGGAGCTCCACTCGACCAGTCGTCATCGTCGTACCTCCTGTCGTCATGTCGAAACCTCCTGTCGATGGCGCCGGCGATGTGCCGTCGCCTTTGCCCGGTTGCCGCAACGATCCATCGAGCACCAGCGCCGGGTCCCCGGTCGCGAGGTGTCGACGAAGGGGATCGCGCAGTTGACGCCTTGGCAGCGCTTGACCCGGGACGCGAGTGGACCCGTGGCGACCTCGATCATGTCGCGGGCGATCGTCGAGAAGAGCGCCGAGGCCTCGGCCGACGGCACCCACGATCGCCTGCCGTCCGGGTCGATACGCGGCACCAGGCTGGGTGGTGCAGCGAACGCGTTGAGCGTCGAACGGTCCGAGGTGGATACCGCCCGGCCGTCGATGACCGCCTCGGCGGTGTTCCAGATCGACGTCCGCAGGCGCTTCGCTTCCGGGACGCTCGAGGCCGATGCCCGGACCCGGGTCGCACCGAGGACGTCAGCCGCCCATCGCACCAGATCCTCTGGCCCGTGCAGTGTCTCGAACCGATCGCTGTCGAACGGAGCACCCGTCACCGAGAACGCGAATGCCGGGCTGCCTGGTTCGAACCGGAAGACCTGGCCGTCGGGATGGTGGAGTCGAAGGACGCCGCCGTTCAGCATGGTAACCATTATAACAGGTTATCCGGTCGCCAGCACTGTGATCGAGGCGCAGGCGTCTCGACCCGGACGGGCATCGGCTTGGTAGAATCGCGTCCGCCCCGCCTCGCCATCGTGCGTCGACGGGTGATCCCAGCCAGCACGCATCTCCCGACGCCCCCGGACCGCGCCCCGGGGGCGTCCCTTGTGTCAGCGATGGCCGTGTCGCGGCGGTCGGCGCGTCAGGCGATCCCGCGGGCCGCCCACGCCCGAGCGATCACGACGAACGGCGCCTCGGGCAGCAGGGCACGGCACCGTTCCCGGAGCTCGGCCTGCCGTTCCGGGTCGAGCTTCGCCACGTAGACGCCGGCCGGGCCGACACCCTGGGTGAACGGCTCCCACCATTCGTCGAACGTCTCGTGCTCGCGGTCGGCGACGAGGGTCGCCGATTCGACGTCGCGCAGCCCGGCCGACGCGAACAGCTCGGCGAGGTGGCCCTCGCGCGCACCCGCGAGCCGGGATTCGTCGTGGACGGCCGGATCCAGCTCCCGCGCGGCCTGCCAGAACAGCCCGAGCGGGCCGTGGCCTCCGGCGTGGTCCCAGACGCACGCAGCGACCGACGCCGCCGGAGCGCGTCGACCCGGCGCATCTCGGTCAGGCCGGCGAGCGGATCGGTCATGAAGTGGACGACCAGCTGGGCAAGGGCCAGCGTCGAACGTCTGATCCGGGAACGGCAACGCCTCCGCCGCGGCCTGCCGAACGTCGACACCCGGATACCGCGCCCGCGCGGCCGCGACGAACGGCTCGGACGGGTCCACGGCCGCGACCGCGTCGGCGCCGACCCGTGCCACGAGCTCCTCGGTCAGCGCCCCCGGTCCGCAGCCGACATCGAGGACGCGGTGGCCGCTGCGCACCCCTCCGAACTCGGCGAACTGTGGCGCGAGGAGCCGCGAGTACCGACCCATGAAGGCGTCGTAGGCGTCGGCGGCGACGTCGAAGGTCACGGCGCCGAGTCTACCCGTCGGCCCCGGCCGTGGAGGCGGCCTCGTCCGGCGACACTGCTCGTCCGGGGACCGCTCTCCGCCGCCCTCGTTTCCGTAGACTGCGGAGCGTGACCACCACTCCTCCCCGCCGCTTCGTCATCCTCACCGAGGGCGAATTCGGCCGCTTCAACGCCAAGACCGCGTACGGCGTCATCCGCTACGGCCGCGACGAGATCGTGGCCGTCCTCGACTCGTCGCAGGCGGGTCGCAACGTCGCCGAATTCCTGCCCGGGCACGACATCCCGATCGTGGCGAGCCTGGACGAGGCGCTCGCGCAGCCGACCCGGCCGGACGCGCTCCTGATCGGCATCGCGCCGACCGGTGGCAAGCTGCCGCCCGCGCTGGCGCGTGGTCATCCTCGCTGCGATCGCGGCGGGCCTCGACATCCATTCCGGGCTGCACCAGTTCATGGGCGACGACCCGGAGTTCGCCGCTGCGGCTGCCGCCGCCGGGACGCGGATCATCGACTACCGCCGGCCGCCGGAGCGCACGGAGACGACCAGGGGACGCAAGCACCTGCCGGGCAAGCGCGTGATCCTGACCGTCGGGACGGACTGCGCGATCGGCAAGATGTCCGTCGCGCTCGAGCTCGTGGCGGCCGCCCGACGCGCGGGCGACGACGCGGTGATGGTCCCGACGGGCCAGACCGGGATGATGATCGAGGGCTGGGGCGTGGCGGTCGACCGGCTCATCAGCGACTTCACCAACGGCACGGTCGAGTGGCTCGTGGCCGAGGGTGAGGAGCGCGGCGACTGGGTCGTGGTCGAGGGCCAGGGATCGATCGACCACCCCGCCTACTCCGCGGTGACCCTGGGCCTGATCCACGGGTCGACGCCGCACGCGATGGTGCTCGTCCACAAGCCTGGCCTGACCGAGCACGATTTCGACCACCTGCCCGACGCGCATTTCCCGATCGCGCCGCTGCCGCCGTTCATCGAACTGCACGAACGCATCGCCGGGCTGGTGGCGCCGTCGCGGGTCGTCGCCATCGCGCTCAACACGTCGAAGTTCGCCTCCGACGACGAGGCACGCGCGATCATCGCCGCGACCGAGGCGGAGACCGGATTGCCGGCCGACGACCCGGTGCGTTTCGGGTCGGAGCGGCTGTGGTCCGCGGTGCGCGCCGGCGTCGAGGCACTGCCGTGGGTCTGAGCCTCAGTCACGAGACGCTGGTCCTCGCCCTGCGCGACCCGTTCCGGATCGCCCGTACGGACCACAACGACGCGGGCACGTCGATGACGACGGTCGTGGTGGAGCTGCGCGACGAGCGGTTCCCCGGGCTGGTCGGGGTGGGGGAGGGCTACCCGGACCGCTTCTACGGCGAGACCCCGGCGACGATGGACGTGGTCCTGCCGCTACCTGCTCGACGCGATCGGCGAGCCGGAACCGTCGCTCGCCGGGCCTGGACGCCGCCGCCGACGCGATGGGCATCGCGATCCGCGGGCACGGCGCCGCCAAGTGCGCCATCGACATCGCGCTCCACGACCTCGTCGGGCAGGCGACCGGCCAGCCGGTGCACGTCATCCGCGGGCTGTCGGCCGACCTGCCGCCGACCGACTTCACGCTCGGGATCGATGCGCCCGACGTCGTGGCCGAGCGCGCACGTCGGGCGTCCGACTTCCCCGCGCTCAAGATCAAGTGCGGCGGCCCATCCGACGTCGCCACGCTGCGCGCGGTGCGTGCCGTGTTCGACGGGCCGATCCGGGTCGACGCCAACACCGGCTGGACGCCGGGAGAGCGCGGTCGACCTGCTCCCGCAGCTGATCGACCTCGGGGTCGAGCTCATCGAGCAGCCGTTCCCGGCACGCGCCTACCGCGACATGGCCTGGCTGCAGGAGCGCTCCGACCTGCCGATCGTCGCCGACGAGAGCTGCGTCTTTCCGGAGGACCTCGTCGCGCTCGACGGGCTGATCGCCGGCATCAACGTGAAGCTGGCCAAGTGCGGCGGGATCGCGCCGGCCCACCGGATGCTCGCGACGGCCCGCGAGCATGGGCTTCCGCACCTTCCTCGGCTGCATGGAGGAGACGACGGTCGCCATCGCCGGCTCCGCGGTCGTGGCCTCGCTCGCCGACTGGGTCGACCTCGACGGGAACCTGCTCCTCGCGGCCGATCCGTACGGCGGCCTGGAGCTCGGTGCCGACAAGCGCTGGCACCTCTCCGACGCACCGGGACTGGGTCTCCAGCGGATCGCCTGACGCGCATGCGCATCGTCGACAGCCGGATCGTCTACCGGAACCCGTACCCCGCGATCCGCAACGAGGTCGTGTCGGCCACGACGATCTGCCGGCAGTCCCTCGACGGCGGTCGATCGCGGTTGCTGGTCGCCTTCCGCCTCGGGGCGGCCCGGATGAGCCCCGACGGCCACACCGCCCTGTGCGCCTCGACCGATGACGGCCGGACCTGGCAGCGGATCGCCTCGCCGCTGGACGGGCCGCCACCGCCGATGCCCGGCGCCACGCCGGATGCGACCACCCAGACATCGGGCAGCCAGATGGGCGCCGATCCGACCGGTGCGCCGGCGACGGTGATCCTCAGCGCCGCACGGATGAGCGGCGTCCTGCCGGGCGCGGCCGGCTGGGATGACCAGACGGCCGGTCTGGTCGATGCCGACATCGTGACGGTCCGTGGCGTCGGCGAGGAGTGGGACCCGCCGGTGTTCACGGACATGCGGCGCCATGCCGACGAATGGGCGATCCCGTGCGGGCCGCCGATCCCGCTGGGTGCCGGGCGGTGGATCCTCCCGAGCGAGCGGCACGCCAAGGCCCACGTGCCGGACTGGCTGCGCGGCTATCACGCGTTCGTCGCGATCTCGGACGATGACGGCCGGTCATGGCCGCGGCCAGGCGCCGACGCTCAACGACCCGGACCGGCGGATCGCGTACTACGACCAGCGGATCGCGCGGCTCCCGGACGGACGGTTGCTGACCATCGCCTGGGTCCACGACGTGATCGCCGACGCGACGCTGCCGGCGCGCGCCGGCTGGAGCGACGACGGCGGGCTGACGTGGTCCGCGCCGCACGAGACCGGGATCGTCGGTGGGCCGGTCAACCCGCTGCTCCTGCCCGACGGCCGGATCTTCGCGTCCTACGCCCGCCGGACCGGGCGGCCCGGCATCCGGGCGTGCCTTTCGTCCGATGGCGGCCGGACCTTCGATCTCGACGACGAGTTCGTCATCTGGGACGAAGCCACGCGGCGGGTGACCGGCGTGCCGGCACGCGACGATGGCGCGGGAACGGCCGCGGAACCGCTCTGGGACTCGATGTGGACCTGGACGTTCGGGCAGCCCCTTCCGACCCTCCTCGACGATGGCGCGGTCGGGGTGGCGTTCTACGCCGCCGACCCAGCCGACGGTGCCGCGGTGCGGTTCGTCCGGCTCGAGGTCTGACCCGTCCACCGGCGCGAAGGTTGCGGTCGGCTGGCGCCGCAACGTGTCGGTCGGGACGGGTCACGCACGGACCGCACGGACGTTCACCGAACATCCGTTCGTGTGGATAAGTTCGTGGACGAACTGGTGGACAAGACCCCTTCCGGGCGGAGGCGGAGGCGCCTACAGTGTCCGCCTACCGGCCACCTGATCGCCCAGGAGGGGATGGCCGGAGACAGTCAGGGACCGCATCCGGTCCCCGGTCGCGCTGCCGATCGGGACCGCCGGGTGCGTCTTCGTATTCCGTTGAGCGCCGACCGCCACCGCCCGCCCGGGGAGGGACGCGGGGTCGCCGGCCAACAGGGAGGGCACGCCATCGATGGACCAACCAACCGCCGCCATGCGAGCGCCCGACCAGGACGCGATCGACTTCATCCGCTTCTGCTACCGACGACGTCGCGTGGGCTGGCCGGAGCTCTATGACGAGATGTGCGCCGTCGCCGGACGTGGCCTGTACCGGGGCATGTGCAGCGACGATCTGGCGGCCTTCGGGATCGGGTTCAGCCTCTTCGACATGCCGGCCCTCGCGGCCCTCGCCGCCACGGTCGTGGCCGAGGAACAGGCCCTTCGCCGCCCGGTCGCCGTCATGATCACCGCGGCTCCGGACCCCGACGAGGAGGACGTCTCCGCGCACATCGCGGAGACCGCGCCAGCCCGTCCAGCCGGCAGCCACCGACATCGTCCCCGGGCACGACACCGTGGCACCCGTCGAGCGTAGCGTCCGCTTCGCGGTCGTCCCAGCGGGCGCCTGACCCAGCTCTCCTTTTCGTCGGTATCGACGACGAAGCCCCGCCGGCTCCGGCCGGCGGGGCTTCGTGCTATTTCCGGGCGCGATCAGGCGCGGATGCGGCGCCGCGCCATCTCGCCCTCGATCTGGCGCTCGGCCTCGACGTAGCGATCGATCTGCTCGCGCAGCTGGTTCGCCTCGGGCGCGTAGAGGTGGACCTGCTGCTGGAGGATGTACGACAGCCGTCGGCTGGTCATCCGCACGTGGTCGAGGTTCTTCATGAGGACCAGCGGATCCATCGACGCCAGGTCCGACGGGTGGTACATCTGCTGCATGGCCGCATTCTAGAGGGAGCGCAGGGCCCTCGGCGGCCAGGTCCAGTCGACGTCGAGCGCGGCGCCCGCCAGCGCCCGGCGCCGGCCCGCCTCGGTCGCGCCGAGGACGAGGATCCGGTCGGTCTTGGTCGCCCGGCCCGGCCTCGTCGCCCCAGAGCTTGGTCATCTTGCGGTACGGCGCGCGACGTCGTCGAGGGCGACGCCCGCGAGCCGGTAGCCCTCCGGGCTCGGCGGCCTGCTCCAAGGCCCGCTCGGCGAGGCCGACGCCGCCGTGGATGCGCCGGCCCGCGGTCGGTCTCGACGTCGCCGATGACGAGCACGACGACCGCGTCGTCGGTCAGGATCGGGCGCAGGCCGGCGAGGCACGTCGCGCAGGAACGCGAGGTACGGCTCGCGGTGGTGGGCGTCGTCGAGGCGTCGCGTCGATGGCCCGCGGCGTCGAAGCCCAGGAACCACGTGCGCAGCCAGTTGTAGTAGCCGTACTTCACGACGCGCAGGTAGGGCGGCGAGGTGACGACGAGCCGGGCGCGGTCCGGCAGCGCCCGCGTGCGCGCAGCGCGGCCCGGGCCGCGTGCGCGACGTCGCGCGCGTCGCCGAGCAGGGCGATGCCCTCGGCGGCGGGCGGCGGCTGGCGGAACAGCCGATCGAGCTTTGCCGCGAGGCCGTCGAACACGTCGCGCTCGGGGCGAGGCGAAGGCCGGTCCGCGCGGCGAAGTCGCGCACGTAGCGCGGCGCCATGCTGAACGTGTTGGGCATCAGCTCGGAGAGGTAGCTCGCGCTCTTGCCGTGGAGGATGCCGGTGATCGCCGCGGCGAGGAACCGATCGGTCCGGTCGTCGAGTCGCAGCGTGGTCGCGCACGAACAGGAGCTGGGCGAGCGTGCGCGGATGGAACGCGACGGCGACCTCCGGCGGGACGGGCTCCCGACCGTCATCGGCGGTGGCCCCGGATCCGCGCCGCCGGGACGTGGCGTCGCCTGCGGATCGGCGATCACGCGGGTCGCCAGCGCGAGCCACGCAGCGGAATCGGCATTCCACGCCAGGCGCAGGGCGGCGAGGCGCGTGCTGGCCTCCGCGCGCGTCGGCGGCTCGACCTTCGCCGCGGTCAGCAGGTGGGCGAACGGATTGAGGTCGTTGCCGACGCCGATCCGGCCCTCGGCGCAGGCCTGGAGCGGCGTCGTGCCGCGACCGCTGAACGGGTCGAGGACGACGTCACCCGGCCGCGAGTAGCGGGCGATGAACGCGTGCGCGAGCGCGGCCGGGAAGCTCGCGAGGTACGAGCACATCGGGTGGAACGCAGTGGCCCCACAGCCGCTGCTGGTCCTTCCACTCGGGCGCGATCGCGATCGCCGGCAGCTCGGCGGGCAGCTCGAGGGCGAGCTGACCCGCGGTGTGGGACGCGCGTCGGGCGAACCGACATGGTCGGTGGGTCCCTCCTGGCCCGCTTGCCGATCTCCGGTCGGCGCGACGGGGCGCGCAGTCTAGCACGGTCGCGAATCGACCACGACCGGCCCCTAGAGGTGGTCGCGCGAGGTCGGAAGGCGTAGGCTAGCCGCAGGCTCGAGGCCAGTGCGGAACCGGCATGGCACCGGGCGCCAGGGAGGCGGTCGCGTATCGACTCCGTGGTGCTCGGTCCACCTCCGGCCCCGTCCCCACCGTCCGGCCATCGCCGGCGAAGGGGCAACCTCGAACCTGAGAGGCCCGCCGCGATGCCGGTTCGTCCGGAGTCGCGGCGGGCTTCGACCTTACGGGCGGCGCCACGCCGTGATCGACGGGATCGTCAGGGGCGAAGCTGCTCGACGAGGCGCCGGACGGCGTCGATGACGAGATCCGGCCGGTCGATCTGGATGAGATGACCGGCGCCCCACGCCGTCACGTGTTCGACGTTGCCGGGCGAGAGCGATTCGAACCCGGCCGTGCGCGCATCGACGATCGCCTCGTTCGTCGCGGCGTCGAGGCGCGGTTCGTGGCGGGGCGCCGTGAGCACGACGACCGGCAGGCCCGCGAGTCGAGATGAACGGAGCTCGAGCTCGCTGGCGGCCCAGTCCAGCCCGTCCACGTCCGAGACGTGCGTGCGCAGGCGGTCCAGCCCGGCTTCGTATTCCTGCGTCAGCGACCCGAGGAGGGGATGGATCCAGTCCTCCTGGAGATCAGGGTCGAAACCGTCGACGAGCACGACGCCGACGACGTCGGATCGATATCGATCGGCGAACACCCTGGCGTACGCGCCACCCAGCGAGTGGCCGACGAGCACGAACGGCGGTTCCTCGCCGGCGGTCGCGAGGAGCGCCTGAAGGTCGGCGGCCGCGGCGGCAAGGGTTTGGGTAGGGCCGGGATCGCTTCGGCCACGACCGGCCCGGTCGTAGGCGCAGGTCCGGGTCGTGGACGCGAGCGAGTCGTGGACCGGGCTCCAGGCGCCGCTGTCGCTGCCCGATCCCGCTTCGAGGACGATCGTCGGGCTGCCGGACCCACGACAGTCGAGATACAGCGAACGAGCGCCGATGTCGTGGCGGGTGCCCATCGCGACATACGGGGGCGGGAGCCCGTGCCGGGCGAGCCAGACGGCCGGGCCGCCGGTGCGCGCGACGTCGATCCCGACACCGAGCGCGATCCCGGCCGCGATCGCGACGAGGAGGAGCGTCAGCCGCCGGAACGGGCTCGGTTTTCGCTCCACCATGGCAGGCGTACCGTACCGCCCGGCACGCCAGGGCAGGTCCGCGCTAGGCCGGCGGCGACCCAAGGTGCCCCGTCAAGCCGTGGCCAGGCCGTCGAAGGAACCTACGCTGGATGGCCCACGGCGAGCATGTACACGACCGCTTCCTCCGTCCCGTCCACACCGAGCATGGCGTTGATCTGGTCGTCCATGAAGGCGCCGATGCCGCACGCCCCGAGACCCATCGAGGCCGCCGCCAGGTAGCCGTTCTCGCCGATATGCCCGGCCTCGAGGAGGCCGTAGCGATAGCTTCGATCCTGGTATTTGGGACGCATCCGCTGCAGGATCTGGGTCAGGAACAGGACGACGCCGCATTGCCCGAGGAACTCCTGGCCGAGACCCTCGTCGACGACGGCCTGGCGATGATCGCCGGCGCGCACGCGCTCGAGGGCGTGCTCGCGATACGCGTAGTGGTATACGCCTCGCTCGATGCCTTGGACGTTGTGGATGACCGCGTAGACCTCGATCGGGTAGAGCGCGCCCGACGACGGCGCTGTGCGGCGCGGATTGCCGTACGTGTCGGCGTTGATGCCAGACGTCAGGAACAGGAACCGCGACAGTTCGGCCTGCGTCATCGGAATGCCTGCATAGGCGCGCACGGAACGGCGGGACACGATCGCCTCGATGGCCGTCGTGCCGCCGACAAGCTCGGGCTCGGGCAGCCTCGCGACCGGCACGTCGCGGTACGTCTTGTAGGGATCGGGCATCTGGCCCCAGTTGGCGATGCTCCCGAAGGCATCGATCAGCCCGGGCTTCGACCACTCGTGGTAGATCACGCCGACATCCGATCCGCCCGGGATCGGCGGCGACGGCCGGAGCCCGTGACCGAGGACGAGGCCACCTGCGCCGCCGACGGCGAGGCCGATCAGGCCTCGGCGCGAAAGGAGGATCCGTCCAGCCAGGTTGTGGGCAGGCTCGGGGTCGGTCCCGGCCGCGTTCGCCGCAGGACGCGTCGCGGGCGCGGGCCGGCGCGTGCGAAGTGCTGCACCCGCGCCACGGTCGGAGGATCCTGCGACCGCCGCCGTCGCCAGCCGGTGGATCCGGAAGCGGCCGTATGCGATCAGCCGCTCCCAGTTGAACGCCACATGGGCGATCGCGAAACCGCCCATCGCGTAGCCCGACACGGTGTGGTACCAGAAGTCGTTGAGGTCCCACAGGTCGGCGATCACGCCCGTCAGCGCTGTCGCGACGGCGGTCACGAGGAGTCCGACGCTGGTGAGGAAGTCGAGGTCGTGACGTAATCGGTTCATGGCGCCCGTCCGCATCGTTCATGCGGGACGGCGCGGACCCAGCGCGTCGCGGGTCTCGGGACCGCCCGCGTCGTGCAAGTCTAGACCTCCGCGTCGGCGGGGTCAGCCAAGCGTCATGGCAAGATTGGCGCCACGTCCCCGTAGCTCAGTGGACAGAGCAACCGCCTTCTAAGCGGAAGGTCGCAGGTTCGAATCCTGCCGGGGACGCCACCCTCGCGATGTGCAAGGGTGGCGACGATCCCGGCGCTCGAGTCGCTAGGAGCCGGCCGACGGTGACGGGCTCGGAGTGGCGGTGCCACCGTCGTCGCCCGCGTCGTGGTCGAACTCGCCCCATCCTCGGCCGCCTGGGCCCTTGAAGATGCCGGGTCCGCCGCGCCCACGGCCGAGGCCGCCCTTGCCGGCGACGATCGCGTCGGCATCGATCGAACCATCGGCCCGCTCGCGGCCCGACACGCCGATCGCCATGTCGACCGCGACATCGCCGAGGTCGGCATCCTCGACGCCCGCGACGCGATACACCGTGTCGGCGTCGACGTGGATCGTGACGGTGGAGCCGTCGCGCGCCTCGATGACGATCGTCGAATCGGTCTTGGACTGGACGGTGCCGACGGCGCGGTCGCCCGCGACCTGCACGGTCAGCGCACGGAGTGCGTTGTCGCCGCTCGACTCGCCCAGGACGAGGACCTTGTCGCCGTTCTGCACGTCGGCCAGCGTCCCGTCGCCCTGGCCGTACTGGTACTCGGTCGAGCCATCGACCGTGATCGTCCACACGGAGCCGTCACGCGTGGTGACCTTGAAGCCCGTCGCGCCGACCTCGCTGACCTCGCCACGCACGCTCGGGACGACGACCGCGATCGCCTCCACGGTGTACGTGCCGTCGTCGTTCCGCGTCTGGCGGAAGCGCACCTGGTCGCCGACGGCGAGATCGCCGAGCGCGATGGCCTGGCCGCCCTTGGTCAGCTCGACGTCGCCGTCGACCGTCACCGTGCGTGTCCAGCCGTCATCGGTCGTGAGCGTGATGGACGAACCGCTGATCGCCGTGATCGTGATCTCGCGGAAGCCGCCTGGCCCGCCGAACCGCCCAAGGTCGAGATCACCGCCGAGGTCGCCACCGGGCTCGCCGAGGACGATCGGGGCGAGGAGGGCGCTCGTCGAGCCCTGACCGGACGGGACCGTGCCCGAGGTCGTCCCGCTCGTGGTGGGCGCGGGCGAGGCCGCGAACGACGTCGCGACGGCACCGACCGCCAGCGCCACGGCCGCGCCACTCACGACGCCGACGCGAAGCTTCGATCGGCCGCCGGTCCTGCCGGTGAACGACACGGCATCGACCGCGGTCTGGACGGGGTCGGCGGCCGGTCTCGGCCGCGGGGGCGGTCGCCCGACGATGTCGGTCGGAGGGGTTCGAACACCGGCTCGCCGGGTGCGGTGGTGGGGTCGTCGGTCGGTCGCTCGTGATCGTTCGAGGGCGTCATGCAGAGGGCCTCCATGCGGTGCGCCCGGCGTCGCGGGCGTCGACTGCGATCACCTTCGCCCGGGTTCCTGAGGGCGTCATGAGAATGGCGGTCCGCGGCGATACTGGCGACGTGACGGATCGATCGGACCACATCATCGCGCTCATCCCGGCGTACGAGGAAGGGCCGCGGATCGCGGCGGTGGTCGTCGCGGCGGCTCGCCACCTTCCGGTGGTCGTCGTCGACGACGGTTCGACGGACGGGACCGCCGCCGAGGCCGAGCGGGCCGGGGCGACGGTCATCCGCCAGGTCCCGAATGCGGGCAAGGGGGCGGCCCTGCGCGCAGGGTTCCGCCATGCCCTGGATGCCGGTTGCGTCGCCGTCGTGACGCTCGATGCCGACGGACAGCACGATCCCGCCGAGATCCCGGCCTTTCTCGCCGCGTTCGACGCTGCCCGACCCGAGCTCGTCATCGGCCGGCGCGACTTCGGGGCCATGCCTCCGGCGCGACGCGTGGCCAACACGGTCGGTGGCTGGGCGCTGTCGGCGGCGGTCGGCCGTTCCGTGCCGGACAACCAGTCGGGCTACCGCTTGATCGGCCGCCAGCTCATGCGGGCGCTGCTCGACAGCGAGGAATCGGGGTTCGAGTTCGAAGTCGAGATGATCGCCCGCTGCATCGCGCTCGGCCTGCCCGTCGCCTGGGTGCCGATCCGGACGATCTACGCGGGCGAGCCGTCGCACGTCCGGCCGTGGCGGCACTTCACCGAGTTCGTGCGGGTGACGCGCAAGGCCCGTCGGATCGCACGCGGCGATTGACCGCCCGCGGCCGCCGCGTGATGGGCCCCGCCTGGGCTGGTACTGGCGGCTACCCCAAAGTACGGCTTGGTTCCCTCGTGGTCGACTCATACAGTCTGCCTCACAGCGGGCCGGACCCTACCCCTGAGTACCCCAGGGGACCGGAGCCGCCGAGAAGTGTCCAGAACTGAGGCAACCAGACCCATGGCATCGATGGCCGTACATGAACTGGGACCGATGCTCACGGCGACCGAAGTCGCCGAGATGCTGCATCTCCACGTCAACACGGTGAAGCGGCTCGGCGACCGGGGTGAGCTGCCGTTCTACCGCGTGTGCAAGCGGGGCGATCGTCGCTTCCGTCTTGACGACGTGATGAAGTTCCTCCAGCAGAACCGCTAACACCCGCGGCTCGGTGGTGGCTGGGGCCACCGCCTTGCCGTCCGCCACGCTCCTGAGCGTCTGGTCGTGCTCGACCGGACGCTCTTCCATGCCCGCGGCATCGTCCTGCGCGCCGCCGGTCGCGCGGCACTCGCGTGCCGCGGCAACGCCTTATGCGCGCGGCAGGGTCGCGAGCGTCTCCCCGAAGATCTCGACCGCCTCGCTGATCTCGGCCGCCGTCACGTCGAGCGGCGGGATGAAGCGGATGACCTCGTGGCTGCGGCCGCATGACAGCACGAGCAGCCCGGCGTCGGCACAGGCCTCGATCAGCCGGTCGGGCAAGGTGCTGTCGGGCTCACGGGTCGCCCGATCGCGCACGAACTCCACGCCGATCATGATCCCCGGCCCGCGCACGTCACCGATCCGGTCGTCCTCGGCGGCGATCCGCCCGAGACCGGCCGTCAACTCGGCGCCCCGCGCGGCCACGTTCTCCAGGAGGCGTTCGTCGCGGATCGTCTCGAGGACCGCGATGCCGGCGGCGCAGGCGACGGGGTTGCCCGCGTAGGTCGAGCCGTGCGCCCCGCGGCCCCAGCGTTCCTGCAGGGCGCGTGACGAGACGATCGCCGAGAGGGGCAGCCCGTTGGCGATCGATTTCGCGAGGACCACGACGTCGGGGACGATGTCGGCGCGCTGGAATGCCCACATCGAACCGGTCCGCCCGTAGCCCGACTGGACCTCGTCGGCGATGAGCAGGATGCCGTGCTCGTCACAGAACGCCCGGAGCTCGCGCAGGAACTCGACCGGGGCCGGGATGAAGCCGCCCTCCCCCTGGACGGGCTCGATGAGGATGGAAGCCACGGCCGACGGCGGGATCGTGGTCGAGGTCAGCGTCCGGAGATCGGCCATCGCACCGGCCACGGCGGCGGCCTCGTCGCCGTCGAACACGCGATACGCCGCCGGGAACGTCGTCAGGTGGACCCCCGGCAGGAGCGGTTCGTAGCCGGTCCGGTAGTTGATGGCCGAGCTCGTGACCGACATCGCCCCGAAGGTCCGGCCGTGGAACCCGCCACGGAACGCGATGATGCCCGGGCGCCCGGTGACCCGGCGCGCCAGCTTGAGGGCGCCATCGATGGCCTCCGAGCCCGAGTTCAGGAACATCACCGAGTCGAGCGGGTCGGGGAACGTGGCCGCCAGGTCCGCGGCCAGACGCGTGATCGGCTCGGTGAAGCCGATCGCCGAGATGGGCCCGATGAGCCGGTCCACCTGGGCATGGATCGCCGCCGTGACCCGCGGATGGGCATGCCCGAGCGCGGTCACCGCGATCCCGTTCGCGAAGTCGAGGTGCGCCTTGCCGGCCGTGTCGAACAGGCGATGACCCTGCCCGTGACTCCACTCGCGCTGGAAATAGCGCCCGAGGACGGGGGTCAGATGCGGGGCGATCGTGGCGGCGGTCTCCATCGCCGGAGTGTATCGGCCGCAACGCTGGGCGCGGCGCGCGGCATGGCCGCGTACGATGCCCGGCGTATGGTCGACTTCACGCTCACCGACGAGAACCGCCTGGTCCAGGCCTCTGCGCGCGCCTTCGCCGAGGCCGAGATCCTGCCGCACATCCGGGCGTGGGACGAGGCCGGCGAGGTCCATCGCGAGGTGTTCGCGAAGATGGCCGACCAGGGGTTCCTGGGTGCCCCGATCCCGGAGCGGTACGGCGGATCGGGGATGGACTACCTCAGCTTCGCGATCCTGTGCGAGGAGCTGGAACGTGCCGACACCGCGTTCCGTGTCGTCCAGAGCGTGCACGTCGGCCTCAACTCGCTCGCCCTGCTGCAATGGGGCACCGAGGAGCAGCGCCAGCGCTGGCTCGTCCCGCAGGCGAAGGGCGACAAGCTCGCGACGTTCGGGCTGACCGAGCCGGGCGTCGGCACCGATGCCGGCAACCTCCAGACCACGGCCCGGCGCGATGGCGGAAGCTACCGGCTCAACGGCCAGAAGATCTGGATCTCGCTGGCCGACATCGCCGACCACTTCCTCGTGTTCGCGAGCGTGGACCGGGCGAAGAAGCACAAGGGCGTCACGGCGTTCCTCCTCGAGCGCGGGATGGCCGGCCTGACCACCGGCACGCTCCACGGCAAGCTCGGGATCCGGGCGGGCAACACCGGGCTCATCAACCTCGACGACGTGGTCGTCCCGGAGGAGCACCGCATCGGCGAGGAGGGCGAGGGCTTCCTCATCGCGATGAGCGCCATCGACCAGGGTCGCTACACCGTCGCGGCGGGCGCGGTCGGGCTCGCCCAGGCATGCCTCGACGCGAGCGTGCGCTACGCCCACGAGCGGCAGACGTTCGGGGTCGAGATCGGCGAGCACCAGCTGGTCAAGCAGCTCATCGCCAAGATGGCCGCCGGCACGGAGATGGGCCGGCTCCTGGTGTGGCGCGCCGGCTGGCTCAAGAACCAGGGCCTGCGCAACACGCGCGAGACCTCACTGGCGAAGTGGCACGCGACGGAGCACGCCGTCCAGAGCGCCCTCGACGCGATCCAGGTCCACGGCGCGAACGGCTATTCGAACGAGTTCCCGGTCGAGCGCTACCTGCGCAACTCGAAGGCCGCCGTCATCTACGAGGGCACGAGCCAGCTGCACACGCTCATCCAGGCGGACTATGCGCTGGGCTATCGCGAGGATCGACCGCTGCGCTGCGAGCCGTGGCCGGCGCAGGGCTGGGAGCGCGCGGCGGGCTGACGCGCGCGACCGGGGTCGTCATCCGGCCACGGGCGGTCACGATCAGGGCGACCGCCGCGACGATGACGGCGCCGGCGAAGAGCGTGCGCGGCTCGATCGTTTCGTTGAGGACGATGGCGCCAAGGATCACCGCCACGACCGGGTTGACGTAGGCGTATGTCGCGATGAGTGGCAGCGGCGCGACCCGCAGCAGCCAGCCGTACGCGGTGAACGCCAGGACGCTCCCGATGATCGTCAGGTAGGCGAAGGCGACGAGCGAGCGCGTGGAGATCGCGCTCGGATCCAGTCGTGCGAAGTCGCCGGCGACCGCACCCATGACGGTCAGGACGGCGGCGCCGGTCAGCATCTGGCAGGCCGTGGCGAGCAATGGCCGGCCGGGCAGCACGGCCCGATGCGAGGCGTACAGCGACCCGAGCGACCATGAGATCGGCGAGATGATGACCGCGAGCAGCCCGATCGGGTCGAGCGCGCCGGAGCCACCGAACGCGGACGGGCCGACCAGGATCGCCACGCCCGACGAAGCCGACGACGATCCCGATGACCGCCAGCCGTGGCAGCCGCTCGCGGAAGAACACCCCACCGAAGATCGCGACCCAGACCGGCATCATCGCGATCAGCAGGGCGGTGATGCCCGACGGGATCGTCTGCTCGCCGAAGGCGACCATCCCCATCCCGCCACCGAGCAGCAGCGCCCCGACGATCGCGGAGTCGCGCCATTCCCGACGGGTCGGCCAGGTCAGCCGGCCGCGCGAGCGGAGGACCGACCAGCCGAGCAGGATCGCACCCGCGATCGCGAATCGCGCGGCGGCCATGAGGAACGGCGGGATGGTCTCGACGGCGACCGCGATGCCGAGGTAGGTCGAGCCCCAGACGACGTAGAGGATGAGCAGGCCGACCCAGATCGACGCGCGATCGGGCGGGCCGCTCCGGGCCGTTGGCATAGGCGGATGGTCCAAGATGGGAGCATACGCCGGTCAGACGCCGGCGGCTTGACCGGGCGGCAGGTCGGGCCGCCGGGCTTGGCGCCGAGTCAGGCGGCGAGCGTCGCCCCCGAATCGGGCCGGCACACCTTGCACGGTCGGTAGCCCGCGGCCGCCGCATCGCGCAGCGACGGGAACGAACGTCGGTTGTGGGCCAGCATGCGCACGCCGGTGCGGCACGTCGGCCAGCACACGATGTGGGTCGTGGCGCTGCCCACGTACCGCTCGCCACGGCGCGCCGCGGCCTCCATCGCCTCGGGGTCCAGGCCCTCGGCGCTCAGGATGGTCCGCTTGTTCTCGGGTCCGCCGAGCGAGTACTGGCCGATGGTGCCGTCGGTGCGCACGACGCGGTGGCACGGCACGATCAGCGGCACCGGGTTGTGGCCGAGCGCCGTCCCCACGGCGCGGACCGCCCGCGGCCGACCGATCTCCGCCGCGACCCAGCCGTAGGGCCGGACCTCGCCGCGCGGGATCTCGAGCGCCTTGCGCCAGACGTCCTGCTCGAACGGGCTGTGGCCACGAAGGTCGAGCTGGATCTTCGCCCGCCGATCGCCGCTCATCCGTCGCGCGATCAGCTCGGCGAGGCGCGGCGGGAGGGATGCCTCCGGATACGCGGCGCGGCCCGTGACCGCGAAGTGGCGCGCCTCGAACCGCGCGTCGTCGGGTTCCGCATCCACGAGCGACACGCCAAGCCCGTTCCAGGCCACCGTCAACGGCCCGATGGGCGAGTCGATGCGGGCGTACAGGTCGGCCAGACCGACGTCCGCAAGGACATGCGGCCGGAGGCGGTCGGGCGCCGGGACGGTGAGGCCGGCCAGCGCGCGGGTCATGGGATCGTGGTCGGCAGTCATGCGGTCATCTCCTCGGGCTCGCGATGAGCCTCGGTTGCAAGCGTGGTACGAAGTGCGGCGAGCCCGCGGTGGACCTGGGCCTTCACGGTGCCCTCGGGACGACCCAGTGCGGCCGCCACCTCGGGATACGACAGGCCATCGATGTGGCGAAGGACGACCGCGGCACGCTGGGCGGGCGGCAGCGTCGCCAGGCGGATCGACCAGCGATCGCGTTCGGCGTGGCGTTCGGCGACCGTGACCGGCCCGGCAGCGGATGTCGCGACGTCCATCGGGTCCCCGGTCGGCCCCGGCGCGTCGAGCGACAGCGGCGCCTGGCCACGCGCGGCACGGCGGCCGATCCGTGACCGGCACAGGTTCAGGACGATCGTCGCGAGCCAGCCGCGCAGCCGGAGGTCGCGGATCCGGCCCGCGTCGTACCCGGCCAGGGCGCGGTAGGCGCGCACGAACGCATCCTGCGCGGCCTCCTCGGCGTCGCGTGGGTCGCCCAGCATCCGCAGGGCGATGGTGTAGAGCCGATCCTGGTGGGCGATCACGAGGCGCTCGAACGTAGCGTCGAGATCGCGTGCGAGGTCGGCGGCGAGGCGGTCGTCGTGGTCCATCACCCAGCAGAACCGACCGGCACCCGAAACCGTTGCATCACCCTACGGTACCCCGCACGTGCCCATCCGACGCCGACCGCCGTGCGACAATCGGACCGTGGGGCACGACGATCGATTCGACGATCTGATCGCCAGCCTGGGCGGGTTCCATCGGTCCTGGCTGATCTATCTCGGCATGGAGCTCGGGCTGTTCGCGGCGCTGCGTGGCGCCGGCGACCGCGGCATGACGGTCGCGGAGCTCGCGGCGGCCACCGGAACCGACCGAGCACGCGATCGACGTGTGGGCCTGGGCGGTCGATGCGCACGATCTCGCCCGTCTCGACGACGGCCGCCTGTACGGCGACGACGATGTGGCGGCCATCCTGCTCGATGACGACCGCGCCGAGTTCCTGGGCGGCCAGTTCGTGCACGCGGTCGTCGCGTCACTCGACTGGGGCGGGATGCTCGACTTCTTCCGGACCGGCGCGCCGATGCGCGGTCGACCGGATCGCTATCGCGCCGCGATCGAGCGGCTGACCCGCCAGGACATCGCGGTCTTCTTCCAGGAGGCGCTGGCGGCGTTGCCACAGCTCGCGGCTGACCTGTCGTCGGGAGGACGGGTGGTCGACGTCCACTGCGGTGGTGGCCGCTGGCTCGTGGCGATGGCGCGCCGGTTCCCGGCCATCGAGCTCGTCGGGATCGAGTTCGAGGAGGATTCGGTGGCGCGGGCGCGGGCCACGGTCGAGAGCGAAGGCCTGACCGACCGGATCGACATCCGGCGTGCGGAGGCCACCAAGCCCGGATCGGTGGGGGAGTACGACCTGGTCTACTTCCAGTACGCGCTGCATCAGCTCGACGACGCCCCGGGCGTCCTCGGGGCGGCGTGGCAGGCGCTGCACCCGGGCGGTCGCCTGCTGGTGCTCGACTGGCCCCTGCCGTCCGAGCCGGAGGAGTTCCGCACCCGACACGGTGAGCTCATCGCCGGGGTCCAGCTCGACGAGCTGTACCAGGGCACGGCGCTCGCCACGCGCGACCAGTTCCTCGCCTGGTTCGCGGCGGCCGGCCTGCCGGCGCCGATGAGCATCGACCTGCCCTCGGGCGCCTCCCTGTTCGTCGTCGAGCGGCCCGCCTGACGGCGGACCGCTCGATCGGCGCCTCCTCCGCGAGGCCGATGGGTTCGCGCTGGGACCGGACGGACTAGCTCGTCACCTCGATCGTGCCCGTCATGGTCGGATGGACGTTGCAGTGGAACGGATACGTGCCGGGGGCGCTGAACGTCAGCGCACCGACGCCGCCCTCCGAGAGGCTCTCGGTCGTGCACGAATCGTCGTCGAGGGTCGCCGTGTGGGGGACCGAATCCCGGTTCGTCCAGGCGATGACGTCGCCGACCTTGGCCGTGATCGCCGGCGGCACGAACGCGGTGCCGGCCATCGACGCGGTGACCGTGCCGGCGTCCGCGGTCGCGGTGCAGGCCGCCCCGCCCGCGCCGCCTGGTGAGGCGGCGTCGGACGCCGGCGCGCTGGCGCGCTTGCCGCCGGGACGCTGGCGGCGGGTGCGGTCGTCGCCGCGCCACCACCCGAGCACGCGGCGAGGAGGAAGATCGACGAGGACCGCGGGGACCGCGAGGATGGATCGTCGCCGAGGTGACATGGGCTCTCCTTTGGGCGCGAAGCTGCCGGACCCTGCTCCGGGACCGCAACGATAGTCTCGCTACTGCCTACGGTCACGCGCGCCCGGCGGTTTCGTCGCTCGGCGGTTTCGTAAGGTTCACCCATGCCAGGGTTCATCGACGCGGCGACCATGCACCGCCTGCTCCTGCACGAGGCGCACGTGCATGCGACCCCCGGCCGGATCCTGCGGACGCTTCCGGACGGCATCCTGCTGCACGACCCCATCGATCCCGAGCCGTTCTGGAACCGGCTCGAATCGGCGCGCTGGCCGGACGACGACCGACGCCTTCGACCGGCGCCTGGCCGAGATCGGCGTGCTGTTCGCGTCGATCGGACGCCAGCCGCACGTCTGGGTGTCGCCCCCGCACGACACGCCGGCGGATCTCGCCGCCCGATTGGCGGCAAACGGGTTCGAGGACATCGGGACCGGGCACATGATGGTCGCCCGGGATGCCGAGCCGTCGCGGGCCGCGTTGCGCCGGCCGATCCCCGCGGCCACCAGGATCAGGCGGCTGGACGGGGCCGGTGGCACGGACGCGGCGGCGATCGCCGATGCCGCCGAAGCCATCGTGTCCGTGTTGACAGCAGCCTTCGGCGTCGACGAGGAGCGCCGGCCCGGGGTGATGGCCGAGACGCTGGCGTCACTCGCGGATCCGCGGTTCACGCACTACCTCGTGCTGGTCGCGGACGCACCGGCGGCGGTCGCCCGCCGGGCCACGTTCGACGGCCTGTCGTACCTGTCCTCGATCGGCACGATGGACTGGGCACGCGGCCGCGGCCTCGGACGGCTGGTCACCGCGACGGCGCTCATCGACGGCATGGCGGCGGGCAGCACGCTCGCGCATCTCGGGGTCTTCGCCGACAACGACGCGGCCATCGCGCTGTACCACTCGCTCGGGTTCGAGATGGCCGGCGAGCCCGGCCCGGACATGATGCTCGTCGGATGACGGACCCGGCCGATGCCCTCGCGGGTGCGCACGCGGTCGGCTGGGCGACGGTCGAGCTCGAGCGCGCCGTCCACGAGCTCGGGCCGTTGCTCCGGCCGGGCTCGCAGTTCCACCACGCGCCGTCGTCGCAGGTCCTCGGCGCGCGCTGCATGGTCGGCGACGCGCGCGGACCCGGTGCCCCGGTGGTCGTCCTCCTGGAGCCCGACACCGAGGGTCGCCTGGCAGGGGCGCTCGCGCGCTTCGGCGAGGGCTGGGTCGCGACCTGGTTCCACGCGCCGGCCGGTGAGCGGGACCCGGCCGGACTGGCCGGCCCGCTCGGTCGTGAGTGGCTCGATCGCGAGGCGCCGGCCGTCGGACCCTACCGGCTCCTGCTGCAGGCCGCTACCATCGAGCCATGACCGACCCCGTCCTGACCATCCGACCGGCCGTCCCCGACGACGCCGAGTCCATCGCGGCGATGTTCACCGAGGAGGGCTATCCGGCGGGCCCGAGCGACATCGTGGAACGGCTCACGCGGTTCGCGTCCGAGCACTCGCGGGTCCTCGTGGCCGAGCACGACGGCGCGCTGCTCGGGTTCATCGCGTTGCACGCGCTGCCGCGCTTCGAGCACGACGACCGGATCGTGCGGATCCTCGCCCTCGTCGTGGACGCCGGCGCGCGCGAGCGGGGCGTCGGACGCGCCCTCATGGCCGAGGCGGAGGGGATCGCGGTCGAGCTCGGGGCGGCGTTCACGGAGATCACGGCCGGCCACCACCGTCCGGAGGCCCGTCATCTCTACGAGACGCTCGGGTACGACGCGTCCGTGGCGGCGTACCTGCGGAAGAAGTTGTAGGTGGCCACCGCGACGAACGCGGGGCCGGTCATCCGCGTCCGCGGGCTGACCAAGCGGTACGGCGACATCCTGGCGGTCGACGGGATCGACTTCGACGTCGCCGCAGGCGAGGTCTTCGGGCTCCTCGGACCGAACGGCGCGGGCAAGACCACGACCGTCGAGATCCTCGAGGGGCTGCGCACGCCCGACGGCGGCGAGGTCCACGTGCTGGGCGTCGACGTCGCGACCGGCGCCGAATCGCTCAAGCCGCGGATCGGGGTCAGCCTCCAGACGGCGGCGATGTACCCGAAGCTGACGGTCACCGAGCTCATCGACCTCTTTCGCAGCTTCTACCAGCATGCGCGGCCGACGGCCGAGCTGATCGACGCGCTCGAGCTCGGCGAGCGGCGCAACGCCCGCTCGATGGACCTGTCGGGCGGCCAGCGCCAGCGTCTCGCCGTCGCGCTCGCCCTCGTCAGCGATCCGGAGCTCGTGTTCCTCGACGAGCCGACGACCGGGCTCGACCCGGCCGCGCGGCGGTCGCTGTGGGATCTCATCCGCGGGCTCAAGGCCGACGGCCGCTCGGTGTTGCTGACGACCCACTACATGGAAGAGGCCGAGATCCTGTGCGACCACGTCGCGATCATGGATCACGGCCGGATCCTCGAGATGGGGACGGTCGACGCGCTCGTGTCGAAGCGGTTCGACGAACGGGCCGTGCGCTTCGATCCCATCGAGGGCCTGGCCGAGAGCGACCTGCGGGCCCTGCCGGCCGTGACGACCGTCAAGGTCGATGCCAACGACGTGCTGGTCTACACCCGTGACGTCGGGGCCACGATCGGCGCGCTGTTGACGCTCGCCGACGCCCGCGGCGCGGAACCCCAGAACCTCGCGATCCGCCGGGCGACGCTCGAGGACGTGTTCCTCGACCTGACCGGCCGGGCCCTGCGGGACTGACCCGATGACGTGCCCTCTTCGCCCTGACCGGCGCGAACATCCGGAGCTACGTCCGGGATCGGGCCGCCCTGTTCTGGACGCTCGCGTTCCCGCTGATCTTCATCGTCATGTTCGGGCTGATCTTCCAGGGCGGCGGTGGCGAGCAGCTCACGCTCGGCTGGGTCGACGAGGATGGGTCCGACTGGATCGACGCAGCTCCACGACGCGTTCACCGCGCAGCGCGCGTCCGAGCTGGTCGCCAGCACCGAGGAGGAGGCGCTCGCCTCGATGCGGACCGGCGACGTCGATGCCGTCATCGTCGTCCCGGCGGGCTACGGCGAGGCGGTCGCGGCCGGGGCCGCCGGATCCGGCGGTGCACCGGCGACGGTCGTGGTCTACACCGACCCGTCGCGCCAGAACCTCGCGGGAGCGGTCTACCAGGCGGTCGGCAGCGTGCTCGGGATCGTCAACCTCGGCGGGCGCCCGCCGCTGGTCGTGCCCCAGCCGGAGACGATCCAGACCGAGAACCTCAACTTCATCAGCTACTTCGTGCCGAGCATGCTCGGCCTCTCGGTCATGCAGGTCGGGATCTTCGCGGCCATCCCGCTCGTCGCCGATCGCGAGAAGCTCATCCTCAAGCGGCTCGCGGCGACGCCGCTGCGACGCTGGCAGCTGGTGGGCTCGAACGTGCTCATGCGCCTGCTGATCGCGCTCGTCCAGTCGGTGATCATCGTGGGCGTGGGCTCGATGCTGTTCGGCGTCGAGATCACGGGCTCCATCGCGCTCACGGTCGTGTTCGTCATCCTCGGCGCGGTGGCGTTCCTCGCGCTCGGCTACGTCGTCGCCTCGTTCGCCAAGACCGAGGACTCGGCCAACGGCATGACCAGCGTCATCCAGTTCCCGATGATGTTCCTGTCGGGCACGTTCTTCCCGATCGACTCGATGCCCGACTTCCTGCAGGGCATCGCCCGCATCATCCCGCTGACGTACCTGTCGGACGCGCTGCGCCAGGTGATGGTCGGTGGGGCGGCGTTCGCACCGCTGTACGTCTGCGCCGCGGTGCTGCTCGGCTGGCTCGTGGTCTGCTTCGGGATCGCCTCGGTCAAGTTCCGCTGGCAGTGATCGCGGGCGGTTCCGCCGGCGGGATCCGACCGGCCCGATCGCCGGCCGACGATCTACCAGCGTTCCTCGTGGACCAGGTCGTCCAATGGTTTGCGGCCGCCGCGCTTCGGTGGCCGGGTCAGGTCGCCGGGGTCCGCGGGGTAGCCGAACGAGAGCAGGAACTCGCAGTGCTGTCCGGCGGGAACACCGAGCAGCCGGTGGGCGAGGGGGTGGTCGTAGACGGTCGCCGGCACGCTCCCGATCCCCAGCTCCCACGCCGCGAGCATCATCGAATCGGCGGCCTGCCCGAGGTCGAACATGACCGACAACGGCGCGTCGGCGGTGCGTGGGTCCGGCGTCACGAGCGCGACCCCGACGGCCGCCCCGGCCAGGTGACCGGCGTACGGCCCGACCGCCGCGAGCTCGCGGAGGTGGGCGCGGTCGCGGCAGACGATGAACGCCCAGCGCTGCTGGTTCTTCGAGCTCGCGGCGCGCCGGCCGGCGTGCAGGATCCGCTCGAGGTGCGCCGGCTCCAGCGGACGGTCCGTGAACCTGCGGATGACGCGCTTGGTCGAGATCGCGTGCCAGATCGGATCGTCGGTCATCCGAGGCCCGGTTCGTCACCGGTCTGCGCGACCCGTCGCTCCGGGTCGCCGGCGGCGACGTCCACGGGCAGCCCGCGTCGCCCCGGGCAGCGCCACCTGCGCGAGCGTGCGGAAGCCGCCCGGCGTGGCGGCCACGGCCGCGAACTGCGTCTCCTCGTCGGGGATCCGCTCGGCGGGCGTGGACTCCGCGATCGCGGCCGCCTCCTCGGGCGACAGCGGCCCGCCGAGCGACTCGGCGAGGAACCGCGCGACGGTCGCCCGGTAGGTCGGGTCCTCGTAGAGCCACGAGTGGTGCCCGCCCGGGACCACGATCGTCTCGATCGGTGCGGGGTCCGCGTCGCCGACCCGGCCGGCGCGTGCCGCCGCCGCCAGTCGACCAAGGTGGCTCGACGGCACGACGACATCCTGGTCGCCGTGGGCCAGCAGGATCGGACCGTGGTAGCGGGCGATGGCTGCCGCGGCACTGATGCTCGCGACATCGTGGCCGCGGGGGCGCAGGTAGACGCGCGTCGTGAGCCAGGCCAGCGGATACGCGACCGGGTCGGGGAGCGGCAGCCGAGCGAGCCGGAAGGTCTGGCGGGTCAGCCGGTAGGGATCGGCCGGACTCGACGTCGCGACGATGGCGGCGACCCGTGGATCGGCGGCGCCCGCGAGGATCGCCCCGATCGCACCCATCGAGTGGCCCGAGATCGCGCCGATCGTGACTTCGGGCCGGGTCGAGCAGCGTCTCGAAGGCGGCCAGCGCATCCAGCCCGAACTCGCCCGCGCTGACGGGCATCGTCTCGGGCGGGTTGTCGCCCTGTCCGCGGACGTCGATCGTCAGCGTGTGGAAGCCCGCGGCGCGCAGGAAGACCGCCATCGGCAGGGTCCGGTCGCGTGCCGACTCCCAGCCATGGATGAGCGCGACGCCGGGGCCGGGCGCGCCGTCGCGGGCGGGGATGAACCAGGCGGGCAGGTCGATGTCCCCGGACCGAACGGTCAGGGTCTCGTACGCCATGCCGAGATCGGTCGGTGTCACCAGTCGGCGGACGCTGCCGCGGATAGCCGGCGCGGGCGCGGTAGGCGAGTGCGAAGCGGTAGGCGAGCCCGAGCGGCACGGCCGCGGCGGCCGCCCCGAGCCCCGCCCGGCGGACGAGTCCCATGGCGGTAGGGGACGGCAATCCCCTCGACCTGTCAAGCACGCGCGGTGACGGCATGGACCTGACGACGCCGCCCGCGGCGGCGGTGCCGCCGCGGATGCGTTCGTGCTCGGCCCCGTCGGGCGGCCGGTACACTGGCGGGCGTGGTCAAGCGCGATCCGCACGATGTCCTCGGCGTGCGAGTGGGTGCCAGCGCCAGCGACATCAAGGTCGCCTGGCGCCGCTTGGCGCGGACCAACCACCCCGACCTGACCGGCGACGATCCGGCGGCGTCACGCGCCGCGACCCGGCGCATGGCCGAGATCAACGACGCCTATGCCGCCCTGACCCGCGGCACCGGTCGTGGCGACCGTTCCCGCGAGGACGGCGAGCGGGCCGACTTCGAGGGCCAGGCCCCGAGCCGCCGGGGTGGTCCGCCGCGACCCAGGCCGTCGCGTCCGGTGACCGGCAGGGTCGACACGACCGAGACGTTCACGCCGCGCAATCAGACGACCGGGCGGCCGACCGCCGCGCGATCCGAACCTGGCGATCAGGGTTCGACCGCCGCTGCGCGGCGAGCGGGTCCACGGTGAGCCACCGCGCGCCTCCACCCCGACCGGGCCGCTGGAGCGCGATCAGGTCCGTCATTTCCGCCGTCCGCCACCGCCGTCGCTCGACGCCGCGCGGGAGCACGTCATCGAGTTCGGCAAGTTCCATGGCCACACGCTCGGCCAGATCGCCGGCTTCGAGCCGTCCTACATCGACTGGGTGGCCGGCACCGTGACGCGCGATCCGGAGCTCGTGGCCGCGGCCCGTGTCATCCAGGCCGACCTCGACGCGCGCGGGGTCGGGCGACGATCGCATCCGATGCCGGTCCGCCCCGGCCGCACCGCCTGAAGGTCGCCGCCGCCCGATCGGCCATGCCTGCGTTGCCAGGCTCCGGGCGCTCGCTCACGCACTCGAAGTGCGCTCGCTCGCGTCCTCGCCAGGCGCCTTGGCCTGGACGACCGGATCGGCGGCTCCGATCCCGCGCTCCGCCCCGAAATGCGAGATCGCCCCCCGATACCGGAGGGCGATCGATGGCAGATGATTCGTGATCGAGCGATCAGTGCAGCCGTCCCAACGCTCTTACGGGCCTGATGGCCGAAAGATCCGGTTACTCGGCTCGTGATCGGGAACCGGGATCCCTCCCTCGAACCTCCTCGAGAAAGCGTCCGTTTCCTGATCCGTGACCGACGCCCCAGGTGCTTGTTCCCGGTTCGATCGCGGGTCGGCGTATGCAGCACATTACGACCGCCCCATGAACACGGGCAATGGCACCCTTGTCCCCTACAGGCAGGCTCGATGGTCGGGCGCATCCGCGCACCACACCGGGACGCCCGTACCAGGTGCATCCACGCACCGCCCGGCGAAGTTGGGCCGATTCGTGCGTGTTCGAAGGGTCGCCGGCGGCGCATCGGAGGCGGCCGCGCCCACCTCCCGTACGCTTGGGCCGTGCGTCCCCATTCCCTCGCCGTGTCTGCGCTCGCCGTGCTCGTGCTCGTCTCGTCGCCGCGTGTGGCGCCGAGCCCGCGCCATCGTTCGATCCGACCGGGGCGTGCACCGCGGACGGCTCCGCGCCCGGCGCCTACCCCGACCTGGAGGCCCGCATCCCGACGACGTACGAGGGACGCGCGCCCGATCGGCCTCGACTCCGGGCGCAACTGCACGGCCGAGAACCTCGGCTCGCTGCTCGAGGCGGGGGTCGCCGAGGTCCGCTTCGCGGGCGGGACCTGGGATTTCGGCGGCAATCGGGCCGCGGCCCTCGTCGTGTTCGAGGCGCCGGGGCTGGAGGCAGACGCACATCGCGACCTTCTACGCCGAGAGCGCACGGACCGCGAACCGCACCGAGATCACGGGCGAGTCGACGCCGACGCTCGCCGGGCGACCCGGTCACCGGCTCGACACGAAGACCGGCGAGCGGATCCAGACCGTCATGGTCTGGCCGTCGACGATCGACGACACGGTGAACGTCGTCATCACCAACGACCTGCCCGATCCCAAGATCCTCGCGGCGGTCGACGCGTTCGGTGGCACCTGACCGGTGCTAGCATCCCGGCCATGACCGACCGGTCACGCCCGAGCGACAGCGCCGCCCGCCGCGCAGCCTGGGAAGCCGAGCGCCTCGATCCGGCGCTGCGACGCGCACCCGAGCGCCGCGAACGGTTCTCGACGATCAGCGACATGCCGATCGAGCGGCTCTACGGCCCGTGGTCCCTGCCGGACGACGCCGACGGACCGGATCGGGTTCCCGGGCGAGCCGCCGTTCACCCGCGGGATCCACCCGACCGGCTACCGCGAGCCGTCTCTGGACGATGCGCATGTTCGCGGGCTTCGGGGCCGCCGAGGACACCAACGAGCGCTTCCACCAGCTTCTCGCCGCCGGCCAGACCGGGCTGTCGATCGCCTACGACATGCCGACGCTGTACGGCTACGACACCGACGACGCCGAGGCGGAGGGCGAATTCGGGACGTGCGGCGTCGCGGTCAGCTCGCTCGCCGACATGGAGGTCCTGCTCGACGGGCTGCCGCTGGAGCGGGTCAGCACGTCGATGACGATCAACTCGCCGGCCGCGCCGATCTGGGCGATGTACATCGTCGCGGCCGAGAAGGCCGGCGTGCCGCGCGAGCGGCTGGAGGGCACCACCCAGAACGACATCCTCAAGGAGTTCATCGCCCAGAAGGAGTTCCTGTTCCCACCCGCGCCGTCGATGCGCCTCGTGACCGACACCATCGAGTTCGGGACGCGCGAGCTGCCGCGCTGGAACACGATCTCGATCAGCGGCTATCACATCCGCGAGGCGGGTTCGACCGCCGTGCAGGAGCTGGCGTTCACGATCGCCGACGGCATGGCCTACGTCGAGGCGGCGCTCGAACGAGGCCTCCGGATCGACGACTTCGCGCCGCGGCTGTCGTTCTTCTTCAACAGCCACTCCGACTTCTTCGAGGAGATCGCCAAGTTCCGGGCAAGCCGCCGGATCTGGCATGACCTGATGACCAAGCGCTACGGCGCGGAGAACGAGCGCAGCGCATGGATGCGCTTCCACACCCAGACCGCCGGCGTGTCGCTGACCGCCGAGCAGCCACTCAACAACCTGACCCGCGTGGCGCTGCAGGCGCTGGCCGGGGTCCTCGGCGGGACGCAGTCGCTCCATACCGACGCCTACGACGAAGCCCATGCGGTCCCGACCGCCGAGGCGGCGCTCCTCGCCCTGCGCCAGCAGCAGATCATCGCGGCCGAGAGCGGGGTCGATGCCACCGTCGATCCGCTGGGTGGGTCGTGGTTCGTGGAGGCGCTGACCGACGAGACCGAGCGCCAGGTGTGGCGCTACCTCGACGAGATCGACCGGCGCGGCGGCATGGTCGCCGCGGTCGAGGAGGGCTATCCGCAGCGCGAGATCGCCGACGCCGCGTATCGCTACCAGCGCGAGTTCGATGCCGGCGAGCGGCTCGTCGTGGGGGTCAACGCCCATGTCGACGAGCGAGAAGCCGGCGATCCCGGTCCTCGCGGTGCCGCCCGGATCGCTGCAGCGGCACCTGGCGCGCCTCGAACGCGTCCGCCGGGAACGCGACGCGGTCGCGGTCGACGCGGCGCTGCGCGGACTCCGTGACGCGGCATCCCGACCGGGCACGAGCGAGACCAACCTCATGCCGCATTTCCTGCGCTGCGCCGAGGCGTACGCGACGCTCGGGGAGCAGTGCGCGGTCCTGCGCGGGGTCTTCGGGGAGTACCGGGAGCCGGTCGCGGTCTGAGTCGGCGCGGCGCGTCGGTCTAGTCGCGCGCAGGCCGTCCGCGACGCCGCGAACCTGGACGCTAGTCCGCGGGCGCCGGTGCCGGGGCCACCACCCGTCGTCGCCATTCGCGCGGCAGCCAGCCGAGCAGCAGGAGCACGGCGTAGACCGCCAGCAGGAGCGCCAGCGGCCGGCCGCCGCCGGCGATGACCGCGACCACGAACTGGGCGATCAGCAACGCGGCCCATTGGCCGATCAACGATCCCGGGCCCGGTGGCACGTACGCCTCGTGACGCGCCAATCCACGAGCCTCGCCGTCCCATTCCTCCCAGCGGGTCATCCCGACCCTCCGGACGCCGTGCGACAGGATGTAGATGGCGAGCGCACCGACGAGCCACGGGACGGAGGCCCTCGGCCGGCAGCGGCGGGTCGAACAGGGTGCCGGGCAGGCCGCAGGATCTGCGTGCCGATCGCGGGGAACCCGGCCGGCCCGGCCAGGAGGCCGGCGACCACCGTGGCGACGCCCAGGAGCAGCCAGGCGAGCCCGAACCGTCGCAGCCGGATGATGCGATACGTGCGTGCCGTGATCCGCGCGTCCGCCGGGCCGTAGTCGGGGAAGAATCGGCTCGTCGTCCCGGGCGGCCGGCCGGCCGTGTCGATGAGGCGCATCACCGGGATCACGAAGCCCTCCTCGTTGTCCCAGTACGACCCGTGGTCCTCGAGGACGTTCTTGCGGTTGATGACCGGGTGGTTGCCGGCCGGGATGGTCGCGCACGCCTCGGGATCCAGGATCGGCCCGGCCGGCGACGGATCGTGGCTGGCCCAGAAGTCGTGCCAGTCGACCCCGTCAGGCAGCGGATGCACGAGCCGGTCGCCCCGCCGCAGGAGCTCGTCGTCGTCGCCGACGCTGGGTTCGAACGACTCGAGCGGCCCGCAGAACCGACCGAGCCGCCAGGCGAGCGAGAGCGACTGCCCGTGGGTGATGAACCGTTCCACCCGGAGGTCGTCCGGGAGGTCGGCGAGCGTCGTGTACCCCACGATCGTTCCGCCCGAATGCGCGATGACCACGATCCGGCCGCAGCCGTATTCGCGCAGGGCATCGATCGCGGCGACCGCTCGGGAGCGGATGTTGGCGGCCTGGGCGCGATCGCCGAGCAGCACCCGGACGTCGCCGAACCAGTCGACCAGGAACCAGTCGAGCTGCGCGGTCGAGATGCCCTGGACGACCGTGGGCAGCGGCAACGCGGACAGGAGCTTGACGATCGCGTAGATCGGCACCGCCACGATCGACAGGGCCAGGAACAGCGCGAGGATCAGGACCCGCTCGCCTGCGGTCCGCAGTCGTCGGAGGAACGGGCCGAGCATCGAGCCGATCCCGCCGTCCGGTGGCTCGGGATGCTTCGCATCCTCGGCGTCGTTGATGCCGGTCACGATGCCGTCGAGGATCCGCCGCGCTTCGCCGCGCCACAGCAGCCAGCGCAGCATCGAGCTCACCCCGGGCGCCTCGACGTCCGACGCCCACCACGCCTCGGTCAGCACCCAGCGGCCGGCTGGTCGAGCGTCAGGATCCGCCGGGTCCGCCTCGATCTCGAGCTCGATGAACGGCGTCGTCTGACCGGTCAGGTCCACCCTCGAGCGGATCACCGGATCCGCGAAGAACCCTCGATCCTGGCGCCAGGCGGACAGGATCCGGATGATCGGGGCGGACCACAGGAGCACGGTCTCACCCGCCGGCTGGCTGCCGATGCCGTGGATGAAGACGACGCCGGTCACGTTCGGGTCCGTGACGGGCGCATCGTCCGGTTCGTCGGCCGCCGGGCGCCCGGGCGGCAGGGCCCCGCCACCCACCGGACCGGCGGCGCCCATCGGGGGTCGCGGATCCGTCGCCGGCTCGGGCGTCACGGCGGGCACGGCGAGCCGTCGCGCGCTCGGCCGCGCCATCGAGCTCGGTGGGGACGGGCTGACCCGGGATCATGGCGCGCACAGCCTACCGAATGGCCGTCGCGCGCGGATGGCCCATCGGCGCGGCGTCTACCATGCCGCCATGTACCTCGACGCGATGGAGTTCCTCGAGGAGGAGCGTGACCTGTGGCTGCCGTACGAGGCGCTTGCCACGCTCGCTGACGATCAGCTCGAACGACCGATCGAGGCCGCGCACGGCTGGTCGGGCCGCGATCTGATGGCCCACATGCTCGCCTGGCAGCAGGCCTCGCTCGAGGTCGCGCGCGAGCTCGCGGTCGATGACACGAGCGCGACGATGGCGCGCTACGAGGCCGATTGGGCCGCCCGCGGTGGCGACGCCGCGAACGCCGAGGTGACCGAGGTCTGGGCGGCGCTGCCGATGGACGAGCTCCGCGAGCGCTTCCGGACGCTGCCCGGCGAGCTCCGCGGGTACCTCACGGTCGTCCCCGAGGCGCGCTGGATCAAGCACGGGACCCACCTCACGTGGTTCCAGGACGAGACGATCGACCACTACCGCGAGCACCTCGACGACCTGCGCGCGGTGCTCGACGCGGCCGGATGACGCTGCGGGACGTGTTCGACGAGGCGGCCGCCGAGGTCGACGCCGCCGCGGACGACGAAGCCGGTCCGGACGTCGTGACCGCGCCGGACGGCTCGATCGAGTGGGGACGCGGCGGGGTGGTGTTCGCCGGCCTCGATCCGGCCGGGGCCGCAGGCGTCGTTCCGGCTCGATCCCGTGCTGGCCGGTGCCGCCCGCCGCACGCCTGACACGGGGTCCTCGCCACGTGGCCCGGAGTGGGTGACGTTCGCGCCGGCCGTGCTCGACGATCACGCCGTCGACCGGGCGAGCGCCTGGTTCGCCGCCGCGTATCGACGCGCGGAGGGCTGAGCGGCCCTAGCGCTGCCCAGGGGTCAGATCGAGGCGCCAGACGCGCTCGCCGTCGTCCATCTCGTCGGTCGGCACGAGGCCCACGCGTGATGCCACCGCGGCCGAGGCGGCGTGCTCGGGATGGACGTGCGCGGTGATCGTCCCCACGCCGGTCCGTTCCAGCCAGCCGACCATCGCCGTCGCCGCCTCCACGGCGATGCCCTGACCCTGCCACGACACGCCGACCAGCCACGCGATGTCGGCGATCCGCGTCTCGTCCGTGATCGTGGCCTGCACGAACCCGACGGGGTGTCGGACGCTCGCCAACGGATGATCCAGTTGTGCCACGTCTCCGAGCCGTCGAGCGGAGTGACCGATCACTTGCCGCTCGTACCGCGCGCGGAGCGCATCGCGGTCGGGTGGCGTACCACCGGTGAACGCGTACAGGCGTGGATCGGCGAGCACCTCGACCATCTCGTCGGCATGGTCCGGTCGCAGCGGATCCAGGACGAGTCGCGCCGTCGTCAACCGCTCGGTCGGCAGCGGTCATCGCCGGACGCCGGACGTGGAACGACCCCGGTCGGCGGGACCGGGGTCGTTCCGGGAGGAGGAGGACAGGGTGGACGCCGTCAGTCGGCGTTCGCGGTGGCGAATTCGGCGAGGCCGAACTGCTGCTCCAGCTGCTCGAGCGGTCGGAAGCCGACCACGCCCTGCGGCTGGGAACCCGGCTTGAAGAAGGCGATCGTGGGGATGCTCATGATGTTGAAGGCCTGCGACAGGCGCGGGTTGGCGTCCACGTCGACCTTGACCACGTCGACCGTGCCGTCGTACTTCTCGGCGAGCTTCTCCATCTCGGGGGCGACCATCTTGCATGGCCCGCACCAGGCGGCCCAGAAGTCGACGACGACCGGCCGCTCTGCCTTGAGTACGAGTTCCTCGAAATTCGCGTCGGTCGCGTGCCGGATCTCGGCCATGGTGGTTCCTCCTCCCGCCTAGCGGGCGATGTCCTGGATGAGTCGATACGCCTCGATGACACGGTGGTCGGCGAGGCGGTACAGGATGGTGTTGCCTTCGCGCCGGCTCGTGACGAGCCCGGCCCGACGGAGCACGGCGAGGTGCTGGCTCATGTTGGGTACCTGGCAGCCGACCCGGGTGCTGAGGTCGCTCACGGACAACTCGCCGATGGCGAGGGACTCGAGGACGCACAGGCGTTTGGGATCGGCCAGTGCTCGCCCGACGGCCGCGTATCGCTCGCGGTCCGGCTCGGCCGAGACGGGCAGGTAGTCCAACACGAAACCGACGATATCAGTGTTTGCGCAAACACGCAAATGGTCCCGGATGCGCGGGTTTGCCGCGCGTCATGATCGACGGCGGCGCCGTGCCATACTCGCCCGCATGCCCGAGGCCGAACGTACGCACGACGTCCCGCTCGGCGACATCGAGGCAGCGGCGGGGCGCCTCGCGGGCGTGATCCATCGGACACCGACGCTGACGTCGGCGACCGCCGCCGACTGGATCGAGCGGGCGACCGGTGTCCGGATCGGCGATGGCCGGCTGTACCTGAAGGCCGAGCACCTCCAGAAGACGGGATCGTTCAAGGCCCGCGGGATGACGAACCGGATCGCGACCCTGCCCGCGGAGGCGCGGGAGCGGGGCGCGATCACGCTGTCCGCCGGCAACGCGGGTCAGGCGTATGCCTGGGCAGGACGCGCGGCGGGCGTTCCGATGACGGTCGTCATGCCCGCGGGCGCGGTGCGCACGAAGGTCGACGCCTGCGTCGGCTACGGCGCGCGCGTCGTGTTGCATGGCGCGCACGTCGGCGAGACGTTCGCCGAGATGGAGCGCATCCGGGATGCCGAGGGGCTCACCTTCGTGCACCCGTTCGACGATCCGGCGGTGATCGCCGGCCATGGGTCGGCAGGCCTCGAGCTGCTCGAGGACGTACCGGCCGTCGACGTGGTCGTCGTCGGCGTCGGTGGCGGCGGCCTGATCAGCGGCGTCGCCGCTGCACTCAAGGGGCGACGACCCTCGGTCCGGGTCATCGGGGTCGAGCCGGTCGGCTCGGATGCGATGACGCAGGCGCTGGCACGCGACGAGGTGGTCACGATCCAGCCGGTGAGCGTGGCCGATGGTCTCGGCGCTCCATTCGCCGGTGTCTGGACGCTCGCGATGGCGAAGCGCCACCTCGATGGGATCGTGCTGCTCGACGATGCGACGATCCTCGCGGGCCTGCGCTTCGCGCTCGAACGCACGAAGCAGGTGCTCGAGCCTGCCGGTGCGGCGGCGCTCGCCGCAGTCCTCGCGGGCCGGATCGAGCTGCGCGACGGTGACCGCGTGGCGGTGGTCCTGTCGGGCGGGAACGTGGAGGCCGGGCGGCTGGGCGAGTTCGTCGAGGGGGCAGGCCCGCTGCCGGGTTCCACCGCGTGAGCGAGGGACGAGGCGAGGGGCCGGCCCCGAGCGCCGTGCCGGCGCCTGCCGACGACGCGCGAGGCGCGCGGCAGGACCCCAGGACGAGGTCGTCGCCACCGGACCGGCGCCTGCAGACGACGTCACTACTCCCGGAACGGCGCCGCATGCCGACCGTGGTCGCGCCGCTCGTTCCGCTCGTCGCCGGCATCCTCGGCCACCCCGGTCGGCCCGACGACCCCGCCCGCCCAGGCCATCCCGGTCGTCACGGCGCGCCGGCTCATCGGAGCGAGCTTCGACCTGCTGACGCGCTCGGGCGAGGACATGCGCCGGGCGTCGTTCTACATCGGCACGGTCGTCCTCGGCACGTTCGGACCGCTGGCCCTCGGGTTGTGGGGTCTCGAGATCGTCGCGCTGGATCGCTCGATCGATGAGCTCACCGAGATCTCGGAGCGTGGCGCCGACGCGGCGTTCGCGGCGCTGACGATGCTCGCCCTGCTGGGGCTGCTCGTGGTCCTCATCGAAAGCCGGACGCTTGCCGTCTCGGTGCTTGGCGGGCGCAGCGTCGGGCGGCCCGTCACGACCCGGCAGGCGCTCGCTCGCGCGCGCCAGACGTTCTGGCGGGCGGCCGTCGGTGCCGTCCTGGTCGCCATCCCTGTCGGGATTCGCCCAGGGCATCGCCACGGCCGTGCTCGAACCCCTGCTGCGCGGGTCGCCGGAGATCGGTCTGGCCGCGACATTCGTCGTCGCGACCCTCGTCGGGGCTCCGTTCGCCTACGTGCTCAGCGGGATCGTCCTCGGCGACGTCGACCCGTTCGAATCGCTCAGGCGCTCGATCCGGCTCTTCCGGGCACGCAAGCTCGCGGCGCTCGTCGTCGTCGGGTTCGAGATCGTCGCCGTGCTGCTGATCTTCCTGGGCCTGAGCGCGGGTCTCGACCTCGTCCTGCGGGTCTTCACGACGCTCGGGCTGGGTCCGGGCGCCGGACCGGTCGGGCTGGCCTTGACGACCGCGGGCGTCATCGCGGTGGTGTTCGCCGCCGGGACCCTCATCTACACGGTGATCGCGATCACCGTCGCGCCGCAGGTCGTCATGTTCGTCGGGCTGACCCACGCGACCCTCGGCCTTGATCGGGTGCGTGCCGGTGGGCCGGACGATCCCGACGCCCGCACGCCAGGTCGGCGGCGGTTCCGCTGGCTGACCCGCCCCATGCTGCTCGGGTTCGCGATCGGCGGGCTCGGCCTTGCCGGCCTGCTCGCCCTGTTCACGCGCTGACGTCCGCCCGCGACCCGCGCGGGGACCGACCGGGCCCTAGTCCACGCCCAGCTCGTGGAGCCGGTCCTCCTCGATGCCGAGGTGGTGGGCGAGCTCGTGGACCACGGTGATCCAGACCTCGTCGGCGAGCTCGTCGGGGTCGGGGAAATCCTCCTCCAGCGGCAGCCGGAAGAGGATGATCCGGTTGGGCATCGTCACCCAGTCGGCGCCCCACTCGGTCCGCGGCACGCCCTCGTACAGGCCGTACAGCGTCCCGTCCGGTGGAAGCTCGTGCTCGGCCAGCTGGTCGGCGGAAGGCTCGTCGTCGATGACGATCGCGACCTCCTCGAGCGCCGCCGCGAACGGCATCGGGATGGTCGCCAGCGCCTCGTCGACGAGGATCTCGAACCGTTGATGGCGCGTCGCGGGTCGCGGACGAGGAGCGGGCACTTCGGGAACCGCGACGACGCTTCGGCATGGCCACCTATCCTAGGGTCGATGGAGGCCTCGCTCGCGTCGATCCCGGCACCGGACATGGGCGCCGAGCCCGATGGCTTCATGGTCGTGGTCGAGCCCGCGGACCGGATCCATTTCCTCGATTGGGGCGGCCCGGCCGCCGAGGAGGCCGGCGGCGCCACGGCCGCCGACGCACCCGGGCTCCTGCTGCTCCACGGACTCGCCGGCACCGCCTGGGCGTGGACGCCGGTCGCCCGTCGCCTCCGCTCCCTGCTGCCCGTCGTCGCCATGGATCTGCGCGGTCACGGCCTCTCGGATGCCCCGACCGACGACGGGTCGTACGACCTCGAGGTCCTGGCCGACGATGCGATCGCGGTGGCCGAGGGCTCGGGGCTGCTGTCCGATACCCGCGAGCGCGTCGTGGTCGGCGGGCACGGCTTCGGGGCGATCGTGGCGGCATCGGCGGCCCTGGCGCTCGGTCCGCGCTGCGCCGGCCTGGTGCTCGTCGATGGCGGCTGGGAGTCGATGGAGGCGGCGACCGGGCTCGACGTCGACGAATTCCTGCGCGGCCTCGACGAGCCGCCCGAGGTGCTGCGCTCGATGCGTGCGTTCCTTGCCGACCGGGCGGCCTTCGATCCGTCGACCTGGGATGCGGACCAGGATCGCGCCGCGCGGGCGACCGTCGTCGAGACCCATGCCGGCCGCGTCGTGCCCTCGACCCGACCCCACGCCCTCGAGGCGTGCGTGCGCACGATGTTCGACTACGACCCGCGGACCGTCCTGCCATCCATCGATGCGCCCATCGTGGCGCTCGTCGCCGCCGACGATGGGACGGGTGCCCGCGCGGGTGTGCTCGGAGAGATGTCGCGTGTCCGCCGATCGACTGGGCGGACGCCCGTCCGGGTCGAGCCATTTCCGCACGACGGCCACAACCTCATGCGCTATCGTCCCCGCGAGGTGAGCGCCGCCCTGCTGTCGGTCACCCGATCCGACGGCTGAGAGGGAGCGATGCAGGTCGTCTATACCGCCGCGCATCTCGGGCACGACATCGACGTCGAGACGTACATGGGCGTCGGCGTGCCGGCCAACGAGGTCGCCGAACGGGCCGAGCGCATCCGGACCGCCCTGCAGGCCGATGGCGGGTTCACGTTCGTCGAGCCGTCGGAGCATGGCGAGGCGCCGATCACCGCGGTCCACGACGAGCGCCTCGTCCGCTTCCTCGAGGTGGCCTGGTCCGAGATGCGCGCGCAGCTCGTCCCGCGCCCGTTCCTGTCGGCGGACACGTATCCGAACCGTGCGATGTTCGAGGGGATGAGCGACGAGGCGGTCCAGCGACACGCGCGCGAGCCACGCCAGATCGGCGGCCGGGCAGGGTACTGGGGGCTCGATTCGGCCGCCCCGCTGGTGGCCGGCACGTACGTCGCGGCGCGCGGTGCGGTGGACGTCGCCCTCACGACGGTCGATCTCGTGCTGGGTGGCGCGCCCGCGGCCTATGGGCTGTGCCGACCGCCCGGTCACCACGCCGCACGGTCCATGTACGGCGGCTACTGCTTCTTCAACAACGCCGCGATCGCGGCCGAGGCCATCACGCGCGCCACCGGCGAACGGGTCGCGATCCTCGATGTCGATTACCACCACGGCAACGGCACCCAGCAGATCTTCTGGCGTCGCGGTGATGTCCGGTACGTCTCGATCCACGCCGATCCCGATGGCCAGTACCCGTACTTCCTCGGCCGCGCCGATGAGACCGGGGAGGGGGAGGGGAGCGGCGAGAACCTGAACATCCCGTTGCCGGGCGGGGCGACGAACGACGACTACCTCGACTGCGACCGACCGGGCGCTCGAGGCGATCGCGGCCGTGCCCGGTTCCGTCGTCGTCGTGTCACTGGGGTTCGACACCTACGGCCTCGATCCGATCGGCGATTTCGCGCTCACCACCGACGTCTACCACGAGGTCGGGCGCCGGGTGGCCGCCCTCGGCCGGCGTCTCGTGCTCCTCCAGGAAGGCGGCTACCATCGGCCGTCGCTCGGCGAGAACGCGCGCGCCTGGCTTCGCGGCGCCGAGGGACGTGACTTCGACCCGCTGCCGGCAGCCGGCTTCGGTCCATCGGGGGCGGTCGCGGGTGCGTGACCGGTGGCCGGACCGCGGTGGCCGGGTTTGGGCGTACCATCGCGGCCATGGCCAGCCCGACCGAGCTTCCCCCGAACGTCCGACGGCTCGTCGACGAGATCGAGTCCGAGATCGGCGAGACCGACGTCGCGACCGACGACATCACCGGGTCGCGCGGCCGGGACCACGCGGGCGAGCCATCGACGGACAACGGCAAGGTCGAGGCCGCCGTCCGCGAGATCCTGCTCGAGATCGGCGAGGATCCGGATCGCCAGGGACTCATCGGGACGCCCGAGCGCGTCCATCGCATGTACACCGAGCTGACGGCCGGCTACCACGTCGACGCTGAGCGACTCGTCAACGGCGCGATCTTCGACGTCGACTACAGCGAGATGGTCATCGTCAAGGACATCCCGTTCTACTCGCTGTGCGAGCACCACCTCCTGCCGTTCTTCGGAACGGCGGCGGTCGCCTACATCCCGAAGCGGTCAAGGTCATCGGCCTCTCGAAGATCCCGCGGATCGTCGAGATGTACGCCCGCCGGCTCCAGGTCCAGGAACGCCTGACCCAGCAGATCGCGGACTTCCTCCAGGAGCGGCTGGCCCCGCAGGGCGTCGGCGTCGTGATCGAGGCCACCCACCTGTGCGCGGTGATGCGCGGCGTGCGCAAGCCCGGCACGGTGATGACCACGTCGGCGGTCCTCGGGCTGTTCCGGACGCGCGATCGCACGCGCTCGGAGTTCCTGGACCACCTCGCCCGGCACGCACCCGGGGCCTGAACCGGCGCCGCGCGTCGACCGGCTCGCCTCGTGCGTCAGCCGACCTCGGTGATCGCGATCTTGCCGGCGCCACCCACGATCTCGACCTGGTACAGGTCGGCGGCCTCGATGGCGCCGGTGGTCTCCAGCACCGTGTCGCCGGTCCCGTTCAGTCGCTGCTGATCGAAGTCGATGCGGCCGGCGCCGCCGCGGAGCTTCAGCCGGACTGGGACCCCGGCCGGTCGTTCGATCCGGACGTTGTTGGCCCCCGCGGTCAGCCGGATGGGGACGTCGCCCGCGGGCTGACCGAGGGTCAGCCGGAGCTGATCGACCCCGCCCGTCAGCTCGAACGAGCGCAGGTCCAGCGCCGCGAACTTGGCCTGGAGCTTGCCGGCCCCGCCGACGACCTCGACATCCCACGGGATCGCGGCGTTGAGCGAGATGTCGGAGCGCCGCTCGTGCCAGGCCAACTGCCAGTTTGCGAAGAAGGGGCCGGCGCTCAGCGAGGAATTGCCCTTGTGCTGGATCGTGACGGTCCCGTCACGCAGGCGAACCTGTGGGACCGACCCTTCGAACCGCGCGCGGTACAGGTCGTCGATGTCGGTCGCGCCGCGGAGCAGGAGCTCGTGGGCGCCCGACTTGTACAGGAGGCGGGCCCGGCCCAGCCCGCCGATGGGTGCGGCGTGCTCGGATCCGCCGCCGCTCGCCTGAGCGGGGGATTCCCTGAGGGCGGTCGCCTCCTCGTGCCTGATCGCCGCCATGCGGGTGAGGAAGTCGTCGATGACGGCCAGCTCGGCCTCCGAGTACTGGCCGATCTCCGATGCGCTCTTGTCGCCGACACGCGCGATCGCAGCTTCGATGCCGGCCGTCCGCGCCGGCACGAGCTCGACGATGACGCGCCGACGATCGGTCGGATCGGGGACCCGGCGCACATAGCCCGACTGCTCGAGGCGGTCGATCACGCGGGTGACCGCGCCGGTCGTCAGGCCAGTGAGGTCGGACAGCATGCCGGCGGTCGCCGCGCCCCTGTCGAGGAGCACCTCGAGCGCCTCGATGTCGGACTCGGACAGGCCGAACCGGAGGGCGACCGTGTGCCCGAACATCGACCCCTGGAGGTTGACGCGGCGCAAGGAGCGGAGGACTGAATCGATCGATTCGCGGTTCATGGTTGACAACATCTCCTCGCTCGGGGGATTATCTGCGCGGTGCAGATATTGCACGAAGATGCTGAACGGCGCAACTGCTGACCAGATGCAGGATACGCCACAAGAGCGAGGAGTCGAACGATGGCCATGGCACGACCGACCAGTGGCACGATGATCGCCACCCACGACCTGGTCCGAACCTTCAGCACGCGGAAGACTGTCGTCGAGGCCGTGCGCGGCGTCGATCTCGAGGTCGGCGTCGGCGAGGTCTTCGGCTTCCTCGGCCCGAACGGGGCCGGCAAGACCACGACGCTGCGGATGCTGGCAACCCTGCTCCCGCCCACGTCCGGCGAAGCGACGATCGCGGGTGCCGACCTGCGTCGCGAGCCGCAGGCCGTTCGCGAGCGGATCGGCTACGTCCCGCAGGGCGGCTCGACCGACCCGGCGGAGACCGGCCGAGGCGAGCTCGTCATCCAGGGTCGCCTCTACGGCATGGACAAGACGACCGCGCAGCGACGCGCCAGCGAGATCCTGGCGACGCTCGATCTCGAGGAGGCCGCCGACCGGGCGATCGGCACGTATTCGGGCGGCATGAAGCGCCGGCTCGACGTCGGCCTGGGCATCGTCCATCGTCCGGCGGTCCTGTTCCTCGACGAGCCGACCACCGGCCTCGATCCCCAGGCGCGAGCGCGGATGTGGGACGAGATCCGCGGCCTGCGCGAAGCGGGCACGACGGTGTTCCTCACGACCCACTACCTCGAGGAGGCGGACGCCCTGGCCGACCGCCTGGCCATCATCGACCACGGCCGGATCGTCGCTGAGGGCACCGCCGACGAGCTGAAGCGCCAGGTCGCCGGCGACGTCATCACGATCGGCGTCGACGGGGCCGTCGAACACGTCCTGCAGGCCGTTCGCGACCAGCCGTTCGTGCGTGAGGCGACCCAGGAGAACGACCTCGTGCGGCTCTACGTCGACCAGGGCGACATCGCGGTCCCGAACCTGATCCGCGTGCTCGACGGCGCCGGGCTCCGCGCCCAGTCGCTGACCCTGACCCGCCCCAGCCTCGACGACGTGTTCCTCCGCCAGACCGGCCGATCGCTCCGCGAGGAGCCGGCCGCCTGACGCGGTCCCGCCGAAGCCGAACTCCACCACGATCGAAGGGAGACCGCACCGTGAAGGTCCTGCGCGACACCTGGCTCATGTACCGACGTTCACTCATCCTGACCCTGCGCCAGCCGGTGTGGGTCGCGATGGGCCTGTTCCAGCCCATCCTCTATCTGATCCTGTTCGCGCCGCTCCTCGAAGGCGCGACCTCGACACGCCGGCGCCTCCGCCAGCGCGTTCAACTGGTTCGTCCCGGGCCTCCTGATCCTGACGGCCTTCTTCGCGGCGTTCTTCGCCGGCTTCGGGCTGGTCGCCGAGATCCGGTACGGCGTCGTCGAGCGGATGCGGGTGACCCCGATGAGCCGCTTCGCGATGCTCGCGGGTCGGTCGCTCCGGGACGTCACGATCCTGCTCGCCCAGTCGACGCTGCTGATCCTGGTCGCCATCCCGTTCGGCCTCCAGATCGACCCCGCCGGGGCCGTCCTGACGCTCGGCATCGTGGCCCTGGTCGGCCTGACCTTCTCCCTGCTCTCGTACACCCTCGCGCTCGTGACGAAGAGCGAGGATGCGCTGGCGCCGATCGCGCAAGCGGTCACCCTGCCGCTGCTCCTGCTGTCGGGGATCATGCTGCCGATGGCGCTCGCGCCGGACTGGCTGCAGACCCTCTCGACGCTCAACCCGCTGACCCATGCGGTGGATGCGGCGCGGGCGCTCTTCAACGGCCTGTGGGGCGACCCGCAGATCGTCGTCGGCTCGGTGGTCATGGGAACGCTGGCGATCCTGTCGTTGTTGCTCGCTTCGCGCGCCTTCGCGCGGAGCGAACGCCTGACGCGATCGATCACTGCGCCGGTCGCGCTCGACGGCCCGGACCTCCTCGGGGGTCCGGGCCGACGTTCGTGCTTCGCGCGTGACGTCTGACGCGGTCCGGCCGCGTCTACAATCCGGCCATGGCTGATCGTCCGCTCAAGGTCCTCATCGCCAAGCCCGGCCTGGACGGGCACGACCGCGGGGCGAAGGTGCTCGCGCGTGGGCTTGCGCGATGAAGGCTTCGAGGTCGTGTACACCGGCCTCCGCCAGACGCCCGAGATGGTCGCCGCGGCCGCCCTCCAGGAGGACGTCGACGTGGTCGGCCTGTCCATCCTCTCGGGCGCGCACATGACGCTCGTGCCCCGGATCACGAAGCTGCTCGCGGACGAGGGCCTCGGCGACGTGCTCGTCACGGTGGGCGGGATCATCCCGGACGTGGACGTGCCCGCCCTGCGCGAGGCCGGCGTCGCCGAGGTCTTCGGGCCAGGGACGACGATCGCCCAGGTCGCCGACTTCCTGCGTGCCAACGCCCGACCGCGCGACTAGGGTGGGGGAGCCTGCCGGGTCGGACGGCCTCGCACTGGCCGAGGCCGCGATGGCCGGCGACCGACGCGCGCTCGCGCGTCTCCTGACCGCGGTCGAGAACCGGACGCCGGTCGCCGAGGCCGCGCTCCGGCGGCTCTACCCGGTCGCCGGGAAGGCGCACCTCGTGGGGATCACCGGACCGCCGGGCGCCGGCAAGTCGACACTCGTGGCGTCGCTCATCGGCCTGCTCCGGGAGGCCGGGCGGGCGGTCGCGGTCGTCGCGGTCGATCCCTCATCGCCGATCACCGGCGGGGCACTGCTGGGCGATCGGGTCCGGATGCAGGCGTACGCCGAGGACCGGGACGTCTTCATCCGCTCGATGGCCGCGCGGGGTCACGCCGGCGGACTGGCATCGACCACCTCGTCGGCGGCGGCCGTGCTGGACGCCGCCGGGTTCGATCTCGTGCTGATCGAGACGGTCGGGACGGGGCAGAGCGAGGTCGAGGTCGCGGCCGCGGCGGACACGACGGTCGTGCTCGAGGCGCCCGAGATGGGCGACGAGATCCAGGCCATCAAGGCCGGGTCTGCTCGAGGTGGCCGATCTCGTCGTCGTGAACAAGGGCGACAAGCCCGGGGCGCTGCGGACCGCGGCGCAGCTCCGGGCGATGCTGACCCCGACCGTCGGCCGCACGCCCGGCGACGACCGGCCGGCACCCAAACGTCCCGAGGTCCTCGTCACCACCGCGGCGACTGGGGAGGGCGTGCCCGAGCTGCTGGCCGCGCTCGACCGGCATCGGGCCGCGACGGCCGCATCGCCGGATTCGGGGGCCCGCCGCGTGCGGGCCGAGGCGCAGGTGCGCGCGATCCTGGCGGATCGGCTCGCCGACCGACTTGCCGGACCGACGCTGGTCGGCCTGACCGCCGAGGTCGTGACCGATGTGGCGGAGCACCGGCTCGACCCGTTCACGGCGGCCGATCGGCTGCTCGAGGCGCTGGCAAGCGAACCCGGCTGATCTGTGGACGCGGCTGCGGACGCCGCCTCCCGTTCCTGCCAGGAACGAGATGCTGATCGAGTGAGCGTGGTCCCGACGCCAAGCGACGGCGCCCGTTCGAGCGACACGAAGCTCTTCGCCGATGCGGACCACGAGATGGCGTGCACGCCGGGCGCCTCGCTGCGCAGGGGTCTCGCGGGTGCTCACCGGCGCACGATGGCGGACGCCGCTTTGCTGAGACTTATCCGTGAGCCATCGATCCGCACGGGCCGGCGGCCGGAACATCAGACGTTACGAACTTGGTCTGGATCGGCGGCAGCGGGCGCGAACCAGGCTTCCGGGCACCCATTGGAACGGTGGCATGTTCCGTTCGACCCTTGGGCGCGCGAATCACGCCCGGCGGAGGCTCACCGGAGCGACTTCGTAACAAGTGACGTTCCACGCCGATGGAAACGGAGGTATCCGGGCGGTAGGTGCCCGTGGAAGGGTGCGGACCCCTGCGGCACGGTACGCTTCGAGGATGAGCGACGGGTCGATCGAGCGGGTCTTCGTGGCCGGCGCGGGCCTGATGGGGCACGGCATCGCGCAGGTCCATGCGGCGGTCGGCAAGGCGGTCGTGCTGTACGAGCCGGAGCGCGCGCGCGCCGATGCCGGGCTGGCGCGGATCGCGGGCAACCTCGCCCGGGCCGTCGACAAGGGCAAGCTCGACGCGGCGGATCGCGACGCGACGCTGGCACGGATCACGCCGACCGACGACCTCGCGTCGGCGGCCGCGGCCGACCTCGTCGTCGAGGCCGTCTTCGAGGATCTCGGGGTCAAGACCGCGCTCTGGCGCGACCTCGATGGGACGGCGCCGCCCGACGCGATCTTCGCGTCGAACACGAGCTCGATCGCCATCCACCGACTGGCCGACGCCGTCACGCGCGCGCGGCGCGAGCGGTTCATCGGGATGCATTTCTTCAGCCCGGTCCCGGTGATGCCGCTCGTCGAGCTGATCCGGTCCGAGGCGACGAGCGACGCGACGGTCGAGGCGATCCGCACGCTGTCGGGCGAGCTCGGCAAGCAGGTCATCGTGTCGGCCGACAAGCCGGGGTTCATCGTCAACCGGATCCTCATGCCGTTCCTCATCGAGGCGATGCGGGCCCTGGAGTCGGGCGTCGGCACGGCCGAGGACATCGACACGGGTGCGCGTGTCGGGCTCAACCACCCGATGGGTCCGCTCGAGCTCGCGGACTTCATCGGCCTCGACGTCTGCCTCGGGATCATGCGCGTGCTCGAGGACGGGCTCGGGTTGGAGCACCTGCGCCCGCCGCGGGTGCTCGTCGAGCTGGTCGATGCCGGGCACCTCGGCCAGAAGACGGGCCGTGGCTTCTACACGTATCCGCGGAGCTGACCCGACGTGACCTGGCCACTGACGGACGAGGAGCGCCTGCTGGAGGCGACCGCGCGCGATTTCGCGCAACGCGACGTCGCGCCGGGCGCGATCGAGCGCGACGAGACCGAACGCTACGACCGCAGCCTGTTCGAGCGGATGGGCTCGCTCGGGTTCACCGCGGCGCCCTTCCCGGAGTCGGTCGGCGGGGCCGGGTTGTCGTACCTCGGCTGGACGCTCGTGATGGAGGAGCTCGGGGCGGCGGACATGGCCGTGGCGGTGTCGCTGTCGGTCCACATCCTGTCGCAGTTCCCGGTCGTGACGTGGGGCACGGACGAGCAGCGTGCCCGCTGGCTGCCGCAGATGCTGGCCGGCGAGGCGCTCGGGGCGTTCGCGCTGACGGAACCACACGCGGGGTCCGATGCGGCCGCGATCCGGACCACCGCGGAACGGGTCGGCGGCACAGCCGAGGCGCCGGACGCCTACCGCCTGACCGGCACCAAGATCTGGATCTCGAACGCCCCGGAGGCGGAGCGGTACCTCGTGTTCGCGACGGTGGATCCGGCCGCGGGAGCTCGCGGCATCACGGCCTTCCTCGTGGAGACGCGGGACGCCCGGCTTCCGCTTCGGGGCGCATGAGCGGAAGATGGGCATCCGGTCCACGCCCGCGGCGGAGCTGGTGTTCGAACGATGCGAGGTGCCGGCCCTAACCGGCTCGGCGCCGAGGGCGACGGCTACCGGATCGCGCTGTCGGCACTGGGCGAGGGCCGCATCTCCATCGCCGCCGCGTGTGTCGGCCTGGCTCGCTCCGGGCTGGAGGCGGCCGCCCGGTACCTCACCGAGCGACGCGCATTCGGCGGACCGCTGTCCGACCAGCAGGCGCTGCGGTTCATGCTGGCGGAGATGGCCCGCGACGTCGCGGCGGCGCGCGCACTCACCCGGGTGGCGGCGGCGGCGCGGGATCGCGGCGAGCCGCTGACCGAGGTCTCGTCACTCGCCAAATGGACCGCCTCGGACACGGCGATGCGGGTCGCGACCGACGCCGTCCAGTTGTTCGGGGGGAGTGGCTATTCGCGCGAGACGGGCATCGAACGGCTCATGCGCGACGCGAAGGGCGCCCAGATCTACGAGGGGACGAACCAGATCCACCGCGAGATCGTCGCGGGCGAGGTGCTGACCCGGGCGGGCCACGTGCCCACACGGCGCCATAGGTGCTGACGGGCTGATGGAAGCGGCGTGATCGAGTTCACCGAGGGTTCGGTCCGCTTCAACTACCGGGTCGCCGGGGTGTGTATCCGCGAGGGACACGTCCTCCTCCATCGGGAAGTGACGTACGACTTCTGGGCGCTGCCCGGGGGCAGGCTCCACCTGCTCGAGTCGTCTCCTGACGCACTCCGCCGCGAGATGGAGGAGGAGATGGACCTGCCGGTCGAGGTCGGCCGCCTGATCTGGTTCGTCGAGAACTTCTTCCAGAACGACGCGTTCGCGGCCGATCTGCAATTCCACGAACTCGGGCTGTACTACGAGATGTCACTTCCGGCGAAGGCCACGCAGAACGATGTTCGCGCGGACTTCATGGGTCGTGAGGGCGAGGTCCCGATCATCTTTCGATGGTTTCGCGTGGATCGACTCGCCGAGGTTCCGTTGTTCCCCACGTTCCTCCGCTCAGCGCTGGCGAACGTGCCCGATCATCCCGTGCATCTCGTCCACCACGACGCTGCCGGCTCCTGACGTGCCGACGCGCCTCCACAGCCCTGGGCGCCGTGCGGAGGCGTCCCGCAGACCCACATGTCGGACGGCGCTGTAGATTCGTCGCATGACCCGATCCCGCGACCCGAACGGCCAGACCTTCATCGTCAGCGCGGCGCGCACGCCGATCGGCAAGTTCGGCGGTGCGTTGTCGACCGTGCCGGCCACGGAGCTCGGTGGCGTCGCCATCCGGGCCGCCGTCGAGCGGGCGGGGCTGGATCCGGCGACCGTCCAGGTCGACGACGTGCTGATGGGCCAGGTCCTCCAGGCGGGCGTCGGGCAGGCGCCGGCCCGCCAGGCGGCGCTCAAGGCCGGCCTGCCCGACACGACGAGCGCCACGACGATCAACCGGGTCTGCGGCTCGGGTCTCAAGTCGATCATGCTGGCCGCGTCGGAGATCCGGGCGGGTGACGCCGAGCTCGTCATCGCGGGCGGCATGGAATCGATGAACGGCGCGCCGTACGTCCTGCCCGGCGCGCGGTTCGGGCTGCGGCTCGGGAACGCGCAGCTCATCGATTCGACCGTCAACGACGGCCTGTGGTGCGCGATCGAGGACTGCCACATGGGCACCCACGCCGAGCGCGTGGCGATCAGCGAGCAGGTCAGCCGCGAGGACCAGGACGCCTTCGCGCTGGCCTCCCACCAGAAGGCGATCGCGGCGATCGACGCGGGCCGGTTCGATGCCGAGATGGCGCCCGTGACGGTGCGCGACGCGAAGGGCCGCGAGACGGTCGTCGCCGTGGACGAAGGTCCGCGACGCGACTCGACCGCCGAGGCGCTGGCCCGCCTCAAGCCGGCATTCGCGCTGCCCGACGGCGAGGACCGCGGCGACGCCACGGCCGGGACGGTGACCGCCGGGAACGCGCCCGGGATCACCGATGGCGCCGCGGCGACGGTCGTCGCCAGCGAGCGGGCCGTCGAGCGGCTCGGGCTCACGCCGCTCGCCCGGATCGTCGGCTACGCCCAGGCGGAGGTCGCCCCGAAGTGGCTGTTCCTCGCCCCGGTCGAGGGCGTCCGCCGGCTCCTGGACCGGATCGAGCTGCCGATCGAGGCGTTCGACCTCATCGAGATCAACGAGGCGTTCGCCGCCCAGACGCTCGCCGACGGCCGTGCGCTCGGCTTCGACTGGGATCGCGTGAACGTCAACGGCGGCGCGATCGCCCTCGGGCCATCCGATCGGGGCCAGCGGCGCGCGGATCGTCGCGACGCTGCTCCACGAGCTCGCGCGACGGGAGGGCCGCTACGGCCTCGCGACCCTCTGCCTGGGCGGCGGAGGATCGGTCGCGATGGCGGTCGAGCGGGTCTGACGTGGCACGCGGCGGCATGACGCCCGTGACCGACACCCCGGCCCGCCCGCCGTGGACCGTCCGGGTCGCGACCTGGAGCGCCCGCCATCGATGGCCGGTGTTCGCGCTCTGGATGGTGCTGACCATCGGCCTGTTCGTGGCGAGCATCGCCCTCGGCGGGACGCGGACGGCCGACGCCGTCGACGACGACCGCGAGGAGCAGACGACCTTCGAGGCGGCCCGGGCGTATGACGTGTTCGGCGCGTCCGGTCCCGCGGAGGACGACCGATCACCTGACGCTGCTCGTCGTGGGCGATCCCGGACGGGCCGCTCGACGACGCGGCGCTCGACGACGTCCTGGCCCGGATCCAGGTCGCCGCCGCCCAGGACGGCGGCGGCATCTTCGCGAACCCGGTCGACCCGCGGCTCGCCCCGCCCGAGGCCGGCCTCGTGTCGCCCGACGGCACCACCGTCCGCATCGCCGCCGAGGTCCCCGGCGAGGGCGCCGAGGTCGACGCCCGCCTGGCCGCGATGCGCGCCGTTCCTCGAGGAGCTGCGCGCGGCCCACCCGGACCTGCGCATCCACTCGCTCGACGGGACGCTCGCCAACGAGGACATCCAGGAGCTCGTCAACGGCGGGCTCGACGATTCGCTCCGGCTGACCATCCCGCTGACGTTCCTCATCCTGCTCGTCGCCTTCGGGGCGGTCGTCGCGGCGGTCGTGCCGCTGGTGCTGGCGATCACCGCGCTGCTCGCCGCGTTCGGGGTCCTCGGGCTGTACAGCCAGGCCGTCGCGCCGGTGAGCCCATACGCGAGCCAGCTCGTCGTGCTCATCGGGCTGGCCGTGGCGGTCGACTACTCGCTGTTCATGATCACGCGCTACCGGACCGAGCGGCGCCACGGCCGGGTCAAGCACGACGCGATCCGGGTCGCCTCGGCCACGGCGGGCCGGGCGGTCTTCTTCTCCGGGCTGGCCGTCGTGTTCTCGATCGGCGGGCTGTTCCTGCTCGACGACGTCCTCTTCCACTCGATGGCCGATCGGCACGATCTCGGTCGTCGCGATCGCCGTCATCGGCTCGCTGACGTTCCTGCCGGCGGTGCTGGCGATCCTCGGCGACGGCGTGGACCGGTTGCGCCTGCCGTTCCTCGGCCGCGACCGGCCGGAGGGGAGCGGCCTGTGGGCGGCGATGGTCCGCGCGGTCATGCGCCGGCCGGTCATCGCGTTCGTCGCGCGCCGCGGCCATCCTGCTCGTGATGGCCGTGCCGGCGCTCCGGCTCCACCTCGGCCAGAGCGACTTCGCCTCGTTCCCGGACTCCATCGACAGCGTCCAGGGCATCAACCTGCTCGACGAGCAATGGCCGGAGGGCTCGACGCTGACGCTGCAGGTCGTCGTCACCCAGGCGGACGAGCCGCGCGACGCAGGCGGCCATCGACGAGCTGACCGAGCGGCTGCTCGCGATCGACGGCCTGCATCCGCCGGTGGAGGACCAGCCGTCCGCCGACGGCACCGTGGCGCTCCTGTCGTACGTCATGGCCGGCGGCCAGAACGACCAGCGCAACCGCGAGATCGTGCGCGAGGTCCGCGACGAGGTCGTGCCCGAGGTCTTCGGCGACCTCGACGGGTGTCGAGGCGCTCGTCACCGGCGAGGCGGCGTTCACGCTCGACGTCGTCGACTTCTACAGCGACGGCATGCCGCAGGTCATCGGCTTCGTCCTGTCCCTGTCGTTCCTGCTGCTGCTGGTCGCCTTCCGCTCGATCGTCATCCCGCTCAAGGCGATCCTGCTCAACCTGCTCTCGACCGGCGGCCGCGTTCGGCCTGCTCGTGCTCGTCTTCCAGGACGGCCACGGCGCGGAGCTGCTGGGGTTCAAGCCGGGCCCGATCGAGGCCTTCGTGCCGGTCTTCATCTTCACGATCCTGTTCGGGCTCTCGATGGACTACCACGTGTTCATCCTCACCCGGATCAAGGAGGCCCGCGACCACGGGCTGTCGTCGAACGAGGCCGTCGCCCGGGGCATCTCGATCACGGCGGGGACCATCACCAGCGCGGCGGCGATCATGGTCGTGGTGTTCAGCGTGTTCGTGACCCTCGAGCTGGTCATCATCAAGCAGCTCGGGTTCGGGCTCGCGGTCGCGGTGCTGCTCGACGCGACGATCGTCCGGAGCGTGCTCCTGCCGGCCACGATGCGGCTGCTCGGGGAGTGGAACTGGTGGCTGCCGCGCTTCCTGCGCTGGCTGCCGCAGCGTGACGATCGAGGGCGACGTCGACGTCCCGCCCGACGGGCCGGCGAGGCGCCGGTCGGCCTACACTCGCCGTCATGACCGAGACGGCCACGCCGCCCGGGCGCCGCCGACGCACCACCGTCGAGACCCCGACGTTCCGCCACTTCATCGCCGGGGAGTGGTGCGAGTCCACCAGCGGCCCGACGTTCGAGAGCCGGAACCCGGCCGACCGCCGCGACGTCATCGGGCGCTTCCAGCAGGGCACGGCCGCGGACGTGGCGATGGCCGATCAGCGCGGCCGAGGCCGCGCTCCCGATGTGGCAGCGCACCCCGGCGCCGCAAGCGCGGCGAGATCCTGTACGCCTTCGGCGAGCTGATGGCCCAGCACAAGGAGCGGCTCGCGCGGGCGATGACCCGCGAGATGGGCAAGGTCCTGTCGGAGGCCCGCGGCGACGTCCAGGAAGGCATCGACATCGCCTACCTGATGGCCGGCGAGGGCCGCCGGATGTTCGGCGACACGGTCCCGAGCGAGCTGCCCGACAAGTGGGCGATGAGCATCCGCCAGCCGATCGGCATCGCCGGGATCATCACGCCCTGGAACTTCCCGATGGCGATCCCGTGCTGGAAGATGATGCCGGCGCTCGTGACCGGCAACACCGTCGTCTTCAAGCCGGCCAGCGACACGCCGCACTGCGCCACGCTCCTCGTCGAGCTGATGGCCGAGGCCGGGTTCCCGCCCGGCGTCGTCAACCTCGTGACGGGCGCGCGGCGCGCGAGGTCGGCGACGCGATCGTCGGGACGCCCGACGTCGCGGTCATCTCGTTCACCGGCTGCTCCGCGACGGGGAAGTCGATCGCCGCCAAGGCGGGCCAGCGGCTCAAGCGGCTGTCGCTGGAGCTCGGCGGCAAGAACGGCGTGGTCGTCCTCGCCGACGCCGACCTCGACCTCGCCGACCGACGGGATCCTGTGGGCGGCGTTCGGGACGACCGGCCAGCGCTGCACGGCCTGCTCGCGGGTGATCGTGGAACGGTCGGTGGTCGAGCCGCTGCTCGAGCGAGCTCGAGACCCGCACCCGCAAGCTGCGCCTCGGGTCCGGGCCTGGACGAGGCGACCGACGTCGGGCCGCTCATCAACGCCGGCGCGGTCGACAAGGTCGCCTCGTACATCGACATCGGGCGCGGCGAAGGGCGAGCTCGTGATCGGTGGCGGTCGCGCGACGGCCGGCGACGCTGGCCCACGGCCACTTCTTCGAGCCGACGATCTTCACCGGCGTCCGGCCGATGGACCGCATCGGCCAGGAGGAGATCTTCGGGCCGGTCCTGTCGGTCATCCCGGTCGACGACTACGGCGAGGCGATGCTCGCGCTCAACCAGACCCGCTACGGGCTGTCGTCATCGATCTTCACGCAGCGACGTGAACACGGCGTTCCGGGCGATGCGCGACTTCGAGACCGGCATCGTCTACGTCAACGCGGGGACGACCGGCGCCGAGACGCACCTGCCGTTCGGTGGCTGGAAGGAGACCGGCAACGGCCACCGCGAGGCCGGCCACGTCGCGCTCGACACGTACACCGAGTGGAAGTCGATCTACGTCGACTTCAGCGGTCGCCTGCAGCGCGCCCAGATCGACAACCAGGAGTCGTGAGTCCCGCGTTCCCGACGGAGCGCCGGGATCCTGCTCCATCGGCGGACGGCGGGCGGCACCGTCGAGGTCCTGCTGGCCCACCCCGGCGGGCCGTTGTTCGCGTCGCGCGACGAGGGCGACTGGACGATCCCGAAGGGGGAGTACGACCCCGACGAGGAACCGTGGGCCGTCGCCCGCCGCGAGTTCGAGGAGGAGACCGGCCACCCGGCGCCCGACGGGCCGGCGATCGACCTCGGCGAGATCGTCCAGAAGGGTGGCAAGCACGTCGTCGCCTGGGCGCTCGCCGGCGATCTCGACCCGGCCGACGGCCAGCAGCAACACGTTCGAGTTCCAGTGGCCGCCTCGCTCGGGACGCTACATCACGATCCCCGAGATCGACCGGGTCGAGTGGTTCGCGCCCGACGAGGCCCGCCGACGGATCAAGGACACGCAGATCCCGTTCATCGACCGCCTGCTCGAGGCGATCGGCCGACGACTGACGGTCAGCCCGGCGCCGGCGGCCGATCGGCGGCGTCGGTCGCGTCGCCGTCCGTGCCCACCGGGTCGACGATGGCCGCTTCCGTGGCGCCCGCGTCGTCGACACCGGTCGTATCGCGCGTGACGCGCCTGGCTCCGAACGGCGGTGGTATCGCGCCGATCACCCGACCGACGCCGTGGCGCACCGCGTTGACCGCCTCGGATGCGCCGAACGGGAGGCCCGCACGGCCATCGTCGGCGACGGACGGCATGTCGGCGATCGTCCGCTCGGAGCCCGCGGGGTTCGCCGCGAGGTGGAGCAACCCTGCCAGGCCGGCCCGGGTCGTCGCGACGACGACCTCCTCGCCGGCATCGAGGACCTCGTCCGCCGGCACGTCCCAGCGAGCGACGTCAGAGCCCGGGTCGGCGACCGCCAGGACGCGCAACGCCCCGGCGCGGTCGAGCTCGGCCGTGGGCGTGCCCTCGAGCGCCGATCCCGCGGGTACGCGCAGGCGTGCGAACAATGCCATCCGTCGGTCGCCGACCGGCACCGTGGCGACGACCTCGGTGCGCGTCGCCGCCGCGGCGAAGGCCGGCGCAGCCAGTTGCGAGACCGAGCGCGTGAAGCGGATCCCGAACCCGCGCTGGACGCGCAGCGCGAAGTCGGGGTCGAACAGGCGGACGACGACCCGCAGGTCGTGCCGGAGCGACGGCCGTTGAGCGCGGTCGAGAGATTCACGAGGTCGTCCGAGGTCGCGCATACGAGCGCCCGTGCCCGCGTGACGTGGACCTCGTCGAGGACCTCGCGATGTCGCGCGTCGCCGATCACGACCGGGATCCCGATCGCGCGGGTCGCCGCCACGAACCGGCCGTCCTCGTCCGCCTCGACGACGACGACCGGGACGCCCCGGGCATGCGCGCCGAGTGCGACGCGGTAGCCGATCGCGCCAAGCCCGGCGACGACGACGTGGTCGCGGATGTTGCCAGGGACCGTGCGCCGACCGAGCGTCTGGAGGAGCCGCGAGCGGATGATCGCGTCGGTGATGAACGCATAGACGATCGCGACCAGCGCGGCCCCGACGAGACTCAGGATGATCGCGTAGACGCGCAGGGTGCCCGACGCCTCGGTCGGGTCGATGTCGATCGGGATCGCGGCGCCGGTCAGCAGCGTGATGGCGTACGAGAGGGCGTCGAGCGGGCCGTAGTGGTCGATGAGCGCGAAGTACAGCGCCGACCCGACGGCGAGGAAGACGAGGATCGTCAGTGAACCGCAGGAGCCGCTGCTCCGGGGCCCGCAGGCGATCGCGGAACGCCCCGAGCGCGCCCTCGACGAGTCCGCTCGACGAGGCGTCGGCGGTCGGTGGCGCGCTGGCGGCCGTGGCCGCTTCCTCCGGCGTCGCGATGTCGACGAGCAACAGGTCCGGGTCGTCCGAGCGCGCGTCGGGGAGCAGGTCGACCGTCCGGTCGGCGATGCAGCCGGGCGATCGGCAGGGATCGGGCCGCCCGCGGCGGGTCGGTCGAGGTCCGCGACGACAGGACGCGGCCGGCCAGCTCGAACCGGCCGCCGGTCTCGCCGTCGATGGCGGCGCAGACGAAACCCGGGCGCCGCGAGGGCCGACGACGACAGCGCGACGCCGTCGCTGGAACAGCTCGGGGATGTGGCGAGCCGAGCTCCGTGTCGAACATCCGGATGACGACCCGGATCGCGGGCTGCAGCTCCTGCGCGGCGAGCGCCACGTTCAGGTTCTCCAGATCGCGACTGCTCGTCATGACGATGGCCGCGGCGTCCTCGATCGCCGGCGTCGCGCAGGGTGCTCGCCACGAGCGGGTCGCCGACGACGAGGCGCACGCCGATCGCGGTCAGCGCCTCCTCGGCGTCCGCGGTAGGCCCGATCGCGACGACCTCCTCGTCGCGCCGGCGCAGCTCGTCGATCGTTCGCAGCCCGAGGTGATCGACGCCGCAGACGACGATGTGGCCATGCCCGGGCGTCAGCGCGGCGTCGGGCACGGTCGGGTTCAGTCGGCCTTGAGCCCGAGCCCGCGGGAGACGAGTCGATCGACCTTGGCCGCCATGATGAGGTCGTTGGCGCTGAGGCCGCCGATCGCGTCGGTGGTCCAGGTGACCGTCAGGCGGCCCCACGCGACGTCCAGGGACGGATGGTGACCCTGTCCCTCGGCGAGCAGCGCGATCCGCGTCGCGAGCCCGAACGCCGCCCCGAAGCTCGCGAACCGGAAGTCGCGGACGAGGCGATCGCGTTCCACCCGCCACGAGGGCTCGAGGCCGGTCGCGAGACGCGCGACCTCGGCGCGATCGAGGGCCGGCGTCGCGGCGTCGACCTCGCCGCAGCGCTGCGCCGCGAGGGTCGCGGGGTCCAGGTCGGAGGCCATGGCCCGCAGTCTACGGGGACGCGGCCCCCGCGCATGCCCGCGCTGACGCGCCCCGCGGCGCCCTGCGGCCTGGCCGGTCCTAGCCGGGGATGCGCACGTCCACCCAGACGAGCCGGTGATCCGACGACGGGACCGGGAAGCCGGCACCGGTCAGGTACACGAGCGGATCGTCGGCGGTCGGCCAGAACACGGCCGCATCCGTGATCCTGAGCGCCTTCGACGGCAGCACGTAGTCGGCGCGCAGGTTGCCGGGTCCGCTGCACGGCGGGAAGGCCGGGGTGTCGCAGAAGTCGGCGGTGTCGTGGAGCGGGTCGCTCTCGTGCGTGTCGTTGAGGGCATCCTGCACGTCGGCCCAGTACGGCCCGCCGGCGCTGGACGGGGTGACCTTCGTGTTCACGAGCGGATGGTCGAGCAACTGCTGGATGGATCCGGGGATGCTGTCGCCGTCGAGCGGGTCGGAATTCTGGTCGCCGGCGATGACGAACCACGCGCCCGCGGGCAGCCCGCCATGGGTGCCCGCGTCGTCGTAGATGTAGCTCGACGTGGGTCCTGGCGTGATGTAGTCCGCCCACAGCCGGATCTCGTCCGAGTTCCGGGTGCCGTTGCGGTCCTCGGGCCCGTCGAAGACCGGCGGCGTCGGGTGGCTGACCAGGAAGTGGACGGTCGTGCCGTCGACGTCGATCGGGACGTCCCAGTGGCTCTTCGAGGAGAGCGGGAAGATGGCCAGCTCCTCCGCGCTGTACCAATCCTGCGGAGCCGCCGTGGCCGGATCGTCGGGGAGCAGGGCGCCCGGCATGTCCTTCCACAGGAAGTGCTGGAACGTCCGGACGTCGTCGGTCTGGATCGGGTGCTGGGAGTACACGACCAGGCCGAACTGGCCCGGGAAGACGCCGAAGCCGAGCGAGTCGTCGCCGTAGGGGTTGTCGCCGGGAGTCGTGTCGGTGACGCCGTTGTTGTTGAGGTCGAACCCGCTCGAGATCCCGGTGTTCGACGGCGCCACGAAGGAGTACGGATAGTCGATCGGGGCGGCGCCGTGATGTGCGACGGCGAGGTAGTTGTCCCGGAAGGCGTCGACGAGCGGGCCGTCTGGGTGCGCCTCCGTCGGCGCGTAGAAGTCGAACTCGTTGATCAGCAGGATCTCCGGCCGGACCCGCTGGATGATCTCGGCAACCGCGTCGGCCTGGGCGTTGCCGGGGACGGACAGGTCGGTCAGCGCCTGGCCGGCGGCGCCGCGATTCAGCGAGGCGTTGAACGTGGCGAAGCGGACCGACGGCTGCGCGGCCGACGCCGCGAACGGCGCGGCGGCGATCGAGACGAGCAGCGCGGCAGCAGCGGCAAGGCCGAGGAGTCGACGGGAACGGGCGGCCGGCGTGGTGGTCACGGGGAGCCTCCTTCGAACAGGTGAGGCACTCGGGATCGGGAGTGCGTCGACCTTCGACCTACAGCATCACCCCGCTGTCAACGCCGGGTGAACATCGTCGCGTCAGAGGCAGGTGCGGTATCATCCCGGACCCTGGGCCCGTAGCTCAATGGCAGAGCAGCTGACTCTTAATCAGCGGGTTGAAGGTTCAAGTCCTTCCGGGCTCACCACTACGTTACGCACGAAATGACCCCTCACGGCCAAGCCGGAGGGGTCTCGTCATGTCCGACAGCGAGACGAAACGGCGACAGGGGTTCCGGATGCCATGATGCGGACCGATGCGGTCGCACCGACGCTTCCTGCCCAGCGCCGTCTTCGCGCTCGCGGTGATGGGTGTTGGCGCGTGCGCCCAGATCGACGAGGCGGTCACGGGTCGCGAACTGAAGTGCTGGGAGACGCCCTGATGACCTCTGCGTCCGGGTGGCGGAACTCGCGACGAGGACCCTCCCCGCCGACCCGAAGATCAGGGAGGTCAGGGTCGGGGAGCGGCGATGTGACGCCGACGAGGTCGGCGATACGCACTGCTGGGCCGTCGAGGTCATCTTCGAAGGTGGCACGGGGGTCGCCTCGGTCCACCAGCACGCCGACGGGACGCTCGGGAGGCACTACACCTCCATCGGGGTCCCCGCCCGACACGTAGATGGCGGCGGGCTGGTGGCAATGCTGGTAGCAGCGGAGAACGCGGTGCGACCGCTCTTGATCGCCAGCAAACGGGTTGAAGGTTCAAGTCCTTCCGGGCTCACCAGATCGCACCACACGCCCCATCGACCAGATGGGGCATCGCCATGTCCGGCCCCGACCGCAGTGCCTGGCCGCGTAACGCGGGGCTGCCCGGGGCGTCATCCGATCGAGCCGCACCGTCCCGATCCCGGGATGACGTCGGGTGGGCGCCGGGCGACGTCACGGCCCTGGCTTTGCCGTGGCGCGTGCGTTCTTTGCCGTCCTGCCGTCTCGAATGGGGCACGAGCCCGATGTGCCCTGCCATGACTCAGATCGACCGTCGGACCAGGTCGGCACCCCGTCGACCATCGACGGAGGACCGGCGTCATGGCATCCCAGACCCCCGATCGGATCGTGGAAGCGGCCTACGAGGCCCATGCCGCGGCCCTGCACCGACGCCTGACCGCGATCACCCACGATCCCGCCGCCGCGCAGGATCTCGTGCACGACGCGTTCATGCGACTCCTGGTCGAGGCGCGGGCGGATCGGACGCCGACCAACATCGGTGGCTGGCTCTTCCGCGTCGGTTCCAACCTCGCGATCAGCCGCGGGCGTCGGCAGTCCGTCGCGAATCGGCGGGCGGGCGACCTGGTCGTGCGCGACGCCGCGACGTCACCGGAGACGGCCGTCATCCAGCGTGAAACGAACTCGACCGTCGACGACGCGCATGACCGGTCTCGCCGCCGGCCGTCCGGCTCGCGCTGCTGCTGGCCGCCCAGGGTGCGAGCGGCAGCGAGATCGCCCGATCGATCGGACGCAGCGAGGGGGCGACGCGGGTGCTGCTGTGTCGGGCGCGGGCCCGGCTCCGGGCGGAGCTGCAGGTCGCGGGAGGATGACCGGGACCGTCGCTCCGATGCGTATCATCGGGACGACGTGGTCCACCCAGTCGATCGGAGCGTGTTCGTCGGGCGCGACGTGGAGCGGGCGCGTCTCGACGCGGCGTTCCGATCGGCGGCGGGCGGCGAGGGCCGCGTGGTCCTCATCATGGGCGAGGCCGGGGTCGGCAAGACGCGTCTGGCCGACGCCTTCACGCAGTCGGTCGATGGCCTGGGCGGACAGGTGTGGCGTGGGTCGTGCCCGCCATCGGTCGGCCTGGGAGCGCCATACGCGCCATTCGTGCAGGCCCTGCGCGACCACCTGCGTGGGGTCGAGCCCGGACGGTATCCGGCGCTGCTCGGGCCGGGACGCGCGGAGCTCGCCCGCCTGCTGCCCGAGCTGTCGAGCGGGCGTCCCTCGGACGTCGTCGCAGTCGACCCGCCCCTGATCGACGACATCACGGCCGATCGGTACGGCCAGACGAGGCTGTTCGAAGCCCTCCTGGGCTGCATCGAGCGCGCGCAACGGGAATCGCCGGTCGTGTTCGTCATCGATGACCTGCAATGGTCCGACGCGGCGACACGCGAGCTGCTCGCGGTGCTGGCACGCGACGTCGTCACGCGACGGATCCTGGTCGTCATCACGGCGCGCAGCGACGGGATCCAGCCGGGCGATCCGACGCATGCCCTCCTGGCCGAGTTGGGGCGCGACCAGCACGTCGACCGGCTCGACCTGGACGGGCTCGACCGCGGGCAGGTGCGCGCGCTGCTCTCCGCGAGGGCCGTCGACAGCGATCCCGCCGCGGTCGACATGGCGCTGGAGCGGACCGGCGGCAACCCGTTCTACATCGAACAGCTGTCGCTGCTCGGATCCACGGATGACCCGGGTGCCAAGTTGCCGGCGGGCCTGCACGACATCATGGCCGCGCGACTGGCCGCGCTGTCCGAGCCCCATCGTCGGGTTCTGCGCGCCGCGGCTGCCGCCGGCCCGCGGGTGGACGACGTCATGCTCGCCGCCGTCCTCGGCCTGCCCGAGGACGAGGTCGCGGACGCGGTGCGGGCCGCGATCGCCGCCGGGTTGCTCGTCCGTGTCGATCGCACGACCCATGGCGACGGTGGATACGCGTTCCGGCACGCGTTGCTCCGCGAGGCGGCCGATGCCGACCTCATGCATGGCGAGCGGCAGCGCCTGCACCGCGGCTATGCGTCCTACCTCGTGGCGCGAGGCGAGACCGGCGGCGGGCCGGTCGAGCCCGGCGAGATCGCCAGCCACTGGGAGGCCGCGGGCGCACCGACACTGGCGTTGCCATGGCTCGTCGCGGCCGGCGAGGACGCCGAGCGGAAGTCGGCGTATGACACCGCACGACGCCAGTACGAGCACGCGATCGCGGCGTGGCCCGCCGATGCCTTGGTCGAGATCGGCGGCATGGACCGGATCGGCGTGGTGCAGCGGGCGGCGGAATGCGCGGTCCTGAGTGGGGCGTACGCGGACGCAGTGGCGCTCGGGCGGGCGGCCATGGACGATCTGGCAGCGGTCGACCCGGGGGACACGGCACGGATGGGCGGCCTGCATGAGCGGCTGCGCTGGTTCCTCTACGAAGCGGGCGACATCGCCGGTGCCGCAGTCGAGGTCGAGCGTGCGCTCGACCTCATCCCGGCCACGCCACCCTCGCCGGCGCGCGCCCGCGCCCTGGGCCACGCCGCCGGCCTGCGCCTGACCGCGGGCGACATGGCGGGTGCGGCGGGGCTCGCGATGGCAGCCGCCGAGGCAGCCCGGGCCTCCGATGCGCCTGCCCAGGCCGCCTTCGCGCTCGGCGTGCTTGGCTGGTCCCAGGCCGTGGGTGGCGACGTCGACCGCGGGATCGCCACGTTCCGGGAGGGTCTCGCGATCGCTGAAGGACTCGGTGGTGTCGAGGGGATCGCGCTCGGACAGGCGAACCTCGTCGCCTTGCTCGACCGGGTAGGGCGGACGCAGGACGCGCTCGATGCCGCGACGGCCGGGCTCGCCACGGCACGGCGGATGGGCGTCGTACGGACATACGGCGGCGTTCTCGCAGGTCACGCCGCGAAAGCGTCGTTCGACCTCGGCCGATGGGACGCGGCGGCGCAGATCACTGACGATGCCATCGCCACGGATCCGCTCGGGCCGGCGGCGGCATGGGTGCGCATCGTGCGGGCACGCGTCGCATCAAATCGGGGCCGATTCGCGGCAGCGACCGACGACCTCCGCGACGCTCGGGCGGTCATCGCCGCCCGGCCGGGCTCGAGTCCGTACGTCATCCCGCTGCTCGCGGCCGAGGTCGAGCTCGCCGCCCTTCAGGGGCGCATCGACTCGGTGCGCCAGTCGCTCGACGCCGGGATACGGCATCTCGACCGCGCCAGCACGGTCGAACCCGCGATCGGCTGGCTCGCCTGGCACGCCCTCCGTGCGGAGGCGGATGCGGGCGAGATCGCCCGCTCGACGGGCGATGCAGCCGGATCGTCGGCCGTCGACGACCGGATCGCGGCGATCGCCGCCATGACACGCGATGCGGTCGAACGCACCGCCGGCATCGCCAGACGATCGCGCGCCGATCCTGCTGGCGATGTGCTCGGACCGAGGTGGAGCGCGCCCACGGGGTGGACAGCGCGGGTGCCTGGGACGACATCGCCCGTTCGTGGCGGGCGCAGGGACGACCGCACCTTGTCGCGTATGCGCGGTTTCGCCAGGGCGCCGCGGTCCTGCGGATCCGGGGACCGCGCGTCGAGGCGGCAGCTGCCCTGCGGGAGGCCGCAGCGATCAGTGCCAGTCTCGGGGCCGAGCCGCTCCATCGTGCGGTCACGATCCTCGCGGGGCACGCCCGGATCACGCTCGAGGCCGGTGACTCGTCATCGGGCACGGCGGAAGCCAGCGGTCCGCGCGATCGGAACGGCACGAGGACCCGGCCCGACGTCTCGGGCTGACCGCGCGCGAGGAGGAGGTCATCCGCCTACTGGCGGCCGGCCGCTCGAACCAGGAGATCGCCGACACGCTCTACCTGACCCGCAAGACGGCGAGCGTCCACGTCTCGAACATCCTCGGCAAGCTCGGGGTGCGGAACCGGGTCGAGGCGGCGGCGATCGCGCATCAGGTGGGCCTCGGACCGGACGCGGACTGAGGCGGCCGCCGGCCTCGGACCGGACGTGGACTGACGCGGCCGCCGGGCAGTGCGGGGGACGTCCCGCGGAGGGCGTGCTCCCTAGCCGATGACGGAGTCGCTCGGGATCCAGCCGATATCGCCCGTCGGGATGCGGACCTGGATGAACCCGGCTTCCTGGCCGATGATCTCGATCTCGTCGCCGCGGTCGAGTCGCATGATCTCGGTCGACCGGAGGTTGTCCGGCCCATCGGACAGGCGGACGAGGCGGTACGTGATCTGGCGGCGCACCGCCTTGGGGCCGGGAGCCGCGTCGAACGTCAGGGCGGGCCGCGACTGCCAGCCCGAGGTTCGGTTGCCGTTGAAGGCATCCGCCGCGCCGATGGCCGTCCCGGCCCCGATCGCGACGTCCGTGGCGCTCATCTCAGGGCCCGATCTCCACCGCTCGCCGGAGGCATACCGCCGACCGGCTCGAGCGGTGGCGACCAGGGACAGCGCCGCCGCGAGCGGCGAATCGGTCTCGCGCTGGGGACGGCCAAGGACCCAGGCGAACACGAGGACGCCGAGCATCGTCGTCATGGTCCAGACGATGATCGGCAAACGACCGTCCAGGGCACCGAACATGGCGAGCGCGTTGTCAAGCGCGAAGGCATCAGGCTGCCCTCCCTCGGATGGCGACGACGGGCCGGACCCGGTGCCCTCGCCGGGCGGCGGTCGGGAGCCACCGACGCCGGCGCCACCCGCGCCACCCGCTCCGGCCGCGGCGGGCGACGGATCCGGCTCCGGTGTCGGCGTTGGCGAGGCGGCGGGTTGCGTCCGTCCCGGGCTCGCGTCGGGCGACGGCGTCGGCCCTGTCGTCGGTCGTGGCGTGGACTTCGGCGTGGCCTTCGGGGTCGCGACCGTCGTGGGCTTTGGCGTTGGCTTCAACGTGGGCCGTGGCGTCGCGACCGGGCCCGGTTTCGGCGTGGGTTTGGGCGTGGGCTGTGGCGGTGGGCTTTGGCGTGGGCTTTGGCGTGGCCGTTGGCGTCGGCGTTGGGGTCGGGGCGGGCGTAGGTTTGGGCGTGGGCTTTGGGGTCGGGACCGGGGTCGGGGCTGTGACGGAAATCGAACCAGGCGAGACATCGTCGAGTTCGACGACGCGACGTCCCGGGCCGCTCCCGGACGTGGCCTCGAAGCTGTAGCTCCAGACGCCCGCGGGCAGCCGGCGAGACGCGGTGAAGGTGACACCCGCCTTGAACTTGGATCCCGTCGTCCCCATCGTCGTATCGCCGACGCCCGGGATCCTCAGGATGACGGACGACGGCTCGCACCCGGCCGAGTCGCTGTAGTGGACTTCGAACGCGAACGTCGTGCTCGTCGACCCTGACCCTGGCTGCGCCGTTCCCGCCGTGAGGGCCGTCTCCCGCGGCGCGGCCCCACCGCAACTGGCCGCCTCGACCGGCGGGGCGGTCACGCCGATACCCACCATCGCCAGGGCGACCGCGCATACGACCGCCGCGCCGGAAAGGCGGGCGATGACGCGGCTCCCATTCGATTGTGAGTTCACGCTGCTGGAGGGCCCTCGGACGTCCCCGGTGTGGTAGCTGGAACCTACGGTCGCGCGCTGCGAGCGTCCTTGGGCCGATCGCCGGGACCGGCCGGTACCTTCGGACCACCACCGGGGCACGTGGATCGCGGTAGAACGGTTCGACCGGGGACCCAACTACGGGACGGGACGTCCATGCAATCGACCACGCCCCCGGCCAGATCGGCCAACGGGCGACTCCAGCGCATCCGACGGCTCCTGCTGATCGGCCTGTTCGTGCCGTTCGCCGTACTCATGGGCGCCGCGACGATCGAAGGCTTCTGGGACGCGGACCAGACCCGGCAGGCGGTCGCCGTCCTCGTGCTGATCGCCGGGGCCGTCACGCTTCCCGTCTACATGGCGATCGTCGCGCGGGCGATCCTGCGCGAGGCTGCGTCGCTCGATCTCGAGCGGGCGGAGATGCACCAGCTCTACGGGCAGGCTCGGCGGGCGGCACTCGTCGACGGCCTGACCGGGCTCGGCAACCATCGCGCCTTCCAGGACGAGCTCGCCCACCAGCTCGAAGAAGCCCAGCGGCAGGGGACCCAGCTGGCGCTCCTGCTCTTCGACGTCGACGGGCTGAAGGCGGTCAACGACGGTCATGGGCACGATGCGGGCGACCGGCTCCTCGCCGGCGTCGGCCAGATCGCGGCCGCGATCATGCGGCGGAGCGACCGTGCCTACCGCGTTGGCGGTGACGAGTTCGCCGTGCTGCTTCCGAACTCCGATGCCGAGACCGGGTTGGCGGTCGGCCGGCGCATCCTCACGGCGGCACTCGGTGGCGGTGACCCGAGCGCGCCGATCGAGCCGTTCTCGCTCTCGATCGGGGTGAGCTCCTATCCCAACCCGAGCACCGAGACGCGTGAGCTCTACCGCCAGGCGGACGCAGCCCTGTACTGGTGCAAGCGCCACGGTCGGACCGCGGTCGTGGTCTTCGACGCCAGCCACCACGGCGATGCCGTGACCGAGCGCCCGCTGGCGGAGCTGGCGGCCGACATCGCGACGGTCCTCGCAAACCGTTCGGTACGCCCGGTCTACCAGCCGATCTTCTCGATGACGACGGGTTCGCCCATCGGCTTCGAGGGCCTCGTCCGGCCAACGGACGGTTCTCCGTTCAGCGATGCCGGGTCCCTGTTCGCAGCGGCCGAGACGGCACACCAGACGGTCGAGCTCGATCTGCTCTGCCTCGAGGTCGTCGCGGCCGGCGCGGGACAGCTGCCCGAGGACGCCTACCTGAGCGTGAACCTGTCACCCCGGACGCTCGAGTCCTCGCTGTTCCGGTCCAGTGACGTCAAGGGGATCTTCCGCCGGCACGCGATCGCCCTCGACCGGATCGTCCTCGAACTGACCGAACGCGAGACGGTCGAGGATCTCGACCAGCTCCGCCGCAACGTCAAGGCGCTGCGCGCAGCGGGTCTGCGGCTTGCCGCGGACGACGTCGGTGCCGGCAACGCCGGTCTCCGGCTCCTCAGCGAGATCCAGTTCGACGTCGTGAAGATCGACCTGTCGCTGGTCCAGAGTGGGACGGCCAGCGATCCGTCGCATGCCATCCTGCGGGCGCTCCAGGGACTTGCCGCGCAATGGAACGCCACCGTGGTCGCCGAGGGGATCGAAACCTCGGAGCAGCTCGCCGTCGTCCGCGACCTCGGGATCTCCGCAGGCCAGGGCTACCTGCTCGCGCGGCCCGGAAATGACCTGGTCGCGGAGACGATCGACCTCGTCGGCTTGACCGCGCCGGATCTTCTCTCATTCCCGTCGATCATCGATCGGCTCGGGTCGGCCCAGCTGCCGATCAGGCCACTCGCGGCCGAGGGTTGAACCGACCCACGTAGCTGGTGACCTGACCCGATGGCGGGGTCGGCGGACCTGCTACGCTGACGCCGTCCTTTCATGGCCGGTCCTGTGAGGCTGGCGTACCGGTCCCGTGAGGCCGGCGGAGGAGGCTCGATGACCGCGCATGCCCTCGCCCACCACGCCCCAGCGGCGGGTGGGTGTTTTGTTGCCCGCGGGGTCGCCGTCGCGTGATCGTCCCACCGCCGCCGCGCGCCTCGGCCGTCGTCGATCCCCGGATCGGGGATCTGGGTCCCGCGTTGCTGGCGCTCGAGGATGGGACCGTCTTTCCGGGCATCGCGTTCGGTGCGCCCGTCGCCGGCGGTGGCGATCTCGTGGTGAACACGAGCCAGACCGGCTACCAGGAGGTCTGCACCGACCCGTCGTACGCCGGCCAGGTCGTGGTCATGACCTACCCGCTCATCGGCAACTACGGCCGTCTCGTCGACGATGACCAGTCCGCCCAGCCGTGGCTGCGTGCGCTCGTCGTGGCCAACGCGACGGCCGCGGTGCTCGATGACGCGCGGCAGCTGGCGGCGCTCCTGCGCGACCAGGGCATCCCGGCCATCGCGGGCGTCGACACGCGGGCCCTTGCCCGGCACCTGCGGCTCCACGGCAGCCTGCGGGCGATCGTGACGGAGCCCGGCCTCGTGGATCGCGGCGACGCCGTCGATCGGGCGCGAGCCGTTCCCCGCTGGGAGGACCAGGACTTCGTCGGCAAGGTCTCGCCGTCCTCGATCATGGACATCGGCAACCACGATGAGGACGGCCCGCTGATCGGGATCGTCGACTTCGGGCTCAAGTCGAACATCGTGCGGGCGATGCGCCGGCGCGGCGCCCGCGTCCGGATCCTGCCCCACACGATCTCCACCGCGGTCGCGCTCGCTCGCGACATCGACGGGCTGATCCTGTCGCCGGGACCGGGCGACCCGGCGCGGCTCGACGGTCCGGTCGCGCTGGCACGGGCGATCATCGAGGACGGGCGGCCGCTGCTCGGGATCTGCCTCGGCCACCAGATCGTCGCCCGAGCGGGCGGCGCCGAGACGAGCCGTCTCAAGTTCGGGCACCACGGCGCCAACCACCCCGTCCAGGACGTCGATCTCGGGCTCGTGCAGGTGACCGCCCAGAACCACGAGGTCCAGGTCGTCGGCGAGTCGCGTGCCGGCCGCGTCCGGGTTCCGGGTCAGCCAGGTCAATCTCAACGACCGGTCGGTCGAGGGCCTGCGCCATCGCGAGAAGCCGATCGAGACGGTCCAGTACCACCCGGAGGGCGCGCCCGGGCCGCTGGATGCCCTCGCGGTCTTCGACCGGTTCGTGGCCGCGACGCGGGGCGAGGCCGGGTGAGCGAGCCAGGGCCCAAGCCCGCGTCGGTCCTGATCCTCGGCAGCGGTCCGGTCGTGATCGGCCAGGCTGCCGAGTTCGACTATGCGGGGACGCAGGCTTGCCGTGCGCTGCGCGCGGAGGGTGTCCGCACGATCCTCATCAACTCGAACCCCGCGACGATCATGACCGACCCCTCGGTCGCGGACGTGATCTACCTCGAGCCGCTGACGGTCGAGGTCGTCGAGGCCGTCATCGCCAGGGAGCGACCCGAGGGCCTGCTCGCCGGCCTGGGCGGCCAGACCGCGCTGAACCTCGCCATGGCCCTGGCCCGCGCCGGGGTCTTCGAGCGACACGAGATCCGGTTGCTCGGCACGCCGCTCGAGGCGATCCGGATGGCCGAGGATCGCGAGGCGTTCCGTGACCTGCTCGACCGGATCGGCCAGCCGTACGCGCCGAGCTGGATCGTCGAGGACGACGAGGGCGTGGAGGCGGCGCTGCGCGAGATCGGGCTGCCGGCCATCGTCCGGCCGGCCTACACGCTGGGTGGCACCGGCGGCGGCATCGTCGCGACGGAGGCGGCGTATCGCGAGATCGTCCGGACCGGGCTCCGCGCCAGCCCGATCGGCCAGGTCATGGTCGAGAAGTGCCTCGTCGGCTGGCAGGAGATCGAATACGAGGTCATGCGCGACGCGGACGACACCTGCATCGCGGTCTGCTCGATGGAGAACGTCGACCCGCTCGGGGTCCACACCGGCGACTCCATCGTCGTCGCGCCGGTCCAGACCCTCACCGACGCGGTGCACCAGCGCCTGCGCAGCGCGGCGCTCGCGATCATCCGGGCGCTCGGCGTCGAGGGCGGCTGCAACGTCCAGTTCGCCCTCTCGCCCGACTCGACCGAGTACGCGGTCATCGAGGTCAACCCGCGTGTCTCGCGCTCGTCGGCGCTCGCCAGCAAGGCGACCGGCTATCCGATCGCGCGCGTCGCCGCCCAGATCGCGGTCGGCCGGCGGCTGGCCGAGATCCCGAACGTCGTGACCGGGCACGACCGTCGCCGCCTTCGAGCCCGCGCTCGACTACGTCGTCGTCAAGCTGCCGCGCTTCCCGTTCGACAAGTTCCCGACCGCCGACCGGACGCTGGGCAGCCAGATGAAGGCGACGGGCGAGGTGATGGCCATCGACCGGACGTTCGGGTCGGCGTTGAACAAGGCGCTGCGCGGGCTGGAGCAGGCGGGCGTCGGTCCGCTGGCCGAGGACCCGACCTGGACGCCGACGTTCGACTACCTCGCCGGGGTGTACGCCGGCGACCCGGAGGCCGACGAGCCGATCCGCTGGATCGACGAGCGCGGGCAGGCCTGCGAGAGCACGCGTCACGCGCAGCGGACGGCCGCGCCCGATCGTCCTTCGCCGCTTCCTCGAGCCATCCGACTCGCGGCTGTGGCGACTGCTCGGCCTGCTGCGGCGTGGCGTCCCGGAGGCGGTCGTGGGCGAGGCGACCGGGATCTCGGCGTGGTTCCTCGCCGAGATGGGCCGCAACGTCGGGCTGGAACGTGACGTCGCGACGATGGGCGACCGCCTCGCCGACGCGGCGGCGGACCCCGAGGCGGCCGAGCTGCTGGCCACCGTGAAGCGGGCGGGGTTCGGCGACAAGGAGCTGGCCGGCCTGGCCGGCACGACCACCGACGCGCTTCGGGCCGCGCGGCTCGCGATCGGGCTCACACCCGGCTACGCGATGGTCGACACGTGCGCGGCGGAGTTCGCGGCCGAGACCCCGTACTTCTATGCGACCTACGCCGCGGCGGGGTCCGCGCCGGAGGCTCCGCCCGTGGCGCGGCCGGCGGCCCTCGTGATCGGATCGGGGCCGGTGCGGATCGGGCAGGGGATCGAGTTCGACTACTGCGCCGTCCAGGCAGCCGAGACGCTGCGCCAGGTCGGCTGGCAGGCAGTGATGATCAACTCGAACCCGGAGACGGTGTCGACCGACTTCGACGCCTCGTCGCGGCTCTACTTCGAGCCGCTCGACCCCGAGAGCGTGCGCAGCGTCATCGACGCGGAGTCGCCGCCCGGCGGCGACCTCATCCCGGCGGTCGTCGCGTTCGGCGGGCAGACGCCGCTCAATCTCGCCGCGCCACTCGCGGCCGGCGGCGTGCCGTTGCTGGGCAGCGACCTCGAGGCCATCGACCAGGCCGAGGAACGCGTCCGCTTCGCGGCGCTGCTCGACCGGCTCGGGATCCCGCAGCCCGAGGGCGGGATGGCCCACAGCATGGAGGAGGCACTGACGCTCGCCGAGCGGATCGGCTACCCGGTCATCGTCCGCCCGTCGTTCGTGATCGGCGGCCTGGCGATCGATTTCTGCTATTCGCCGGAGGACCTGGCCCGGCAGCTCGCGGCGGCCACGGTCGTCGACCCGGATCGCCCCGTCCGGATCGACCGGTACCTCGAGGGCGTCGAGGTCGATGTCGACGCGATCAGCGACGGGACCCTCGTGCTCATCCCGGGCCTCCTGGAGCACGTGGAGCGCGCCGGGGTGCACAGCGGCGACAGCGTCGGGGTCTTCCCGCCGCAGTTCGTGAGCGAGGGCGACCAGGACCTCATCGTGGCGACGATGGAGCGGATCGTGCTGGCGCTGGGCGCCAGGGGCCTCGTGAACGCCCAGTTCATCGTCCGCGACGACGGCGTGTACCTCATCGAGGTCAACCCGCGCGCCTCACGGACCGTCCCGTTCCTGTCCAAGGTCACGGGCGTGCCGATGGTCGAGCTGGCCGTCCGGATCGCGCTGGGCGCCACGCTGCCGGAGCTCGGCTGGGAGGGCGGGCTCCTGCGGCCACCGCCGTTCGTCGCGGTCAAGGCCCCGGCCTTCTCGACGGCCAAGCTGCGGGGCGTCGACCCGTCGGTGGGTCCCGGGATGCAGTCGACCGGCGAGGTCATCGGGCTGCACGAGGATCCGCGGGTCGCGCTCGCCAAGGCGCTCCTCGGTGCCGCGCTCGTGCCGCCGCGACCCGGCGCGACCGGCGCGCTCGCCCTGCTGAGCATCGCCGACCGCGACAAGGCGCTCCTGCCCCGCCTGGCGGCGGGCCTCGCGATCGCCGGTTACCAGCTCGCCGCGACACCCGGCACTCGGGCGGCGCTGGCCGCGGTCGGCCACGAGGCCCGGCCGGTCGCCAAGCTCGGCGAGGCCGCCGACGAGGCCGCGGGCGAGGTGCCGATCCTGGACCTCATCGCGTCGGGCGAGGTGCGCCTCGTCGTCAACACCCCGACGCCACGATCGGGCGTCGTCCGCGACGCCGCCGAGATCCGTCACGCGGCGACCGGCGAGGGGATCCTGTGCCTCACCGCGATGGAGACGGCGGTCGCCGCGGCCGAGGCCCTGGACCCGGGGATCGTGTCGCGCCTGTCCGAGGTGCGCCCGCTCGGCGAGTGGGTCCCGGAGCCCGGTCAGCCGAGGCTGGTGGCGACCGCCTGACCGAGCGGGGGCTGGTCGCGGCGCTGGCCGGAGCCGCCGCGCCACTCTCCGGGGTCACGACGATCGACTGCCCGAGCGACCACAGGGTCAGCGTCGTGAGGGCGACCATGACGACGGCCAGCGGCACCTGGCGCAGCCGCAGCGTCGCGCGCATCGGTGCCTGGGTCGGCTTCCATCGCGCCGACGACGTGACCGCCCCACGCCCCCAGCATGTGGCCGCCCACGACCGCGGCCAGCTGCGCGGTCCACACGAGACCCGGCGGGAGCCACGCGCCCGAGGGCTCGAAGAAGACGGTGTCGAACAGGTTCCAGCCCCGCTGGAACGGGTCGGACATGGCGATGACGATGCGCTGCCCGTCGATGAGCAGGTACGTGAGGTAGTGGGCGATGAGGTAGCCGACCGCGATCGGCAGCAGTCCGGCCGCGGTCGCCGCCACGCCGATCGTCCGCGTGACCGCGAGTGCCGCCGCGACGATGATCCCGAGGAACCCGAGCAGGAGCGCGGTCTGGCCCGGCAGTCGGCGGGAAGCCGAACAGGTCGAACCAGATCTGGGTCTGCCCCAGGCCGTCGAACAGGATCGAGCCAACGCCCAGCGCGATGATCACGACGTCCGAGAGCCGCCAGCCCGATTCGAGCAGCCCACTCGCGAACGAACGCCGGCGGACGCGACCGTCCTCATCGGCCAGGGCGTACGGGGCAAGGCGACCCAGCAGCCGGAACCAGACCGTGAACACCTCGGCATTCGCCCGCCAGGCATCGCGCCCGAACTGGGCCATCATGGCCAGCGTGAGGGCGGTGTAGCCGACGAGGACCACGAAGAGGACGCTGGGTCCGCTCTCGACGACGAGCTCGAGCCACACGACGATCAGGAACCCGATCGCCGCCGGCCACGACGCGAGCCGGGCCGGGTACTCGGCCATGTCCCACGGGCGGACGCCGAGCCGATGCACGATCGCGGCACCGAGGTCATGGAGCGTCGAGAACGGATCGAGGAACTGCCAGACCGGCCCGACGAACGCCGACAGCAACGCGACGCCCACCCAGCCGTAGACCCACAGGATGAGGGTCGCGACCTCGGCGTCGGTCGCGCCGCCGAGGATCCCCTGGACGCACGATCCACGACCAGCCGAGCAGGCCGACGGCACGCAGGCCGTAGCGGATGACCCGCGGCGGCAGGTGGCCGGGGTCGCTCGTCGACGGGCGCTCCGCCCGGACGTCACGGACCAGCACGAAGATGAACGACAGCGCGACGGTCGCGGCGGCACCCGCGAGATAGACCGCGAGCGGCAACCGACTCGTGTAGGTCGGGTTCAGCGCGTGCGCGAAGACGACGCCAGGTAGCGCGAGCGCGATGACGAGGGCAACGGACGTCGCACCGATGGCGCCGGTCATCACGACCGTCGGCCGCCGGCGAGCCGACGGGCCGTTCACGCTGGAGGTGTGGGAGGTGCGGGCGGTGCCGGAGGTGCGGGCGGGCGGCGGGTCGATTGCGCCGCGAGAGCAGCAACCCGGCCGCGACGGCGACGATCGCGAGCCCGGCGACGATCGGCAGCAGCACATCGCTGTCGGAGGCGCCGGCCGGCGTCGGCGACGGGCTCGGGGCGAGGGATGGCGCGATGCTCGGACTGGCTGTCGGCGCCGCGCTCGGTGGGGCGGTCACGGACGGCGCCGGGGTCGGTGACGGACTGGGGGATGGCGTCGGCTCGGCCGTCACGGTGAAGGTCCACGTGTCGTTCTCGCTGTGGCCATCATCGGTCGCGGTGCGCCAGCGGACCTCGTACTCGCCCGGCGCGAGCTCGGGGACGTCGGCGATGAGGAGGCGTGCCGGATCGTCCGGGTCCAGCCCGCCCGTCGCGAGCGACTCGCCGGCGCTATCGCGCAGCTCCAGCGTCGACCCGTCCTCCTCGAGCGCCTCGCTGAACGTCGCGGAGACCTCGGTCGGGGTGCCCTCGACCGTCGCGCCGTCCGCCGGTGACGTCTCGAGCAGCTCGGCGTGGGCGACGACGCTCGCCGGCAGGAGGAGCGCCGCGACCGCCACGGCCGCGACGAGGATGAAGCGCGATCCCGGATACCGTCGTGTGGTCATCGCCGGAGTCTACGGAACCGTTGCGCTTCGTGCGCCGGAGCGCTCGGCGAGGGCGGCAGCGGGCGTGTCCGCGGGCGCCGCGACAGCGCGGTGTCGCGCCGTCGCGGGCGGCCGATCGATCCGACGCGGTACGATCGACATCACGTTTCTGCCGCCATCCGCGGGCTGTCCCGCTGCCCACCCAGGAGTCGCGCGTGCCCACCCCCGTCCCCACCGTCGCCTTCAGCGACGAGCGCCTCGCCAACGGCCTGCGCCTCATCGTCGCCGAGGACCACCTCGCGCCGGTCGTCGCCGTCAACGTCTGGTACGACGTCGGATCCAAGCACGAGCAGCCCGGCAAGACCGGCTTCGCGCACCTGTTCGAGCACGTCATGTTCCAGGGCTCGGCGCATGTCGCCAAGGCCGAGCACATCGCCCTCGTCCAGGCGGCCGGCGGGACGATGAACGGCACGACCTGGCTGGACCGCACGAACTACTTCGAGACGATGCCCTCGCATCAGCTCGACCTCGCCCTGTGGCTCGAGGCGGACCGGATGGGGACCCTGCTCGATGCCCTGAGCCAGGAGAACCTCGACAACCAGCGGGAGGTCGTCAAGAACGAGAAGCGCTGGTCGTACGACAACCGCCCGTACGGTTCGTGGCAGGAGAAGCTCCAGGGCCATCTCTTCCCCGAGGAGCATCCGTACCATCACTCGACGATCGGCTCGATGGCCGATCTCGACGCTGCCTCGCTCGACGACGTGAAGGCGTTCTTCCGGACCTGGTACGCACCGAACAACGCGGTCCTCTCGGTCGTCGGCGACGTCGAGACGGCGGACGGTGCGCGCGAGCGTCGAACGGTTCTTCGGCGCGATCCCGCCGAATGCCTCGTTCCCGACGCTCGGCGACCTGTCCCTCCCGCCGACCCTCGGTGGCGAGCGCCGCGAGGTCGTGCACGATCGCGTGCCGCTGCCGCGCATCTTCGTCGGCTTCCGGGCGCCGGTCTACGGCGACCCGCGGCTCGACGCGCTCGAAGTCGCCGGCCAGATCCTGTCGGGCGGCAAGGGGAGCCGCCTCCATCGGCGTCTCGTGCGCGACGAACGGATCGCCCAGGACGTGGCGCTGTTCACGCTCGGCTTCGTGGGCGGCGCGTCCATCGCCGCCGGCTGGGCGACGGTACGGCCGGGCGTCCCGGTCGAACGCGTGGAAGCCGCATTGCACGAGGAGATCGAGCGGCTGGCCGTCGAGCCGGTCAGCGCCGACGAGCTCGCCCGAGCGTTCGCGCTCATCGAGGCGGACGAGCTGGGCGCCCTCCAGCGGGTCGAGGAGCGAGCCGACCGCCTGTCGATGTACGCGACGCTGTTCGACGACCCGGAACTCGTGAACCGGATGCTCAGCCGCTACCTGGCGGTGACGCCAGAGGCGATCCTCGAGGTCGCGGCGGCCACGTTCCGACCGGACAACCGGCTCGTCCTGACGTACCTCCCCGAGGAGGCACCGGCGGACACCCAGGCGCTCGATCCCGACGCCACGACCGACGCGACCGATGGGGCCGATGCCACCGACGAGGAGGTCGCCGCATGAGCGGCCCGACGCGTTCGGCGACCGACATCGTGATCGCCGATCGGCCGGCCCCCGGCACGCCCCGGCCGTACGAGTTCCCGAAGGTCGCGAGCACCAGCCTGGCCAACGGCCTGACCGTGCTGATCGCGGACCTGCCGGGCCGCCCGCTCGTCTCGGCGTCCATCGTCCTGCCCGTGGGCGCGGCGGACGAGCCGTCGACCGTCGGCGGCGCGGCCGTGCTCGCGGCCCGCGCGCTCACGGAGGGCACCGAGCGGTACGACGCGGTCGGATTGACCGAGGCGTCCGAGCGACTCGGGGCGTCGCTGCATGCCGAGGCCGGCTGGGATGCCACGAGCCTTGGCCTGGACGTGCCGGCCTCGCGGCTGGAACCGGCGCTCGAGCTGTTGGCCGAGGTGCTGCTGCACCCGACGTTCCCGACCGACGAGGTGGAGCGTCTCCGCGACGAGCGCCTCAACGACCTCCTCCAGGCACAGGCCGACCCGCGACGCCGCGCCGACGAGTCGTTCATCGGGACGATCTACGCCCCGGCGTCGCCATACCATCGCCCGGCGGGTGGAACCCGCGAGACGGTGGCGGAGCTCGACGCCGACGTCCTCCGACGCGCCTACGATCGGGCGCTCGATCCGGCCCGGGCGACGCTCGTCGTCGCCGGGCAGCTCGACGAGCACGGACGTGGTCGGCATCGTCGAGCGATTGTTCGGTGGCTGGTCGGCGCCGGTCGCGGTCGCCTCGGCGAGCGGCGACATCGTCGACGACACCGGGTCTGGCAGCGGTCGGATCGTTCGCGTCGTCCATCGACCCGGCTCGGTCCAGACCGAGATCCGGATCGGCCACCCGGGCCTGCCGCGCCGCGTCGCGGACTTCCACGCCGTGTCGGTCATGAGCGCCATCCTCGGTGGCCTCTTCAACTCGCGACTGAACATGCAGTTGCGCGAGGCGAAGGGCTACACGTACGGCGCCGGCGCCGGGTTCGACATGCGCCGCGGGGCGGGGCCGTTCTCGGCCCGGGCGGCCGTGAACACCGAAGTCACGGTCCCGGCCATCGTCGATACCCTCGCGGAGCTCGAGCGGATGCGCGACGAGCCGGTCACCGAGACCGAGCTCGCGGCGGCACGCGATTTCCTCGTCGGCGTCTTCCCGCTCCGATTCGAGACGGCCGGCGCCGTGGTGGGTGCCCTCTCCGGGCTCGCCGTCCATGGCCTGCCGCTCGAGGAGTTGATCGAGTACCGCGCACACATCGAGGCGGTCGACGTCGCCGCGATCGGCGCGGCGGCCAGGGCGCACCTGCACGTCGACCAGGCGGCGATCGTGCTCGTCGGCGATGTCGACGCGTTCGGGGCGGAGCTCGAGGCTGCCGGACTTGGCAGGCTCGTGATCGATCGCGACGAGGTCGTCGTCGGCGTGGCGCCCGACGGCCCGATCGACGAGGCCGCGCTGGCGCCCGGGCCGACCGACGATGAGGGCGAGACCGGTCCGACGGCCGGCGCCGAGGACCCGTCGCTGCCGGGGACAGCCGACGAGCCGGCCACGGCCGACACCACCGCACACGAGGGCGACGCCTCGAGCTGAAACCTTTCGGGTCGCATCGGTCTCAACGATGTAGCGGCTGGTCTCAGGGACCGGCCACCGACATCGGAGAACGACCAGATGCGAATGGAACCTCGAGCGGTGCGCGCCATCGGCACCGGGATCGTCACGCTCTTCCTGGCCAGCGGGGCCGTCTTCGCGGCCGGCGGCCTCTCGACCTCGACGCCGACGGGTGCCTCCACGTCCCAGATCGCCGAGCCAAAGGCGACGGCCACGGCCGAGGCGACGGCCACGGCCGAGGCGACGGCGCACGGCCGAGGCGACGGCGACCACGGACGCCGACGGCGACGGCCGAGCCGACGGCGACGGCCGAGCCGACCGCCAGCCGACCGACCGCCGAGCCGACCGCCGACCGCCGACGGCCACCGCCGAACCGACGGGATCGCCCGAAGCGACCGACGACCGGCGACGACGACGACCGCGACGACCGACGGACGCCGACGACGGGATCCGGGCCCGGCGACGGCGACGACGACGACGACGACAGCGGTCCGGGCAACGGCGACGATGACGACGCCGACGACGACAACAGCGGTCCTGGCAGCGGCGATGACGACGCCGACGACAACAGCGGCCCCGGCGGCGGTGACGACGACCACGGCGGGTCGGACGACGGACACGACGACTGATCCAGTCGACCCTCGCGGTGGATCCGCGACCCGCGAATCGATGGCTCGGCCCATCCCACGGCATCATGGGGACGGGCCGGGCCGATGCACATGGCGTCCAGTCGCCGGCAGAGAACAGGAGTGGCCGCATCTCGTTCGCATCAGCGCCGACCGGCGACCCGATCGATGGTCATGAGGAGCGCGTCATCGTCGCGGCGGTGCTGGACGGCGATGTCGAGGCCTTCCGGCGGCTGGTCGAACGCGACGGTCCCGCGGTCGTGCGCGCCTGTCACCGGATCCTGGGCAACCTTGCGGAGGCCGAGGACGCCGCCCAGGAGGCGTTCGTGACGGCGTACCGATCGCTCGGGAGCTGGCGTGGCGACGGTCCGTTCGCGGCGTGGCTGACCCGGATCGCGATCCGCATCGCGCTCCGTCAGGCCGGCAAGCGTCGGACGGTGGCGTGGGCCAACCCGGGCGGCCCGGGCGATCACGACCGAACCGACCGCCGCCGACCGTGCCGTCGAGCGCGCCTCGGTGGCGGCGACCGCCTGGACCGATCCGGCACAGATCTCGGTGCGCGCCGAGCGGGCGACCGAGGTCCGCGCGGCGGTCGTGGCCCTCCCCGAGCCGTATCGCGAGGTGGTCGCGATGCGGTTCTTCGGTGAGGCGACCCTCGACGAGATCGCGCGCGAGACGGGACGGCCGCTCAACACGGTCAAGACGCACCTCCATCGTGGCCTGGCCCGGCTGCGTGACCGCCTTGCCGAAGGATCGGGGCGATGACCGATCCGCGCCGTCCGTTCGATCCCGCCGAGCTCGCGGACATGCACGGCCCGGGTTCGACCGACGCGGACCTCGCCGGCATCCTGGCGGCTGCCCGGGCGCTCGAGGCGCAGGCGCGCATCGACACCATCGTCCCGACGAGCGACTTCGACGACCGCGTCATGGCGGCGGTCGCCGCGGTCCCCGCCGCGCGCCGTCCGGTGCGTGGCATCTGGGCCGGCGGACTGGTATCGACGTTCCGCCGAGCGTGGGGCCTGGCAACGGGCGGGTCCGGCGTCCCGGTCGCGTTGCGCGGCCAGGCGCTGGCGTTCGTGCTGCTCGGTCCTGTTCGGGGCGGCGTCGCTCGGGACCATCGCGACCGTGGGCGCGGTGCGCCTCCTCACGCCACCGGAATCGCCGACGCCGACCGTGTTGCCGTCGCCCAGCGTCGTTCCGACCCCATCGATCGCCCCGTCGCCGCTGCCGTCCACGAGCCCCGCGCCGTCGATCACCCCGAGTCCGTCGCCGACCGACACGGCGGAGCCGACCGAGACCGCGGAGCCGACGGAGACGGCGGAACCCACCGAGACCGACAGCAGCGGACCCGGCGGGGGCGGGAGCAGCGGCTCGTCCGGGACAGCCGAGCCGACGGACGACGACAACAGCGGCCCCGGCGGAGGTGGCGGGGACGACGGGACACGCCGAGCCGGCGGACGACGACAACAGCGGTCCCGGCGGCGGTGGAGGCAGCGGCTGACCCACGCCCCGGGCGGCGGCTACGCTGTCGCCATGGCGTCGACGGACAGCGCCGAGGTCGCGGCGGATCGCGACACGCTCCAGGGCGGCCGCATCACGACGCGGCTGCCGGCCCTCGCGTCCCCGGTCTACCAACGGTTCCTGTCGGCGGCCTTCGTCGGCAACATCGGCGCGTGGATGGCGACGACCGCGCAGGGCTGGCTCGTCCTGGGCCTGACCGATTCGGCCGGTGCTCTGGGCGTCACGAGCGCGGCGGCGACCGCACCGGTCCTGTTCCTGTCGCTGTTCGCCGGGGTCCTCGCCGACCGGATCGACCGTCGACGCATCCTCGTCGGCGCCCAGCTGGCGGGCGCGTCGATCGCGCTCGTCCTGGCGATCCTGACCACGACCGGCCGGGTCGAGTACTGGCACGTCGTCGTGCTGGCGCTGCTCGCGGGGTCGTCGACCGCGCTCGCGACACCGGCGTTCCAGGCGGTCGTCTCGACCATCGTGCCGCGGGCCGCGATCGGGAACGCGGTGGCGCTCAACTCCGCGCAGTTCAACCTGTCGCGCATCCTCGGTCCGATGGCCGCGGGGCTCGCGATCGCCGCGGGCGGCCTCGCCCTCGCGTTCTGGGCGAACGCCGCGGCCCTGCTGCTCGTCGGACTGGTGCTGACCACCCTGCCGCTGTCGTCGCCCGCGGAGTTCGGCCGCGTCGAGGCGTCGCTGTGGTCGAACCTCATGGACGGCTTCCGTTTCGTCCGCGGGGATCGCACCGTCTCGGTCCTGCTGCTGCTCGCCGCGGTCCCGGCCATCTTCCTGCTGAACTACATGGCGTTGCTGCCGCTGTTCGCCCGCGACATCCTCGGGATCGGGGCGGGCGGGCTGGGCCTGCTGACGGCCGCGATCGGGATCGGGGCGCTGGTCGGCGCACTCGGCGTCGCCGTCCTTCGTCCCGGAGGAGGCAGCGGCCGATTGCTCATCGCCGGTCTGGCCGTCGGGTCGCTCGCGCTGGTCGTCTTCGGCACGTCGACGTGGCTGCCGTTGTCCCTCGCGGCGCTTGCGGTGCTGGGTGCCTGCCAGGTGGCGTACTACGCCACGACGAACACGCTGCTCCAGATCCTCGTGCCGGGTCGGCTACGCGGGCGGGTGCTGTCGCTGTACATCCTCACGTCGTGGGGCTGCATCCCGATCGGGAACCTGCTCGCGGGCGCAGTCGCCGAGCGATTCGGCGCGACGGTCGCGCTCGCCGGGGGCGGCATCATCACGCTGGCCGTGCTCGCGGTCGTCGTGGTCGCGTATCCGCCGCTGCGGGCGGTGCGGGCGGTGACGGCCCGCGCCTGACCCGGAAAGGCCACGCGCCAGCCGCCGACGATCAGCGGATGAGTTGGACCGACCAGCTCGTTCCGGGCGGGCACCCCTCGACGGGGCACGGCCCGCCGACGTTGCCCTCGCCGATCAGCGCAACGAACGCTCCCTTGATGCACTCCTTCGCGTCTGCGTCGGAGCATTCGACGCTGTAGTCGCCGTTGGTGAAGGCGCCCTTCGGGCTGGAGAACTGGAAGGCCAGGAAGTAGGGGATGTGATACCACTGGTTCGTGCCCATCCCTCCTGGCTCGACTGGGCAACCATCGATCGTCTGATCCAACGGTTCCTCAGGGCAGGTGCTGTCGAACATCGGGAACATCACGACCTGGCCGGCGTACGTGTTGAGTGCATCCTCGACCTGGGCGGCACTGACATTGCCTGTGGCCGTGATGAACTTCCACGATGGCAACGGGATGTCCTGCACGGGTGGCGCCAGGATGTCATCCGTGAGTTCCATGGTGCCGCCCGACGGCACCTCCCAATCGATCCAGCCGACGCTCCCGGGGTTGCCACCACACAGCGGGATCGTCACCTCGACGCCGGTCTCCCAGCTCCTGGTCGGTAGCTCGGGGACCGAGGTGTGGCCCGATCCGCAAGCCAGGACCGTGACCGGGAAGGCGAGCGGCAGGAGGGCGCACCCCTCAAGGGTGTCCAGGCACCCGGCCGACGGCCCGGACACCGCCGTCGCGGGCTGGGTGAGCCGCCATTCCGTGATGCCCACGATGCGGACGAGGCTCGTGTCGAATCGCCGGGTCGCAAACACTTCGACGCCGGCCGCGCCGGGCGGTGGGACCCGACCATCGACGAACTCGCCGGCGATGACCACTCCCGTCCAGTCGGTATACGTGGCGCTCGCGATGTTCACCCCATTCTTCGCGGCCGACAGGTAGACCTCGTTGCGCACCTGCTCGCCCCACGCCACCAGCGGTGGCGGCGGAGGCGGATCGATCGTGGCCTCGCCCGAGCGGCGACCGAGCACGAGGGCACCCGCCCGCGCCGCGGCGTCCGCGGCGTTCTGGACATGGCGCTGCTGCGCCCAGGCGTGCCCGCCGTCGATGATGAGACCGGTCATCGCCAGCAGGGCGACAAGGGCCACCGCGAAGATCACGATGACCTGACCCCGGGCACCCCCGTGTCCGCGTCGGCGTTGGAGCATCACATCGTCCTCATGGGCTCGGGGGGCTCGAGTACACGCGCTCGATCGGGAATCGTGTCGTCGCCGAAAGGGTCATCGGGCCGAAGATCGCTCCGACGACCGGCGTCAACGGGCTGTAGTCGTACGACACCGTCACCTCGGTCTCGCAGCCGATCTTGAGCGTCAACGGCGGCGCACACGAGGAAGTCAGGGCCGTCAGGTCGACCGAGATGTCGTCCGGGTTCAGCCCGACGGTCTGGGCGATCGCGCTCGCTTCCACGCGGTCGGCGGACTGGTCGACGATCGCCACCCGAGCGGCACTGCGCGCCGCATTCGCGATCGTGTGATGGGCGTAGACCGCCCGGCCGAAGTCGAAGACGACGAGCAGGAGGAGGATGAAGAGCGGAAAGATGAGGGCGAACTCGACGAGGCCCTGCCCTCGCTCGCGGCGCCGCGTGGCCACGTTCATCAGTTCCTGCTCAGGACGATAGCGGACGAACACGAGACCCAGGTACCACCGACGAGGGTCTGCGATTTGATCGTGTACGGCGGGTTCTGCTTGAACGTCAGGTTGCCCGCGGCGAACCCCGCGGTCGTCCAGGTATTCAGTCGCCAGGGTCGACGACGTGTTCACGAAGCTCGGCACCTTGCATGGCGCCGGCGGCGGCGGTGGCGGCGTCGCCCCGTACGCGACGGCCAGCGCCGTCTCGGGTGGCAGGCACAGTCACCGGGCAGGGCCGCCGGTGTCGGGACTCGGCGTCTGCGCCTCGACGATGTTCGTGCCGGAGCCGGTCGGCGGCGTGAACGCCCCGGTGAAATCGGTCGCCTCCCACGCCGCGCGTGCCGCGCTGACGGTCATCCCGAGGACGTTCGGGAGCGTGAGGCAGGTCGGCGGGTTCGGCGGAGCCGGTGTCTCGAGCGTGAACGAGACCGAGGAGGAGAAGAACGCCGTGCCCGGGTCGCACGCCGTGCCGTCGGGTGGAGGCGACAGCGTTGCGGTTGACACGGTATCGGTCGGCAGCGCGCCCGCTGGCTTCGTGATGTTGTCCTCGAGGAATCCGGCCTGGACCCAGGCCGCCTCGGCGCCTTCGACCGACAGCCCGACCATCGTCGGGATGTCACGGCAATTGCTCACCGGTGGCGGGGGCGTGCCCACCGCGGGTGGTGGCGGGCAGCCGGCGAGACAGCCGTGCGTGATCGGGAACGATGTCGACGCGGATACGCGAACCGGATTGCCGACGATCATGGAGATCAACGGGGCGGCGATCCTGAAATCGCATGCCACGCCCGTCTCGGCGGGCTTGCCGACCGTGCGTCCCTCCGGGAACGACGGATTCGCCGGCGGCACGAGGGCACAGTCGAGGGAGCCCTGACTCGCGGTCATCAGGCTCAGGTATTCGGCGCGCGCGGCCGGATCGCCAGGGGTCGTCCAGGCCTCGGGATGTTGCGCGGCGTAGTTGGCGCCGATCCGCGCCATGCCGTTGACGGTGATCCAGCCCATGTAGATGCGGCCGAAATCGAGCGCGAAGAGCACGAGCAGCAGGAGCACGGGCAGCACGAGCGCGAACTCGACCAGCGACTGGCCGCGGCTCTTGCCGGATCGGTGCGGTCGAGCGGCGGCCGTAGCGCGGTGCGTCCGGGTGTCGCTTGAGTCATCGCGCGCTCCGTATTCCCCTGGCGGCAGCCGATAGTACTGGTACCAACCTTGCATCTTCGCATGTCAGAGCCGACATTCGTTGCGACCGGGCAACGCTCGCTGCGATGCGCAGGTCCGGCGCCGGGGTAGGCTGCGTGACGTGATCGTCGTCATCGGCCAGCCGTTCCTGCGTGGCTCGGGGAGCCGGCCAGCGCCGGCGGACTGGCCGCCGGCGTCGCGATGACCGCCGCCGCGTCAGGCGCGACGGTGGAGTTCATCGGCAAGATCGGCGACGATCCCGCGGGCGACGAGTTGCAGCTCAGCCTGGCGCGGTCGCACGTGGGCCACGTGGCGATGCTGCGCGACCCGTCGCGCCCCACGGGCGTGGTCGCGCCGGCGCGCGACGAGACGACGGGGCGGACGACGCGATCGACGCGATGAGCGACCCGTCGCCCGACGCCGAGCACGAGCAGCCGGAAGGCGACGGTGCTGACGCGGCGTCCGCCGATGGCCCCGAGCTCGAGGCAGCCGATGTCGGCCTTGCGCTGCGCTACCTCACCGACTATCGCGTCGTCGTCGTCGCGTATCCGCGGACGCCCGAGGTGACCGCCGAGGCCTCTGCGGCTGCCGCATGGGCCGGTGCGCACCTCATCGTGATCGTCCGTCCTGGCGAACCCGCCCCGGTCGACCTCACCGGCCGACGCCGTCGTGCATGGCGATGACGCCGACGGACGGCGAGGAGTTGGGGGCGCTGATCGGTTCGTATGCGGCCGCCGTCGACCGCGGCGAGGAACCGTCGAGCGCGTTCGCCGCCGTTCGGACGCTCGCGACGGCCGAACCCGGCGGGTAGGCCGGGTCTACAGCCCGAACGTCGACTCGGCCGCCGGGGCCGCCACCGCCACCAACGGGGCGATCAGCTCCGGGCCGTCGCGCCGCACGTCGTTGACGAGGCGTTCGACGGGGTAGATCGAGAGCTCGATGTCGTCGCGCGGTTGCAGCATCGCGAGGAGCTCGCCTGGCTCGATCGTCTCGCCACGGCCCGCCGCGCTGCTCCGCGTCGACGCCATCCGAGGGGCTCGTCGTCGGGTCCCCGTCGGGCAAGGCTGCCCCGGGCAAGCCGGCCGACGGCGCGAGCCAGCGTTCCCAGGCATCGTCCGCGACGACCACCGGCATGCGGTCATGGAGGTCGCGCAGGGCATCGTTCGGGCGTCGTCGTCACGATCGTGAACGTGCGGCGCACCGTCTCGGTCGGCGGGATCCATCCAGCCTGCCCAGAGGCCCGCGAGCACGAGCGGGCGGCCGTCCGCGCGAACGACCCGGTACGGCTGCCGGACGGTGCCTTCACGCTTCCATTCGTAGAACGAATCGACCGGGACGAGGCAGCGTCGCCGCGCGAAGGCGGCGCGGAAGGCCGGGCTCGTCGTGATCGTCTCGGCCCGGGCGTTGAACATCCGCGATCCGGCCTTGGCATCGGTCGACCAGTGCGGCACGAGGCCCCAGCGGTAGGCCGTGATGGCACGCCGCTCCTCGCGCTGGACGACGACGTAGGCCTCGTCGGTCGGGGCGACGTTGAACCGGGCCCCGAGCTCGTCGGCCAGCGGTTCGGCGGCGAAGATCTCGGCGAGCTCCGACGCGGGGCGTTGTTGCGTGAACCGTCCGCACATCGGGGCAAGTCTAGTATCGTCCCGGCGATGGACGACGCCCCGCCTCCCGTCACGCCAGGCGGCCCCGACCCGTCGGTGGCCGGCCGACTCTCGCGCGAGGACGCCCTCGGGCACCTGGCCGCCGGGGACGCGGCCCTCGCCAGCGGCGAGTTCCGCGACGCGGCGCTGCGCTTCCGGCGCGTGGTCGGCTTCGACGACCCCACGATCACCGCCGCTGCCCTGCTGGGCCTGGGCGAGGCGCGCTACCGGCTGGACGACGACGAGGCCGCACTCGGGTCATGGGAGGCGGTCCTCGACCTCGGCGAGACGCCGTCGACCTACCCGGCGCTCCGCAACATCGCGGCCGCCCGGGTCCGGGCGCGGCGATCTGCCCGGAGCCATCGATGCCTATCGCCAGGCGGAGCGGCGTGCGCCACCCGCCGACAAGGCCGAGATCGCGACGCGTCTCGGCTGGCTGACCAAGGAGACGGGCGATACCCGGGCCGCCGGTCGTTATTTCGCGAAAGGTCGCGGGGATGGGCCGCTGATCAGCGTGACGATGCTGCTCATCGCCGCGACCGTGATCGTGTCGCTCTCCGCGCTCATCTCGGACGAGGGCCAGTTCCTGTTCGACCTGTTCCAGCTGGACAAGGAGGCGGTCGCGGACGGGGAGTACTGGCGGCTCTTCACGGTCACGCTCCTGCATGGCAGCTTGCTGCACCTCTTCTTCAACATGTACGCGCTCTACCTCGCCGGCCCGATCGTGGAGCGCTGGTACGGCCCGGTCAGGTTCCTGCTGTTCTATCTCGCGTGCGCGGCCGCGGGCTCGGTCGCGAGCTTCGTGTTCGGCGGTGACGCGCCGTCGGTCGGTGCGTCGGGGGCGATCTTCGGGTTGTTCGGGCTGCTGCTGGCGGCCGGTCGCGTGCACCACCCGGTCGATCGCCGCAGCCGCGGGCTCGTCGGTCAGCTCGGCATGCTCATCGCCATCAACATCGTGTTCGGGTTCGCCGTGACCGGCATCGACAACGCGGCCCATCTCGGCGGCCTCGCCGCGGGCCTGTGGATCGGCGCGCTCGTACCGCCGACCGGCGTCGAGACCATGGCATCGATGTGGCAGGGCGCGTCCGCGAACCGGTCCGCCCACGTCGCGAAGGTGCCGATCGCGGCGCCCGCTCCTCGCGATCGGCGTGGTGGCGGTCGTGGTCGTCGCCGGCGTCGTCGTGGGCACGGGTGCGCGGTCAGGTGACGGGGCACCCGAGCCGGCGCCGGTCACCGCGACCGTGGCATGGCGCCCGGCGACCGGCAGCCGCCGGACGATCTGCGCGGGCCGCGCCCGCGACCGCGATCGAACGGCCCTGACGGCGAGCCGCGATGTTCGCCACGCTCCTGGGGCCGCTCCCGCGTCCGCCGCTGCCGGATGACGCGACCCCCACGGCGATCCTCGAAGCGGTCGTCGCGCTCCAGGTCGAGCACGGCCTCGATCCGCTGACGGACGGCGGCTGGCCGCTCGTCCCCGACGACCCGGTCGCGGCCTGGCGGGCGACCAGCGCCCTGACCGACCGGCTCGTCAAGGCGGTGGTCCCGGGACCGATCACCAGCGGCAGCAGCGCGGCCGACGTCCGGACCCGCATCCTCGCGCTCGCCGAGGCCGGCTGCGCCTGGATCGAGGTCCAGGAGCCGGCCGCGATCTCGCTCGACGACGACGCGGCTCGCCAGGCCTTCGCCGAGGCGCATCGCGCCCTGACGGCCGACCTGCCGTCGGCGCTTCACCTGTCACTCGCGATCACCGGTGGCTCGGCGGACGGCGCCGGGATCGACACGATCCTCGCCGGGACCTACGCGTCGCTCGCCCTCGATCTCATCGACGGTCCCGACAACTGGCGGCTGGTCGCGGCCGCCCCGCCCACGATGGGGGTGGTGTGCGGCGCCCTGTCGACGCGGGCCGGATCCGACGACGGACCGGAGTTGCTGCTGTGGGCTGCCGGCTACGCGGCCTCGACCGGCGGTCGCGGCCCGGCGCGGGTCGGTCTCGCGACGGCCGGGTCGCTGGCGGACCTGTCGTGGGATGCCGCCGCGACCAAGCTCGCGCGACTGGGCGCCGCGGCGCGCCTGGCGGACACGCCCCGCGAGCAGCGACGGGCCGCTGTGGATCCGCGATCGCTCGACCTCCGAAGCGCGGCCCTGGGCAAGCCGTCGCCGCGTCCCAATCGGGCGACACGGCGCGCCGCGCGACGACGACCCGGCTGACCCGTCCCGCCCGTACCATCCCGACATGTCCCATCTCTGGCACGGCTTCGCCGACATGCACCTCGTCAAGGATGCCGAGCTCGTGTTCCGCGCGGGCGATGGCGTCTGGCTCGAAATCGGTCGACGGCCGCCGGTTCCTCGACGCGACGGCGGCCCTGTGGTACTGCGCGGTCGGTCTCGGCCGACGCGAGATCGCCGATGCCGTCCACGACCAGCTGCTGACCCTGGCCAGCTATTCGTCGTTCGGGGCCTACACGACCGAGCCCACCGTCCGACTCGCGGATCGGCTCGCGGCACTGGCACCCATCGACGACGCCGTCGTGTTCCTCGCGTCGGGCGGATCCGATGCGGTCGACACGGCCGCGAAGCTCGCGCGTCGCTACTGGGATGTCGTCGGTCGCCCGGAGAAGCGGATCCTCGTGTCGCGCGAGTTCGGGTACCACGGGATGCACGCGTGGGGGACGTCGCTCACCGGCATCGCCGGCAACAAGGCGGGCTACGGCGGCGCGTTCATCGACGAGGTGGTCAACGTCGGGCTTGCCGACACGGAGTCGCTGGGTGCGCTGTTCGAGCGCCAGGGCCACGAGATCGCGGCGTTCATCGGCGAGCCGGTCGTCGGCGCCGGCGGCGTGTTCGCACCCGAGCCGTCGTACTGGCCCGAGGTCCAGCGACTCTGTCGCGAGCACGACGTCCTGCTCATCGTCGACGAGGTCATCACCGGGTTCGGGCGGACCGGGCACCTGTGGGGATCGCAGCGCTACGGCATCCAGCCCGACCTCATCACCTTCGCGAAGGGCGTCACGTCGGGCTACCAGCCGCTCGGCGGCGTGCTCGTCGGGCCGCGGGTCCGGGCGCCGTTCTGGGACGGTGACGCGGCCGGACCGATGTTCCTCCACGGCTACACGTACTCGGGGCACGCGGCGGCCTGCGTCGCGGCCCTGGCCAACCTCGACATCCTGGAGTCGGAAGCCCTCGTGGCCCGCGTCGCCGAGCTCGAGCCGGTCCTCGACACGGCGGTCCGTCGGCTGGAGGCGGCCGCGCTCGTCGGGGAGGTCCGGACCGTCGGGCTGACCGCGGCCGTGGCGATCGCGCCGGATCGGCTGGCCGCGGATCCGTCGATCCCGTCACGGGTCGTCGCCGCGGCGCTCGGTCATGGGATCGCCACCCGCGTCCTGCGCGGGCACGCCCTGCAGATCTCGCCGGCGTTCGTGATCACGCCCGCCGAGATCGATGTGCTCGTCGACGGTCTGGGCGCGGCCCTGGAGGACGTCGCCGCGACTGGTTGATCGGTCGCCGCGCCGCGCTCCCGACTTGATTCCGCCACTCGACGGTGGGACCATCGCACGACCGCTCGTCGGCAACGCAACGACCGCCGTCGCGGCTCCCATTCCCTCCAGCGGAGGCAGCGGTCCGTCATCCCTGCGTGGCCCACCCCGGCCACGCGCCACGCACGTCGTCGAAGGAGGTCCGGTCCGTGGGCGAACACATCTCCCTGACGGTCAACGGGACACAACACGAGCTCGACGTCGAGCCGAGACGGCTGCTCGTCCAGGCCATCCGCGAGGATCTCGACCTCACGGGCACCCACGTCGGCTGCGACACCAGCCAATGCGGCGCCTGCACCGTCCATGTCGACGGGCGCGCGGTCAAGTCGTGCACCATGCTCGCCGTCCAGGCCGACGGCGCGAACGTCACGACGATCGAAGGCATGGCCACCAGCGCGGAGCAGCTCCACCCGCTCCAGACGGCGTTCTGGGAGAAGCACGGCCTCCAATGCGGCTTCTGCACCCCGGGCATGATCATGACCGCGGCCGATCTCATCGCCCACAACGACGACCCGACGGACGACGAGATCCGCCACGCGATCGAGGGCAACATCTGCCGCTGCACCGGCTACCAGAACATCGTCGCGGCCATCAAGGCCGCCGCGGCCGCCACGCGCGAGGGCGCCGCCGCCCCCGCGTCCGTGTAGGCAGGGAGACGACGCCATGACGGACGTGCTCGACGCCCCGGCCACGACCCCGCTCGGCAAGCCCATCAAGCGCACCGAGGACCCCCGGTTCATCACCGGCCGCGGTCGCTACCTCGACGACATCAAGCTCCAGTCGATGACCCACATCGCCATCCTCCGGAGCCCGTACGCCCACGCCAACATCCGCTCCATCGATACGAGCGCCGCGAAGACGAAGCCAGGCGTGATCGCCGTCTTCGTGGGTGCCGACATCCCGTACAACCCGTTGCCCATGGCCTGGCCGGCGGGTGGCAGCGCGGGCATCCAGAACAACATCAGCACCCCGCGCGTCCTCGCCACGGACAGCGTCAAATGGACCGGCGAAGGCGTGGCCGCGGTGGTCGCCGAGACCGAGGCACAGGCCCACGACGCGCTCGAAGCCATCGAGGTCGACTGGGAGCCGTTGCCCGCGGTCGTCGATGCGGAGAAGGCCATCGCCGACGGCGCGCCGCAGCTCCACGAGAACGCCCCCAACAACAAGGTGTTCGAGTGGACGGTCGGCGACAAGGACGGGACGGCCGCCGCGATCGATGGCGCAGAGGTCGTCGTCCGCCAGCGGATCGTCAACCAGCGGCTCATCCCGAACTCGATCGAGACGCGCGGCGATATCGGCTGGTACAACCCCGGCACCGACGAGTACACCGTCTGGATGTCGAGCCAGACGCCGCACATCCAGCGCCTGCTGCTGGCCGCCTTCGTGACCGGCATCCCCGAGCACAAGGTCCGGGTCATCGCCCCGGACATCGGCGGCGCCTTCGGCTCCCGGATCTTCTGCTACGCCGACATGGCCCTGACGATGTTCGCCAGCAAGGCCATCGGCGGTCGCCCGGTCAAATGGGTGGAGGGCCGACGGGAGAGCTACCAGAGCACGATCCACGGTCGCGACCACATCACCCACCTCGAGATCGCCGGGAAGACGAGACGGCGAGATCACCGGCCTGCGGGTGAAGACCCTGGCCAACCTGGGCGGCCGGCTGTCCACGATCGGCCCCGGGCATCCCGACGACCCTGTACGCGCGCGTCCTCGTCGGGCTGCTACACGATCCCGAACGTCTACGCCGAGGTCACCGGTGTCTACACGAACACCACGTTCGTGGACGCGTATCGCGGCGCCGGCCGCCCGGAGGCGACCTACGTCATCGAGCGGGCGATGGACCTGTTCGCCGCCGAGATCGGGATGGACCGCGCCGAGCTGCGCCGCCGCAACTTCATCCAGCCCGACCAGTTCCCGTACGAGAACCCGTCCGGGTCTGTACACGGCCTCGCGGCGGCGCCAAGATCGCCGTCGACTCGGGCAACTACGAGCCCGCGATGGACATGGCGCTCGCGACGGTCGGCTACAAGGACCTCGCCGCGAAGAAGGCTGAGGCGAAGGCCCGGGGCAAGCTCCTCGGTCTTGGCCTGAGCACCTACATCGAGGTCTGCGGCGTCGCGCCCAGCAAGTGGATCGGCGCCGTCGGCGAGGGCTGGGGCGCCGCGATGTGGGAGTCCTCCAACATCAAGGTCCACCTCACCGGCAAGGTCGTCGTCACGGTGGGGACATCGCCGCAGGGGCAGGGCCACGAGACGACCTACGCCCAGGTGATCGCCAGCGAGCTGGGCATCCCGATGGAGGATGTGGTCATCCTGCACTCGGACACCCAGGGCACGCCGTTCGGCTACGGCACGTACGGCAGCCGGACCTCGTCGGTCGGGATGACGGCCGCCATCAAGGCCGCGGACAAGATCAGGGACAAGGCCCGGCGGTACGCCGCCCACATGCTGGAGGCCTCGCCCGACGACATCGAGATCGACGGCGCCGAGTACCGGGTGAAGGGCTCGCCCGACCGCAAGAAGACGTTCCAGGAGATCGCGTTCGCGCTCGACCTGGCGTTCGACGCACCGGAGGGCATGGAGCCGTACCTCGACGAGACGGCCTACTACGACACGCCGAACTGCACCTGGCCGTTCGGCACGCACATCGCGGTCGTCGAGATCGACGAGGAGACCGGCAAGGTCGACCTCGTCCGCTACGTCGCCGTCGATGACGTCGGCAACAAGATCAACCCGATGATCGTGGACGGCCAGCTGCACGGCGGCATCGCCCAGGGTGTCGGACAGGCACTGTGGGAGGAAGCCATCTACAGCGACGAGGGCCAGCTCCTGTCGGGCTCGATGCTCGACTACGCGCTGCCGAAGGCCTCCAACCTGCCGACCTTCGAGCTCGGCGAGACGGTGACGCCGTCGCCGGTCAATCCGCTCGGGGTCAAGGGGGTCGGCGAGGCCGGGGCGATCGCCTCGACCGCGGCGGTCGCCAACGCGGTGATCGATGCGTTGAGTGGCCTGGGCATCCGCCACCTCGACATGCCCTACACGTCACAGAAGGTCTGGTCGGCGATCCAGTCGGCCAAGGGAGGACAGGCATGATCCCCGCGGCGTTCGAGTATCAGCGGGCGTCGTCGCTGGACGATGCCCTCGCCGCCATCGCCGACGGGGAGGCCAAGGTCCTCGCCGGGGGCATGAGCCTCCTGCCGTTGATGAAGCTGCGGCTCGCGCAGCCGGCCAAGCTCGTCGACATCGGGCGGCTGTCCGAGCTCAAGGGCGCCGGCCCCACCGCCGACGGCGGGTTCGAGGTCGGGGCGCTCACGACGTACGCCGAGGTGCTCGAGATCGACCCCGTTGTCGTTCGCCAAGGACTGCGTCGCGGGCATCGGCGACATCCAGGTCCGCAATCGCGGGACCGTCGGCGGGGCGATCAGCCACGCCGATCCCGCGAGCGACCTGCCGGCGCTCAGCCTGGCGCTCGACTATTCGGCGGTGCTTCGCTCGGCTCGCGGCGAGCGGACCGTGCCGCTCGACGGGTTCTTCGAGGGCGCGTTCCAGACCGGGATCGCGCCCGACGAGATCCTCGTCAAGCTGGTCCGGGGGCCGCTGCCCGCCGGCGCGAACGGCTCGTACCAGAAGCTGGAGCACCCGGCGTCCGGGTACTCGATCGTCGGCGTGTGCGCGGTCATCGCCTCGTCGGGCGGGTCCGATCACCCACGCCCGGGTCGCGCTGACCGGGGTGGGCGAGGTGGCGTACCGCGCGAAGGCCGTCGAGTCGGCGCTGCTGGGGAGTGACGGTTCGGCGGCCGCGGTGGCCGCCGCCGCCGAGCACGCAACGGACGGCCAGACCGTCAACGGCGACATCCACGCGGACCGCGACTATCGGGCGCGCATGGCGGTGGTCTTCACCCGACGCGCGATCGACGCCGCGCTCGGCCGCAGCGCCTGACCGTCGACCAGCCACGTCGTGCGGGTCGAGCGGGTCACTCCTGGTCGACGTGCGCCGGCGCGACTGATCGGCGGCATCCTTGCCCGTGACCTGACGGTCGCGGGCAAGCGCTGGAGCAAGGGTCGTCGGTTGTCGGCCGACGACCTGCTCGCCCTCGCCGGGGCCGATCCGGGTGATCCGGTCACGGTGCTGCTCATGGAGCCCGGCGAGCTCCACGAGGACGACGCCGCGCTCCGGCTCGCCCAGGCCGTGGCCGGCCAGGGCCTGACGGTCCGCGGTCCGAACGAGAGCCGGATCGACCTCGTCGCGACGGCGCCGGGGGTCGTCAACGTGCGCGTCCCGGAGCTGGAGCGCCTGAACCGCCTCGATCCACTCGAGGTGTTCACCGTGTTCGACGGGCAGATCGTGGAGAAGGGCGACCTCGTCGCGAGCGTCAAGGTCGCGCCCCACGTCGTCGATGCCGGCATCGTCGATGCCGGGTCGCGGATCGCCGGCTTCGGTGGCGAACCGATCGTGTGGGTCGCGCCGTTCGCGCGTCGGCGCGTCGGGGTCGTCGTCAAGGAATCGGTGCGGGCGACGGCCCGTGAGCGCTTCGAGGCGAGCGTGCGCGCCAAGATCGACGGCCTGGGCTCCACGATCATCGACATCGTCTACGTCGACGACGACGTGGAGGCCGTCGAGGCGGCGATGGCCCGCTTCGTCCGCGGCGCCGACCAGGCCGACCTCATCCTCACCGCTGGCACCGCCAGCACCGATCCACAGGACGCCGGGTTCGCGGCGATCGAGGCGCTTGGCGGGCGGATCGTGCGACGCGGCGTGCCCGCGCACCCGGGATCCATGCTGTGGCTGGCGCGGATCGGGAGCACCGCGATCCTGGGGCTGCCGACGTGCGGCGCCTATTCGAAGGCCACCGCCGCCGACCTGCTCCTGCCGCGGCTGCTGTCCGGCGAGCCCGCCTCGGAGCGGACGGTGGCGAAGCTCGGGCACGGCGGGATCCTGACCCGATCGCAGCGCTTTCGCTTCCCGGCGTACGCCCGGGAGCTCGACGCGCCGGACGGCTGACCAAGGAGGGATCGATGGGTGAACGAGACATCGCGGTGGCCATCGCCGAGGCGCGCTCGTGGGTGGCCGCCAACCGGACCGAGGCGCGCTATCGCGACGGCGCGGCGAGCGCGGTCATCGACGATGGGCTGCGTGTCCAGGTCACGGCCCCGGACGGTCGCTCGATCGCGACCGACATGACCGAGGGGGTCGGTGGCGGGAACACGGCGCCGTCGCCGGGCTGGCTGCTGCGCGCGGCCAACGCATCGTGCATCGCGACGCTGATCGCGATGCGCGCCGCCGAACTCGGCGTCCGGCTGGATGGCCTGGAGGTGGTCGTCGACAGCGAGTCGGACGACGCAGGGCTCCTCGACATCGACGCCGACGTCCCGCCCGGTCCGCTGTCGATGCGCGTCGCCGTGCGCCTCGCCGGCGCGTCCGCGCCCGACGACGAGGTCCGGGCGATCGTCAGCTGGGGCGTGCAGCACTGCCCGGTGTGCGACGCCGTCAAGCGCGCCGTGCCGGTCGAGGTCGTCGTCGACCTCGGCTGAGTCTCGCGTCGCCGCCCTTCCGTGTAGAGTCCGAGCCATGACCGACCGCCCCTGTCCGACGACCGCGAGAACCGCCCCGCTGGCACGCGCTCCATCGAGGCGCTCACGGAGGCGTTCCGCAGCCGCGACTACATCACCGATCGCTCGCTCGCGACGGCGGTCTTCCTCGCGCTCGAGCTCGGTCGGCCGCTGCTCCTCGAGGGCGAGGCCGGCGTCGGCAAGACGGAGCTCGCCAAGGTCCTGGCGGCAAGCCTCGGGGCGCCCCTCATCCGCCTCCAGTGCTACGAAGGCCTCGACGTCAACACCGCGGTCTACGAGTGGAACTACCCGCGCCAGATGCTCGAGATCCGGCTCCTGGAAGCGCGCGGCCAGGCGGACCAGGCGACCGCGCACGACATCTTCGGCGAGGACTTCCTCATTCGCCGCCCGCTGCTCCAGGCGCTCGAATCGAGCGGCGGCGTCGCGCCCGTGCTGCTCATCGACGAGATCGACCGCGCCGACGAGGAATTCGAGGCGTACCTGCTCGAGATCCTGTCCGACTTCCAGGTCACGGTCCCCGAGATCGGCACGATCCGCGCCGAGCTTCCACCGCGCGTGATCCTCACGTCGAACCGGACCCGCGAGGTCCACGACGCGCTCAAGCGACGCTGCCTCTACCACTGGATCGACTACCCGACGGCCGCGAAGGAGTACGAGATCGTGCTCGCCCGTGTGCCGGCCGCGCCGGAGCGCCTCGCGCACGAGGTCGTCGGCTTCGTCCATCGCCTTCGCGAGGCCGACCTCACGAAGGTGCCGGGGATCGCCGAGACGCTCGACTGGGCCGCGGCGCTGCTGTCACTCGGTGCGCGCGAGCTGACGCCCGAGCTCGTCGACGAGACGCTCGGGGTCGTCCTCAAGTACGAGGAGGACATCCGCGCCATCCGTGGCGAGCAGACCGCACGGATGCTCACCGAGGTCGCGGCCCGCGGCTGAGCGCATGGACCCTCGGCTCGATCCCGCGATCGTCAAGGCGCCATGGGGCGCCGAGGTCGATGGCCGACGCCTGCTCCAGGAGACCGTCGGATTCGGTCGGGCGTTGCGGGCCGCCGGGCTGCACGTGGACATCGGCGCGGCGGTCGACTACGCACGCGCCCTGCCGCTCGTCGACATGGGCGAGCGCGAGCAGGTCCGCGCGGCGGGTGAGGCGATCTTCGTCCGACGTCGGGACGACCGCGAGATCTACGACGCGGTCTTCGCTCGGTGGTGGCGCCAGCGCGCCCGACGACAGGGCGAGTTCCAGGCGCCACCGCTCCGGCCGTCCGAGGAGGGCCCGCCCGACGGGACCGAGCAGGCCGGCGTCGCCGCACCGGCGCCGGGCGATGAGCGGACCGAGACCAGCCCCGACGAACGCGGTGTGCCGATCCCGTCGGATGGCGACGACGACGAGGACGACACGCCGATCGAGGGCGTCGTCGTCGCGCCCGACGCCTACTCGCGTGGCGAGCTGCTGCGCCACCGCGAGTTCGACCGGATGACGCCTGCCGAGCTGCGCGAAGCCGAACGGCTGGTCGACCTGCTCGTGCCCCGACTGGAACGCCGCCGCACCCGTCGCTACGAGCTGCACTCGCACGGGCGCCGGCTCGCCCCGCGCGCGATGTTCCGGCGCAACCTCGGCACCGGCGGCCAGCTCCTGTCGTGGGTCTGGCGACGCCCGATCCGCGAGCCGCGATCGCTCGTCGTGCTGTGCGACATCAGCGGCTCGATGGAACGCCACTCGCGGCTGCTCCTGCGGTTCGTGCAGGCACTGTCCGCGGCAAGCGAGGTCCGGACCGAATCGTTCGTCTTCGGGACGCGCCTCACCCGCGTCACGCGGCTGCTCCGCGATCGCGACCGCGACCGGGCCCTGGCGCGCGTCGCCGAGACGGTCAACGACTGGGCGGGCGGGACCCGGATCGGGGAGAGCTTCCGGACGTTCAACCAGCACTGGGCGCGCCGGACCCTGCGGACGAGCGGCGTGGTGATCGTCGTCTCCGACGGGTGGGACCGTGGCGATCCGGCGATCGTGGCCGCGGAGACCGCCCGTCTCCGGCGCAACTGCCATCGACTCGTGTGGCTCAACCCGCTCGCGGGCACGACCGGGTACCAGCCGCTGGCCGGCGGGATGCGCGCGGCGTATCCGTACATCGATGACTTCCTGCCGGCCGGCACCGTCGCGTCGCTCGAGCGGCTCGGCGAGATCCTGGGCGGCGTCCGCTCGGCCGATACCCGCCGGGGCAGCGAGGCGGCCGCCCACGCGGCACGCCCCGGGATGACCAGCGTGGCCGATCTCGCGGCCGTCGCCGTCGCCTCGGCCGCGGCGAGCCCGACCCCTGACGTCGTCGGCGGCGACCCGACCGATCCCACCGCACCGAGGCCGATCCGATGAAGGAACTGCTCGAGACCCTGGAGTCCTGGCAAGGGGAGGGGACCGACGTCGGACGGGCCGTCGTCGTCCGCACGTTCGGCTCCGCGCCGCGGCCGGAGGGCGCGGTCCTGCTCTACGCCAGCGACGGCCGGATCGCGGGATCGGTCAGCGGCGGCTGCGTGGAGGGCGCCGCGGCCGAGGAGATCGACCGCGCCCGCGCCGATGGCCACGCTCGCGTCATCCGCTACGGCATCAGCGACGAGCAGGCATGGGACGTCGGGCTCGCCTGTGGCGGCACGATCGACGTGCTCGTGCAACCGACCGTGCCGGCCGAGGCCGTGGCCGCAGCCGTCGCGTCGCTCGGCGCCGGCGGGCACGGGGCGGCGGTCGTCACGCCGCTCCCCGCCGACGCGCCGCCCGCCGATTTCGGCGCCCACGAGCCGGGCCCGGGCGAGCCACCGGAGCGGCCGCTCGTCGTCCATGACGACGGCCGGCTGGAGGGCACGCTCGGCGACGCCGGGCTGGACCAGGAGCTGGTCGAGGCGGCCGTCGAGGCGCTGCGACGCGGCATGTCCCGGACCGTCGAGCTCGGAGGTCGCTCGCTGTTCGTGGAGGTCTACCCGGTTCGCCCGCGGCTCGTCGTCGTCGGGGCGGTGGAGGTCGCGCGGTCGCTCGTCCGGCTCGCGCGCGAGCTCGGCTTCGAGACGATCGTCATCGATGGCCGCGCGTCGTTCGCGACGCCGGAACGATTCCCCGACGTCGATGGCCTCGTCGTGGGCTGGCCGGACGAGGTCGCGGACGAGATCGGCCTCGGGCCGAACGATGCCGTCGCCGTGCTCACCCACGACGTCAAGTTCGACGAGCCCGCCATCGTGGAGGCGCTGCGGCGCGGCTGTCGCTATGTCGGCGCCGTCGGCTCACGCAAGACCCAGGCCGACCGCCGGGCACGGCTGCGCGAGGCGGGGCTGACCGACGCCGAGCTCGACCAGCTCAGGGGCCCGGTGGGCCTGGATCTCGGTGGGCGTGCGCCGGCCGAGACCGCCCTCGCGATCCTGGCCGAGATCGTCGCGGAACGATATGGCGGCTCGGGTGTGCCGATGCGCGAGCGTGCGCTGGCCGTCGCGGGCGCGCGGCCGGCCTGACGCTCGTCCCTTAGGCGCCGTCGCCTCCGGCGGCGGGCGGTGCCGGCGGCGGTTTCGGGGTGTCGAGCGCTGCACGTGCCTGGGCGATCGCGCCCGCGGGCAGGGCGGCGATGACGCCGCCGGCCGCGATCAGGAGCATGCCGATCGCCGCGAGCAGGAACGCCCCGATGTCGATGATGCCGAGCTCGATCTGGTTCTCGCCGAGGTCCATGAGCTTGCCCCACAGGCCGATCGTCATGAGCACGGCCAGGACCGCGACACCGGCGCCGATCCACGACACCCACTCGTGGATCCGTCCGGCGATGAGGATCAGAGCGGTGGCCGCGGCCGCGAGCGCGACCGGCACGATGGCCGGTTCGACGACCCAGTAGCCGACCGACAGGCTCAACGCCCACCCGACCAGGACGAGGAGCAACCCGCCGAGCGCAAGCCGCACGGGGAGCTTCGAGCTCATCGCCTCGGCCCGGGTCTCCGGATCGCGACGGGTCGAGGTGATGAAGAAGGCGATGGCCGCCAGTGCCGCGGCGAGTGTGAGGATCGCGCCGATGATCCCGCCGCGCTCGTCGAGCTGGTCGAAGTCGAACACGAGCTCGATGACCGCCAGGATCGCGATGACGACCGCGATCAGGGCGGCGAGGCTCCCGACAGCGGGCAATGGGATCGGCTGGTCGCGAAGCGCCGCGGCCGCCCCGGCCCAGGCAAGCCCGGCACCGACGAGACCGGCCACGATCAGCAGGATGGTGAGCGAGCTCGATTCCCAGGCGCCAAGGATGGCGCCGATCAACGTGATGACGGCCAGCGCGATGCCGGATCCCACGACCGCGCGAGCGGACGCATCCAGGCTCGACCAGGGCGGGATCGGCAGGCTCGCCGGCGCGGCGGGCGGCGTGGCGGGTGTGGATGGTGTCGGGCCGGGTGCCGGGGCCGGGCTCGCTGGATCCGGAGCGTCGGTCATGACTGGCTCTCCCTCTGTGCACCGGGCGAGGACTGGGGGCCGCCCGTGCGCGATGCACGGTACTCCGCCGGGATGCGGTCGAGAAGACCCCACCCGCCAGGAACGTGCGTCGACGCATCGGATATGTTGGTCGCATGGGTGGACGCATCGGTGCGGTCGTGCTTGCCGCGGGCGCGGGGTCCCGATTCGGTGGCGGAAAGCTGCTCGCGCTCCTCGACGGACGACCGATCCTGCAGCACGTCCTCGACCGGCTGGCCGATCCCGAGCTGGCCGAGATCGTGGTGGTGCTGGGCGACGACGCCGCGGACGTCGAGGGGGCCATCGACTGGCGTGGTGAGCGCCGGGTGCGCAATCCCGAGCCGGGGCGCGGGCTGTCGAGCTCGCTTCGCGTGGGCATCGAGGCGCTCGGCGCCGATGTCGACGCGGCATTGATCGTGCTCGGCGACCAACCGCACGTGTCGGGGCGCGCCATCCGGGTGCTCCTGGGCACGCCGCTGGACCCGAACCACCCGATCGTCGTGCCGGTCTACGCCGAGGACGGCGGGCGCAATCCCGTGCTGGTGGGCCGCGAGGCGTTCGACCTGGTGGCGGAGACGAGCGGTGACCGCGGCCTGGGTCCGCTGATCGCCGAGCATCCGGAGCTCGTCCACGAGGTCGCGATCCACGGCGTGGAGGCGAACCCGGACGTCGATACGCGCGCGGATCTCGTCGCGTTGCTGGAGACGGCCTGGGCCGCGCGCGTCCAGGCGAGTGCCGAGCAGGTCGACCGGTATCGCGAGGTCCCCGACGGGGCCGACTTCTATGCCCCGGTGACCGGGCTCTTCCGGGCCGATCCGGCACGGACCGACGAACCGGCACTGGACGCGTTGCTCGAGCTGATCCAGCCCGGCGAGACGTGGCTGGACATCGGTGCGGGCGCGGGTCGCTACGCCCTCCCGCTTGCCCTGGCACTCGCCCCGTCGGGCGGACGCGTCATCGCGATCGATGCCTCGGAGGGCATGCTCGACGCACTGCTGGAGCTGCAGGCGGAGCACGGCGTGACCGACGTCGAGGTCGTCGCCACGCGATGGCCGCCGCCCGATCCGTCGCGCTACGCGGCCGATGTCGCGCTCATCGCCCATGTCGGGTATGACATCGAGGCGATCGGCCCCTTCATCGACGCGATGGAAGCCGCCGCCGGACGGCTGTGCGTCGCGATGCTCATGGAGCGTCAGCCGTCATCGATCGCCGACGTGTGCTGGCCGACGGTCCATGGCGAGGAGCGGGTGTCGCTGCCGGCTCTGCCGGAGTTCCTGGAGCTCCTTGCCGCACGTGGGCGCACGGCGGCGGTGCAGCGACTCGAGCGCGAGCCGCGCCGCTTCGCCTCGCGCGGCGAGCTCGAGGGATTCCTGCGCCGGCAACTCTGGATCGAGCCAGGCGGCACGGCCGACGCCCGGTTCCAGGCGGGGCTTGACGAGCTCCTCGTCGTCGATGCCGAGGGCACCGTCGGGTTGCGCGACCAACGGTCGCTCCCGATCGGGATCGTCACCTGGGCGCCAGGGAAGGCTGCGGCGCGGTCATGACCGCCCCAGCCGAGGACGCGCTCGCGCCCGATGGCCGCCCGATGGTCGGGCCGTTCGATCGGGCCGGATGGCGGGCCTGGCTGATCGCCAACCACGCGAGCTCGAGCGGCGTACATCTCGTCTCCTGGCGCAGGCCGTCGGGGCGGACGAGCGTCGCCTACGAGGCGGCGGTCGAGGAGGCGTTGTGCGTCGGCTGGATCGATTCCGTCGCGGGACGGCTCGACGACGACCGTGCGCTCCAGTGGTTCTCGCCGCGGCGCCCGGACAGCGGCTGGGCGCGGTCGAACAAGGAGCGGGTCGAGCGGCTGACCGCCGCCGGATTGATGCTGCCCGCCGGTCTGGCCGCGATCGAGGAGGCGAAGCGGAACGGGACATGGACGATGCTCGACGATGTCGAGAACCTCGTCGTGCCGGACGATCTCGCGGCCGCGCTGGACGCTGCGCCGCCGGCGCGGGACCACTGGGACTGCCTTCAGTCGATCGCGCCGGCGGGCCATCCTGGTCTGGCTCGTCCAGGCCAAGCGCCCCGAGACCCGGTCGAAGCGGATCGCGGATATCGCGGAGCAGGCGTCGCGCAACGACGTCCCGACACCGTTCCAGCGGCGCGACTAGATCGCCGTGAGCAGTCGACTCCTGGTCATGCCCCGATGACCACGCCAGCAGGCTCGGCGCGTGCCGCGAAGCTCGTCGCGGACCTCCGGGCCGCGGCGTCGGCGCTGATCGCGGTCCTCGAACGGATCGACCACGAGCGCTGGACGCACATCCCTGGCGCGTCCGTCTGGTCGGTCGGCAAGGATGCCGAGCACGTGGCCGAGGCCACGGTGTATCACCAGTGGATCGTGCGATCGACGATCGGCGAGAAGGTGTCGTCGCGCCGGCCGGTCCTCGAGCGGCGGGAACTCACGACCGCGATGACGGTGCAGGAAGCGGTGGATCTGATCCGCCGGCGCAGCGAGGAGGGTGCAGCGCTCATCTCGAGCCTGACCGACGACCAACTGGCCATGCCGACGAAGCCACCTCGGGCTCGCGGGCAGGTCCTCGCCGACACCATCGCGCTCGTCCTGATCGACCATTACCACGGACATCGCCGCGACATCGAGCTGAAGCTCGGCGATTCGCTCAGATGACGTTGAAGATGCGCGCGATCCAGACCAGGAACCCGCCAAGCAAGAAGGCAGCGATCACGCGGCGGACGGTGCCGCTCGATGTGACCGCGCCCGTAGGGGGATACCGGCGGCCGCGATGAGCGTCAGCCACCTTGGTGTCGGCGCGTTCGATCGCCGCCATGTAGTCGACGGGGGAGGGCCCGACCCCGCTGGATCGATCATGGTCCAAAGCGTGGCGGCCGGCTCGATACGGTGTCAAGGAATATTGTCCGTTGACACGTGACCATATGGTCACATAAGATCCGGACAGTGACGGATGACATGGCCCCGGTCTTTCGGGCACTCGCCGACCCCGGTCGTCGGGTGTTGCTCGACCGGCTCTTCGAGCGCGATGGCCAGACGCTCGGCGAGCTTTGCTCGGCACTCCCGGACATGACGCGGTTCGGGGTCATGAAGCACCTGGGCCTCCTGGAGACGACGGGGCTCGTGACGACCCAGAAAGTCGGCCGCGAGAAGCGCCATTTCCTCAACCCGGTGCCCATCCGCCAGGTCCACGATCGCTGGATCTCCAAGTTCGGCGAACCGGTCGTGGGCGCGATGTCCTTCATGAAACGACACCTGGAGGCTCCGATGGAACCGGTCGATCACGTCTACTCCGTGTACATCAAGGCATCGCCGGAGCGGATCTGGCGCGCGATCACCGACGGCGACGAGACGGTGCGCTATTACTTCGGCACCCGCGTGCGCTCGACCTGGGAGCCCGGTGCATCGATCGCGTACGACTACCCCGACGGCACGGTTGCCGCCGATGGCGAGGTCCTCGAGATCGACGAGGGTCGCCGGGTCGTGATGTCCTTCCATCCGCGCTGGTCGCCCGAGATCGAGGCCGAGGGGCCCGTCCGCATGACCTGGCAGATCGAACCGGGGGAGGACGACGACGCCCCGACGCGGCTCGTCGTCACGTCGGTATTCGTGCCGGGGTCCAAGACGGCGGCCGGGTTCACCGGTGGCATCGAGTACATCGTGTCGGGCCTCAAAACGGTCCTCGAGACGGGGGAGCCGATCGCGGTGGCTTGACCCGCGGGACGAGCGGCTCCGTCCCTCGAGCGCGGGACTCCGCCAGAAGCGCACGGCCAGCATCATCAGGCGCCAGGTTCACGGCCGGATCGTCCCTCGACGGCGATCCGGCCAGTCGATCCGTGCATGGATGCCGGTGCGGTACGCCCCGCAATGGTCGCGATCCAGCTGGATATCGCGCCTTACGTTCCGTGGGTGGACATCTGGCGGAGTTCGCGGGCCGCGCCACGGGTCTAGCAGGTGCCCCAAAACCGATTCGCTCCCGGAAGCGAACCCGTTGACGCGCGAACGAGGCCGGGCGGATACTCAACCACGAGACACCCCACGACCCTGACCCTCGGTCGGCGTCCACGCGAACCCGACCCCCGCGATCCCGCCACGTATCGTCGCCGTGCCCCGACCGCCGGCCTCCGTCGCCACCAGTTCTGCGCCCGTCCGGGCCGGACGGGCCGACAGTCCCCGCGCGAACGGGGAGGAGGAAGGCAGCGCGATGATCCCCGCCCAGTTCGATTACGTCCGTCCGGGCGACCTGGACGAGACGCTGCAGATCCTCGCGGATCGCGAAGGCGAGGCCAAGCTCCTGTCCGGGGGCTACAGCCTCATCCCGCTCATCAAGCTTCGACTCGGGCAGCCGGCCTTGCTCGTCGACCTGCGCGACGTCGCCGGGCTCGACGGCATCATCGAGACGGACGACTACCTGCGCATCGGGGCACGTGCCACGCATCGGCAGATCCACGAGGCGGAGGTCATCCGCGAGCGATACCCACTCCTGCACGACGTGACGGCGACGATCGGCGATCCGCAGGTCCGCAACTGGGGCACGATCGGCGGCTCTGTCGCCCATGCCGACCCCGCCTCGGATTGGCCCGCGGCGCTCATCGCGGGCAACGCGACCATCATCTGTCGCAGTCGATCCGGCGAACGCGACATCGCGTCCCGTGACTTCTTCCTCGACACGTTCCAGACCGCCATCGAGCCGACGGAGGTCCTGACCGAGATACGCATCGTTCGCCGGCCGCGGGCATCCGCCGGCGCGTATGAGAAGCTCGAGCGCAAGGTGGGTGACTTCGCCACCGTCGGTGTCGCCGCCGTCGTGTGGCTGGACGATGCGGGTCACATCAAGCGCGCGGGGATCGGCCTCACCGGGGTCGCCGAAACCCCGTTCGCGGCGACCGATGCCGAAGCCGTCCTACTCGGCAACGCCCCGTCGGATGACCTCTTCCGCGCGGCCGGTGCCGCTGCCGGAGCGCAGAGCCGCCCGTTCGGTGACGTTCGCGGTCCGGTCGAATACAAGCGGGCGATGGCCGCGGAGCTGACCCTCAGGGCCCTCCGCCGCGCCACCGAACGCGCTCTCGCCTACGTCGTAGGAGGCGGATGGCTCACGATGACGACCGCACATCACCGTCACCGTCAACGGGGAGGCGCACGAGGCGGACGTCGAGCCGCGGCTCCTCCTCGTCCACTTCCTCCGCGAGGACCTCGGGTTGACCGGCACCCACATCGGGTGCGACACGAGCAATTGCGGCGCGTGCACCGATCCACGTCGATGGCGAGAGCGCGAAGTCGTGCACGATGCTCGCCGTCCAGGCCGACGGGCGATCGGTCACGACCATCGAGGGCATCGCCGACGGCGCGAATCTCCACCCGCTGCAGCAGGCGTTCTGGGATCAGCACGGCCTGCAGTGCGGCTTCTGCACCCCGGGATGATCATGCAGGCCGCCTGGCTGCTCAAGGACAACGCGGACCCGACCGAAGCCGAGATCCGCGAGGGGATCAGCGGCAACCTGTGCCGCTGCACTGGCTACGTGAACATCGTGAAGGCCATCCAGCAGGCCGCCGGTGAGCTCAGCGCGAGCAAATCGGCCCCGGTGGTGGCGGCCGCGACGGTCGATGGCCAGGATGTCTCGGCCGAACCGGCCGCGGCCGGCTGAGCGGGAGCGACGACGATGACGACCGAGACCGAGCGCGAGCTCCGCACCAGCCCCGAGATCGGTGGCATGGGCCATTCCGTCAAGCGCAAGGAGGATCCCCGCTTCATCCGTGGCGCGGGGCAGTACATCGACGACGTCAACCTGCCCGGCCAGCTGTGGCTGGACATCGTCCGCAGCCCGTACGCGCACGCGACGATCAAGTCGATCGACGCCACGGAGGCGCTGAAGGTCCCGGGTGTCGCCGCCGTCGTCACGGGCAAGGATCTGGAGGGCTACAAGCTCCACTGGATGCCGACGCTGGCGGGTGACATGCAGATGGTGCTCCCCGTGGACACCGTGATGTACCAGTCACAGGAGGTCGCGGCGGTCATCGCCACGTCCCGCTACGCCGCCGCCGACGGTGTGGCCGCCGTCCTCGTCGACTACGAACCACTGCCGGTCATCACCGACCCGCACAAGGCGCTCGAGGACGGCGCATTCGTCCTCCGGCCGGACCGCGGCGAGGACAAGCAGACCAACCGGATCTGGCACTGGGAATCCGGCGACCGGGCCAAGGCCGATGCCGCCCTCGCGTCCGCCGAGGTGACGGTAAAGCAGGACATCTACATCCCCCGGATCCATGTCGCGTCGATCGAGACGTGCGGCTGCGTCGCCGATTGGGACCCGGTCCGCCAACAGCTCACGCTGCACATGACCAGCCAGGCGCCGCACGCCATCCGGACGGTGCTCGCCCTCGTGGCCGGAGGCGCCGGCCTGCCGATCTACGAGCAGAACATCCGGGTCAAGACGCACGACATCGGCGGTGGCTTCGGGGGCAAGGTGCCGGTCTATCCCGGCTACGTCCTCGCGGTCGCTGCCTCGTTCCTGACCGGCAAGCCGGTCAAGTGGATCGAGGACCGCTCGGAGAACCTGCAGGCCAATTCGTTCGCCCGCGACTACCACATCCATGCCGAGATGGGGGCGACCAAGGAAGGCCGGATCACGAGCCTCAAGGTCAAGACGATCGCCGACCACGGCTATTCGGACGCGGCTGCCGACCCATCCAAGTTCCCGGCCGGCCTGTTCAACGTCATCACCGGGTCGTACGACTTCGACAACGCGTTCGTCGAGGTCGATGGCGTCTACACCAACAAGCCGCCCGGTGGCGTCGCCTACCGCTGCTCGTTCCGCGTGACCGAGGCCGTCCACGCCATCGAGCGGATGGTCGACATCCTTGCCCACGACATCGGCAAGGACCCGGCCCAGCTGCGGATGGAGAACTTCATCCGCAAGGAGCAGTTCCCGTACAAGACGCCCACCGGCTGGGAGTACGACTCGGGCGACTACGCCCCGGCGCTCCAGAAGGCCATGGACATGATCGATTACGCCGGGTTGCGCAAGGAGCAGCTCGAGAAGCGCGAGCGCGGCGAGCTCATGGGCATCGGCATCAGCTCGTTCACCGAGATCGTCGGTGCCGGGCCGAGCCACGACTTCGACATCCTGGGCATCAAGATGTTCAATTCGTGCGAGATCCGGGTCCATCCGACGGGCAAAGTGCTCGCCCGGATCGGCGTCCAGACGCAGGGCCAGGGGCACGAGACGACGTTCGCCCAGATCATCGCCGAGGAGCTCGGCTTCCCGGTGAGCGACATCAAGATCGAATACGGCGACACCGACACCGCGCCCTACGGCCTCGGCACGTATGCGTCGCGCTCCACGCCGGTGGCCGGAGCCGCCACGGCGATCGCCGCCCGCAAGATCCAGGCCAAGGCGCGCAAGCTCGCGGCACATCTCCTCGAGGCGTCGCGAGGACGACCTCGAGTGGGAGCCCGGCAAGTTCAGCGTCAAGGGCTCACCCGACCGGTTCAAGACGATCCAGGAGATCGCGTTCGCCGCCTACACCAACCATCCCGCCGGGATGGAGGCCGGCCTCGAGGCCGTCGACTACTACGATCCGCCGAACCTGACGTTCCCGTTCGGGTCGTACATCTGCGTCGTCGACATCGACAAGGGCACCGGCCAGGTCCATATCCGCCGCTTCGTCGCGGTCGACGATTGCGGCAACATCATCAACCCGATGATCGTCGACGGGCAGATCCACGGCGGCCTGACGATGGGTCTCGCCCCGGCGCTGTACGAGGAGATCACCTACGACGAGCTCGGCAACAACATGGCCGGGACGTTCATGGACTATCTCGTCCCGACGGCCGTCGAGGTCCCGGCCTGGGAAGTCGCCAAGACCGTCACGCCGTCGCCGCACCATCCGATCGGCGCCAAGGGGGTAGGGGAGTCGGCCACCGTCGGCGCACCGCCGGCCATCGCCAACGCCGTGGTCGATGCGCTGTGGCACCTCGGTGTCCGCAACATCGACATCCCGATGACGCCCCAGAAGGTCTGGGCCATCCTCCACGAGAAGGGAATCTCCTGACGGACTCGACGTTCGCCCGCGCCGCTGACCTCGAGGCGGCCGGCCGTCCGTTCGTCATGGCCACGGTCGTGGCCGTGCGCAAACCGACGTCGGCCCGTCCCGGGGCGAGCGGGATCGTCCATCCGGACGGCACGATCGAGGGCTGGGTCGGCGGCAGCTGTGCCCAGCCCGTCGTGGTCCGCGAGGCGCTTCGGGCGCTCGCCGACGGTCAGCCACGACTGCTTCGCCTGTCGCGCGACGGTGGTCGTGTACTTCGGGAACGTCGATTGGACGAAGAGCCCACCGAGGTCGGAGGCGAGCTCCGCGACGCCATCCGCCCGAGGTTGACGGGGTCATCGAGCTCGTCATGACCTGCCACTCGGGAGGCACACTGGAGATCTACGTGGAACCGCACCTCGCGCCTCCGCTCCTGTGGATCGTCGGGACGACGCCGATCGCGGGGGCGCTCGCCAGCCTCGGTGCGGCTGCCGGCTGGCGCGTGACGCTCATCGACCCGGTCGCCGAGCCCGACGCCTTTCCGACGGCTCGGGTCCACGCCTCGACCGACATCCGCGGGCTGGACCCCGATGCCTCGCCGTACGTCGTCGTGGCGAGCCAGGGGATCTGGGACGAGGAGGCGGTCGGGCTCGCGCTCACCCGTGATGCGGCCTACGTCGGACTGGTCGCGTCGCCGACGCGTGCCGCGGTGGTCCGTGACTGGCTGCGCGAGGAGACGACGATCGGCGACGAGCGGATCGCCGCCCTCCGCGCACCCGCGGGTCTCGATCTCGGTGCCGAGACCGCGGAGGAGGTCGCCCTGTCGATCCTGGCCGAGCTCGTGCAGGTCCGCCGCGGCCGTGCCGATTTCGTGGCATCTCCCGGTCCCGCGACGGTCGCGGGCGGGCTGCCGGCGTCGATCACCCTGGAGCCCGTCATCGATGACATCGTGCTCGACGACCCGGTCTGCGGGATGACGGTCGAGCGGGCGCACGCCCGCCACCTCGCGACGCACGACGGCGTCGTCTACGCGTTCTGCTCGATCGGCTGTCGCACCCGGTTCATCAAGGAGCCGGCGGCGTTCCTCGCCGCACCCGGGACGGCATCGATGGAGCCGCCATCCTCGGTATCCTTGCCCGACTGACCCTGATCCGATCGGTCCGACCGACCGGCCCGAACCCGGCCCACGCCCCTGGAGGCCCGCATGCGATTTCGAAGGCACCGTCGAGATCGCCGCTCCCCGCGACCGGGTCTGGGCATTCGTCATCGACCCGAACCAGGTCGGCCAGTGCGGCCCGGGCGTCGAGACGATCGAGGTCATCGACGACACGCACTTCAAGGCCGCGGCCAAGGTCGGCGTCGGGTTCATCAACGCCCGCTTCATCGTCAACATGGAGTTCGCCGAGATGACCGCACCCGATGCCGCGACCATCAAGGCCCACGGCCAGGCGCCCGGCAGTGCCGTCGACGCCACCGCCCAGATGCGCCTCTCCGACGGCGCGAACGGCGGCACGGTCATGGACTGGGAGGCGGACGTCAACATCGCGGGCACGCTCGCCAGCGTCGGCGCGCGACTCATCGAGGGGACGGCCAACAAGATGATCGGCCAGACCTTCGACTGCATGAAGACCAAGCTCGAGGAACCGCGACGAGCTAGGCCGAGCCGTCGCGACTGCGAGCGCCGTGGAGCGCCTGCACGCGTCGTCGGACCGATCGCGACCAACGTCCACGTCCTCGCCGACCCGCGGACGCGCGAGGCGATCGCGATCGACACCGCGACCCCGAGCCTCGCCTGGATCGCCGACGAGCTGGCCGCGCGTGACTGGACGCTCAAGCTGATCGTCTCGACCCACGGGCACTGGGATCACATCGGTGACAACGCCGCCGGTGGCCGCCCACACCGGTGCCGAGATCGCGGTCCATCCGCTGGACCGCGACCGGCTGACCGATCCGCCGCAGCCCGGCTACGTCCCGTTCGAGATCGTGCCGTCGGTCCCGGCGGTCGATCTTGCCGAGGGTGGCGAGATCCGGTTCGGCGAGATCCGGCTGCGGGTCCTGCACACGCCCGGCCACACGGAGGGGTCGGTCTGCCTGTTCGCTCCCGACGACGGCCTGCTGTTCAGCGGCGACACCCTGTTCGCCGGCGGCTGGGGCCGGGTCGACCTGCCCGGTGGCGATCCCGACGCGATGGTCGCCTCCCTCGCACGGCTGACGGGCATGGAGGATCCCATCGGCGTCTTCCCGGGGCACGGGGAGGCGACGACGATCGGGCGTGAGCGGGCGTGGATGGAGCTCGTCCGCGACGGCGGTCGGCTGTTCGCCTGACGCGGCGTCGCGTTCGACGGACGCGCCGCCGGGCCACGCGGCCCGCCAGGTCCGCCTGGTCAGCCCGTCGGCTGGGTCACCACCGTCACCGGCACCGCGACCAAATTCCGCAAGCGGCTCGGGACGTCCTCGCCGAGCCAGCGCGACAGGCCTTTTGGCAGCGTCGAGACGATGATCTCGTCGACCTCGCGCCCACGCAGCGCGTCGCGGACGGCCATGACCGGGTCGCGATCGCCGACCTCGCCGTCCGCCTCGGCGCCCATGTCACGCAGGCGCTTGACGACGTCGTCGAGCCGGTCCTGCGCCACGGTCCGGGACTCGTCCTCGTCCCAGGTGAGACGACCACCCACCGGGCTGAGCGGGACCACGACATGCGCCCGCAGCGGCCCATCGGCCAGTCGGGCGGTGATCTCGTCGGCCAGTGACTGGCTCGTCAGCGTCTGGTTGGCCACGATCAGGTAGGACTTCATGACCGGATCCTCCGCGCGATCCGGTCCATGATGCCACGGGTCGTCGAACCCGCCGATTCAGTCGGTGGCGGCGAGTCGGAACGCCGACGAGCGCTGGTGGACCACGAACCCGAGGCCCTCGTACAGCGACAGGGCACCGGTCGCGTTGTCGGCGTCGACGCCGAGCATCGCGTCGGTCATCCCGACCGCCGCAAGACGCCGGAGCGAGGCGGCCGTGATGGCCCGGCCGACGCCCTTGCGGCGCCACGGTCGCCGGACGCTGATGTGCTCGAGCCAGCCACGGGCGACGCCGAGCTGCTCGTTCTCCTCGGGCCAGATCCAGTTCTGGACGACCCCCGCGATCTCGTCCCCGTCCCAGGCGACGACCCACAGGGACGTATCGAGCTCCGCGCGCCGAAGCATGAGCTGGAATTCCTCCTCACCCATGTCGCGGCTGCTCCAGTGGTCGCGAAAGGCCTCGGTCTCGGCAGCGACGATGGCCCGGAGCTGGTCGGGCGTCGACCGGGCGGATCTCGAGGCCGTCGGGCAACGGCGCGTCGGGCACGTCCTCGAGGGACGGCCGGAGCATGAGGAAGAACCAGCGGATCTCTTCGAACCCGTGCTCGGCCATGAGGGCGACGTGCCCGGCCTGGCTCGCCTCGACGAACGAGCGGATCTCGTGCTGCTGGCCGGGCGGCTCGGTCGAAGCCCGTTCCTTGGCGCGACGGATGTTCTCGCGCAGCAGCGCCCGCCCGATCCCGCGCCGGCGCAGCTCGGGGCGGACGTGACCGTCGAGGCTGTAGACGGCGATGCCGTCGCGCATCACCCGCTCCACTTCGGCGGACGCGACCATGCGGCCGTCGAGCTCGACGATCACAACGTCGGTCGCCGGATCCGTCCCGCCCGAGCCCTCGATGTCGTCGCGAAGGTTCTTGGCGGTCGGGATCCATGGGATGTCGTCGTGGCGGTTGGCCGCGACGATCATCTCGGCCATCGCCGCGTAGTCGGCCTCGTCGCCCCGCGGACGGCGGAAGCGCAGCCCATCGATCGCGGGGGCGTCGGCGATGTGGAGCCAGGTGTCGTCGGTCATCGTGGTCATGGTGTGATCTCCGAAGGTGTCGCGTCGAACGGCGGTCGCTCGATCAGGGATCCGCTTCGTGCGATCGGTCTCACCGCTCGCGTCCGTATTTCTGGTCCATGTGCCGCTCCACGCTCTTGTGGATCAGTCGCCACTGCCGGGCGGCCTCCGCTCGAGCGCGGTAATCGACCTTCCGCTCGGCGTGGGCCAGCTCGCGTTCCAGCTTCTGGTGGCTCGCGAGGCGATCCGGGCTGAGCGTGCCGGCGTCGAGTGCCGCCCGGATCGCGCATCCGGGCTCGCCGTCGTGGCGACAGTCGCTGAAGCGGCATGTCGCCGCGAGGTCCGCGATGTCGTCGAACGCGGCCTCGACCCCTTCGTCCGCTCCGGCGACCTCGAGCGAGCGGATCCCGGGCGTGTCGACGAGCAGGGCGCCGCCGGGCAGCCCGAACAGCTCGCGATGGGTCGTCGTGTGCCGCCCGCGCGAGTCATTGCCGCGAACCGCGGCCGTGGCCTGCCGTTCCTCGCCGAGCAGGGTGTTCACGAGCGTGGACTTGCCGACGCCCGACGAGCCCAGCACGGCCGCGGTCGTGCCACGACCCAGGAAGGGCGCGAGATCGGCGACGTGGTCGCCGGTCAGGGCGGACAGGACCACGATGGGGACGCCCGGCGCGATGGCCTCGACCGCGACACGGCGGCCCTCCGGGTCCGTCGCGATGTCCGCCTTGTTCAGGACGATGACCGGGGTCACGCCGCTTGCCCACGCGACCGCGAGATAGCGCTCGAGGCGGCGCAGGTTGAAGTCGTTGTCGAGCCCGGCGACGAGGAAGGCCACGTCGATGTTGGCGGCGATGATCTGTTCGTCGGTCAGGAGGCCGGTCGACCGCCGGCTCGCATCCGCGGCGCTGCGCCGGAATGCGGACCGGCGAGGCAGCACGGCGGCGATGACGACCTGCTCGTCGGTCCCGTGTCCGGCGCCGTCGTCCGCGTCACGCGCCTCGCCGGCCTCGGCCCGCGTGCGGGACCGCTCGAGGACCGGGTGGGTTCGAGCGCCACCCAGTCCCCGACGGCCGGAAAGTCGGAGGTTGCGACGGCGTCGTAGCGGAACCGACCGGACACGCCGGCCGAGCGATCGACGCCCTCGCCGTCGCGGACGATCGAGGTCTCCTTGTGCACGGCGATGACCCGGGCGGGCCGCCGCCCACCGGCCGCGAACGGCGCGAAGGCGGTGGCCCACCCGGCATCCCAGCCGAGCTCGGCGGCCTCGATGGCCGGGATCGGCGTTGGCTCGGTCATCGGATCACCCGACCCGCTTGAGCTTGCCGGTGCGCTTGGCGTAGCGCTCCGCGCGGCCGAACGCCCACAGCCCGAACGGGATGAGCAGCGTGCCCATGATCAACAGGGGCCAGACGAGATGGAGCAGCTCGCTGAGCGGCGTGCCGTTGATGAGCCCGGCGCGCACGCCCTCGAGGACGTACGTCGCCGGCGACAGGCGCGACAACACCTGCATCCACTCGGGCAGGATCTCGACCGAGTAATACACGCCGCTGACGAGCAGCAGGCACGACTGCAGGACGAACGTCATCTGCGCCCCGCGCTCCACGTACAGCAGCGGCAGGATCGCCGCGATCATCCCGATCCCGACGAAGCTGAACGAGCCGAGCAGCATGAAGGCCGCGGCCGTGCCCGCGTTCGCGTGCGAGAGGTCGAGCTGCGGGAAGAACAGCACCAGCGCGACGAAGATCACCGCGGTGTGGATGAGCCCGTAGAGCATCGCGTAGGTGACCGAACCGAGCAGCTGCGACCAGCGCCGGACGGGCGCCATGAACGTGTACTCGAGGGTGCCCTCCCAGCGTTCCACCGAGATCGTCTCGGCGATCCAGCTGAACACGACCGACAGGTAGTTCCAGAAGATCGCCCCGATCATCAAGCTCAGCAGCAGCGTCTCGCTGCCCTGGTCTGCACCGATGAGCGTGATCGAGAGCGCGCCCGCGACGGAATAGACCAGGAATGCGAGTTCCCAGCCCCAGTAGCGGCGTGTCAGGTTGAAGTTGCGCTCGATGAAGGCGTACGAGGCCTTCAGCTCATGGGCGACGATGGTCACCGGAGTGTCTCCTTGGCGGGGAGTCGACTCGGCCCCTAGCGGGACCGAGCCGACTCGAGTGAGGGTTCCGCCGCGAGTCGCGCGCCGATCCGGATGATCCGGCGGCCGACGACCTGGCGGATGGACGGGGCAGGTTCACCGACCCGACGCAGCAACGTGGCGATCGCGATCTCGCGCTCGATCCGGTCCTGCGCAAGCTGGGCCTGCACTTCCATGGCCTGGAACATGTCTGTCATCACCTCCTTTCAGTCATCGATCTCGGTCTCGTCCTCTTCGACGTCGTCGTCGAGCGAACGGCCGGTGTACGTCATGAAGACGTCTTCGAGGGTCGCCTCCCGGCCGAGCCGGGCGGCGGTCTGGGCTTTGAGTTCGTCCGAGGTGCCTTCGGCGATGGTTCGACCGTCGTTGAGGACCGTGATCCGGGCGCACAGGCGTTCCGCCTCGGCCAGGTCATGCGTCGTCAGGACGATCGTCGCGTCATGCGTCTTGTTGATCTCCTCGATGAAGGTCTGTACATCCAACTTGCTGCGTGGGTCGAGCCCGGTCGTCGGCTCGTCCAGGAGGAGGAGCGTCGGGCTGGTCAGCAGCGCCCGCGCGATCGCGACCTTCTGCTGCATCCCTCGGCTCATCTGCTCCACCGGCCGGCCGACCCGCTTCTCGCTGATGCCGAGGCGGGCCAGGATCGAGAGGGCGCTGCGCTTGGCGCTCGCCCCATCGAGCCCGTACAGCCGGGCGGCGAAGAGCAGGTTCTCCATCGGGCTGAGCTTCTTGAAGAAGGCGGCGTCGACGCTGACCCGGTTGATCAATCGCTTGACCGCCATCTCCTCGCGCTCGATGTCGTGGCCGAAGACCTCGACCCGACCCTCGTCGAGGGTCAGGAGCCCGCAGATGAGGCGGATCAGCGTCGACTTGCCGGAGCCGTTGGCGCCGAGGATCCCGTGGATGTCGCCACGCTCGAGCCGCATCGACACGTCGTCGATCGCGGTCACGGGCTTGCGCTTCCGCCCGACGACGAAGTGTTTGCTCACGCCGTCGATGAGAAGCGCAGGGACCGCCGACGTCGCCGTCGACGTGGTCGCACCGAGCGACCGGTGTCGTCGTCTTCAGTTGGTTGGTCAGGGTGGCGGTCACTGGTGACTCCAGGGTCGAGGTGGGAGGTGTTCCGTCGGAGAACGGCGCGAGCCGCGGGCCTCCGACTCGTTTCGTCGGGGTGGCCTCGCGGCTCGTGGTGTCCGTTCTGATCGCCCTGGAGGGCGGACAAGGACATCAAAAAAGCCGGGGGCCCGATCTGGCCCACGGCTCGTCGTCTGTCCGGAAGGCGGTCCTGCCGCCTGCGGCTAGCTCGAGATGGGCACAGATCTCCCGTCATCCGCGACGCCGGTGGGCGCCGTGGTGAACCGGAGGATCGGTCGCATCGTCATTCGGAGAACGCCTCCTGATGAGCTAGACGAGGGCGGGCGACCTGCCACGCCGGTGGGCAGTCTACGGGCCGCGTCGGGCCCGTGTCAACCGGGACGGACGACGGTACGGCGACGCGACAGATGACGTAGCGATGTCCGGCACTGCGACGGACCGCCTCGGCCCCGTTATCGCGCAGCCGAGCAAACCGCCGCCACGCAACGGCCATCACGGTCGATCGCGCGCGGCCGGTCATGGTCGGCTTGCCGCGCGTCTGCTGGGTGCGGAGCGGCCGTCGGACGATCGGGCGGTCCTTGGCGCCGCCGGGGACCGGGCGCCGAGCGACCAGCTCGAACCCCGCCCGCTCGAACATCGCCAACGTGCCCCGATACACGTCCGCCGATGGGACGCGCTTGCCCTCCGGGATGTCCGTCGGATACGCCTCGAGCATCGTCGCGCCATGGTCCCGCGCATAGGCGACCCCGGCGTCGAGGAGCTCGCGTGCGACACCCTGGCCGCGCGACTGCCGGCCCACGACGAAACAGACGATCGACCAGACCGGTTTGTCATCCACCGGCGCCAGGATCCTCGAATGCACGAGGCGTTCGTAGTCGTCACGTGGCCCGATGCTGATCCAGCCCACGGCCACGCCGTCGTCGTAGGCCACGAGACCGGGTGCGCGGCCCTCGGCGGCGTTGTCCTCGACCGCGGTCTCCAGGATCGACCGGTGCCTCGTCTTGCTCACGTTCGAGAAGTCGATCGAGCGGACGCGAAAGTAGGCGCACCAGCACCACTTGGGATCCCCGCCCTGCTCGAAGAGGGTCGCGAGGTCGGGCAGCCGATCCGGGGTCAGCGGTTGGATGTCGAGCCGCATCGGACGATGCTAGCCGACCCATCCGGACAGCCGATGGCAGGTTTCCACGAGCACTCGAGTCGACCGATCCATCGCGCGGAAGGCCCGTTTGACGCTCCCGGGGAGCGGCCCTACGCTGGCCTCCCGAGCCGGAACCGCAGCACAGATTCGGAGTCCTCCTTGGCCGACGCCTCGCCCGCGCGGGGCCGGTGGGCCGTCCGCCACGTCCCGCCGGTCGCACGTTCCATCGTGGAGCTGATCCAGGCCGGCACGCTCGATGCCGAGCTCGCGGCGACGCTGTGGCTGCTGATCGAGGGTCGCGTCCCGGTCGTCGTGGCGGCCGAGGGGCGGGGGGCCGGCAAGTCGACGCTGCTCGGCGCCCTGCTCGACTTCCTGCCCGACGACGTGCGCCTGATCGAGCTCGAGGGCGCGACCGAGACGTTCGATTGGCTGCCGCAGGCGACGGAGCTCGGCTGGCATCGGACCGGGCCCCCCCCGGCGGCGCCGGCCACGCCCCCGGTCCGACCGGACACGACCGTCCTGCTCATCCCGGAGCTGTCGGACCACCTGCCGTCGTACACCTGGGGCGCCGAGGCGCGCCTTGCCGTCCGGGCCGCGACCATCGGCTACGGGCTGGCCGCCACGATCCATGCCGATTTGCTCGACGAGGTCTTCGATGCGCTGCGCCGGCCGCCCGTCGGGTCCGACGACGACGAGCTGTCGCGCCTTGGCATCGTGCTGATCCTGCGCCTCGTTCGTGACGGCCGACGGCGCGTCGTCGCGGCCCACTACGTCCGCCCGACCGCGCGCGACGAGCACGGCCACACGCAGCGTCTCGGGCCGGCGGTCCTCGCGACCTGGGATGCGGCGACCGATCGATTCGAGCAGTTCGGGTGGGGCGTCACGCCGGAGCTCGCGATGCGGGTCGGGCGTCGCTCCGGCGACTTCGAGCTCGAGGTCGACCGACGCCGCGACTACCTCGAGGGCCTCGTCGCGGCCGGGACGGTGGAGCCGGACGCGGCCCGCGCTGCCCTGCGCCGCTACCGACCGCTCGACATCGCCGATCCAACGACGACGACCACCACCGAGACCACTCCGCTGTCGAACTGAGGCCCCGCATGCCGACCCCGCCGCCTGCCGCCACCATCGCCGCCCTGCGCGCCTCCGGCTGGGAGTCGAGGACGGTCAAGGAGGAGCTGCGCGCCAACCTCATGGATCGGCTGGCCACGGGGCAGGACGTGCTGCCGACCGTCATCGGCTACGACGACACCGTGCTGCCGGCGATCGAGAACGCGATCCTGGCCGGGCACGACCTCGTCTTCCTGGGCGAGCGGGGCCAGGCCAAGACGCGGATGGCCCGGCTGCTGGTCGGACTGCTGGACGAGTGGCTCCCGGTGGTCCGGGGCGGCGAGCTCAACGACGATCCCTACGCGCCGGTGAGCCCCGCCGCACGGGCGATCGTCGAGCGCGACGGCGACGGCGCGGCGATCGATTGGCTGCCGCGGGACCGCCGGTACGCCGAGAAGCTCGCGACGCCCGACATCACCATCGCCGACCTCATCGGCGAGGTGGACCCGATCAAGGTCGCCGAGGGCCGCTACCTGTCGGACGAGCTGACGCTCCACTACGGCCTGATCCCTCGCGCGAACCGCGGCATCGTCGCGATCAACGAGCTCCCGGACCTCGCCGAGCGGATCCAGGTCGGGCTGCTGAACGTGCTCGAGGAGCGCGACGTCCAGATCCGCGGCTTCACGATCCGGCTGCCGCTCGACCTGTACGTCGTCGCGTCGGCGAACCCGGAGGACTACACCTCGCGGGGCCGGATCATCACGCCCCTCAAGGACCGCCTCGGATCGCAGATCCGGACCCATTACCCGCGCACGCTGGCCGATGAGCTGCGGATCGTGAGCCAGGAGAAGCAGCGCTTCCCGGTCCGCGGATCGGTGCCGCCGGTCGTGGTGCCCGGCTTCATGGAAGAGCTCGTGGCCGAGCTGACGCAGCTGGCCCGCCGCTCCCCGGAGATCAGCCAGCGGTCGGGCGTCTCGGTCCGCGTGTCGGTGGCCAACATGGAGGTCCTCGAGGCCGCGGCCCTCAAGCGGGCCATCCGGCTCGAAGAGCCGCTGGCCGCGCCGCGGGTCTCCGATCTCGGCGCGGTCATCGCGTCGACGGCGGGCAAGGTCGAGCTCGAGTCGGTCGGCGACGACGCGCCCGAGGAGCGCATCGTCGAGCGGCTCATCACGAAGGCCCTCTACGCGACGTTCACGCGGCGCGTCACGCTCGACGATCTCGAGGAGGTGATCGACGCCTTCGACGAGGGGTTCGTCGTCGAGACCGGCGACCTGACACCGTCACGCGATTACGTCGCGTGGGCACGCGAGGTCCCCGGTCTCGAGGATGCGGTGCGCGACCTCGGCACCTACGACGTCACCGATGGCGCCGCGGAGCCGGCCGTCGTCGCCTCGGCGGTCGAGTTCCTGCTCGAGGGTCTGCATCTCGGCCGTCGCCTCAACAAGGAGCGCGTCGCCGGCCGGACCGTCTACCACCGATGACGCGCGCCGCCGGCATGAGCGTCGCGGCGTGACCTGGTACACGCCCGACCCGCGGGACCTCGGCGGTGGATCCGGCGATCGCGCCGGAAGCCCGGGACGACGCGCCGCGCGCCAACGGCCGGACGACCGCCCCGGACGGGACGCACCACAGGGCGGGGACCCCGCCGATCCCGTCGCGGACCTCGTGACCCCGGCCCGCGAGGCGCGGTACTCGCGGTGGGACGGCAGCCAGCACATCCCAGACCTCGATGCCGACGAGATCCTGGCGGCGCTGTCGGACGACGTCATGGCCGAAGGCGACCTGGCCGAGGCACTCCGACGGCTCATGGAGCGTGGCTGGCGGAGCGGCGATCCGACACGCCCGGATCTCGCCGGCCTCCAGGACCTGATGGATCGGCTCGTCCGCCGCCGGGAAGAGCTGCGCGAGCGGTTCGAGCTGGGCGATGTCCTCGGCGACATCCGCCGCGAGCTCGACGAGATCGTCGCCGAGGAGCGGGCCGGCGTGGAACAACGCCTCGAGCGATCCGGAGACGAGACCGCCGGTCCCGATGCGCCGGATCCCGCGACGCAACGCGCGCTGCGCGACATCGCCGCAAAGCGGCTCGATCGGCTCGATGCCCTGCCGCGCGACGTGGGCGACCGGATCCGCGATCTGCGCGAGTACGACTTCCTCGAACCGGACGCACGCGGGCGGTTCGAGGCGCTGGTGGAGCGGCTCGGCCGGCAGGTGCTGGATCAGTTCGTCAGCGGGATGAGCGACGCGATCCGGTCCGTGACACCCGAGGACCTCGCCGCGAACCGCGAGATGGTGCGCGACCTCAACGACCTGCTCCGCCAGCGGATGGCCGGCCACGAGCCCGACGTGTCCGAGTTCCTCGCCCGTCACGGGCGGTTCTTCCCGGGTGCGCAGACGCTCGACGACATCATCGAGCAGCTGGCCGACCGGATGGCCGCGATGCAGTCGCTCATGCGCTCGCTGCGCCCGGAGCAGCGGGCCGAGCTCGAATCGATGATGGAGGCGCTCCTGCGCGACGATCGCCTGCTGATCGACCTGGCGCAGCTCGCCGCCAACCTCGACCAGGTCCTGCCGGGCGGCCTCGGCGATCGCGTGCGGTTCAGCGGCGACGAGCCGCTGTCGCTCGATGGCGCGCTCGCCCAGATCGCTCGTCTCCAGGCGATGGAGCGACTGGAGGACGCGCTCGGCGACGTCGAAGCGCCGGAGGACCTCGACGCGATCGACCGCGACGAGGTGCGCGACCTGCTCGGCGCCGACGCGGTGCGCGATCTCGATGCGCTCGACGACCTGGCCCGCCGGCTCGAGGAGGCCGGCTACCTGACCCGCGATGGCGAGCGGCTCGAGCTCACGCCACGCGGCAGCCGGCGGATCGGCCAGAAGGTCCTCGACGACCTGTTCGCGCGGCTCCAGCGGGACGCCTTCGGAGGGTCATCGCGTTGATCGCGGTGGACGCGGCGGGGAGCGCGAGGAGACGACCAAGGCGTACGAGTTCGGCGATCCGTTCCACCTCGATCTCCGGACGACGCTCACCAACGCGCTCGCTCGCGAGGAGAATGCGCCGTCGGCCCGGATCGCCCGCGGGGATCCGGCGATCCACCTGTCCCCCGACGATTTCGAGGTCTTCCGCACGGAGCAGATGACCCGCACGGCAACGGTGCTGCTCGTCGACATGAGCCGGTCCATGCTGCTGCGCGGCTGCTTCCTCGCGGCCAAGAAGGTCGCGGTCGCGCTCGACACGCTCATCCGGACGCAGTACCCGCGCGACCACCTGTCCGTGATCGGGTTCGCCTACTACGCCCGCGAGATCCGGCCCGGCGCCCTGGCCGAGCTGACGTGGCACGGCTACGAATACGGCACGAACCTGCAGCACGGCCTCCTGCTCGCGCGGCGGATCCTTGCGCGGCAGGCGGCCGCCAACCGCGAGATCGTGGTCATCACCGACGGCGAGCCGACCGCGCATTTCGAGGGCGGCCAGGTCGAGTTCAGCTATCCGCCGACCCGCCGCACGATCAGCGAGACCCTCCGCGAGGTGCAGCGCTGCACGAAGGAGGGCATCACGATCAACACGTTCATGCTCGAACGGTCGCGCTCGCTGGCCGAATTCGTCGCGCACATGACCAGGCTCAACCGCGGACGTGCCTTCTACGCGACCCCCGAGCGGCTCGGGGAATACGTCCTCGTCGACTTCGTCGGCCGCCGCTCGAAGCGGGTGTCGTAGGCGGTCGCTGCGGGCCGTCGCGACCGACTATCCTCCTCGCGACGCACCAGCCCCAGACTGGCGTCGAGGAGGGTGGCGATGGACTTCGCGTGGCTGTTCCCGTGGCTGCTGTTTCTGCACGTACTCGGCGCGATCGTGGCATTCGGGCCGACCTTCGCCTTCGCGATCATCGGCGCTGCCGGCGGGGCGGAGCCGCAGCACGCCAACTTCGCGACGCGGGTGTCGGAGACGATCTCCTCGCGCCTCGTCTACCCGATCGGGCTCACGCTGCCGATCACGGGCGCGCTGATGATGGCCGTTCGCGGCATCAACCCGATCGAGCAGGCCAACTGGTGGCTGCTCCTGGCGATCACGCTCTACATCATCGCGTACGGCTACTCGTTCTTCGTCCAGCGCAAGTACGTCGAGCGGGTCATCGAGCTGTCGTCGGCGCCGCCCCCGCCGGGCGCGAGCGGCCCGCCGCCGGAGCTCATGGCGCTCGTCGCGAAGATCCAGCGTGGCGGCATGATGCTGGGCATCCTGCTGGTCGCGATCATCTTCCTCATGGTGATGAAGCCGACGATCCCGAGCTGAGAGGACGGCCGACTCCTGTTGCAGCTCAGCCCACGCACGTACGAGCCGGTCGGGATCCAGTTCGGACGGACGCTGTAAGCCTGGTACGACTCCGACTGAGCGCGCGGCACCGTTACCATGGGCGAGCGAGCCACCTCGACCCAGGAGTGCCAGCCGATGCCCCACGTCGCGACCTCACCCGCCGACCTCCTCTCGACCATCCGCGGGTCGGCGCATCTCGAGGCCGACCGACTCGTCATCGATGACGACGCGGCCTTCCGAGCCGACGCGGTCCGCGACCTGGCCTGGACAGCGGCGTTCTCGACGGACGAGGCCACGACGGCTGCCGCCCAATGGATCGTCTGGGAGGGGAGCCAGGCGCTCGGGGCGCTCTCGGCGAGCATCCAGGAGCTCTACACGGCGCGCGGACGGGGCGAGGTGAACGGGTTCACCGTGCCCGCGATCAACCTGCGGGCCCAGACCTTCGACATGGCACGGACCGTGTTCGAGGCGGCCATGAGCGCCGACGTCGGCGCGGTGATCCTGGAGATCGCCCGGAGCGAACAGACCTACACGTACCAGCGACCGATCGACTTCTCCACGTCCGTCCTCGCGGGCGCGATCGCCGCCGGCTGGCGTGCCCCGGTCTTCATCCAGGGCGACCACTACCAGTTCAACGCCAAGAAGTACGCCGCCGACCCCGAGGCGATGACCGAGGAGATCCGCCGCGCGTGCCGGCTGGCCGTCGACGCCGGCTACCGCAACATCGACATCGATTCGTCGACGCTCGTCGACCTCGACAAGCCGACCGTCGACGAGCAGCAGCGCGAGAACTACGTCCGCGCCGCCGAGCTGACCGCGTTGATCCGCACGCTCGAGACGGACGGGGTGACGATCAGCGTCGGCGGCGAGATCGGCGAGGTCGGGACCCAGAACTCGACGGTCGAGGAGCTCCGCGCGTACCTCGACGGCTACCGCCGCGAGCTCGATGCCGTGCGTCGGGCGAGCCCGGCGTGAGCAAGGTGAGCGTCCAGACCGGTACGAGCCACGGCGGTGTCCCGCTGCCCGGTGGCGGCGTCGCCGAGGTGAAGCTCGACTTCGACGTCCTCCGCGAGCTCGGCGAGGTGGCCCGCTCGTACGGCGCGGCCGGGGCGGTCCAGCACGGCGCGTCGACGCTGCCGGACGAGCTGTTCCATCGGTTCCCGGCGGTCGAGACCGCGGAGATCCACCTGGCGACCGGCTTCCAGAACGCCCTGTACGAGCACCCTGCGTTCCCCGAATCGCTGCATCGCGAGATCGAGGCGTGGTGCTTCGCCAATACCGCCGACGAGCGCAAGCCCGACCAGACCGACCAGCAGTTCGTGTACACGACGCGCAAGAAGGCGATCGGGCCGTTCAAGCGCCAGCTCTGGGACCTCGACACCAAGGACGAGATCCTGGCGGCGCAGCGGCGCAAGTTCTCGTTCCTCTTCACCGAGCTCGGGGTCAACGGCTCGCGCGAGATGATCGCCGCCTACATCCGCCCGGTGGCGGTCCACCGCCCGCTGCCGGACGCCCTTCGCGAGGCGGTCGCGGCCGGCTGACGCCGATGACCGCCGGTCGAGCCGCGGTCACGATCCGCGAGGAGCGCCCCGACGACGCAGCGGCGGTGCGCGCCGTCATCGACGCCGCGTTCGCACCGTCCGAGGACGAGGGCCGGATCGTCCACGCACTGCGGACGAGCGATGCCTGGATCCCCGAACTCGCCCTCGTCGCCGTCGATGCCGACGGCTCGGTCGTGGGCCAATGCGTGACCAGCATCGGCGAGCTGACCGGCGACGACGGGCGACGACGCGGGATCCTGGGCCTCGGCCCGGTGTCCGTGGCGCCGGCGCGGCAGGGGGAAGGGATCGGCAGCGCACTCATCGATGCGTCGATCGCCCGAGCCACCGACCTCGGCTGGCCGATCATCGTGCTCCTTGGCCATGCGACGTACTACCCGCGTTTCGGGTTCGAATCCGCGCGGGATCTCGGGATCGTGCCCCAGGCGGACTGGGCCGATGAGCACTGGATGGCGCGGCGGCTCCCGGGCTGGACACCCGCCCTGCGCGGGACGATGCGGTATCCGCCGGCCTTCGGCATCGACTGATCTCCGCGCCCGGCCATCGGCGCGAATGCAGGGCCATTGGGTGGGATCCCCGTTCTTCGACCTCGGGAACTTCAGCATCAACCATGAGCTGACCGCGGACCAGGACCGCCTCCTCTGGAACGCGTCGGCCCCAGCGTTAGAGCGTGCATCGCGCGAGACAGCCGAGGGCTGACGCCGTCGGTCAATGGCAGTTCGCCGTCCCGCGATCCTCGAAGTCGGTGGTCGTGGGGACGAATGCCCAGTCGTACGCACCAACCCGCAGCGTGAACCGGATGACACCGTGGGTGAGGCTGGCTCGCAGCTCGCTGTTCGCCGCGATCTGCGCGAAATCGCGCAGTGCGACACCGCCGGTCCCGACCACGAACTCGCGGATCCCGCGCTCGCGGTCCTCACGGCCGGCGGGGTCCTGCGGCGCGAATCGCTCGTAGTCGTGATCGTGCCCGTTCACGACGACATCGACGTCGGCGTCGTAGAGCACGTGCCAGAACGGCGCGACGGAGGCATCGTTCCCGTGCAGGCCCGACGACCAGCGCGGGTGATGCCAGATGGCCATGGTGCAGAACGCCTCGTCGTTGGCTGCGAGATCGGCGGCCAGCCACTGACCCTGATCGCTGGCAGCGTCGCAACCGCCGACCTTGGCACAGTCGGAGTCGAGCACGATGACATGCCACGTCCCGAGGTCGTACGAGTACCAGCTGTCGCCATCCGTGGTGGCCGCCGTCCCGAAGTAGTCGAGGTAGCCCGCCAGGCCCGCGATGTCCCAGTCGTGGTTGCCCGGCGCCGGCCGGGTACGCGCGAAATGCCGGCCCCAGGACGGGTCGTAGCAGTCGCGGAACGATTCGGCGGTACCGGACGGATAGGTGTTGTCGCCCGCGGTGAAGACGGTGCCGTCGATGCCGTCCAGCAGGGCTGCGGTCGCCTCGTCGTCGCCGGTCGTGCAATCGGCGATGTCCCCGGCACCGACGAGCACGGGGTCGACGATGGCCGTCGACGGCGTCGGTGTGGGTGTCGGCGGCGCCGAGGATCGGCGGACGATCCGGGGCTGCCGGTGGCGGTCGGGACGGCGGTCGCCGACGCGCCGACGGAGGGACTCGCGGCGGCCGACGCCCCGGTCGACGCCGATGGCGAACTGCTCTGGGACGCCGTCGGGGAGGACGCCGCCCCGGACGGCTCGTCCGCCCCGCGGTCGAGGACGCGGGTCAACCCGAAGAGCACGGCGAGCGTGGCCACGAACACGATGGCGCCGAGCGCGATCTGGCGGGATAGCGCGGCGGGCTCCGGCTCGGCGGGAGGCAGCTCGGGTGGCTCGGGCGGCTCGGGAGGCGGAGGCGTGAGGCCGTCGGTCATGCGCGCGACAGCCTAGCCCATCGACCCGGTCGCGGGAACCATCGCGCACCCGCCGCGACGCCCGCGCGGTCCGCCACGACACGCGCTGGCTCGCGATGCGAACCGCACCCCCGACGCCTGCCGACGGCCGCTAGGCTGTCGGTCATGGAGCACGCCCGCGCAGTCATCATCGGCGGTGGTGTCGGCGGGTCCTCCGTCGCCTACCACCTGACCGAGCTCGGCTGGCGCGATGTCGTGCTCGTGGACCGCTCCGCGTTGACCAGCGGCTCGACGTTCCATTCGGCGGGTCTGGTCGGGGGGTATGCCGTGGAACGGTCGATCGCGTACGCCTACCTGCCGCCGGACGTCGGCGTGGGCACGCGCGGGGAGGTGGAGTCATTCGACGACTGGGTGGGGTTCGAGGTCGCGCGCGAACCGCTGTACGACCCGACCAACGAACGGATCCGCGCGTGACCGGGTCGCCCGAGTACGGCCGGGAGTGGTCGGCCTCGCGCCGCCTGGGCAGCGACGCCGAGCTCCGTGGCTGGCTGGACGGTCGCGCTGGCCGCTTGCGACGAGGCGGACGAGACGGCCCGCGCCCATTTCCGACGCGACCTGCAGATCGACACGAAGCCGGACCGATCGTTCGTGACGCAGGCGGACACGGCCATCGAGCGCCGGATCCGCGAGCGGCTCGCGGACGCGTTCCCGGACCACGGGCTCGTGGGCGAGGAGTACGGCGTCGAAGCCGGCGACGCGTCGGTCCGCTGGTACATCGACCCGATCGACGGTACCCACAACTTCATCCGCGGCGTACCGCTGTTCGGGACGCTCCTTGCGGTCGAACGGGATGGCGAGCTCCAGGCGGCCGTCCTGTCGGCGCCGGCCCTCGACGAACGATGGTGGGCGCATCGCGGCGGTGGGGCGTGGGCGCGGAACCGCGGCGTCGAGCCGCGCCGCATCGACGTCTCCGGTGTCGGCGATCTCGCCGATGCCCAGGTCCTGTACGGGTCCGCCCGCGACATCAAGGGCTCGGGTCGCGTGCCGGGCTTCGACGGACTGCTCCGCGACGTGTGGCGCGAACGCGGGTTCGGTGACTTCTGGGGCTACGCGCTCGTCGCCGAAGGCGCCGCCGAGGCGATGATCGAGGTGGGCCTCTCGCCGTGGGACGCAGCCGCCCCGACCGTCCTGATCGAGGAAGCGGGCGGTCGCGTCACGGACTTCGACGGTCGACGCGCGATCGACAGCGAGACGTTCCTCGCGACCAACGGGCGCATGCACGAGACGATCCGGAGCGACTCGTCAGGCGCCCTAGCTCGGACGCCCGCCGGATCCGCGACGTTGCTCGCCGGCCGGGATCAGCCGCCGGTCAGGCGGTTACGCCGCTCCGTCCGACCGGCGCCGCGCGACGATGGCGAGGAGGGCGAACCCACCGGCGATCACCAGGAGGCCGGCACCCAACCCCGCCAGCAGTCCCACGACAAGCCCGGCGATGACGACGGCGATCCCGAGCGCGACCTGGAGCGGGCCGGTCGCGCCACTGGGCAGCGACGTGAAGCCCGCGAGCGACCCCGGGGCGGGCAGACCGGTCGACAGGATCAGCTCGTCGGTCGTCGCGCGAAGGACCTCGAGCGTGTCCGCGTCGACGAGGTCCTCGACGACCGCGGCCGTTGCCGCTTCCTCGAACGCGGCAGCCGCCGCGGCCCGGTCGCGGGAGGTCGCGACCCCGGCGGCCATCTCGGACAGGGCCCAGGTGCCGCTGAAGGCGGCGCCGGCGAACGCCCGCATCGCGATGTCGCGTGCCGCCGCGACCGCGTCGTCGAGCAGCGCGCGCCGACCCGCCTCGACCGCGACGGTTCGCGCCCGTGACTGGGCGTCAAGACGTGTCTGGTCCGGTGGCGACACCACCATCACGCCGAGCTCGATCCGCGTCAGGCCCTCGAGGACCGTGCGGACTCGTTCCGTCGCCGCGACATCAGCCGCATCGACGCGTCCGTCGGCGGCCCCGTCGGCGGCGGCGTCGCTCTCCGTGACCTCAGGCACCCGCGGCGGCGAGGCTTTCGTCGAGGATCCCCAGCGCGAGGTCCACTTCTTCGGCCGTCGTGACGAGCGGCGGGATGATCCGGATGACGTTCACGTAGGTCCCCGCGGTCAGGACGATGAGTCGTCGCGCCAGGGCCTCGCCCTGGATGCGCTTCGCGAGGTCCGGGTCGGGCGTGCGCCCATCGCCGTCGTCGGGTTTGACGAGCTCGATCGCGACCATGAGCCCGAGACCACGCGCGTCGCCGATGCCCCGGTAGCGCGCCTGCAGGGCACGGAGACCGGCCAGGAACTGGGCGCCGCGCTCGCGGGCGTTGGCCACGAGCCCCTCGTCCTCGATGACGTCGAGCGTCGCGTTCGCGGCGGCGCACGAGACGACGTTCCCGCCGTAGGTCCCGCCATGGCTGCCGGGCTTCCAGTGGCGCATGAGCTCCGCGCCGGGCCAGGATGCCGGACAGCGGTAGCCCCGACGCGATGCCCTTGGCCATGACGAGGATGTCCGGCTCCACGTCCCAGTGGCGCACCGCGAACAGCTCGCCGGTCCGCCCGAACCCCGTCTGGACCTCGTCGGCGATGAGCAGGATCCCGTGCGCGGGCCGTGATCTCGCGGAGGCGCGGCAGGAAGCCGGGTGGCGGCACCAGGTACCCGCCCTCGCCGAGGATCGGCTCCACGATGACGGCCGCGACCCGGTCGGGGTAGATGAACTGGTGGAAGGTGAGGTCGAGCTGGGCCTCCCAGTCGCACGTGCAGGCCGACGGGTCGTGGGGTCCGCCGGGGGCGCGGTAGCAGTACGGATAGGCGGTGTGGTAGACCGAGCCCGGGAGCGGCTCGAAATCCGCGCGGTAGACGTCCTTCGCCGTCGTCAGGGCCATCGTCTGGGCGGTGCGGCCGTGGTAGCCGTAGCGGAACGCGAGGATCGCCGACCGCCCGGTCGCGACGCGCGCGAGCTTGATCGAGGCCTCGACCGCCTCGGCGCCCGAGTTCGAGAGGAACGCCTGCCACGGGCCGCCGGGCAGGAGGCCCGCGAGCCGCTCGTACAGTCGAAGCCCGGGCTCGTGGTAGAGGATGTTCTGCTGGCCGTGGAGCAGCTTCTGCGCCTGCGCCGCGACCGCGGCGGCGACCCGCGGATGCGCGTGGCCCGTGTTCGTGACCCCGATCCCGGACGTGTAGTCGAGGTAGCGCTCCCCGTCGCGCGTGATCAGCCACGAGCCCTCGCCGCGATCGACATCGAGATTCGTGATGCGGCCCCAGACCGGCGGCACCACCGCGTGGTCGGGCAGCGCATCGGCGGCCGTCGTGGCGGTGTCGGGGCCCATCTCCAGCATCGTCTCTCCTCGGGTTCAGTCCGCGGGCACGAGCCGGGCGGCGTCGACGCGGGCGACCTCGCGTGCCGCCTCCTGGGCGGCGATCCGCCGGTCGCGTCGAGCCGAGCGGCGTTCCAGGAGTGTACTGAACACGACGAGCGCGACCGCGCCCGCGAAGACCATCGTGCCGATGACGTGGACCTGCGGCGGCAGGTTGTTGCGGATGCTCGCCCAGACCCAGATCGGGAATGTCGACGACGTGCCCGAGGTGAAGTTCGTGATGATGAAGTCGTCGATCGACAGCGAGAAGGCGAGCAGCGCGCCGGCCAGGATGCCCGGGAAGATGAGCGGGAACGTGACCCGCCAGAACGTGGTCCACGGCGTTGCCCCGAGGTCCATCGCCGCTTCCTCGAGATGACGCGGGAAGCCCTGCATCCGCGCCCGGACCGTCACCACGACGAAGCCGATGTTGAACATGATGTGGGCGATCAGGATCGGTCTGCAGCCCGAGCGGGAAGAGGGTTCCGCCGGTCAGCGTCCGCCACGGTTCGGTGGCCGTGCCGACGAACAGCGTCAGCAGGCTCGCGCCGAGCACGATCTCCGGCGTCGCCATCGGGATGAAGATGAACAGGTTCGTGCCCGTCCGCCCGCGGAAGTTGTAGCGCGACAGCGCGAGGGCGATGAGCGTGCCCAGGATCGTCGCGATCAGGGTCGAGATGACCGCCACGACCAGGCTCGTCACGAGCGCGTCCTCGAGGCCGGGTCGGCCGAACGGGTTGCCCCATGCCGCGAGCGAGAAGCGGCCCCACACGAAGTTGAACCGGCCGGGCGGGTCGTTGAACGAGAACGCGATCATCACGATGATCGGGAGCAGGAGGTAGAGCAGCGCCAGCGCGGTGAAGACCGGGACGACCCAGTTCCGGATCGTCTGCCCGACGCGGCGGCCCGGTCGGGTCGCGGCTCACCGAGACCGTCTCCGACGCCGCCGGCGAGACGATCGCGCTCATCCGCGCACCGCCGGTCAACTCGTCCGTGCCGAGCGCACGGGCGTAGACGAAGATCGCGATCAGGATCCCGGCCATCAACAGGAAGGACAGCGCGGCCGCGGTCGGGTAGTCGTTCTGCTGGAGATAGCGGTTCTGGATGACGTTCCCGATCATCTGGGTCTTCGGATTGCCGAGCAGCTCGACGTTGACGTAATCGCCGATCGCCGGGATGAACGTCAGGATCGAGCCGGCGAACACGCCCGACGAGACTCAGCGGGAAGATCACCCGGACGAACGACTCGGAGATCAGGGTCGTGGCGATGAACGCACCGGCCGCGCCGCCGACCAGCGCCGTGGCGAGCATCCCGGGCAGGCTTTCGAGCCCGAGCGGCAGGTAGTCCAGGGCCGCCATGGTCACGACCGCGAACGTGGCCGCCGAGCAGGCCGCCGATCAGCGCTCCGTCGCGTCGCCATGGACCGGCGTACAGGTCCTTCGCCGCCTCGATCAGCGGCCGGTCGATCTTCTCGAGCGCCACGTAGAGCGGCAGCACCATGAACGGCAGGAACTGGTAGGTCAGGCCGGCGACGACCGCGAGGGGCGTGCCGAGGATGCTGAAGTTCGCCGGCACGATGCCAAGGCCGTCACGGATGATCGACAGGAACGCGCCGTCGTTGCCCAGCAGGATCCGCCACGAGATCGTGCGGATGAGGAAGCTCGTGAAGAACGGCGCGATGACCAGGAACAGCAGCAGGTTCTTGTAGCGCCCGCCGCGGAACGCGATCCCGTACGCCAGCGGATAGCCGATGAGCACGCACAGCAGCGTGGCCAGGCCGCCGTACACGATGGAGTTGGCGAACTGCTCGGGGAACGCGGTGAACGCGTTGGCGTAGTTCTCCCACGCCCAGGTGAACTCGTACTCTCCGCTGCAACCCGGTGCCCCCGGCCCGGGTGGACAGCGACATCACGAACATCTGGATGTTCGGGAGGACGAAGAAGAACAGGAGCCAGAGCAGCCCCGGCGCCAGCAGGAGGTACGGCACGATCCAGCGCCGGCGCGTCACCGTATCCGTACCTCCTCCGACCGTTCACCCACGGTCGATCAGACCCCTGTGAGGTCCGCGAACAGCTCGTTGACCGTCGGTCTCGGTCGCCTCGTCGTAGTCGGGCTGCGGGTGCTGCTTGGCGACGACGTCGGCGGGCGGGAAGAGGAGCGGGATTGGTCGCCGACCTCCGGGTCGAGCGCCTTGATCGCCTCGTCGACGCCCGTCACCGGGGAGATGTAGTAGATGAAGTTGGCGAGCCGGGCCGCGCGATCGACGTCATAGACCCAGTCCATCATCAGCTCGGCGGTGTACTTGTTCGGGGCACCCTTCGGGATGAGCATGTTGTCGGTCCAGATGTTGGAGCCCTCGTCGGGGTAGACGAAGACGTCATCCGGCCCGGCCGAGGACGCGAGGTCGCCCGACCACACCATGGCCGCCCAGGTGTCGCCGCTGCCGAAGTCCTGCAGGTAGGCAGTTGCCGCGGAAGGCGCGGATGTGGCCGCTGTCGACGAACGGCTTCAGGTAGTCGTGGACCACCTGGGCGTCGGCTGACGTCGATGCTCTCGGGCGCGTTGGCCGATGCCTTGCCCTGCACCTGGAGCATCAGGTGGATGAGCGGGAACGTGTCGCGCGTGTCGTCGAGGAGGGTGACCTTGCCGGCGAACGCCGGGTCGAACAGGTCGGCCAGGGAGGTGAGCGTCCCGGCCGGTCGACACGCTGTTGTAGCCGACCCCGGTCGCGCCCGACTGCCACGGGTAGTGGTATTCGAAGTTCGGGTCCCAGGGCAGGCCGGCGAGTGCCTCGCGGACGTTCGCGGCGGCCGTCGGGGTGTTCGCCTGGTCGATCTTCTCGGCCCAGCCGGCGGCGACCACCTTGGCGGCCATCCAGTCGGTCAGGACGATCAGGTCCCAGCCGGTCGTCGACGCCGGCCTCCAGCTGCGGGGTGATGGTCGCCATGAAGTCTTCGTTGGCGTCGATCTCCGCGTTGGAGTAGTTGACCTCGACGCCGTACGCGGCGCTGAACTCGTCGAGCGTCGGCGAGGGCAGGTCGTACTCGTCGTCGTCGGTGTCCATCACGCCATCGGGCCCGGGGATGGTGGTCAGGTCGATGTAGGCGTCCCAGTTCGCGAAGTTGAGCGGACCCGTCGGCGGTGGCGACACCGCCGCTGGCGCCGGCACTCGCGCCCGGCGCGGCGCTCGCGCCCGGACTCGCACTGCCGCCGGGCGCGGCGCTCGAGCCGCCCGGGGTGCAGGCCGCCAGGAAGGCGGCGACGCCGGCCATGCGCCGATCCCTGCAGGAAACGGCGACGGGTCAGGTCCCCCGGGTTGCTCGTCGTGCGGTCAGACATTCAGGTCTCCTCCGTGACAGGTGGGGTGGCTGGACTGGGGTCGGATTCGGATCGGATCGGTTGATCGGCCGGGTCGGGCGCGGCCGCGGCGGCGTCGGCAGGGTCGTCGCGGGCGGGCGTCTGGTCCGCCTCGGCGATGACGAAGCTGTGGTCGGGCGACCACGTCAGCTGGACGTCCTCGCCGGCCGACCACAGCTCCGAGCGCGTCGCTCGTTCGACGTTCTGCTCGAAGATCGTCAGCCGGGCGCCGCCCTTGGCCTCGACCTGGTACTGCGTGCTGACGCCCAGGTAGGACGCGTCGCGCACCACGCCCGCCAGGCGGTTGTGACCGGCCGGGATCTCGGCCGAGGTCTCGTGGAGCCGGATCTTCTCGGGCCGGATGCCGACGCTCACGGTCCGCGAGCCGTTCACGAGCGCCCGCGGGACGCGGACGCGGGTGTCGTCGGCAAGGCGGACGGTGGTGTGCCGCTCGTCGCTGCCCTCGACCGCGCCGGGCAGCAGGTTGCTGACCCCGAGGAACCCCGCGACGAAGCGTGTCGTCGGACGCTCGTAGAGGCTCTCCGGGTCGCCGAGCTGCTCGTAGCGGCCCTTGTTCATGACGGCGATGCGATCCGACATCGTCATCGCCTCCTCCTGGTCGTGGGTCACGTAGATGAACGTGATCCCGACCTCCTGCTGGATGCGCTTGAGCTCGACCTGCATCTGCTTGCGCAGCTTGAGATCCAGCGCACCGAGTGGCTCGTCGAGGAGGAGGACGGCGGGATTGTTGATGAGCGCGCGAGCAAGGGCGACGCGTTGCGCCTGGCCGCCCGAGATCTGGGTGGGCTTGCGCCGCTCGAACCCGGGGAGCTCGACGAGTCGCAGCATCTCGTCGACCCGGCTGCGGACCTCGCTGTCGCGGATGCCCTTCCGACGCAACCCGAACGCGACGTTGTCGTAGATGCTCAGGTGCGGGAACAGGGCGTAGTTCTGGAAGACGGTGTTGACGTTGCGCTTGTACGGCGGCAACCAGGTGACGTCCTGGCCCTGGAGCTCGATCAGACCCGATGTCGGCTCCTCGAAGCCGCCGATCATCCGAAGGGTCGTGGTCTTCCCGCAGCCGGATGGCCCGAGCAGGCTGAAGAACTCGCCGTCCACGACCTCGAGATCGATATGGTCGACGGCGACCGCGTCCCCGAACCGCTTGACCACGTCAACGAGCCTGACATCGACCGCGGGCACGTTCGTTCGCACTCCAAGCGTCCGGTACCTTGCGTCTCCGACGGCGCGCGGTGCGCCTCCGCTCCTCGCGCCGACGCGATTCGTCCGCACCCCGCCGAATCGCACGGATGCGGGCGAGGATATGGGCGCATCCGCGGGCATGTCAAACGTCAGCGTATCGGCGGGTCTCGTGCGATATTCGCACGTCGGACCGCCCGATGCGTTCGACCTTCGCAGTCGCGAGGCGGGTGGATCCGGGCCCGTGGGCCGGTCGACGTGAAGCGCGGTACGATATCGACGTTTCCCGTGTCAGAACGAGGTCGCATCGCCCGCATGACCGTCATCACCGAAGGGGCCGTCCTCGACGCCCTGCGCAACGTCCAGGAGCCGGAGCTCGGCCGTGACATCGTCACGCTCGACATGGTGAAGTCGATCGTCATCGATGGCGATGCCGTCGCCTTCACGATCGAGCTGACGACCCCGGCCTGTCCGCTCAAGGACGAGATCGAGGGCAACACCAGGTCCGTCCTCTCGGGGATCGGCGTGGACCAGGTGGAGATCACCTGGGGCGCCATGGTCCGCCGCGCCCAGCCGCGCCAGGCGGAGCAGCTCGTGCCCGGCGTGAAGAACATCATCGCGGTCGCGTCCGGCAAGGGCGGCGTCGGCAAGTCCACGGTCAGCGTCAATCTCGCCGTCGCCCTGGCGCAGGCGGGCGCCACGCGTCGGCCTGCTCGACGGGGACATCACCGGGCCGAACATCCCGCTGATGATGGGCATCGAGGGCCAGCCGAAGGCCAGCGCCAACAACAAGATCACGCCGCTCGAGCGGTACGGCGTCAAGACCATCTCGATCCAGTTCTTCGTCCCGGAGGGCCAGCCCATCGTGTGGCGCGGGCCGCTCGTGGGCGGCGCGATCCAGCAGTTCCTGCGCGACGTCGAGTGGGGCGAGCTCGACTACCTCGTCATCGACCTGCCGCCCGGGACCTCCGACGCGCAGCTCACGCTGGCCCAGGCCGTGCCGATCAGCGGTGCCGTCCTCGTCACGACGCCGCAGGAGGTCTCCCTGGCCGACGTGACCAAGGCGCTCGCCATGTTCAAGCGGATGAGCGTCCCGGTCCTCGGCGTGGTCGAGAACATGACCGCGTTCGCCTGCCCGCACTGCGGCGAGCTCACCGAGATCTTCGGCCGCGGTGGTGGCGAGCGCTTCGCCGCGCAGCACGGGCTCGAGTACCTGGGCGGCGTCCCGCTCGACATCACGGTCCGCCAGGGCGGCGACGTCGGCGTCCCGGCCGTCGCCCAGCGCGAACCGGGTCCGGCGGCACGCGCGTTGACGGCTGTCGCCCAGACCGTCGCGGCACGCATGAGCGTTCGAGCGGCGAACGCCGACGCGCGGCCCCTCCTCACGATCTCCTGACCGAACGGGAACCGGGACGTGGGTTGCCCCTCGTGCGGATCCCGTGGAGCGGATGGAGCGCGGTTCTGCGATCGGTGCGGCACGGCGCTCGTCGATCAGGACGCGACGGGCAGCGAAGCGGGCATCCCGACCGCGGGCGCGTCGACCGCGGCGCCGGCCACCTCGGATGCGCGCCCCGCGGGATCGTCGAGCGGCGGTGATCGCCGGGTCGTCACGGCCCTCTTCGCCGACCTCGTCGACTACGTCCGGATGCTCGCCGAGCACGACCCCGAGGAGGTCCGCGCCCGGGTGATGGCCGCCCTCGCGACGATGGCCGAGTCGATCGAGCGACTCGACGGCACGCGGGAGAAGTTCATCGGCGACGCGGTGTTCGCGGTGTTCGGCTGGCCGCGGGCCCACGACGACGACGCCGTCCGCGCCGCCCTGTGTGCGCTCGAGATCCGCGCCGCCCTCCACGAGACGGCCGACGGTGTCGAGCCGCTCGAGGTCCGGATCGGGATCGCGACGGGCGAGGTCGTGGCCAGTGCCGCCCAGCCGTCGCGCGACGGCGACCTCGGTCTGACCGGCGCCGCCATCACGACCGCGGCGCGGATCCAGTCGTTGGCCCGGCCGGGCGAGATCCTGGTCGACGGCGCCACCCGACGGGCGGCCCGTGGCCGGCTCGCGGTCGAACCGCGCGGCTCCGTGGTGCTGCGCGGCCAGTCGACCCCGGTCGAGCTGTACAGCGTCCGTGGCGAGGCGGGGATGAGCGCATGGACGCCGCATCGGGTCGCCGCACCAGGGCCGCTGGTCGGGCGCGAGGACGAGCTGCGCGTGCTCACCGACGCCGTCGAGCAGTGCCACCGGACGGGTCGCGGCGGGACCGTGGTCGTCGTCGGCGAGGCCGGGGTGGGGAAGTCGAGGCTGCTCGCGGCGGCGGAACCGAGCGCCCGCCGCGAGGGGTTCGCCTGGACCTGGACCGAGAACGTGTCGTACGCGCCGCGGCGAGCCGTATCGCTACGGCAGGCTCTTCGCGCAGACCGTGGCCGACGAGCGCGGCGTGGATTCGGGCACCTTCACGCGGCAACTCCTGTTCACCGGGGACGTGGGGCCCGAGCAGGTCCGACGGTACGGCGGGGCGATCGCGGCGATCGCCCGCGATGCGTCGTTCTCCGGCTGGGAGGCCGAGGCGCCCGACGCCCCGGTCGATCCGGCCGAGGTCACCGCCATCCTCACCGAGGTCGCCGCGCGCTACATCGAACGCCTCCTCGCGACGGCCGGCCCACGGGTCGTGGTCATCGACGATCTCCACTGGCTCGATCCGTCGAGCGTGGGGATGGTCGCGCTCCTCGTCGAGATCAGCCGCCGGGAGCCGCTCGTCGTGCTCGTCGGTACCCGTCCTGGCGTGCTGCCGGGTTGGATCGAGGAGCCGGACGTCACGCGGCTCGAACTGGCGGGCCTGAGCGAGCCCGAGACGGCGCGTCTCGTGACGCTCGTCGCACGGGCCGCGCTGGATGCTGACGACGCGCGAAGCATCCACGAGCGCACGGGCGGCAACCCGTTGTTCGTCGGGGAGACCGTCCGGGCCTTCCTCGAGGACGGCACCCTCGAGTGGCGGGACGGTCGGGTCGCCCTGACCGAAGCGGTCGTCCCGAACGTGCCGGTCACGCTGCGTGCCGTGCTGGGAGCCCGGATCGACGCGCTCGAGCCGGAAGCCCGCGAGGCGATCGGGGTGGCATCCGTCGTCGGGATCACGTTCCAGGGTGCGGTCGTGGAGGAGCTGCTGGATGCCCCGCTCCGTCCCGGGACGCTCCAATCGCTCGCGGACGCGGCGCTCGTCGTGCCGACCGACGAGGACACGTGGCGGTTCGCCCACGCGCTCATCCACGATGCCGCCTACGCGGGGCTTCTGACCGCTCGACGACGGGCGTTGCATGCCCGTCTTGCCGATCGACTCGAGGCGCGGGCCCGTCCGACGCTCCTGGTCCAGATCGCCGGCCATCGGGCCGCTGCGGGGGACACGGACCGCGCGGTCCCGCTGCTGCGCGAGGCGGCCGATTCGGCGATCTCGCCTGGGTGCCGTGGCCGAGGCGGCCGCGTTCTGGCGACAGGCCGCGGACCTTGGGAGTGCCGGCGATCCGGATGCGGCCGCCCGCGACCGGGCGCTTGCCGACGCGGCGGAACAGGTCGTGGCCGCCCGTCGTGACGACGCCGCGGCAGATGCCGTGGTCCCGCCTAGCGCGGCGCCCCGCTGATCGCCCGGCTCGCGTCTGCCGGCCTGTCGGCGGGCGCGGGACTGACCGTCACGGTCATCCCGTCGAGCGCGGGTCGGACCCACGGCCCGGCCGCCGCGCACAGGCCCTCGAGCTCGGCCCGTCGGGCCGGCGCGTAGTGCACGAGGAGCGCGGAACGGGCATCGGCATCGCGTGCGAGGCTGATCGCCTCTTCCGGGGTGAGATGGCCGCGTTCGAGATCGTCGTGGGCGGCGAGCCGCAGCGCTGCCTCGACGAGGAGGAGATCCGCCCCGCGGACGGCTTCGATCACCGAGGCCGATGGGCCGGTATCGCCGGTGTACGCCAGCCGTGCGCCGTCAGGTGCCTCGACCACGACGCCCCAGGCCGGCACGTAGTGGCGACCTCGGACGAAGCGGACACGCAGGTCGCCGACGACGAGCGGCGTCTCGGGGTCGTACTCGGCGACGCGGAACGCGGGATCGAAGAATCCGTCGCGTTCGGAGATCGCCCGGGACAGCGCGTCCAGCCGGGCCCGTCCGCCGGGTGGAACGTAGAGGGGGAGTGGCGTTGGCGCCGCCTCGCCCCACGGGTAGAGATAGCGCAGCCCGACGATGTCGAGATAGTGGTCCGCGTGCATGTGGCCGATGATCACGCCGGTCAGGTCGAGGGGATCGAGGAAGTGCTGCAGCTGGCGGATGACGCCCTGGCCGACGTCGAGCAGCAACGCCGTCGCACCCCATTCCACGAGGTAGCCCGCCGCGGGGGTCGTCGGATGCGGTGCCGCCGTGCTGCAGCCGAGCACGGTGAGGCGCAGGCGATCCCCGACGGTGTCGCTCATCGCCGTCATCCTAGGGCCGCATGCAGGTCGCCGTTGTCGGCTGGCTGACAAACCGTCGCCGGAATGTAGGATTGGCGGCATGCTCGTCGGTCGGCCCGTGCTCGACTCCCTGGCCGCCATCCCGTTCTTCGGTGGACTGGACCCCGGCAGCGCTCGAGCGCCTGGCGGCCGGCATGCGCGCCCGACGATTCCGGCGGGGCGAGGTCATCTTCCACATCGGCGATCCGGGTGACGCCCTGTTCGTGATCCTGTCGGGCGAGGTCAAGATCTCGCTGCCGTCCGAGACCGGCGACGAGGCGATCCTCGCCACGCTGCGGTCCGGTGACGTCTTCGGGGAGCTGGCGCTGCTCGACGGGGCGCCGCGCTCCGCGAGCGCGACCGCGCTCAGCGCCACCGAGACGGTCGTGCTGCCGCGCGATCGCTTCCGCGAGCTGATCGCGACCGAGGCCGGCGTCCGCGACGCACTCCTCGCGTCGATCGCCGGTGAGCTGCGACGGCTGACGCGGCACGTCGAGGAGCTCCACTTCCTCGACATCACGGGCCGCCTCGCCGCGCTGCTCGTCCGGATCGCCCAGGAAGGCGGCACGCCGACCGACGATGGCGGTGTCCGCCTGCGCACGAACCTGACCCAGGCGGACCTGGCCTCGATGGTCGGGTGCACGCGTCAGAGCGTGAACAAGCTGCTCGGGCAGTTCACCGACGACGGGCTGATCCGGCTCGAACGCGATGCCATCGTGGTCGCCGACGTGAACGGGCTGATCGCGACCTCTCGCCGCTAGCCGGCCCGCCGCCGGCGCCCCGCGCCGTCTAGCGCGGCTGGACGTCGCGCAGCACCCGGAAGAGCGCCGCCGCGGCCAGCAGGGCCGCGCGCGACCGGCCATTCCGCCCGCCGAGGAACGCCATCCGGCGCTCGTGGTGCTCGCCCGTCGGGGTGACGACCGCGATCGAGACGGCGGTGTCGCTGCCGCGCTCGCGTGTCCGGATCGCGAGTCCGACGTCGGCACCGCCGAGGGCCATCGCCCGGCGGGCGTGCGCGGCGAGGTTCGTCCGAGCGGATGGCGCGTCGGCCGCGTCCGGCGGGCGCGCCGGCCGTTCCGGCCGGTGACGTTGCTTCGGTCGGGGTGCCCGTGTCCGCCACCCCGGCGCCCCCGCGGTGGCCATCGTCCCGGGCGGCCGGCGCGTCGGGTGCGAGTGCCTCGTCGAACACCAGCCATTCGAAATCGCCGAACAGTACGGCCGCCTGTCCGCCGGTCCCGATCTCGACCACGCCGAGCCGCCACCCGAGCTCGTCAAGGCGCGCCCCGATGGCCTCCGCCCAGGTGGTCTCGCCGGTGGACCAGACGTACGTGCCCAGGCGTTCGACCACGAGCTCGGCAGCCGCGGTCACCAGCTCCTCGGCTGTCCGGTGCGTTCCGTCCGGGCCGTCCTCGCCGACGGCCGAGACCCGGACATCGACCGCCTCGACGCGGGCGTACGTCGCGACCTCCGGGTTGGGCCGGCGCAGGAGGTCCTCGCCCAGGATCTCGGCCACCTGCAATTCGCCGATGCCGGTCAGCCGGAACGTGCGCGAGGCGACATCGGCGCCGAGCCCGAGCGCCGCCAGCCGCGGCAGGACGTGGTCGTGCCACATCGGGCGCATCTCGCGGGGCGGGCCGGGGAGGGCCACGACGACGCGGCCGTCGGGGCGCGTGACGAACCAGCCGGGCGCCGTGCCGTTCGGATTGTCCAGCGCGACCGCCGACGGGAGCAGCCATGCCTGCTTGAGGTTCGATTCGGGAAACGGCATCCCCCGCCGAGCCCACATCTCGCGGAGCCAGGCTTCGAGCGCCGGATCCACGGTCGGGGTCTCGCCGCAGGCTGCCGCGATGGCTTCACGGGTCAGGTCGTCGGGGGTCGGACCCAGGCCGCCCGTGGACACGACCAGGTCGGCCCCGCGAAGGGCCTCGGTCAGGGCCTCGACGACGACATCGAGTCGATCGGGCAGGGCGGTCATGCGCGTGACCGTGACCCCGGCGCCCGTCAGGGATCGGGCGAGCTCGCCGCTGTTGGTGTCGCGCGTGTCGCCGACGGTCAGCTCGGAGCCGATGCTGAGCAGCGTGGCGGTGAGGATCCGCCGCTCCGTCGCGGCGGGCGGGCCGGCGGTCGATGACTCGTGCACGCCCTGCAGCGTAACGGTCCTGCGAGGCGGTCGGCGATAGGCTGCGGGCGGGCGTGACATCGGCGCTGCTATCATCGTGGGCCAACGTGCGGGCCTGCCCACGGACCCGCCGCCGCCCGACACGCCACCCAGGCCCACGTCCGGTCCCGACGAGCAGGAGCACGATCCTGGACGATCCGCGCTCGACCGACCCACGAACACCGCCCCCGGGTCTGCGCGCCCAGATCGCGTCGACCCGCGACGCGGCGATGCGGCTCGTCCTGTCCCACGTGGAGCTCGCCAAGGCCGAGCTGGCCGCGATCGGCGGCGAGATCGCCCGGGTCGCCGCGCTCGCAGGGCTCGCGCTCGCCGTCGTCATCTTCGCGGTCATCCTCGTCGTCGTCGGGACGTCGTTGTTCCTCGGGGAGTGGATGCTCGGGTCGATGGGCTGGGGGATCCTCCACGGGCTCCTGCTGTTCATCGCGATCGCGCTCGCGGCGGCGCTGCTCGCGGTGGGGATCGCCGGGGTGCGGATCGCCAGTGCGTTCGCGGTGGCCCTGGTGGTCGGGCTCGTCGTCGGCGTGGCCTTCGCGTTGGCGATCCCGAACCTCCTGTACACGGCGGCGGGCGATGCGCTCGCCCAGCAGGCCGGTCTCCAGGTGGAGCCCGGTCTGAGGCCACTGGTCGTCGGTGCCGCGTTCTGGGGGATCATCGGCCTGCTGCTCGGGATCGGCATGGCGCTTCGCGTGACGGGCGCCGGGATGCGCTTCGGCACGCTCCTGCTCGGCCTGCTCGGCGGTATCGCCTTCGGCGCGTTCACCGCCATCGATTTCGAGCCGCAGGTCGGCGCCGGGATCGGGATCGCCGTCGGCTACCTCACCTGGATCGCGCTCATGGCGGTCGACGTCGGGCGGACCGGCATCGATGTCGAGGCCCTGAAGGTCCGCTTCACTCCGACCCAGACGATCGAGACCAGCAAGGAGACGCTCGAGTGGCTACAGAAACGGATGCCGCCCGGGATCGGGTCCTAGCGGCTCGAACCGAATTCGACGAGGAGCTGATCCGGCTCGAGGCGTCGGGTCGCGCGGCGCTGGACATTCCCGCCAAGATCCGGCGCAGCCCCGCCAAGGCCGTGGCGGTCGTGGGCGGCCTCGGCTTCCTCGCGCTGAAGGGGCCGCAGCGCGTGGTCCGTGTCACCCGGCGGGTGGTGCGGGGCAAGAGCGCGCCGCTGCCCGAGCGGATGCTCCCCGACGAGGTCGAGAAGACCCTGCGTCGCATGGGCAGTGACGGCGACAAGGTGCGCGGCACGCTCGAGCGCGACTTCGCGGCGTACGCCAAGCAATCCGCCAACGATCGCCAGGGGATCAAGACGCTGCTCCTGCTCACCGTCGCCCGACCGCTGCTCGCCCGGGGCGCGAAGTCCTTCGGCGAGTTCCTGTTCTCCACGGACGACCCGGGGATCAACGCCCGGATCGACAAGATCCGCGCGCGGATCGAGCGCGCGACGGCCCCGCGCGACGGCGGGGAGGCCGACGACGCTCGGCGACGTCGATCCGACGGCCTCATCGATCGATGCGGCCGCGTCCGCCGTCGAGGGATCGGTGGTCTTGCCGCCCGACGACCCGAGGCCGACCGGGCTCTGACGGACCCATCGCCCCGGCCGCGACGGCAGCGCGAGCTGTGCCAGACTGCGCGTGGGCGAGTGGCGGAATGGCAGACGCGCCGGCCTTAGGAGCCGGTGCTGCGTGAGCAGCGTGTCGGTTCGACCCCGACCTCGCCTACCAGGTCGACGCGCGGGCGCCCGGCCCTGACCCGCCCGAACACGGACCCCGCCCTATACTTCCCGGGCGATGCAGATCACCCGAACCCCCGCCCCCAAGTCCTCCGTCCAGCTCGAGATCGAGCTGCCAGCCGATCGGCTCGACCGGGCCGTCGGCGAGGCCGTCCGCCGGCTGTCCCGCCGCACGCGCGTCCCCGGCTTCCGCCCGGGCAAGGCGCCTCGGCCGGTCCTCGAGCGGGCCCTCGGCCCTGGCGTGGTCCTCGACGAGGCGGTCGAACATCTCGTGCAGGACGCCTATCGCGACGCCCTGGTCCAGGAGGAGATCCTGCCGCTCAGCAACGCCGACGTCGAGATCGTCCAGGCCGAGGAGGGCAAGCCCCTCGTCTTCAAGGCGACCGTGCCGGTCCGGCCCGACGTCGAGCTGGGTGACTACCGCAACTTCAACTTCGCACCCGAGATCGAGGTCATCGACGACGCCCGTGTCGACCAGGTCGTCGATGAGCTGCGCGACCAGAACGCGACGCTCGCGCCCGTCGAGGACCGGGGCGCGACCGACGGCGACTACGCGGTCATCTCGTTCGTCGGCACGAAGGACGGCGAACCGTTCGAGGGCGGCGCGTCCGAGCGGATGCCACTGATCCTCGGCCAGGAGCGGCTGATCCCGGGCTTCGAGGCGAACCTCGTCGGCCGCAAGGTCGGCGAGACGGCCGACTTCGACATCGATTTCCCGGCCGACTACGGCGAGCCCACGCTGGCCGGGCAGACGGCGCACTTCAGCGTCGAGCTCAAGGAGCTCCGCGAGAAGATCCAGCCCGAGCTGGACGAGGACTTCCTGGCGACCCTCGGCGAGTTCGGCACGGTCGAGGAGCTGCGTGCCGACATCAAGCGCCGGCTCGAGGCCAACGCCCTGGATCGCGCCCGGCACGGATTCGCGGAGAAGATCATCGACTACGCCGTTGCGAACGCCACCGTCGAGCTCCCGGACGTGCTCGTCGACCAGGAGGTCGAGGTGATGCACGACGAGTTCCGCAGCTCGCTCGCGCGGCAGGGCATCACCGAGGAGGCGTATCTCAAGGCGGTCGAGAAGGCGGGCGACGACATGCACGCCGAGTTCCGCCCGAACGCCGAGAAGCGCGTCAAGACGCTGCTCGTGCTGTCCAAGGTCGCCGAGACCGAGGGCATCACGGTCCCCGAGGCGGCGGTCGACGCCGAGGTCGCCCAGGGTCGCGAGCGGTACGCCGGCGACGCGCGGCTGATGGAGTACTTCGACTCCGAGCGCGGGCGCGCGTTCATCCGCAGCACCCTGCGTCGCAGCCGGGTCGTCGAGACGATCATCGACGGCTGGCTGCGTGGATCACCCGGAGCACCAGCCGCTGCCGCACCTCGAGGACGCGCCGTCGGCCATCGACGACGACCAGGCCCAGGCGAACGCGTCGATCGGCGCCACCGATCCGGGGTCGGTCCTGGCCGAGGCGACGGCGCCGCCGATCGCGATGCCGACGCGCGGCGAGGACGGCGATGCCGCCGCGTCCGACGCCGCGGCGACCGAAGACGAACCCACCACCGCCGACGCACCGGCACCGGCCGGTTGACGACGGTCCCATCCCACCGTTGACCCCGATCCTCCGTCAGTCAGGGAGACCCCAGATGCTCGTCCCGATGGTCATCGAATCCTCCAGTCGTGGAGAGCGCGCCTACGACATCTACTCGCGGCTCCTCCGCGAGCGGATCATCTTCCTGGGCGACGCCATCGAGGACCACCTGGCCAACCTCGTGATCGCCCAGCTCCTGTTCCTCGACTCGGAGGACCCGGAGAAGGACATCAGCCTGTACATCAACTCGCCCGGCGGCGTCGTGAACTCGGGCCTCGCGATCTACGACACGATGCAGTACCTGCGCGCGCCGGTGAGCACGATCTGCATCGGCATGGCGGCATCCATGGCGGCGGTCCTGCTGGCCGCCGGGACGCAAGGGCAAGCGCTACGCCCTGCCGAACAGCCGGATCATGATCCACCAGGGGTCCGGCGGGTTCCGCGGCAACGCGCCCGACGCGATGATCCAGATGAAGGAATGGGAGTTCCTCGTCCAGCGCAACAACGAGATCCTGTCGCGCCACACCGGCCAGCCGCTGGAAAGGGTGCAGAAAGACACCGACCGGGACTTATTCATGTCTCCCGAGGCCGCACAGGACTATGGCATCATCGACGCGGTGTACTCGGAGCAGTGGGACTCACTCACCGCGCAGCACCATGACGAGAAGGCCGCGGAGGCCACCGAGGCCGCCGAGACCGACGTCGTCGAAACCAAGGACGCTCCCGAACCGAAGCGTCAGAAGACCGAGTAGACGCAGGGACCGGAGAGAGACGGGCACGTGACCTCGACCAGCAGCACCAAGGGACCCAAGGTCCCGTATCGATGCTCCTTCTGCGGCAAGTCGCAGGAGCAGGTGCGCAAGCTCATCGCGGGCCAGGGTGTCTACATCTGCGACGAGTGCATCAACCTCTGCCAGGAGATCATCGAAGAGGAGATGCTCGAGACGCCGCGTCCGAAGCAGGCGGCCTCGAAGCTCCCCAACCCGCACCAGATCAAGGACGCGCTCGACCAGTACGTGATCAGCCAGGAGCGGGCCAAGAAGGTCCTCTCGGTCGCGGTCTACAACCACTACAAGCGGGTCAACGCCGGCCACCAGGTCGACGAGGTCGAGCTCCAGAAGTCGAACGTGCTCCTCGTCGGGCCGACCGGCAGCGGCAAGACGCTGCTCGCCCAGACGCTCGCGCGCGTGCTCGACGTGCCGTTCTGCATCGCCGACGCGACGTCGCTGACCGAGGCCGGCTACGTCGGCGAGGACGTCGAGAACATCCTGCTGCGGCTCATCCAGGCGGCCGACTTCGACGTCGCACGAGCCCAGCGCGGGATCATCTACATCGACGAGATCGACAAGATCGCGCGCAAGGCGGACAACCCGTCGATCACCCGCGACGTGTCGGGCGAGGGCGTGCAGCAGGCGCTCCTCAAGATCCTCGAGGGCACCGTCGCGAACGTGCCGCCCCAGGGCGGGCGCAAGCACCCCCACCAGGACTTCATCCAGATCGACACCACCAACGTCCTGTTCGTCTGCGGCGGCGCCTTCGACGGGCTCGAGAAGATCGTCGAGGAGCGGGTCGGCCGGCGGGCCATCGGGTTCGGGTCCGACGGGGCGATCTCATCCGCGGAACGGGGCCGCATCCTCGAGCGGCTGATGCCCGAGGACCTGCTGAAGTTCGGGCTCATCCCGGAGTTCATCGGGCGCCTGCCGGTGATCGTCACCCTCACCGCGCTGACCGCCGACGACCTGGTTCGCGTGCTGACCGAGCCGAAGAACGCGGTCGCGCGCCAGTTCCAGAAGTTCCTCTCGCTCGACAAGGTGGAGCTGGTCTTCACCGAGGGCGCGCTGCGTGCCGCGGCCGAGGTCGCGCTCGATCGCAAGACCGGCGCGCGCGCCCTTCGATCGATCGTCGAGGAGTCGCTGCTCGAGGTGATGTACGACATCCCGGAGCGGACCGAGATCCGCAAATGCATCATCACCGAGGAGACGATCCGCGACGGCCGCGTCCCGCTGCTGCTGACCAAGACCGACGTCGAGGGCGGCGTGGACGAGACGAACTACGAGGAATGGCTCGCCGAGCGGGGCGAGACGGCGTAGACGCGGCCGCGGCCGCGTTCGGGCGTAGGCCGTGCGGCCCGAGCCGGATCGACGGCCCGAGCCGGTCACGCCGCCCGCCCGCCCACTCTCACACCTCGATCGGGATCTCGTAGACATCGGCCGTGGGATGGCCGGCGCGCTCGTGGATCCGCATCACCGCCTCCTTCGACGGCCCCGACGACAGGCAGAACACCTTGCCCGACACGGGATCGAGCCAGGCCCGCTCGAAGGTCATGCCCTCCTCGTGCTCGATCGCGACGTCGCGTTCGTGCGCCTCGCGCAACTGCTGCGCCGTGACCCCGACGAATCCCGAATGGACATCCATGAACTTCGCCATCGTGGCAGTCCTCCTTCACGATCGGCGGTCATCACCGGTCCTGAGTCGCACGGTGCGCCGCGGGTCGACGTCGGTCATCGGTCATGTGACCGATGGCCGGCAGCGGACGGTCGCCTAGACTCGAGCGCCGTGGATGGCACGCGTCGCCTGGTCTGCCCGGTCCTGGTGGGGCGCGATGACCTGCTCGACCTCGTGGATCGCCGGCTCGGACGAGGTCACCGGTCGCGGCGGCAGCTTCCTGTTGCTCGCCGGCGAGGCGGGGGTCGGGAAGACCCGGCTCCTCGGCGCGATGGAGCGCCGCGCCGCCGCCGCCGGGTTCCGCACCGTTCGCGGCGGCGCCTACCCGAGCGACATCTCGGTCCCGGGTGCCATCCTCATCGATCTCGCCGCGCTCGATGCTCCGCCAGGACGGCATGGCCGGCGTCGGACGCCGGCTCGCCGCGAGGCTCGAGGATCGGGTGCCGCGGGCACGGACGACGCGCGCGACCCCCTGCGTCGGCGACGCCTGCTCGTCCTCGACGTCGCCGAGATCCTGGTCGAGACGGCGGCGGACGCCCCGGCCGCGATCGCGCTGGAGGATCTCCACTGGGCGACGACCTGACCCTGGAGGTGCTCGAGGCGCTCGCCCGCCAGGTCGCCGCGAGCGCCGCTGCTCGTCATCGGGACGTACCGCAGCGACGAGCTGCATCCGCGGGCGCCGATGCGCGAGTGGCGGGCCCGCCTCGTCGGACGCCGGCAGGTCGAGGAGGTCCGCCTGGCACGCCTGTCGGCCGGCCGACACGGCGAGGATGACGGCATTGCTCAGCGGGTCGGGGCTCCCGCCGGCGAGCGACGTGGCGGCCGCGATCCACGCCCGGACCGACGGGATCCCGCTGCACGTCGAGGAGCTCCTGGGCGTGCTGGCGGATCCCTCCCAGGCCGGGGCCGGCGTCACGCCGAGGCCGTCCACGCCGCGGGCGTCCCCGAGACGGTCGAGGACGCGATCATGGCCCGCGTGGACCGGCGGTCCCCGGCCGCGATCGGCGTCGCCCGGGCGGGCGCGGTGATCGGGCGATCGTTCGATCTCGACATGCTGGCGGCCGTCACCGGCCACGACCCGGGGATCGGCTGTCCGCGCCGCTCGCCGAGCTCGCCGACCACTCGATCCTGATCGGCGCCCACGCGCCGGGCCGGCTACGCGTTCCGGCACGCCCTGATCTGCGACGCGATCTACGCGCGCGTGCCCGAGCCCGATCGTCGACGTCTGCACGAACAGACCGCGGAGGCGGCCAGCGCGCGCACGGATCTCGGGACCGACGCCTTCCTCGCCCACCATTTCGAGTTGGCCGGTCGCCGTGCCGACGCGTTCACGGCGGCGGTGACGGCCGCCGACGCCGCGGCCGCGCTGTCCGCGCACAGCGAGGCACGCGACCCTGTATGCGTGCGCCCTGCGCACGGCGGACCCCGATCTCGACGCCGGGATCCGGGCGAGGATCCTCGAGGCGTACGCGACGAGCGCGGCGGCGACGGATGACAACGCCGGCGCACGTGACGCATATCGTGGCCGCCCGCGCGGCGTATCTCCACGCTGGCCAGCCGCTCGCGGCCGCGGCGGTGGTCGGACCGCTGGTCGGCGACGGGCCACCTGCTCGGCGACGACCTCGAGACGCGCGCGGCGCAGCTGCGTGAGGCGCCTCGCGGAGATCGCCGCGCCACCCGGCCTCCACGGGCCGTCGGTCGACGCGGCCGCCGACAGCGCGCGTGCCCGATTGCTGGCCGCCCTGGCCGCCGCCTACATGCTGGACCGTCGCCTCGACGAGGCGGTGCCTACGGGAGGAGGCCCGGCGGCTCGCAGGGACGGTCGACGATCGGGCGACGGAGCACGACGCGGCCGCGACGATCGGGTCGTGCCACGTCTTCGCGGGCCGGATGGACGACGGATGGCAGACACTGGAGGGTGCCGTGCACGGCGCACGTGCCGACGGCCTCGGAGGCGCAGACCGCGCGGGCATACCGGATGACCGGGTCGTGCGCGTCGGTGCTGGTGGAGTACGAGCGGGCCGAGACCTGGCTGCGCGAGGGGATCGCGAGGCGGAGCGCCACGAGCTCTGGAACCACCGCCACTACATGGCCGCCCACCTGGCCCACGTCGCCTGGGCGACGGGTGCGCTGGGCCGAGGCCGAGGACATCGCGGTCCGCGCCCTGGCCGACGGGCGCGGCGGCATCACGACCCGGGTGACCGCGCTCCACGCGCTCGGATACGTGCGGCTCGGACGGGGCGCGCTCGACGATGCCGCGACATCTCTGGCGGAAGCACGCGATCTCGGGGCGCGGATGCATGAGCTGCAACGGCTGTCACCCGCGCTCTGGGGTCTCGCCGAGGTCGCCCTGGCGAGGGGCGATCGCCGCCGCCGCGGCGCGTCTCGTCGAGGACGGCCGGCGAGCGTCGGCGACCGTCGACGACGCGGCCTACCTCTTCCCGTTCGTCGTGACCGGGACGCGGGCGTACCTCGCGGCTGGGCGACCTGCCCGGCGGCGCGAGCCTGGGTCGAGGCGACCGGCGCCCCGATCCGTGCGCAGGGCGATCCCGGGCACGCTTCCCGCGCTCGACCACGCCGAGGGCCTCCTCGCCCTCAGCGACGGCGCGACCGGCAAGGCGCGGACCGCCCTGGCCGCGGCCGTCGCAGGATGGGCCGCGCGGCGGCGGACCTGGGAGGGGACGTGGGCGATCGTCGACCTCGCCAGGCGCGCACCACCGTTCCAACCAGCGTGCCGATGCCTCCCGGCTGGCGACGCGAGCGCGCGACGCCGCGGCGGCCATCGGGAGCGGCGGCGATCGTCTGCGGCCGCGGACGACGTCCTGCGCACGGTCGGTCGCGGGGCGGAGCCGGAGCCCTGGGCGCCGCTCACGGCGCGGGAGTTCGAGATCGCCCGAGGCATCGCGGACGGCCAGACGAACGCCGAGATCGCGGGCCATCTCGGGATCACGCCGCAAGACCGTGGCGGCCCACGTGGAGCACATCCTGGCCAAGCTCGGGGTCGGGCGGCGTGCCGAGGTCGCCGCCTGGACCGCGGCGAGGCCCGTGCTACACTCCCGCCCTCACGGCGATGACCGAGAGGAGTAGCGTCGGGTAGGCCCCCGAGCGAGTGCGGGACGGTGCGAGCCGCACGGGTGGACCGGCGTGAAGGTCGCTCGCGAGCCGGGACGCGCGATGCGCGATATCGCATCGAGAGGGTGCCGGAGCACGTCGGACGGGATGAGCGTCACGAGGCCGACACCGAACCAGCAGGTGGTACCACGACCCGTTCGTCCGCTGGGACGAGCGGGCGTTCTCATTTCCGGAGCCACGCGACCGATGACCGATCTGCCCAAGGCCTACACCCCGCGCGACGTCGAAGGCGCCATCTACGAACGATGGCTGGCCGCCGACGTCTTCGCGCCCGACGGTGCCGGGTCCACGGCCGATCCCGCCCTGCCGCCGTTCACGATCATCCAGCCGCCGCCGAACGTCACCGGGCTCGCTGCACCTGGGCCACGCGCAGCGGACCGCGGTCGAGGACCTGATGATCCGCCACGCCCGGATGCGCGGGCACGCCGCGCTGTTCCTGCCGGGGCTGGACCACGCCAGCATCGCCGCCCAGTTCGTGCTCGACGGCATCATCGCCAAGGAGGGCGAGAGCCGGCAGTCGCTGGGTCGCGAGCGGTATCTCGAACGGATGCGCGCGTTCTCGGACTCCACGAAGCCCGTGATGCTCGCCCAGCAGCGGCGCGTGGGTGCCTCGGCCGATTGGGGCCGGCTGCGCTACACGATGGACGAGGGGTCGGCCACGTCGGTGCGGACCGCGTTCGAGCGGCTCTATCGCGACGGCCTGGCGTACCGCACCGAGGCGCTCGTGAACTGGTGTCCGGGCTGCCGGACCAGCGTGAGCGATCTCGAGGTCGTGTCGACGCCCGAGACCGGCACGCTCTGGTCGGTCCGCTACCACCTCGTGGACCCGTCGACCGGCGAGCCCGATCCGTCCCCGGACGCGTCCATCACGGTCGCCACGACCCGCCCGGAGACGATCCTCGGTGACACCGCCGTGGCGGTCCATCCGGACGACGCCCGCTATCGCTCGCTCGTCGGCCGGACCGTCCGGATCCCGTTCGTCGAGCGCGACGTGCCGATCATCGCGGACGACGTCGTGGACCCGGCCTTCGGCACGGGCGCCGTGAAGATCACGCCCGCCCACGACCAGGACGACCACGCCACGGGTCGTCGCCACGATCTGCCCGCGCCCACGATCCTGGCCGACGACGCCACGATCGTCGATACCGGCACGCCGTACGACGGCCTCGATCGGTTCGAGGCGCGGCAGCGGATCGTGGCCGACCTCGAGGCCCGCGGGGACCTGGTCGCCAGCCGGCCGCACGAGATGATCGTGGGTCGCTGCCAGCGCAGCGACGACGTCCTCGAACCGCGGCTCAAGACGCAGTGGTTCATCCGCACCGGATCGATGGCCGAGCGGGCCCTCGATGCGACCCGGAGCGGGCGGGTGCGGATCCTGCCGGAGCGGTTCGAGAAGACCTGGGAGCACTGGCTGACCGACATCCGCGACTGGAACGTCAGCCGCCAGCTGTGGTGGGGCCACCGGATCCCGGCGTGGTACTGCCCCGACGGCCACGTGACGGTGACCGCGGATCCGGATGGCCCGGCTGCCTGCGAGGCGTGCGCGCCGCCCGGCGACCGAGCTGCGCCAGGACCCCGACATCTTCGATACCTGGTTCAGCTCGGGGCTGTGGCCGTTCTCGACGCTCGGCTGGCCGGAGGCGACGCCGGACCTCGCGCGGTTCTACCCGACCTCGGTGATGGAGACCGGCTACGACATCATCTTCTTCTGGGTCGCGCGGATGATGATGCTCGGCCTCCAGCTGACCGGCACCGAGCCGTTCCACACGATCTACCTGTCGGGGCTCATCCGCGATCCGCTGGGCAAGAAGATGTCGAAGACGAAGGGCAACGTCGTCGACCCGCTCGGCGTCATCGACGAGACCGGTGCCGACGCCCTGCGCTTCGCCGTCATCCACGGCACCGCGCCCGGGCAGGACCAGCGGTTCGGCGCGGCGAAGCTCGAGAACGCGCGGAACTTCGCGAACAAGCTCTGGAACGCGACGCGCTTCGTCGTCGGGGCACGACCGGCGACGATCGACGCCGACGCCGAGCGGCGGCTGCCCGAGGCCGAGCACCTGGGCCCGGCCGAGCGCTGGATGCTGTCGCGCGCCGCGGCCACGACCGAAGCCGTCGATGCGGCGATGGCGTCCTTCACCTTCGGCGAGGTGACGCGGCTGCTGTACGACGCGATCTGGAGCGAGTTCTGCGACTGGGGCGTGGAGCTCGCCAAGGTCCGACTCGCCGATCCGTCACTGCCCGAGGCCACGCGCGAGGCGACCTGGTGGACCCTGGTCGAGGTGCTGGACACCTACCTGCGGCTGCTGCACCCGGTGATGCCGTTCGTGACCGAGGCGCTGTGGGCGGCCCTCCCGCACCGCGCCACCGACCCGGAGCTCCTCATCGTCGCGCGCTGGCCCGGGGTGGGGGAGCGCGACGCGCTCGCCGAGTCGGAGGTCGGCGCCGTGCTCGAGCTCATCCGCGGGCTGCGCAACGCGCGCTCCGAGGCGCACCTGGAGCCGGCCGCCTGGCTCGCGACCGAGGTCGTGGTGCCCGCCGCCATGGGTGGGACCTATCGAAGCGCTCCGTCCGGCCATCGAGCGGCTGACCCGCGCCCGTCCGCTGGAACGGCGATTGACCCGTGAAGCGCTCGGCGGCGATCCGGCCCGACCGGCGTCGCGGGCGCTCGCGGTGATCGCCGGGGACCTCGAGGCGCTCGTCCATCCGCCGGCCGAGGCCGACGACGCGTCCGCCGGCCTGGAACGGGCGCGGCTGGAACGCGAGCTCGCCGAGGCCGAGGGATGGCTCGCCGCGGCCCGCGATCGGCTCTCGAACGAGGCGTTCACGAGCAAGGCGCCACCGAACGTGGTCGAGGGTGCCCGGGCGCGCGAGGCGGAGCTCGCCGAACAGGTCGATCGCCTGCGCGACCGCCTCGCCGGCTAGGACGCCCGGATTCGCGGCCCGGGACTCGCCGGGTGCGCCGGCCAGGGACCGGCACGCGGATCTCGTGGAACCCGGACGGGCGAGCGGGGAGGAGACCGCCCGCCCGCCCCGGTCCGCGAGAGGAGGAGGCGAGATGACCGGCGATGCGCCGGTGGTCAGCCCTTCACGGCACCGCCGGTGATGCCCCGGACGAAGTACCGCTGGAGCGATACGAACACGATGATCGGGACGATCATCGAGACGAACGCCGCGGCGGTGAGGAACTGCCAGCCACCCCCGAACGAGGTGGTCAGGTTCGCCAGCACGACCGACAGCGGATGGTTCTGTGACGCGCCGCCGAGGTACACCAGGGCGACCAGCAGGTCGTTCCAGACCCACAGGAACTGGAAGATGATCAGCGACGCGAGCGCGGGCACGCTCATCGGCAGGGCCAGCCGGAAGAACGACGTCGAGGGGCTCGCCCCGTCGATCGCCGCCGACTCGAAGACCTCCTTTGGCAACCCGCCGAAATAGTTCCGCAGCAGGTAGATGGCGAACGGCAGGCCGTAGCCCGTGTGCGCCAGCCACACCGCCAGCATCGTCCCGTTGATCTCGAAGCCGAAGGGCTGGAAGTCGCGGAAGAGGTTGAGCACCGGGATCAGCGTGATCTGCAGTGGCACGACGAGCAGCCCGACCACGATGACGAAGAGGGTGTTCCGACCGGGGAACTCCATCCACGCGAAGGCGTACGCGGCGAAGGCCGCGACCATCACGACGAGCACGGTCGCCGGGATCGTGATGATGAAGCTGTTGATGAACGCCTGGTCGATCCCCGCGCGGCCAAGGACGTACTCGTAATTCTCGATCGTGAATTCCCAGGGCGGCGTGATCGCCGTCCACCATCCGCTCGTGTTCGTGGCCGCGGCGGGCCGGAACGAGGCCACGAGCAGGGCGATCGTCGGGATCGCCCAGATGGCCATCAGCACGATGAGGGAGAGATGGAGGAACCCGCGGCCCAGGCTCGGACCCGACCGCGTGGCGGTGCGGGATCGCGGCATCGTGGCCTCGGCCACCTCGGCGACGGGGATGGGCGCGCCCGTCATCGGAGCGCCTCCTGCTCGCGGAAGCGTTGGATGTTGATGTACATCACCGGGACGATGGCCGCGAACAGGATCACCGCGACCGCCGCGGCGCGCCCGGGCTGGCCGTCATTGAACAGCTCCTGGTACATCAGTCGCGCGATGACGTCCGTGTTGAAGTTGCCGTTGGTCATCGTGTACACCACGTCGAACGTCTTGAGGGCGTAGATGACGATGGTCGTCGCGACCACGGCGATCGTCGGCATGAGCAGGGGGAGGATGATCCGCCGGAAGATCTGCGCCTCGTTGGCCCCGTCCACCCGGGCGGCTTCCAGCAGCTCCGCGCTGATGCCCTTGAGGCCGGCCGAGAGGATGACCATCGCGAAGCCGGTCAGGAGCCAGACGCCGACGATGATGAGGAACAGGTTGTTCCACGGTTGTTCCTGGAGCCAGGCGACCGGGTCGCCGCCCAACCCGGTGACGATGGCGTTGAACATCCCGATGTTGGGGTCGATGTCGTAGAGGAACTTCCAGATGACGGCGGCGGCCACGAAGCTGATCGCGAGGGGCAGGAAGACGATCGACTTCGCGACGCTCTCGTACCGGACGCGATCCACGAGCAGCGCCACGAGCAGGCCCAGCCCGACCACGAGCACCGGCAGGAGGATCACCCACAACGCGTTGTTGCGCAGCGCGATGAGGGTGTCGGACTGGCTGAAGAACCACTGGTAGTTCTCGAGGCCGACGAACTCGTTGCCCCGGCGGTTCTGGAAGCTGCGGAAGATCGTGGCGATGGTCGGGTAGACGAGGAACACGCCGAGGAACGTCAGCGCCGGCGCGAGCCACAGCCACGGGCGCAGGCCCGGTGCGATGCGGCGAGGCACGCGTCGAAGGATGGCCTCGACGAGCAGGATGTAGCCGATCAGGACGATCGGAACGACGACCACGACGAGGGCCGCCGCCAGAAGTCGGTTCTCGAGGATGGCGTCGAGCACGTTGAGCCCTCCGCTGGAGCGGATGGTGGCCGGCCCCCCGCACCGGCCACCATCCTGCGATGACTACTGCTGTCGGGCGTCGACCGACGTTGCTTCCAGGTCCGCCAGGACGGTGTCCAGGCTCGCCGGGTCGTCGATATACGCGACGACGCCGTCGAAGAACGCCGCCGATAGCGCGCTGGGCATGAGGTCGCCAGCGTCGAACCGGAAGGTCTGGGCGTTGGCCAGGATCTCCGCCGAGCGGGCAGAGACTTCATCCGGATAGGCCGCGGCGGGCACGTTCTTGTTGGCGGAGATGAACCCGCCGAGCTCGACCCAGATCTGCTGCGCCTCGGGCGTCAACAGGTACTGGATCATCGACTGCGCCTGGGGCGTGTCGTTGAACATGCCGAACAGGTCGCCGCCGCCGGTCACGCCGGAGTTGGCCGGATCGATGTCCGGGAACGGGAAGAAGTCGAACTGATCGGCGGTCGCGCCGGCCTCCGACTCGAAGAACGTGGTGATGAAGCTGGCCTGATGGTGCAGCAGGCAGCCGGCCGGGTCGGCGAACATCGGGTTCGCCGCCTTGCCGAAGGCCGTCGCATTCACGTACGCCGAGCCACCGAAGGCGTTCTCGACGGCGACGCCGAATTCCTGCCACGCGGCCTTGATGGCCGGGTCGGTCCAGGGCGTGGTCCCGGCGACCCAACCGTCGTATACCGCGGTGCCGGCCTGGCGCAGGACGATGTCCTCGATCCAGTCCGTGCCGGGCCAGCCGGAGTCGCCGCCGGACTCGACGCCGATGCACCACGTCTTGGTGTCGCCGGTCGCGGCGCCCGCCGCTGCGGTCTTGAGCTCGTCCCAGGTCGCGGGCTCGCCGCCCTGCCAGACGCCGGTGTTGTACCAGATCAGGCCCTTGACGGCGCCCTTGGTGAAGATGCCGGCGAGCTTGCCGTCCGGTGCCTTGCCGAGAGCCGCAAAGCCCGGAGGCGTCGCCGCCTCATAGGCCGCGAAGTCGACGAAGTCGAGCGGCAGGAGGACGCCGTCGGCGTACCACTGCTGCATCAGGCCGGGACCGGGCAGGCCGGCCACGTCGGGCAGGTTGCCGCCGGCGATGGCCGCGGTCAGCGCACCCGCGAGGTCGCGCTGGCCGGTGTAGCTCATCGACACGCCGCTGCACTCCAGCCACGGCGCCATCATCGCGTCGAAGTTGTCCTGCTCGGCGCCGGTCCACGTCGCGTAGACGCTGATCTCGCCGCCGAGGTTCTCGCACGTGAACCCGGTCCCGCCGCTGGCGCCCGCGGACGCGTCGGCGGATGCCCCGGCGCTCGCGCCGGCCGATGCGGCACCACTCGGTGCCGTGCTGGCACCGCCGTCACCGCAGGCCGCCGCCACGAGGGCGACCACTGCGAGCAGCCCGATGGCCCGTCGCCACCGGAGTGTTCTCTCCTCCATGTCGTTCTCCTTTCCCGGATCGTCGACCCGATCGTCCGGGTCGCTCACAGGGCGTATCTGGTGCCTCGCCGGGTGTCTCCGCGGCGGGGCCGTCACGCGGTCGGCGGCGGGGCCGTCGAGGCGCGCACGATGAGCTCGGTCGGGAGCAGCGTCCGGTCGGGGATCGCGCGATCGGCGATCCGTTCGAGGAGCGCCCGTCCGGCGGCCTGCCCGAGCTCGTAAGCCGGCAGCCGGACGGTGGTGAGAGGTGGATCGAAGTAGGCGGCGAGCGGGATGTCGTCGAAGCCGACGACGCTGACGTCGTCCGGGACGCGTCGACCGGCCTCGCGCAGACCGGCGATGGCGCCGAGGGCGACGACGTCGCTCGCGACGAAGACGGCGTCGAACGTCGTGCGCTTCAGGAGTGCCGTCATCGCCGCGTGCCCGCTCGGGGCGTCGAAGGCGGCCTCGGCGATCCACTCGGGGCGGACCTCGATGCCGGCGGCCGCGAGGGCCTGGCGATAGCCCTCCAGGCGGTCCTGCGCCGCGGTATAGACGAGTGGCGCGTTGGTGATGCACGCGATCCGCGTGTGACCCGAGCGACAGCAGGTGCTCCACGGCGCCGCGCGCCCCGGCGATGTTGTCGACGTCGACGCTCGGCACCGCGACCCCCGGCAGGGCTCCCTGGAGCACGACCGGGAACTCGTCGCGGAGCAGCTCCATGAGCGACGGGTCGTCGACGCGCGGACCCGAGATGACGAGCCCGTCGGCGTGCTGGGCACGAAGCAGCGCCGTGTACATCGCTTCCTGCCCGTTCGGTTCCAGCGGTTCGACCAGGACCCGGAAGCCACCGCCGCGGGCGGCCGATGCCAGGCCGCGCAGGGTCTCGGCGAGGACCGCGTCGCCGGCGATCTGCTCGGGCGACTGGCGGAGGACGAGGGCCAGGACGTGGCTGCGCCCACCTGCCAGCTGGCGGGCCGGCGCGTGCGGGTGGTAGCCCAGCCGCTCAGCCGCGAGGAGGACCCGCTGGCGCGTCTCCTCGGGGATCTTCATGTCGGTGCGGTCGTTCAGCACGAAGGACACGGTCGTCCGCGAGACCCCTGCCGCGGTCGCGACGTCGGCGCTGGTCGGTCGTCGGGGCATGCTCGACTGCCGCTCCTCCTGCTTGACGCCGCGTCACCGACGTGGTCGACTAACGCGTGTCAGTAACGCGTATCAATGACGCGTTCGCGACACGTTGTCAAGCCCAGCCGCAGCCATCGGCGTATCGCGGTCGCGACAGATGCGTCGCTCGTCCGAGGAGGGTCTGTGAGCGTCGATCCGCTTCGCGCCGCCGGATCGACCGTCCGCGCGCCGCGGTTCGGCGACGACTGGTGGCGGCGCGGCGTGGTGTACCAGGTCTACCCGCGCAGCTTCGCCGACAGCGACGGCGACGGGGTCGGCGACCTGCCGGGGATCATCGCCCACCTCGACCACCTCGAGCGCCTCGGCGTCGACGCGATCTGGCTGTCGCCGATCTATCCGTCGCCCGGCCGGGACGTCGGCTACGACGTGAGCGATCACACCGCGGTCGATCCGCAATACGGCACGGAGGCCGACTTCGATCGCCTCGTCGCCGAGGCGCACCGAGCGGGGCCTGCGCATCGTCCTGGACCTCGTCATGAACCACACGAGCGACGAGCATCCGTGGTTCGCGGCCTCCCGCGTCGCGCGGGACGGGGAGCGCGCGGACTGGTACCTGTGGGCCGACCCGGCCGGCTACGACGCCGCCGGCGCGCCGCTGCCGCCCAACAACTGGGTGTCGTGGTTCGGTGGCGCGGCGTGGACCTGGGAACCGCACCGCGGCCAGTTCTACCACCACACGTTCCTGCCCGAGCAGCCGGAGGTCGACTGGCGGGTGCCGGCGGTCGAGGCGGCGCAGTTCGCGATGGTCCGCGGCTGGCTCGACCGCGGCGTGGACGGCTTCCGCCTCGACACCTTCAACGTCTTCCTCAAGGACCCCGAGCTGCGCTCCAACCCGCCGCGCGACGGGACGACCGCCTGGGATCGGCAGGAGCATCGCAACGACATCGACCAGCCCGACCTGCCGGTGCTCGTGGATCGGTTCCGCGCGGTCGTCGACGCCTACCCGGACCGCATGAGCGTCGGGGAGCTGTTCGTCGGGACGACCGAGGGTGCCGCGGCGCTGACGCGGGACCGGCATCTCGTGTTCGACTGGGAGCTCCTGACCCGACCCTGGTCGGCGGCCGCATTCCGGGCCGCGATCGAACGCCGGGAGCTGGCGTTCGGGGCGGATCGCTGGCCGACGATCGTGCTGTCGAACCACGACCAGCCCCGCCATGCGTCGCGGCTCGCGTCGTCCGTCAGCGCGTCGGACTCCGAGGCCGATGCGATCGCTCGCGCGGTGGCGGTCCTGGTGTTGACCATCCGAGGAACGCCGTTCCTGTACGCGGGCGAGGAGCTCGGGATGGGCGATGTCGACATCCCGATGGCCGAGAGCATCGACACGCCGGCCACACGGGTGACGCCCGAATTCGACTGGTGGGATCGCTCGGCGTGCCGCACGCCCATGCCCTGGACGGGCGGGCCCGGTGCCGGGTTCACGACCGGGCTGCCCTGGCTGCGCCTCGGCCCCGATGTCGAGACGCGCAACGTCGAGGCGCAGGAGGCGGACCCGATTCGGTGCTCGCCTGCTACCGACGCGTCCTCGCCGCCCGCCACGAACTGCCGTCCATCCAGGATGGGTCGCTGCGACCTCGTCCCGGTCGAGTCCGAGGACGTCCTCGCCTATGTCCGCCGCGGATCCGGGACGGACGTGATCGTGGCCGTGGCGTTCGGAGCCGAGGGGGCGTCCATCCACCTCCCGCCGCCGGCGGCGGGCGGCACCTGGCGCCCACGTCGTGAGCTCGTACGCCGACCTGCCCGCGATCGCGGCCGATGGATCGGTCACGCTGCGTCCCTACGAGGCCCTCGTCGCGACGTGACGGGCGCTGCCCGCGCGGCGGACGCCCTGCTACGATGACGCCCGATCCAGACGTTCCCCGGGGAGCCGATCCGTGCCGCTCGATTTCCTCAAGCGCAAGCCGAATGCCGAAGCCGCGACGCCGGCCGCCGCCCCGCCCCCGCCGACGGGGTCGGTGACGCTGCCCGAAGAGGTCGTCGCCCAGGATTTCCAGCTCAAGCTGTACTACGCGGGCAAGACGAGCGAAGGCGTCCGGATGAAGACCGGGCCGCAGGCGATGACCGAGCTGCCGTCGATGCTCGTCGGTCTCGCCCAGGCCGAGATCGAGGTCGTGGAGCCCGCTCCCGATCGAGTTCAGCCAGGCGACGCCCACGATCGCCCGCCCGTCCGAGGCGATGCAGTGGCTGAACGCCCACCACATCCACTCACCGATCACCCGGCACGCGCTCGTCGTCCTCGAATCGCTCGACGCGATCGATCTCGCGTTCGACACGTTCGTCTGCTCGCTGCTCGACGGCGAGGTCGACACGAGCGGCTACCCGGAATACAACGCGGTCGTCGGCGGCGTCGCCGCCCACTGGGACGAGGCGACCGGCGACATGATCTGCCGCGCCGTGGTCGGCTGGGGCGGGCGCGGCGTCCGCGGCGACACCGACCGGATCGGCGCGAAGCTCGTGGCCGGCCTGCTCACGAACATCCTCGCGAACCATTACGCCATGGGCCTCACGGCCATCGAGCGGCCGGTCCCGGCCGCCGGCCGGGGTGGCCTGGTCTGTGCGCACTGCGGCTTCGCGTCGGCACACGAGCGGGCGTTCTACTGCCCCAAGTGCGGCATGCGGCTGCTCCGCGGCTGATCGCCGACCCACCGACGCATGCCGCTGTACGACTACGACTGCGCCGCCTGCGGGCGCCGGTTCGAGGTCGTGCACGGGGTCCACGCCGACGGCCCGACGGCCTGTCCGCTGTGTGGCAGCGGCCCCGTCCGCAAGGCGATCACCGCGGCGGCGGTCCATTTCAAGGGCTCGGGCTGGGCCAAGAAGGAGCGGCGAGCGGCCGTGACATCGGGCGCGGCAGCCTCGGCCGACGGCGACGGTCGGGGTCGGGGTCGGACGCGGATGGCGGTGGCGGGACCGCCGAAGACGACCGAGGGCGGATCGTCGTCCGACACGAAGGCGACACCGGCGGCCGCGGGATCGACGACGGAGGCCGGCTCGACGCGGAGCGCCGACGGCGCTCGCGCATCCGGCACGGCCAAGGGCTCCGGCAAGGGATCGCGCGCCTCGTCCGACTCCACCACGCACGGCGACTGAGGATGCCGGCCGCCACGGACTGGATCACGCTCGCCGAGGCGCAGGAGCTGCTGGCCGCGGCGAACGTCCGGTTCACGACGTCGACCATCGCCGGCTGGGCCCGCGCCGGGCGCCTCCAGAGCATCAAGCTCGGCGGACGCCGGTACGTCCGACGCGGCGAGGTCCGGGCACTGGTCGCCGCGCCGCGCCGCGTGGCCGCCGATGCGCTGCAACCGGGGCTGTTCGAGGACCTGCGCGACTGACGCCCTCGCTGGACATCGGCGCCGTCCTGGAGCGGTTCATGGACCGCCCTCGGGTGGCCTACGTCCGATCCGTCATGGACATCTACGGCCGCGCGCCCGGCGGCCTGCTCGCCAACGGATTGGCCTTCGCCGCCCTGTTCGCGACCTTCCCGATCGCGCTCGTCACGCTGGGCATCGCCGGATTGCTCGTCGGCGATCCGGCCGTCCAGGCCCAGCTCGCCGCGGCCCTCGGGGCGGTCTTCCCGCCGTTGAAGCCCCTCGTGGACCAGGCCCTCGCGGCGCTGTCGGAGAACGCCGCGGTGACGTCGATCATCGGTCTCGTCGGTCTCATCTGGACGGTCAGCCAGTTCTACGTGACGCTCGACGTCGCCTTCGCGCGGATCTTCAGCGAGATCCCGGAACGGGACGTGTTCCGACGCACCGCGCGCGGGTTCGTCTGGGTCGCCGGGCTCATCGGCGGGGTGGCGGCGCTCATCGTCGCGGGGACGCTGGCCGCGGCGGCGGAGGCGCTCCTCCCCGTGCCTCCGGCCGTGCTGTCGACCGTGTCGGCCGTGCTCTCATCGATCCCGGTGCTGATCGCGCTCGGCAGCCTCGCCGTGCTCGTCCTGTACCGGACGGTGCCGCCGGCGCCCCCGTCCTGGCGCGCGCTGTGGCTGCCATCGATCGTCGCCGGGGCAGCGGTCGTGCTCCTGAGCCAGCTGTTCCTGTTCGTGGCGCCGAACCTGGTCGGCGCGGCCGCGCTGGCCGGGTCGCTCGCGACGGCCTTCATCGCCCTTGCCTGGTTGTCCTTCACGTTCCAGGCGTTGCTGTATGGGGCGGCCTGGGTGCGCGTCCGCGACGACCGGTCGCGGATCTCGTCAGCCCTGGCGACTCCCGCACCGTCGGCAGAAGCGGGCGGTGGCGGAGAGTGACAGCCCGCAGCTGACACACGGCTGCACGCCACCGGCGGCACGGCCGTCGGCCTGCGGCGCGACGGCCACGACCTCGCGAGCCGATTCGGCCCAGAGCTGCTCGATGCCGCCGGTCACGACCGGCGGCCGGTCGAGGAACGGCAGGCCGCCCGCCATGGGACGCTGCTCCGGCCATTGCGGCTGCGTCGGCCAGGCGGGTTCCGCGGAGGCGGCGATGGCCGGCTGGTCCGGTTCGGCCGGCGTCTCGGGGCCCGTTTCTGCCGGGGCGGCATCCGGGGCGACGATGCGCCAGGTCGGCTGGGCCACGACGTCGTCGGAGCGGCTGGCCGCCGCGGCGGCGGCGAGAGCCGCGGCTGCTGCGGCAGCGGCACGGTCGCGCTGGGCGTCGTCGGCGTCGACGGCTTCGGCCGGGACCCCGGCTGCCTGGTCCGACTCGTCGGTCACGGCGTCGATCCCGACGACGGCGGCCGCGGCAAGGCCGGCCTCCCCGTGGTCGCGTTCGTAGGCGGCGATCTCGTCGTCGAGGCTCTGTCCCGGACGGAAGCGTCGCAGGAGATCGGTCGTCTGGGCGGCCGCGGCGTCCGCACGGCCGGGAACGTCGGCGGGGTCGATGCTCGCGGGCCCGGCGACGGCAGGCAGTGCCGGTTCCGCGGGCACGTCGACCGGCGCGTCGGCGCTGCGATCTCGGGCGTCGGCGCCTCCGCGTCGGTCACGGCGTGGGCGAGGAGCGCGGCGGCGGCCGCGTCATGCTCGCGTGTCTCGGTGTCCGGTTCCGCGACGATGGCGGCGGCGGCCGCGTCGATGGCGTCGATGGGCTCGGCGACGCCCGCCTCGACGGCCGGCTCGACGCCCGCGTCGGCGGCCACGGTCGGCGTCTCCACCTCCGCCACGTCCAGCGCGGCGGCGGCAGCAAGTGCCGCTTCGTCGGGCCACGCAAGGCCCGCGTCGACCGCGTCATCGGTCGGTCGCGCGAGATCGGCGGTCGGCCACGCCTCGAGCGGGTCGAGCGATGCGTGTCCGTTCTGGTCGTCACCGACCCCGTTGACGGCGTCGGCGGCGACGACGCCTGCCGCCGCGTCGAGGCCGGGGAACGGGGCGGGCAGGATCTCGTGTCCGAGATGTGGCGCGCACGACAGGCAGCGCCCCTCGGTCTCGTTCCAGCAGTTGCCGCACGTGTACTGGCGACACGACATGCAGAAGTTGAACGTCTTGTGGAACGCGTCCAGTTGCTGGGACGTGACCTCGCGGTCGGTCTCGCTGCGCGCCGCCGCGAAGGCCTCGTCCATGGACGTGTCGTCCGACATGACGAAGTTCTTCAGGCCGCGGGACATGACCTTGATACCCTTGAGTCGCGCGGTCCGCGGGCGAGACGACTCGAAGGTATAGCGCGTGCCGCACCGTTCGCAGAACGATTCGGTGAGGATCTCGGGCATCTGGCCCCCTGGTCAGTCGCTGGACACCGTCGAACGGACGGAACCGTCCGAACGGGGCGAGAGTATACCGCAGGGATTCAGACGCCCCTCCAACGTGGGTACCGACGTGGCGGGCGGATGGTCCGGGCCTGCCCGGCCCGCGCCGGCCCGCACGAGGGCCGGTTCAGCCCCGCAAATGCCCCCGATGGCCTGAACGGGGCCCGAACGGGGACCTCTGCTAGACTCCGCGACCGACATGCCGCCGCTGGCCGCCATCGAGCGGTTCTTCGAACGCCTCTTCGAGCGTCCGTCGGCGCGACTCTTCCGAACGCGCCTCCAGCCGGTCCAGCTCCAGCGACGCATCGAGCGTGCGATGGAGGCGGATCGCCTGGCTGCCGCCGACCGCACCCTGGTGCCGAACCAATTCGTCGTGCACCTGAATCCGAGCGACCTCGACGGCTTCGGTGACATGTCCGACTCGCTCGCGACGGAGCTCGCAAACGGCGCGCTGGTCTTCGCCCGCGCGCACCGCTACACGCTCGTCGACCGGCCACGTGTCGACATCCTGGCCGATCCGACCGTCGAGCGGTCCGATATCCGCGTCGTCGCCCGGTTCGCCGATCCCATCGCCGGCCACCAGCGCCACGACCATCACGCCATGACCGTCACCGCCGACGATGGCGACCGTCCGACCGGTATGGATGACGACGAGGATGATCACGGCGGGCCCACGCACACGATGGTGTTCACCGTGCCACGCCCGTCGGCGCCGATGGCGCGTCTGCGGGTCGTCGCCCCGGATGGCATCGAGCGATCCTGCGAGTTCGACGGATCGGGGCTGACCATCGGGCGGGCGACCGACAACGACCTCGTCCTGTCCGATGGCCGCGTGTCGCGCCACCACGCGCGGCTGGCCGGCCGGCGCGGCACCCTCGTCTACACCGACCTCGGCAGCACGAACGGTTCGCGCGTCAACGGCGTCGGGGTGGGGGAGCTCGTGCTGGGAACCGGCGACCGGATCGAGGTCGGCGATACGGTGATCATCGTCGAGGTGGCCGGGGACGGGACCTGATGGACGGGTTCGTCATCGTCCTCTGGGTCATCCGGCTGGCGTTCCTCGCGCTGCTGTTCTTCTTCCTCTACCGGGTCATGCGGGCGCTCCTCCACGACCTGCGCGCGGCTGCCCGGGAACCGTCGAACGCCCTCGGACGACTGATCGTGCTGGAGTCGCCGGCCGGCGAGCCGCCGCCGGGTCGTTCGTTCGACCTCGATGCCATCGTGACCCTCGGCCGTGACGTGAACAACGCGATCGTGGTCGACGATCCCTTCGCGTCCGGCGACCACGCGGCCCTGACGTACCGCGGCCGGAGCTGGTACGTCGAGGACCTCGGCAGCACGAACGGGACGTACGTGAACGGGCGAGCGATCGGCGAGGTCTCGCCCATCGGATACGGCGACGAGATCGGCATCGGCCAGGTCCGCCTGCGTCTCGAACGGGCGCGCCAGGCATGACGGCCTCCGGGGCGCGGGCCGGCGGCGCTGCGGGCGCGCCGGCGCTGCCACGGATCCTCGGTCCGATCCGCCCTCGTCCGCGCTGGATCGAGGCACGCCTCATCGCCCTCGTCGCCGTGACGCTGGTCGTCGGCAGCATCTCGCTGGGCGCGACCCGCAACGAGACGTTCGCCCCGTACGACGTCGGCGGTCTCGTCGTGTACCTCGGGGCGCTGGCGCTGGCGCACGTCGCCCAGGTCCTGGCCGGCCGGCGCTCCGACCAGGTCCTCCTGCCGACGGTCGGCATGCTCGGCGGGATCTCGCTGCTGCTGATGCAGCGGCTGCCGCAGGGGCTGGTCACGATGGAGATCGGCGAGACGTCGCTCGGGCTCGGCCAGGTCCAGCTGCTGTGGCTCGTCCTCGGGCTGGCCATCGCCACGACGATCGGGATCGTCGTCCGGTCCGACACGTGGCTGCGCAGCTACAAGTACACCTGGGCGGCGGCCGGCATCGCGCTCCTGCTGCTCACGTTCGTGTTCGGGGTGGACACCGGCGGATCGCGGCTCACGCTCCAGCTCGGCCCGTTCAGCGGCCAGCCGTCGGAGCTGCTGAAGGTCATCCTCGTGGTCTTCCTCGCGGGCTACCTCTCGGAGAACCGCCCGCTGCTCATCGAGCAGGACACGCGGCTCGGGCCGCTGCGCCTGCCACCGCTGCCGTACCTCGCGCCGATGGTCGCGATGTGGGCCATCGCCCTCCTGATCGTGGTCATCCAGCGCGACCTCGGGGCGGCGCTCCTCTTCTTCGGCGTGTTCCTCGCGCTCGTGTATGCCGCCACTGGCCGCATCAGCCTCGTCGTCATCGGTCTCGTCATGTTCCTGCTCGGGAGCGCCCTGATGGCCTTCCTGTTCGAGCACGTGCGGACCAGGGTCGACATCTGGCTCGACCCGTTCGCCGATCCGCTGGGCGCCGGCTACCAGATCGTCCAGTCGCTCCACGCGTTCGCGCGCGGCGGCCTGCTGGGCATGGGCCTGGGCAACGGCCTGCCGCTCGTCGGTGGCCGGCTGCCGATCCCCGAGGTCCACACCGACTTCCCGCTCGCCGCCCTTGGCGAGGAGCTCGGGCTCGTCGGCGTGATCGCGATCCTTGGCCTGTATCTCGTCGTCGTCGAGCGTGGTCTCCGGATCGGCGCGGCAGCCGCCGACGACTTCCGCTCCCTGCTCGCGACCGGGCTCGCCCTCGTCGTCGGCGTCCAGGCGTTCATCATCGCGGCCGGCAACCTCAAGGTGCTGCCGTTGACCGGCGTGACGTTGCCGTTCATCAGCTACGGCGGATCGTCGCTCCTCGCCAACGCGCTCGTGATCGGGCTCCTGCTGGCCCTCTCGGACAAGGGCGTCGAACCCCCGCCGCCGCCATCGGCCGGTGGCTGGCGCGCGCGCCTGCGGCGGAGGACGCGCTGATGTTCGCGACCTCGTCCCGTCGCCGGCCGCTGGGCCGCACGATCATCCACGTCGCCCTGGTCATGTCGCTGGCCTTCGGGCTGCTGGCCGGGGCGGGCGGCTACTGGGCCGTGGTGAAGGCACCCGAGCTCGTCCGGTCGCCATACGACCCCGCGGTCATCGCCGCCTCGCGCACCGTCCCGCGCGGGCAGATCATCGATCGCGACGGGGAGACGCTGGCGTCGAACGAGACGGCCGAGAACGGCGAGATCTACCGGGTCTACCGCGGTCCGGCCGTCAGCCAGGTCGTCGGCTATGCCTCGAGCCGGTACGGCCGGGCGGGCCTGGAGCTCGCCTACGACGCCGAGCTCGCGGGCATCGCCAGCGATCCCTGGACCGACGCGTTCCGCAAGTTCGGGGCCGACCCGTACAACCCGAACGACCTCATCCTCTCGCTGTCGTACGACCTCCAGCAGGCGGCGGTCAAGGCGCTCGGCGACCATCGTGGCGCCATCGTCATGCTCGATCCGACGACCGGTGAGGTCCTGGCCCTCGCCTCGACGCCGACGTACGACGCCTCGGCGATCGCGAACCCCGAGACGTCACGGGAGACGTTCGAAGCGCTGCTGGACGACGAGGACGAGCCGTTGCTGCCGCGGGCCACCCTCGGGCGGTACGTGCCCGGGAGCGTCTTCAAGATCGTGACGGCCGTGGCTGGCCTGGGCTCTGGCGCCGTATCCGCGGACACCACGTACGAGGAGCAGCCACCGGCCGAGGAGGACGGCCTGCTGGTGGAGGGGTTCCGGATCCAGGACGGCCATCACCCGTCGACCGGCGACACCGAGCTCGACCTCGTCGGCGCGACCGAGGTGTCGTGCAACATCTGGTATGCCCTGACCGGGCTCGAGACCGGGGGCGCCGATCTCGTCGACTTCGCCGCGCGGCTCGGGTTCGGGGCGCCGCTCCCGTTCGACCTGCCGACGGCGATCTCGCAGGTCACCAACGGCTCAGGCAATGGCCCGGGCGGCTTCGTCGACGACGTCGAGCTGGCCAACGCGTCCTACGGCCAGGCCGAGACCTTCGTGACGCCGCTCCAGATGGCGCTCGTCGCGGCCACGATCGCGAACGACGGGGAGCTGATGCGGCCGCGTCTCGTGACGGCGATGCGCGACGAGGACGGCGGGACCCGCGAGTTCGGGCCGGAGACCGTCCGCCGCGTCATCGATACCGCCGATGCCCGCGTCATCAACGAGGCGATGGTCGCGGCCGTGGAGGGCGACCTCGGGCGCCAGTTCACGACCGGCGCCAAGGTGCGGGGCGTGACGACGGCCGGCAAGTCCGGCACGGCCGAGCTCGGCGGTCGTGGCGAGCCGCACTCCTGGTTCATCGGGTTCGCGCCCGCCGAGGCGCCGCGGATCGCCATCGCGGTGCTCGTCGAGCAGGGTGGCCGGGGCGCGGAGGCGGCCTCGCCGATCGGCGGCGACCTCATGACGCGCTACCTGCGAGCGACCGATTGAGCGCGCCTGGGCCGCGCGAACGGCGGCCGCTCATCGAACGGATCGGCCTCGCCGCCATCGCCGCGGTGCTCGCCGCGCTGTTCGGAGGGGTGGCGGTCGCGGCCTGGTTCGGCGGGGAGCTGTTCCTGGCCGTGATGGGGGCGGTCGGCTGCCTCATGACCGCGTGGGTCGGCGGCCTGACCCTGTTCCGCGGCTGAGCAGGACCTCGCGGCCGGCTGACGCAGCGGCCTGACGGATGTGCCGCGCAAGACGTCGAGGGAACCAAAACGACAGGACCGACGTACTATCTCCCGACACCACGCGCCCCAGTCGTGGTCCGTCGCACCCCGCACGTCCAAGCCACGTGGCGCCACACCCATGACGCCGCACCCCCGCCATACCCGCGAGAGAGGCCGATGACGAAGATCCAGGAAACCGGGGACAAGGTCCTCGCCAACGTCGAGCGCGTGATCGTCGGCAAGCATCACGAGGTCCGCCTGGCGCTCGTCGCCCTCCTGTGCCGCGGGCACCTGCTCATCGAGGACGTCCCGGGGACCGGCAAGACGGTCCTGGCCAAGGCCATCGCGCGCAGCCTCGGCTGCTCCTTCCGGCGGATCCAGTTCACGCCGGACCTGCTGCCGTCCGACGTCTCGGGCCTGTCGATCTACAACCAGAAGACGCAGGAGTTCGAGTTCCGCCCGGGCCCGATCTTCAGCCAGGTCGTGCTCGCCGACGAGATCAACCGGGCCACCCCCAAGACCCAGTCCGCGCTCCTCGAATCGATGGAGGAGCGCCAGTCGACGATCGACGGCACGACCTACCCGATGCCCGATCCGTTCCTCGTCATCGCGACCCAGAACCCCATCGAGTACGAGGGCACGTTCGCCCTCCCCGAGGCGCAGCTGGACCGGTTCATGCTGCGCATCAAGCTGGGCTATCCGCAGCTCATCGAGGAGATCGTCATCCTCGACGAGCAGAAGCGGACGCACCCCCTCGACGACATCGAGGAGGTCCTCGGGGTGGAGGACCTGCGGACGCTGCAGGACGCGGTCCGCGAGATCTACGTCGACTCGACCGTGTCCGACTACATCGTCCGGGTCGTCGGGGCCACCCGCAACCATCCCGACGTCTACCTCGGTGCGTCGCCACGCGGCTCGATCGCGCTATACCGCGCCGGGCAGGCGCTGGCTGGATTGCTCGGTCGCGACTACGTCATCCCGGACGACGTCAAGGCCCTCGCCGAGCCCGCGCTGGCCCACCGACTCATCATCAAGACGAGCTCGTCGATCCACGACGTGCAGGCCGGCCAGGTCGTGCGCGAGATCCTCGACTCGACATCCATCGACGGGGTCCGCCCGACCGGCGGCGGCCCGACCCAGATCCGCCCGTCGGCGGCCTCGCCATCGGGCGCCTGATCGACGCCGCGGCACGCGCGTAACGGAGAGCGGTCGTGATCCGACGACTCCAGGTCCTGGCGATCGGCACCGTCCTGGTCGTCGCCGCGTTCTCCACGGGCTTCCTGTTCCTGTTCTACCTGCTCTACCTGGCGATCCTCGTGATCGGCGGGTCGTACATCCTCGTCCGCCTCGGGCTGTCCGACCTGGAGGCCGGCTACGCGGTCAGCCAGCTGCACGGCCACGTGGGCGACAAGATGCGCGTCACCTACACGCTGCGGAACGCGAGCCGGCTGCCCAAGCTGTGGCTGGAGATCCACAACCCGACGACGCTGCCGGGCGGCCTCCCCGGACGTGCGATCAGCCTGGGCAGCAACAGCGAGCGGTCGTGGCTCATCCGCGCCCCGCTGACCCGCCGGGGCCATTTCCGGATCGAGCCGCTGCACATCCGGACGGGTGACCCGTTCGGGTTCTTCGAGGCCTCGGCCACCGTCGGGCAGGGCGTGAGCGTCGTGATCTACCCGCGGCTCGAGCCGCTGCCGATGTGGCGCCTGCCCGCGGCGAGCCTCGAGGGCAGCCATGCCTCGCCCGAGCGCACGCTGCAGACGACCCCGCTCGCGACCACGGTCCGGCCGTACGCACCGGGCGACAGCATGAACCGGATCCACTGGCGCTCGACGGCGCGCCACGGCGACATCCTGGTCAAGGAGTTCGACCTGGAGCAGACCGCCGACGCGTGGATCATCCTCGACCTGCAGCGCGGCATCCAGGCCGGGCGTGGCGAGGAATCGACGACCGAGGCGGCCATCCGCGCGGCGGCATCGATCGCGGACAAGGCCCTCACCGAGAACCGCGCGGTGGGGATGACCGTGAACGCCGGGCGGACGGCGTTCCTGCCCGCCGATCGCGGCGGCCGGCAGCACCAGAAGATCATGCAGCTCCTCGCGGCGGTCGAAGCCGATTCGGCGACGCCGCTGGTCGAGACGCTCATCGCGTCGGTCGGTCGGCTGCGTCGGGGGATGACCGCGGTCGTGATCACCGCCTCGCTCGATGCCACGTGGGTACGTCCGCTGGCCGCCCTGCGCGCCCGCGGCGTGGCCTGTGTCGTGATCACGCTCGACGCCGCCGCGTATGCGCACGTCGAGGCCGTGGCCCGCGCCGCCGCGATCGGTGAGACGGTCACGGAGGACCCGGAGGTCGTCGAGGCGACCGCCAAGCGAACCCGCGCATTGCGGCACGCGCTTGCCGAATACGAGCTCAAGTCGTTCACGATCACGCCGCAGCGGGCGCTCGGCGAGGTGCTCGCCGGATGAACCGTCGACTGCCGTACGCGCCGGTCGAGGGCTGGCTCACGGTCGCCCTCGTCACGCTCATGTGCCTCACGCTCGCCTGGTCGATCGACGACGCCGTGCCGGTCCTCGGTCAGGGCGCCTGGACGGACTTCCTGATGTATGCGGCGCTCGGGGGAGTCGCGGCAGGGTTCATCGGCGCGAAGGCCCGCTGGCGCCGCTGGACGAGCCACCTCGTCGGCGCGATGTTCGCGGCGCTCATCGTCCCGTTGCTCGTCGGCCTGGTGCTCCTGGAGGAGGGCCGGTCGCTCGGGACCCTGTACCGCGCGAGCGCGGATGCGGCCAGCGGTGCCTTCGTCGACCTCGGTGATCGACCAGCAGCTCACGACCGTGCAGTTCGGCCATCACCTCCTGATCATCGGCCTGCTCGTCTGGGCGTCATCGATGTTCGCGAGCTATGCCGCGTTCGGGCACCGTCGGCCGATCAACGCCGTCCTCCTCATCGGGCTGATGCTGGTGATCGTCATGTCGCTGACGATCAAGGGTGATGACCAGCTGCCGTATCTCGTCCTGTACTCGCTCGTCGGCGCTGTTCCTGCTCGTCCGCTTCCACACCTTCGACGAGCAGGCGGACTGGATCCGCCGGAGGATCGGTGACCCGGCGGCGATCTCCGGGCTGTACCTGCGCGGCGGCACGATCTTCATCGGCGTCACGGTCATCGGTTCGCTGCTGCTGACCACGGCCGCATCGTCGGCGCCGCTCGCCGGTGTCTGGTCGGACATGGGTGGGCGAATGATCGAGTGGTCGCGCGGCATCGAGCGGTTCCTGCCGGCCGGCGCCGGCCGCGCCTTCGGCCCGGCGTTCGGGCCCACGGCCACGATCCAGGGCGTGTGGCAACCGAACAACGGCCCCGCCCTCACGATCGAGATGCCGACCGACGAGAAGCCGCGCAAGTGGGCGGCCGTGTACTACGACCAGTTCCTCGTCGGCGGCTGGGGCCAATCGGAGACGACCGTGCTGGAGCGAGCCGCCAACGCCGAGCTGCTCGCGGGATTGGGCGACGCGGTGGCACCGACGGGGCATCGCGAGCTCACGGTCCGTATCTCGCCGGCGTTCACCCAGGACACGATCTTCGCGCCCTCGACACCGCTGCGCATCGATCAGCCGATCACCGCCCGGGTGGTCGGCGATGCCGGCTACCTGGCCGGGATGTCGCGCGCTTCCTCGAATACGACCTATACCGTGACGTCGCTGATCCCGGTCCTCGGCGACGAGGCTCCCGGTGGGCTCACGGCGAACCAGCTCCGCGCGGCGGGCCGGGAGTACCCGGCCGAGATCGAGGAGCTCTACACGGCGCTCCCGCCCGACGCGTTCCCGGTCGATGGCGCGGCCGCCGCACTCCTCCGCCAGATGGTCGACGCGTTCGGCACCAACCCGTACGACCTCGCGGTGGGCATCCACGACCACCTGCGCAGCGACGCGTTCACCTATGACCCCGATATCCGCGACGAGCGCTGCGACAGCGCGTCGGCCGTGGAGTGCTTCGCCTCGATCAAGCGCGGGTATTGCGAGCACTACGCCTCGACGATGGCCGTCCTCCTGCGTGCCGTGGGCATCCCGACCCGCGAGGTCCAGGGCTACCTGCCGGGGACGCGCGACCTCGTGACCGGCAGGATCCAGATCGACATGTCGCAGGCGCACGCCTGGGTCGAGGTCTACTTCCCGGGCTACGGCTGGAAGGACTTCGACCCGACCGGCGGCGGCGTCGGCTCCGAGGTCGAGGTGCTGCCGGCCGGCCCGGTCATCAGCCCGTCCCCGTCCGCCTCCGCCTCCGCGAGCGCGCAGGGTGACGGTCGCCAGACCCTGTTCCCCAACGAGGAAGACCCGGGCTTCGGCCTCGGGCCGACGAACACCAACAGCAGCCCGGTCGGCCCGCTCATCGTCGTCTCGATCCTGCTCGCCACGATCGTCGGGGCACTCGCGTTCGCGGCCTGGCAACGCGGGCCGCGCGGGCCGGTCTCGGCCGACGGGGCGTACGGGTCGATGACCCGGCTCGCCACGCGCTTCGGCTTCGGGCCGCGTCCGAACCAGACCGTCTACGAGTACGCCGGATCGCTCGGCGAGGTGCTGCCCCAGGCGAGACCGCAGCTGGAGACGGTGGCGCGCGCCAAGGTCGAGGTGGTGTACGGCGGCCGGGTGCTGGGGGCGGATCGGCTGGCCGGGCTGCGCGATGCCCAGCGACGGCTGCGGCTCAGCCTGCTGCGCCTCGCGTTCCGGCGCAAGCGTCGCCCGCGTCGCTGACGGTCACAGCGCGCCGCTGCGGCTCCGTTCCTCGGTCGCCTCGACGGCGGCCTCGTCGAGCATCGCCGACAGGTGCCCGGTGAGGTTGTGCGCCCGCAGGACGGCGCGGCCGGCGCGGAACTCGATGACCGTGATGCCGCACAGGTCCATCGTCCACATCCAGAACCGCTCGAGCGGCAGGTCGAACAGCGTGAGCAGCGTGATCTTGAAGACCCCGTCGTGCCCGACGACGACGGACCACGGGTGGTCGGCCGGACTGAAGCCGGCGTAGCCCGCGACCTGGTCGCGATCCTGGGAGCCGGGCGTGCCGCCCTCGGCGAGCGTCGACGAGGACCGTCTCGAGCGCCGGGCGAACCCGCGTCGGCGACCTCCGGCAGCGACTCGCCACCGGGCGCCCAGGCGAGCATCGGCGTCCGTCGCCACGTCGCGAGCGTGTCGCCGAACCGCGCCATGATCTCGTCGCGATGCAGCCCTTCCCAGTCGCCCTGCCCGATCTCGAGGAAGCCCGGCTCGGGGCGGCGAGGGACGCCGTCGGCCATCGCCGCTTCGATCGCGGTGGCGGTTTCCGTCGTGCGTGCCAGCGGGGAGTGGGCGATCTCCCGTGCGGCGCCGGTCGGGATCGGCAGCGCCGGCGGCCGGTGCGGATCGGCCAGGCGGTCGGCGACGAGCGCGGCCTGGCGCCGGCCGGTCGGCGACAGCGCGGTATCGGCCTGGCCCTGGAACCGGCCCTGGACGATGTAGTCCAATTCGCCGTGGCGGACGAGCACGAGGGTCGCGTCCAGCCCGTCGGGGATGCGCAGCCGTGCGCCCGGGTCCGTCATGCGACGCGGTCGCTGCCGAGGCGGATGGTCCACAGGTCGATGACCGCCTCGAGACCGCGGATGCGCGTCCTCGACCGGCTGCGGCACGTCGTCGTCGAGGGCCAGGATCATGAGCGCGTCCTCGCGCGGTCGCGTGCGTCCGAGGTGCATCGCGCTGATGTTGACGTCCGCCTCGCCGAGCATCGCCCCGATCCGCCCCACCATCCCCGGTCGATCGTGGTGGCGGGTGATGAGCAGCACGTCGGCAGGCCCCATGTCGAGGCGATAGACGCCGAGCCGGGTGATCCGGGGCTCGCCGCCGGCCACCGTCCCGCCGACGGTGATCGGCCCGCCTCGCGCGTCGCTCGACAGCGTGAGCTGCGACGCGAACGCCCCGGCGTCCGGGGTCTTGCGCTCCACGAGCGTGATGCCGCGGGCCTTGGCGAGCGCCCCGGCGTTGACGAGGTTGACCCGCTCGGTCGTGACCGTCTCGAGCAGGCCGCGCAGGGCGCCCGCGACGAGCGGCGAGCCGTCGTGCTCGGCAAGCTCGCCCGCGATCTCCAGCGTCAGCGTGCGCACGCCGCCGCGCGAGAACTGGGCGAAGAACCGGCCGAGGATCTCGGCCAGCGGCAGGTAGGGGGCGATGGCACGCGCGGTCTCGGGCGTCAGCAGGGGGGCGTTGACCGCGTAGCGCGCGCTGCGCCCGTCGAGGACGTCGATGACCTGCGCGGCGACCTCCTCGGCGACGAGGACCTGCGCCTCGACCGTCGAGGCCCCGAGGTGCGGCGTCAGCAGCGTGTTCGGTGCGGCGAGCAGCGGCGAATCGGTCGGCGGCTCCTGGTCGAAGACGTCGATCCCGGCGCCGCCGAGGTGTCCCGACGCGAGGGCCTCGGCGACCGCGGCCTCGTCGACGATCCCGCCGCGCGCGACGTTGAGGACGATGGACCCGGGCTGCATCTTCGCGATGGCGTCGCGACCGATCAGCCCGCGCGTGGCGCGGGTGAGCGGCACGTGCACGGTGACGACGTCCGCGCGGGCCAGGAGCGTGTCGAGATCGACGAGGTCCACGCCGTGGTTGGCGGCCTGCTCGGCGGTCACGTACGGGTCGACGCCCAGCACCACCATGTCCATCGCGCGGGCACGCACCGCGATCGCCTGCCCGATCTTGCCGAGCCCGATGATCCCGAGCGTTCGGCCACGCAGTTCGAGGCCGGTGAACTCGCCGCGCTTCCACTCGCCACGTCGGATCGAGGCGTCGGCCGGGGCGATCCGGCGCGCGATGCCGTACAGCAGGGCCAGCGTGTGCTCGGCCGCCGCGATCGTGTTCCCGGTCGGGGCGTTGACGACCGTGATCCCGGCCCGCGTCGCCGCGTCGAGGTCGACGTTGTCCACGCCGACGCCCGGCGCGTCCGATGACGACGAGCCGCGACCCGGCGGCGATCAGCTCGGCGTCGACCTGGACCTGGCTGCGGACGATGAGGGCGTCGTAGTCGGGCAGGATCGCGGCGAGCGCCTCGCGCGTGAGTCCGGGGCGCTCGTCGACGTCATGGCGGGCGGCGAGGAGATCGATGCCTTCGCGCGCGACCGGTTCGGCGACGAGGACCCTCACGCCCCCGCCCCGGCGGGCGCGCCGGCTACGGAGAGCGCCGCGATCCCGTACGACGCCAGCGCCGCCGCCTGCGCGGCGCCGACCGCCGCGCCCGGGGTCACCGGGCGGCCCTGCTCGAGCGAGACGATCTCGAGCGTGCTGATCGCGCCGAGGATCTCTTCGAGCGTCACCGAACCCAGGTGGCCCAGCCGGAAGATCTTGCCGGTCAGCTTGCCCTGCCCGCCGGCCAGCACGACCCCGCGGGCCTTGACCGCGCCGTTGAACGCCTTCCAGTCGAGGCCGTCGGGGACGTTGGCCGCGGTCACGGTCTTCGACGCATGCCGCGGATCGGCGAACAGCTCGAAGCCGAGCGCCGCCAGGCCGGCGCGCGCCGCCGCGGCGCACGCCTCGTGGCGGGCGAAGATGCCGGCGGCGCCCTCCTGGGCCATGAGCCGCAGCCCCTCATCGACCTGGAACACGACCGCGATCGCCGGGGTGAACGGCGTCTGGCCGTTCGCCGCCGCCTCGCGGTGCGCCCGCAGGTCGAGGTAGAAGCGCGGCATCCGCGCGGTCTCCATGGCGGCCCAGCCCCGCGGCGAGGCCGCGATCATCGCCAGACCGGGTGCGGACATCCAGGCCTTCTGCGAGCCGGTGACGACGAGATCGATCCCCCAGGCATCCATCTCGAACGGGACGGCGCCCAGGCCCGAGACGCTGTCGACGAGGATGAGCGCGTCGGGCGCCTCGTCGCGGACGGCCGCGGCCAGCTCGGGGATGGGGTTCATGACCCCGGTCGAGGTCTCGTTGTGGGTCAGCAGCACGGCCTTGACGTCATGCATCGGGCGGAGCGTCTCGCGGATCTCGTCCGCCGCCGCGGCGTAGCCCCATTCGGCATCGAGCTTGGTCACGTCCGCGCCGTAGATCCCGGCGATCTTGGCGAACCGGTCGCCGAACGAGCCGATGCTCACCCCGAGGACGCGGTCGCCCGGCGAGAGGACATTGACGATCGCCGCCTCCAGGCCACCGGAGCCGGCGGTCGTGATCATCGCCACGTCGGACGTCGTCCCGAAGAACGGGCGCATCCCGGTCAGGATCCGCTCCAGCATCGCGGCGAACTCGGGGCCGCGGTGATTGATCATCTGGCGGCCGCCGGCATCGCGGACGGACGGCGGCAGCGCGGTGGGGCCGGGGATACGCAGGTTCGGCTCGAAACGGTCCACGGGGATCTCCTGGGCGGGCGACGCGGAAGGGTCGGTGACGCGACGTGTGACCGATGGTGCCACGGGTCGACCGCAGCGCGCCAGCACGGCCCGCGGCCGTGCGGCCGCGCCGGTGTCCCGGGCGGCCTGTGAACCGCCCCACCGGCCCGTGTCGTATCATCGGTCGTGGCGTTCCTCACGCCGCACCTCCGTTTCCGGCGCCCACGCCGCCGGCCTCGTGGAGGCAAAGGGGCTCAGCCTCGGGGTCGTCGGACGTTGCCAGTGACGGTCGTCGACGGATGGGAGCGTGGGTCCCGGGTCGGTGATCGGTCAGGAGGCACACGATGACGACCGACAAGGCTCGCAAGCGAGCCGTTCGCACCCGGATGACCAAGACCGGTGAGCGCTACGCGGCCGCCCGCCGCCACATCGTCGGCGAGGCCGCAGCGCCCGCAGACCGCGGCATCTCTCACGATCCGCGGCACCACCCGCTCCGACGCTCCCGGGCTGCGCTGCCGCCGCGCGTCGCCGACCCGGGCATGAGCGAGGAGGGCATCACGAGCGGCACCGGACGCGGCTGGGACGACTGGTTCCGCATCCTCGACGCGTGGGATGGCACCGGCCACACGCACCCCGAGATCGCGCGCCACCTGCGCGAGGAGTACGACGTCAACGGCTGGTGGGCGCAGGGGGTCACGGTCGGCTACGAGCGGGCGCGTGGCATGCGTGCGCTGCACGAGACGACCCGCGGCTTCGAGGTCAGCGTCACCAAGACCGTGCCGGCCGCGCCCGAGGCCCTGTGGCACGCGCTCATCGATCCGGCCGGGCGCGACGCCTGGCTGGAGCCCGGCGTCCTGCGGCGTCGACCCGGGACCGGCGTCGAGCACCGATCCGCCCGGTTCGACGTCGTCGCGGATGGGTCGCGCGTGCTCGTGGCGTTCACGCCGAAGGACGATGGCCGCACCTCGGTGACGATCACCAACGAGCGGCTCCCGGGAGCCGACGCGATCGAGCCTGCCCGGGCCCGCTGGCGGGCCGGTCTCGCGCGGCTCGCCGCCTCGCACGCCGGGACGCCCGAGCCTCGCCGCGTCGCATCACCGAGCCGCCGGACGTCTTGACCTCGTGACCGCACCCCGCCGCGCCCACCGCCGCCTTCGTCGCCTCGCGGTGGGCGCCATCGGGCTCGCCATCATCGGCGGGACGCTGACCAGCGTCGCCATCGCGACCGACACCCTGGGTGCCGGGCAGCGCTGGGAATCGCTCGTGGCGCGGGTGGATCGATTCCTGGCGGGGCCGGTCCCGGATCGGCCGACCGTCGGCACGGTGCGTGTGACACCGCCACCATCCGCCACCCCGACGCCGAGCGCGACGGCGGCCGCCGGGGCATCCGGTGGCGTCGCCACGCCGCCGCCGACGCCGACCCCGGAACCGGCGCGGACCCCAGTCGACGTGGACATCGCCAGCTGATCCCGAGGCCGTGTTCAAGCTCCGAGCTGCGCAAGGACTGGTGCGCCCCGGCCGGCGTGCAGATGGTCCTCGCCCAGCTCGGCCTCGCGCGACACCTCCGAGGAGTTCCAGAAGGCAACTCGCCGGTCGCGTCCGCGAATGGGAGGCGCTCGACGACAGCATCAACGGCGAGTGGGGTCCCGGGGCCATCGCCCTCGCGCTCGCCGAGTACGGGGCGCCCGGCTACGAGGTCCGGGCGTTCGACCGTCGGGCGGATGCGTTGCGCGACGCCGCCGCGGCCATCCAGGCGACCGGGTCACCGGTGGTCCTGCTCACCTGGCGCGGCGCGCACACGTGGGTGATGACCGGCTTCCGCGCGGACGCGGATCCGTCGGTCTTCGACGACGCGAGGGTCAGCGGGACCTACATCCTCGACCCGTGGTATCCGCGCGTCTCGACGATCTGGGGCCGCATCGGATCCCGCCGGCACGTTCCAGGACGCGGCCGAGATGCGGCGCAACTTCCTGCCGTGGAAACGACCCGAGGGTCGCTATCCGGACCGCGACGGCCTGTTCATCACGGTGGTCCCGACGCTGCCGGCGCCGGGGACGGCGGGCTGACCCGGCCGATCCCGCGGACGCGCGGCATGAGGAAGATCGCCAGCAGCGTGACCTTGACGACCATGCCCGCGGCGTAGCCCAGCGGGATGGCCAGGATCCCGACGGCCGGCGCGATCAGGGTGGACACCAGCAGCACGGTCCCGAACCCGGCGAACGACGCCCCGACCTGGCGGATGGTGTCGTGGGTCGCGTACAGCCCGCGCGAGAGCGGGTAGGCGAGGGCATCGAACGGCACCGAGAGGGCGAAGGCCGCGACGACCGCCGAGGTGGTCGCGGCGTCCTCGGCATCGAACTCGCCACCGACCAGGAGCACGTCGACGAGCAGCCCGGAGCAGATGAACAGCAGCGACCGCCGCGACGATCGTCAGTCCGCCGATCGTCACGAGGTTGCGGCGCAGGACCTGGCTGAACGCCGCACGGTCGGCGTCGGCATAGGCGCTGCTCAGGACCGGGAAGACCGCGAGCGAGAACGAGACACCGATCAGGCTCACGGGCACGACCTGGTAGTCGGCCGCGAAGTTGACGGCGCTCACGCTGCCGACCGCGAAGGTCGAGGCGAGGATCGTGAAGTACGTGAACAGCAACGGCTCGATGGGATGGCTGAGCATCCGCGGCAACATGAGCCGGATGAACTCGCGGAACGCCGGCGTCCGGAAGTGGAACGACGGGCGGATCCGGAACGTGGTGCGGAGCGTGCCGATCGCCCGGATGCCGAGGTGGGCGACCGCGCCGAAGACCGCGCCCCACGCGGTGGCGACGATCCCGAAGCGCTCCGCGCCAAGGACCGTGCCGAGGATGATGCCCGTCGTGTACAGGATCGGCGCGAGGGCATAGAACAGGAACCGCCGGTTGGCGACGAGGACCTCGCCGATGCAGATCGACGCGGCGAACAGGATCTGGGCGAGGCAGTTGATCCGCAGCAGCTGGATATACAGCTCCTGGGTCGGTGCGTCGAAGCCGCGTCCGACCTGGGTGGCCAGCCACGGCGCGAGCAGGAAGATCAGGCCGATGGCGACCGACATGACGACGACAGCGCCGGTGAGCACGGTCCGCCCGAAGTCGTTCGCGGCCGCGTCCCCGCCGCGACGCAGGCTCGTGAAGATCGGCACGAACGGCGCCGTGAGGCCGGCCGCGACGAGGACGTCGAGTGCGATCTCCGGGATCCGGAACGCGGCGTTGTAGGCGTCGAGCTCGGCGCCGGCACCGTACGTGTTGGCGAACACGCGGTTGCGGACGATCCCCATCGCGAAGTAGCCGAAGGTGAGCACCGACAGGATGAGCGCCCCCGGCGGGAAGATCCGCTCGACGATCGTGCGCACGGGGCCAGGCAGCGCGGGTGGCACGATCGGATCGGCTCCTCTCGGGGGCGAACGGCGCTTCACCTGCAGGGACGGACGGAATCGCGATGTCCGTGACACGTGGACGTTCGACCGACGGGTGCGAACGTGGCCCTGTCCATGGTGCCATCCCCGTGACATGGATGGCCGACTCATCGGGGGCCGCTACCGCCTGCTCGATGCACACGCCATCGGTGGCATGGCATCGGTCTGGCGCGCCGTCGACGAGACGAGCGGCGAGACCGTGGCGGTCAAGCGCCTGCATCCGCACCTGCTCGACGATGCGGTGGCTCGCGAGCGCCTGATCCGCGAGGCAGCGGCGCTGCAGGCGCTCGACCACCCGAACGTCATCGGCGTCCGCGAGCTCGTCGACGACCCGTCCGATCCCGCCCTCGTCATGGAATTCGTCCCAGGGCGCACTGCGGCGGAGACGCTCGCCACGGACGGTCCGCTCCCGGCGCGAGATGCGCTGGCTGTCGGTGCGGCCGTCGCCGACGCGCTTGCGGCCGCCCACGAGCGCGGGATCGTCCATCGCGATGTCAAGCCGGCGAACGTGCTCCTGGGCGAGGACGGTCGGGTCCGCCTCGCCGACTTCGGGATCGCCGACGATGGCGAGGACGATGCGGCGCTGACGGCCGCCGATGGCGTCGTCGGGACCCTGCGCTACCTGGCGCCCGAGCGGTTGGCCGGGTCCGTCGCGACACCGGCGAGCGACATCTGGTCACTGGGGGCCGTGCTCGTCGAGCTGGCGAGCGGCGAGATCGTCACCGGTGCCACGACCGTGGCGGACCGCGTCGCGGCGGCAGAGGCGCCCATCGAACGACCGGCCGGCGTACCGGATGCGGTCTGGGCGGTCGCCGCTCGCGCGCTGGCGGTGGCCACCGACCGATCGATACGCGACGTCGGCGGCGATGGCCGACGACCTTCACGCCGCGGCAGGCACGTCGCCGGACGCCGATGACGCCAGCGGCATCGACCCGTGGGCCGCGACGGTCGTCGTTCCGATCGCGCAGGCCTCCGAACCGGTGCACGAGCCCGTCGCGGCGACCTCCGAACCAGTCGCCGATCGGCGGACGCGCGACCGGACGCTCGACGGCCCTTCGCGGCTGTCGGTGCTGCTGCGCTGGCCCTGGTCATCGCGGTGGGGGCGATGGGCGCGGTCGGGTCGACCGGAACCGCGGCATTCGATGTGCCCGCGGCCACGAGCTCAGCCGATCCGGCCGCCGCCGCGACACCGGCCGTGACCGCCGCGCCGACCGACCAGCCGGCCGAGGAAGCGGACCGGGACGATGACGGCGGCGACCAGCCGAAGGACAAGGGCAAGGGCAAGGGCCGCGGCAAGGACAAGGGCGACTGACGCCGGCCGGGCCGCAGTCGACTACTCGGTCGTGGCGTCCTTCTTCTGCGTTTCGGCGAGCTTCTTGCGGTTGGTCTCGCGCGTCCGTTGGAGACCATCGCCAGCGTGGTGCGACGCGTCGGGTGCCGGGATCTCGCTCCGCTTCGGTCGTCCGACCGCCCGGGCCTCGGCGCGTCCCTCCATCCGCGCGGCGAGGGTGACTTCGTAGCCCTGGTCCGTGGGCAGGTAGTACTGCCGGTCCTTGAGCTCGTCGGGCAGGTATTGCTGGTCGACGTCCGCGCCATCGAATTCGTGTGGGTAGCGATAGCCGACACCGATGCCGTGTTGCTTCATCCCGCGATGTCCCGCGTTGCGGAGGTGGAGCGGCACCGGCAGCGATCCGTGGGCTTCGACATCGGACACCGCGGCGAAGAACGCCAGACCCGATCGATTCGACTTCGGTGCCGTCGCGATGTACGTCGTGGCCTGTGCGAGCGCGTACTGCGCCTCGGGCAGACCGATGTGATCGAGCGCCTGGGCGGCCGCGACGGCGACCTGCAGGGCGCGCGGGTCGGCGTTGCCCACGTCCTCGGACGCGCTGATGATCAGTCGCCTGACGATGAACCGTGGGTCTTCGCCGGCGGCGATCATCGACGCAAGCCAGTACAGCGCCGCGTCCGGGTCGTTGCCGCGCAGGCTCTTGATGAAGGCCGACACCGTGTCGTAGTGGCCGTCCCCGGCTCGGTCGTAGGCGAGCACCCGTTGCTGCGCGGCCGCCTCGATATCCTCGAGCCGCGGTGCGACATGGCCGTCTGCGTCGCGGATCCCCTCGCCCTCGGCGAGCGCGGTCGCACCCTCGAGGACGTTGAGGGCCGCCCGGGCATCACCACCGGCGAGCCCGACGAGGTGATCGAAGGCATCCGTCGCGAGCGCGACGCCGCCCTCCGGCCCGAGCGCCCCGGCGAGACCGCGCTCCTGGTCATCCAGCGCCCGACGGACGACCGTCGCCACTTCGTCGTCCGTGAGCGGCTCGAGGCGCCAGACACGCATGCGCGAGAGCAGCGCGGCGTTCACCTCGAAGTACGGGTTCTCCGTGGTCGCACCGACGAGCGTGATCGTGCCGTCCTCGACGTGCGGAAGGAGTGCGTCCTGCTGCGACTTGTTGAAGCGGTGGATCTCGTCGAGGAAGAGGACGGTCCGGGTCCCATGCAGGGCGATGCGGTCCTGGGCTTCGGCGATCAGGCCGCGGACGTCGGCGACGCCGGCCATGACGGCGCTCAGGGTGGAGAAGTGGGCGCCGATCTCGCCGGCCAGGAGGCGCGCCAGGCTGGTCTTGCCGGTCCCGGGCGGCCCCCACAGGAGGAGGCTGGCGAGGTGGCCGCGAGCGACGCTGCGACGCAGCGGCCCGCGTTCCCCGACGAGGTGCTCCTGTCCGACGAATTCCGCGAGCGTCCGCGGACGCATGCGCGCCGCGAGCGGCTGGCTCTCGGGCGGCGGGTGGAACAGCGCCTCGGGGCGAGCGCCGGTGGGTCTTCGTGCGGCGGGCATGTCCCGATGGTATCCCCAGCGCCGCGACGCGGACGCGCCTGTGGGCCTTCGCCTCGCTGCGCGCCCGGCGCGGTCAGGCCGTCAGAAGGGGCCGATGCCGGTCGCCTCGACGACGACCCAGAACCCGATCAGGAGCGCGACGAGCCCACCACCGATGACGGCGATCCGGCGGACATCGCGGACGACGTAGCTGTATTCCTCGGCCGCGCGGACGCTGAGCGATCCGCTCGCGGCGGGGGCGCCGCTGTCGGCCGGACGACGAGCACGGTCGCGGGTCCGTCGCTGGACCTGTTCGGCCGCCCGCTCCTCGGCGACGATCTGGGCCTCGAGCTCGGCCGCTCGCGCCTCCTCGGCCGCCGTCAGCGTCGCCGGCCGCGGGATCGCCGCGGCGGCTGCGCCGGGAACGGCGGCTGCGCCGGCGGGGCGGGCCGGCCCTCGCTGGAGCGGCGCGCGCTGGCCGGGTCGAGTGGTGCCACGTGCGCGTTTGGCCATCGTCGGAAGGAGCCTCCAGGTCGATCTTGGGTCGGCGGCGTCCCGGTGTCGTCGGTCGTCGGGTCCGCCAGCGGCGAAGGATAGCACCAGTGTCGCGCGGCGCCCGGCGGTACGTGGCCGGTGAGGACCTCCTGCTAGACTCGGACGACCGTCTGGGAGGACCGTTCCATCGACCTCAATGCGACCGTCGCGCCGTACCAGGGAGCCATCGCGATCGTCCTTGCGATCGCCGTCCTGGTGCTCCTGCTCCTCGTCGTCGTGCTGGCCCGGCGGGTGTCCCGGATGGATCGACGATTGCGCGGCCTGACCCGGGGCGAGGAGGGGCAGAACCTCGAAGCCGTGCTGGACGCCCACCTCGACAAGGTCTTCGCGGTGTCCCGCGAGCTCGACGACGTCGCCACCCGGACCGCCGCCCTCGAGACCGCCAGCCGCCGCGCCTTCCAGCGAGTGGGGCTCGTCCGCTACAACCCGTTCGAGGAGACCGGCGGCAACCAGAGCTTCGCGCTCGCCCTGCTGGACGCGAACGCGGATGGCTGGGTGCTCTCGAGCCTGCACGCCCGTTCGGGCACGCGCGTCTACGCGAAGGCCATCGCCGGCGGGCGGTCGGACGCGGCGTTGTCGGACGAGGAGGCCGCGGCCATCCGCCAGGCGACGGCCTGACAGCCTAGGTGTCACGAGGGCCGGCGATGCTCCGCACATGGCCCCCATCGCCGACCCAGCGACGACCGCTCCCGTGACCCGCGTCAGGCTCCCGTCCCGGCGCCGGGAGCCCGCATCCCTCGATCAGATCCCGGCCTGGCGCGAGCTCGTCCCGGTCATGGACCCTTCGGTCGGACCCGGGACCGGCCCGGTCGGCATGGACGCCCTGCTCGGTGGACTGGACCCGGAGCAGCTCCGCGCGGTGACGCATCGCGAAGGGCCGCTGCTCGTGGTCGCGGGAGCGGGGACCGGCAAGACGCAGGTCATCACCCGGCGGATCGCCTGGCTGATCGCGAGCCGTCGGGCGAAGCCATCCGAGATCCTGGCCCTGACCTTCACGGACAAGGCCGCCGACGAGATGGCCGTGCGGGTCGACCAGCTCGTCCCGTACGGCTACACGGACACATCCATCGCCACGTTCCACGCGTTCGGCGACCGGATCATCCGCGATCACGCGCTGGAGCTCGGGCTCCCGCCCGACGTGCGCGTCCTGTCGCGGCCCGAGGTCGTCATCTTCCTGCGGGAGCACCTCTACGAGTTCGCCCTGGACGAATACCGCCCGCTCGGCGATCCGACGCGCTTCCTCGCCGCCCTCGCGACGCTGTTCAGTCGCTGCAAGGACGAGGACATCAGCCCCGCCGACGTACACGGAGCACGCCGAGCGTGTCGCGGTCGAGGCGGCACGGGTCGGCGAGTCGTTGACGGCGGCCGGCGACACGGCGACCGACAGCGATCGCGACGCGGCCGACGCCGTCGCCGAGGAGGCGCGACGCCAGGCCGAGCTCGCCGCGGCGTACGCGACCTACCAGCGCCTGCTCGCCGAGAACGGCTTCATCGATTTCGGCGACCAGGTCGCGCTCGCTCTGCGCCTCGTTCGCGGGTCGGCGGCCGTTCGGACCGCGGTCGCCGGACGCTTCCGCTACATCCTCGTGGACGAGTTCCAGGACACGAACCGGGCACAGGCCGAGCTCGTGGCGCTGCTCGCGGAGCCGCACCGCAACGTGACGGTGGTGGGGGACGACGACCAGGCCATCTATGCCTTCCGCGGCGCCGCCGTCGACAACATCCTCGACTTCGAGGCCCGCTATCGGGGTGCGCGCACGATCGTCCTGCGCCGCAACTACCGATCGCTGGCGCCCATCCTCGACGCCTCCCATCGACTCGTCCGCTTCAACGACCCGGATCGCCTCGAGGTCAGGATCGGCGTGTCCAAGCGCCTGCGGGCGCAACGGTCCAGCCCGGCGGCCGCCCCGGTCCGTCTCGAGGCGTTCGCGACCGGATCGGAGGAAGCGGACTGGATCGCCGCCGACATCGCCCGGCGGGTCCGCGATGGGGCGTCGCCGCGCGACCACGCGATCCTCGTCCGCGCCAACGGGCATGCCGATCCGATCCTGCGGGCCCTCAACCTCGCCGGCGTCCCGTGGCGGTTCTCCGGTGCGTCCGGGCTGTACGCGCGTCCCGAGGTCCGGCTGCTGATGGCCTTCCTGCGGGCGGTCGCCGATCCGGAGTCGAGCGTCGATCTCTACGCCCTGGCGGCGGTCGAGCCATACGCGCTCGGAGGGGAGGACCTGTCGGCGATCGTCAATTCGGCCCGGCGCCGGAACCGGTCCGTCTGGGCCGTCATCGAGGAGCTCGACCGCCAGCCGGGGCTCCTGCGCATCTCGCCGGCGAGTCGGCAGGCCGTCCATCGCCTGGTGGTCGACCTCGGCCGCTACACGGCGCTGGCGCACGAACGGCCGGCGGGCGAGGTGCTCTACGCGTTCCTCCGCGACAGCGGACTCATGGCGCGCCTGGCCTCGGCGACGGACGCTGGCTCCGAGGACGGGCTCGCCAACGTGGCGCGGTTCTTCGACATCGTCCGTGCCCAGTCGGCGCTGCTCGTCGACGATCGGGCGGTGTTCGTGGCGCGGCACCTCCAGACGCTCATCGACGCGGGCGACGACCCGGCGACCGCGGACCTCGACCCGGACGTCGATGCGGTCGCCGTCCTGACCGTGCACAAGGCGAAGGGCCTCGAATTCCCGGTCGTCTTCCTGCCGGGGCTCGTCGCCGGGCGGTTCCCCGGCAACGGTCGTGGCGAGCCGCTCGCGTTGCCGGCCGGTCTCGGTCGCGGCGAGCCAACGACGCCCGAGCGGGCGCTCGCCGAGGAGCGGCGGCTGTGCTACGTGGCGATGACCCGGGCACGCGACGAGCTCGTGCTCTCCCACGCGGCCGATTACGGCGGCGCACGCGCGCCGGAAGGTGTCGCCATTCGTCATCGAGGCGCTCGATCTTCCCGCGGCGGCATCGACGCCGGGTGCCGGCGCGCACGCCGCCACCCCGACGGAACGGCTGGCGGCCTTCGAGCCCGTCGGGCCTGCGCCGGAGGCGCTGCGCGGCCCGATCGAGGAGCCGTTGTCGCTGAGCTTCGGCCAGATCGATGCGTACCTGACCTGCCCGCTCAAGTACAAGTACGGCCACGTGCTGCGGGTCCCGGTCGCGCCGCACCATGCGCTCGTCTACGGCTCGGCGCTCCACAAGGTCGTGCAGCTGTTCCACGCCCGCCATGCCCGTGGCGACGTCATGAGCGAGGCCGAGCTCGACCAGGCGCTCGACGCCGCGTGGTCCAACGAGGGGTTCGTGAGCCGCGAGCATGAGGAGGCCCGGCTGGCGGCCGGTCGTCTCGCGCTGCGCCGGTTCCGCTCGGAACAGCTCGAGCCCGGTGCGGTCATCCCGACGTACGTCGAGCGCGAATTCGCCTTCCAGCTCGGCGGCGACCGGATCCGCGGTCGATGGGACCGGGTGGACGTCGAGACCGACGCCGCGGACACGGGCGACCGAGCCCGATGTCGCGCCGACCGACGCGCCCGACCGCCGACGTCGTGACCCCGACCCTGGGGATGCATGGGTCGCGAGCGGGTGACGATCACCGACTACAAGTCGTCCGACGTGCGCGACCCCGTCCGCGCCCGGCAGCGGGCCCGCGAGTCCCTCCAGCTCCAGATCTACGCGATGGGCTACGAGGCCATGACCGGTCGGTTGCCCGACGCCGCTGGCCCTCCACTTCCTCGAATCGGGTCTCGTCGGCCGGGTCGACGTGGATCCGAAGCGCATCGCGAAGGCGCGGGCCAAGATCGCCACGGCCGCCGAGGGGATCCGTGCCCGCGACTACACCGCCACCCCCGACCAGCTCGCCTGCTCGTGGTGCCCGTTCCGCGACATCTGCCCGTCCAGCGTGGCGCCGATAGGGCATCCGCCCGAGTCGACACCGCCGGTGCCGGCGGTCATGGTGCGCCCCCGGGCCTCGACCGACGACGCCTGGACGAACACGGAGGGCGGGATCGGCGATGCGGCTCCAGCGTCTCGTCCGACCGTGGGCCGTCGACGGGCTCGACACCCTAGACTCGCTGGTCATGGAGGCGCGCGACCGGCTGACCAACCTGGCCATCTTCGGCGCGGCCGCCGTCGTCTGGCTGCTCGTCGCGCTCGTCGCTGCTGACGCGCGATCCGATCGAGGATCCGGGCGCGGGCTTCATCGGCGCAGCGCTCATCGGGCTGGCGGTCGGGCTGACCACCGTCCCGATCTTCTGGCTCGTGGCGTTCGGACGGCACCGGCGCATCGCGTATACCGGCGACTGGATGCGCGCCGCCCGTCGCGGGGCGTGGGTGGGCCTGGTCGTCGCCGTCCTCGTGGTGTTGCGGGTCCAGGGGGTCCTCGAGCTCCCGATCGCGCTGTTCATCGTGGCGCTCGTCGGCGGTGGCCGAGGCGACGCTCTCCGTCGAGCGCTGAGCAGCCGCGGCGACCGTCCCGGCATGCCGGGCGGTTCGAGCCGCCAGGCCTGCGTAGGCATCGACGCGGACCGCTCCGCGCGCCGCGGAGGCGCATCGAGGTCGAGCGCGCTACCCTTCGGCCGGTCCAGCAACACCGTCGCAGCACGACACGTCCCGCCGGAGGTCTCTTGGCCGATCTGATCGCCGTCCGCCCCGCCGAACCGCACGCCGACGCCAAGGGTCGGCTGGCCGCGGCCGTCGAGCGCGCACGGGACGAGATCGTCGACCTGTCGCATCGCATCCACGCCGATCCCGAGCCCGCGTTCGAGGAACACCACGCCGCCGCATGGGTCGCCGAGGTCCTGGCGCGTCACGGGTACGCCGTCGAGTTCCCGGCGGGCAGTCTCGCGACGGCCGTTCGCGCGACCCGCAAGGGCGGTCGAGCCGGCGGCGCTGGTGACCAGGACCCGGATCGGCATCCTCGCCGAGTACGACGCCCTCCGGGCCTGGGCCACGGCTGCGGCCACAACACCATGGCGGCCAGCGGCGTCGGCGCGGCCATCGCGCTCGCGGCCATCGCCGACGAGCTGCCCGGCGAGATCGTGTTCCTTGGCACCCCGGCCGAGGAACGGGGCAGCGGGAAGCAGATCATGATCGACGACGGCCTGTTCGAGGGACTCGACGCGGCACTGCTCTACCACCCCTGCGATCGCAACCACGTCGAGAGCCATCCGCTCGCCTCCGAGGACATCGACGTCGTCTTCAGCGGCCTCCAGGCACATGCGGCGTCCGATCCTGGAAGGGCCGCAACGCGCTCGATGCCCTGATCACGCTCTTCCATTCGGTGGGGCTGTGGCGGCAGCAGCTGCGACCCTCGACGCGGGTCCACGGGATCATCCGGGAGGGTGGGACGGCGGCCAACATCATCCCCGAGCGCGCCGTCGCCTGGTTCATGCTCCGCAGCGACGACAGGCGTACTACGAGGAGATCAAGACCCGGTTCACGCGAGATGTGCGAGGCCGCGGCGCTCGCGACGGGGACGACCGTCGAGGTCACCTATTCCGGTGGCGCCACGACGATGCGCAACAACGGCGTCCTCGCGGAGCGGTTCCGGGCGAACATGGCCGCGTACGGCATCGAGGACCAGGGCGACGACCCGAGCGCGGGCTCGACGGACATGGCCAACGTCAGTGGGTCTGCCCGACGATCCATCCCGAGCTCGCCATCTGCGACGAGGGCGTGCCCGGCCACTCCATCCTGTTCCGCGACGCGGCCGCCATCGCCGCGCGCGGACGAGACGACCCTGCTGGCGGCCACGCTCGTCGCCCAGACGGCGTACGAGCTGTTCGCTGACCCGGCCCTCGTCGAGGCCGCCTGGCGCGAGTTCCGCGCGCGGCTGACGGCCGACGGCCGCGGCACGGCCGCGCCGGGCTGACGGGCACGGCCCGCGCCGGCGCGTGGCCGGCTGACCGCCGCGAGCCGGGTGCTACCATCGACCCCGGCGCGCCCCGCTGGACGATGGCTCGAACCGGCGGCGCCCCCAGCGAGACGGCCGACCCGATCGACTCGGCCGTGCGAAACGGCCGACCGTCCGTCTCCGGAGGTTCCCGTGGCCCAGCGCCCCCACGACCCCCATGATCCGCCCGAGGCCGGGCCCGACCGCGACTTCGCCGCCGCGAACGGCTGGGACCGCCCGTTCGAGACGTTCACGACTTCGACCTGCCCACCTACGTCGGGCCGACGACGTTCATGAACCTCCCGTGGATCACCGACCCCGCCGAGCTGCGTCCGCGCAACGTGGACGTCGCGATCATCGGCGCCCCGTTCGACGACGCCGTGAGCCACCGGCCGGGGGCGCGCTTCGGACCGCGCGCGATCCGCGAGGCGCAGTACACGGCCGGTGCGATCCACTCGCTCCAGCTCGATGTCGACGCGTTCGACGTCCTGACCGTCGTCGACGCGGGTGACGCCAACATCGTCCCGGCGTGGATCGAGCGTGGCCACGCGATGATCTACCGCAAGGTCCACGAGGTCGCCGCCACCGGCGCCATCCCGATCATCCTCGGCGGCGATCACTCGATCACCTGGCCCGCGGCGACCGCGGTGGCCGAGGTCCGCCGTCCGGGGAGCATCGGGATCGTCCATTTCGACGCCCACGCCGACACGGCGAACGACTCGCACGGGGTCCTGGCCAGCCACGGCACGCCGATGCGCCGGCTCATCGAATCGGGCGCCGTCGCCGGCAAGAACTTCGTGCAGGTCGGGCTGCGCGGCTACTGGCCGCCGGTCGAGACGTTCGAGTGGATGCGCGAACAGGGCCTGCGCTGGCACTTCATGCGCGAGATCGAGGAGCGGGGCGCGGAGGCCGTCATCGCCCAGGCGATCGAGGAGGCGCTCGACGGTCCCGACTACATCTACCTGAGCCTCGACATCGATGTCATCGATCCGGGGATGGCGCCCGGGCACCGGCACGCCGGAACCGGGCGGCATGCTCACCCGCGAGGTGCTGCGCGCGGTCCGCCAGATCGTCGGCGCCGTCGAGCTCGTCGGGATGGACATCGTGGAGGTGTCGCCGCCGTACGATCACGCCGAGACGACCGCGATGGCCGCGAACCGCGCGGCGCTCGAGGCGATCAGCGCGCTCGCGGTCCGCCGCCGCGATGGCACCTCCGCGCGCTGGCCGGGGATCGCGGCCGGCGGCTGATGCTCGATCGACCGGATCCCGCGACCGCGGCGGCGCTCGCGCGCCTGTACGACCTCGACCTGCTCGACGATCCGGGCGACCTCGACCTGTACCTCGCCCTCGCCGCCGCGCGCGGACGGACCCATCCTCGAGCTCGCGGCCGGCACCGGCCGGCTGGCCGTCCCCCTGGCGCTCGCCGGGCACGCGCGTGACGGCCGTCGATCTCGATCCGGCGATGCTCGACCGGGCGCGACAGCGGGCGCAGCGACGCCGGCGTGGGCACGGACCGCCTCCGTTTCGTCGAGGCGGACCTGCTCACGCTCGACCTGCCCGAGCCGGCTCCTTCCGCCTCGCGTTCATCGCGCTGAATTCCATCCTGCTGCTCGACACGCGCGAGGCCCAGCGACGCACCTGCAGGTCCTCGCCGACCACCTGGCGCCCGGGGGCCTCGCCGTGGTCGACGTCTGGGTGTCGGACGCCGACGACCTGCAGCGGTACGACGGACGGATCACGCTCGCGTGGCCGCGGACCGACCCGAGACCGGCGAGCTCGTGACGAAGGCGAGCTCGGCCCAGCACGACGCGGCGACCGGGACGGTCGCGCTGACCACGATCTTCGAGGTGGGGGCGCAGGGACCGCCGCCCGGCCGCTGGGTGCGCACGGATCGCCTGCGGCTCGATCGGCGCCGACGAGCTCGTGGCGTTCGCCGAGGACGCGGGCCTCAGCGTCGAGACTGCTGGCAGGCGGCTACGATCTCGGCCCGTTCGGACCCGGGGCGGACCGGGTCATCCTCATCGGGTCGCCGAACGACGGCTGAGCGAGCAGGGCTGGGACCTCCGGGTGGGTGTCGTCGCGGACCCTCGTGGTATCGTCGAGTCCCATGTCCAGTCACTGATCAGACGCGCCTGCTCATCGTCGAGGACGTGCCACAGGTCGCCCAGTACATCCGCGGCCTGCTGAACACCCAGCAGCACGTGCAAGCTGCTCGACGTCCTGAGCGACGGCAGCAAGGCGATGGCCCAGATCGGCCAGCTCCGTCCGGACGTGATCCTCGTCGATTCACTGCTCCAGGGACGGATCAAGGGACCCGCAGCTCGTCGAACAGATCAAGGCGTCCGGGCTGGGCGTCCCGGTCATCGTCCTGACCGTGCCGCAGAACCCGGTGGAGCTGGACCCCGAGCGATGGGCATCCACGGCGTCCTGTCGATGCCGTTCTCCGGGTACGACCTGATGAACCGCATCACGTCGGTCCAGAAGGACTTCGCGCTCCCAGTCCCAGAACGCGTCGACCCGCCTGATGTCCGTCTTCGCCCCGAAGGGCGGCGTCGGCAAGACGACGATCGCCTTCAATCTCGCGGTCGCCATCGGCCAGCTCGATCAGCGGACCGTGCTCATCGACGGCAGCCTGCAGTTCGGCGACCTGCGCTCGCTCCTCAAGGTGCCGACGGACGCCCATCGATCCTCGACCTGCCGACGGACCGGATCGCCGAGTCGGACCTGAGCGACGTGCTGTGGCGCGACCCGTCGGGGATCGACATCCTGCTCGCTCCGCCGCGGATCGAGATGGCCGAGATGATCACGCCCGCGGGACCTCGACAAGATCCTGTCGCTGCTCCGGCGGGTGTACGCCGTGATCGTCATCGACATGTCGAGCGCGGTCAGCGACATCAACCTCGCGTTCCTCGATGCGAGCGACACGATCATCGAGATCGTCACCTACGACTCGACCACGATCCACAACACGATCGCGATGGCCGACACGTTCCGCTCGATCGGCTACCCGGCGTCCAAGGTCCGCTACCTCGTGAACCGCTCCGACAGCCCGGCGGGATCGACCCGAACGACCTCCATCGGGCGCTCGGCCGGGTGCCCGAGCACGAGGTCGTGTCCGATGGCCCGCTGGTCGTCAAATCGAACAACGAGGGCGTGCCGTTCGTGCTCGCCGACGCCTCGGCGCAGGTGAGCCGGGACATCGGGCGGGTCGCCGCGGAGCTGCTCGGGGCGGGCCGCGTGCCGGTCGGCGCCGGACAGCGGTAGCGGGCGTGTCGGACCCGCGACCCATCGGCGTGTTCGACTCCGGGGTTGGCGGGCTGACGGTGCTGCGCGAGATCATCCGCCGGACTGCCCGCACGAGTCGACGATCTACCTCGGTGACAACGGCCGCGCGCCCTACGGCGTGCGACCCGACGAGGAGGTGCTGACCTTCTCGACGCAGTCGCTCGACGCGCTCGTGGAACGCGACGTGAAGGCCCTCGTCGTCGCCTGCAACACCTCGACCGCGGTCGGGATCGGTGCGTTTCGGCGGCGCTACGACATCCCGGTGCTCGGCGTGATCCGGCCGGGTGCGGGTGCGGCGGCGCTGGCCAGCCGCAACCACCGCGTGGGCGTGATCGCGACACCGGCGACGATCCGCTCGGGTGCCTATTTCGCGTCGATCAAGGACGAGAACCCGGCCATCGAGGTCTTCGAGCACGCGACGCCGACGCTCGTCCCGCTCGTCGAGTCGGGTCAGCTCAGCGGGCCGGTCGCCGAGGCGACGGTCGCCGAGGCGCTCGGGCCACTGCTCGGGTCGCGCGACACGGACGGCGCGTCGATCGAGCCGCGACCCGCGGGCGCGAGCATCGACACGCTCCTGCTGGGGTGCACCCACTACCCGCTGCTGCGGCCGCTCATCGCTTCCCTTGCCGGCGACCGGGTCGCGATCGTCGATTCGGCCACGGCCACGGCATCGGCGCTCGCCGAGCTGCTCATCGTGAACGGCCTGGAGGCGCCCGGGACGACCCGCGGCACCGTGGCCGATGCCGGGCTCGCCGGCCACGAGCGAGGGGACGAGGCGACCGAGCCCGCCACGCACCGGCAGCTCACGACGGGGGACCCCGACCGATTCCGGGCACTCGCCCGGTCGCTCTTCGGCTCGGCCTTCACGTCCGTCGACGCCATCGAGCTCGGAGCGCTCGTCCCATGAGCGGTCGGGGCGGCGACGGCGGCGGCAGGTTCTCGCGCGACGACCGCGCCTGGCAGGCCGGCCTGCTCATCGGCTCGGCACTCGGCGCCGCGGCGACGGTCGTCGGGCGGCGGATGGAGCGCTCGGCGCGCGAAGGGCTCGTCGATTGGCCGACGGTCGAGCGGCTGGCGATCCGGCGGCTCGCGAAGGCGCCGGGCGGGCTGACCGCCGCCGAGCTGCGCGGCACGGAACCGGCGTATGCCGCGGCGATGACGCGGATCGTGCCGGCGCTCGTCGGCGGCACTCGACACCGAGCTGCCCGGGGTCGTCGAACGATCCGGGGTCGTGGATCGCGCCGGCTGGGTCCGCGCCAACACGGCGACCTTCGCGTCGCTCATCGGCAAGCTCGAGCAGGACCTGCTCGACCAGGTCGTGCCGGTCGGCGGCGGGCTGGGCAAGGCGACGGTCGCGCTCGCCAACCGCTGGATCACGACCCGCCAGCTCGGGCTGCTGCTCGGGTTCATGGGCCAGCGCGTCCTGGGCCAGTACGACCTCGCGCTCCTGTCGGCGGAGGCCGCGCCCGGTCGCCTGCTGTTCGTCGAGGAGAACATCCGCGCGACGGCGCGCGCCCTTGGCGTGCCGCTCGAGTCGTTCCGGACGTGGATCGCCCTGCACGAGACGACGCATGCCTTCGAGTTCGAGGCCCACCCGTGGCTGCGTCCGTATCTCGCGTCGCGGCTGGAGCGCCAGCTCTCGCTGTTCGGGAGCGACGCGCGGGCGATGGGTCGCGAGGCGATGCGCGGCCTCGGACGCGCGCTGCGTGGCGAGGGTGGGGGAGAACACTGGCTGGAACGGCTGATGGGTGACGAGCAGCGCGTGCTGTTCCGCGAGACGCAGGCGGTGATGAGCCTGCTCGAGGGCTTCAGCGACTACGTCATGGACGAGGTCGGGAAGGAGCTCGTGCCCGACGTGGAACGGATCAGCGCCCGGTTCCATGAGCGGCGCGCGAACCGCACGACGTTCGAGCGCTCGATGCTCCGCCTGACCGGCATGGACCTCAAGCTCGAGCAGTACAAGAAGGGCGAGGTGTTCGTGCGGGCGATCGCCGACGCACGCGGGCCGGCCGCGCTGACCCGGCTCTGGGAAGGGCCCGAGACGCTGCCCCGCGACGGCGAGATCGAGGCGCCGGAACGCTGGATCGGCCGGGTCCTCGACGGCGTGACCGCGGCGTGAGCGACATGTCGCGCACGGCACCGGCCGCCGGACCCGGGAGTGGTGCCCGCGGAGCGCCTGCGGCGATCGCGCTCAGTCCGATCCTGTCCGCCCGCTACCGGTCGCGCGACCTCGAGCGGATCCGCGCCGCGGCTCCCGGCGCCCGGCTCGTGACCGTGTCGATGGAGGGTCTCGCCGACGGACCGCTCGACGACGTCGAGGTGATGCTGCGCGGCTGGCTGTCCTCGGACGCGTTCGACCGGTTGCTCGCTCGTGCGCCGCGTCTGGCCTGGGTCCATTCCGCGACATCGGGCGTGGAACGGGCGCTCACGCCGGCGGCCCTCGAGCGCGGCCTGGTCGTGACCAATGCCCGCGGGGTCTTCAGCCGACCGATCGCCGAGTACGTGCTGATGATGATCCTCTCCGTCAGCCGTCGGCTGCCCCAGCTCCTGGAGCTGCAGCGTGAGCGGACCTGGCAGCCGCTCGAGGGCGCGGAGCTGCGCGACGTCACCGTCGGGATCGTGGGCCTCGGCTCGATCGGTCGGGCGGTCGGCGCCCTCGCGACCGCGTTCGGCTGCCGGGTCGTGGCCGTGCGACGGCGCCCGGGGAACGAGACCGCGGACGACGGCAGGCCCGCGAACGCGCGATCCCGCAGACGGCGATGCCACGGACGGCGACCTGCGCTCGTTCGGCGAGCTGATGCTCGACCGGGTCGGGGGCCCCGAGACGCTCGCCGAGCTGCTCGGCGAATTGGACTTCATCGTCCTCGCGGCACCGCTGACGCCCGAGACCGAGGAGATGATCAACGACGAGACGCTGCGCCAGGTGAAGCCCGGCGCGTGGCTCATCAACGTCGCGCGCGGCCGGCTCATCGACGAGCGGGCCCTGCTCCGGGCCCTGCGCGAGGGTCCGCTGGGTGGCGCGGTGCTCGACACCTTCCGCGACGAGCCGCTCCCGCCGACGTCGCCGTTCTACGACATGCCGAACGTCATCGTCACGCCGCACACGGCGTGGTCGAGCGGGCGCGTGCTCGACCGCAGCGTCGAGCTGTTCTGCGACAACCTCCGCCGGTTCGCGGCGGGCGAGCCGCTGCTCAACGTCGTGGATCCAGCCGCCGGCTACTGATGGACGAGGAACTGCTCGAGCAGCTCGACGTGATGGTCCGCGCCGCCTACGTGTCCCGTGACGAGATCGTCGAGACGATGACGGAGCTCGCCGGCGACGAGGGCATCGACATCGATGGCGTCGAGCTCGCGCAGGCGATCGATGCGGCGCTGGCCGACCTGCGCGCTGCGGCGCGGAAGCTGGCCTGCCGTGACCGACAACGACCGGTTGGATCAGGCGTTCGCACGCCTGGGCGCCGATGGGATCGTGGCCCGTCAGGACTTCGCGTGCTGCTCGAGCTGCGCTCACGCCGAGATCTGGGACGAGGTCCCCGACCCCGAGGCGTGGCGCGGGTATGTCTGGTTCCATCGCCAGGACACGGAGCGCGCCGTCGCTGGGCGACGGCCTGTACCTCGGCTACGGCGCGCGCGACGAGGCCGTCGGGTCTGCGCCGGCTGCTCGGTGCTCGTGGCGGCGGCGACGCGCGTGGTGGCCCGGTCGCGATCGGACGCGAGATCGCCCAGGCGCTCATCGCGGCCGACCTGCCGGTGACCTGGAACGGCAAGACGGAAACGCGGATCCTGGTCGATCCATTCGAATGGCGACGCCGCCCGCCGGACTGACGGCAGTCCGGCCCGGGCACGCAGTCGCCCGCGCCCCGTTACGATCGACCCCATGCAGATCGCCATCGTGGGTCTTGCCGGGAGCGGCAAGACGACCGTCTTCAACACGCTCACCCGCGGCCACGCCGAGACCGGCGGGTACGGCGGGGTCACCCTCAACGTCGGCGTCGTCAAGGTCCCCGACGCCCGCCTCGACCGGCTCGCCGAGATCTTCAAGCCGAAGAAGGTCGTCCAGGCCGACGTCACGTACGTCGACCTGCCGGCCCCGCCCGCCTCGAGCGAGGGACGGATCGGGACCGAGGAGCTGCCCGCCGACCACCTCGCGCGGCTGCGGGACTCCGATGCGTTGCTCCACGTCGTGCGCGCGTTCGAGGACCCCGCCAACCCGCATCCGGCCGGCAGCGTCGATGCCGCGCGCGACATCGAGCAGCTCGATCTCGAGTTCCTGCTCGCCGACCTCGCCATGGCCGAACGCCGGCTCGAGCGGCTCAAGGGCAGCGGTCGGCACGGGACCCCGGCCGAGCGCGAGGCCGCGGAACGCGAGGAGGTCGTCGTCCGCCGCATCCATGCCGGACTCGAGGCCGGTACGCCCATCCGCGACCTGGGGCTCGATGACGACGAGTCGAAGGCCATCCGCGGCTTCCGCTTCCTGAGCGAGAAGCCGGTCCTCATCCTGCTCAACGTCGGTGAAGGGGAGCTGGCCGCCGCGCCGACGCTCGTCGCCGCCGTCACAGCCGGCTACCCGCACGAGCACGCCATGGTCGAGGCGCTCTCGGCGAAGATCGAGATGGAGCTCGGCGAGCTCGAGGCGGATGAGGCCGCCGTGTTCATGGAGGAGCTGGGCATCACCGAATCGGGGCTGGATCGGGTGATCGCGCTGTCCTACCGGCTCCTCGGGCTCGTGTCGTTCCTGACCGCGGGGCCCGACGAGGTCCGTGCCTGGCCGGTGCCCGACGGCTCGACCGCCGTGGATGCGGCGGGCGCGATCCACACCGACCTCGCGAAGGGGTTCATCCGCGCCGAGACCGTGTCGTACGACGACCTGCTGAGCCTCGGCTCGATGGCCGAGGCACGCAAGGCCGGACGCCTTCGTTCGGAGGGCAAGACCTACCGGGTGCGCGACGGCGACGTGCTGGAGATCCTCTTCAGCCGCTGAGCGAGGTCGATCGCGGCGCGACGGATCGTCGCGCCCGGGACGATCAATGCGGGCGCGGGCCGCCGTTGACGTCGAGATCGGCGAGCAGGGTCAGGTAGTCGGCGGACGACTCGCCCGCCTTGCCCTCCTCGCCGCCTCCCTCGTCATCGTCGTCATCGTCGTCATCGTCATCGTCGTCGTACCCGGGTCGCAGGTCGGCCATGAAGTTGCCGGCCTCCTCGGTCGAGACGTTGACCGCCGCCACGAGCTGTTCGTCGCTCACGAAGACGAAGCCGTGGTCCCGCTCGAGCACGACGGCGATGGACTCGATGAGGGTATCGTGCTCGTAGCCGTCCTGGATGTCGCGTCGGATGCGTTGCACGAGCTCGAAGAACTCGTCGGGCTCCCACTCGGATTCACTGACGACGAGGACGTCGGAATAGACCTCGTCGTCCCCTTCGTGCAGTTCGTAGAAGAACACGTCGGCGGCTCCATGGTTCGTGGTGCGGGCCGGCAGTATACGACCGGAGGTGCCATGGCCCCCTCGCACGTCGAGGTCGTCCACGTCGGGTCGGGGTGCCGTGACATCGCTCCGGACGATCCCCGCGGCTGGCGGATGGGCGGTGGCGTGATGTACGCCGCGCTGACGACGGCGCGGCTCGGGCTGCGGACCGCGGCGGTGGTCGGCGTCGACGCGATCGCGCACGACGCGCACGAGCTCGACACGCTCCGCGCCGCCGGTGTCGACATCATGCTGGTCCCGCTCGATGAGGGCCCGGTCTACCACAACCGCGAGACCGAGTCCGGCCGGGTCCAGACCTGCGTCCAGCCCGGCGTGCCGCTCCCCATCCCGAGCCTGCCGGACTCGTGGCGTGCCGCCGGCGGATGGTCGCTCGTGCCGGTGGCGGGCGAGGTCACCGACGCGTGGGCCGCGGTCGTGCCGCCCGACGCATACGTGGCCGTCGCGTGGCAGGGGTTCCTGCGCGAGCTCGCGCCGGGTGCGCTGGTCCGCCGGCGTGCTCCGCGGCCCTCCGCGGTGCTGCGTCGAGCGGATCTCGTCGGGGTGAGCCACCAGGACGTGGCGCCCGAGACGCGGCTCGGCGATCTCGAGCGGCTGCTGCATCCGGGCGCGGACCTGCTCATCACCCAGGGTGGCGACGGTGGGCTGCTGGTCCGCGTGACCCATGACGGTCCGACCGGGATCGTGCGCTACCTGCCGACATCGACCGAGCGGGAGGTCGACCCGACCGGTGCCGGCGACACGTTCCTCGCGGCGCTCCATGCGTCCGTGCTGCGGCCGGCGGTCGTCGGGCGTGGGCGTGGCCGCGATCGGCTGGACCTCCGGTTCGCGGCAGCCGCCGGGTCGCTCGCCGTCGAGGACGTGGGTCTGGCGGGCGTTCCCGATCGGACCGCCGTGCTCGTCCGGCGCGCCCGCGAGCGGGTCCGCCGTGCGGTACTGCCCGACGCCGAGGTGCAGGTGGCGATGGTCGGCGTGGAGCACGCCGACGGGGACGCGATCCCGCTCCCGCGCGGGCCGCGCTGAGGACGAGCCTGCCGCGGCCTTACGCCCGCGGCTCGCGCGCCACTCCGGGCCGTGCTGACCGCGGTCGGATCAGGCCGCCGGTGCGGGACCCGTCGATCCGCGGACCACGAGGCGGACCGGCAGGCTGATCGCGCGTGCCGCGTCATCCTCGGTGGCGGCGTGCCCACCGCCGGCGGACCCCCGACCATTGCCGTCGGCCCGGATCCCGCGTGTCAGGCGATCGACCGCCCAGCGGCCCATCTCCGCGGTGCCCTGGGCGACCGAGGTGAGCGACGGTTCGACGTACGACGCCATGTCGATGTCGTCGAAGCCGATGATGCTCACGTCGTCGGGCACGCGCCGGCGGCGCTGGCGCACGGCCCGCAGCGCGCCGATGGCCATCAGGTCGTTGTAGGCGATCACCGCGGTCGTGTCCGGCGCCTGGTCCAGCAGCTCCAGCATCGCCGCCTCGCCGCCCCCCACGAGCGGCGCACCGCGCGTGACCGTGATGGCGACCGCCTCCAGCCCCGCCGCGTCGAGCGCCGCGCGGACCCCGCCGAGCCGTTGGGGTGCGTCCACGTTCCGTGGCGGCGGCATGAGGTAGCCGAACCGACGATGCCCGAGCGCCAGGAGATGGTCGGCCGACTGGCGTCCGCCGTCATGGTTGTCGGACGCGATGGACGGCAGCGCCGTGCCGGGCGCGGCCGTGTTGATGAGCACGACCGGGAGCGGCGCCGCGGCCAGCCACTCGGCGTGGCGGACGCCGAGGTTGCTCGCGGCGATGATCAGCCCGTCGACCCGTCGCTCCACGAGGAGGTCGAGGTAGGCGAGCTCGCGCTCGCCGTCATCGGTCGCGTTGCACAGCAGGATCGCGTAGCCCTCGGCCTGGGCGGCGTCCTCGACGGCGCTCACGAGCTCCGGGAAGTAGGGGTTCTCGATGTCGGTGACGATGAGCCCGAACGTCTTGGTCGTGCGCAGCTTGAGGGACCGCGCCACCCCGGACGGCCGGTAGTCGAGCTCGCGCACCGCCGCCAGGATCCGGTCGCGCGTCTCCGGCCGCGCGCCGCCGATCCCGGCCAGCACGCGGCTGACCGTGGCCGTCGAGACGTGCGCTCGACGGGCGACGTCGGCGATCGTCGCGGCCATGACGCGGGGCTGCTACGGCTTCAGTGGGGAGCGGCGGTCTGGTCCACCTGCGCGCCGCCGGAGGTGACCTCGGCGGGGTCTGCCCGGGCTAGCGCCTCGAGCTCGCGGGACAGCTCGGCGAGCTCGTCGCCACCGCCCATGAACCGATGGAGCTGCGCCTCGTCGATCTCGCCGCGGGTGAACGTTCCGCTGATCCGGCCGCGCGACAGGACCGTGAAGCGGTCGCCGATCGGCAGCGCGTGCTGGACGTTGTGGGTGATGAAGATCACGCCGAGACCGCGGTTGCGGGCGGCGATGATGTGGCGCAGGACGAACGCCGACTGCTTCACGCCGAGGGCGGACGTCGGCTCGTCGAGGATGAGCACGCGGGCACCGAAGTACTCGGCCCGCGCGATGGCGAGGGTCTGCCGTTCGCCGCCGGACAGCGTGCCGACCGCCTGGTCGGTGTCGCGCAGCTCGATCCCGATGCGATGCATCTCCTCCCGCGCGATGCCGGCCGCCCGACCCATGTCGAACCGCCGGAGCGGCCCCACGCCGACCGTCGGCTCGTTGCCGAGGAAGAAGTTGCGGGTGACGCTCATGAGCGGCATGATCGCGAGGTCCTGGTAGACCGTCGCGACCCCGGCGTCGAGCGCGTCCCTGGGCGAGCTGAAGACGACCGGCTGGCCGTCCACCGCGAGGGTGCCGCTGGTCGGCATGTGCACGCCGGACAGCGTCTTGATGAGCGTCGACTTGCCCGCCCCGTTGTCGCCGAGGAGGCAGGTGATCTCGCCGGCACGGACCGCGAGCGAGACGTCCTCGATCGCGACGACCGCACCGAAGTACTTGGAGACCGAACGGGCCTCGAGCAGGGGCGTCCGGCTGTCGCCCGCGGCCGGCGCGTGGGCCATCGTGGCATCGGCGGCCATGACCGCGGCAGCCGCGGCGGCGGGATCGGTCGGGGGAGTGGTCTGCGGTTCCATCGGTCGGCCTCCTTACGACAGACCGGCGAACCGGCGCCGGATCCAGTTATTGAGTACGACGGCGACGAGCAGCAGCGTGCCGATCGCCACGAGGTACCAGTCGGCGTTGATATCCGAGAAGACGATCCCGATGCGGGCCATGCCCAGCGCGAGCGCACCGATCGCCGTCCCGACCACCGACCCGTAGCCGCCGGTCAGGAGGGTCCCGCCGATGACCGACGTCGTGATCGCGTCGAGCTCGATGCCGCGGCCGCGCAGCACGTCTGCGGAGAAGAAGGTCATGCTCTGGACCGTCGCCAGGACGGAGGCCGAGAACGCGGTCCCCATGAACAGCACGATCTTGACCCGCGCCACCGGGACGCCGAGGTTGCGTGCCGCGCTCGCCGACCCACCGACGCCGGCGATCCAGTTCCCGAACCTGGTCCGGCTCAGGATGTACGCCCCCACCGCCGCGAGGAGCACCCACCAGAACATCGACGCCTTGATCTCGCCGTGCTGGTCGCCGATGACCAGCGAATACGACCAGTTGAACAGCCAGGCGATGGGATCGGCGGCGACGAGCGTCTTGTCGATCGGGATGAACGTGATGTTCGTGATCTCGGCCGTGAGCGCCTGCGTGGCGCCGCGGATGATGAAGAGGGTGGCCAGGGTGACGATGAACGAGGGCAGGCCCGTCCGGACCACGATGATGCCGTTGACCGCCCCGAGACAGGTGGTGAGGACCATCGAGATCAGGATGGCCATCCACACCGGGAGCCCGGCCTCGGTGACGAGGATCCCGATGACGATGCCCGCGAAGCCGACCAGCGACCCGACCGACAGGTCGAACTCGCCCGCGATCATGAGCAGCGCGACGGCCGTGCCGATGATGCCGACCTGCGCTGCTACGTCGACGTAACCGAGCGTTCCGTCGAGGCCGAGGAAGACGAAGTTCCCACGTGACGTCGCGATCACGACGAAGACGATCCAGACGAAGACCGCGATGATCGCGGCGCCCGCGGCGGGCTTGCTCAGGAACCGCTGCCACGCGGGCAACCGTCGAAGTCGATCGTCGCCGGGTCGCCGCGGTGCGCCGTCCGCCTGGGCCTGCGTGGACGCCATCGCTTCCTCCTGCAGGTGTGCGACGGGGCCGGACGACGTGTCCAGCCCCGTCGATCAGGTGCGCGCCGTCGTGGCGCGCGTTACGTGGTCAGCGCAGACCGGCGGCTGCCAGCGCGATGACCGCCTCGGCGTCGGCCTGGGTGACGAAACCCGGACCGGTCATGACGAGGCCCGTGCCGTCGCCCGTGGGCAGGTTGCGGGTCTCGGCGTACTGGACGAGGAACACGACCGGCAGGTAGCCCTGGATGAACTGCTGCTGGTCGATCGCGAACTCCATGTTGCCGTCCTTGATCGCGGTGAGGACGTCCGCGCTCAGGTCGAACGTGGCCATCTTGACCGTGCCGGTCTTGCCGGCCGCCTCGATCGCGGCGAGTGCCGGAACGGCGACGGACGGGCCGAGCGTCAACAGGCCGTCGATCGTCGGATCGGCCGCGAGGGCCGCCTCGATCGTCGCCTGCATCCCGGCCGGGTCGGAGATCTGGCCGGTGAGGACTTCGCCGTCCTCGCTGCCGGTGAGGCCCATGAAGAACCCGTTGCAGCGCAGGGTCAGGGCCTGGTTGCCCACTTCCTGGTTGAAGCAGACGGCGTTCGTCACGCCCGCCTCCTTGAAGCGCGCACCGGCGCCGAGTCCGGCCTGGTACTCGGTCTGGCCGACGTGGACCTTCACGCCCAGGTCGCGGAAGACATCCGAGCCCGAGTTCATCGAGATGACCGGGATCCCGGCCGCGACGGCGGCCTGGATGGACGTCCCGAGGGCATCAGGGTTGGGGATGGACACGACGAGCCCGGTCGGCTTCTTGGTGACCGCCGTGTCGATGAGCGCCGACATGGCGACCATGTCGCTCTCGGCATCGGGGGCGCTGTAGTTCACCGTGACGCCCATGTCGTTGGCGGCCGCGGTGACGCCGTTGCGGACGACGCCCCAGAAGCCGTCGATCGCCTGGCCGTGGGTGACGACCTCGATCGTGATCGCGGAACGCTCGACGAGCGCCCCCTCGGGGCCGCCACCGGCGGCGGCACCGCCGGACGGCGCCGCTGTGTTCTGACAGGCGGCGGCGACGATCGCCACGCCTGCCAGCACGATGAATGACTTGCGAAGATTCATCCTGGGTTCTCCTCCATGCATGCGGATCGCGCTCGCGCCGATGCTAGCGCTCAGGCCCACGAGCCACGCGGTCCATCCGCGAACACTCGTCGATCGCCGGGTCGAATACCGTCGTGGTCGACGCCCGAGCTCCCGTCGTCTCGTCGCGTGACCGGGACACCTCCTTTCGCCCGGCAGGCTCCCTGCCGGATCGCGATCAGCCTGGGATCTCCTCGAGTCGGACTGGTCGATGCTCGTGGAGTGAACGGGTCGCCGCCTCCGCGACGCGGAGGGCCGCGACCCCGTCGGTGGCCGTGCAGGGACTCGGGACGTGTCCCTGCGCCACGTTGATGAATTCGACGAACTCCGCCGCGTACGCGTCGGCGAAGCGATGGAGGAAGTCGGGCCAGGCGGGCCCGGCCGGTGGTGGGACGCCCGGCTCCACCGAGCGCATCGGGGTCCGCGGCCCAAGGCCCACGCTGACCGAATCACCCGAACCGAACAGCTCGGTCCGGATGTCGTACCCGAGGGGATCGTGGCGGGACACGGTCAGGACGCACAGGACGCCCGACGAGAGCCGCAGCGTCGCGACCGCCGTGTCGACGTCGCCGTACTTCGCGAAGACCGGGAAGCCGAGGACGCCGCCGTCGGCATAGACCTCGACGACCTCGTCGCCGGTCAGCCAGCGCAGCACGTCGAAATCGTGGATCGAGAAGTCGCGGAAGATGCCACCGGATTGCGGGATATAGCTCTCGTGTGGCGGCGCCGGGTCGTGCCCGGCCAGCCGGACCGCGTACAGCGTCCCGAGCTCGCCGCTCTGGACCAGCCGGCGCGCCTCGCGGTAGGCCGGGTCGAAGCGCCGCTGGAACCCGAGCTGGAAGGGGATCCCGCTCGCCTCGATCTCGGCGGCGACGGCGATCGTGGCCTCGAGGTCCGCTGCGAGTGGCTTCTCGCAGAACGTCGGGCGTCCGGCGGCCAGGGAGGCCCGGATCAGCTCGGCGTGGGCCGTGGTCGCGGCGGCGATGACCACCGCATCGACCGACGCGAGCGCCGCCGCGATCGATGGTGCCGCCGTCGCGCCCACCTCGCGCGCCACGTCCTCGGCACGGGCCGCCTCGGCATCGGCCACGACGAGCTCGTCCACCCCGGGGGTCGCGCTGAGCAGACGCGCGTGCAGCCGGCCGATGCGCCCGGCCCCCAGCAATCCGACCTTCATGTGGACTCCTCGTCGCGGGTCGTGGTGGCGGGGTCGCCCGCGCGGGATCGATGGAGCGCCGCCGCCAGGACGCGGCGACCGATCGCCGCGCTCTCCGACGGTGGACCCCAGCAGCTGTCCTGCTCGACCATCAGCCAGCCGTCGTACCCGCGGGCATCGAGCGCGTCGATGACGCCGTCCACGTCGAGGACGCCCGCCCCGAGCTCGGTGAACAGCCGCGCCCGGACGGCATCGTCGAAGCCACCGAGCCGACCGTCGCGAAGGGCGGCCAGCACGGCGCCATCGACATCCTTGAGATGCACATGGGTGACCCGCGAACCGTACCGGCGGAGCGCGTCGACCGGGTCGCCACCGCCGACCAGGTAGTGGCCGACGTCCAGGCACAGCGGCACGAGGGCCGGGTCGGTCGAGGCGACCAGGCGGGCGACCTCGGCCGGGGTCTCGACGAACGTGCCGGCATGCGGGTGGAACGCGAAACGGGCACCGGCGGCCGACACGTCGCGGGCGAGGTCATGCAGGACGTCCACCAATCGCGCCCAGCCGTCCTCGGTGAGCACCGGCGTCCCCGGCGCAGCCGCACGGCCCGCGGTGCGTTCCCGGTCGGGCGAGAGGTCCAGGGCGACGCACAGCACCTCGCCGCCGCCGGCCGTCAGCAGGGCCAGGCGCTCACGGCCGATCGCCAGGGCGTCGGCGATCGGGCCGTCGACCGTCGCGGGGAGCGAGGCATAGACCTCGGCCAGCCGCAGCCCACGCGTCGCCAGCGCGCTGCGGAGCGCTGGGCCGGTGGGGTACCCGATCCCGAGCTGCGTGCCGTCGAAGCCGAGGCGCGCCGATCTCGTCGAGGATGGTCGTGGCGTCCGTGCCGTGGCGGAGGTCGGCGAGGTCCACGTTGTTCCAGAGGATCGGCACGGTGCCGATGGGGGAGGCCTCGAGCCGGTCGCCCGGTCGCCGCAGGGTCGCGCGCAGGTCGGGTGGCGTCGCGGCCTCGGTCGTTCGCCGGCGTGCCGTCGTCGCCTCGACCGGTCAGCGCCCCACCGGCCGTCATCGATGCTGCTCCTGCGCGACGCCGTCGCGCCAGCGGTCGTGGAGGTCGGTCCGGTACGCCGGGCTCGGCGCGTCCCACCAGCCGGTCTTGTCCGGCCCGGCGGAGGCAAGATCGCGGTCCACGGGAACGTGGATCAGCGAGGGCCCACCCGACGCGAGGCCGCGGCGAACCGCGTTGGCGACCTCGCCCGGGTCGTCGACCCGCTCGGCATGGAGCCCGAAGGCCTGCCCGATCGCGGCGAAGTCCGGCGAATAGATCGAGCCGTCCGGGGTGAGGAAATCGGTCCAGGCGGATCGCCCGAAGAACGTCTCCTGGCCGCCCTTGATGCTGATCCAGCCCGAGTTGTCCAGGACGACCTGGCAGATCGGCGTGCCGGCGAGGACCGCCGTCTGCAGCTCCTGCATCGATTGCAGGAAGCTCCCGTCGCCGCTGATCGACAGCACCTGCCGCCCGGGGTGCGCGAGTTGCGCCCCGATCGCCGCCGGCAGCTCGAAGCCCATCGTCGAGAACCCGCCCGACGTCAGGTGCGTCCGCGGCTGGCGCGTCACCCAGCGCTGCTTGACCATCCCCTGGGGCAATCCGGCGCCGGTCACGACGATCGCGTCGTCGTCGGTGGCGGCCTGGACCTCGCGGACCGCGCGGGCCATCGTCATCGGCGTCGCCGTCGACCCGGACTTGATCTCGATCTGCTCGTTCCAGGTCGCCCGCCGACGGACGATCTCCTCGAAGTACGTGGTCGTCCGGTAGGTCGCCGGCCCACCGCCCGGCCCGAGGGCGTCGAGGAGGTCGGCGAGGGCGGCACGCGCATCCCCGACGAGCGCGACGTCGACCGGGTAGTTCTTGCCGATCTCGCGGGGGTCGATGTCGATCTGGACGAGACAGGTCGGCGGGATCGAGAACGTCACCCCCGCGCGATACGACGACGCCGACCAGTCCGTGAACCGGCAACCGACCGACAACAGGATGTCCGCCGCCGCGGCGAGCTCGTTGCCGCAGCTCGACGCCGTGTCGCCGATGGTCTGTCCCGCGAGGTCGTGGGTCTCGTCGATCGCGCCCTTGCCGTTCCACGTCGTGACGACCGGCGCACCGAGCCGCTCGGCGAGTGCCGTGACCTCGGCGCTCGCGTCGGCGCCGATGGCCCCGCCGCCGGCGACGATGACCGGCCGCTTGGCGCCCGCCAGCAGACGCGCGGCGCGCTCGACATCGTCGGCCGCCGGTCGGATCCGGCCGCGCGCCTCACGTCGGGTGGGTTCCGGGATGAGCACGTCGGCCGATTCGGCCAGGACGTCCATCGGGATGTCGAGGAGGATCGGACCCGGACGGCCCGACAGCATCTGGTTCCAGGCGCGATGGAGGACGAACGGCAGCTCGTCGACCCGCGATGGCTGCCACCACTCCTTCACGACCGGTTCGAAGATCCGCGGGTTGTCGGCGACATGCCGTCGCTCCAGCTCCTGGAGCAGGCCGGCGCCGCGCATGTACGTGTGGGGCGACCCGGTCAGGAGCGCGACCGCGGTCGAGTCGACGTACGCGGTGGCCATCCCGACGACGGTGTTCGTCGCGCCGGGCCCGATGCTCGTGAAGGCGAGGATCGGGCGTCCGCTCGCCCGGTAGAAGCCGTCAGCGAGGTGGACCGCGGCCTGCTCGTGCATGACCTGCACGGTCCGGATCGCGTCCCGGCGATCCAGCAACGCGTCGGTGAGGGCCCAGCTCCCGTGTCCCGGGATCCCCGCCACGACGGGGACGCCCTGACGGACCAGGTACTCGACCACGAGCTGCGCGCCGGTGAGCCGGTGACGCCCGGACGGCTCGGTCAACGCCCCTCCTTGCGCAATCCGTGTAATCGATTACCCTGAGGTGGCGGAACCATAGCACGGCGGTGCCGCGTGTCAACGCGATGCACCGGGGATCGCAACCGCGGCGTCACGCAGCCGAGACCGGCACCAGCAGGGAGAAGGCATGGAGACGCGTCTCGAGACCGGGCGAGCGGGGGCACCGACGTCCGCCCGCCGCTGGCGGACAGTCCGCTCGGACGGACGATCGCCACGACCGCGACCGATATCTGGAACGACTCGTGCGCGGTCGACGAGCTCGAATACGCGATCTCGTACGGCGCCGTCGGCGCGACCGCCAACCCGACGATCGTCAGCGACGTCTGGAAGGCCGATCCGGGCCACTGGCGCGCCCGTGTCCGATCCCTGGCGGAGGCCCGCCCGGAGGCCACGGAGGTGGAGCTCGCGCTGGGCGGTCGTCGAGGAGATGTCACTGCGCGCCGCACCGTTGCTGCTGCCGGCCCACGAGGCGTCCGGTGGCCGGCAGGGCCGCCTGTCGATGCAGACCGACCCGACGCTCTACCGCTCGTTCGAACCGATGCTCGCGCAGGGCCGCCACTTCGACACGCTGGCACCGAACATCATCGTCAAGTTCCCGGCCACGCGGGTCGGCGTCCGGGTGATGGAGGAGGCCACGTATCGGGGCGTGAACGTCAACGCCACGGTCTCGTTCAGCGTCGCCCAGGCGATCGCCGCGGCCGAGGCCGTGGAACGCGGGCTCCGTCGACGCGAGGCCGATGGGTCGCCGATCGACCGGATGGGGCCGGTCATCACGCTGATGATGGGGCGCATCGAGGACTGGCTCCGCGTCCAGACCGAACGTGACGGGATCGTCGCGGACCCGACGGCCCTGCCGTGGTCCGGCGTCGCGGTCTTCAAGCGGGCGTATGCCGAGTTCCGGACACGTGGCCTGCGGGCCCGGCTGCTGGGTGCCGCGATCCGCCACCAGCTCCACTGGACGGAGCTCGTCGGTGGCGACGTCGTCATCACGATGCCGGCGGTCTGGCAACGCCGCTTCAACGCGTCCGCGGTCGAGGTCAGGCCGCGGATCGACGAGCCCGTGGCGCCCGCGATCGTGGACGAGCTGCGCCGGCGGTTCCCCGATTTCGTGCGCGCCTACGAGCCCGACGGGCTGTCGCCCGACGAGTTCGACACGTTCGGACCGAGTGCCCGGACGCTGCGCGCGTTCATCGGGTCGTACCACGAGCTCCTGCACCAGGTGACCGACGCGCTCCTCCCGAACCCCGACGTCAAGGGCACGTCGTGAGCGACGCGGCGGTCGTCCACGCGACGGCGCCGCCGAACGACCTGCCACCCGATCGCCTTCGGGTCCGGGCAGACGCGCGGAGCGGCGTGCGGGTGGATCCGGATCTCGCCGGCTGGCGGTACCTCTCGTTCCGGACCGTGACCCTCGCGGCGGACGGATCGGACCCGGTCGAGATCGGCGAGCGCGGCACACGAGACCGCGGTCGTGCACCTCTTCGGCGGCGACGTCCGGGTCGACCTTGCCGACGGCGGCTCGTCGGTGCTCGCCGGGCGGCCCTCGGTGTTCGAGGGACTGCCCTCGGCGTTCTACCTGCCGGCCGGGCGGACCGCGCGGCTCGGCGTCGCAGGGCGGCCGCGACGGCACACCCGGCGACGGTCGCGATCGCCACGGCGCCGGCACGTCCCGATGTCTCGGCGTCGCTCGGGCCGGTACTGATCCGGCCCGAGGACATCCGCGTCGAGATCCGCGGGGCCGGTCATTCCACGCGCCAGATCAACCACATCATCGATCCCGGGTTCCCGGCCGATCGGCTGCTCCTCGTCGAGGTGCTGACGCCCGCCGGCAACTGGTCGAGCTGGCCACCGCACAAGCACGACGTCGACGACATGCCCACCGAGGCCGTCCTCGAGGAGGTCTACCACTACCGGTTCCGACGGCCCGAGGCATGGGCGATCCAGCGCGTATACCGGCCCGCGGGCGGACCCCTGGGCGCGGCACGCGATGCGGTGTTCGCGGTCCGCGACGGCGAGGCCGTCATCGTGACCGACGGGTACCACCCCTTCGCTGCGACGGACGCCGACGACGCGTACTACCTCAACGCGCTGGCCGGCGATCGGCGGACGATGGCCTGCTCGTTCGATCCCGATCTCGACGCCGTCCGCGAGCGATGGGCATCCGAGACCCCTGATCCACGCGTGCCGCTGGTGTCGCCGGCCGGCTGAGCGGCGGTCGACGACGGCTCAACCTCGCCGGAAGCGACGGCGCGGCGCCCGGTCCGCAACATGCGGCGTTCCAGCCGAGCCGTCCGGTGACGCAGGTCTGATTCCAGGCCCGGTTCGGGCATGCCAAGCCGGCGTCGCCGGTCGACCGCCCCGAGGCCCCGTCGCGCGGCCTCCAGCGCGCCGGCGGCATCGCCCAGGCGGTGCTCGCGCAGCTTGGCGATCTCGATCCAGGCCCGGATCGCGACCCGTCCGGGTCCGGCGGCGAGCCCGGACCACGCGTCGACCGCGTCGTGGTGCCGACCCAGGCGACGCAGCAGGTGGGCGCGGTCCGACGCGATCCGCTGGGCATCCCACGGCGCGGCGACCGCGGCCACCGACCCGCGTCCCGGGCCGGCCGGATCCGCGGCCCTTGGACGGCCGGGGCGACCGCCGAAGTCCGGCCGCGCCTGTGGCGACCACCACGGGACGGTCGCCGGTGCCTCCCTCGCCGCCGCGCTCGACGCCGACCGCGGCGCTCGACGCTCGCAGCTGCCGCGGGGTAGGGGACGTCGAGGGTCCGCTCCATCGCCTCCTCGAGACAGGCGAGCGCCTCCACCTGCCGGCGTGCCCGCAGGTACGCGCGGGCCAGACCCGCGAGGTCACCCGGCGGGTGCGGTCCGGCGCGCCTCCGGTGTGGCGTAGCCCGTATCGAGGAGCGCGAGCAGCCGCGCCAGCGATCGAACGTCCTCGTCGTTGTGGCGCACGACCGCGGCGAGCACCTCGGCCGGCCCGCCACGCAGGAACCCGAGATAGCGGGCCGGGATCTCCCAGCCATCGACGTCGCCGTGGCGGACGAGACCGAGCAGCGTGCCCTCGACCGTCCGGAGCCGCGCGTCGGCCATGCGATGGCGGAACAGGCGGCGGACGATGGGCAGCAGGTCGAGGTGGCCGCCCAGCACCGGCGCCGGCCGGCGGGCCATCCGGAACCGCGTCACGAGCAACGGCCAGTCGAACCCGACCCCGTTGTACGTCACGAGCCAGGCATCGGGCGGCAGGTGCCGGCCGAGCTCGTCGAGCAGCGCCGGCTCCTCGCCCTGGTCGGGCAGGAGCAGCTGGAGCTGGCGAAACCGCTCGCCCTCCCACCACCCGAGGCCGATGAGGAACGCCACGGTGCCGGCTGCCGTCGCGAGGCCGGTCGTCTCGGTATCGAGGCAGACGAGCGGCCGGTCCGCCGGGGGCTGGCCCGGCAGGCCGCCGAGCCGCATCCGGTCGATGGGCAGCGGGATGGCCGGGCGCTCGACGCGGACGAGGATCCCGCCCGGCCGGTCGACGATCTCGCCGTCGGTGGCTGCGGCCAGGCGCTCGGCCAGCGCGCGTGTCGCGAGGCGGCGATGCGGCAGCGGATCGCTCGGCGTACCGGGCCCGGGACCGCCGATCCGGAACCGCTCGAGTCGCCGCGCGAGCGCGGTCGGGGAGTCGCTCGGGGCGGCGGTCACCGCGCGACGACCGCGGCCGGGGCCGGCCCGGCGCGCGGCCCGCAGCTGGCCGAGGAGGCGCATGCGCCAGCGCGCGGGCATCGACCTCGGGCTCCAGCCGCGGACCGGTGCACGACGGACAGCCCCCGTCGCAGCCGCACGCGGCGATGAGGTCCTGCGCCGCCGCGAGCAGCTCGTCGTGGCGCTCCCACAGCCGCTCCGAGAGGCCGATCCCGCCGGGGACCGCCTCGTACAGGTAGATCGTCGGCTCCTCGGCGTGGGGCGAGCGCACCTGGGTCACGAGCCCGAGGTCGCGCGGGTCCACCATGAGCAGGACCGCGGCCACGGTCTGGAGCGCACGCCCGACCCCGAGCAGCGCCACGTCGAGCTCGTTGCGGCGCCACGCCTGGCCGCGCCCGGTCCACGGTCAGCCAGTACGCCGTGGTCTGGAGCTCGAGCTCGGGCAGGTCGATCGGTCCCCAGCCGACGTTCTCGTCCGTCACGAACTTGAGCTTCTTGAAGAGCGTGACGAGGCTGGCGACCATGACCTCGCCGTGCAGCCGCCGACCGCCGGGCGTCGGCGCCTCGGCGAACACCTCGAGCGGCTTGAGGGTCACCGCCCGATTGGCGTAGGTGTAGTGGTCGACGTCGACCCGGTGGACGTAGGCCTTGCGCTCGTGCCATTCGAGCCGGTCGACGTAGTACTGGGTCGACTCGTGGATGTAGATCGCCCGCTCGTGGACGAGCACCTGGGCGCTGAACAGGTCCACCTCGCCGAGGACACGCGGACGGTCCGGTGTCGTGTCGATGATCACGACGTTCTCGGGCGCCGCGGTCCGCAGCGAGATCTCGGACGCGGGGAAGTTCTCGCTGGACCAGTACCAGCGCCCGTCGCCCGCCTGGCGGACGTGCCCCTCCTCGCCGAGGAACGCGAGCAGGTCGTCGGCGGGGCCCGGACCGAAGACCTCGCCCGGCTCGAACGGGAGCTCGAAGGTCGCGGCCCGCAGGTGCGCCAGCAGGATGTGCAGGTTGTCCGGGTCGAGCCGCGCCTCCTCGGGCGTGCCGTCGAGCAGGAACTCCGGGTGATGGATGACGTACTGGTCGACCGGGGCGCCGGACGCCACGAGCACGGCGACGCTCGTGCCCTGCCGCCGGCCGGCGCGCCCGAACTGCTGCCACGTGGCGGCGACCGATCCCGGATAGCCGGCAAGGATGGAGGTGTCGAGCCGGCCGATGTCGACGCCGAGCTCGAGGGCGTTCGTCGCCACGACGCCAAGCACCTCGCCGTCGCGGAGGCCGCGCTCGATGGCGCGCCGTTCCGTCGGCAGGTAGCCGCCGCGATACCCGCGCACCCGGCTGCGCGGCCCGTAGCTCTCGCGCAGCGACTCGCGCAGCCCGGTGAGCAGGATCTCCACCGCGGTGCGCGACCGTCCGAAGACGATGGTCTGGCGACCGGCCCGCAGGAACGGCAGCGCCCAGCGCTGGGCCAGGGTCAGCGCCGACCCGCGCGCCCCGCTCGCGGGTTCGAGCACCGGCGGGTCCACGAGCAGCACGTGCCGCTCGCCGGCCGGTGCCCCGTTGCGATCCACGAGCCGTGCCGGGCGGCCGGTCAGCATCTCCGCAAGCTCGCCCGGATTGCCGATGGTCGCCGAGCAGCACACGATCACCGGATGGCTGCCGTAGTGCGCGCAGATGCGCAACAGGCGCCGCAGGACATTGGCGACGTGCCCGCCGAACACCCCGCGGTAGGTGTGCAGCTCGTCGATCACGATGAGGTTGAGCTGCTCGAACAGCTGGAACCACTTGGTGTGGTGGGGGAGGATCGCCGAATGGAGCATGTCGGGGTTCGTCACGACGACCTGCCCGGCCGCACGCACGGCTGACCGGATCGGCGCCGGGGTGTCGCCGTCGTACGTCGACGTGACGATGGACAGGCCGGCCGACCGCGAGAGCTCCCCGAACTCGGTGACCTGGTCCTGCCCGAGTGCCTTGGTCGGGAACAGGAACAGCGCCCTGGCCGCGGGGTCCTCCGCGATCGCCTGGAGCGCCGGCAGCGCGTAGCACAGGGTCTTGCCCGACGCCGTGGGCGTGACCACCACGACGTCGTCGCCCGCGTGGACCGCATCGATCGCCTCGGCCTGGTGCGTGTAGAGCTGCTGGATGCCGCGGCTCGAGAGCCCGGCGACGATCCGTTCGTCGAGCCAGCCCGGCATGGGCGCGTGCGTGGCGGCGCGGGCCGGCAGGACGGCGTGATGGACGACGCCGCGCGCCAGCGACGGCTCGGCGAGGATCTGGTCGAGGACGGCGGTCGGATCGGCGGGGGCGTAGGTGCGCATGGCCGGGTAACCCCAGGTCGAGACCGAACGGATGTTCGGAATGTCGGCAGTCTAGACCTACCGTCCGCCGTTCGCGTGACAGGTTGGCTGTCACGGCGAGTCGGTTGACACGCCAGGCTGACGGTAGCTGACGCTCGCCCGGATGTTCCGCCGGCTCTTCCCACCGCCGTCCGTCGACGCCTCCGACGAGCCCGGTCTCGACCCGGGCACGGCCGTGTCGGACGGACGCGGGGACGGCCTGGCCGCTGCCGCGGCCGACGGCGCCGCCGCGGTCGCCCCCGACCTGCGGTCGCTCCCGATCGTCGGTATCACGCGGCGTCGGATGGCGGCCCTCGTCGGGGTGCTGATCGCGGTCTGGATCATCTTCACGTTCGCTCGCCAGGTCAGCGAGGCGTCGGCAGCCACCGCGCGAGCGGACGAGATCGCCGCCGCGAACGTCATGCTGAGCGACGAGGTCGCGGCGCTGGACCGCGAGCTGGACCTCATCGCCCGTCAGCAGTACATCGAGCAGCAGGCGCGCGGCTACGGCCTGGGCAGCGCCAAGGAGATCCCGTTCACGCTCGACGGGTCGGCGCCGGCGCTCGGCGTCGACGCCCCGGGCTCGGCCGCGGTCCGCGTCGGCGCGGGTGGCGACGACGTCCCGCCCCTCGAGCGCTGGTTGACGCTGCTCTTCGGCCCGACCGACTGAGGCCCGCCCCGCGGGCGGGGTGGGGGATCGCGCTCCGGTCGCGACAACGTGTCGCTATCCTGTCATCCCGACGCGTCTGCGGCGGCTGACGGAGGGTTGACGTCACACGATGATCGACATCCCGGTCGACGACTTCATCTTCGTCGTGTGCGCCCTCATCGGTGGCGGGCTGCTGCTGATCACGGTGCTGGTCGACGACATCCTCGGGGCGGTCTTCAACTTCGATGTCGGCGGCGTCTCGCTGATGCCGCTGCTGCTGTCGTTCATCTCGATGTTCGGCGTCGGCGGCCTGTTCGCGACGCAGGTGCTCGACGTCCACGGCGGGGAAGCGGCGGTGTGGGGGACGGCGTTCGGGCTGGTCGGTCTCGGCCTCGCATTCGCGATCTTCAGCACGCTCCGCCGCGCCGAGGCCCCGGAGCCGTTCTCGACGCGCGACCTGATCGGCCATGACGCCTACGTGCAGGTCGGGATCCCGGCCAATCGCTACGGCAGCGTCCTCGTCAAGGCCGAGGGCCAGACCCACGAATTCAGCGCCACTGCCACGACCGACATCCCGGTCGGGAGCACGGCCCGGGTGACCGGCGTCGCCGGCGCGGGCCTCATCGTCGAATTGACCACGAGCAATGCCGCCGGCCCGGTACCGGTGGAGCAGGGAGGACCCGACGTTGCCTGACATCCTCGGCTTCATCGGGGGCGGCGTGATCCCGATCTTCCTGATCATCATCGTCGTCGTCCTGATCGTCAGCTACATCGGGAGCCGCTACAAGGTCGCCGGCGCGAACGAGGCACTCGTCGTGTCCGGCCAGCGCGACAGGGGGCCCGACGGTCGCAAGAACCTCAAGGTCGTCCGTGGCGGCGGCGTCATCGTCCTGCCGCTCGTCCACAAGGTCGGCAAGCTCAAGCTCACCGCCCGGCAGATCAACGTGAACCTCGCCGACGCCGTGACCCGGCAGGGCATCAAGGTCGCCGTCCAGGGCGTCGCCACGTTCAAGATCGGCGCGGACGACGAGTCGATCCGCAATGCCGCCGAGCGCTTCCTCGAATTGCAGGAGGAGGCGGTCGACTCGATCGTGAAGAACGTCCTCGAGGGCTCGCTTCGTTCGATCGTCGGCACGCTGACCGTCGAGGAGCTCAACCTCGACCGCCAGAAGTTCCAGCAGGCCGTCCAGGACGCAGCCAAGGGCGACCTCGCGACGTCCGGCCTCCAGATCGACTCGTTCACGATCCAGGCGATCCGCGACGAGTCGGGGTACATGGAGCTGATCGGCCAGCAGGAGACGGCCCGCCGCGAGCGGGACGCGCGCATGGCCAAGGCGGCCGCCGACCAGGAGGCCGCCGTCCGCGAAGCCGAAGCGGAGCAGGTCAAGATCAACGCCCAGCGGGACGTCGCCCTGCGCCGCGCCGAGACCGAGACGCAGACCGCGGCCGCCCAGGCTCGCGCCGCCCAGGCCGGACCGCTGGCCGAGGCGGAGGCGACCCAGGAGGTCACCCGCAAGCAGACCGAGCTGGCCGATCTCGAGGCGGCCAGGACGCAGAAGGAGCTCCTCACCAGCACGGTCCGCCCGGCCGAGGCCGAGGCCGAGGCACAGGTCCGTCGGGCCGAGGGCGAGAAGATGGCCCGGATCGCGGCGGCCCAGGCGGACGCCGAGCGGGTGAAGCTCGCGGGCGAGGCGCAGGCGCGTGTCGTCGAGGTCACGGCCGAGGCGACGGCCAAGCAGACCACCCTCGAGGGCAACGCCGAGGCCGGGATCGTCCTGTCCAAGGGCGAGGCGGAGGCGAAGGCGCTGGCCCTTCGCGCCGAGGCCTACCGCCAGTTCAACGAGGCGGCCATCATCCAGACCGTCCTCTCGATGCTGCCCGACATCGTGCGGGCCGCGGCCGAGCCGATGGCGAACATCGACACCCTGACGGTGCTCTCGACCGATGGCGCGTCGGACGTCGTGAAGAACGTGACGCGTACCGTCACCGAGGCGAGCACGACCGTGAAGGGCCTGACCGGCATCGACATCCCGGAGCTCCTCAACAAGGCGCTCGGCAACACCCCCGACGAGCCACCGTCGGGCGGCGGCACGAAGGCCCGCCCGCCGAGCACGCCACGCACGCCGAGCGGGGGCTCGGCCCCTGGCGGGACCGGTGGTGCGGGTGCGACCGGCGGCACGGGCGGAACGGCGAGTGGTGGCCCGGCCGCCAGCGCCAGCTCGTCGGGATCCGGAGCGGACGCGTCGAGCGGCGGTCGGCGCGCGGCCGGCGCCTCCCGGACGGGCGCGGCGTCGGGCGGCTCCACCAGCACGACCACGGCATCCCGCCGCGCGGCCGAGGCGCCGCCGCGGTTCGAGACCCCCGAGGCCGTGGACGCGGCACTCGCCGATGCCGACCGCGTGATCCGTGGCGCGAACGCGGCGCCGACGACGGCCCGGACGGACACGGCGTCCGGTCCGCCGCGTCCCGCATCGGCCGACATCACCCGCCAGACCACCGTGGACGATGCCGCCCGACGGCTGGCGTCGGACCTTCGCGCGGTGCCCGGCATCGATCGCTTCGCGGAGGTCCGGCTCGCCGAGCTCGAACGCAGTGGACCCCGTCCGCTGCGCACGATGTGGCGGGTCGCCCGCGAGCAGCTCGACGCGCGATACGGCGAGCTGACGATCGGCGAGCTCATCGACCGATACGGCGGCGACCGGGTCTCCTGAGGCCCGGCAAGCGAGGTGGTCGAAAGCACGACGGGCGGCGGCGAGTACGCGCGGCTGCTGGCCGAGAACGAGCGCTACACCGAGGCGTTCGATCGCTCCGCGTTGACGGCCGCACCACTCTCGGGGCTCGCGATCGTCGCCTGCATGGACGGTCGGCTCGACGTCGAGGAGGCGCTTGGACTGCGGACCGGGGACGCCCACATCATCCGCAATGCCGGCGGGCTCGCGACCGACGACGTCATCCGCTCGCTGATGATCAGCCAGCACCTGATGGGGACCGACGAGATCGTGGTGATCGAGCACACGGGTTGCGGGCTCCTCGGCGACGGAGGACGAGGACCTTCGCCAGCGCGTCCGGGTCGCCGCCGGCGACGCCGACGCTGCGACCGACGTCGAATTCGGCGGCTTCGACGACCTGGAGCGCAACCTGCGGGCGCAGGTCGCCCGGCTGCGCGACCACCCATGGCTCCATCGCGTGCCGGTCCACGGCCTGATCTTCGACGTGGCGACCGGGCGGCTCCACGAGATCGAGCCGTAGCCGACCTCCGGCCCCACCGCCCGCATCGCCCGAACCGGGTGATGCATCAGCGGCGGGAAGGGGTCATGATGCGTCCCTCAATCACAACAAGACTTCGGAGGTGAGCCGTGTCGATCGGTCCGGTCGAATACATCGCGATCGCGTTCCCAGGGAACAAGTTCTCGGGCGAGATCATCCCGGCCCTCCAGGAGCTCGTCGACAACGGGACGATCAAGATCCTGGACCTGGTCCTCATCAACAAGACCGCCGCCGGCGACATCGAGGCGATCGAGCTGTCGCAGGCCGATGCCACGCAGTCGGCCGTGTTCGACGTCCTCGGGGTCCAGGGCACCAAGCTGCTCGGGGACGAGGACATCGAGGAGATCGGCAACGCCCTCGACCCGAACAGCTCCGCCGCGCTCATGATCTGGGAGAACGTGTGGGGCGCCCGGTTCGCGGAGTCACTCCGGAACGCAAACGGGATCCTCATCGCCAACGGGCGGATCCCCGTGGCCCTGGTCGAAGAGGCGATGGCCGAGACGGCGTCTGCCTGATCCGGCCACCCGAACCCGAACGGACACCGTGAACACGACAAGAAGGGGATCGACGACATGATGCGACGACGACGTGGACTGATCGGGATGGCCGCAACCACGGCCGTGGTTGCCGGTACGGCTGGGGCCGTTCGACACCACCAGGAACAGAAGTACCAGAGCCAGGCTGAGGCACAGGCCTATGAGCAGCAGCAGGCCGCGGCCGCCGCGGCGGCGGCCGCGCCGCCGCCCACCGCTGCAGCCGCTCCGGCCGGCGACGACACGATGGCCCAGCTCACGCAGCTGGCCTCCATGCACACCGCCGGCATCCTGACGGACGAGGAATTCTCGGCGGCCAAGGCCAAGCTCCTCGCCTGACCCGCGACCGCGGATGGGTGGACGCGATCGGTCGTCGGTGACGTCGCCGTCACCGACCGCGTCCTCGCCGGCCCGCGACATGGCCTGGATCCCGGGCGGCACCTTCCGCATGGGGTCCGAGGCGTTCTACCCGGAGGAACGACCGGTCCACGACGTGACCGTCTCGGGGTTCTGGATGGACGACCACCAGGTCACGGTCGTCGAGTTCCGCAGGTTCGTGAAGGCGACCGGGCACGTGACGCTGGCCGAGCGGCCGCTCGACGCCGCCGATTACCCGGACGCCGATCCCGACCTGCTCGTCCCGGGTTCGCTGGTGTTCCGTGCCACGCGCGGGCCCGTCAACCTCGACGACTACCGGAACTGGTGGCATTGGGTGCCGGGCGCCCAGTGGCGCTACCCGGAGGGGCCCGGGTCAGACCTCGCCGGGCGCGATCGGCACCCCGTCACCCACGTCGGATACGACGACGCCGTCGCCTACGCCGCGTGGGCGGGCAAGGCCCTGCCGACGGAGGCCGAATGGGAGTTCGCGGCGCGCGGCGGGCTCGACGGCGCGATCTTCACCTGGGGCGACGAGTTCGCGCCGAAGGGCCGGATGATGGCGAACACCTGGCAGGGCGAGTTCCCCTGGCAGAACCTGCGCACCGACAAGTACGAGGGGACGTCGCCGGTGAAGTCGTTCCCACCCAACGGCTACGGCCTGTTCGACATGGCCGGCAACGTCTGGGAATGGACGACCGACTTCTACGCGCCGTCGCACCCCGAGGAGGTCATCCACGCCTGCTGCGGACCGTCCGGCCCGCGCATCGACCCGATGGTGACCTCGCCCGAGCGGTCGTACAACGCGGGGCAGCCCGGCGAGCAGTTCCCGCGCAAGGTGGTCAAGGGCGGGTCGCACCTGTGCGCCCCCAACTACTGCCTGCGCTATCGGCCGGCCGCGCGCTCGCCCCAGTCCGTCGAGACATCGATGGCGCACCTCGGGTTCCGCTGCATCGTGCGCCCCTCGGTGGCCTGAGCGGCGTCGAGTGGGTCCTGGCGGGCAATCCGGTCCGCCGCGCCGCCACGTCCCTGCAACGCCCGCTCCCGACGCCGCGATATGGATGCGCGCGTCCGGCAGCGTATCGTGACGGGATGAGCGACCCCAGTACGGCCGACCGACCATGAAATGGAAGCGCAATACCGGCTTCGACCAGGTCGAGGACCGGCGCGGGGCCGGCGGGTCCGGGGGCTTCGGAGGCGCGCTTGGCGGCGGCGGCATCCCGATCCCCATCCCGGGCGGGAAGGCCGGCGGCGGCATCGGCGGGATCATCATCTTCGCCGTCATCGCGTTCCTGCTCTTCAGCGGCGTGCTCGGCGGCGGTGGCGGCCTGGGCAGCCTCGGCGGCCTCGTGCCGGGCGGCGCGGCCGAGCCGGGCGGGACGCTGCAGCCGCAGAACGACACCGATCAGTTCATCGCCTTCGTCGTGAGCGACGTCCAGGCGTTCTGGGGGCAGACATTCAGCGAATTGGGCAAGGACTACCCGGAGACGAAGCTCGTCCTGTTCGAGGACGCCACGCAATCGTCGTGTGGGCCGGCGTCGGCGGCCACGGGCCCGTTCTACTGCCCGGCCGACTCGAAGGTGTACCTCGACGTCGCCTTCTTCGATGAGCTGGAATCGCGCTTCGGGGCGTCGGGTGGCGATCTCGCCATCGCCTATGTCATCGCCCACGAGTTCGGGCATCACGTCCAGACGGTGCTCGGCATCTCCCAGAGCGTCCAGGACCAGGCGCAGGGCGATCCCTCCCGCCGGAACGACCTGTCGGTCCGCCAGGAGCTGCAGGCCGACTGCATGGCCGGCGTGTGGGTCCATTCGCAGGTCGCGGACCTGGAGCCCGGCGATATCGAGGAGGCGTTGAGCGCGGCGACGGCCGTCGGGGACGATCGCATCCAGCAGTCGACGACCGGACGGATCGATCCCGAGTCGTGGACGCACGGTTCCGCCGAGCAGCGGAGCACGTGGTTCCAGCGCGGATACCAGTCGGGTCAGGTCAGCGACTGCGACACGTTCGCGTCCTAGCCGCGGCCGGTCGCGGTCCGGAGTCCCGGCCGCAGCCAGCCCGCCTCCGGCCGCCCGGACTCAGTCCGCCCTGATGCGCTCGAGGACGGGCGCCATCGCTTCGAACGCCTCGAGCGTGCCCGGGCCGAGCATGATGTCGACCTGGGTGAACCCGGCCTCGCGGAACGAGCGCAGGGCATCGGCGATCTCGTCCGACGGACCGGTGATCACCGAGGGCCGCCAACCGGACGGCTCCAACGGGTTCACCAGGACGCCGGCGCCTCGCCCGATCGTCGCCGGGTCACGCCCGACGTCCACGCAGATCGCGTCAAGCGTCGCCAGCCGCGGCCCGAGCTCGTCCACGTGGGCACGCTCCTCGGCGTAGCCGCTCCAGACGTCGGCGTGGAGCGCCGCGTGCCGCTGGCCCTTGGGCCCGTTGCCGCCGATCAGGAGCGGGATGGCGTTCGGGCGCGGACCGACCGGTTGCTGGACGAGGTCCCGCGCGGCGTGGTACTCGCCCTCGAAGTCGGCCCGCCCGGTGCGCATCAGAGGGACGATGACCTGCAGCGCCTCCTCGAACCGGGCGAAGATCCGGTCCTCCGGCAGCCCGAAGGCGTGCGCCTGGCCGGGCCACTCATGGCCGGCACCCAAGCCGAAGATGAACCGTCCGCCGCTGATCTCGTCGAGCGTCTCAGCTGTCTTGGCGATGATCCCCGGGTTGCGATGGAGGGCCGACAGCACCCACGACCCGACCTGGATGCGGGACGTCGCTGCCGCCACCGCGCCGGCCATCGAGACCCCATCCCACGCGGCCTGCGGTGGGCCGTCCTCGACGAGCCAGAGGAGCTCGTCGGGCGTCCACAGCGTGTCGAAGCCGATCGCCTCGGCCAGCACGGCCATCTCGCGGATCTGTGGCCAGCGGGCCGTGACCCGCTCGGGTCCGTACTGCATGAGCGGCAGCACCACGCCGATCTCGAACGGGCGCACGGTCCCTCCTCCGGTGCTGGGCGCGTCTGGCCGGACGCCGGGTCGCGTTCCTGAAGGCCGCAGGGTGTCTGGTCTACAATCCCAAGGGTCCGTGGCAGGGTAGCTCAGTGGCAGAGCAAGCGGCTCATAATCGCTAGGTCACAGGTTCGAATCCTGTCCCTGCTACCACGTTCCGTCGACCAGCCGGGCGAAGCCGGCGTCGTGTCGATTCCTTCATCTCCCGAAGCGTCGCCATCCGCGCGTGCCGATCGTCCGTAGGGATGGATGCAGGCGGGACATCCGTCAGGGGGCCGTTGTGCGGCCCGACGCTATACTCGCCACACGCGGTGACGCACGGTCGTCGCCCGCTGCACCCCGGAGGCTCCCTTTTGAACCCCAAGTTCTTCCGGAACGGCATCGTCATGCTCGTCCTCGTGGTCGGGACGGCGGCACTGCTGTTCACGTGGATCTCGACGAATTCCACGCCGACCCCGATCGGCTACTCCCAGTTCCTGACCGACGTCCAGGAGGGCGAGGTCACCAAGGTCGTCCAGCAGGGCTCGACGCTGACGGTGACGCACAAGGCACGCCGGCCAGCTACCAGGTCGTCGTCCCCAGCATCCTCACCGACGTGCTCGGCGACATGCGGCTCGCCGCGGAGAAGGGCGGCCAGACGCTGGCCCCCGACGTGTTCACCGCCGCGCTCGCGCCCGACACGTCGTGGCTGGGCCTGCTGCTCACCGCCGTCCTGCCGCTGCTCATCATCGGCGGGTTCATCTTCTTCATGATGCGTCAGGCACAGGGCACCAATAACCAGGCCCTGAGCTTCGGCAAGAGCCGGGCGCGCATGTTCCTCGGCAACAAGACCGTCGTCACGTTCAACGACGTGGCCGGCGTGGACGAGGCCAAGACCGAGCTCCAGGAAGTCGTGGAGTTCCTCAAGTTCCCCGAGAAGTTCAACTCGCTCGGTGCGCGCATCCCGCGCGGCGTGCTGCTCGTCGGGCCTCCGGGCACCGGCAAGACCCTGATGGCACGTGCCGTCGCCGGTGAGGCCGGGGTGCCGTTCTTCAGCATCTCCGGCTCCGAGTTCGTCGAGATGTTCGTCGGCGTCGGTGCGAGCCGCGTCCGCGACCTGTTCGACCAGGCCAAGCGCAACTCGCCGTGCATCGTCTTCGTCGACGAGATCGACGCGGTCGGCCGCCAGCGCGGTGCCGGTCTCGGCGGCAGCCACGACGAGCGCGAGCAGACCCTCAACCAGATCCTCGTCGAGATGGACGGCTTCGACACGAACACGAACGTGATCGTCGTCGCCGCCACCAACCGCCCCGACGTCCTCGACCCGGCGCTGCTGCGACCCGGTCGCTTCGACCGCCAGGTCATCCTCGATCGGCCCGACATGAAGGGGCGCGTCGAGATCCTCGCGGTCCACACCAAGGGCAAGCCGCTCGACAAGGGCGTCGACGTCCAGGGCATCGCCCGCCAGTCGCCCGGCTTCTCGGGTGCCGACCTCGCCAACCTCGTCAACGAGGCCGCGATCCTGTCGGCCCGGCGCAACAAGAAGGTCATCGGCATGTCCGAGTTCCAGGAGGCCCTGGAGCGGATCGTCGCCGGCCCCGAGCGCAAGTCGCGGGTGATCTCCGACGCGGAGAAGGCGATCATCGCCTACCACGAGGGTGGTCACGCCGTCGTCCAGCGGATCCTGCCCAAGTGCGACCCCGTCCACAAGGTCACGATCATCAGCCGCGGCATGGCCCTCGGCTACACGATGGCGCTGCCGCAGGAGGACCGCTACCTCCAGTCGAAGACCGAGTTCGAGGACAAGATCGCCGGGCTGCTCGGCGGCAACGTCGCGGAGCGGATGATCTTCGGCGACACGACCACCGGTGCCAGCAACGACATCGAGAAGGCGACCGACCTCGCGCGGCGCATGGTCACCGAGTTCGGCATGAGCGACAAGCTCGGCCCGCTGTCCTTCGGGAAGCGCGACGAGCTGGTCTTCCTCGGACGCGAGATCGGCGAGCAGCGCAACTACAGCGATGACGTCGCCCGCCAGATCGACGAAGAGGTCCGGGCCATCATCGACAAGGCCTACGAACGGGCGACCGACGTGCTGACGACCCATCGCGACCGGCTGGTCGCGCTGGCCGAGCAGCTCGTCGCCGAGGAGACCGTCGACTCCGAGGCCTTCGAGAAGCTCTTCACGGACCTGCCGCCGAAGACGAACGACCACGGCATCCCGTCGGTCGTCGGACCCGGCCAGCCGATCCCCGAGCCGAACCCGCAGCCGGCCTGACCGACCGCGGTCCCGACCCAGTCCCCCAGGAACGAGCGGGCCGGCAACGGCCCGCTCGTCCGATTCCGGGCCAGGGCTCGGGCCGTCGGCTCGATATCATGGACACCCGCCGACGACCGCCCACACCCGAGGCCGTGACCACGTGATCGACACCGACAGCGCTCTCGACGCCCAGCTCGACGCGACCCGCGATGCGCGGTTCGACAGCTACCGCGACTTCCTGCGCATCCCGAGCATCTCCGGCATCCCCGACCACGCCCCCGACGTCCGGCGCGCCGCCGAGTGGCTGGCCGGCGCCCTGCGAGGCGGCGGGGATCGAGCACGTCGAGGTCTCCGAGACCGGGGGTCACCCGGTCGTCTACGGCGATTGGCTGCACGCGGACGGCGCCCCCACGGTCCTCGTCTACGGGCACTACGACGTGCAGCCCGTCGACCCGCTCGATCTCTGGACGTCGCCGCCCGTTCGAGCCGGTCATCGACGGCGATCGGATGCTCGGCCGCGGGGCGGCCGACGACAAGGGCCAGATCCACGCCCACGTCATGGCCGCCGCGGCGATCCTTGCGACACGCGGCGCATTCCCACTCAATGTCCGCTACGTGTTCGAGGGCGAGGAGGAGAGCGGTTCCGCGCACCTGGATGCCTGGCTCGAGGCCAACCGGGACCGTCTGGCGGCGGACGTCGCGGTCATCAGCGACACCGGCTTCTTCGAGGGCAACATCCCGGCGATCACGGTCAGCCTCCGTGGCCTGATGTACGCCCAGATCGATGTCGTCGGCGCCCCCGTCGACCTGCACTCGGGCGGCCACGGCGGCGCGGTCCAGAACCCGATCAACGCGCTGGCCCAGATCATCGCCGCGCTGAAGGGTCCGGACGGCCGCGTGCGGGTCCCCGGGTTCTACGACGACGTGGTCCCGCTGACCGACGTGGAGCGCCTCGCGACGGCCGCGCTGCCGTTCGACGAGGAGGACTATCGCTCGTCGATCGGGGTGGCGGCACTCGTGGGCGAGGCGGGCTATTCGACCCTGGAGCGCCGGGCGACGAGACCGACGCTCGACATCAACGGGATCTGGGGCGGGTTCCAGGGCGAGGGGACCAAGACGATCATCCCGGCGCACGCCCACGCGAAATTGAGCTGCCGACTGGTGGTCGCCCAGGATCGGGCGGTCATCTTCGAGCGGGTCCGGGAGTTCATCGAAGCGGTCGCACCGCCCGGGGTGACCGTCACCGTGCGCGATCTCGGCGGCGGCCGACCGAGCCAGACGCCGATCGACCACCCGATGACGCAGGCCGCGGCACGGGCGCTCGAGGCGACGTTCGGCCAGGCGCCGGTGTTCACGCGCGAAGGCGGGTCGATCCCCGTATCGGCCAGCTTCGAGGTCATCCTGGGCCTGCCGGTCGTGCTCCTGGGGTTCGCCCAACCGCACGAGAATGCCCACGCGCCCGACGAATGGATGTCGATCACCAACTACGAGACATCCATCCGCGCGATCGCCCGGACATGGGACGAGATGGCGGCAGTTCGCGGCTAGGTGTGCGGACCAGCACGGTCCGGGTGGGTGATTCGGACCGATGCGGGTGCTACGCTACGGGCCGCCGCACCCGTCGCGGCTGGACCCTAGCGCCTCTCGGGGAGGATTCGACCGCGTGAGCACCGAAACGTCCAGCACCGAAGCCCAGGCCGACCAGACGAGCTGGCGCCTCGATACCGACAACGGCAGCATGGCGCCCCGATCGGCCCTGGACGTCCTCGTCGACCTCAATGAGCGGGTGACGACCGGTCACCTCGCCGAATACCAGCCCGTCCCGCTCGGCTTCACCCCGCTCGACAAGACCATCGGCACCGGCCTGCGTGCCGGCGAGCTGCTGCTCATCGGCGGCGCCCAGGGCACCGGCAAGACCACGATGGCCCTCCAGATGGCGCGCAACATCGCGTCCGGCGGCCAGGCGAACGTGCTGTACCTCTGCTTCGAGCACGACGAGGCATACCTGCTCAACCGGCTCATCGCCATGGAGTCGGCGCTCGCGCACCTGCCGCACAAGACCGGCGCCATCAAGATCCAGGACGTCCGCAAGGAGATCCTGGGGACCTGGATGGCCGAAGGGTCCACCGCGGCACAGCTCGCCAACAACCCGCGACTGCGCCCGTCGCTGGACCGCATCGCCCGCTACGGCCAGAACCTGTTCCTCCTGCGCGGCTCGCAGACCGCAAGCACGATCGACAACATCCGCAAGCTCGTCCAGCAGCATCGGGCGGTCTCGGGTGATCGACGCCTGGTCGTCTTCGTCGACTACATGCAGAAGGTCCCGCAGGTCCCGGAGCCCGAGAACGAGTCGGAGAAGGTGACCTACATCGTCAACGGCCTCAAGGACATCGCGCTGTCCGAGGACGTGCCGATGGTCTCGATCGTCGCGGCGGACAAGGAAGGCCTCAAGGCCTCGCGCCTGCGCAACTTCCACCTGCGCGGCAGCTCGGCGATCAACTACGAAGCCGACATCATCCTGATCCTCAACGAGAAGTACCACATCGTCGCCAAGGTCAACATCGAGTTCAACCCGTACCAGGCGCAGCGCTTCCGCGACTGGGTCATCGTGTCGGTCGAGAAGAACCGTGGCGGCCAGGACAACGTGGACCTCGAGTTCGAGAAGCACTTCGAGTTCTCCTGCTTCGACCCGAACGGGCGAACGGTGCAGGAAAAGCTCATCGAGGAACGCCTCTACAACGACTAGGCGCCGCTGGGCCGCCCAATCGCGGCGTTGTCGGCTGCGCGCCTTCGCTCACGCACCTCGGGGTGCGCTCGCTCGGTGCTCGCCTCCGCCTTGCCCTCGAACGGCCGAGCGGCGCCGAATGACGCGCGCCATCGGACTGATCGTGCGACTGGCCACTGCGGAACGGCGATATCGCTCGTTGCACGCCTTCCCGTCGATCGACAACGGGCCGTCCAACGCGGTGTGCCGCAAGGCCGGGTTCACGCTCCTCGGCCACCACCCATTCGAGTACCCGAGGGCAACCTGATGGACTGCAACGACTGGGCGATGACGCTCGATGTGGCGGAGGAGGCCACGCCCGGTCGCTGACCCGAGGCCGGGGTATGGTGGCGCCATGCACACCCCGGGTCCGTTTCCCGATGTGGTCGAGATCGTCGTCGAGATCCCGCGCGGCTCGCGCAACAAGTACGAGTTCGACGAGGACGCCGGCGTCTTCCGGCTGGATCGGGTCCTGAGCAGCGCCGTCTACTACAACTTCGACTACGGCTTCATCGAGGGCACGCGGGCCGGCGACGGGGATCACACCGACGCCCTGCTGATCATCGACGAGCCCACCTTCACCGGTTGTCACGTCTGGGCGCGACCCATCGGCGGTCTCGAGATGCGCGACGAGAAGGGCTTCGACTTCAAGGTCCTGTGCGTCGCCCTTGGTGACGCCCATCAGCAGCACATCGAGCGTCTTGACCAGGTCCGGCCGCACCGCCTCGTCGAGATCGAGCATTTCTTCAACACGTACAAGGCGCTCGAGGACAAGGACGTCGACGTCGTCGGCTGGCGCGACAGTGACGCCGCGTTGCAGGTCCTGCGCGACGACCGGGCGACGTGGTTGCGCGAGGTCGAGGCGCACGAGACGCCACTGGCGTCTGGGACGGCCGAACCGAGGTGAGCGACGTCGGGGGACGGAGCCATACCAGCGGTCGGCGCGGCGACCCGTATGCCGGGATCCCGGGTCGTCGTCTCTTCGTGGCCGTGCCGTTGCCCGAGCCCGCCGTGGCGGCCGTTGTCGACGTCGTCGACGCGGTGCGAGCCGCCGGCCTGCCGGACGGGATGCACGACGTCCGCTGGGTGCGGCTCGACGGGCTCCACCTGACGCTGCGCTTCCTCGGCCCCACGCCGGAGGATCGCATCGGACCCACGATCGACGCGGTGCATGCCGCGACCGCCGGTCCCGATGCGCCCGGACCGTTCGAGATCGTGCTCGGTGGGGCGGGCGCCTTCCCGGAACGCGGCCGGCCGCGCGCGATCTGGATCGGGCTCACGGCAGGTGTGACCGAGCTCGACACGCTCAGCGCGCGACTCGGGGGTGCGCTCACGGCGGCAGGCTGGGCGCCCGATGATCGGCCGTTCCGTCCGCACCTGACCCTTGCCCGGAGCGACGGCCTCGCGGCTGGGCCGATCGTGGCGGAGCGGCTGGCCGCGGCGATGGTCGGACGATCGATCGGAACGACGGCCGACAGGATCGTGCCTGTACGAGAGCCAGACCGGCGGCGGCCCCGCTCGATATGTGCCGCTCGCGACCTCGATGCTCCAGTGAATGCCGGAGATCGATCCGGGCGTGTACCATCCACCTGTCCCCTGACCGTCGGACGCAACCGTCAAGGAACACAAGATTGACGTGACGAACAGCCAGCGCGTACGCCTCGTTCTCGCACTCGGCGTCGTGAATCTGGTCCTTGCGTCAGTCGCATTGGGGATCGGGGGCGTCGAGGTACAACAGCGCGCCGCGGCATCTCCACGACCGAGTCCGATCATCGCGGTCATCCCCACACCGGGAGCCGAGCCGAACGCGACACCAACGCCCGCGAGCGGGCCGACCGGCACACCGCGGCCCTCGCCAGACGCCGACCGCGACGCCGGTCCCGAGCCCGAGCCCGAGCCCGTGCCCCTTCGATCGCACCGTCCGCGCCGCCGGTCGTGGTCGTCGTCGCCGCGCCGACCCCGACACCGGAGACCGCGCTCGGGCCGACCCCCGCGCCGACCCCGGCCGGGACACCCGACCCGACCCCCGAGCCGACCCCGGCCGCGACGCCGGCGCGACGCCGAGCGACCCGGGGCGACCCCGACACCGACCCCCGACCCGCCGGCGGCGAACCCGCACCCGACGCCCAAGCCGAGACCGGCCCCGACGCCCAAGCCGGTCAAGCCCAAGCCGGTCAAGCAGCGTCCGCCGTGCCCGACGCGTCGATGGCACGCCGCCCGGCCACGTGAAGGGCATCGATCCCTCGCGACCCTGCGGCAAGGGCCACGTCGCCGATGGAAGCGGCAAGGGCAAGGGCGGCAGCTCGTCGAAGGGCGACACGAAGGCTGGCACGACGCAAGTCGGGCAAGTCCGGCAAGAACGACGGCGTCCTGCTCGTCTTCCCGGTGGTCGGCGCCGCGGCATGGTCCGCGCGCCCGCGACGGTTGCGCCTGCTTCGCTCCTCGCGCTAGGCTCCCCGTCTCCGCAGCGAACCCGACCCGGCCGCGCGTACCTGTCAGCTCGTCCAGCAGGAGACCCCACGATGGCGTCACCGGATCCCCGTCAGACGAAGTTCGTCCTCGATGAGTCGCGGATCCCGCGCTCCTGGTACAACATCGCGGCGGACCTGCCTGCGGGCGTGACGCCGTTCCCGCCGCTCCACCCGGCGACCCTCCAGCCCATCGGCCCCGACGACCTGGCGCCGCTGTTCCCGATGGCGCTGATCGGCCAGGAAGTGTCCGGTGAACGTGAGATCGAGATCCCCGAGCCGGTCCGCGACGCCTATCGCCTGTACCGGCCGAGCCCGCTGTATCGCGCCCATCGACTCGAGAAGGCGCTCGATACGCCCGCGCACATCTACTACAAGTACGAGGGCGTCAGCCCGGCCGGCAGCCACAAGCCGAACACGGCGCTCGCGCAGGCGTTCTACAACAAGGACGCAGGGGTCAAGCGCATCGCCACCGAGACCGGCGCGGGCCAGTGGGGGAGCGCGATGGCGTTCGCCGGCGCCATGTTCGGCCTCGAGGTCAAGGTCTACATGGTCCGCGCGAGCTACGACCAGAAGCCGTATCGCCGGATCCTGATGGAGACGTACGGCGCGGAGGTCGTCGCCAGCCCGTCGCTGACGACGAACTACGGCCGGTCGGTGCTCGGTGAGACCCCGGACAGCCCGGGCTCCCTCGGGATGGCGATCAGCGAGGCCGTCGAGGATGCCGCGACCCGCGATGACACGAAGTACGCCCTCGGGTCGGTGCTCAACCACGTGCTCCTGCACCAGACGGTCATCGGCCAGGAGGCGATCGAGCAGATGGGCATGGCCGGCGAGTCGCCGGATGTCGTCATCGGCTGCACCGGCGGCGGGTCGAATTTCGCCGGCCTGACGTTCCCGTTCCTGGGTCGCAACTTCCGGGAGGGCGCGACCCATCGGATCATCGCCTGCGAACCCGAAGCGGCGCCAAGCCTGACCCGCGGCGTGTACGCCTACGACTTCGGGGACACCGGCAAGATGGCGCCGATCGTCAAGATGCATACGCTCGGCGCCGATTTCATCCCGGAGCCGATCCATGCCGGCGGTCTGCGCTACCACGGCATGTCCCCGCTGGTCAGCCTGCTCAAGGAACACGACCTCATCGAGGCACGCAGCGTGCACCAGCGCGCCAGCTTCGAGGCCGGTGTCGCCTTCGCCCGCGCCGAGGGCATCCTGCCCGCGCCCGAGCCGACCCACGCGATCCGCGTCGCGATGGACGAGGCCCTGGCCGCCCGCGAGGCCGGCGAGGCCCGGGTGATCCTGTTCAACCTGTGCGGCCACGGTCATTTCGACCTGTCCGCCTACGAGCGGTATCTGCAGGGCGATCTCGAGGACTACGAGTACCCGCTGGACCGCGTGCAGGCCGCGCTCGCCGCTCTCCCGGTGGTCTGAACGCCGCGATGCCTCGACTCGCATGCTGGTCGTGCGGACGCCAGCTCTACACGGTCGCTCCGCTCGAATCGCTGTTCACGGAAGAACGGCGCTGTCCGCGGTGCGGCGCCTTCCTGGACCGCGAACGGCGCGAGCTCGAGCGTCGCGAGCAGATCCGTCGGCAGAACCCGCCCGACGATCCCGGGCCGCCGAAACCACCGGGCAAGGAGCGTCGGAAGGCGCAGCGTCGAGCGGCCAGGCGGCGCGCCAGCTCCACCTGACGCCGACGCCGCCGACCCGGCACGTGACCTGACGGGGAGCGCGCCCGCGGGGTCGGCTGCGATACTCGCGGACATGCGCGTGGCGATGCTGGGCCTGGGGCTCATCGGGGGATCGATCGCCCGGTCCCTGCGCGCCGCGCCGGATCACGCGGCCTGGTCCGTGATCGCCTGGTCCGAACACGGTGTCGGGCCCGCGGCCGCCGTCCGGGCGGGTGTGATCGACGCACGCCGCGGCGACACCTGAGGCCGCGATCGACGGCGCCGATCTCGTGGTGCTCGCCGCACCAGCTCCCGATTGTCTGGCGATGCTGGCGTCGATCGCCGGGCCATGGAAGGCGGCCCTCGCGGCCGACGCCGTGGTCACCGACGTGGCCAGCACGAAGGGGGCGATCACCGAGCGCGCCACGGAGCTCGGGATCCGATTCGTCGGCGGGCACCCGATGGCCGGGCGCGACGCGAGTGGCTTCGACGCCGCGACGCCCGATCTCTTCGTCGACCGACCGTGGGTGATCGTGCCGTCGTCGGATGCCGCCGCTGTGGCTCGCGTCGAGACCCTGGCCGTGGCGTGTGGTGCCCGCCCGATCCGGATGGCCGCCGATGCGCACGACGTCGCGGTCGCGGGCATCAGCCATCTGCCGCTGATCGCGGCGGTCGCGCTCGTGGAGGCGGTCGCCGGGCAGGGGAGCCGGGATGACGACCGCTGGCCCGCGGCGGCAGCGCTCGCGGCGAGCGGCTGGCGCGACACGACCCGCCTGGCGCGGGGCGACGTCGCCATGGGGACCGGGATCGCCGTCACGAACGGCCCCGCCCTCGCCGCCCGGATCCGGGATCTCGTGGCCGTCCTCGAGACATGGGCGGACCTGCTCGACGGGACCGGCCATCCCGACGCCGACGCGATCGAGGCTCGCTTGACCGCGGCGCGGGCTCGCCTCGCGGCCATGGACCGATGACCGACACGCCCGGGCTCGGAGTCCGAGGAGCGCGTGCTCGTGGTCCCACGCGCGGTCGTCCCGGACGCCGGGGGCTGGTACGGATTGCGGCGCGACGGGATCGATGCGCTGCTCGACGCGGTCGCCGTCCACGGCCGGTACGAGCCCCGCGCCGCGATGGAGCGCGATCCGAGCCACAAGCAGGTGATCCCGTACCTCGTGCTGCGCGACGGCCAACGCTACTTCCTCATGCGCCGCACCCGCGCCGGGGGCGACGCACGGCTCCACGATCGCTGGTCGATCGGCGTCGGCGGGCACTGCAACCCCGGTGACGACGGGCTGCTCGGTGGCCTGCGCCGCGAGTGGCGCGAAGAGCTCGAGGCGGACTTCGAGCCCGAGTTCCGGCCCATCGCGCTGCTGAACGACGACACGACCGATGTCGGCGCGGTCCATCTCGGGCTCGTCTTCGTCGCCGATGCCGAAGGACGGGCGGTGGCCGTGCGCGAGACCGACAAGCTGAGCGGCGCATTCGTCGAACCGTCGGAGGTCGCGGCCGTCGCCGACCGACTCGAGACGTGGAGCCAGCTCGTCTTTGCCGCGCTCGACGGATCAACCGACGAAGCGATCGCCGTCGGATCGGCGGGCGGGCCTTCGCGGGACGACGTCGAGTGAAGGGTCGCGGGTTCGCGGCGGTGGCCGTCGCCGTCGGCACAGCGCTTGCCCTCCGGACGATCGCGCGACGCGGTGCGGCGCGTCTGCTGGCGGCGCCTCGGACGGGGCCTGACGAGGCGGACCTGGGTCCGGCGCTCGACGCGCTCGGCGGGGAGATCGTCCGCCTTCGATCGCGCGACGGCGTTCGGCTGGCCGGTCGCTGGCTGCCCGCCGAACGCGATGCGGGCGCGGATCCCGATGTGGCCGCCGGGGGCCCGTGGGACCCGCAGCCACGCGAGGCCGTCCTGCTGCTGCACGGCTACTCGGGCTCGATCGCACCCGATCTCGTCGAGTACGGCTCATTCCTGCGACGCACGGCCGGCGTGCTCGGCATCGACTTTCGAGGTCACGGCGAGTCGGACGACGGGCCAACGACGTTCGGCCTCCTCGAGGTCGAGGATGTCGCCGGAGCCCTGGCGTGGCTCGGCGAACGCGGCATCCGACGGGTCGCGCTGGTCGGCACGTCGATGGGTGGGATCACGGCCCTGTCCGCGGTGGCCGTCCTCGGGGACGGCTCGCTGCCTGGCGCCGATGTCGATCCGGATGCGCCGCGCGACCCCGAGCCGGCACCCCGACCGGCGATCGTCGCGGTGGTCGCCGACTCGGTGGCGCCGGAGCTCGAAATCCCGATCGCATCGCGCCTGCGGGGACCGGGCCGGCGGTTCGTGGCGGCGCGGCTGTTCGATTCGGCGTCGCGCACGCTCGGCGCGGATCCGCGCACGACCGAGCCGCGTCAGGTGATCGGTCTCGTGGAGCCCGTGCCCCTGCTGCTCATCCACGGCGACGCTGACACGACCGTCCCGATCGCCGATGGCCGTCGCCTCGCCGCGCTGGCCGGTCCGTCCGCCCAGCACTGGGTCATCCCGGGCGCGGAGCACAGCGGTGGGCACGCCGCGGCGCCCCAGGACTACGAGCGGCGCGTGGCGGACTTCCTGCGGATGGCGTTCGTGACCGCCCGTGGCGACGATGTCGGGACGGACGAGGCGGAGCCTATAATCGGCACGCCGGGGTCCAAGCCGGCGCCCACCGTCAAGCGAAGGCCCGTGGAGGACTGATGGCGGCCAAGATCCTCGTTGTCGACGACGACCCGAACGTCCAGCGACTCCTGCAGTACACGCTCAAGCAGGAGGGCTACGACGTCGTCATCGCGGGCGACGGGGCCGAGGGTTTCCGCCTGTGGGGGGCGGAGGCGCCCGATCTCATCCTGCTCGACGTCATGCTGCCCAAGCTCGACGGCTACCAGGTCGCCGCCAAGATCCGATCGGAGGAGGGCGGCTCGGCTCACGTCCCGATCATCATGCTCACGGCCGAGCGTGAGGTCGAGCAGAAGGTCCGCGGGCTTCGCGCCGGCGCCGACGACTACCTCATCAAGCCGTTCCACCCGGCCGAGCTCCTGGCCCGGATCAAGAGCCTGCTCGCCCGCTTCGCGCCGCGCGACGCACTCCTCGCTCGACCGCCGATGGGCCGCACGCTCGCGTTCTACGGGGCGAAGGGCGGGGTGGGCACGACGACGATCGCCATCAACGCCGCCATCGCCCTCCATCGCGAGCTCGGTCGCAAGGTCGTCCTCGTCGACGGGAACCTGCAGTTCGGCGACCACCGGGTGTTCCTGGACCTCGGCCTCGATCGCAAGAGCATCGTCGACATCGTGACCGCGCCCACGATCGACGTGGAGCTCGTGAAGCAGGTCCTCGTCAAGCACGACTCGGGCATCGATCTCCTGCTCGCTCCGCCATCCCCGGAGACCGCCGAGCTCGTCCGTCCCGACCACCTGCCGGTGATCATCGAGCACCTGCGGTCGCTCTACGACTACATCCTCGTCGACGTCGACAAGCGGCTCGACGACGTGAACCTCGGCGTCTTCGAGCCGGCCGAGTCCGTGTTCGTGGTGATGACCGCGGACCTGTCGTGCCTGAAGAACGTGCGCCTGATCCTCGAGACGATGCAGCACCTGGGCTACCCGTCGGCCAAGGTCCAGCTGGTGCTGAACCGCTCGAATGCGTTCACCGGCATCAACGTGAAGAACGCCGAGGGCGCGCTGAAGCGGACGATCGACCACCAGGTCGTCAACGAGTATCGCGGCGCGATCAGCGCCCTCAATTCGGGCGCGCCGTTCATGTTCACGAAGGCCGACTCGGCACTCGGTGCGTCGGTGCTCGGGTTCGCCCGCTCCGTCGACAAGCCGGCCATCGCGGAGGCTGCCGCCGTCCTGCGGTGACCCCGGGGTGAGCCGCCGATGAGTCGGGGGTGAGCGCCCGCCCGTAGCGTGGGCGTCGTGCTCGCAGTCGTCCCTTCCGCCACCCTGCATGGCCTCGATGGGCGGACCATCCGCGTCGAGGTGGACGTGGCGCCCGGGCTACCCGGGTTCACGATCGTCGGCCTGGCGGATACCGCGCTCCAGGAGGCCCGCGAACGCGTCCGTGGTGCGATCCGCAACGCCGGATTCGTGTTCCCGCCCCGGCGCATCACGATCAACCTGGCCCCGGCCGACCTGCGCAAGGGTGGATCCTCCCTCGACGTCGCGATCGCGATCGGCGTCCTGCTCGGGTCGGAGCAGTTGCGCGCCGGTCCGGGCACGGTCGCGCTCATCGGCGAGCTGTCGCTGGGTGGCGACGTCCGGCCGGTGCCCGGCATCCTCTCGATGGTGGCCGCCATCGTGGCGCGCGGCTTCCGCCGGATCGTCGTCGCGGAGCCGGCCGTCGCCGAGGCGCGCCTCGTCGATGGCATCGAGGTGATCGGCGTCGAAACCCTCGCCGAGGCAGCGCTCGCGGTCCGCGGCCGCCCGCCGCGCAAGGTCCCGGTGCCCATGCCGCGGGTCACGACCCTGGACCCGACGGGCGGGGCCGGCGGACCGAGCGGGTCCGCCCACCGGGCGGCGACCGTCGTGGACGTGCCCGTGCCGGACCTGGCCGAGGTGCGCGGTCAGCTGGAGGCCCGCCGCGGCCTCGAGATCGCGCTGGCCGGCGGGCACGGGCTGCTGCTCAGCGGACCGCCGGGCGTCGGCAAGACCCTGCTCGCGCGGACGGTGCCGGGCCTGCTGCCACCGCTCGATGACGCGGCCGCGCTGGCGGTCACGATCGTCGCGTCGGCCGCCGGCGAGGGCCCGATCCGGGAGTTGCGGCGGCGGCCGCCGTATCGCTCGCCGCACCACACGATGTCGGCCGCGGCGATGGTCGGCGGTGGACCCACGCTGACACCGGGCGAGGTCACCCGGGCGGATCACGGCGTCCTCTTCCTCGACGAGCTCGCGGAGTTCGACCGTGACGTCCTCGAGTCGTTGCGCCAACCGCTCGAAGAGGGGAGGGTGGTCGTCGCCCGGGCCGGCCGGGTCATGACGTTTCCGGCCCGCTTCCAGCTGATCGCCGCGATGAACCCGTGTCCGTGCGGCTTCGCCGGGACGATCCCGGAGGGCCGGTGTCGGTGCACGCCGGGCCTCATCGAGCGCTATCAGCGGCGGGTCTCCGGCCCGCTCCGCGACCGGATCGACCTCTGGGTGACGATGCCGCGGATCGGGGCACTCGCCCTCGTCGGCGGCGGGGAACCGGAGTCGTCGGCCGTCGTCGCACGGCGGATCGCCGATGCCCGCGCGATCGCGCTGGCAGCGGCCACCGAATCGACTCAACGGGCGGCTGCGAGGTCGGTCGTTGCGGCAGACGTGCGGGCTGGATCGGGCCACGTCGCGGCGGGTCCTGGACCTCGCCGACGGGTGCAGCGGCGAGCGGTCGCGGGACCGAACGGCTCCTCCGGGTCGCGCGCACGATCGCCGATCTCGCCGGCGACGACGCGGTCCGCGGCGACCATGTCGACGAGGCGATGTGGTATCGGTCGGCTGGCGAGCGGACCGCCGGCTCGCTGGCGTCGTAGTGCTGGGCGTGGGCGTGAGCGGACCGCTCGCCGGCGACGCCGGTCGCGACGAGGCCACCGCACCCTCGGCGGTCGCGTCGACCGATGACGATCCATACGCCGCCGAGCGCGACGCGTGGACCGTGCTGACCGCCGTGCACGGACTCGGTCCGATCGGGTTCGCCGCGCTCCTGGCCCGCTACCGCACCGGACGCGGGATCCTGGCGTCAGCGGCAGAGCCTGGTGCCGTCGAACGGCTTGCCGCGACCCCGTCCCTCGAGCGAGCCGTGGGCCGAGCGGAGCGACGGCCCATCGCGGACACGGTCGCGGAGGGGATCGTGCGGGCCGCAGACGATGGCGTCGTGACACTCGCCCGCGTCCGTCGGCTCGGGCTCCGTGTCGTGACGGTCGAGGAGCCGGCCTACCCGCCGCGCCTCGCCCGCATCGCGATGCCGCCGCATGCGCTGTTCGTGCTCGGCGACACCAACGCCCTGTCGCCCGATCACGCCGTCGCGATCGTGGGCACGCGACGGGCGACCGTCGCCGGCCGGACGACGGCCGGACGGATCGCCACCGCGCTCGTCCATGCCGGTTCGACGGTCGTGTCCGGCCTGGCCTACGGGATCGACGGGGCGGCGCACGAGGCGACCGTGCGAGCCGGCGGGACGACCGTCGCGGTCATCGGCGGCGGCCATGCCGTGCTGTCCCCGCCGTCCCATGCCCGTCTGGCCGAGGCGATCGTCGCGTCGGGCGGGGCCGTGGTGTCGGAGCACGCACCGGACGTCGTGCCGACCCAGGGCACGTTCCCGCGTCGCAACCGGATCATCAGCGGGCTCTCGGATGCCACGGTCGTGGTGGAGGCCCCGGCCCGCAGCGGCGCACTCATCACGGCGTCGTGGGCCCTGGAGCAGGGTCGCGAGTGCTTCCTCGTGCCGGGTCCGCTCGATTCGCCCGCGTCGAGCGGATGCCTCTCGTTCCTGCGCGAGTTCGAGGGGTCCGCCCACCTGGTGGCCGGGATCCCGCAGTTGCTCGCCGATCTCGGGTTCGGTATGGATCGCGAGGTCGGCACGAGCGCGAGCCCAGCCTCTGCGGCGTCCTCGACACCGGGATCGCCGGCGCGACGATCCCGCGACCGTCATCCGCGCCACGATCCGGGCACTCGGCACGACCGAGGGGCTCGTCGCGCGGCAGCTCGTCGAGGGCCGCGTCACGGTGGACGAGATCGTGGCGGCGTCTGGCCTCGCCGTGGCGACCGTGCTCGCCACGCTGGCCTTGCTGGAGCGGCGCGGTCTCGCGGTCGGCGTGCATGGGCGGTACCGGCCCGCGGGGTCGCTCCTGGCGCTCCCACGGCGATCGCGAACGCGATGACGGCGTCGCGGTCACGAGGCGTCCGCAGCCCGCCCGGAGCCCGCCCGGGTTGCCCGGGCGTGACAGCCGGTGCTACCCTCTGGGCCAGGTCGCGCCCCAGCGTGACGTCGGCGGCAGCCCCAACCAGCCGCCCCTGCGCCGTACCCAGGATGGTCTATTGCGGAAGCTCACGGCCGCGGTCCTCGCTGTGCCGATCCTCGCCGCCATCACCGCCGGCGCCGTCCTGCGCCGTTCCATGGTCGCGCGGACAGGGCTCGTCATCGTCCTCGGGACGGTCGTCGCCCTGGGGGCCATCGCAGCCGGACGACCGGCCGTGACGACGGCGACGCCGCCCACCGAGATCGTGCCCCTGACCCAGGGGGCCTTCCGGACGATGGTCGGTACCGGGGTCGCGCTGCGCCAGCCCGCGACGATCACGTTCACGACCCCGATGGATCGGGCCTCCGTCGCCGCCGCGGTGGAGGTGGTCCCGCGAACGCCGGTCGAGCTGGTCTGGGACAGGACCGGGACCGCGCTCACGATCGCCCCGACGGCGCACTGGGCAGCCGGGGTGTATCACACGATCACGGTCCAGCCGGGAGCCCTCGCGCTGACCGGACGGCCGCTCACGACACCGGCGCGTGCCAGCTTCCTGACCCGACCGCCGACCGCCGCGACCCTCGCCGTCAGCACCCCGGTCGGCAAGCGCGTCGCGCTCGGCACGTCATTCCTCATCGCCTTCGATCGGCCCATCGAGACGCAGACGGTCGTGCCGGCGGTCCGCCTCGACCCACCGGTCGCCGGGACCGTCTCCGTGACGTCCGTGCTGGACGGCCCGCCGCTCTTCACGTTCACCCCGAGCGAGCCGCTCCGACCGGACACCCGCTACAAGCTCGTGGTGGACGGCGTTCGCGACGTCGACGGGATCGCGCTCGATCCGTTCCAGCTCGCGATCCGGACCGCGGTCGCGCCCGAGGTCGTGCGCTTCCGACCGCGTCCGCGGACACAGGACGTCGGGCGCAGCGACGACATCTCGGTCCGGTTCACGCGCTCGATGGATCGCGCTGCGACGAAGGCCGCCTTCGCGGTCACGGCCGACGGCAAGCGTGTCGACGGCAAGGTGTCCTTCGCGGAGGGCGACCGGGTCCTGGTCTTCGATCCCGCCAAGAAGCTGCCGTACGACGCGCGGATCGTCGCGACCGTCGCGGCCACCGCGACGAGCGAGGACGGGACCCCGCTCGCGGAGGCCGGCAAGGTCGCCTTCCGCACGGTCGCCAAGCCCGCGACACGGACCACCACCCAGGCGTCGAGCGGTGGCTCATCGGGCGGCTCGTCCGGCGGTTCGGTGGGCTCGGGCAGCTGGTCGTCGGTGGAGCGCTACTACCTCGGGCTCATGAATTGCACGCGGACCGGTGGCTGGGTCACGTCGACTGGCTCGTGCAGCAGCCCTGGCGGTCGCGACGCCGCCCCGCTCAAGCTCGACAGCGGCATCACGAGCAAGGTCGCGCGGCCGTACGCCAAGCTCCTCGCGACGCGCAACCTGTGCAGCCACTTCATCGGCGGCAACCCGGGCGACCGCCTCCGCCGCGCCGGCTACCGCAACTACACCTGGGCCGAGAACATCGGGTGCCGCTCAGGCAGCGCCAAGGGCGCGGTCCTTGCCAGCCATCGCTTCTTCCAGAGCGAGAAGTCGTACAACGGCGGCCACTACGTCAACATGATGAATCGGAAGTACGACCGCGTCGGGATCGGCGTCTGGGTCTCGTCGGGCCGAGTGCGCCTCGTCGTCGACTTCTACCACCCGTAGGGGGGACCATCGGGTCCCTCCCGGTCAGCGGTGCGGGGCGTCACCATCGTCTCGTGATCTACAACGTCATCCTCCACGTCAACAACGAGCAGCCGCTGCTCGCCGACCTGTTCGACGCGCCCGAATCGAGCGACGTCGGGTTGCGCTGCACGAACATGCGGATGATGAACGGGAAGCGACCGGTCTTCGTCGACGACAGCAACTCGGTCTTCTTCTTCCCGTATCTCCACATCCGGTTCGTCGAGATCCCACCTGCCTCGCTCACCGGTACGGACAGGCCGACGCCCGTCTCCGTGCACGCCACGCCCGATCCGGCCGCCGCCGCCGATGCCGCGCCCGAACCCGAGGCGGATCTCGAGATCGACGAGGACTTCCTGCGCCGCATCCGCGAGGTCTGAAAACCTCGGGTCGATGGCGTCGCGGAGCTCCGCCTCGAACCTCGGTGCGCGGGCGGCAGCTGGACGTTGAGGGTGCCGGTTCACGATCGGCGGCGAAATCGCCCTGACTGGCCCTCGTCTCGCGCGGGGGTGCGCGCGCGGGCGCGCCATCGGCCTACGGCCGCAGCTACCGGATCGGTGAGGACCCGGTGCTACACTCCCGGCCGTGTCGAAGAACCTGGTCATCGTCGAATCGCCTGCCAAGGCCCGCACCATCGAGCGCTACCTCGGTCCGGACTACCGTGTCCTGGCCTCGTACGGGCATGTCCGCGACCTCCCGGAGAACCCCGGCAAGGGCAAGTTCGGCGTCGACGTCGACCACGAGTTCGAACCCGAATACGTGATCTCCGACGACCGGCGCAAGCAGGTCAACGAGATCGAGAAGGCCGCCCGCGGCTCGGACCTGGTCTACCTCGCCACCGACCTCGACCGTGAAGGCGAGGCCATCGCCTGGCACGTCGCCGAGGCGGCCCACGTCCCGTCGGAGAAGACCCGCCGGGTGACCTTCAGCGAGATCACGGAACCCGCGATCCGCGAGGCGTTCGCCAACCCGCGCGACATCGACCAGAACCTGGTCGACGCGCAGCAGACCCGGCGCATCGTCGACCGCCTGGTCGGTTACACCCTCAGCCCGCTCCTCTCGCGCAAGGTCCGCGGCGGCCTGTCGGCCGGCCGGGTCCAGAGCGTCGCCGTCCGGCTCGTCGTCGAACGTGAGCGCGAGATCGAGGCGTTCACGGCGCGCGAGTACTGGACGATCGCGACGATCCTCGCCACGACCGCCGGCGAGACCTTCGCCGCCGAGCTCGTGCGGATCGACGGCGCGGCGCTCGAGGTCGCCGACGAGACGTCGGCCGAGCGGCATGCCGCCGCCCTCCGCGAGGCCCGACCGGTCGTCACGAAGGTCGGCGTCCGGACGCAGAAGCGCTCACCGGCGCCGCCGTTCACCACGTCGACCCTGCAGCAGGAGGCGAGCCGGAAGCTGTCCTACAGCCCGAAGCGGACGATGTCGATCGCGCAGCGGCTGTACGAGGGCGTCGAGACGCCGGACGGGCACGTCGGACTCATCACCTACATGCGCACCGACTCGACCGCGATGGCGGGCGTCGCGATGGGCGAGGCCCGCGAGGTGATCGGCGAGCGCTACGGCGAACCGTTCACGATGCCGAAGGGCCGCGTCTACAAGACGAAGTCGAAGGGCGCCCAGGAGGCGCACGAGTCGATCCGCCCGACCTCGTTCCGACGCGATCCCGATTCGCTCGCCTCGATGGTCAAGCCGGACGAGCTCCGGCTGTACCGGCTCATCTGGCAGCGCGCCCTGGCGTCGCAGATGGCGCCCAAGGAGCTCGAGACGACCACGGCCGACCTGGTCGATGGCCCGTACGAGCTGCGTGCCAGCTCGACGCGGACGCTGTTCGAAGGCTTCGCGCGGGTCTACACCGAGGGCCGCGACGACGGCACCGACGACGACGAGGAGGGGAGCGGCAAGCTGCCGACCCTGGCCGAGGGCGATCCGACGACCGTCCGCGAGGTCACCCCGACGCAGCATTTCACCGAGCCGCCGCCGCGCTTCACCGAGGCCACCCTCATCAAGTCGCTCGAGGAGCACGGCATCGGCCGGCCGTCGACCTACGCCGCGACGATCTCGACGATCGTCGACCGTGGCTACGTCCGCATCGAGGAGCGCCGGCTGCGGCCGGAGCCGGTCGCGGAGATCACGACGGACCTGCTCGTCGAGCATTTCGGCGATTACGTCGATCTCGCCTTCACCGCGCGGATGGAGGAGGAGCTCGACGAGATCGCGCGTGGCGAACGAGCGTGGGTCCCGCTGCTGCGGGCGTTCTACGGCCCGTTGCGCGATCGGGTCGCCGAGAAGCGCAAGGAGCTGCGCCGCAGCGACTTCACGACGGAGGCGACCGACGAGGTCTGCTCCGAGGGCCACCCGATGGTGATCCGCCTCGGCCGGAATGGCCGCTTCCTCGCCTGCTCGCTGTATCCCGAGCACAAGGAATCGCGGCCACTCCCCGGTGACGAGCCGCCGCCCCAGGAGGGGACCGGCGAGGTCTGCCCCAAGTGCAGCGAGGGCACGCTCGTGGGTCGGAGCGGGCGGTTCGGGCCGTTCGTCGGCTGCTCGCGCTATCCCGACTGCGACTACATCAAGAAGGACGGGCCGCCGCCGCCCGACCCGTTGCCGTTCGAGGCCATCTGCCCGAAGAACCGCGACGGCCACCTCGTGCCGCGTCGCGCGCGTCGCACCGGGAACGTCTTCTGGGGGTGCTCCAAGTACCCCAAGTGCGACTACACGACGAACAACGAGCCGCTCGGCGGCGTCCACGACACCGACGACGGACCGATCGCCCGCAAGGGCGAGACTGCGATCTGCCTGGTCTGCGGCTCGACGAGCGAGACGGCACCGGACGACATCGCGCCCGGCGAGCGGTATGCGGGTGGCCCGCCGAACCCGGAGGCGCTGGCCCGACCGAAGCGTCCGGGCCGTGCCGGCGGCTCCACGCGGGGACGCGCGGGTGGGCGCACCGGCGCACGTCGAACGGCCGGTCGAGGGCGACCCGCCGAACCGGCCGCCGAGGCGTGAGCCCGGTCGCGGGCCAACCTGCGACCGATCCGGCACTCGAGCGGTTCCTCCGCTCGCTGGCGGCGCGCGATGCGTCGCCCCACACGCTCCGCTCGTACACGACCGCGGTCGGCACCTATCTGGCGTGGCTCGACGCGCGCGGGGTCGATTGGCGCAGGCCGCCGCGGGCGGATCTTCGCGCCTACCTCGCGGTCCTGGGGGCCGGCGCATCGCGGACGACCGTCGCGCAGCGTCTCGCCGCGATCCGCTCGTTCCATCGCTGGGCGGCACGCGAGGGGCTGTCGGCCGGTGATCCATGGGGGGCGGTCGCCACGCCCCGGCTGCCGCGCCGCCTGCCGCGCGTGCTCGAGGTCGACCAGGTGCGCCGATTGCTCGCGGTCGTCGACGCCGAGCTCGAGGAGGCGGACCACGCGGCACCCGATCGCATCCCGCTCGCCACGGCCCTCGCCCTCCGGGATCGGGCCCTCGTCGAGACGGCGTACGCGGCCGGCCTGCGCATCAGTGAGCTGGCGGCCGCGGACCTCGGCGCCCTGGACCTGCGGCGCGGCGAGATCCGGGTCCTCGGCAAGGGACGCAAGGAGCGCATCGGGCTCCTCGGTCGACCGGCGCTGCTGGCCCTGCGCACCTACCTGGAGGACGGCCGCCCGATCCTCGTCGATCGGCGGGGCACGGCCGCGTCCGCCGATCCGCCCTCCGAGGTCTTCCTCAACCACGCCGGGTCGCCGCTCGGCGTCCGCGGTCTGCGCTACCGCCTCGACCGGCTGTGTCGCCTCGCGGGGTTGCCGGTCGGCGTGTCGCCGCACACGCTGCGCCACTCGTTCGCCACGCACCTGCTGGACGGCGGGGCGGACCTCCGCGTCGTGCAGGAGCTCCTCGGGCACGAGAACCTCGCGACGACCCAGATCTACACCCACGTCTCGCCGGCGCGGCTGCGCGACGCCTACCGCGATGCCCATCCACGGGCGCGCCGGGCCGCTGACGCGAGCGTGCCCGTCCCGCTGACGCCGCGACCGGACGGCCGCGAGGCGGGTCGGTGACGAGCGCCCGCACCCTGGTCCGGGCGGGGATGATCGTTTCGGGGGCGTTCCTCCTGGCGCGGGTCCTGGGCTGGGTGCGGCTCGCGGTCATCGGGAACACGTTCGGCGCCACGTCGGATCTCGACGCCTTCTTCGCCGCGTTCCGGATCCCGGACCTGATCTTCCAGCTCGTCGCCGCGGGAGCGTTGTCGTCTGCGCTCATCCCGGTCGTCTCGGGGCTGCTCGCGACCGATGGCCCGGGTCGCGCCTGGCGCGTGGTGTCGACGGTCACGAACCTGATGCTCGTTGCGCTCGCGATCCTGTCGCTCGTGATGTTCGTCTTCGCGCCGACGATCGTGCCGTTCATCACGCCCGGGTTCGACGCCGCGACGACACAGCAGACGGTCGAGCTGACCCGGATCATGTTGCTGAGCCCGATCTTCCTCGCCCTCGGGGCGGTGGCGACGAGCGTGCTCAACGGCGGTGGCCGGTTCGCCGCCGCGGCGATCGCGCCGAGCATCTACAACCTCGCGATCATCGGCGCCACGGTGCTCCTCGCGCCCTCGATGGGCGTCGTCGGGGTCGCGATCGGCGTCGTCGCCGGCGCGATCGGGCACCTGTTCGTGCAGCTCGCTCCGCTCCGTGCATGGGGTTCCGGTACACCCCGCGGATCGATGCGGCCGACCCGGCCGCCCGCCAGGCACTCTCGCTCATGGCCCCCCGCGCGATCGGCCTGGGCGCCACCCAGATCACGTTCCTCGTGGTCACCTCGCTCGCGACACTGCTCGGCGAGGGCGCCGTGTCCGCGTTCACGGTCGCGTTCACGCTCCTCCAGATCCCGATCGGGATCATCGGCGTGCCGCTCGGCATCGTGCTGTTCCCGTCGCTGTCGCGGGAGGCGGCGGTCGGACGCGAGCCCGAGTTCGTGTCGCTCCTCACGCGCGCCCTGCGGGTGATCGTGTTCGCGATGCTGCCGATCGCGGCGCTGACCGCGCTGCTGCGCGTCGAGAGCGTGGCGCTGCTGTTCGGTCGTGGATTCGATGCCGCGGCGATCACGCTCACGGCCCAGACCCTCCTCGCGTTCAGCATCGGCCTGGTCGCCCACGCCCTGATCGCGGTCCTGGCGCGCGCGTTCTACGCCCGCCAGGACACCCTGACGCCGGTGCTCGCGGCGGTCGGTGCGGTCGTCATCAACACGACCCTCGCGATCCTGCTCGTCGACCCGCTTGGGCTGCCGGGCATCGCGCTGGCGATCGCGATCGCCGCGTGGCTCGAGGCGGCGGCGCTGCTCATCCTGCTGCGTCGTCGGATCCCGACCCTCGTCCTGGGCGCGGTCGGGCGGGCGGCGGCGCTCACCGCGATCGCGACGGTCGCTGCCGCCGTCGTCGGTGCCGTCGTCCTCGATCAGGTCGAGCGCCTGCTGGGTCTCGATCCGACGCAGGTCGCCGGGGAGTGGCTGTCACGCGTGCCGGGCCTGGCGGTCACGATCATGGTCGTGGCCGCGGCATTCGGTGGCGTCTTCGTCCTCGCGGCGACCGCGTTGCGGATCGCGGAACTGCCCGCTATCGTCGGGCTCATGGTCGACGCGCTCCGCCGCCCGCGCCGGTCGTGACCGCGCCCGACGCCGCTCGCGACTGGGACGGGTTCGTCGAGTCGAGCGATCCGGGCTCGTACCTGCAGCTCGCGGGCTGGGCGGACGTGAAGGCCGTCAACGGATGGGCCGCCAGGCGCATCGTCCACGACGATGCCGGCGGTGACCCGGTGATCGGCGCGCAGGTCCTCGTCCGACGCCCGCGTCCGTGCCGTGGGGCTTCGCCTATGCGCCACGCGGTCCGGTGGCACGCACGTGGTCGCCCGAGACGATCGACGCATTCACCGAGACCGCCCGCGCGGCGTTGCGGTCGGGTGGCGGCCGGATATCCCACCTGCGGATCGACCCCGAGATCGAACGGGACGGCCCGGCCGACACGGACGGAAGCCTGCGTCGGTCCCTGCGCCACGCCGGCTGGCGCCCGGCGCCGGCCATCCAGCCGGCATCGACGCGGATCATCGACCTCGGTCCGGACGAAGATGCGCTGTGGGGCGACCTGCGCAAGAAATGGCGGCAGTACGTCAACAAGGCCCGAACGGCGGGGATCACGGTCGTGGACGCCGAGGGTGACCGGCTGGGCGAGTTCCACCGGATCTACCGCGAGACCGCCGACCGGGCAGGGTTCCTCATCCGGACCGAACAGGCCTATCGCGACGTGTGGGATGCCTATCGCCCTGCCGGCCGGGCGAGGCTCCTGTTCGCCCAGACGGCCGACGGCGAGCCCGTCGCGACCCTCTTCCTCGTGCGGGCCGGCCCGCGCGTCGTGGAGCCGTACGGCGGGATGACCCAGGCGGGCGGCGATACACGGGCGAACTACCTGCTCAAGTGGGAGGCCATCCGGAGCTCGCGCGAGCAGGGCGCCACGAGCTATGACCTGTGGGGCCTCGCGACCGGCGGGATCGCGCATTTCAAGACGGGGTTCGGTGGCCGCGAGGTGCAGTACGTCGGCGCCTGGGACCTCGTGCTCGATGCGCTCGGCCGCTCGGTCTACGAAGGCGCGGTCAGCTGCGCGGGTGTGGTGGACGCGGCGGCGCCACGGGCTCGACGCGGGTGGCGGCGGCGCGGCCGCGTACCAGGCCGACGGCGGCGCCGGGTGAGCGGCGAGCCGCGGGAGGCAACCGCGGCCGAGCTCGAGGGCTGGGACCGCCGCGTCGTCCAGGCGCCGGGTGGCCACGTCTACCAGTCGACCGTCTGGGCGGCGCAACGGGCCAGACTCGGCTGGACGCCCCTGCACGTCATGCTCGATGACGACCACGCGGCCCTGGTCCTCACCCGGCCATGGCCGCTCATCGGTGGAGCGAGCGCGTACGTGCCACGCGGTCCGGTCAGCGCCGGGCGGGCCGGGTGCCCTGGCGGCGGCGCGGGTCGTTGCCCTGGCCGGATGGCTGGCGAGCCGTGGCGTCGACGTCGTCGCGAGCGACGCGGAGATCCCCGCCGCGGACGGGTCGTATCGGGACGTGCTGGCGAGCGCCGGATTCCAGCCGATCAGCGAGATCCAGCCGTCGCGTCACCGCATGAGCCTGGCCCTTGCCCGCGACACCGACGACGCGGCCGTCCTGGCGGGCCTCGCCAAGAGCACGCGACAGCGCGTCAACGCCGCCGAGCGCGACGGGATCGCCGTCCATCGCCACGACACCGCGGGCTGGGTCGGGCGCCAGCCGCTGTTCGAGCGACCCGGACGAACGCTCGACGCGGCGCTCGGCGAGTTCGCCACGTTGCTGGAGGGGACCGGCGAGCGACGCGGGTTCCGGTTCGGGCCGCGTCAGGTGTTCCTCGACTGGTGGCGGGCGGCCCACGACGCGGGCATGCTCGTCTACCTCGAGGCGACCGAGACGACCGAGGCGACCGACGCCGGCGACCGCGGGCGCCTCGGCGGGCTCATCCTGTATCGCCACGGCGGCAGGCTCTCGACCGTCCACTCGGCCGACGCGCCCGGTGTCCGCGACACCCACCCCGGGGTGATGCACCTCCTGCGCTGGCGCGCGATCCAGCTGGCGATCCGCGAGGGCTGCACCGAGATGGACCTCGGCGGCGTCGACGTCTACCCCGACCACGAGGAGCCCCGTGAGGGCGATCCGACCTTCGGCCTGTACGAGCACAAGCGCTCGTTCGGGGCGACATGGGTATCGATGACGGGCGCGCAGGAGCTGACGATCCGGCCGTGGCGCTACCACCTCGGCCGGGTGACCAGCGCCGTGGTGCGCGGCGTCCGGCGGTGAGCGCGGCGGGCGGCAACACGGGAAGCGGCACGACGTCGCCGCGTCCGCTCGGCGACCTCGTCGCCCGGCTGTCCGGCGAGGGCCAGCTGCAGGGGACCCGCCTCGACGGCCGACCGGTCGGCAGCGGGGCCATCGCCGCCGTCCCGGTCTCCGGCATCGGCCACGACTCGCGTGTCATCGAGCCGGGCTGGCTGTTCGTCGCGGTCCGTGGCCAGCGAGATGATGGCCACGACCACGCTGCCGACGCCGTGGCGCGTGGCGCCGCCGCGCTCATCGTGGAGCGTCCGCTCCCGGACCTGGCCGTCGCCCAGCTCGTCGTCGCCGATCCGCGGGTATCGCTCGCGAGCGCCGCGGCATGGTGGTACGGGGATCCATCACGCGACCTGACGCGTCGTCGGCATCACCGGCACGGACGGCAAGACGACGACCTCGTACCTCGCGGTCGCGGCGCTCGAGGCGGCCGGGATGCGGACCGGGATGATCGGCACGATCGCGACGCGGGTCGGCGGCCTGACCGAGGATCACGCCGTGCACGCGACGACGCCCGAGGCGCCGGAGCTGCAGGCCACGCTCCGGCGCATGGTCGACGCCGGCGACACCGCCGCGATCGTCGAGACCACGTCGCACGGCCTCGCGCTCGAACGGGTCGGCGTCGGTCGACTACGACATCGCCATCGTCACCAACCTGACCCACGAGCACCTCGAGCTCCACGGCACGTGGGAGGCGTATCGCGACGCGAAGCTGTCGCTGTTCGCCCGCCTGCGCCGCGGGCGGGCTGCGTGCCGCCGCCGCGGCTGCGGCACGTCCACGGGTCGGCATCGTCAACCTCGACGACCCGTCGTCAGGCGCCTTCATCGGCGTCACCCGCGATGCGGGGGCCACGGTCCTGACGTACGGCACCGACCCCGCCGCCGACATCCGCGCGACCCACGTCACGGAGGATGCCGACCGCCTCGGCATCGACCTCGTCACGCCATCGGGCGGGGGACGGCTCGATCTCAGGCTCGCGGGCCGGTTCAACGTCCACAACGCCCTGGCCGTGGTCGCGCTGGGCGAGGCGCTGTCGCTCGACCCGGACGCGATCCGTCGCGGGATCGCCTCGGTGACCGCCGTCCCGGGCCGGATGGAGCGGGTCGATGCCGGCCAGCCGTTCGGGGTCGTCATCGACTTCGCCCACAGCCCCGCGTCCCTGCGGACCGTGCTCGACCTGCTCACGCCCACGGCCGCGGCGCGCGGCGGTGGGCTCATCGCGGTGTTCGGATCGGCCGGGGAGCGGGATACCGCGAAGCGGCCGCAGATGGGGCGCATCGCGGGCGAGCGGTCGCGCCTCGTGGTCGTCACCGACGAGGACCCGCGTGGCGAGGACCGCGAGGCGATCCTCGACGAGATCGCGTCGGGCGCGGACGCCGTCGGACGGCGTCGTGGCCAGGACCTGCTGCTCATCGCGGACCGGCGTGCCGCGATCGAGGCGGCCTTCGAGGCCGCCCGACCCGGCGACATCGTGCTGCTGGCCGGCAAGGGCCACGAACGCTCGATCATCGGGCCCGACGGCGAGCAGCCCTGGGACGAGCGTGCCGTCGCGCTCGATGCCCTCGCCGCGCTCGGCTATCGGTCGTGAGCCATGCGGTACCCATCGGGGCTGGGACGACCGCGCCATCGACGGCCTTGCGTCGACCCGCCACGATGAGCCGCATGCGACCGATCATCCGCGCCGTGACCATGGCGGCTGTCCTCGTCGCCCTGCTGCTCCCGGCGGCGACGACCGTGGCCGCGGCGGAGCCCGAGTTCCCGTCCGGCCAGACGGGCTACCACACGTACGCCGAGATGGTCGCCGAGGTCGCCGCGGCGGCCGCCGATCATCCGTCGATCATGACCCGCTTCTCGATCGGGAAGAGCTACGGCGGCCGGACGATCTGGGCGGCCAAGATCTCCGATTCGGTGGCGACGGACGAGCCGGAGCCCGAGGTGATCTTCGACGGGCTGCACCACGGCGACGAGCACATGAGCCTCGAGATGACGCTCGCGATCCTGCGCTGGCTGACCGATGGCTACGGCTCCGACCCGCGGATCACGTCGCTCGTCGACAGTCGGGAGATCTGGATCGTCTTCGCGATGAACCCCGACGGCGCGACGTACGACATCGGGGGGACCGGTGGCTATCGCAACTGGCGGAAGAACCGCCAGCCCACGTCCGGATCGAGCGCCATCGGCACGGACCTCAACCGCAACTACCCGTACCACTGGGGCTGCTGCGGCGGCGCGAGCGCGACACCGTCGAGCACGCGGTTCCGCGGCCGCGCGCCGCTGTCGAGCCCGGAGGCGTCGGCGTTCGCCGACTTCGTCCGCTCGCGCGTCGTCGGCGGCCGCCAGCAGATCCGCGCATCGATCAGCTTCCACACCACCGGCCGCCTGGTGATGTACCCGTACGGCCACACGCTCACGAACGTCCCGTCGGACATGACGAAGGACGACCGCGCGGCGTTCTCGGCCATCGCCGCGCGCCTGGCGGACGCCAACGGCTACCGCCCGATCCAGGCGAGCGACCTGTACCTGACGTCCGGCACGTCGCGCGACTGGCTGTACGGCCAGTACCGGATCTTCGCGTTCACCATCGAGATGTCGCCCGACAGCACGCCATACCCGGACGACAGCCGGATCGGACCGGAGACCGGTCGGAACAAGGAGGCGGTGCTGCGCCTGCTGGAACGGGCCGCCTGTCCCTTCGCGATCATCGGCAAGACCGCCTCGCGCTGCGGGGCGTTCGATGACGACCTCGAGGTCGCCCGCGGCTGGAAGGTCGACGCCGACGGCACCGATACCGCGGTCCGCGGGGGTTGGAGCCGCGCCAACCCGGCCTCGACGACGTCGCACGGACCAAGCAGCTCGGCTCGACCCCGAGCGGAAGCAAGGCGTACGTCACCGGCGCGTCGGCGGGCAGCTCGGCAGCGCCAACGACCTCGACGGCGGTCGCACACGACACGCTCCCCAGCGATCGTCCTCCCGGCGACGCTGGGCCAGCGCCTGACGTTCCGCTACGTCTTCGCCCACGGCTCGAACCGTCGTCAGCGGACTCGTTCCGCGTCCAGATCGTGCAGGGCACGTCGGCGACGACGGTGTTCCAGGTGCTCGGCAAGGCCGCCGATCGGGACGGCGCATGGCGGATCCGCCGTCGGTGTCGCTCGACGCGTGGGCGGGGCAGACGATCCGGATCCGCCTGATCGCGACCGACGGCGGCGGCGCAAGCCTGGTGGAGGCGCGCGGTGGACGACGTCAGGGTGACCCGGCCCTGACCGAACGGGACCCACTGCTATCCTTGGCCTGCATGGCCACGACCACCTCACGCACGACGAAGACGACACAGAAGGCCGCAACGGCTGGAGCGACGGCGGGAATGACCGCGCCTGCCGCGGCGAAGGTTCGTGGCCGGCCGCCGGCGCGGCTCGGAGACGCGACGACGGCCAGAAGGCGGCCACGACGAAGACGGCCGTCACCAAGGCCTCGGCCACCGGGGGCCGTCCGGGCGCCGCCACCCCGACCGACGGCCGCCCGAAGCGGGCCGGCGGTTACCAGCCCCGACCGCGGCGACACCCGACGTTCCGGCCACACGCCGGGCCAGGGGTAGCGGTCCGCGACGCGCCACCGCGGCCGCGCCGAGCGTCACGCCCGACGGCGCGACCGACGTCGAGCATCTGCGCCGCGCGCTCGACGACGCGGTCCGCGAGCACTACCCGAACGCCGACATCGCCGCCGGTCGACGCGCGCGTTCGACTTCGCGGTCGAGGCGCACGCCGGCCAGAAGCGCGCGAGCGGCGAGCCGTACGTCACCCATCCGCTCGCGGTCGGCCCAGATCCTCGCCGAGCTCGGGCTCGACCCGGTCGCGGTCCAGGCCGCGCTGCTCCACGACATCCCCGAGGACACCGAGTACAGCCTGACCGACATCGAGGAGCGCTTCGGGGCCGAGGTGGCGCAGCTCGTCGACGGCGTCACCAAGCTGCTCCAAGTTCAGCACGCTCAGCCACGAGCAGCAGCAGGCCGAGAACATCCGCAAGATGTTCCTGGCGATGGCGGAGGACATCCGCGTCGTCCTCATCAAGCTCGCCGACCGGCTCCACAACATGCGCACGCTGACGGCGCTGCCGCCCGAGAAGCAGCAGCGCATCGCCCGCCAGACCGCCGAGATCTACGCGCCGCTCGCCGAGCGGCTCGGCATCTGGCAGATCAAGTGGGAGCTCGAGGACCTCGCCTTCAAGGTGCTCGAGCCGGAGCGCTACCGCGAGCTGGCCGAAGCAGCTCGAGAGCCGCCGCAAGGCCCGCGAGGCGTACGTCAAGCGGGCCATGGACGAGCTCCGGCCGCGCGCTCGAGGCGGCCGGCATCGAGGCCGAGCTGTCCGGGCCGCCCGAAGCACATCTACAGCATCTGGAAGAAGATGCAGCGCAAGGGCGCGGAGTTCGGCGAGATCTACGACGTCCACGCCCTCCGCGTGCTCGTCGACGACGTGCGCGACTGCTACGCCGCGCTCGGCGTCGTCCACGCGCTGTGGCGGCCGATCCCCGGCCAGTTCGACGACTACATCGCGATGCCCAAGAACAACATGTACCAGAGCCTCCACACCGCGGTCATCGCGCTCGACGGCAAGCCGCTCGAGGTCCAGATCCGGACGCACGCAGATGCACCGCGTCAGCGAGGTCGGCATCGCCGCGCACTGGCGCTACAAGGAGGGCTCGCAAGGCCGACCGCGACTACGACGCCAAGCTGGCCTGGGTGCGCCAGCTCATGGACTGGCAGCGCGACGTCTCCGACGCGACCGAGTTCGTCGAGGGCGTCAAGCTCGACATCTTCCAGGACCAGGTCTTCGTGTTCACGCCCGAAGGGCGACGTCAAGGACCTGCCCGCGGGCGCGACGCCGCTCGACTTCGCCTACCGCATCCACACCGACGTCGGCCACCTGACATCGGCGCCAAGGTCAACAACCGCCTCGTGCCGCTCGACTACAGGCTGAAGAACGGCGACATCGTCGAGATCGTCACGACGCAAGGGCGCCCACGGACCGTCGCGCGACTGGCTGAACATCGTCCCCACCAGCCACGCCCGCGAGAAGATCCGCCAATGGTTCAAGCGCCAGCAGCGCGACGAGAACATCGTCCACGGCCGCGAGTCGCTGCGACCGCGAGCTGCGCCGCCTGGCGCGGACCTCGCTCGGCGGTCGGCCACGACAAGCTCGACGAGATGGCGCAGCCAGTACAACTACGAATCGTCGACGACTTCTTCGCCGCCATCGGCTACGGCGCGGTCAGCGCCCAGCAGGTCGTCATGCGCCTGGGCGTCGTCGACGACGGCCAGAGTCAGCTGCCCAGGTCGCGCCGCCCCCGGTCCCGCACCGGCGGCGTCCGGGTCAAGGGCGTCGGCGACCTGCTGGTCCGCTTCGCGAAGTGCTGCCATCCCATCCCGGGTGACCCGATCGTCGGGCTTCATCACCCGCGGCCGGGGCGTGACCGTCCACCTCCCGACCTGCCCGACGGTCGTCAACGAGCGGGAGGTCGAGCCGGCTCATCGAGGTCGAGTGGGAGGCCGAGCCGACCCAGACCTACCCGATCGCGATCCGCGTCGAGGCCTACGACCGGACCGGGCTGCTGTCGCGACATCACCAACGTCGTCGCCGAGAACAAGGTCAACATCGTGGCGGCCGCGGTCGGCGTGGCGCCCGACCACACGGCCATCGTCAGGCCACGCTGCAGGTCGCCTCCGTGGCGCAGCTGGCGCGCGTCATGGGCCGCATCGAGCAGCTCAAGGACGTCATCAGCGTCCAGCGCGACCTCGGCTGAGCGATCGCCTCGGCCCGCACGCCGCGCGGTCCGATGGACGCGATCGGACTTGCGCCAGACGTCGGCGACTCGACGGGTGGAACTCGCGTAGCCTGCGTCGGCAGCTCGCGGCCGGATGCATCGTCAGCCCGGTGGCCGGCCCAGCGCAGACCCTGCTCGCTCGATCGCTCGCTGCAGGCTCCGGCGCGCCGAGGTGCGACCGCTAGACTCAGGCCCGATGCCCACCTTCCGAGGCCCCGCGCGGCACGCGTGACCTGCTGCCCGACCGAGCGCCCGACTCTGGACCGCCTCGAGCGGCTCGGCGCGGACCTGGCCGCGCGCTACGGCTACCAGCCCATCGAGACGCCGCTGTTCGAGCAGGCGGCCGTCTTCGAGCGCGGCGTCGGCGAGGTCACCGACGTCGTCGAGAAGGAGCTGTTCCGGGTCGCGCCGCGCGACCGAGGACGGCGGAGCGCTGGGCGCTCCGACCGGAGCCGACCGCGGGCATCGTGCGCGCCTACGTCCAGCACGGCATGCAGACGTGGCCGCAGCCGGTGAAGGCTGTACGAGATCGGGCCGATGTTCCGCTACGACCGGCCGCAGGCCGGGCGCTACCGCCAGTTCTGGCAGTTCGACGTCGAGGCCATCGGCGACCCGGGGCCGGCCATCGATGCCGAGATCATCGAGCTCGGGTCGCGCTTCTACGCGCGAGGCCGGCCTGGCCGGCGTCGAGGTGCTCCTCAACTCCATCGGCGACGCGGCCTGCCGACCGGCGTACGTCGAGGAGCTGACCGCCTACTTCCGCGGCCACGCGGCGGACCTGCCGCCGATCGAGCGCGACCGCCTCGAGCGGAACGTCCTGCGGCTGCTCGATTCGAAGGACCGAGCGCATGGCGGCGCTGAACGCCGGCGCGCCGCGCATCACGGACCGGCTGTGCGCCGCCTGCGCCGAGCACTTCGCGAGCGTCCAGGCCCACCTCGACGCGCTGGGCGTCACCTACCGCCTGGCGCCCGGGCTCGTCCGCGGGCTCGACTACTACACGCGGACCGCCTTCGAGTTCTACATCACGGGCCGCGAGGGCCAGCAGCAGGCGCTCGGCGGTGGCGGCCGCTACGACGGGCTCGTCGAGCTGCTCGGCGGCCGCCCGACGCCCGGGCATCGGGTTCGGGATCGGGCTCGACCGGGTCGTCCTCGCGCTCGACGAGCAGGGCGGCGGAGCGGCCGTCGACGACGCGCCGGTCGCGGTCGTCGTGGGTGCGGACCCGACCGACACGGTCGCGCGGCTGCGCATCGCCACGGACCTGCGCGACGCGGGCGTCGCGGCCCGTGCGGAGCTCGGCCAGCGCAAGCTCGGCAAGCAGCTCGAGGCCGCGGCGCGGGACGGCGCCCATTTCGCGGTGATCGTCGGCGACGAGCTCGCCGCGGGCGAGGTCCAGTTGCGCGATCTCCCGGCCGGCACCCAGAAAGCCGTCGGGCTGGACGACCTGGCGCGCGAGGTCGCCCGCGCCCACGGGGCGCACCGGCACGGGTGAGCGAGGGGGACTGACACTGTCGTCGCATACGGACGTCAGGATCCGGCCGGGCGAGGCCGCCGATCGCGCGGCCGTGGAGACGTTCCTGGATCGGCACGAGATGCGGACTGCCGCCCGCGGTGGCGAGCTGCTCACCGTCGCGGACCACCCGGTCCTGCTGGCGGAGCGCGGGGCAGCGACTCGTCGGCGTCCTCGCGTACATCGTCCATGACGAAGCGACCGAGGTCCTGGCGCTCTACGTCGATGAGCGGTGGACCGGCGTCGGGACCGCTCTGCTCGACGCGCTCGAGTCGCTGGCCAGCGCCCGTGGCAGCACGCCGCCTCTGGTTGATCACGACGAACGACAACGTCGACGCCCTGCGGTTCTACCAGCGCCGCGGGTTCCGCCTGGTGGCGATCGACCGCGACGCCGTCGACCGGAGTCGAGCCACGCTCAAGCCGGGCATCCCGCGCACGGTCTCCACGGGATCCCCATCCGTGATGAGCTCACGCTGGAACGGCCCGTCGCCCGCGATGGCCGGCGGCCCTCGTGAAGCGTGCCCGGCGCGTCGGTGGCGCGCCATTGACGGTCGGCGCACAATCGATCCTGGTCCAGGGACCAGCAGGAAGCCAGGTCGCGATGCAGGTCAGTCCGTTCCCTGCCAGCGTCATCCGTGCACCGTCCACGGAGGCGGCGTGCACCTGCGTGCACTGGGCCTATTGCGACCACGCGTGTCACCATCGCGATTGCGATCCCACCGAGAACGCCTGTGACCTCGGGTTCCTGCCCGACGAGGGCGGGCTCACGCCGTGGGGCTGTCGCGGCTGCACGCCCGGCGAGGACGCACCGCATTTCCTCGGGTGCGAGCTGATCGGCTGGAACGTCCCCGCCAGGATGAGCCTTCGCGGCCACGGCTGACCGTTCGAGCGGTCCTGCGGCGACGGCGCGCGGCTCTGCGACCGTCCCGTCGTCTACCATACGCCGGCCATGCATGACCCGACGATCAGCCTCGCCACGCCCTACCGCACCCATACCGCTGGCGAGCTGCGCGCGTCCGATGCTGGTGCGACCGTGCGGCTCGCGGGCTGGGTCCATCGCCGCCGCGACCACGGCCAGCTGATCTTCCTGGACCTGCGCGACCGACACGGCATCACCCAGGTCGTGATCGACAAGGCCGACGCGCCGATCGCGCATGAGATCGCGAGCCGCGTCCGCAGCGAGTTCGTGGTCTGTGCACGGGCACCGTCGCCGAACGTCAGCCGGGACCGTGAACGCCAAGCTCCCGACCGGCGAGATCGAGCTCCAGGTCACCGAGTTCGAGATCCTCGCCGAGGCGAAGACCCCGCCGTTCTACATCAACGATCCGGACGCGCCGGTCGACGAGAGCGTGCGCCTGAAGTACCGCTACCTCGACATCCGTCGCCAGCCGATGTCCGATCGACTCCTGCTGCGCAGCCGGATGGTCCAGGCCATCCGCGAGGTCCACCACGCCAACGGCTTCGTGGAGGTCGAGACGCCGACGCTCATCAAGTCGACCCCGGAGGGCGCGCGCGACTTCATCGTGCCGTCGCGCCTCCAGCCGGGCACCGTCTACGCCCTGCCGCAGAGCCCGCAGCAGCTCAAGCAGCTGCTGATGGTGGCCGGTGTCGACCGCTACTTCCAGATCGCCCGCTGCTACCGCGACGAGGACCTGCGCGGCGACCGCCAGCCCGAGTTCACCCAGCTCGACCTCGAGATGAGCTTCATCGACGAGGCGAGCGTGATGGCCTTCATCGAGACGATGGCGATCGAGGTGTCGCGGGCGACGACGCCCGATCGACCGCTCCAGGAGACGCCCTTCCCGCGCCTCACGTTCGATGAGGCGATCGAGCGCTACGGCTCGGACAAGCCGGACCTCCGCTTCGCGATGGAGCTCGTGGACCTGGCCCCGGCACTGGTCGGGCCCGACGGCACGGCGGCGTCGGGGTTCGGGGTGTTCGACGACGCACTGGCCGCGGGCGGCCGGGTCAAGGGGATCGTCGCGCCGGGCATGGCCGGCGTCACCCGGCGTGAGATCGACGAGCTGACGGACCGAGCCCGGCGGTTCGGCGCGAAGGGCCTCGCGTATCTCGCGCTCGAGCCGGGCGGCGAGGTCCGAAGTCCCATCGCGAAGTTCCTCTGCGGACGACACGCAGCGCGCGCTGATCGAGCGGAGTGGGGCAGGGGAGGGCGACCTCATCCTCATCGTCGCCGACTCGGCCACGGTGACCGCCGATGTGCTCGGTCGGCTCCGGGTCGAGCTCGGTGAGCGGCTGGGCCTGGCCGACCCCGACGTGCTGGCCTACGCCTGGGTCAACCGCTTCCCGATGTACCAGTGGGATGAGGAGAACGGGCGCTGGGACGCCACCCACAACCCGTTCAGCGGCGTCGTGCCCGAGGACGAGGCACTGCTCGTGACGACGTCCGGCGATCCCGCACGGCCCGCCCCGGACGATCCCGCCGGCCGCGCCCGGGCGCTCCAGTACGACCTCGTGCTCAACGGCTGGGAGCTGGGCGGCGGCTCGGTCCGCATCCACCGGCGGGACCTGCTCGAGCGCTCGTTCCAGCTGCAGGGGCACAGCCTGGACGCGATGCGCGAGAAGTTCGGCGCGGTCCTCGACGCGTTCGAGTACGGCGCGCCGCCGCACGGCGGGATCGCGCTCGGCATCGACCGCTGGGCGGCCCTGCTGTCCCGCCAGACCAACATCCGCGAGGTGATGGCGTTCCCCAAGACCCAGTCGGGCAGCGATCCGATGCTCGAGGCGCCCTCGGCGCCCGAGCCCGAGCAGTACGAGGAGCTCGGGCTGCGGTTCGTCGGGCTGGCACCGAAGGCCCCGCGGGACTGAGGGACATGGCGACGGCCGATCGACCCGGCGCCCTTGCGGCGATCGGTGGGACACCGATCGTGCGTCTCGGCGCGCTGGTCGAGCCCGGGATGGCCGAGATCTGGGTCAAGCTCGAGGCCGCCAACCCGACCGGTTCGTACAAGGACCGCATGGCGCTCGCGATGATCGAAGGCGCCGAACGCAGCGGCCGGCTGCGTCCCGGGCAGACCGTCGTCGAGTACACAGGCGGGAGCACGGGCTCGTCGCTCGCGTTCGTCTGCGCCATCAAGGGTTACCCGCTGCGGATCGTGAGCGCGACGTGCTTCGCCGAGGAGAAGATCCGCACGATGCGGGCATTCGGGGCCGACGTGGAGCTCATCGACAGCCCCGAGGGCATCACCCCGACGACGATCCCGCGGATGCGTGCCCGCGCCGCCGAGATCGCGGCCGAGACCGGCGCGTATGCCACCGACCAGTTCAACAACCACGACATGGTCGACGGTTACCTCGCGATGGGTCGCGAGCTGGCGGATCAGCTCGACGGGCGCCTCGACGCCTACTGCGGCTACATCGGCACGGCGGGCGCGTTCGTGGGCATGACCCAGGCCCTGCGTGAGCGCATCCCGGACGTACGGCGCGTGGCCGTGGAGCCGGCCGAATCCGCCGTGCTGTCCGGTGGCGCCGCCGGCACGCATCGGATCGAGGGCGGCGGGGTCGGGTTCCGCCCGCCGCAGCTGCCCGACGACGCGTTCGAGGAGGTCATCGCCGTCCCGACCGCCGACGCGTTCGAGATGGCGCGTCGCGCGGCTCGTGCGGACGGCATCTGGTCCGGTCCGTCGACCGGGGCGAATCTCGTCGCGGCCCTGGCGGTCGCCCGCCGGCTCGGCCCAGGCGCGCGCGTTGCCACCGTCCAGGTCGATTCGGGCCTGAAGTACCTGTCCGGCGAGGTGTACGGCTGAGCGCCGAACCCGGGATCGGGTTCGCGCCGCTCGACGCGATGGCGCGTCACCCGCGCCTCACCGTCCTCATCGGGGCGATGTGCATCGCCTTCTCCGGGATCTTCTATCGATTCGCCGAGGTGTCGCCGTCCACCGGCACGGTCTACCGGGCCCTGTTCGGTCTGCCGCTGCTCGTGATCGTCGCCGTCGCCGAGCGGCGGGCGTTCGGGCCGCTCCCCGGGCGGGCGCGCCGGTACGCGGCCGTCGCGGGCATCTTCTTCGCCGGTGACCTGCTGTTCTGGCACCACGCCATCGAGGCGGTCGGTGCCGGTCTTGCAACGGTCCTGGGCAACCTCCAGGTCCTCATCGTGCTGTTCTGGCACCACGCCATCGAGGCTGTCGGTGCCGGTCTCGCCACTGTCCTGGGCAACCTCCAGGTCATCATCGTCGGCGTCGTCGCGTGGCTGGTCCTCGGGGAGCGGCCCTCACGGTCGACGCTCCTTGCACTCCCCGTCGTGCTCGTGGGCGTCGTCCTGATCTCGGGGGTCGTCGGGGCTGGGGCGTACGGCGCGGACCCGGCGCTCGGGGTCGTGCTCGGGGTCCTCACCGCGATCTGCTATTCGGCGTACCTCCTGCTCATCCGGATCGGTGGGCGCGATCCACGGCGGCCGGCCGGTCCACTCGGGATCGCGACGGTCGTCACGGCGATCGTCGCGGGGTCCACCGGTGTCGTGACCGGCGACTTCGACCCGACACCCGGCCCGGCGAGCCTCTTCTGGCTGGCGCTCCTGGGCATCACGTCGCAGTCGGTCGGCTACCTGTGCATCTCGATCGCGCTGCCGCGTCTGGCGGCGATCATCACCTCGATCATCCTGCTCGTGCAGCCGGTGCTGACCGTGGGCTTGAGCATGGTCCTGCTCGATGAGCGACCGTCCGTCGCCCAGCTGGCTCGGCGTGGTGCTCGTGATCGGCGGGCATCGCGGTCGCGACGATCCCGGTGGCGCGGCTGCGCGACGGCCTGCGCCGACCACGCGACGAGGCGGTCCCGGTCGCCGATTAGCCGCGAGCCGGTCCCGCCACCGAGCGACGCGGGTCAGGCCTCGCTGTCGCTGTCCGCGGCCTGCGGGAACGGCGCGAGGCCACGGCCCTCGCCTGGTCCGCGCGGTTCCGCAGATTCGTCGACGTCGACGCCCCATTCGTGCGTGTGCCCCGCCGGCGGGTCGGGCGGACCCTCGTACGCCGGCAGATCGCCGGGCGCAGTATCCGCATCGAGCTGCACGCCGGGATCGCCCATCTCGATGGTCCGGCTCGGGCGGGCCGCGACCAGGTCGCCGATGACGTCCGGGGGCATCCGGTCCGGGGCGATCGCGCGAAGCGCATCGAGTGCCGCCACCGGCACGAGCACCGGCCAGCCGGGATCGCCGTGCCAGCCGGGGCGGAGCACGGTCTCTCGATCGGTGCCGTGGGCCTCGATGAGCGACGTGATGGTCTCGGCACCCACCCACACCATGCGGGCGGGCCACAGCAGGACGGCGGTCGTGTCGCGGACCTCGGCGACCGCGAGCTCGGCGCCGCGGACCATCTGGCCCACCGGACCCGCCTCCGGGGCGCCGGCTGCCCGTGCGTCGCCTCGCTGCCGATGAGCGCCCGCGCCACCGCGCCATCGGGGTCCGCCGAGATCACGACGACCGGCACCGCACCGCCGGACCAGGCGATGTCGACGAGCCGTCGCACGCGGGGCTGACCGAGCGTGTCGGCGAGCGCGCCCTCGACGGTGGCGGACAGGATCACGGCAGCGACGGTCATCGGTGGGCCGATGCTAGCAGGCCCGGGAGCGGCCACGCCCGGCGGCGTCCCGAGCGTCGATATGGCACACTGCGCCGGTCCCATGACCGACCAGATCGTCTCCAGCCCCGCCATGCCCGCCGCGCCGCAGGCCGCCTCGACCGCCAGCGCCCCGTCCGCGCCGACGCGTGTTCGCGACGACCTGCGCAACATCGCGATCGTCGCGCACGTGGATCACGGCAAGACCACGCTCGTGGACGCGATGCTGCGCCAGACCGGCGCGTTCCGCTCCAACCAGGCGCTCGTGGATCGGGTCATGGATTCGGGCGACCTGGAGCGCGAGAAGGGCATCACGATCCTCGCCAAGCAGACGACGGTCGACTACGCCGACATCCGGCTGAACATCGTCGACACGCCCGGTCACGCCGACTTCGGTGGCGAGGTCGAGCGGTCGCTGCTCATGGTCGATTCGGTGCTCCTCCTCGTGGATGCCGCCGAGGGCCCGCTGCCGCAGACCCGCTACGTGCTGCAGAAGGCGATGGCGCGTCGCCTGCCGGTCGTGGTCGCCCTGAACAAGATCGACCGCCACGACGCGCGTCCGGGCGAAGTCCTCGACGCGGTCTACGAGCTGTTCATGGACCTTGGCGCCGACGAGCATCAGATCGATTTCCCGATCGTCTACACGAATGCCAAGGCGGGCACCGCGACGCGGTCGCTCGACGAGCCGGGCGAGGACCTGCGGCCGCTGCTGGACCTCCTGGTCGAGGTCACGCCGCCGCCGACCTACACGCCCGACCACCCGCTCCAGTTGCTCGTCACCAACCTCTCGGCGAACGACTACGTCGGGCGGATGGCGGTCGGACGCATCTGGAACGGGACGATCCGGGTCGGGCCAGCGCATCAGCGTCGTCCGCGAGGAGGCCGACGACACCGCGGGGACGGTCGAGCCCGGCCGGACCATCACCCTGAGCGGGACCGTCACCAGCCTGCAGACCGCGCACGGCATCGAGCGGATCGATACCCCGGAGGCCGGTCCGGGTGACATCGTCAGCGTCGCGGGCCTGCCCGAGGTCACGATCGGCGACACGCTGACCGAGCCCGGCGACCCGCGGCCGCTGCCGCGGCTGGACGTCGACGCGCCGACGCTGCGGATGACGTTCGGCGTCAACACCTCGCCGCTCTCGGGCCGCGAGGGCAAGTACGTCACGAGCCGCCAGATCAAGGCCCGCCTCGAGAAGGAGGTCCTCGGCAACGTCTCGATCGAGGTCCGCCCATCGGAGAGCTCCGAGGCGTTCGAGGTCCGTGGCCGGGGCGAGCTCCAGCTCGCCGTCCTCATCGAGCAGATGCGCCGGGAGGGCTTCGAGCTCACCGCGTCCCGTCCGGAGGTCCTGCTGCGTACCGTTGACGGGGAGATCCAGGAGCCATACGAGCGCGTCACGATCGATATCCCGCCCGACTACATCGGCGAGATCCAGAACGCGCTGGCCGGTCGCAAGGGCCGTCTCGAGCAGATGAGCACCGACACCGACGGTCGCGTACGGCTCGAGTACGTGCTGCCGGTTCGCGGCCTGATCGGGTATCGCGGCCAGCTCCTCACGGACACCCGCGGAACGGCGCTGCTCCACCAGATCGGCGAGGGCTACGGGCCGTGGGCGGGCGACGTCACGCATCGCACGAACGGCGTGCTCGTCAGCGACCGCGCCGGCACGAGCAACGCGTACGGCCTCTTCAACCTCGAGCAGCGGGCCGAGCTGTTCATCGGCGCCGGCGTCGAGGTCTACGAGGGCATGATCGTCGGGGAGAACAGCCGGTCGGGCGACATGGACGTGAATCCGACCAAGGAGAAGAAGCTCACCAACATCCGGACGCACTCGCACGACGAGTCGCTCCGCCTGACGCCGCCGCGCCCGATCACGCTCGAGACCGCCCTCGAGTTCATCAGCGGCGACGAGCTCGTCGAGGTGACGCCAAAGTCGATCCGGCTGCGCAAGCGCGCCCTTTCGCAGCACGACCGTCGGCGCGAGGCGGGCCGGGCCGACGACGTGCGACGCGCCTCGGAGCGCGAGGACCCCGCCGCGGACTGAGGCGTCCATCGGTCCGGGTGACCGTCGTCCGGGATGACGATGGTTGGCCCGCGGTGTACCGTCGAATGGCCAGCGCGGCCCCGACGATCCGTTCGCGCCGCGTCCGGAGGAGCCCGCATGACGTCCCGTTCCCGCCACCCGAGCCCGTCCCGCCGGTCCGGCATCCTCCTCGTCGCTCTGCTCGTCTCGCTGCTTGTCCCGAGCGCCTCGGCCGGTGCGGCGACCTTCTCGATCGTGCTCAGCGCGCGCGTCCCGGGGCACACCTTCGACGCCCCGACCCAGGTGACCAACGCCGGCGACGGGTCGGGTCGGCTCTTCATCGTCGAGCGCCGCGGCCTCATCCGGGTCGTCAAGGACGGCGCCGTCGTGTCGGGCTCGTTCCTCGACATCCGCTCCAAGGTGGAGGATGGCGGTGAGCGCGGCCTGCTCGGCGTGGCGTTCCACCCGCGCTTCGAGACGAACCGCCGGTTCTTCGTGTTCTACACGCGCAACGGTGGCGACATCGTCGTCTCCCGATTCACCGCGAACGCGGCTGGCACGCGCGCCAGCGCCGACACCGCCCGGCCGCTGCTGCTGATCGAGCACAGCGCCCAGTCCAACCACAACGGCGGCTCGATGGCGTTCGGGCCGAACGGATACCTGTACATCGGGGTCGGTGACGGTGGCGGCTCCGGCGACCCGGAGCGGGACGCGCAGAACAAGAGCGCCAACTTCCTCGGCAAGGTCCTGCGCATCAACGTCGATGGCAGCGGGGCGGGCACGTTCGACCGGTACTCGGTGCCGCGCAGCAACCCGTTCTATGGATCGATCCCGGGTCGGCGCGAGATCTGGGCGTACGGTCTGCGCAACCCATGGCGCATCTCGTTCGATCGGGGGACCGGAAAGCTGTTCATCGCCGATGTCGGCCAGGGCGAGCGCGAGGAGATCGACCGTGAGGGCCCCGGCTCGAATGGCGGGCGCAACTACGGCTGGAACATCATGGAAGGAACGACCTGTTTCCGCCCGGCGGCCTGCCCGCTCGCCGGCGACACGCTGCCCGTGGCCCAGTACGCTCACACCGGCGGCAACTGCTCGATCACGGGCGGATTCGTGTACCGCGGCGCGACACAGGCCGCGCTGATCGGCCACTACGTGTTCGCCGATTTCTGCAGCGGCCGGATCTGGACGATGCCCCACGATGGGGGTTCGGCCGACGTCGTCCAGCGCGCCGACACGCCATACAGCATCACCTCGTTCGGCGAGAACGAATCCGGCGAGCTCTTCGCCGTGACGCTGGCGGGCAAGCTGTACCGGGTCCTCGCGCGCGCCGGGTAGCCGACGACACGGACGTACAATCCCCGCGATGGCGATCTACCTCGATCACGCGGCCACGACCCCGCTGCGCCGCGAGGTCCTCGACGCGATGCTGCCGTACTTCACCGAGTCGTTCGGGAACCCGTCGTCGGCACACGCTTTCGGCCGGGCCGCCCGGGCCGGGCTCGACGAGGCGCACGAGCGGGTCGCGGCGCGGCTGCACGCCGAGCCGCGCGAGATCGTCTTCACGTCGGGCGGCACCGAGGCCAACAACCTCGCGCTGAAGGGTGCGGCGTGGGCCGGCAAGGCGCGCGGCCACCGGATCGTCACGTCGTCCGTCGAGCATCACGCCGTCGGGCACACGCTGCGCTACCTCGAGAAGTTCGGGTTCGAGATCGTCGAGCTCCCGGTCGACCGCTACGGACGCGTGGATCCCGACCAGCTCGAGGCGGCCATGACCGACCGGACGATCCTCGTCTCGATCATGCTCGCCAACAATGAGGTCGGGACGATCCAGCCGATCGCGGAGATCGCGCGCCAGGTCGGCGCCCACAAGGGCGTGCTGTTCCACGTCGACGCGGTCCAGGCGGCTCCCTACGTCGACCTCGACGTGGCGGAACTCGGTGCGGACCTGATCTCCCTCGGGGCGCACAAGTTCGAGGGACCAAAGGGCGTCGGGGCGCTGTACGTCCGCCACGGGACGCACATCCTCGCGCAGCAGCACGGCGGCGAGCAGGAGCGGCATCGACGCGCCGGTACGGAGAACGTCGCGGGCGCCGTCGGGCTGGCCGCGGCCTACGAGCTGTCGTGCGCCGAACGCCCGGCCACCGTCGCGCGGCTCGTGGACGGACGCGAGCGGCTGGCAGCCGCCGTGCTGCCGGTGCCCGGCGTCGAGCTCACGGGCCACCCGACCGAGCGGCTTCCCGGGCTCCTGTCGCTCATCGCCCGTGACACCGACGGGTCGGCGGTGTCGCTGTCGCTCGATCTCGAGGGGATCGCGGTGTCGGTCGGATCGGCGTGCACGACAGGCTCGACCGAGGTGTCCCACGTCCTGACGGCGATGGGCTACCCGGAGGACGAGGCACGCGGCGCGCTGCGGCTGTCGCTGGGTCGGACCACGACCGATGCCGACGTCGCGACCGCCGCCGACGTCGTGCCGCGGGTGATCGCGTCGATGCGTGTCGCCTCGGCGGTCGTGGCGGCCGATCCGCTCGGCCAGGGCGTCTCGGCATGAGCCGGATCCTCGTGGCGATGTCCGGCGGCGTCGATTCGTCGGTGGCCGCCGCGCTGCTGCACGCCCAGGGGCACGAGGTCGTCGGCGTCTGGATGCGGCTGCACGACGTCGCCGACAGCTACTCCGAGTTCAAGAAGAGCTGCTGTTCGCTCGATGCGGCCGACGACGCCCGACGGGTCGCGGCGCAGCTCGACATCCCGTTCTACGTCATGAACCTCGAGCGCGAGTTCGACGCCGGCGTCATCCAGCCCTTCCTCGACGCGTACCTGGGCGGCGAGACGCCGAGCCCATGCGTCGACTGCAACACGTACGTGAAGTTCGGCGCGCTGCTCGGCCGGGCGCGGCACCTGTACGACTGCGAGGCGGTGGCGACCGGTCATTACGCCCGCCGTGTCGTCGGGGCCGATGGGCGGGCGCGGCTGCACCGGGCCCGGGACGACGACAAGGACCAGACCTACTTCCTGTACGGCCTCCGGGCCGACCAGCTGGAGCACGCGCGCTTCCCGCTCGGCGAGCTGACGAAGCCCGAGGTGCGCGCGGTGGCACGCTCGCTGGACCTCGTCACGGCCGACAAGCCCGAGAGCCAGGAGATCTGCTTCGTCCCCGGCGGCGACTACCGCGACGCGCTGCGGACCCGTGCTGGCTGGCGGCCGGAGGCAGGGCCGTTGCTCGATGCGGACGGCGCGCAGGTCGGGCGAGCATCGGGGCACGGCCGGGTACACGGTCGGGCAGCGCCAGGGGCTTGGCGTGGCCCTCGGCGCGCCGCGCTATGTCTCGCGCATCGACCCGCTGTCGAACACGATCCAGCTCGGTCGCCGCGAGGACCTCGAGACGCGGACGTTCACCATCGAGCGGGCATCGTTCGTGGCGCCGGACGTCCCCGGCGTCGCCGATCCGTGCCGAGGTCCGGATCCGTCATCGCGCGTCGACGGTGCCTGCCACCGTGCGTCCGCTCGGCGAACGCCGCTGGGCCGTCGAGACCGATGTGCCCGTGTGGGCAGCGGCGCCCGGTCAGGCCGCCGTGCTGTACGACGGCGACGAGGTGCTCGGCGGCGGACGGATCGAGCGTCCGCTCGCGATCGGGTCGACGACGAACGAGCGCGAACTGGTCGCAAGCTCGTCATGACCCCGATGACCGCGTCCTCGTGAGCCTCGAGCCGTCGGTCGTCCTGTCGCTCCTCGTGGGCACCTTCCATGCCGCCCTGTCGGTCCTGATCCGCGGATCGGCCGGCGGCCGCCTGCCCATTGCTCGTCGGCGCGGCCATCCTCGGAGCGTGGGCCGGCGATGCGGTCGCCGATCGGATCGGCATCGGCATCCTCACGATCGGCGATTACCACCTGCTCGGGGCGTCGATCGTCGCGTGGATCGGGATCGCGATCGTGTCGGTCGTCGCGGTCCTCGGACCGACGCCAGAGCGGCCCGCATGACCGACGGGGGACGACCATGACCGACGAGCGGACGACCGCGAAGTTCCTGCGCGGCCTGACGATCGGCGCCCTGATCGGGGCGGTCATCGCCGGTTCGCGGATCTGGACCCGCTGGCGCCGCTGACCGCCTCGCTGGAGCCGGTCGGCACGGCGGACCGCCGCGACCCACCGGCCTGGCGGCCGACGGATCAGGCGATCTGCACCGCGAGCTCGAACGTCGCGGCGTACGCGTCGCCGTCCTGGGTCACGGTGAGCAGCGTCGCCCCGTCGCTCTGCGAGAAGATCCCGTCCGAGGCGTTCCTGACGTCCTGCGCGCCCTTGGCCGCGTAGACCCCGGTGCCGTAGACGCCCTCGCTGAACGCGTCGTCGAAGAACAGCTGCGAGGTGAACTCGAACCCGGCCGCCGCATCGGGGTCCGTGCGGATCTTGAAGTGGATGTGGACCGCGCGGCCCGAATACCACCCGGGATAGACCGTCGTGAATGTCGCGGCGCCATTGGCGTCGGTGCGCTGGAAGCCGCGCAGGAAGTCCGTCCCGCTGTTGCCCTCGACGCCCGAGTACGCCCCGAGCGCATCGCAGTGCCAGACGTCCACGATGACGCCCTCCAGCGGGACGCAAGCGTTGCCGTCGACCGACGAGACGACCCACCCGAGGGTGAGCGTCGCGCCCTCGGACACGGCGCCATCAGCCGGTATTCGGGCGGATGTCGGACCGCTCGAGGTTCACGTCGAGGTAGTACGGGACCCTCGGTCAGCTCCGGGACCACGACGCACGAGGGGATGCCGCTCGCGACGGCCGCGGCCGTCGCGGTGGCGAGGGCCGTCGCGCCCGCGGAGCTCCCGGCGGTGGCGGCCCCCGCGGATCCGCTCGCGCCACCGGGCGCGCACGCGGCGGCGACCACGGCGATCCCACCGGCACCGAACAGCGCCAGCACCTCGCGTCGGCTGAGGATCCGGCCGATCAGACGATCGTCGTCGTCGAGGTCCTGGTCGAGAGGGACGGGTCGCAGGGGATCGATGCCGGTCATGTCGGCTCCTGTTCAGGCGGTTGGTGCTCGTGACGAGCCTCCGGGGTCTCGATGAGAGTGCTCTGAGACCTCCGTGAGACGGCCGACCCGCGCGAGGTCGCGCTGGGCCAGTCCGCGACGCTAGCCCGCGAGGACGACCAGCGCGAGGGCGATCGCGGCCGGCAGCGCCTGCACGAACAGGATCCGGCGGTTGACCGTCGCCGCGCCGAACACGCCGGCGACGATGACGCAGGCGAGGAAGAAGACCTTGACCTGGAACCCGATCGGATCCTCGGCGATGACGCCCCACACGAGCCCCGCCGCAAGGAAGCCGTTGTAGAGCCCCTGGTTCGCGGCCAGCGGCGCCGATCGATCGGCAAAGGCCTGATCGATATCGAACGACTTCAGGCCGCGCGGCGTGCGCCACAGGAACATCTCCAGCACGAGGATGTACCCGTGCAGGATCGCCACCGCGAGGACCGCGAGCTCCGCGACGAGGGCCATCGCCGCATGCTAGCAGCCACCCGCGATGGTCCGACCTGGGCACCGAGGATCAGGACCTGACCGGCTCGGCCTCCTGCTCGGCCTCGACGAGCTCGAACTCGGTCCACGCGCACGTGGAACAGGTCCAGCGCTCGAGACCGCCGTCCTTCGCCGCCTCGTCGGCGGATGACCACGTCGCACGCTTGTCGAGCGTGCCGCACTCCATGCACTTGCGGATGAGGGCCATGGCTGTCTCCTTCGCGACTGCGGTGCGAATGGCACGACCCTAGAGCGGGACACCGCACGAGGCGACAGTCGGGCAGGCCGCGAATGTGTGAGGCGCATTACAGCCGCGCGCGGGGTGCCCCGCCCTGCGGCCCGTGTCGTTGGCCGCGTCGCACGTACGGTTCGGTACCATTGCGGCCGATGTCGACCCCCACCGTCACCGATCCCCGGATCGTGTCGCTGCCTGCCGCCGAGATCCGCCGACGCTTCCTCGAGTTCTTCGCCGAGCGGGGGCACACGGTCGTGCCCGGCGCGAGCCTCGTGCCGGCCGGCGACCAGACCCTGCTGTTCACCAACAGCGGCATGGTCCAGTTCAAGGACGTCCTGACCGGGGTCGAGCAGCGCGAGTACACGCGCGCCGTCGACTACCAGCGGGTGCTGCGGGTCGCGGGCAAGCACAACGACTTCGAGGAAGTCGGCCGCACGACCCGGCACAACACCTTCTTCGAGATGCTCGGCAACTGGAGCTTCGGGGACTACTTCAAGCGCGACGCGATCCGCTACGCGTGGGACTTCCTGACGCGTGACCTGGGCATCCCGGCCGAGCGGCTGGCGGCCACGACCTACACCGACGACGAGGTCGCGTGGGACATCTGGCGCGACGAGATCGGGCTGCCGCCCGAGCGGATGGCGCGCTGGGGCGACATCGACGCCGGTGACGACTCGAATTTCTGGCGGATGGCGGACACCGGCCCGTGCGGGCCATGCAGCGAGATCCACTTCGATCGCGGCGCCCACCTGTCGGAAGGCCCGCACTGCATCCCCGATCACTCCGAGAACTGCCCGCGCTGGCTCGAGATCTGGAATCTCGTGTTCATGGAGTTCGACCAGCGGCCCGAGGGCCGGGTCCCGCTCCCGTTCACGAGCGTGGATACCGGCATGAGCCTGGAACGCCTCGCCAGCGTGCTCCAGCAGGTGCCGTCGAACTTCGACACCGACCTGTTCACGCCGATCCACGCGAAGATGCGCGAGCTCCTCGGCCACGATCCCGATGCCTTCGAATCCGAGCGATTCAGCTACCAGGTGATCGCCGACCACGCACGCGCCGTCACGTTCCTCATCGCCGATGACGTCCTTCCGAGCAATGAAGGGAGGGGCTACGTCCTGCGCCGCATCCTGCGCCGCGCCGTGCGCCACGGCCGGCTGCTCGGTCGTCGCGAACCGTTCATGGCGCAGACGGCCGACGTCGTGATCGACGTCATGGCGGATGCCTACCCGTTCCTCGTGGATCGGCGGGCCGAGATCCTTGACGTCATCGTCCGGGAGGAGGCCCAGTTCGCGCGGACACTCGACGCGGGGACGACCCAGCTCGAGGAGGCCCTGGCCGGCCTGACCGACGCGGAACGCGTGATCGGCCGTCGGCCGGAGGACCTGCCCGCCGACGCGCCACGCGTGCCGGGGGAGCTCGCGTTCCGACTGCACGACACGTACGGCTTCCCGGTGGATCTGACCGCCGAGCTCGCCGCCGAGTACGGCGTCGCCCTGGACCGCGATGGGTTCGAGCGAGCCCTCGCCGAGCAGCGCGACCGAAGCCGATCCGGGACGAAAGCGCAGCTGGCGAAGCACGCCGAGCTGACGTCGTTGTACGGCGCGATCCAGGGCCGTGCGGGCGACACCGAGTTCCTCGGCTACGACACGACGACCGCGGAGGGCCGGATCGTCGCGATCATCCGCGACGGCCTGGAGTTCGACGAGCTCACCGGAAACGGCGAGGCCGAGCTCGTCCTCGACCGAACTCCCTTCTACGCGGAGGGCGGCGGCCAGGTCGGCGACCAGGGCACGATCCGCGAGCCCGGCGGCGGGAGCGAGCTGTTCACGGTGACCGACACGCAGAAGCCGGTGGGTGGCTCGATCGTCCATCGCGGCACGCTCCACGGCCGCCTCCGGGTCGGTGAGACCGTCGAGGCCGTCGTCGACGCCGAGCGCCGCGCGCACACGATGCGCAACCACACCGGGACGCATCTCCTCCACCGTGCCCTGCGGAACGTCGTCGGGAACCGCGCCCGGCAGGCCGGCTCGCTCGTGACCCCCGACTACCTGCGGTTCGACTTCCCGTTCGATCGGGCGCTGACCGACGACGAGAAGCGCGCCATCGAGGACGAGGTCCGCGGTGTCATCCGCGACGATCGCCCGGTCTCGATCGCGTTCCTGCCGATGGCCGAGGCGATCGCGCAGGGCGCCGACGCCTTCTTCGACGAGAAGTACGGGGAGACCGTTCGCACGATCCGCGTCCAGGACTACAGCTTCGAGCTGTGTGGCGGCACGCACTGCCGGGCGACCGGGCAGATCGGCGGGTTCGTCATCACCGGCGAGCGCAGCATCGGCTCGGGTCAGCGGCGCATCGAGGCGGTCACGGGGGCCGGCTGCGGACGACCTCGTCCGCCGGCGGCTCGACACGCTGGATCGTGTGGCCGCGGCGGTCGGCGCGCAGTCGATCAATTCCGTCGAGGACCGCGTCACCGCGCTCCAGGACGAGCTGCGCGAGACGAAACGTCGTCTCAGGGCGGGCGGGACGCCGGGGTTGCCGACCCCGGCCGAGCTCGCCGGCAGCCGCGGTGGAGGTCGCGCCGGGCGTCCGGCTCGTGACCGCTGCCGTCGGCTACGAGTCGATGGACGCGCTCAAGGCCGCCTCCAAGGACGTTCGAGCGGCGCTCGGCTCCGGGGTGATCGCGATGGTCCTCGACGCCGATGAGCCCCAGCTCTGGGTGACGGTGTCCGACGACCTCGTCGGACGCGGCATCTCCGCGGGCGAGCTCGTGAAGGTCGCCGCCGGACCGCTCGGTGCCAAGGGCGGCGGCCGCCCGGAGATGGCCCAGGGCAAAGGCACTCGACGGGAGGGCATCGAGGACGCGCTCGCGGCCATCCGCGCCGCGCTCGAGCGGGCGTGACCGCGCTCACCGCCGCCCAGGTCGCCGGCTGGTCCGCCTGGCTCGCCGTCCCGGAGTCGAACGCCTGATGGCCTTCTGGCGGCGCATCTGGCAGCGCGACGGCGAGGAGAGCCTTGCGGCGTGCACCGCGCTCGATGTCGGGACCGAATTCGCCAAGGCCCTCGTCTTCGACATCGACGCCGCCGGGCACGGCACGGTGCGTGGCGTCGGGCGCAAGCGGCAGGGCCTCTCGCACATGCAGTCGGGGACCGTGGCCGACATCGCGGCGGTCGTGGACAACTGCGCGGTCGCGCTCCAGGAAGCCGAGGAGATGGCCGGCTTCCGCCCGACGCAGGTCGTCATCGGCATCGCCGGGGAGCTCGTCAAGGGCTTCACGACGACGCACAGCCAGGAACGCCGCAAGCCCGATCAACCGATCAGCGAGGGCGAGCTCCAGAAGCTCATCGACAACGTCCAGCGGGAGGCGCTGCGCGAGGCGGAGCGGGCGATCACCTGGGAGACCGGGCTGCCGCACGTGGACGTGCGCCTGGTCCATGCCGCGGTCACCGGCGCCTCGATCGACGGCTACGCCCTGACGAACCCGGTCGGCTTCCAGGGGCGCCACATCAAGATCGGGATCTTCAACGCCTTCGCCCCGCTGGTCCACCTCGGGGCGCTCCAGAGCGTCGCCTCGCAGCTGGACCTCGAGCTGCTCGAGATCGTCGCCGAGCCGTACGCGGTGGCGCGGGTCCTCGGCGCCGAGCACATCCGCCAGGCGGGCGCGCTGTTCGTCGACGTCGGCGGCGGGACGACGGACGTCGCGCTCGTGCGCCAGGGCGGCATCGAGGGCACGCGCATGTTCGCCCTCGGCGGCCGGGCGTTCACGAAGAGCCTGGCCGATCGCCTGGACCTGCCGTTCCCACGGGCCGAAGCGCTCAAGGTCGACTACGCGCGCGGGATCGAGGTCGACCAGCGCGAGGACGTCGCGCAGATCGTCGGCGATGATGTGCGGGTCTGGGCAGCCGGCGTGGAGCTCGTGATGGAGGAATTGTCGGGCGGGGATCTCCTGCCGGGTCGGATCTACCTGTGCGGCGGCGGATCGCGCCTGCCCGAGATCCGCTCGGCGCTCGCTGCCGAGGTCTTCTGGAAGCGCATGCCCTTCGCGCGACCGCCCGAGGTCATCGTCATGTCGCCCGACCTCATCGAGACGGTCTCCGATGCGACCGCGTTGCTGGTCGACCAGCAGGACGTGACGCCCCTCGGGCTCGCCTTCCAGGCGATCGAGCTGCAGACGACCGAGGACGCGCTCGACGCCGCGCTGCGGCGCGTCCTGCGGGCGATGAAGGTCTGACCATGGCCGACGGCATCATCTACCTGGACATCGACGACGAGATCACCTCGGCCGCGGCGCGCATCCGCAGCGACGCCAGCCGGCGCGTGGCGGTCGTCCTGCCGTACGGCTCGCGCGTGGCGACGTCGCGCATCAACTTCCGGCTGCTCGCGCGCGATGCGCTGACGCACGAGAAGCGGCTGTCCATCGTCGCGGCCGATGCGGCCGCTCGCGCCCTTGCGGCGTCCGCGGGCCTGCCGGTGTTCGCCTCCGTCAGCGAGTACGAGACCTCGCTCCAGCCCGCCGCCTCCGACGCAGACGCCGCGGTGCGTCGTCCGGCGGCGCGGCGGCCGCTCGCCGGATCGGACGAGGGCGCTCCACCGACCGAGGATGCGCCGGGCGATCGCGATACCACCACGGCCGCCACGATCGCCGGGGTCGCCCTGGGCGCCGCGGCGCTCGGGACCGCAGCGGGCGGCGCGGCGGCCGCGTCCGCGACCGCCGGGGCCGCGAGCCGGGTCGGGTGCCGCCGCCGCCGAACCGGCAGCCGCGGCCGGCGCGGCCGGCGCGGCCGGCGCGGCGCCGCGGGCGCGGCAGGCCGCGCGTCACGATCCACCAGGTCCGCCGCGCGGACCCCGACGCCGCCACCGGCGTCCGTCGTCGCGGCGCGCGCCGGCGTCGGTGTCGACCGAGCCCGTCAGCCGGACCGACCGACGACCGATCGGTCGCACCCCGATCCTGGTCGGGGTGGCCGTGCTGGCGCTGGCCGCGATCGTGGGCGGGGTCGGGGCGTACCTCCTCCTGCCGTCGGCGACGGCGACGGTCACCGCCCGCGAGGAGGCGATGACCCCGCTGCCCCTGCAGATCACGGCGAGCACCACGGCCACCGCGCCCGATTCCGAGACCGGCGTGGTCCCGGCCGAGGTCGTGACGGTCCCGCTCGAGGCGGCCGACACGTTCGCCGCGACCGGCAAGCGGGTCGAGGAGGCGGAGGCCACCGGCACGGTCCGGTTCCGGAACAAGGACTTCCTCGCCGCCGAGACCGTGCCGAAGGGCGCCGTCGTGAGCACCCAGTCGGGCGTCCGGTTCCGCACGAACAACGCGGTCACCGTGCCCCGCGCGGATCTCGTCAACCTGACCATCGTCCCGGCCGAGCGGTCGGTGAAGGTGACCGCGGTGGATCCCGGACCCGAGGGCAACGTCGAGCCGAACACGATCCTCGTGATCCCGCGCGGCGAGGACACGCTCACGCTCGACGTCACCAACCCCGATGCGACCGAGGGCGGCAAGCGCGACGAGTTCCCGCGGATCGTCCGCAAGGACGTCGAGGCGGCCGTCGCCACGCTCACCGAGCGGTTGACGATGGCCTTCGACGATCGGCTGGACGACCCCGACCTGACCGGCAGCGCCTCGACCGCATTCCCCGAGACGGGCGTCCTCGCGGCGCCGGTGTTCAGCGTCGACCCCGAGACGCTCGTCGGCCAGGAGGTGGAGTCGTTCGACCTCGCCGCGACGGCCTCCGGCACGGTGACGGCCGTCGACACGGCCCCGGTCACGGTCATCGCCGAGGAACGGCTCGCCGAGAGCGTCGCGCCCGGCTATCAGCTCGTGGAGGGATCCAGCGACATCACCGTCGATCCGGCCGTCGTGTCGGGCGACACCGTCACGTTCCCGGTCGTCGCCACGGCCCGCCAGGTCCGGCTGCTGGACGCCGACGCCATCGAGGCCGAGATCCTGGGCAAGCCGGTCGAGGATGCCCGCGCGATCCTCGAGTCCTACGGCACGGCCGAGCTGAACGTCTGGCCCGACTGGGTCGGCACGATCCCGACCATCGAAGGGCGCGTCGAGGTGACCGTCACCGGGCCGCTGTCGATCGAGACACCCGAGCCGTCGCCATCCGCGACCACGCCGTGAGCGGCGTTCTCGGGATCGACCTCGGTGAGAAGCGGATCGGCATCGCACTCGCCGAGGGCGACGGATCCGGCGCCCGGGCGCTGACGACGCTGCGGCGTGCACGCGACCCGGGACGCGACGCCGCGGCGCTGCGTGAGCTCGTCGACCGGCATGCCGTCGTCGAGCTCGTCGTGGGTCTTCCGCTCGAGGCGGCCGGCCAGGAAGGCTCGCAGGCCGCGATCACGCGCGACTGGGTCGAGGCGATCCGCGGTATCCTCGGCGACGACCTCGCCATCACCATGCGGGACGAGCGGCTGACCAGCCACCTCGCCGAGACCCGCCTTGGCCCGATGCCGCGCGGTCGTTCAGGGGGGCCACCCACGCGAACGCAGCGCGACGCCTATCGGGCGCGCGTCGATCGCGAGGCTGCGGCGATCATCCTGCAGGACGAGCTCGACACACGACGCGACGCCCGGGCGTCCTCCACCCGACCCCAGACAACGATGGAGACCCGTCCATGACGATCCGCTCCGGCGGACGCCCCCGTGACCCGCGCGGACCCCAGGCGCATCGCTACGAACCGGACGCGTACGCGACCGACTACGACCCCGACGCCTACGAGCCGATCCGCCGCGGCAACGGCCGCGGCAACGGCCATCGCGGCGGCGGGGTCATGGGTCTCGTCAAGTTCCTGCTGTTCGCGCTCGTGCTCGCCGCCGTCGTGCTCGTCGTGTCGCTCACCGCGCTTCGCCCGGTCGTCAATTCGGTGATCCTCGGGATCGCCGCCGACAACCCCGCAGCCCTGCGGCTCCCCTTCGTCGCCGACATCGTCCGCGAGAATCTCGGTGCGGCGCTGACCAAGCCGGCGTCCACCGATCCGGCCCAGATCGAGTTCATCGTCCAGGACGGCGATACCGCGGCGACGATCGCGGATCGGCTCGAGATGGAAGGGTTGCTCACGGACGAGCGCGCATTCGTGTTCATCGCCTCGGAGCGCGACATCGCCGGACGAGCTCCGGCAGGGGACGTTCGTCCTGCGCAAGAACATGACACCCGAACAGCTCGTCCTCGCGCTGCTCATCCCACCCGAGGTCCCGTACGTGGATATCGCCCTCCGAACGCAGCCTGCGTCTCGAGCAGATCACGGCCTTGCTCCAGACGCTGCCGCTGGAGATGGACCCGCGCGATTTCTACGAGCTGGTGCACGAACCGCCGGCCGCGCTCATCGCCGACTATCCATGGCTCGCCCAGATCCTCGAGGGCCACGAGGGTGCGTCGCTCGAGGGCTTCCTCTGGCCGGCGAACTATCGCGTCCTGCCCGACACGACGCCCGAGGAGCTCGTGCGCCTGATGCTCGACAAGTTCCATGCGAACGTCGGCGCGGAACGGCTCGCGGTGCCCGAGGAGCGTGGCCTGACCTTCTACGAGGTCCTGTCACTGGCCTCGATCGTGGAGCGCGAGGCAAGGCTCGACGAGGAGCGACCGCTCATCGCCGGCGTGTACCAGAACCGGATCGACGGCATCAAGGGGGTCAAGAACAAGATCCTCAACGCCGACCCGACCGTCCTGTACGCGATCGACACGATGAACCTCGACGCGCTCGACTTCGACAAGTGGCAGGACTACTCGTTCTGGAACACGCCGGGCGTCCCGCTCGCCGATGTCGCGGTGCCCGAGGAGCTGCAGGGCTACCAGACGTACCAGACGCCGGGCCTGATCCCGGGGCCGATCGCGACCCCGAGCCTGCCCTCCATCGACGCCGCGCTCGCGCCCGACACCGAGGACAAGTACATCTACTTCCTCGCGATCCCGGATGGCGACGGCGCCCACGTCTTCTCGAAGACGGCGGCCGAGCACGACGAGAACCGCCGCAAGTACGGCTATCTCTAGTGCGTGACTGGCCGATACCGGCCGATTTCGCGTCGCCGCCCGACGCGGCGCGACTGCAGGATTGGGCCGCGGCCGACGTCGCCGCCCGACCCGCCCGCCTGGCGCGGCTGCGGGCACGCTTCGCCGGCGCCGGGATCGATGCGTACTTCGGCGTCCGGGCCGAGCACATGCGCTATCTCACCGGGTTCGCGCTCGCCGAGGGCGAGGAGAAGGTCGCGGGCACGTCGGGGCAGTTCCTGGTCGGTGGCGACGAGGTCGTCGCGCTCGCCGATTCGCGGTACACGATCCAGCTTCGTCGCGAGGCGCCCGAGGTTCGCATGGCGGAGGCGTACGGCGACCTGCCGTCGCGCTGGGCCGACCTCGCGGCATCGCATCGGCGCGCGCCGGATCGGGGTGGAGGCCGGGTTCGTGTCGCATGCGGCGTGGCAGCGTCTCGCCGCGGCCGCCCCGAACGTCGAGCTCGTGCCGATCGAGGGCTGGGTCGAGGCCGATCGCGCGATCAAGGAGCCGGCCGAGATCGAGCGGATCGCCGCCGCCTGCGCCGTGGCCGATCGGGCGCTGGCGGCGCTGCTGCCCGAGATCCAGCCGGGTCGCACGGAGGCCGACCTCGCGCTGCGCCTCGAATGGGGGATGCGAACCGGCGGTGCGGAGGCGCTCGCGTTCGACGTCGCCTGCCTGAGCGGGCCGGAGGCGGCGTTGCCCCACGGCGCACCGGGGGACCGGCCGATCCGCGCCGATTCGGTCCTGCTGTTCGACTTCGGCGCCCAGGTGGCGGGCTATCGAAGCGACATGACGCGGACCCTCTTCGTCGGCGACCCATCCGCGCACGACCTCGAGATCTACGCGCTGGTCGCCCGCGCCCAGGGGACGGCGATCGAGGCGCTCGAAGCGGCGCTGGCGGCGGGCGGGCCGTTGCCGAGCGGGCGATCCGTCGACGCGACCGCGCGGGCGGTCATCGCCGATGCCGGGCACGGCGAGCATTTCGGTCACGGCACCGGGCACGGCATCGGCCTCGCGACGCACGAGGCGCCCTCGCTGGGCAAGGCGGCACCGGACACGCCGCTGCCCAGCCCGACCGTCTTCTCGGTGGAGCCCGGCGTCTACCTCGCCGGGGAGATGGGCGTGCGGATCGAGGATCTCGTGGCCATCGACGCGAGTGCGCGCCGGCTCGACCGGTTGACGAACTTCCCGCGGCAACCGCTCGTGGTCGGCCGCTGATGCAGATCGATGGCATGTTCGACTGGATCGTCCCATTCATGGCGGCCTCGATCGTCGTGCCGCTGGTCATCACGGGCCTCGTCATCGGCATCGTCGTGTGGGCGGTACGCCGCGGCGTACCGCCGCGCGAGGATCCTGCGATCGCGGCGCTGAAGGCACGGTTCGCGGCGGGTGAGATCGACCAGGCCGAATTCGAGGTCCGGCTGCGGACCCTCACGCGCGACCGCGACTGACCCGACTCGATCGGGCGGCGAACGGGAGCCCGCAGGGGTCGCTCTGCTACGATCGGCGCCTACGTCAGCGGCCCATGGGCGGTGGCATCGCGGTGCCCCTCGATCCTCCCTCGGTCCTCCCTGGAGAACTTCCCTCGACATGATCAGCACGGGTGAACTGAAGAAGGGCGTGGCCATCGAGCTCGACGGTGAGCTCTGGCAGATCCTCGACTACCACCACATCAAGATGGGCCGTGGCTCGGCCCAGGTGCGCATCACGCTGCGCAACATCAAGCGCGGCCAGACCGTGGAGCGCTCGTTCCAGGCCGGGACGAAATGGCCGCGTGCCTCGATGGAGAAGCGCCCGGTGCAGTTCCTGTACCGCGACGGCGACGACTTCCACTTCATGGACAACGACACCTACGACCAGTTCGTGCTCTCGACCGGCCAGCTCGGCGAGACCGCCCAGTACCTCACGGACGGGATGACGCTCGACCGCACGAGCTACCAGGGCGAGACGATCGGCGTGGAGCTGCCGGTGACGGTCGACCTTGCCGTGCGCGACACCGAGCCCGGCTTCGCGGGCGACACCCAGTCGGGCGCCCGCAAACCCGCCACGACCGAGACCGGTCTCGTCGTGCAGGTGCCGATCTTCGTCGAGGTCGGCGACAGGATCCGCATCGACACGCGGACCGGGGAGTACCAGACCCGGGTCTGATGCCCGGGATGCGCGACTCCGACCCGCCGGACTGGGCGCTGCCAGGCTGGGACGCCGTCGCCCCCGACGCCGACGGCGCACCCTCGGGCGCACCCGCGGGCGGTGGACCGCAGGCGCCGGGGACGTTCGGGGTCCGGATCCTGGCCGTCAGCGAGGTCACGCGCGCGATCCGTGGCGCCGTCCGCCAGGACCCACGGTTGCTCGACCTGTGGGTCGAGGGCGAGATCGGGCGGGTCACGGTCGTCGTCCGCCGGCCACGCCTACTTCGCCCTGAAGGACGATCGCAACCAGCTGCAGTGCGTCTGGTTCCGCGACGACCGGGTGCGCTCGGCGTTCGAGGCGCAGGCCGGCCTCCGGGTGGTCGCCCACGGCCGTGTCGACCTCTACGAACCGACGGGCGCGCTCCAGCTCTACGTGGACGCGATCCAGCCGGCCGGGTTCGGCGACCTCGCCCTGCGCTTCGAGGCGCTCAAGGCCCGTCTCGCCGCCGAGGGCCTGTTCGAGACGGCTCGCAAGCGGCCGCTCCCGGTCCGCCCGCGGTCGATCGCGATCATCACGAGCCCCACCGGCGCCGTCTGGCGGGACATCAGCCACGTCCTGACGCGCCGCTGGCCCCTCGTCGACGTCGTGCTCGTGGCCGCGAAGGTCCAGGGCGAGGACGCGCCGGCAAGTCTGGTCACCGCGTTCCGGCGCCTGGAGCGCTGGATGGCGCAGCGTGCGGCGGCAGGCACGGGGGAGGCCATCCCGGCCGTCACGATCGTGGCGCGCGGCGGCGGTTCCCTCGAGGACCTCTGGGCGTTCAACGACGAGCGGGTCGTCCGCGCCGTCGTGGCCCATCCGGTGCCGGTCGTGAGCGGGGTCGGACACGAGGTGGACGTGACCCTCGTCGATTTCGCGGCGGACGTCCGCGCTCCGACGCCGTCGGCCGCGGCCGAGATCGTGGTCCCGGACCAGGCCGAGATGGCGGCGGCGCTCCGGCGGGCGGCGGACCGGCTGGGCACAGCCGGCGACCGGCGCCTCGCCCTGGCGGCTCGGGACCTCGCGGTCGAACGACGGGCGCTCGATCGGGTCAGCCCCGCAGCCCGTCTCGTTGCCGCGCGCGAGCAGGTCGGCCTGCTGTTCGATCGTGCGACCCGCGTGGTGGAGGGGCGCCTGGCGCGCGAGCGGCTGCGTCTCGACACGGCCGCCATCGACCTTCCGCGCCTGACGTCCGCGCGGCTGATCGCCGCGCGGTCCGCCGTGGATGCCGCCGCGGCGGCGTTGGCCGTCCTGGGACCGGAGGCGACCCTGACCCGCGGCTACGCCATCGTTCGGCGCACGACCGATGGGGCGATCATCCGCGACCCGGTCGACGCGCCGGCAGGGACGCGCCTGCGCATCCGGGTCGCCCAAGGCGAGGTCGCGGCGACCGCGGACGACCGTCGCGACGACCCGTGACCGGCGCACGAGCGTGACCGAGCTCGTCGTCTTCGTCGTCGCGGTCGCGGTCTTCGCGATCGTCGGCATCGGCATCGGTATCCTTCTGGGGCCCCCGCTGGGCAGGTTGATGGAGCCGAAGGACGAGGAGCCAGGTGACGGACCGGACTGACGACACGCCGGCGATCGACGAGCTCTCGTTCGACGACGCCCTGGCCGAGCTCCAGCGCACGATCGCGGAGCTGGAGGCCGGCGGCCAGCCGCTCGAACGGACGCTCGCCCTCCACGAACGCGGCGCCGCGCTCCTCGAGCGTTGCGAGACGCTCCTCCGTGCCGCGGAATTGCGGATGCGGCAACTGGTGTCGAAGGGGGGCGCCGTGCGAGGCCGTGGACGTGACGCCGGAGCGGCCGCTCGACGAGACCTGACCGGCTCGCCGGTCAGCGGTTGCGACGCCTCGAGCGAAACCCGCCACCTGGAAGGAACAGGTTTACACTGGCGCCGCGCATCACAGTCGCGTGGCTCGACCCGTCAGGGGACCGTTGCCGATCGATCACCAGGAGTCCGTCCGACCCGTGTCCATCCTCGAGAACCTGCACGACCCGGCCGATCTGCGCGGCCTCGACGATGTCCAGCTCGCCCAGCTCGCAGCCGAGATCCGCGAGACGATCATCCGCACGGTCGCGGTCACGGGCGGTCACCTCGGGTCGTCGCTCGGTGTCGTCGAGCTCACGATCGCGCTGCATCGCCTGCTCGAATCGCCGCGCGATCGCATCGTCTGGGACACCGGGCACCAGGCCTACCCGCACAAGCTGCTGACCGGCCGACTCGAGCGGTTCAACACCCTGCGATCGCTCGATGGTGTCGGCGGGTTCCCGCGGCGGTCGGAATTGCCGCACGACGTGTTCGACGGCGGCCACGCCGGGACCGGCCTGTCCATCGCCGAGGGTCTTGCCGAGGCGCGCGACCTGCGCCACGGGCTCGAGCGCATCGCGGTCGTGGTCGGCGACGCGGCGCTGATGAGCGGGCTGTCGCTCGAAGCGCTCAACGACATCGGCCAGCGCCAGACCCAGCTGCTCATCGTCGTGAACGACAACGAGATGTCGATCAGCCCGACGGTCGGCGCCTTCTCCAAGTACCTCTCGCAGATCAAGCTCTCGGGCGCGTGGCGCCAGAGCAAGAGCGCGTACGACCGGACCGTCGAACGCGTGCCGGTCCTCGGCCCGCACATCCTCGAGCTGTCGAAGCGGCTGCGGGCGTCGGTCGTCCGGTTCGCGCAGCCGGGGCAGCTGTTCGAGGACCTCGGGATCACCTACATCGGTGTCGTGCCGGGCCACGACCAGCGGGCGCTGCGCGAGACGCTCGGGGCGGCGCTCGCGCTCCCGGGCCCCACGATCGTGCACGTGCGGACCCAGAAGGGCCGCGGCTTCCGGCCCGCCATCGAGGACCAGGTCGGGTTCCATGGGGCGGCGTTGCCACCGATCAAGCTGACCCCGGGTGCCGACGCCTACGACGGCGTCAAGCGGACGATGCCGACCGAATCGATGACCGACGACGCCGCGTCGCCGACGATCGCCCCGGTCGCTCCGGTCAAGCACCCCAACTACACGGCGGTGTTCGCGGCGGAGCTGATCGAGCTCGGACGGGCGGACCGGCGCATCGTGGGCATCACCGCGGGCATGCCGACCGGCACCGGCATGGCGAAGTTCGCCGCCGAGTTCCCCGATCGCGTGTTCGACGTCGGGATCGCCGAGCAGCATGCCGTGACGCTGGCGACCGGGCTGGCGATGGGCGGGATGCGTCCCGTCGTGGCGCTGTACTCGACCTTCCTGCAGCGCGCCTTCGACCAGACCGTCCACGACGTCTGCCAGAACGACCAGCCGGTGTTGATCGCGGTCGATCGCTCCGGCCTCGTCGGCGAGGACGGGACGAGCCACCAGGGCATGTTCATGCTGCCCGCGCAGCGGCAGCTGCCGAACCTCGTCATCGCCGCGCCGCGCGACGAGCAGGAGCTGCGCTCGCTGTTGCGGACCGCGCTCGCCCAGGACCACCCGTTCGCCCTCCACTACCCGCGCGACGCGGGCTTCGGGCTGCCGCCGATCGAGCCGGCGATCCTGCCGATCGGCCAGGCCGAGACGATGCGCGAAGGCCGCGACCTGCTGTTCGTGGGGTTCGGGCCCATCGTCGCGCGGGTCATGGAGGCGGCCGACATCCTCACGGCCGAGGGCTGGTCGGTCGGCGTCGTGAATGCCCGGTTCGCGAAGCCGCTGGATCGCCAGCTGATCCTGGACGCCGCGCGCGGCAAGCGATTGGTCGTGACGTTCGAGGAGAGCGTCGTCACCGGCGGGTTCGGCAGTGGCGTCCTCGAGCTGCTCGAGGAGGCGCGTCTGGCCGATCCGGCCTACCGGGAGGTCGGGCTGCGGATCGTCGGCATCCCGGGCGACCGGTTCGTGGACCACGGGTCCGTGGCGGATCTCCGTCGCGTGCTGCGCCTGGACGCCGACGGCCTCGCCGCCCAGGTGCGCGAGACGGTCGCGCTGCTCGGGCTGACAGCCGGGCGTTCCGGCGTCGGGCGTCGCCTGACCGATCGATGACCGCCACCGGCCCCGCCGCGACGACGGCGCGCCTGTGGCGTCGCCCATCCGCGGTGCTCCTGGTCGTCCAGCTCGTCGGCGTGCTGCTCTACCCGTTCATGGACGAGTCGGCGCTCGGCCGGGCACTGCTCTCGATCTTCGCCCTGATCGTCCTCTTCCTGGCGGTCCGGGCCGTCCGGACTACTCCGGCCCTGACGTGGATCGCCGTCCTGCTCGGCCTGCCGATCATCGTGCTGACCATCCTCGAGGCGGCCCTCCCATCCGACGCGACCGTCGTGTTCTGGTCATCCGCGCTCCATGCGGCGTTCTACTTCTACACCTCGTTCGCGCTGATCAGCTACATGTTCCTGGATCGGTTCGTCACGGCCGACGAGCTGTGGGCGACCGGCGCGACCTTCACGGTCGTGGCCTGGGCCTTCGCCTACGCGTTCGCGGCCGTCCAGGTCGTCTGGCCCGGCTCGTTCACGGCGGCGCTCGACCCGGATGCGCCGCGGACGTGGTTCGAGCTGCTGTTCCTGTCCTTCACCAACCTGACGAGCGTCGGCCTGTCGGACATCACGCCGGTCCTGCCGCACGCGCGATCGATCGTGATGATCGAACAGGTCGCGGGGCTGATGTACGTCGCGTTCGTGATCTCGCGCGTCGTGGGCCTCACGATCGCGCGGCAGCGCGGCGACCCCTTGCGGCTGGCCATGGCCTCTCGTGCGACCGACGCTCGGGCTTCGACGCCGGACCCCGATGCCGATCCGCCGTCCGCACGCCGATCCGGGAGCGGTCCCGAGCCGAGGAGCTCGCCGTAGGCGCGGTGAGTCCCGGTGCAGCGGGCTGTGCCACGATAGGCGGGTGAGCCCCGCAACGACGACAAAGCCCGGGCGACTTCGGCTCGACCAGCTGCTCGTGGATCGCGGCCTGGCGGAGACGCGAAGCCGCGCCCAGGCGCTCCTGCTCGCCGGCAAGGTCCGGGTGGGCACGGGTGACGGCGCGCGGCTGGACCGCAAGGCCGGCGACCTCATCGACGTGGACGTCGCGATCAGCGTCGACGCGCCCGAGCCCTACGTCAGTCGCGGCGGCCACAAGCTCGCGGCCGCGCTCGACGCGTTCGGGATCGATCCGGCGGGGATGACGGCACTCGACGTCGGGGCGTCGACCGGCGGCTTCACGGACGTCCTGCTGCAACGCGGCGCCGAGCACGTCTTCGCGCTCGATGTCGGGCGCGGCCAGCTCGCCGAATCGCTCCGCCGCGACGACCGCGTCACGTCGCTGGAGCGCGTCAACGCCCGCACGCTCACGGCCGCGACACTCCCACGACCGATCGACCTTGCCGTCGTCGACGTGTCGTTCATCTCGCTCGACAAGGTCCTCGGACCGATCGCGACGACGCTCGGACCGGGCGCGCCGGTCGTCGCCCTGGTGAAGCCGCAATTCGAGGCCGGCAAGGGCCGGACCGATCACGGCGTCGTGCGTGACCCGCGCGATCCATCGCGAGGTGCTCGAGCGGATCGTCGCCGCGGCGGCGGAGCACGGTCTCGGGGCGCGAGCCGTGATCGCATCGCCGATCCTCGGCCCCGAGGGGAACCGCGAGTTCCTGCTGCACCTGGCGCCCGGTCCCGGCTGCGCCGAGATCGGCGACCGGATCGCGGAGCTGACGCGTCGCGGCTCCCGGCACGGCGGCCACATGACGACCCGCATCGGCTTCGCGTACAACCCGACGATCGAGGCCGCGGTGGAGCTGAGCGACCGCGCCTCGGGCTGGTGCCGCGTGCGCGGCATCGAGCAGTGGCAGGCGCAGGCCGGCGACCTCGATGCGCTTCGGCGCGAGCTCCCGTCCACCGACGCGCTCGTCGTCCTCGGTGGCGATGGCACGTTCCTGCGCGCCGCCCGCGCGGTCGCCGAGGTCGACGTCCCGTTGCTCGGCATCAACCTCGGCAAGGTCGGCTTCCTCTCCAAGGTGGAGGCGGCCGATCTCGAGCCGGTGCTGGAGGCGATCGTCGCCAACGAGTACACGATCGACGAGCGGATGGTCCTCGAGGGTCGGATCCTGCGCGGCGGCGGGGTGGGGGAGAGCGAGCGGCACCTGGCGCTCAACGACATCGTCATCGCCCGCGGCTCGCTCGCCCGGGTGTGCCGTCTCGACGTCTCCATCGACGACACGCACCTCGCGACGTTCATCGCGGACGGCCTCGTCGTCTCGAGCCCGACCGGCTCCACGGGCTACTCGTTCTCGGCGGGTGGCCCGATCGTCGATCCGGTGAGCCGGAACCTCGTCGTGACGCCGATCGCCGCGTACCTGTCCGCGATCCGGTCCGTCGTCGTCAGCCCGCAGCAGGTCGTCCGCTGCCGCGTCGTCGACGCGCACGAGGCGCTCGTCTCGGTGGACGGCCGCGAGGACCTCCCGATCGCGGTCGGCGACGTCGTCGAGGTCCATGCCGTCGATCGCCCGATCCGGCTCCTCGAACCGAAGGGCACCCAGCCGTTCTGGGACCTGCTCCGCCACAAGGTGGAACTGCTGCCGTCATGACCGGCCGCCTCCTCGAGCTCACGGTCGTCGATCTGGCCCTCATCGATCGGCTGCGGCTCTCGTTCGACGCCGGCCTGAACGTCATCACCGGCGAGACCGGCGCGGGCAAGAGCCTGCTCATCGATGCCCTCGGGCTGGCGCTCGGGGCGCGCGCGGACACGACGCTCGTGCGGCACGGGGCGGAGGCCGCCCGCGTGGAGGCGCTGTTCGATCGGACGCCGGAGCCGCTCATCGTGGCGCGCGAGGTCGCCGCCAGCGGGCGCTCCACGGCGCGCCTGGACGACGCGGCCGTGACCGCCGCGCGCCTCGCCGACGAGGTGGGTCCGCTCGTCGAGATCCACGGCCAGCACGAGCAGGGTCGATTGCTCGACGAGCGCTGGCAGCGCGACCTGCTCGATGCGTTCGGCGGGCACGACGACCTTCGGGCCACGGTCGCCGGCGCCGTCGACCGCTGGCGCGCGAACCGCGCGGCCCTGGATGCTGCCGCGCTGGATCCCCGCGAGGTCGCCCGCCGGCTGGACCTGCTGGAGCACGAGGCGACCGAGATCGCCGCGGCGCACCTCCGGCCGGGCGAGGCGGACGAGATCCGCGCGCGGCTGACGGCCGCCCAGCACGGCGAGGCGATCGCCCGGGGAGCCGCGACGCTGTACGACGCGCTGACCGCCGAGGGCGCGGGCGCCCGTGACGCGACGGCCATCGCGCTCAACGAGGCGCGCGGGCTGGCACGACTCGATCCGCGGTTCGAGGCGCTCGCCGAGCGGCTCGGCGGGCTGGAGGCGGAGATCGCGGACGTGGCCGATGAGGCCAGGCGGCTCGCCGAGGGCATCGACCACGACCCGCGCGCCCTCGAGGAGCTCGACGCGCGTCTCGGGATCATCCACGGCCTCCTCCGGCGGTACGGCGACGACGAGACGGCGGTCATCGCGCACGGCGAGCGGGCCGACGCCGAGGCCGAGCGGCTGCGCGGGCTCGACGAGGAGCGTGCCCGACGCGAACGCGAGGACGGCGAGCGCCTGGCCGAGGTCGCTTCGGCCGCGGCCGCGCTGTCGACGGCACGGGCCGCGGCGGCGGTCGAGCTGGGCTCGGCGGTCGACGCCGCGCTCGCGGAGCTCGGGTTCCCGCCCGGGGTGTTCGAGGTCGCGGTGGGGCGGCGGGTGGCCACCGCCGGCGAGGCCGGCGGTCGAGATCGACGGGGATGCACTGGCGTTCGATGCCACGGGGATCGACCAGGTCGTCTACCGCCTCGCGCCGAACCCCGGGGAGCCCGCGCGGCCCCTCGCGCGGATCGCGTCCGGCGGCGAGCTGTCGCGTGTCGCGCTCGCGATCAAGCGCATCCTGGCCGAGGCCGACGCGACCCCGACGCTCGTCTTCGACGAGGTCGATACCGGGATCGGTGGCCGGAGCGCGGACCCGGTCGGGCGGAGCCTGTGGGGGCTCGCCCGCCGCCACCAGGTGCTGTGCGTGACGCATCTGCCGCAGATCGCCGCGCACGCCGACGCGCACTACCGGATCGCGAAGCGCGAACGGGATGGGCGCACCGTCACCGAGGTGGAACGGCTCGACCACGAGGGCCGCATGGTGGAGCTCGCCGCGATGCTGGGCGGCGGCCCCGGCGACGCTGCCGCGCTGGCGTCCGCCCGCGAGCTGCTCGACCGGGCCGAGGCGTGGCGCGGCGGCCCGCTCGGCGTTGCCGCGGACGGCTGACCGCCCACGATGGCCGCGGCCGCCGCCGACTCGACCGTCACCCTCGAGCGCGCGATCGACGACTACCTGACCTATCTCGACGTCGAGCGCGGGCTGGCACCCTCCACGATCCGGGCGTACCGCTCCGACCTGTCGGATTTCGCGGCCGCGCGCGGGACACGCGTCGGATGGGCCCGTTCGCCGGATGCGGTCGTGGGCTACCTCGCGGCGCGGACGCGCCGTGGTCGACCCGGTGACCCGGGTCTCGCCCCGACGAGCCTGCGGCGTCGTGCCGCGGCGCTCAAGGGCTTCTACCGGTTCGCCTTCGGCGAGGGGTTGATCCCGGTCGATGTGGCGGCCCACCTCGACCTGCCGCGACAGTCGCGCCAGCTCCCCGACACGCTCGACGTCGATGACGTGGACCGGCTCCTGGAGGCGGCCTCGAGTCGCGGGGTGCGCGATCGTGCGTTGCTCGAGCTGCTCTACGCGGCCGGGCTCCGGGTGAGCGAGGCGATCGGGCTCGACCGCGAGGACCTGTCCATGGACGGCGCGTTCGTGCGGGTGATCGGCAAGGGCGATCGCGAGCGGCTCGTGCCGGTCGGGGACGTGGCGCTCGACTGGCTGACGGCGTGGATGGACGGGCCGCGCGGCCCGTTGCTGGCCCTCGGGCACGTCGAACCCCTGCGCGGCGGCCCGTTGTTCCTCGGCGACCGGGGTCGGCGGCTCGCGCGGCAGCAGGCGTGGGCCGCCGTGACCGCGGCAGCCGGAGCGCGCGGGGCTGCGCGGCCGGGTCAGCCCGCACACCCTCCGGCACTCGTTCGCGACGCATCTGCTCGAAGGCGGCGCCGACCTGCGGGTCGTCCAGGAGTTGCTCGGGCATGCGAGTATCTCCACGACCCAGCTCTACACGCACCTCACCGGGGAACGGATCCGGGACGTCTACCGTCGCGCCCATCCGCGAGCCTGATCGAGAAGGGAGATCACGCGAGCATGACGTACGCCGATGGATTGCTCTCGAAGGGCGAACGGGTCGTCCACCGCGAGAAGCAGCACTGGTGGGTCTTCGTGTGGGGCGCGAAGTGGACGATCCTCGCCGTGGTCCTCGCCGTCGTGCTCTTCTTCCTGGGCGGCGGCCTGTCGCCCGACGGCGACGTCGGGCACGATCCGGATGATCCTCGGCTGGGTGACGGCCGCGCTGTTCATCGGCGGCCTGGCGCTCCTGATCTGGACGACGCTGCGCTACATCAGCCAGGAGTACGTCGTCACGAATTGGCGGGTCATCCAGGTCGAGGGCGTGGTCAACAAGCGGGCGGTCGACAGCTCGCTCGAGAAGATCAACGACGCGGTCCTGACCCAGTCGATCTTCGGCCGGGCGCTCGGCTTCGGCGATCTCAAGGTGCTGACCGCGTCGGAGGCCGCGATCTCGGAGTTCCGGATGATCCGCCGACCGATCGAGTTCAAGAAGGCGATGCTCGACGCGAAGCACGAGTACGAGATGGAGGTCTCGGGCGGCAACCAGGGCGACGAGCCGTTCCGGGCGATCACCGGCGCTCCCGTGGCCGCGGCGGCAGCCGCCCCTGCGGCGCGCGGCACCGGTCGCGGCCGCCGCCACGGCGCCCGCCGCGCCCGGACGGCGACGACACGGTCGCCACGGCCATCCCGGGCAGCCCGCCGAACGCGGCATTGAGCCCGGACGAGCTGACCCGCACCCTCGCGAGCCTCGCCGACCTGCGCGATCGGGGCGCGATCAGCTCCGAGGAGTACGAGCGCAAGAAGGCCGATCTGCTCGGGCGCCTGTAGCGACGACGGCGACCGCGCGCGCGACCGCGCGCCGACCCAGAGCCGGACCGGGCTCCCGCCCGTGACCGGTCGCCCGGCTACGATACGCGGGACCCATCACGAGGTGCCGCTTGAACCTTGACGAGCTTCTGCCCGTCGCGATCGCCGTGGCGATCTTCCTGCTCGTGGGCTTCCCCGTCCACGAGTTCGCCCATGCGCTCGTCGCCTTTCGGCTGGGCGACGGGACCGCGAAGCTGTTCGGTCGGCTGACGCTCAACCCGATCGTCCATTTCGATCCGCTCGGCGGGACGCTGCTGGCGCTGACGTTCCTCGCGTCGGGCGGGCAGTTCGGGTTCGGCTGGGCGAAACCGACGCCGGTCAATCCATCCAACCTCGACGGCGGCCATCGCGGCGAGGCGCTCGTCGCCGCGGCCGGGCCGGTCTCGAACCTGATCATGGCCGCGGCGGCCGCCCTGCCGCTGCGCTACCTCCTTGCCAACCCGGCGCTCGCGGTGCAGGTCCCGGATCTCGTCATCCAGACGCTCGTCATGTTCATCAACCTGAACCTCATCCTGATGGTCTTCAACCTCGTCCCGATCCCGCCGCTCGACGGGTCCAAGGTGCTGTTCGCGTTCCTGCCGCCGAGGACCGTCTGGCAATGGCGGCCCGTCCTGGAGCAGTACGGCTTCATCCTCATCCTGTTCCTGTTCTTCTTCCCGCCGGGACAGTCGATCGGCGGGCGCATCGTCTTCCCGATCATCGATGGCCTCTTCTCGCTCTTGGTGGGCGTCTAAGGTCCGCCAGTTCCGGGCGCACCTGCGGGCCCGCGTGGCGCCCGCGGAGCGGGCGGAGCTGGCAGGCTGGCTGACCCCATCCCAACTGGAGCTCTACGACACGATGCATGTCGCCGATCGACGCCACGGCCTCGATGTCGTGGCGACCCTCCGCACCGACGGCGTCAGCGACCCCGACGTGCTGCTCGCGGGCCTGCTCCACGACGCGGGCAAGGGCCTGACCGGTGTCGTCGCCCCGGGTGGCGTACTCGCTGGGGCAGGCGTACGGGACCTGGGTCTGGACGCTCGCCGGCATCGTGCCCGGCAACCGGATCGCCCTGGCGCGGCTGCGCGACCACGCCGCGACGTCGGCCGACCTGGCGACGGTCGCGGGCTGCTCGACTCGGACCGTCGAGCTGATCCGCCACCAGGATGCCCCGATCGATCCGGTCGATGGCCGGTTGCTCCAGCTCGCCGATGAGGCGAACTGAGATGACCGAGCGCGTCGTCGGCGTGCCGGTCATGGCCCCGACCCCGCCAGCGACCGCACCGGCTGCGCGCCGGCCACGGCGCCCGCCGTCCAGTTCGGTGCCGGGCGTCGACCCGAGACCGCCACCCAGGTCCAGGTGGCCACGTTCGACGGCCCGCTGGCGCTGCTGCTCTCGCTCATCGAGGCGCGCCAGCTCGACGTGCTGACCGTGCCGCTCGGCGGGCTCGCCGACGCGTATCTCGACGCGCTCGCGACGCTGGACACGGACCGCATCGGGCATGTCAGCGCGTTCGTGGCCGTCGCGTCGCAGCTCATCCTGATCAAGAGCCGGGCGATGCTGCCCCGCCGGCCACCGACCGACGTGACCGGCACCGACCTCGACGAGGGCATCGATCCCGAGGCCGAGCTGCGCGCGCGGCTGATCCTCTACCGGGCGCATCGGGACGCCGGTCTGCGGCTGGCGGATGGGGCGCTCGTCCGGATCGGGCTGTTCCGCCGCGAACCGGCCGCGGCACGGGCATCGGGGTTGGCGGGTGCCCGCCCGGCCGACGCACCGCCCATCGATCCGGCCCGGCTCGTGGCCGCGCTGGCCCACCTGGCGACGATCGCGCCGCCGCCGGAGATCCCGCCCGAGGTCGTGCCCCGGATGATCACGCTCACGGAGCGCGCCGCGATCATCCGCGCCGCATTGCGCGACGCACCGACGGTCGTGCTCCAGGAGCTGCTGGCCGGCGTCCGGGACCGCGTGGTCATCAGCGTGACGTTCCTCGCGATGCTCGAGCTCATGAAGCGCCGCGAGATCGTGGTCGAGCAGGCGACACCGTGGGGACCGATCGTCGCCCGCGCGACGACGGCGGAGGAACGCGTCGCGGCCGGGTTGCCGGCGGTCGATCCGGACGACAGCCCGCTCGACGAGTCGATGGCGTCGTTCGCATGATCGACGACGAGGCCCCCGTGGCGGCCGGCGACGAGACACCGATCGACGCGGCCGACGACGCCGCCATCGGTGCGGCGGCCACGGCGGCCCACGGACGCGCCCGCGGACGCCCCAGCCGACCTCGATCGCCCCGCGATCGGGCTCACCGAGGCCTCACTCGAGGCGCTGCTGTTCGTCGCCGAACGCCCGCTGGCGCGCCGCGAGATCGCGACGCTGGCCGGGATCGATCGTGACGCCGTCGACGCCCTGCTGGGCGACCTCGAGGTGTCGTTGCGCGACCGCGGCGTGCGGCTGCTCACCGACGGCGACCGCGTGGAGCTGGCGACCGCGCCGGAGGGTGGCGCGCTCGTCGCCCGGTACGTGGGTGCGGAGGCGGTGCGGCTCTCGCCGGCCTCGCTCGAGACCCTCGCGATCGTCGCGTATCGCCAACCGGTCACGAAGTCGGCCGTGGAGCGGATCCGGGGGGTCGACTCCGACTACACGATGCGGACCCTGCTCCATCGCCGCCTGATCGTGGAGCTCGGGCGCTCGGACGCGCCCGGACGACCGTTCCTGTACGGCACCGGCTTCGAGTTCCTCGAACGGTTCGGGCTCACCAGCCTGGAGGAGCTCCCGCCGCTGGACGTCGACGTGGCCGCGCGGATGGCGGAGGAGGGTGGCGAGCCGGTGACCGGGTCGCTGTTCGCCGATGCGGCAGGCGACGAGGCGGGGACCGACGCCGGGCCGCCAGCCGCGCCGCCGGTGCCACGCCGACGACGCGTCGCCCCGCAGATCCCGGCTCCTGATGCCGGCCGAACGACTGCAGAAGGTCCTCGCCGCGTCCGGGTGTCGCGTCCCGGCGCGCGTCCGAGACGCTCATCGCGGCCGGTCGCGTGACCGTCGACGGCAAGGTCGCGACCGTCGGCATGCAGGTCGATCCGGGGCGCGCGATCATCGCCGTCGACGGGCGGCTCATCGGCGCCTCCGCCGCGATGGCGTACCTGCTGCTCCACAAGCCGGCCGGGGTGACGTCGACGACGCGCGATCGCCATGCCGCCACCACCGTGCTCGACCTCGTGCCGACCGCGCTGGTGCCCGACGGGACCCGGCTGTACCCGGTGGGCCGCCTGGACCAGGATTCCGAGGGGATGCTGCTGCTCACCAACGACGGCGGGTGGTCGGAGCGCGTCCTGCACCCGCGCCACGGCGTCGAGCGCGAGTACGCGCTGGGGCTCGCGACGCCGCTCGATCACGCCCAGGTGGCGGCGCTGCGTGACGGGATCGCCCTCGACGAGGGCCTCGCGGAGCTGCGCGGGCTCCGGCCGATGACGCAGATCGAGGTCGAGCGCCTCGAGGACCTGCTGCGACCGCGTCCACCGGCGCTGACCTGGTATCGCGCCACCCTCGAGCAGGGCTGGAAGCGGCAACTGCGGCGCATGTTCGGGGCGGTCGGCGCGCCGGTCCAGCGGCTCGTCCGCGTCCGGATCGGGCCGGTCCGGATCGACGGCCTGCACAGCGGCGCCATCCGCCCGCTGAAGGCACCCGAGGTCCGCGGACTCGGCGCGGGGGCCGGTCGGTCGCGCGCATCCGGCGGCTGGCCGGTCGAAGCCGGCGGCCGACTGACCGCTATCCTTCGCGGGATGGATGGACTGATCGTCGCCCTCGACGGGCCGGGCTCGTCGGGCAAGAGCAGCGTCGGCGCGGCAGCGGCGCGCGAGCTCGGCTATCGGTTCTGCGACACGGGGCTGCTGTATCGCGCGGTGACCTGGCTTGCCGAGGCGCGCGGGGTCGAGGTCGACGATCCGGTCGGCCTCGTGGGGCTCGTCGACGAGGTCCAGCTCGTACCGGACGCGCAGGGTCGCCTGGCCCACGTCACGGTCGATGGCGTCGATCACACCGCCGACGTCCGCGGACCCGCGGTCGATGCCGCGGTGTCGTCCGTCTCGGCCGTGCCGGAGGTCCGCCAGGCCCTGCTCGCCCGCCAGCGGGCGCTTGCCGCGGACGGCGGCATCGTGATGGCCGGCCGCGACATCGGCACGGTCGTCCTGCCCGATGCCGACCTCAAGATCTACCTGGACGCGTCGGTCGAGGAGCGCGCGCGCCGTCGTGCCGAGGAGCGCGGCCTCGAGCCGGACAGCCGGGCCGGCGCCGAGATCCTCGCGGCCCTGCGCCGCCGCGATGACCTGGACGCGCATCGCGCCGTGGCGCCCCTGCGGGTGCCGGAGGACGCACGGATCATCACGACCGACGGCAACACCTTCGAGGAGACCGTGGCGGCGGTCGTCGGCACGATCCGCGATGCCGAGGCACGGCGCGGTGCCGCCTCCGCCGCTGCGCCGCAGTCCTGACCGCTCGGCCGGCTGCCGTGACCACCACCCCGACGACACCACACCGCCCGCACCGCCACCCGCCAAACGGCGCGAGACGCCGCTGCGTGACGACCCGGGCTGGCTCATCCGGGCGACGGACGGGGTCGGCCGGGTGATCTATCGCTCGATGGCGCGGATCCGCCTCGTGGGCCTCGAGGACCTCCCGTCGAGCGGGCCGTTGATCATCGCCTCGAACCACATCTCGAACGCGGACCCGCCGTTGATCGGGTCGTTCCTCACGCCCGCGCTCGGCCGGCGGATCCACTGGCTGGGCAAGCAGGAGGCGCTCGACTGGCCGGTCTTCGGCTGGTGGATCGCCCAGAACGCGGTCATCGGGATCGAGCGCGGCGCCGCCGACATCGAGGCCTTCCGCGCGGCACGGCGCGTGCTCGACGAGGGACACGTCCTGTGCGTGTTCCCCGAGGGGACGCGCAGCCCGACCGGCGTGCTCCAGGCGGCCAAGGACGGTGCCGCGATCCTCGCGCTGCGGACCGGTGCCGCGATCCTGCCGGTCGGCATCGCCGGCACCCCGAGCGTGTGGCCGCGTGGCCAGCGGCTGCCGCATCCGGGTGGGTCGGTGGTCATGCGGGTCGGGCGCCCGTTCACGCTCGATGTGCCCGGGAGCGGCGCGGAGCGACGCGCCGCGAGCGCGGCCGGGACCGAGCGGATCATGCGTGCGATCGCGGCGCTGCTGCCCGCGTCCATGCGGGGCGTCTACGGGGAGAACGAGGGCCCCGTGCGATAATCGGATCGTGGGAACGATCCAGGAAGTCCGCATCGCGAAGCGCACCGGGTTCTGCTACGGCGTCCGCGAAGCGATCGACAAGGCCAAGGAGGCGTCGGCCGCCGGGAAGGCGACGCATACCCTGGGCCAGGTCGTCCACAACGAGGGTGTCGTGCGGGATCTGCAGGATCTCGGCATCCAGACGGTCGAGACCCTCGACGACGTCGATCACGGTGCAGCGGTCGTCATCCGCGCCCACGGCGTACGACCCGATGTCATGCAGCGCGCCGAAGCACGCGGCCTCGAGGTCATCGACGGCACCTGCACGTGGGTCATCCAGGAGCATCGCGAGCTGACGAAGCTCGTCGACGAGGGGTACACGATCGTGCTCCTGGGAACCCCCAAGCACGCCGAGGTCGTCGGCATGCTCGGCTTCGCCCCCGACGCCATCGTCGTCGACGACGAGGAGGAGTGGGAGGCGGCCATCCCGCGCAAGAAGCGCATGGCACTCATCAGCCAGTCGACCCAGCCGCCCTGGAAGTTCGAGAAGCTCGCCGCGTTCATGGTCGGTCGCGCCCACGAGCTCAAGATCGTGAACACCGTCTGCCCGGTCACGATCCGCCGCCAGCAGGACACGATGGACACCGCCGCCGAGGTCGACCTCATGGTCGTCGTCGGGTGGCCGGTCGAGCGCCAACACCAAGGAGCTCACGCGGCTGTGCGAGATCGCCGGCACGCCGGCCGTCCAGATCGAGAGTGTCCGCGACCTGACCGATGCCGTCGATCCTCGACGGCCCGCGCATCGTCGGCGTGACCGGTGGGACCTCGACCCCCATCGAGGACCTGCGCGACGTCGCGCAGCGCATCCTCGAGATCGGCGGGACGCCCGACGTCGCGGCCAGGGCCGACGAGCTGGCGGGTGCCGCCCTCGAGCGCGCGGCGACCCCGGCCGGTCGGACCACGTCCCTGCCACCCGTCAGCGCGCGACCGACCTCGGGCGCCGCCTGACCGTGGCTCTGGACCGATGGCTAGCAGGGGCATCGCCGCGGGCCTCGGAGCCCGCGCTCAGAGACGACCGCCGCGTCGACGCGCCTCGGTGGCGCGCTTCCGGTCGTCGCCGTCGTCGGGCCGTCCGAACGTCGGCAAGAGCACGCTCTTCAACCGGATCATCGGCTCGCGGACGGCCATCGTCGAGGACCGCGCGCGGACGACCCGTGACCGGCTGTACGGCGACGCCGAGTGGAACGGACGACGCTTCGTGCTCGTCGACACCGGCGGCCTCGAGGTCGACCCGAACGACTCCATCGAGGCCCGGGTCCAGGAGCAGGCCAGGCTCGCGATCAACGAGGCCGACGTGATCGTGCTGGTGGTCGACGCCGCGACCGGCATGACCCCCGCCGACGCCGAGGCGGCCGAGCTGCTGCGCCGCGCCACGGCCCCGGTCATCGTGGCCGTGAACAAGGCCGACAACGAGAAGCGCGAGCTCGAGGGCATGGAGTTCCACGCGCTCGGCTGGGAGGAGACGTACGCGATCTCCGCGTCGCACGGCCGCGGGACCGGCGACCTGCTCGACGCGATCGTGTGGGCGTTGCCGCCCGAGACCGAGCAGGAGCTGGCGCGCAAGGCGCGCGAGGCCGAGGCCGAGGCATGGGCCGACGAGGTCGCCGCGGGCCGGCTGGAGCCGTTCGTCGTGGCCGAACCCGAGGAAGGCGACCGAGCGGACGGCGACGAGAGCGACGGCGCCGACGAGGACGCCACGCCCGACGCGCTCGCAGCCGAGGCGGCGCGCTGGGATGCGGCGATCGCCGCGGAGGCCGAGACCAGCGCCCCGGCCGCGATCGCGTTCGTGGGCCGGCCCGAACGTCGGCAAGTCGAGCCTGCTCAACGCGCTCCTCGGCGAGGATCGGGCGATCGTGTCGGAGATCCCGGGCACGACGCGGGACGCGATCGACACGCGGCTCGCCTGGGGCCGCAGCGAGATCGTGCTCATCGACACGGCCGGCATCCGGCGCCGCGGCAAGGTCGCCTCCGGATCGGCGGCCGAGCGCTACTCGACGTTGCGGGCGCTGAGCGCGTTGTCGCGTGCCGACGTCGCCGTGCTCGTGATCGATGCCGTCGAGGGCCTGACGTCGCAGGACGCCCATGTCGCGGGCTACGCCATCGACGAGGGCAAGGGCCTGGTCATCGCCGTCAACAAGTGGGACCTGGTGGCCGACAAGACCGACCGGACCTTCGACCAGTACATCGAATGGATCCGCAACGAGGTCCCGTTCATCGATTTCGCGCCCATCGTGTCGATCAGCGCGAAGACCGGGCAACGCGTCGGCCGCGTGCTCGAGCTCGCCATCGATATCTGGGCCGAGCGACGCCGGCGGGTCTCGACCGGCGAGCTGAACCGGCTGCTGACGTCGTCGACCGAGCGGACACCGCCGCCGCCGTTCCGTGGCAAGCGCCCGAAGCTGTTCTACGCGACGCAGGCCGCGATCGCGCCGCCGACGTTCGTGTTCTTCGCCTCCGATGCGTCATCGGTGCACTTCTCCTACCGGCGCTACCTCGAGAACCGGCTGCGCGAGACGTTCGGGTTCGACGGGACGCCGATCCGGCTCGTGTTCCGCGACCGGACGTCGGTGAAGCTGCCGCGCCGCAAGAAGGGCCGGGGAGCGGCCGCCGCGAAGCCCGTCCGGCGCGTGGCGGGTCCGGTCGGCGCCGGCGGATCCGGACGAGGCAAGTCGAAGCCGCCGCGGTCGCGCTGATGGAGCGGACCGGCCCAGCCGCGGCCCGGTGATGGCGCGAGCCGCCGCCGGACCGCCGCGGGTCGCGGTCGTCGGAGCCGGTGCGTGGGGGACCACCCTCGCGCGGCTCATCGCCCGGGTCGAGCCCGTCCTCCTGGTCTGCCACTCCCCGGAGACCGCGGCACGGATCGCGGCCACGGGCCGGAACGAGACACGCCTGCCGGGGGTCGACCTGCCGGCCTCGGTCATCCCGACGGCCGACGTCACGCGCCTCGACGGATGCCACCGACCTCGTGATCTTCGCGGCGCCGTCGGCCCACCTGCGGGAGGTCGTGCGCGGCGCGGCGCCGCACCTCGCCCCCGATGCCGACGTGCTGTCCGTCGTGAAGGGGCTGGAACGCGGCTCGTTGCTGCGGATGAGCGAGGTCATCGCCGATGCCTCGGGTCGCCCGCCGACCGCCGTCGCGGCGCTGTCCGGGCCGAATCTCGCGGCCGAGATCGCGCGGGGCCTGCCGGCGTCAGCGGTGATCGCGGCCACGGACCCCGAGCTCGCCCAGCGGCTCGTGGAGCGGATCGCCCGGCGCCGCTTCCGGCTCTACGTCAACCACGACATCCTCGGGGTCGAGCTCGCCGGGGCGCTCAAGAACATCGTCGCGATCGCCGCCGGGGCGGCCGACGGCCTCGGCTTCGGCGACAACGGCAAGGCCGGCCTCATGACCCGCGGGCTGGCCGAGATGATGCGGCTGGGCATCGCGGTCGGGGCCAACCCGCTCACGTTCGCCGGCCTGGCGGGGATCGGCGACGTGGTCGCGACGTGCGGTTCCCGGCTGTCGCGCAACCATCGACTCGGCGAGGAGCTGGCGAAGGGCCGGTCGTGGGTCGAGATCGAGGCGACGCTGCCCGGCACGGCCGAGGGCGCGTACACGGTGGATGCGGCGCTCGCCCTGGCCGAGCGCCACGGGACCGAGATGCCGATCGCGCGGGAGGTCCATCGCGCGCTGTTCGAGGGCAAGAGCGTGCAGCGCTGCCTGGTCGACCTGCTGGCGCGCGAGTCGAAGGACGAGCTCGCCGACGTCGACGCCTGGCTCGATCGGTTGGGGGCGCGGATCGAGGCACGCTGATCGCGGCGCACCGCGAGGCTCGTCCGGTGTCGGCGGCCGACGGTGCTAGACTGGGCCGCCTGTCGGGGCGTGGCGCAGTCTGGTAGCGCACCAGTCTGGGGGACTGGTGGTCGTCGGTTCAAATCCGGCCGCCCCGACCATAACTTCCGCACGAAACCGGCCCTCAGGCCGGTATTGATGCCATCAATGCGTAGAGCCCTCTGAGCTCCCATACGTCGAACCCGTGAGGGTATCGCCTGTGGCGTCCCACGTGCCGACGACGCCGAGAACGCCTGCTGGGCCTTCTGCGATCGCCTCGGTCGGCGTCGATGCGTCTTCGGCGAGTCGCCGGAATCGATTCCGTCGTTGCTGATTCATGTCGGCCCCGTCTCTGCTGCTCGTGCCAGCCGACGGCAATGTCGTGTCCAGGCTGGTGCGTCGCAGCCTGCACGTACTGCGCCGGCCCACGGGAGCCTGGGAGCGGCGTCCTGGTCCAGGCGACTAGATCGTGCGAGGCCCACGCCAGGGCTCGCGCCGCGCCACGGCCATCCGTCTCCTCACCAAGGAGTCGCCACGGCCGGCCCTCGACCTTGGCGCTCGCGCAGCTTAGCGCCGGGATTGTCGACGATGTGTGTTGCGCACGCGCGACTTCGGGCTACACTCGGGCGCCGGGGGGTTGGCGGCTACTGGGGGTTTCCGGGTGCAGAAACTCGTCGCCGAGATCATGGCGGCATGGCGTCGAGCGGAGCGCTTGGCGGCGACGCTGCCGGAAGGCTCACCCGAGCAGGCAGCCGCTCAGCGTGCGTGCGACGGTCTTGCGCAAGCGTTCCAAGAATTGACCCACTCAGGCGTCGCGCATGCCATCTCGGCGGGCGAAGCGGCGTTGCTCCTCAAGGATGCGGCCAGTGATCTGCGGCGCGAGCCGAGCTGAAATCAAGAGGGCCGTTCTCCTACTCGGCGGCGATCTCGCGTTGTGCCGGTGGCCTTGGCTGCCATCTGCTTGGTCAGGAGCTCGGCGTCGACTGCGAGCTCATCGGCCGGGATCTCGGCGTCCAGCGCCGCTTTCTCTGCTCGATCGCCTTGAGCTCGTCGGCGTTGGCGATCAGATCCTCGGCCGTCGCCTGGATGGCATCCTCACGCTCGTCCAAGTCACCCTCCTCGCCGGACGTTCTCAGAGGTCCAGTGACCGTCTCGGAAGACATACCATACCGCGACAGGCTCGGAACTCAGGTCGCGCGGGCGGACAACCACGTCGGGGTACCGGGCACGCAGTCGCTTCGCCAAGTCTTCCGGTCGCTGGACCCCAACCAGCTCCGCGTTGACATGGTCGACGAACGCTGTGTCGCTGCGCGGGTTGATGACCAGGATCGGATGCATGACACCCCGGTCATAACGTAGCGATGCACCTCCACCAGCCAGAGCCGCCACCCGGAGCCGAGTGTTGCATCCGCGTCTCAGGTCCCGATCCGCGCTGCCCGACCATGGTTCGAAGGGCGCGTCGACGATCGACCCCGAAACTACGTCCTCGAGCTGTTGCTGACGGGATCGGTCGTGGTCGCGCTGTAGCTGGATCCGGCCGCCCCAAGCAATCCCGAACGTGACACGACCCTCCGCGAGAGATCGACGGAGGGTCGTCGGCTGAGGACGCGCTCCAACGCGCGCATGCGTCACCATTCGCGCATGCACGTTTCCGCTCGACAGCTCAACCGAGCGACGCTCGCTCGGCAGCTCCTGTTGCGACGCGAGCCATTCGACGTCGTCGACGCGGTCCATCGCCTGGTCGCACTTCAGGCGCAGGAGCCTGCGTCCCCGTACATCGCGCTGTGGGATCGGCTCGATCCGTTCGATCCCGCGGACCTCGACGCCACCTTCGCCGAGCAGGGCGTCGTGAAAGCCAGCTGATGCGGATCACGCTACACGCCGTTGCCGCCGACGACTACCCGGCCTTCCATGAGGCGATGCAGGCGACGCTCCGAGCGGCTCGCCTGTACGATCGCCAATTCAGGAGCGAGGGCGTCTCGATCGAGGACACGGATGCCCTCGTCCCCGAGCTGCTCGAGTTCACGGCGTCGCCCCGGATGAACACGGACGTGGAGCGCTGGCTCGATGCGCGCTTCGGACGCCGAAACCGCGGATCTGGTGGGCCCTCCGCCAGTATGGGCCATTCGTGCATGCCACGACCGGGGGCCCGTGGGCGTTCGGCGCTCGGCCGTACTATGTCGGAACGCGGAGCCAGGCGCGCCCGGGTGACGCCGCGGCCTCGGTTCGGTCGCTGGTCCGCCGATACCTCGAGGGATTCGGGCCCGCGACGATGGCGGACATCGCCCAGTTCGGGACCATCTACCGGCCGCCGGTAAAGGAAGCGCTCGAGTCACTCCGTGACGAGCTGGTCCGCTTCGGGGGCCCGGGCGGCGCGACCCTGTACGACATCCCGGATGGCCTGATGCCACCGGAGGACACGCAGGCGCCGCCGCGGCTGCTGCCGATGTGGGACAGCGTGCTCCTCGCGTATAAGGACCGGGCCCGGATCGTGCCGCCCGAGTACCGCACCGTGGTCATGCGCAACAACGGTGATGTGCTGCCGACGCTGCTCGTCGACGGCTTCGTGGCCGGGGTCTGGCGGCCGGTCGAGAAGGGCATCGAGGCGACCGCGTTCCATCGTCTCTCCGATGACGATTGGGCGGGCCTGGATGCCGAGGCCAAGTCGCTCATCGCATTTCTCGCCGATCGGGATCCGCGGGTCTACCAAGGGCGCTTCGCCCATTGGTGGCACAAGCTGCCGACGCCGGCGGAGGTGCGGGTGATCGGCGACTGAAGGGCTGGGCGGGTGAACGTCAGCGCCCGTCAGGATCGGGCGCCGCCCCGATCGAGGCCCGCACGTGACGGGCCTCGCTCGGTCTATGCTCTACCGATGGATGCAGATTCGACCGACCGCACCAAACAGCCGACGACGGCGGAGGCGCTCCAGGACTGGCGCGAAGCCGAACGAGTCGTCGCGGTCGCACGGCGTGGGCGCGTCGCGGCCGAAGCGGCTGCACAGGCCGCGGCCGATGCTGTCGAAGCTGCGCAAGCGACTGCCGAAGCGGCCAAGGCCGCCCTGGAGTCGATGACCTTGGCCGAACAGTCGGCGGCCAAGACCGCGATCGCGGCAAAGGTGGTCGCTCAGTCGACGATCGGCGACGCGGCCGAGGCGGAAACGGAGCTCGCGATGGCCGAGGTATCGGAGGCTGAGGCGCACGTCCGGTATCGAGATGCGAGCGATCGAGCGGCCGGCCGATAGGTAGGGACGGACAGGTTCCGGCGAACCAGGAGCGTCGTCCTGCGGGACCTATCGGGATCGGTCGGGATCGTTGACGCCCACGTGCGGATCCGCTCGATGATCCGCTGCTCCTCGGCGACGGCTTCCTCGTACTCCGGAGTCCCCCGGGGTAGCCGCATGCGTCGCGATGACGCTTCGTGCAGGTCGTGCAGGTCCTGCAGTCGCTCCCGATCATCCTGATCGGTGGTGCCGTCCATGGCGCCACCCTACGGCCACCACATGTGCAGGGCATCAAGGGACGCGACAGAAGGCTTACAGACCTCGTCGGGCTCTCGCGTACATGCCTCCGTTCCTGACGCAAGACATCTGAGACGGTATGTCCGGACGGTGTCATCGAGATGGGGTTCCGTGGGCACCACCATGAGCACGGCTCGACGTCGCCCCCAGCCGACGTTCGGGACCTGGCTGGCTCCGTCGCCGGCCCGCTGTCCGGAGGGCGGCCACTCGGCCGCCGCTCCGTCACCCGACCGGACACACAGGGGAGGATCCGCCGTGGACGCCATCGCATTGCTTGAGGCCGACCACAAGAAGGTCAAGCGACTGCTCGCCGAACTCGAGTCGACGACGGAACGTGGGATCAAGACCCGGACCGAGTTGTTCGCGACGATCAAGGGCGAGCTGACCCTCCACGAGATCGTCGAGGAGGAGATCTTCTATCCCGAGCTGAAGGCTCACCCGAAGGCCGAAGACATCGTCCTCGAGGGGTACGAGGAGCACCACGTCGTCGACGTCCTGATGGGCGAGCTCGAACGGCTCGACGTCAGCGACGAGACGTGGGGCGCCAAGGCCCTGGTCATGAAGGAGAACATCGAGCACCACATCCAGGAAGAGGAAGGCGAGATGTTCCGCCAGGCCCGCCAGGTCTTCGACGCCGCGGAGCTCGACGACCTCGGCGCCCGGATGGAGGCGCGCAAGGCGTCGGCCGGCCGCGAACTCGGCATCCCGGTTCCCGTCGCGCGATGATCGAGCGGCCGGAGCGCGCAGGTCGATCCAGGTGCGGTGACGCAGACGCTCAGTCTGATCCGTAGTCGGTGCAGATCCGGCCGCCCCGACCAGTATTGCCGAACGAACCGGCCCTCTGGCCGGTTCTTCCGTGTCCGGAGAGCTCCCAGGTGACGTCTTGTGACGTCCTCGGAGGCGGTACCCTTGACGCCGATGAAGGTCAAGCGCCCGACCCGCCCGGTCGATCCAGCTGACTGGCAGCGCCACATGAACCGCCGACTCCGGGTTGAGTTCATCGCCGGGGTCGAGGAGGAGTGGCGCAAACGGAACGGCCGGCCCATGACGGCCGCCGAGCTCGAGCAGATGCTGGGGCGGTATCCAGGCGACATCTAGCGGCGCGACCGCGACGGGCAGCGAGCCATTCCGGCGGCTTGAGCGGCAGTCCGTGCATTTCAGGTGCATCGCAGCACGTGCGTTGCCCTAACGCGCCGCATCGAGCGTCGTTTCCTACGATCACGGGATGCATCGCAGCGCCGGACCTTGACCCCCTGTCCGGTGCGCTCAGCCTCGTTGGGCCATGCCCCACGAGCTGATGGCCGGAGCGAAGGTGAGGACCTTGCAGATGGGGGAGACGACCGAAGCGGCCCGTGACGCCGCGATCCGAGAGCATGACTCGAGATCTGGCGATCGACCGAGACGACGCGGAGCGATGGTGCGACGCATGGGAGCGATTTGCCGAGCGTCACGGCGTGGGCCGGAGCCCGTATTTCTGGGACTCCGGACGAGGGTGGATCGACGCCCAGCGGGCCTTTGGCGACACCGCTCGATCGGTAAGGCGGCCGCGACGGGTCAGCGCGCCAGCGACCCTGGAGCCTCGGGTCGGCGTTGCGCGCCGGGTCGACCGGCCCGATGTCGCAGCCCGAGTCGGTGGGCAGGACGCAGCTCGAGCTCGGCGCCCTGAGCACGTGACGCGCTAGGCGAAGGGCATTTCTCGACACCGCGTCTAAGCTGGTCACCAGGCGAGCGGCGTCCGCATGGTGCCGGCGATCGCCGGCGCTTCTCACGCTGGGACAGGGGGTCGACCATGGTTCACGACACTGCATCGATGGCGGGCAAGACCGTGGTCGTCACCGGCGGTACCGGCGGCATCGGGAAGGCGACGGCGATCGGACTCGCCGCTCTCGGCGCCCGCGTGGCGATCACCGGCCGGGATCTGGCGCGTGTCGAGGAGGCTGCCGTCGACATCCGGCGTGCGAGCGGGAGCCCGCGTGTGGACGCGTTCGGCGCAGACCTGTCGTCCCAGGCTGAGGTCCGCCGGCTCGCCGCGAGCGGTACTCGATAGCGTATCCGCGCCTCGATGTCCTGGTCAACAACGTCGGTGGCTTCTGGGCGACTCGCCACGTGACCGCTGACGGCCTGGAGCACACGTTTGCGGTGAACCATCTCGCCGCGTTCCTCCTCACCGACCTCCTGTTGGAGCGCCTCAAGGCGAGCGCGCCGGCACGCGTGGTCACCGTCTCATCCGGTGCCCAGTCGATGGGAACGATCGATTTCGATGACCTGCAGGGCGAGCGCGTCTACTCCGGCGAGACGGCCTACAACCAGTCGAAGTTGGCCAGTGTGATGTTCACCTACGAGCTGGCTCGCCGGCTCGAAGGCACCGGTGTGACCGCCACTGTGCTGCATCCAGGTGTGGTCAACACGGCCTTCGGCGCCGAGGATCCCTCGCGGATCTTCAAGGTCATCGTGCCGTTCGTGCGTCCGTTCATGAAGTCACCAAGTCAGGGCGCAGCAACATCGATCTACCTTGCGTCTTCGCCGGCGGTCGAAGGCATCACGGGCACGTACTTCGTGAACAGCAAGCCCAAGGCCTCGAACGGCAAGTCATACGACGAGGAGGCCGCGAGCCGCCTGTGGCGGATCAGCGCCGGACTCGTCGGCATGGCGCCGGCCGGCATAGCGACCGCCAGCCTCAGGCCTCGGCGGGTCCCAGCCTCGCCAGCTCCTCTGCCTGCGTCGCGACGGGCTTCGAGTCGCCGCGGCGTGTTCGAGCCGCAGATCCTCGATGCGGGCCTCGAGGATGGGGTCGAACATGACGTCCTCGCGCTTCGCCACTGCCTCGCGCCATTCGACGAGGATCGACTCGACGGTTCGGTCCATGACGGACCTCTCCATAGGGAGCGCCAGTGTGCGCCCGGCAATGTGACCGATGTCACGCGGCGCGCCCGGAGCCGCGGCGAATCAACGAGGCCCCCGGAACCAGATACCGCCGGGGGGACGATGTCGGCCGCCGGGGACCTCACCCATGGCAACGACCCGGACGCCCGGACGTTAGGACCGGTGTGGCGGAATGGGTCCGCCGTTGCGCGGCTGGACGCGGCCTGGCGCCCGGCGCCACCCGCCCGCCTATGATGTCCTCCGTGTCGAGGAGGAGGGTGGAATGAGCCAGCCGCCGGGCGATCGACGTCCGATGCCGTGGGAGGACCCGGATCCGACGCCGCCGGCGGACCAGCCGACCGTGGTCTGGACGCCGCCCGACGCTCCCGGCCCGGACGCAGCGCCGCCGGGCGCGCCAGCCTCGACCGATCCGCCCACCGGCACCACCGCAACGAGCCCCGACTGCGGTGCCGGCCAGCCCTCGCCGACCACCGATCTCTGGCCGCCGGTCACGCCTGCCGCGTCCACCGCACCCGCCGCGGGTGCCGTCGCGGGGTGGAATGCGCCCGACGCCGGCATGCCCGCCGCCCCGGTCGAGGGCTTCGTCATCGCCGGCATCGGCTCCCGGCTCGTCGCGTGGCTGCTCGACGGGCTGATCGTCGGCGCGATCGGCGTGGTGATCGGCACCCTGCTGATCGTGGTCAGCGGTCTCACGACGGCTGGCGATGCCGTCCTCGTGTCGACTGGGCTGAGCGTCGTGATCCTCGCCATCGATTTCGTCTATCTCGTCGGCTTCTGGACCGGCCCCCGTCGCGCGACGCCGGGGATGCGGCTTCTCGCCCTCGAGATCGTGGACGCGACGTCCGGGGCCGCCCTCTCGGTGCGTGCCGCGGTGATCCGCTGGCTCGCGTTCGGCGTCCCGTTGAGCCTGCTCGCCGCCCTGCCGGTCATCGGCGAGATCTCGTCATGGGTCCTGGTCGGCTGGTCCGTGTTCCTGCTCATGACCACGGCGATGAGTCCGATGAACCAGGGCATGCACGACCGGTGGGCGGGCTCCGCCGTCATGCGGCGTGCCGGCGCGAGCACGAACGGGGCGGCGATCGGCTGCCTCGTGATCGCGATCGTCGGCGTCCTCGTGTTCATCGTGTTGCCGATCGCGTTCCTCATCGCGGCGGGCCCGGAGCTCGAGGAGATCCTGCGCGAGATCGGGGAATCGATCTGAGCGTCCCGATGGACCGCTCACCGGACCCGTCCCTCGGCGAGGAGCAGCTTCGCGGCCTGACCGACATGCCGGTCGCGGAGTTCCGCGCGGCCGCCCACCAGGTCGCCGACCTGATGGCGGACTACCTCGAGACCATCGAGACGCACGCCGTCTTCCCGTCGATCGAACCCGGGTCGCTGCGGCCGCTGTTCCCGGCGACGCCGCCGGAGGCACCCGAGCCGCTGGCGGCCATCCTCGATGACTACCGCCGGCTGGTGGAGCCGAACGCCACGCACTGGCAGCACCCGGGGTTCCTCGCGTACTTCGCGACGACCGCGTCGGGGCCCGGGATCCTTGGCGAGATGCTCACGGCGTCGCTCGGCCAGAACCCGATGCTGTGGCGGACCTCGCCGATCGGCACGGAGCTCGAGGAGGTCGTCGTCGACTGGCTGCGCCAGGCGCTCGGGCTGCCCGAGACGTTCGGCGGGCTGTTGACCGACACGGCGTCGACCTCGTCGCTCATCGCGCTCGCCGGGGCGCGGCAGGCGGCCGGGGTCGACGCCGCGGCCGCCGGCCTGGCCGGCCGGCCGGATCTCCCGGCGCTGCGCGTCTATGCGTCCACCGAGGCACATTCCTCGATCGAGAAGGCGTGCATGACGCTCGGTCTCGGGCGCGATTCCCTCGTCCGGGTGGCCGCCGACGAGCGGTATGCGATGCGCCCCGATCTCCTTGCTGCGGCGATCGCCGCCGACCGCGCGGCCGGGCGGCAGCCGATCGCGATCGTCGCGACGGTCGGCACGACCTCATCGACCGCGATCGACCCGGTGGCGGCCATCGCCGACATCGCCGAGCGCGAGGGCCTCTGGCTCCACGTCGAATTCGGCATACGCCGGCGTCGTCGCGTTGCTGCCCGAGCGGCGGGCGCCGTTCGTCGGCTGGGAGCGCGCCGAATTCGATCGTCATCAACCCGCACAAGTGGCTGTTCACGCCGCTCGATGCGTCGCTCCTGCTCACGCGCCGGATGCCGCTCCTGCGCGACGCGTTCAGCCTCGTGCCCGAATACCTGCGCACGCTGGATCGCGCGACCCCCGTGCACGACTACAACGAGTACACGCCGCAGCTCGGTCGTCGCTTTCGTGCGCTCAAGCTGTGGATCCAGCTCCGCTGGTTCGGGCTGGAGGGGCTGCGCCGCCGGATCGCGCGGCACCTGGAGCTCGCCGAGGCCTTCGCGGGCTGGGTGGACGAGGATCCGGACTGGGAACGCCTGGCGCCCGTGCCGTTCTCCACGGTCTGCTTCCGGTGGCGACCGGCGGGGCGCACCCTGGCTCGAGGACGAGCTGGACACCGCCAACGCCGCGATCATGGACGCCGTCAATCGGACGGGCGAGGTGTTCCTCTCGCATACGCGGCTGGATGACCGGTTCACGATCCGCATCGCGATCGGCAACCTGCGGACGGAGCCGCGCCACGTCGAGCGCGCCTGGACGCTGCTGCGCGAGGCTGCGGCGGACCGATGAGCCCGAGTCCCAAGCCCCACGACGTCATCTACTTCGAGTCGCCGGACGCACTGCGAGACTGGTTCGACGCCAACCACGAGACCGCGGACGAGCTCTGGGTCGGCTACCACAAGAAGGCGACGGGCAAGCCGAGCATCACCTGGTCGCAGGCGGTCGACGAGGCGTTGTGCGTCGGCTGGATCGACGGCGTGCGCGTCGGCGTCGACGAGGCACGGTTCGTCCAGCGATTCACGCCACGCCGCGCCGGCAGCACCTGGAGCGCGATCAACGTGGCCAAGGTCGCGACCCTGACGGAGGCGGGGCGGATGCGCGCGGCCGGGCGGAAGGCGTTCGAGGCGCGGACCGCGGACAGGACCGCGATCTACTCGTACGAGCGCGCCGCGGCGGCGTTCACCGACGAGGAAACGGCGGCGATCAAGGCGAACGCGGCGGCCTGGGACGACTGGGAGGCGCGGCCGCCGTCCTACCGCAGGGCCGTGACCCATTGGGTGACGTCCGCGAAGCAGGCCGCGACACGCGCGCGACGACTTGCGACGCTGATCGCCGATTCCGCCGAGGGACGAACGGTCGGTCCGATGCGTCGATCGGGCGAGCGGTGATGTCCGATCCCGCGAGCGCCGAGCGGGCTCCAGCCCCGACACCGACGCCGGCAGGCGAGCGAGACGACGCGACTCGCCAGGCTCGCCGCGGCGGAGTACCTGGTCTGGATCGACCGCTGGGGTGGCACGCCGGGCGTGCGGGTCGAGCACCGCCCGGATATCACGATCCGCGATACCGACCTCGAACACCCGTTCCTGAACATGGCGTACCGCGCCCGCATCGCGCCACCCGACGTCCCGGCCCGGATCGCCGACGTCGTGGCCATCCTTGGCCGTGACGGTCGAACGTTCAACTGGGCCGTCTGGCCGGGCGACGGGCCGGCCGACCTCGTCGATCGGCTCCTCGCCGCGGGCTTCGTGCCCGGCGACGACGATCCGCTCATGATCCGGCACATCGACGCCGAGCGCGCGGCCGGCGAGGGACCGAGCGTCGAGGGGCTCGCATCGTGCCGGCCGGCGACCCCGCCGCGATCGACGCCGTCACCGCATTCGTGACGGGTGAAGTCGGCGGGACCGGCTCCGATGACGGCGTGTTCGCGGCCACGTTCCGCCGACTCGCCTCGGGATCCGATCCGCGGCTGCGCCTGTTCGGTGGCTGGGTCGACGGGCGGCTCGTCGCCTCGGCCGGGTTGTTCTCCGGTGCCGCGGTCGCCGGGATCGTCGCGGTCATGACGATCCCGTCGATGCGTGGGCGCGGTATCGGTGCGGCGATGACGCGGGCGACGATGGATGCGGCGCGAACGCTCGGCTTCGACACCGCGATCCTGCGGGCGAGCCCGATGGGCGAGGCGTTGTACCGCCGCCTCGGGTTCCGCGAGGTCGGACGGATCGTCCACCTCCACTGGCCGGGGGTCGGCGGCCACCGTCGCCGACGACGACGGACCGTGACCCGTCGACCACCTCGACGATCCAGCCCCGGACGGGACCACGGATGCCGACACAGGCGCTACATTCGACGGGTGATCATCCGCGTCCTCACGGCGACCGTCCCCGAACGAAACTCGGCGCAGCTCCATGAGCTGATGCGTCGGCAGCTGCCCGTTGCTGCGCGAGCACGATGGGCTCGTGTACGTGAAGCTCGCGCGACGCCTGATCGACCGGCAGGAGGAGGTCGTCCTCATCGAGGAGTGGCGGGACCCGACGGCGATGTATCGGTGGACCGGACCCGAATGTCACGTCCGCGACTGCTGCCGGGCGCGGAGGAGCTCATCACCGACCTCCTCATCACGCACTACGAGGCGCTCGATATCGACCCCTCGGAGTAGCGGCCGCGCTGGGGCGCCGTCGCGGAGCGGCACCGGCCGGCGCGTCGTGCGGCCGCCTGCCCGTGACCCGATAATGCACACCATGCCGCCCATCACCGAGCTGACCCGCATCGAGCCCGTCCACCTCGCCCGCCTCGAGCACCAGGGCACGTTCACGACGGGCCTCCTCCTCGAGCGGTCCGAGACGCCGACCCGCCGCCAGTTGCTCGCCGACCAGGTCGCCGCCGACCCGAACGACGTCATGATGTGGCGCGACGAAGCGCTGATGCTGAACCTCGCGAGCTTCGGCCCCGCCGACCATCAGCTGCTGATCCAGGCCGACATCGAGGGCCTCCGCGACATCCTGTCGCTCTCCGTCGAGGCGTTCCGCGAGCGGATCCATCGGGCGGCCACCGAGCTGAACGCGGAGCCGCCGTCCGACCTGACGATCGCGGGCTGGTGGGAGCAGGCACGCACGCTCGAGGACGAATAGGCGGGTCGCCGCGCAGATCGCGCGTCGCGCTGGCTCAGCCGCCGGAGCGTCAGCCGACAACGGGCTAGGATGCCCGGGTGCACACCATTCCCGCCCGACTGGGCTCCGCGGTCATCGCCGTCGCGACCGCGATCGGCATCATCGCGCTGGTCATCCCGCTCTTCCTGAACCCGGCCTGGGTCGCGTTCGAGCAGGGCCGCGCGCAGGCGACGGCCTGGACCGGTTTCAGCGACGCGGACCTGCGAAGCGCGACCGATTCGATCCTTGCCGACCTGGTGATCGGCCCGCCCGACTTCGACGTGTCGGTCGACGGGCAGCCGGTGCTCAATGCCCGTGAGCAGGGCCACATGCGCGACGTCCGTGGCGTGTTCATCGGCTTCTTCGTCGTGACCCTCGTGCTCGTCGCGAGTGCCGTCGTCATCGCCGCGCGTCGACGCGGCCCGGCTCGGGCGGCGTCGTGGCGTGCCGTCCGGACCGGCGCGGTGGGACTCATCGCCTTCCTGGGGGCGGCCGGGATCGTGTCGCTGATCGCCTTCGACACGTTGTTCGAGGTCTTCCACCAGCTGTTCTTCGCAGGTGGTTCGTACACGTTCGACCCCGCCACCGAACGCCTGGTGCAGTTGTTCCCGTTCGCCTTCTGGCAGGAATTGGCGATCGCGCTGGGCGTCGTGGCCATCGCCGTCGCGATCGTCGTCGCCGTCCTCGCCGAATGGCGCGCCGGTCGGATCGAGGCCGACAGCGCGTCCGCCACGGCGGCCCTCGATGTCCAAGGGTCCACGGGGACCGCGTCGTGAGCTGCGGATCGACTCCTCACGGTCGAGGAGACCCGCGAGCGCGTGTTCGCGGCCATCGCCGGTCCGACCGAACCCGAGGTCGCGTACCTCAGCGAGGCGCTGTGGCGCGTCGCGGCCGAACCGGTCGTCAGTCCGATCGCGCTGCCCCCGTGGGACAACTCCGCGATGGACGGCTACGCGATCCGGGCCGCTGACGTCGCGTCCGCGACCGATACCGACCCGACGAGGCTCGAGGTCATCGGCGAGGTGCGGGCCGGTCAGGCGCCCGACGTGACGGTCCGACGCGGCACGGCCGTGCGGATCGCGACCGGCGCCCCGCTGCCGCCCGGCGCGGACGCCGTCATCCCCGTGGAAGGCACCACGCCGCTCGACGCGGCGGGGGCGCCGTCGGGGCCGCGCGGCCGTGACGCGACCGGCCCACTGCCCGCCGGGATCCTCGCCCACGACGCCATCCCGATCGGTGGCTCGGTGCGGCGAGCCGGCACGGACCTCATCGCCGGGACCACGGTCATCGACGCGGGCTCGGTCCTCACGCCCGCCGCCATCGGGCTCGCGGCCGGCGTCGGCGTCGACCAGGTCCGCGTCCATCGCCGCCCGATCGTGGGGATCCTCGCGACCGGCGACGAGGTGCGCGCACCGGGGCGCGACCTGGGACCCGCCGGCATCCCCGACGCGAACGGGCCGGGTCTCGTCGCGATGGTCGAGGCGGCCGGTGGCGACCCGCGCGTCCTCGGCATCGCCGCGGACCGCTTCGACGATGTCCGCGCCCGGATGTGCGCCGGTCTGTTCGAGGGCGCCGAGATCCTCATCGTGTCGGGCGGCGTCTCGGTCGGGCCGTACGACGTCGTCCGGTCGGCGTTCGAGGAGTTCGGCACCATCGATCTGTGGCGCGTGGCCGTCCAGCCGGGCAAGCCCTTCGCGTTCGGCACGGGTCGTGCGCCGGGTGCGGCCGACGACGGAGCGGACGCTCGTCCGCCGACCCTGCTGTTCGGGCTCCCCGGGAACCCGGTCTCGACGTTCGTGACCTTCGAGCTGTTCGTCCGACCCGCGATCCGACGGCTGGCCGGGCACCGCCCCGACCAGGTGTTCCGCCCCACCGATCGCGCGGTCCTGACCGAGCCGGTCACCAAGAGCGCCGGCCGACGCGCGTTCGTGCGGGTCCACGTCGCGCGCGACGACGCGGGCCAGCCGATCCGCGACGAGGCGGGCCGCCTCCAGGCAAGCCTGGCCGGCGGGGCGGGCGGGCAGGGGAGTCACGTCCTCTCCGCGCTGGCCGCGGCCGACGGCCTGGCCGTGATCCCGGAGGCCACGGACACGCTGCCGGCCGGCGCCGAGGTCACGCTGTGGTGGCTCGACCGCGGCTGACCGAGTCGCGTCGACACCCGGAGGCGTCGCGTCGCCGGCGACCGGCCGCTATCCTCGACCGGTGATGGACCACAAACCCCCGGGCCGACCCGCCCCACGCGCCGAACGGCGTCGGCTGTCGCATGTCGATCGCGGTGGGCGACCGCGCATGGTCGACGTGTCGGCCAAGCCCGTGACCGCGCGCCGCGCCGTCGCGGAGGCGACGGTATCGATGGGTCCGGAGACCATGAGCCTCGTCATCGACGGCGGCGGGTCCAAGGGCGACGTCCTCGGGGTCGCCGAGCTCGCCGGGGTGATGGGCGGGAAGCGCACGAGCGACCTGATCCCGTTGTGCCACCCCCTCGCGCTCACCGACCTCCAGGTCTCGATCACGCCCGACCGCGCGGCCGGTGTCCTGCGCATCCGCGCCGAGGCCGCGACGACCGGCCAGACCGGCGTCGAGATGGAGGCCATGACCGCGGCGTCCGTGGCCGCCCTGACCGTCTACGACATGGTGAAGGGCGTCGAGCGCGGCGTGGAGATCGGGGCGGTCCGCCTGCTGTTCAAGAGCGGCGGCAAGAGCGGCGACTGGGTGCGCCCGGGCGGCAGCGGATCCGGCGCGGAGACCACGCCACGGGCGCCACGACCGGGCGACCGCTCCGCGGGCCGCATCTCGAAGTCGAAGCCCGGCCACAAGCGCGGCTGATGCGGCGCGCCCTGGTCATCACGGCAAGCGACGGGGCCAACGCCGGTGCTCGGGATGACACGTCCGGCGCCAGGGTCGAGGAGCGGCTGGTGGAGCTTGGCTTCACCGTGGATCGCGCGCTGGTCCCCGACGACGTGCCGGCGATCCAGGCGGCGCTCCGTGACGGCGTCCCCGGCCACGACCTGATCGTCACGACGGGCGGCACCGGGCTCACGCCCCGCGACGTCACCCCGCAGGCGACCGCCGGTGTCGTCGACTACGAGGTCCCCGGGCTCGCCGAGGCGATGCGCGCCACGGGCCGCGCGATCACCCCGCTGGCCGACCTGTCGCGCGGGATCGTCGGGATCGCGGGCCGGACGCTGATCGCGAACCTGCCGGGCAGCCCCAAGGGCGCCCTCGAATTGCTCGAGGCACTGGAGCCCGTCCTGGACCACGCGCTCGAGACCCTGGCGGGGCCGTTCGATCATGGTGGGGGCGCATCGCCGGAGCGACCGGCATGACCCTGTTCGAACCGTTCGCGGAGGTGCCGCTCTATCCGTTGGTCTTCCCGTTGTTCTGGGGTGCCGTCGCCTTCTTCTGCCTCGCGATGGCGCGCCACCTGCGGGTCTTTGCGGTGGCACGCGCGACGGGACCGAGCCCGTTCAGCGACATCCCGGCGCGGTTCGCCGGCCTCATCGAGTACGCGTTCATCCAGACCAAGATGTTCAAGGATCCGCGCGCCGGGCTGATGCACGCCGGCATCTTCTGGGGCTTCGTCCTGCTGACGATCGGGACCGCCAACGTGGTCACGGGTGGGCTCATCGAACAGGTCCTGTCGATCCCGTTCGACGGACTCGCTGTGGGCGCTCATCAGCGCGATGCAGAACGTGGTCGCCGTCATCGTCCTGCTCTCGATCGGCTGGGCGTTCTTCCGGCGCCTGGTCACGCGGCCGCGACGCCTCACGTTCAACCGCGATGCGCTGGTGATCCTCGGGATGATCGGCGGGGTGGTCCTGACCGAGCTCCTCGCCGAGGCGTTCGAATTCGCGGCGCATGGCGACGACGCTGGGGCATTCGTGTCCGCGGCGCTGGCGGTGCCGCTCCGGGCGGCGTTCTCGCCCGAGGCCCTGCAGACGGGTTTCGCGCTGTTGTGGTGGGCGCACATCGGGCTCGTCGCGGCATTCCTGTGTTACCTGCCGTTCAGCAAGCACCTCCACATCGCCACGTCGTTCCCGAACGTCTGGTTCCGCAAGCTCGCGCCGCGGGGCGAGCTGCCGAAGATGGACCTCGAGGATGAAAGCGCCACGTTCGGGCTCAAGACGCTCCAGGACCTCGGCTGGAAGGACCTGCTGGATGGCTTCACCTGCACCGAATGTGGTCGCTGCCAGGAAGCGTGTCCGGCGCATGCGACGGGGAAGCCGCTCAACCCCAAGACCTTCATCATGGGCATCCGCGACATGTCGGTGGACGCCGAGCACGGGATCGACCTCATCCCGAACTCGCCGATCGTGCGCGAGACCTACGGCCTCGACGACACGACGCCATCCGCCGCCGCGCTCGCGGCCCCGATCGTCGACACGGCGATCCCCTACGACGCGGTGTGGGACTGCGTGACCTGTGGCGCGTGTGTCGAAGCCTGTCCGGTGCTCATCGAGCACGTCGACAAGATCGTCGGGCTGCGTCGGAATCTCGTCCTCGAGGAGTCGCGCTTCCCGCAGGAGTTGACGCCTGCCTTCCGGGCGATGGAGGGCCAGGGCAACCCGTGGGGCCAGCCGGCTTCGGCACGGCTCGACTGGACGAAGCCACTGCCCTTCGAAGTGCGGACGGTGGCGGCGGTGGCCGCGGCCGGCGAACTGGACGAGCTCGAGGTCCTCTACTGGGTCGGCTGCGCGGCGGCATTCGACCCGCGCAACCAGAAGGTCGCCCGCGCGGTGGCCACGTGTCTGCATGCGGCGGGCGTGTCGTTCGCGGTCCTCGGCCAGGAGGAGTCGTGCACCGGCGACCCGGCGCGCCGGATGGGCAACGACTACGTGTTCCAGATCCTCGCCTCCGGCGCGGTCGACACCCTCAACCGCTACGGGATGGGGGAGCGAACCATCGTCACGGCCTGTCCGCACTGCTTCAACACCATCGGCAACGAGTACGGCCAGCTGGGCGGCGCATTCCGCGTCGTGCACCACAGCCAGTTCCTCGCGGACCTCGTCGCGTCGGGGCGCCTGGCGACGCTGCCCGAGGACGCCGAGTCGTCGACGGGCGACCACCGGCCGGGCGCAGTGACGCTCCACGACTCGTGCTATCTGACGCGCTACAACGGGGTCGTGGCAGCTCCCCGTTCCGTGCTGGGCGCCGCGGGTGTCGATCTGGTCGAGATGGAGAAGAGCGGCAAGGACACGTTCTGCTGCGGCGCGGGCGGCGGCCGGATGTGGATGGAGGAGACGCGCGGCACGCGGATCAACGCGGAGCGGACCCGCCAGGTGCTCGAGACCGGTGCGTCGACGGTCGCGACGGCCTGTCCGTTCTGCATGGTGATGATGACCGACGGGCTGGCCGCGGCCGATGGTGGCAGCGCGGTCGCCGCGATGGACATCAGCGAGGTCCTCGCCGGCCGGATCGCGGCGGCGCCGCCGGATCGCCGCCTCCCCGTCGTGTAGGGCCGGACCGGGACCATGGAGGCGACCGCCCGCTTCGCCGCGCTCGTCGAGGCGATGCTCGCGACGACCGACGCGACGTACGGATCGACCCCGGACGCGTCGAAGCCGGGCCCGACAGGCCCGCAACGGACGTTCGGCTCCACGTCGCTCAAGACCAACGGCAAGATCTTCGTGATGCTCGTCGGGGACCGGCTGGTCGTGAAGCTCGATCGCCGGCGGGTCGACGAGCTGGTCGCCGCCGGCACCGGCGAACGGTTCGATCCCGGCCACGGCCGGCTGATGCGCGAATGGCTGGCGGTGGACCCGGCGGCCGATGACGACCGGTGGCGGTCGCTCGCGGACGAGGCGGAGGCGTTCGTCGGGGGTCGTGGGAAGCCTTGAGGGAACGGCACGGCCGCCGCGCCGCTAGCATGGCTTGGTGACGCCCCCTCGACCCGAATCCTCGTACCGCGCCCTCCTCGCGATCCCGCGGCTGGGTCGCGTCATCGTGTCGATGCAGGTCGCGCGCATCGCGCAGTCGATGGTCAGCGTGGCGCTCGTGCTGTTCACGCTCACCGAGTACGACTCGCCCGAGCTGGCCGGCATCGTGACGTTCGCCAGCCTGTTCCCGGGGTTGGTGCTCTCGCCGATCGCCGGGGCCTTGCTCGACCGGCACGGCCGGACACGCCTGATCATCGTCGACTACGTCGTCGCGCTCGTGGCGTTCGTCCTGATCGGCGTGCTGGCCCTGCTCGATGCGCTGCCCGCCGCGTTGCTCGTCGCGATCACGGCGCTGTCGTCGGTCACCGGCATCCTCAGCCATACCGGGCTGCGCAGCCTGTTCCCGATCCTGGTGCCGCGACACCTCTGGGAGCGCGTCAACGCGGTCGACTCGAACGGCTACGTCGTGGCCACGATCCTCGGCCCGCCGATCGCCGCCGCGCTCGTGACGATCCTGGGCGGCCCGACCGCGCTGATCATCATCGGGCTGACGTTCGGGCTGGCGGCGATCGCATTGATCGGGGCGCCCGATCCTGCGAGCCTCTCGGCGTCGACCGGCAACCTGCTCCGCGACGCCTGGGACGGCCTGCGCTACACGTTCGGCCATCCGACCCTGCGCGGACTGGGTGTCTCCATGACGACGCTGAACATCGGCGGGGGCATGGTGACGATCGTGTTGCCGCTCATCGTGCTGGAACGCTTCGGAGCCGGTGAAGCGGTGGTCGGTCTGGTGTTCGCCGTGAGCGGCGTCGCGGGCGTGGTCTCGGCGCTGCTGTTCGGGCGGTTCGACACGCGCGGCCGGGAGCAGATGATGCTCGTCGTCTCGATGCTGCTCATGGCCCCGGCCTTCGGGCTGCTGTTCGTGAGTGCCCAGGCCGCGGTCGCGGCCGTCGGGATCACGATCGCCGGTCTCGCCCTCGGCCTGTACGGCCTGATCAACGGACCGCTCGACATCGCCCTGTTCACGATCCGCCAGCGCCGGACCGACCCCGCGTGGATGGGCCGCGCGTTCGCCGTCTCGATGGCGCTCAACTTCATCGGCTTCCCGATCGGCGCGGCCCTGGCCGGCATCATCGCGGCGCAGTCGATCGAGGTGGCGATCGTGGTCGGTGTCGTCGCGGCATTGCTGGCCAGCGTGTTCGCCTACGTCCTGATCCCGCGTCAGGATCCCGCGGAGTTCGCCCTCGAGGCCGCCGCCGACGAGATCGGCGAGGCCGCCTGACGTCCGTCAGCCGCCGCACGACGCGTGGCCGGGGCCGGCCATCGTCGCCGCACGCGGAACACGAGTCCCGTCAGGGCAGGCGCTTCCCGCAACTCGCGCACGTGGCGTCGGTGACGAGGCTGCCGAAGCCACAGTTCGGGCATCGCTTCATGCCCTCGGTGCTCACGCGCGAAGGGGTTCTCGCGACTCGATTCCTCGACGACTTTGCGCTGGCGCCGCATGATCGCGACGGTGGCGACGATCCCGATCGCGGCCGCCGCGACGAGTACCAGAAGCTGGGTGGTCTGGTCCATCTGCGACACCTCTGCGACTGGAGACCGGCCCCCGCGCCGATCTCGCCGCACGCCGTCAATGTAGCCCACGCCGTCGCCGGATGGACGACCACGTCCCGACGCCTCGCCTCGAGACCCGCTGCTAGGATGGCCGCGGTGACCGACGCGACCCGCGCCCCCGGACCGTATCGCCTGACCGAGGAGCACGAGATGCTCCGCGACGCCGTCCGTGTCCTCGCGGACGAGCGGGTGGCACCGCGTGCCGCCGAGATCGATCGGACCGGCGAATTCCCGGACGACCTGCGGCGACTGCTTGCCGACCACGACATCCTCGCCCTGCCGTTCCCCGAGCGCCACGGCGGCCTCGGCGGCGAGCTGTTGAGCGTCTGCCTCGCCGTCGAGCAGCTGAGCCATGCCTGCGCGACGACCGGCCTCATCCTCGCGGTCCAGGAGCTCGGGGCGCTGCCGCTCCTCCTGGCCGGGCACGGAGGAGCAGCAGGAGCGCTGGTTCCCGCGGCTGGCGTCCGGGGAGCAGCTCATCGCGTTCGCGCTGACCGAGGCGGAGGCAGGCTCCGACGTGGCGGCGGCCCGCACACGGGCCACGCGCGACGGCGACGACTACGTCATCAGCGGCTCCAAGCGGTTCATCAGCCAGGGCTCCGTGGCCGACCTCATCACGGTCTTCGCGGTGACCGATCCGGACGCCCCGCGCCACCGTCGCCTGAGCGCGTTCGTCGTGGAGGTCCCGACCGAGGGGTTCGCGGTGACCCGGGTCGAACACAAGATGGGCATCCGTGGCAGCCCCACCGCCGAGCTCGCCTTCAACGACGTCCGTGTCCCGGCCGCGAACCGGATCGGGGCCGAGGGCGACGGCTTCGACCTCGCGATGCGGACGCTGGACCGCAGCCGACCCGGGATCGCGGCCCAGGCGGTCGGCATCGCGCAGGGCGCGCTCGATGTCGCCACCGCGTACGCCCGCGACCGCCGTCAGTTCGGGCAGCGGATCGGCGACCTCCAGCAGATCGGCGCGATGCTCGCCGACATGGACGCCGGGACCGAGGCGGCGCGGCAGTTGTTGTACAAGGCCTGCGTCGAGATCCAGGCCGGGGCGCCCGACGCGAGTCGATGGTCGGCGATGTGTAAACTCGTGGCCGGTGACAACGCGATGCGAGTCACGACCGACGCGGTCCAGGTCCTGGGCGGCTACGGATACATCGACGAGTTCCCGGTGGAGCGGATGATGCGTGACGCGAAGATCACCCAGCTCTACGAAGGGACGCAACAGATCCAGCGCCTCGTGATCGCCCGGTCGCTGCTCGGAAAGGACGGCTGAACCGGGTCCGACCGCCGCGCCCAAAGGCAGGAGATCGACAAGGCTCGTGCGTATCGTCGTCCTCACCAAACCCGTACCCGACCCGGCGTCCGGCGCCGAGCGGCTCGGCCCCGACGGCCGCCTGGATCGGGCCGCAAGCCCGGCCGTGGTCAACGGCAACGACGAGTACGCGCTCGAGGCGGCGCTCAAGCTCGTGGAGGCCGCCGGGGAGGGCGAGGTCATCCTGCTCACGATGGCCCCTGCCGGCGCCCCCGAGACCATGCGCAAGGCGCTCGCGATGGGCGCGACCCGGGGCGTGCTCGTGACCGACCCGGCGCTCGAGGGGTCGTGCACGCTCGCGACGACCCGTGTCCTGGCGGCCGCCCTCAAGACGCTCGAGTTCGACCTCGCGATCGCCGGCGTCGACACCTCCGACGGCGTCGCGGGCGTCGTGCCGGCCGGCGTCGCGGCACTCAACGGCGCTGCCGTATCTCTCGTACGCCGCCAGGATCGAGCCGGACGCCGCCGCGCGGACCGTCCGTGTGCGACGGATCAGCCCGACCGGCTACGACGTGCTCGAGGCGCCGATGCCGGCCCTCATCAGCGGCACGCAGGCGCTCGGCGAGCCGCGCTACCCGTCGCTCAAGGGGATCATGGCGGCGCGGAACAAGGAGATCGCGACGCTGAGCCTGGCGGACCTCGGGATCGATCCGTCGACCGTGGGCACGGCCGGCGCGACGACCCGCGTCGTCGACGTGCGCAAGCCAGAGCCACGCGCAGCGACGCGCGTGATCCGCGATACGCCGGAGGCGGCAGCGAGCCAGGTGGTCGACTTCCTGGCCGAGCGGAGGCTCATCTGATGGGCGGCATCCTCGTCGTCGGCGAGCTCGCACCCGACGGCACGCTGACCAAGCTCTCGACCGAGGTCGCGACCCTGGCCCGGGCCCTCGGCGCGGCGGGCGGCGGCGCGGTCTCGGGCGTCGTGCACGGCGCGGGTGGTGACGGCGCCGCGGCGGAGCTCGCCCGGTTCGTGCCGGCCGTCGTCATCGACCGCGGGGTCCCCGACGGCGCCTCGGCCTCGACGACCGCGGCCGCCCTGTCGGCCAACCTCGATGGCGTCGACCTGGTCCTGCTGCCCGCGTCGCCCGACGGGCGCGATCTCGCCGGTGCGTTGTCCGCGATCACGGGCCGGGGCGTCCTGGCGAACGCGACCGCCGCGGGCTGGACGGACGACGGCGCCGTCACGACCCACAGCGTGTTCGGCGGAAAGCTGATCACCGATAGCGCGTTCACCGTTGCAGGGCGGGATCATCACCGTCCGACCCAACGCGGTGACCGCCGAGCCCCTGGCCAGCCGCCGGCGACGTGAGCGAGCGAACCACGATGTCGGCGATGGTCATGCCGGCAGTCGCGGTCGTCGACCGGATCGAGGAGGCGGGCGCCGCAGCATCCATCGACGATGCGCGGGTCATCGTGGCCGGCGGCCGCGGCGTGGGCGGTCCGGACGGGTTCGGGCTGGTCCAGGACCTCGCCGACGCGCTCGGCGGCGCCGTCGGAGCTACCCGAGCGGCGGTCGATTCCGGCTGGATCGGCTATAGCCAGCAGATCGGCCAGACGGGCAAGATCGTCAAGCCGCAGCTGTACCTGGCCCTCGGGATCAGCGGGGCGATCCAGCACAAGGTGGGCATGCAGACCGCCGATACGATCGTCGCCATCAACCGCGATCCGGATGCCCCGATCGCGGATTTCGCCGATGTCGTCGTGGTCGGCGACCTGTTCGAGGTCGGGACCGCGTTGCTGGCCGCCCTTCGCGCCCGGTCCGGCTGAGCGGGAGCCGGGACCCGCCACCCGCATGGAACTCGCCATCCTCCTGCCGTTGGCGGCGTTCGTCGCGCTCGCCGCGGGCTTCGCGATCGTCCTGCGCCGGGCGGGCCGGATCGTGGCCCAGACACGCGAGGTCGAGGGCTTCCGCTCGTCGGTCCGCGACCTCGCCGGACGGATCGACACGTCGCTCGAGGGAGCGACGACTCGGATCGATGCGGTCCGACGTGGGCAGGTCGGCGCCGCGACGATCGGGCCGACGATCGAGGCCGCGACGGACGCCGTGATGCGCTACCAGGAAGAGGCCCGAGCGCTCGACGGGCCGCCGCAGGCCGTCGCCATCCGCGACGACCTGGTGTCCGACCTGGAGCGTGCCGAGCGGGCGCTGGCGATGGTCGATCACGGCGCCGCGATCCTGGCCCGCGTCCAGCGTCGAGGCCGCGAGCTCGAGGCCCAGACCGCGATCAAGCGTGGCTACCTGAACCTGCTCCATGCCCGGGAAGCGGTCCTGCGGCACGCGGCCCTGGCCGAGGACCTGACCAGCACGCGGGATGGCGGCGCCGGGACCGGCGGGCAGACGGTCACGGTTCGCGATTCACGCTCCTGACCACACCATGTAGTGGTATGCTGACGCCACACCACAAGTGGTAGTGGTGGTACAGCCACAGGAGAGCGATGCGCTGCCCCCAATGCGGCGAGCGCGACACCCGCGTCGTCGACTCGCGCGACCTCGATGATTCGGCGACGATCCGACGTCGCCGCGAGTGCAACGCCTGTGCCACGCGGTTCACGACCTACGAGCGCGTCGAGGCGGCCCGGCTCGTCGTCGTGAAGCGCGACGGGACGCGCCAGGAGTTCGATCGCGACAAGCTCGCGTCGGGCCTGCGCAAGGCCCTCACCCGGCGTCCCGTCGCCGACGGCGCCGCGGAGGCGGCCGCGGATGCGATCGAGGCGGAGCTGCGTGCCGGTGGCACGAGCGAGATCCCGTCGTCGCGTGTCGGCGCGCTGGCCATGGAGGCGCTGCGCGGGATCGACCAGATCGCCTACATCCGTTTCGCCAGCGTCTACCAGAGCTTCGAGGACCTCGAGGACCTCAAGCGCGAGGTCGACACGCTGTACGCGGAGAAGGGGAACGGGGTCCACGCCAAGTGAGCGTCCTCTCGGACCGCGACATCCGCGCCGCGCTCGAGGCCGGAAGGATCAAGATCGAGCCGTACGACCCGGCCGACCTGCAGCCCTCGTCGGTCGACCTGCACCTGGACCGCTCGTTCCGGGTGTTCCGCAACAACCGCTATCCGTACATCGACGTCCGCGCCCCGCAGCCCGACCTGACCGAGCTGCTCACCATCGCGGACGACGAGCCGTTCGTCCTCCATCCCGGCGAGTTCGTGCTCGGCCAGACCCTCGAATTCGTGGAGCTCCCCAACGACATCGTCTCGCGCTTGGAGGGCAAGAGTTCTTTGGGCCGACTCGGGCTGCTGATCCATTCGACGGCGGGGTTCGTCGATCCGGGCTGGAAGGGCAACCTGACGCTCGAGCTGTCGAACGTCGCGACCCTGCCCATCGCGCTGTACTGCGGCATGCGCATCGGCCAGATCTCGTTCTTCGGGATGTCGTCGCCGGTCGATCGGCCCTACGGCTCGCCCGAGCTCCGGTCGCGCTACCAGGGCCAGAAGGAGCCGACGGCCTCGGCGTTCCATCGCGACTTCGACGGCAAGAAGCCGGCCGACGAGCCCAGCCGGTCGTAGGTCGATGGCGATCAACGACGCGGTCGACTGGCGGTTCGAGCTCGGCGGCGGCGCGACCGTCGCGCTGATCCAGGCCGGCACCTTCCGGTCGGACGCGGGCGCCCTGTTCGGGCCCGTGCCGCGATTGTTGTGGGATCGCTGGGTCACGGCCGAGATCGACGCCGAGAATCGGCTGCTCCAGGCCCTCAATTGCCTGCTCATCGACACGCCGGCGGGCCGCGTCCTGGTCGAGACCGGGATCGGCGACCGGCTCGACGACAAGACCCGCGCGATGCGCGGCTACGACGGCCCGTGGATCGTGCCCGCACTCGAGACGGCGGGGTTCCTGCCCGAGACGGTCAACGTCGTGGCGATGAGCCACCTGCATTTCGACCATGCCGGCGGCCTCCTCCGCGGCGACGGGGAGCGCGCGTTCCCGCACGCCTCGATCGTGGCGCAGAAGGCCGAGTGGGAGATCGCGCTGAGCGACAACCCGCGGGTCGTCGCGTCGTACATCCAGCCCGAGCTCACGCTCGTCCGTGACTGGGGCGCCGAAGGCTGGGCGGACGGCGAGCACGAGCTCATGCCGGGCGTCTCGGTGATCCCGACCGGTGGCCATTCCAGCGGCCACCAGGCGATCGTCGTGCGTGGCACCGGCGATGACGCACGGACCCTGGCGTTCTTCGGTGACCTGTGCATGCGGCCGTGGAGCGCGAACCCGCGCTGGGTGACCGCGTTCGACGACTTCCCGCTCGATTCGGTCGTGCGCAAGGCCGAGCTGTTCGCCCAGGCCGCGGACGAGGAGTGGGTCATCGTGCTGTCGCACGAGGTCGACCATCCGATCGGGCGGCTGGTGCGCGACCGGGACCGCTTCCGCTACGAGCCGATCTAGGACGCCGCCGGAGCTGCGGAGGGCGCGGGAGACGCCGGCGACGGCGACGGACAGCCCCGGGCGAAGCCGACGACGGCAGCATCGACTCGATGAGGGCGCTCGCGCCGGCCTCGTCGACCGGGCCCGCGACGACGACCTGGATGCGTCCGTCGGTGTCGATGAAGACCTGCGTCGGCAGCGCGCCCACCTTGTACGTCCGCAGGACGTGCCCGGACGCATCGAAGCCGATCGTGTACCCGAGCTCGTAGCGAGCGGCGTACTCGGCCACGTCGGCGGGCGAGGCCTCCTGGACGCTGATGCCCACGATCTCGAGCCCGCGGTCGCCGTACCGCTCGTCGAGCTCGCGCAGGATCGGCGTCTCCTGCTGGCAGGGCGGGCACCACGACGCCCAGAAGTTGAGCCACACGACCTTCCCGCGCAACTGGTCGAGCCGGATCGGGTTGCCGTCGAGGTCGGTCAGCTGGTAGGTCGAGCCGTCGTCCAGCGGCACCTCGAGCTCGGGCGCCATGCGCACCGACCGCCGGGCCGTCACCCGGCGCCGCATCGATGACGAACGGCGTCGCCTGCGGGTCGACGAGACCCGGGCGCCTGGCCGGTGTTCCCGAGCGGGGTCGTGACGGCAACGAGCACGACGACGAGCACGAGGACGGCGCCCGCCACGAGCAGCAGCTGCCGGCCGCTGAACGGGCCGATGACGCCGTGGCGTTCCTTCTTGTGGGTGAATCGGGGCGTCTGGTCGTCGGTCCCGGGTCGCTCGTCGGTCACGCGCCGCTCAGATCGCCGTGTTGAACGTGAAGTAGCGCGGCAGGAGCGCCAGCCAGTCGAAGATCATCGCCACGCCGAGGAACGCGACCAGCAGCCCGCCGATGAGCGAGACCGTGCGTCCGTGCCGGAGCAGCGGTCGAAGCAGCCGCCGGCGCGCGGTCGTAGACGAGCGCGATGGCGATGAAGGGCAGCCCGAGTCCGATGCAGTACGCGACCAGCAGGAGCGTCCCCTGGGCAACCGTTCCCGAGCTCATCGCGAGCGCCAGGATCCCGCTCAGGATGATGCCGATACAGGGCGTCCAGCCGATCGCGAAGATCGCCCCGAGCCCGAACGACGCGAGCAGGCCGCCCTGCGCGCTCACGAGGCGACCGCCGATCCGGTCGCCGGTCGAGGGTGCGCCCCCGCTGCCCGTCGAGAGCGCGACGGATCCGGTCGCGGTCGCGAGGCTCGTGGACGCCCCCGCGTCGAGCGGGCGCCAGGTCCGATCGAGCAACGGGATGCGCAGGATGCCGGCCAGGCTCAGGCCCATCACGACGAGGACGACCCCGCCGATGGTCCGCAACGCTGGCAGGTAGTCGACGAAGCCCGATGCCGCATAGGTCGCGGTCACCCCGAGCAAGCGTGAACACGCCGCCGAACCCGGCGACGAAGGCGAACGCATGGCGGACGGCGAGCCATCGACTCGGACCCTGGCGCGGGGCATCGGCGGTGGCCGTGTCGCCGCGCGCGACCGCGATGGCCGTCAGCTGGCCGAGGTAGGCCGGGACGAGCGGCAGCACACAGGGCGACAGGAAACTGATCACCCCGGCGGCCAGGGCGACGAGGATCGTGAGGTCGGTGCCGGTCGTCATCGCGCGGTCGATGTCGCCGCTGGGTCGAGTGTTTCACTGAGGAGCCGGCGCAGCTTCGCGGCGCTCGTCGCGAGCTCGATCCGTCGATCACCGAGTTCGACGACGGGGATGGAGGCGAAGTACGCGCGCTGCCACGCGGGATCCGTATCGATGTCCCGTTCGACCAACGTCGGCGCCGCCAGCCCGTTGGCGCGACGCTCGTCGAGGAGCGCCTGGAGCAGGGCCCGCGCCTCGTCGCACAGGCCGCAGTCCGGCCGTGCGTAGAGCACGAGCTCCGGGGCGTCGGCGGGCGCGTTCTGCTCGGGTAGGGGACTGGCCGTCATCGCGCTCGGATTGTAGGCGAGGCCGCGGTCAGGGCCGCCCGAGGCCGTGGTCGGGAGGGAGACAGGCCGCCGCAGGGAGGCGCGGCGGCCTTGGCCGCCTGACGCATGAGTACTCGTGGCGGTTCCCCGGATCGGCGGCGCCACGTCGGACACGCGGTACGATGCAGGTCGCGCCCCCGTAGCTCAGTGGATAGAGCGAGGCCGTCCTAAGGCCTGCGTCGGCGGTTCGAATCCGTCCGGGGGCGCCATCCGTGACCGGCATGGCGTCCGGGAGACTCGCAACGCATGCCCTGCGCACGCGAGTCTCCGCGGACGCTCTGCTCGGCGTTTGCCGGCTACGGGCTCAACCAGCCCGCATCGCCCTCCGCTCTGATCAGGATCTTGCCTGGGATGCCGATCTGGTCCGCGTTGACCAACCCTCCTTGGTCGCCCGGTCGCCGGTTCACGTCGATCCATCCCCCATCGGCAGGGAAGAGGAAGGTCACCTGCACGGTGGTGCCGGCTGGGACCACGTTCGGAGTCGCCGACCCGACGAGCTCTAACCCGTCCCCAGCGACGAACAGCGTCGCGGGCTCGGAACTTCTGTTGTCGACCGTGACGGTCCAGCTCCGAGCGTTCGGCGGAACGGGACCGACCGCGGGCGGGAGCGGCGTCGGGACCGGCGTCGGGCTCGGGAAGACGATCGGGGACGGGCTCGGGAAGGCCGGCAATGGAGGCAGCGACACGCCGGCCGGGACGTACAGCTCGGCCGCGCCAGTCGAACCGCACTCACCGTCGACGTGACAGGCATTGCCACCCGCCACGAGGACCGTGCCGTCGAGCAGGAGCGTGAACGAGCGAGCGCCGCCGCATCGCAACCATGGGCGAGGCGGTCGTCCACGACCCGTTGTGTGGGTCGTACAGGTCCGCCCCATTACAGTCACCTTCTGTCAGGAGCACGGCGCCGTCCGACAACAGCGTCGCGGCGTGGTACTCGATGCCGGATCGCACAGGGAGTGCGGTCCAGGTTCCGGTGGCCGGGTCGTACACCTCGACGGAAGCGCGTCCGACCACCAGCACCTTGCCATCGGGCTGCAGGAAGGCCGCGGGGATCCGCCTTTGCGTGCATGTTCGCGATCGCGGTCCAGGAGCCCGTGACCGGGTCGTATACCTCGGCCGAGTCCAGATCGTGGTAGTCGTCCACCGTCGTCCAGGCGCGGCCGCCCGCAACGAGGACCTTGCCGTCGGATAGCAGGACGGCCACTCCACCAAGGCCCTGGCCGTTCCTCTTCTCGGTGGCGGTCCAGGTCCCAGTGGCCGGGTCGTACACCTGGGCGCCCTCCCAGTCCAGGACCCGGCCGTCTGGGAGCACCGTGAAGCGTGTCGCGAATCCCAAACCCCGGACCATCGGACCGGTGGCGGTCCAGGTCCCGGTGGCCGGGTCGTAGACCTGGGCGCCGTCGCTGCCGGCCAACATGACCCGGCCGTCTCGGAGCACCGTGAACTTCTCAGACTCCATGGGACTCGGATCCATCGGACCCGTGGCGGTCCAGGTCCCGGTGGCCGGGTCGTACACCTCGGCACTGCGGGGACTGTCGACGTGCCCGACGAGAACGAGCACCTTGCCGTCGCGCAGCGACGTGGCGGCGACGTGCGGCTTCGAGATGCTCCCGGTGGCGGACCAGGTCCCGGTAGCTGGGTCATACAGCTCCGCGGACGTCAGGTCATGCTGGTAACCCACGACGCCGCTGCGACCGCCTACCAGCAGCACCTTGCCGTCCTGAAGTCGCACCGCGGTGGGACTTTCGCGGGACGTCACCATCGACCCGGTATGGATCCAGACGCCTCCCGGACCCGCGACCGGGATCGGACTTGCGGATGGTGCCGCCGACTCGCTCGGGCTCGGGAACGTCGCGTCCGGCGATGCAGTGGCGACCGCGACCGATGGGGCAGGCACAGGGGGGACGATGGTCGGCAGCCGCAGAAGGCCGGAGCCCGCCGCCAACGCCCCTCCGACGAGCAACAGGGCTGCCGCCGCGAGCAGTGTCATGCTGCGACCGCGGCCGGATCGTCGGGCAACCCCCTTGGCCTCCCGGCGGCGATCAAGATCGTCGACCGTGAGGTCGAGCGGCAGCGCATCCAGGTGCTCCTTCAGGACCCCACGGAGGCGACGTTCGAGGGCGGCGTCGTCGAGTTCAGGCATGTCGCACCTCCGCGACGGGCATCGGTTCGTCGGCGAGGGCCGTCCGCAGATGCCCGAGGGCCGACTTCAGTTGGGTCTTGATGGTGTTCGGGCTGACCTGGAGCACCTCCGCCACCGTCTCGACCGGCAAGTCGAGGTAGTAGCGCAGGCCGATCGCGGCACGCATCCGCGGCGGCAGGCCGCGGACGGCCTGCCAGAGCGCCAACGAGTCGTCGGCGGTCGGTCCCCTGGGCTCGGCGACGGCCCCCTCGACGACCTGGAGATCGACGACGTGGGCGGCGCGCTGGCGATATCGAAGCGCCTTGTTGGTGGCGATCCGGAGCAACCACGGTCGCAGGGCATCGTCGTCACGGAGACTCCGACCGTGGTCGAGGGCCGCGAGCAGGCTGTCGGCCACGATGTCCTCTGCGGCGGCCCGGTCGCGGACGATGAGGTAGGCGACGGCCTGCATGTCCCGGCCGTACCGGTCGAGCAGTTCGGCCAGCACCTCGGGGCGTCCTCGGCGCAGTGCCTGGACCGTCATCCTAGCCTCCCGTTTCATCCGAAGGCCCGATCCGCCCTGGATCCGGCCTCACATGGTAGATACCGGGCGTCGGGCTTTTGGGTGAGTCAGCGGGATGATGGCCAGGCGTCGACGGCGGATCGATCAGGCCCTCCGTCAAGCAGATCGCCGGCGTACCACGCGAGCGGGTCCGATGTGACGCCCGATCCCCGAGGACCGTCCGGGGGCGCCACGCTGACAGCGACGCCGAGTGGCACGCGCTGGTTGACCTCCTGGATAAACCGATCGCCGAGTCCGACGCCCTGTGCCTTCCCACGCAAGACCGACGTGCGTCAGGGGACGATGACGGCACGACCTTGGATCGCACCCGAGCGGAGGTCGCTCATCGCCGCGCGGATGTCGTCGAGCGGGTAGGGCCGGGTCGTGACACTCACGTGCGACCGGGCCGCGAGCGCGACGAGCTCCTCGAGCTCGGTGATCGTCCCGACCAGCGATCCCGTCACGGTGAACTCGCCGACCACGAGATCGGCGGTGTCCACCTCGAGGCGACCCCCGTATCCGATCGCCACATAGCAGCCGCCGCGCGCGAGCATCGCAAGACCATCCGCCGGCGTCGTGCCTTCGCCGACGAAGTCGAGAACCACGTTCGCCCCGCGGCCGCCGGTCGTCGCGCGGACTTCGGCGACTTGCCCGCCGTCAGCCAGGATCACGGCCGGCGTGCCGAGGCTCGCGGCGAGCTCGAGGGCGGCGGGCGAGCGGTCGACCGCGATGATCGTCCGATGCGGTCATCGCCTGCAGCAGCTGGATCGCGATGTGTCCCAGCCCACCGGCCCCGACGACGACCGCCGTCGATCCGGGGGCGAGGAATCGGACGGATCGCTTGACGGCGCGGTACGCAGCGAGCCCGCCATCGGCAAGGCCCGCAGCCTGGACCGGGGTCGTGGACGGATCGAGCTTCACGAGCGATCGCGAGCTGGTGCGCAGGTACTCGGCGAAACCGCCGTCCACCATCGCACCGGCGAACCGGAACCGCGCGCACAGCTGGTCCGAGCCCGCGCGGCATGGGCCGCACAGTGCCGCAGGTGACGTACGGATGGACGATCACCGCGTCGCCCGGGACGAAGCCAAGGACCCCGAACCGACCGCATGGACCCAGCCGGCCGTCTCGTGCCCCAGCGTGTACGGGAGTGGCATCGAGATCGCCTGGAACACGCCGTCGATCACGTGCAGGTCCGTCCGGCACAGTCCGGTCGCGCCAACCCGCACGACCACGTCGTCAGGACCCGAGACGACCGGGTCCGCGATCTCCTCGACGAGCGGGAGTTCGCCGTATGCGTGCAGTCGCGCCGCGCGCATCAGGTGCGGCGCCGCTACAGAGCCGCGGCTCCGGCCGCTGCGATGTCCTGGTCCTGGTCGACGCTACCGCCGCTCACGCCGATCGCCCCGAGTACCTCGTCGCCGCGAACGAGCGGTACACCTCCACCGAACGCGGCGATCCGGCCGCCTGCGGCGTCCGCAAAGCCATATAGCGGCTGTCCTGGCTGCACCAACCCGGTAAACACCGTGGTCGGGACGCCGAAGGCCGCTGCCGTGAAGGCCTTGTTGGCCGACACCGTGATCGTGCCGAAGCGGGCCGCGTCCATCCGAGACTGGGTCCTGACCTGCCCGCCCGCGTCCACGACGGTGACCGTGACCCCGATGGAGAGCTCCGCCGCCTTCGCCTGGGCGGCTGCGGTGATCCGGTTGGCGTCCTCGAGCGTCAGCGTGGCCATCTGTCTCCTTTGTCGTTCCACGCCGGATGTCGGCGTCGCGCGCATCCTAGTCGGGGGGCGTTGTTCAACCGTGGGTCCAGGGCGCGATGGATGCGCCAGCAGCGAAGTGCCATCTTCGTGAGTCGCCGGAAGGAACCGGGATCAGCCTGGGGAGCCGCAACGATACTTGCCCCGATGAAGCTGTAGTTCGCGGGCCGCTCTTCTCAGGTGCGGAGCGGACCTGGAACGAGGGCTCGGAAATGGGCTCCGCGCCCTCCCCGCGGGATGTCAGCATTCGCGGGTGCATCTCAGCTCCGACCGCCCGGCCCATCGTGGCGTACGTCGCCGCAGGCCTCGTCTTCTCCTCCGCCGACACGCTGGTCAAGGCCCTCGTCTCGACGGTCGCCCCGGCCGACGTCGTGTGGGGCCGATCGCTCGTCTATGTCGCGCTCCTGGTCATCCTCGTCGGCCGAACGAACCCGCGGCGGTTGCTCGACACCAACGCCCTGCCGCGCCAGCTCCTGCGGGCCGCGCTCGCTGTTCGGCGCGACCGTCTGCTTCTTCTACGCGCTCGGGGAGCTGCCGCTCGGCCAGGTCAGTGCGTTGGCCTCGGCGACGCCGCTCATCGTGGTCGCCATCGCCGGGCCGCTGCTGGGCGAGCGGGTCTCGCCGTTGGCCGTTCTCGGGGCGATCATCGGCTTCGCCGGCGTCGTGATCCTCGTGGGTGGTGACCTGACCGGCTTCTCGCTCGCGACGCTCCTGCCGCTTGGGACCGCCGCATTCTTCGCCGCCTTCAGCGTGCTGTCACGCTCGCTCAGCGGCGAGAATCAGTACGTCACGCTGTTCTACACGGGCGCGGGCATGCTCGCCCTGGCGACCGGCTTCCGCGCGATCGCGCCGACGGGCGAGCCGCCATCACCGCTCATGTGGCTGGCGATCGGCGGCGTCGGCGTCTGCTCGTTGGTCGGCCACCGGCTCATCGTCCTGGCGTACCGCGATGGCCGGGCGAGCGATCTCGCGCCGCTCGGCTACCTCGGCCTCGTGTGGTCCTTCGCCATCGGATACATCGTGTTCTCCGAGCCGCTCGTGCCGTCGATGCTCATCGGCGCGGCAGCGATCGCCGCCGGCGGCGTGCTCGCGTACCGCGCGTCGTGGACCGCCTCGACTTCAGCGCCGACTGCCAGCCCGGTCGACGACGTCGCGCCCGCCGAGGTGCGAGGCCGAAGGCCGCGACGCCGGCCCCGGACGATGAAGCGGCCGGCATGACGATGGCGATGACGCGGCCATGACGTCACCTCACGCGCTCGCAGATCCTCGCCTTCCGACGGCAGGTCGGTGCGCTCGATGCGCGACTGCCGATGGGGGCGGACTCGCTCCGTCGGGCGGCGTGGGCCGGCCTCCAGGACAGCATGCCCCGCGCCGCGCTCCTGTCCATCCACGCGCGGGTCGCCGGGACGGAGCCGTCGACCTGGGCGGACCCCTCGCTCGTCCAGGTCTGGGGCCCGCGGTTCAGCGCCTATGTCGTCGCGGCGCGCGACCGCGCGGTGTTCACCCTCGGTCGTCTCCCGGACGACGCGGCCGGCCAAGCGTTCGCGCAGGACCTCGCCGACCAGCTCGAGGCGTTCCTCGACGGGCGGCGGATGCCGTATGGCGATGCCGGCGACGGCCTGGGGATGCCCGGCAACCGGCTCAGGTATGCCGCACCGACGGGTCGCGTCGTGTCTGTCATGGGACGGCGCCCGCCAGCCGCTGGTCTGGACGGTGCCTGCCCCGGAGATGGATCCCCGGGATGCGCGGCTCGAGCTCGCGCGGCGGTATCTCCACGTATTCGGACCAGGGACACCCGACGCGTTCGCGGAGTGGGCGGGGATCGGCCCGGCACGTGGCATCGCCGCGTTCGAGGCACTGGCCGGGTGAGCTGACCCCGGTCCGAACCCCGATCGGCGACGCCTGGATCCTCGCGAGCGACGAGCCCGCGTTCCTGGCGAGCGGCGAGGGGTCGCCGGCGGCCGCGCGCCTCCTCCCGAGCGGCGACACGTGGTACCTCCTCCAGGGGCGGGATCGCGAGCTCCTCGTGCCCGACGCCGCCCGACGTGGCGAGCTCTGGACGTCGCGCGTCTGGCCGGGCGCCGTGCTGGTCGCCGGCGACGTCGTCGGCACGTGGCGGCGCGCCCAGGCCAAGGTCTCGATCAGCCCGTGGCGATCGCTTTCGCCGGCGGAACGCGCGGCGGTCGAGGCCGAGGCGGCGTCGATGCCGCTCCCGGGATCGACGGGGACATCACCGTCCGCTGGATCACCTGAGACCCGGCGGCGAGCTCGCCGCGCATGCTTCGCTGGTGCGCCCCGTCACCAACGTGTCGGAACGACGAACTCGCCGTTCGGTCGTTTCGCCTAGCATGTCCGGCACTGGTCGGGGGTGGCCGTGCGCGGCCTGGGAGAACGACCTGAACGAGGAGACACGATGCGGAAGCTCTCGCGCCGAGCGCTGAACGGCGCTGTTCTCAGTCTGGCCATGATCGCCCTGGTGGCGGCGCCGACGATGGCGGCCAGCCCGGCGGGCGACCGTGGTCCGGCCGCCAAGGCGGGACGATCGGACAACCGGTCCGGCCCGTTGACCGCCCGCCAGGAAGCGCGCCGCAAGGCGGCGCAGGAGCTGATCCTGTCGGGGAAGGCCGCGCCGAACGAGGATGGCGTCGTCCAGCTCGCCGACGACAAGTACTTCGAGGCGACCGTGTCCGGCACGGGTCGGGTCTTGACGATCCTGTCCGAGTTCGGCGACGCCGGAAGCGGCAAGCTCGGCCGTGATCCGGGTCCACTGCACAACCAGATCGCCGAGCCGGACCGCGACCTGGACAACTCGACCCACTGGGAAGCCGACTTCGACCAGGCCTACTACGAGGACCTGTTCTTCGGGGCGGGTGAGTCGTTCGCGGACTTCTACACGAAGCAGTCGTCCGGGGCCTACACCGTCGCCGGCTCGGTCAGCGACTGGGTCCAGGTACCGGGCAACGCGTCGACCTACGGCGACAACACCGTCGAGGACTTCGGCGGCGCCTGGCAGTTCATCGAGGACACCGGCAACGCGTGGTACGACGCCCAGGTCGCCGCCGGCCGTTCGCTGGCCGACATCAAGGCCGAGCTCGCGACCTTCGACGTGTGGGATCGCTACGACTACGACGCCGACGGTGACTTCGACGAGCCCGATGGCTATGTCGATCACTTCCAGGCTGTCCACGCCGGTGAGGGCGAGGATGCAGGCGGCGGTGTCCAGGGCGAGGACGCCATCTGGTCGCACCGCTGGTACGTCAACCCGACCGACTTCGGCCTGACCGGCCCGGTCCTCGACGACACCGAGATCTTCTTCGGCGGCTCGCAGATCGGCGACACCGGCTACTGGCTCGGTGACTACACCGTGGAGGCCGAGAACGGCGGCCTCGGTGTCTTCGCCCACGAATACGGCCATGACCTCGGCCTGCCCGACCTGTACGACACGGCCGGTGGCGAGAACGGCACCGGCTTCTGGACGCTGATGGCGACCGGCTCCTGGATGAACCACGGCGGTGACGACATCGGCACCACCCCTGACTTCTATGGGCCCGTGGGAGAAGCTCCAGCTCGGCTGGCTCGACTACGAGGTCGTCTCCGAGGCGAGGGCGGCACTTCACCTTGAGCCCGGCGGCCTCGCAGGTCGACGGCCAGGTGCAGGGCCTCATCGTCGACGTGCCCGACCAGGGCATCGAAAACCACTACACGGCGCCGTTGTCTGGCGATTTCGCGTGGTGGACCAGCAGCGCCGACGACCTCAACACGACGCTGACCCGCAGCATCGACCTGACCGGGATCAAGAGCGCCACCGTCATCGCCAAGGCGTGGTACGACATCGAAGCGGGCTACGACTACCTCTTCGCCGAGTACTCGACGGATGACGGTGCGCACTGGACCCAGATCGGCGCGCCGGTCGACGGGTCCTCGAACGGCAAGTGGAGCAACCTGCGGTACGCCGTCCCCGGCGGCGGGCCGACCCTGTTCCGGTTCCGCTACCAGACGGACGGTGGCGTGCACCTGCCGGGCGCGTTCATCGATGACATCACCATCAAGAGCGGCGGGACGACGCTGCTCACCGACGACGTCGAGTCCGGTGACAACGGCTGGACGGCCGCCGGCGGCTTCAAGCGCAGCACGGGCACCGAGACCGCCATCGGCGATCGGTACTACGTCGCCGAGAACCGCACCTACGTCAGCTACGACGAGACCCTGCAGACCGGCCCATACCAGTTCAGCTTCGCGCTGACCGCCCCCAACAAGGTGGAGCGCTTCCCGTACCAGGACGGCCTGCTCGTGTGGGCCATCGACGAGACCTACAGCGACAACAACACGATCGAGCACGCCGGCCACGGCCTCGCGCTGCCGGTCGACGCGCGCCCGGCGCCGTTCGGCTATGCCGACGGGATCGGACGACCGAGCAACCGGCGCCAGCCGTTCGATGCGACCTTCGGGCTCCAGGCCACCGACGCCATCGCCCTCCACAAGGAGGTCTTCGTCGGGCATGGCAAGAGCCAGACCGTCGAGCTGGTGGCCGCCTCGGCACCGTCGAACCCGGGGATCCCGACGTTCGACGACACCGACGAGGACGCCTACTGGTCGGACGGACAACCCCCTCAACTCGACGCTCGTCGCCGGGCATGGGGTGACCATCACGGTCACGAGCCAGACCACGGCGGCACCATGTCAGTCACGGTGAACAACCCGGAGCTGATCCGGGCGGCACGCCACGCAACGACGAGGCCCGGGTCATCGACCCGGGCCTCGTCATGTCCAGTCGATGGGCCGGAGCCGACCGTCAGACGACGCGGTAGACGCGCCACGCGCCGGGGACGCCCTTGAGCTCGTGTTCGCCACCGTCGACGAACGCGATGTCGGAGCCCACGACGAGATCCTTCACCGTCGAGGAGACCAGGATCTCGCCGAATTCGCGCGCCTCCGCAAGGGTGCGCCCGGCACGTGCGCCGATGAAGGTCCGCTACTGCGGGTCCTCCGCCAGGACGTAAATGTCCGTGAGCCCGGCGCACACGAAGTAGCCGGCGAGCCGCGGTCCCTCGGGGCCCCCGACGGTGATCACGTCGCCGTCCCGGGCGACGGTCTCGTCGTTGGCATCGGTGATGACGGAATCGGCGGATGTGTCGCCGGTGAAACTCGGTGACCAGAAGGTGCCGAGCCGGGTGCCCGTGTCCGTCTCGCCCCATACCGGATCGGCGGCCGAGGGGTCGATCCGGATGGTGACCGTCGTGTAGGGGACGCCGATCGCATCGCACCCCAGGTCGGCGGGCGCGTCGCGCAGGACGATCCCACCAAGCCGAACCCGAGGGTTGCGTGGACGGTTGCGTGGACTCGCCCGCTGCCGGCGAACACGCAACGGTGAGTGCTCCGACGGTCAGCGCCACGATGGCGACCAGGATCCGTGAACCCATGGCAGACCTCCCCCTGCGTCCGGCCGCCGGCAACGCCAGCAGCCGTCGCCACCATGCCACACGCAGTGAGCCGGCGGCCAGCCCCCAAGCCGGCCGCCGGCGGATCGGGCCCCCAACGAACCCGATGCGGGATTGCGAGGTGGAGCCGGGCGGTCAGCCCGATCCGAGCACCTTGCAGATATCGACATGAAGACGCCTCGCGCCATCTGCTTTCATTGACGTCGGAAACGGCGCAAAAGGTTCAAACTTCGTCGCACGTGATGGCGTCCGGCCGTGTTCAGGGGTGAGCGGGCGTCTCGAAGCCTCATCCGACACTCGAACACAGCGGGAGACCGTCCTTGTATTTCGACCCCCTCTACATCGGCCTGATCGTCGTCACCCTCCTGATCTCGGGTGGCGCGCAGCTGTACATCCGGTCCACCTACGGACGCTGGAGTCGCATCCCGAACACGCCGCGCCTGAGCGGCGCGCAGGTGGCCGAATTCCTGCAGGCCCACGCGTCCTTCGGGGAGATGACCGGTCCGCAGGCGATCACCGCGATCAAGGTCGTGCCCGGCAACCTGTCGGACCATTTCGATCCGCGCGATCGATCGCTCGGGCTGTCGGCGGAGGTCGCCCAGCAACCGTCGGTCGCGGCGATGGCGGTGTCGGCGCACGAGGTCGGGCACGCCCAGCAGCACGCCGAGGGCACCGTGCTGATGAAGCTGCGCGGCGTCCTCGTCCCGGCCGCCTCGCTTCGGGCCGAACGTGGCCTACGTCCTGATCTTCATCGGGATCATCTTCAACGCCACCGGGCTCGTGACGCTCGGGGTGCTGTTCTTCGGGATCGCCGTGGTCTTCTCGATCCTCACGCTGCCCGTCGAGATCGGGGCAAGCCGACGCGCGCTCGCGATGCTCGATTCCACCGGGCTCCTGGTCTCCGAGCAGGATCGCCGCGGCGCGCGATCGATGCTCACGGCGGCCGCGATGACGTACGTGGCGGCCGCGGTGACGTCGGTCCTGACGCTGCTCTACTACCTGTCGATCGCGCGCCGGAGCAGCTGAGCGCGGCTCTACCATGGCGCGCATGGCGACCCACCGATGACCCGGCAGCGCATCCCGGAGGCGGTGCTGACCGCGGCGCACGACCGGGCGCGCGCCCGCGAGGCGCGGGACTGGGCCGAGGCCGATCGACTGCGCGACGAGATCGAGGCGGCCGGCTGGAAGATCGTGGATCGCGGCACCGATTTCGCGCTCACGCCGGCCGCTCCGCCGGACGTCGAGGAGGCCGATCGCGTCCGGTACGGCGCGAGCGCGAACGTGCCGTCCCGGCTCGAGGAGCCGGCGACCGGGCTTGCGACCGTCGTCCTCATCGCGACCGACTGGCCGGCGGATGTGGAGCGCGCCCTTGGCGGCGCTGCGGGCACACGCGCCGGCGGGCACGTCGGTCGTGGTCGTCGCCGACGGGCCGTCGGCCGAGCAGGCCGAGGCCCTGGGGTCGCTCGAGCCTGACGAGGCGCTCCCGATCGAGGTCGTCTGGACGAGCGAACGGCTGGGCCAGGGGGCCGCGATGAACATCGGGCTCCGGCGGGCGACCGCGCCGGTCGTGGTGCTCATGGACACGAGCATCGAGCCGACCGGGGACGTCGTGACGCCGCTCGTCCGGGCGCTGGACGATCCGACCGTCGCCGTCGCGGGCGGGTGGGGGATCACCTCGAGCGACCTGCGGACGTTCGTCGACGCCGCGCCGGGTGACGTGGATGCCGTCGAGGGCTACCTGCTGGCGTTCCGGCGCGACGACGGCGCCGCGCGCGGTCCGCTGGACGAGCGGTTCCGCTTCTACCGGAACCTCGACATCTGGTGGAGCCTCGTCCTGCGCGACGAAGGAGAGGACGCCGCGCCGCGGCGTGCCGTGCGGGTCGCGGACGTACCGGCCGAGCGCCACGAGCATCGCGGCTGGACGAGCCTCCCGGACGAGGAGCGCGACCGCCAGTCGAAGCGGAACTTCTACCGGATCATCGATCGGTTCGGGGCGCGGCGAGACCTGGCGTCATCCAGCTAGGAAACGGGCCGCGCACGAACGCTGCCGCGCGCGGTCGCCGAGCTAGGTGCGGGGCCGGACCTCCGTGCCGGACGCCTGATCCACGACGTCCCAGCCCATGGCCTCGATCTCCGCGCGCAACGCATCGGCGCGGGCGAAGTCCCGCGCATCCCTGGCGGCCGTGCGTGCTCCGACGAGATCGAGCACCGCCTGGGGTGCCGCGGCGATCGACGCCGCGGGCACGTCGTCCCAGACGCGATGCAGGTCCAGCCCGAGCACCGCGTCGGCGTCCAGCACCAGCCAGCGACGCTCGTCGGCCGGGAGGTCGGCGCGGAGCGTCTCGCGGACGACCGCCAGGGCCGTCGGCAGGTCGAGGTCGTCGTCGACGGCGTCCACGAATCGGTCGTGCAGCGCGCGACCCGCGCTGGAGAGCGGTGCGTCGGGGTCGTGCGCGCGATCGAGCGGCGCGACGTCGCCCGCGAGACGGGTGCCGTCGACCTCGCCGTGCCCCGCGACGCCCGGTCGCGACCCCGATCGGTCGCGCCGGCGCCTCGCCGGCCAGCAGCGGCGGCGGTGCCCGCCATGGACCGTCGTCGGGCGGCGGACCCAGGCTCGCGAGCCGCGACCGCAGCGATCGCAGACCCGCGGCCGCGCCCGTCGACGACGCGTCGTGTACTCGAGCTTGTGCCCGTACCGCGACGTCAGCGCGAGGTAGCGCAACGCGAGCGGATCGAGGCCGCGGTCGGCGAGCTCGGTGACCCGCTCGAAATTGCCCGCCGACTTGGCCATCTTGTGGCCGTCCGACATGAGGAACTCGCCGTGGACCCAGTGGCGTGCCGGCGGCCCGCCGACGAGCGGCCCCGACTGGGCGATCTCGTCCTCGTGATGCGGGAAGACGTTGTCGATGCCGCCCGGTATGGATGTCGAACCGATCCCCGAGGTAGCGCATGGCCATCGCCGAGCATTCGAGGTGCCAGCCGGGGAAGCCCTCGCCCCATCGGTCGGTCGGCCAGCGCAGCAGCCGACCTTCGCCGGCCGCCTTCCACAGCGCGAAGTCGGCCGGGTCGCGCTTGTCCGGCTCGACGTCGCCGCGATGGCCGGCGCGCAGGTCGTCGAGCGAGTTGCCCGACAGCTGCCCGTAGCCGGGATACGAGGCGACCGAGTAGTACAGGTTGCCGGCGTCGGTGACGTAGGCGTGGCCGAGATCCTGCAGCCGCTCGGCGAGGGCCGAGCATCTCGGGGATGTGCTCGGTGGCGCGCGGGAACACGTGGGCCGGCAGGATGTTGACCAGCGCCTCGTCGGCGTGGAACGCGGCCTCGTAGGCCGCGGCGATCTCGGCCGGCGTCTTCGATTCCAGCCCGGCCTGGACGAGCATCGGGTCCGCGCCGCGGTCGAATCCCTCGTCGCGGAGGTGGCCGACGTCGGTGATGTTCTTGACGTGCAGCACCTCGACGCCGTGGTAGACCAGCACCCGCCGGATGAGGTCGGCCAGGATGTTGCTGCGCAGGTTGCCGACGTGCGCATAGCGGTAGACGGTCGGTCCGCAGGTGTACATCCCGACCCGCCCGGGCACGAGCGGCTCGACTGGTTCGACCGTCCGGGTGAGGGTGTTGCGCAGGCGCAGGGTCACGTCCCGGCCATCCTAGCGGCTGCCCGGCGAGACGATCCGCGCAGCCCTGCGAGAGATCTTCGCACCGCGCCCTAACGCCGCGCCGTTTGGGTCGTTATCGCATCAGAGGCCTCTCGGTGCAGACATCGTTCCCCCGGCGGTGTGGTCCTGAGAGGCCTCATTTTCTTGCCCGTCGTTGCGCCCGCTGCGAAGGTGGTCCAGACGAAGGCACCGTCCGATGCACCGGAGCGAGCCGCGACCTCCGATGGTGCGTGAGCGAGGCGCGGACGGCGACAACGCACGGCCGGACCGCACGCGCGGCGGGCCTTTCGGCGAGCCGCCCGTATACTCCGGCCGATGCACCGCCGGACCCTTTTGCTCGTTGCCGCCCTGCTGGTGGCGGCCTGCAGCCAGTCGACGGGCGACCATGGCCCCAGCGCCCGGATCGCACTTGGCTCGCCCACGACACTCGACCCGGCCGCGCTCGGTGATGCCGGGAGCGCCGGTTTCGCGGCCCAGCTGTTCGAGTCGCTGACCGCGTTCGACACCGACCGCGAGCTCCGCCCCGCCCTCGCCGAATCGTGGCGGATCGAGGAGGGCGGCACCCGCGTCGTGTTCCACCTCCGGCCCGACCTCACGTTCTCCGACGGATCGCCGCTGCGTGCGGCTGATGTCGTCCGGTCGTGGCTTCGGCTCATCGATCCGGCGTCGCCGTCGCCCCTGGCGACCCTGCTCTTCGACGTTCGCGGTGCCCCGGAGCGGGCCCGGGGCGAGATCGAGGCCGGCGAGGTCGGCCTCAAAGCCGACGAGGCCGCGAACGACGTCATCGTCGACCTGGTCCGTCCGGCTGCCGATTTCGTGCATATCGTGTCCGGCCCGTCGTTCGGGATCGTGCCGCCAGGCGTCGGAACGGACGGAGACGCCCTCGTGCCCGGCGAGTCGTTCGTGGGCAGCGGCGGCTACCGGCTGATCGGCCAGACGGATCGTGCGTTCGTCCTGGAGGCCAACCCGCGCTACTGGGCCGGACCGCCCGCGATCGCGCATATCGAGGCGGTCGAGGACCTGGGCGGCGGCAGCGGCGTGGAGGCATTCGAGGCCGACGAGCTCGATTACGTCGGGATCGGCGGCTTCGACGCGTCGTGGATCGCGTACGACGCGGAGCTCGGCCCGCAGCTGCGCGAGGTGCCGTCGCTCTCGACCGACTACTACGGCTTCGACACGACCCGCCCGCCGTTCGACGACGTGCGCGTCCGGCAGGCCGTCGCGGCGGCGGTCGATTGGCGGCGCATCGCCAGGCTCTCGCTGCCCGACGAAGCTGGCGTCGCGACCTCGATGGTCCCGCCGGGGATCCCGGGCCGGAGCGATCGCGACGTCGTGCCGACCTACGATCCCGATCGCGCCCGGGCGCTCCTGGCCGAGGCCGGCTATCCGGGCGGGGCCGGCTTTCCCGAGGTGACCCTCATGACCGGTGGCACCGGCTACGACGAGGCGATCGTCGCGGAGCTCGACCGCGAGCTCGGGATCACGCGTGGCGGCCGAGGTCATGGACTTCGGGGCGTACTTCGAGCGGCTCGACACCGATCCGCCGCAGATGTGGGCGCTGTCGTGGGTCGCCGACTACCCGGGACGCAACGATTTCCTGGGCGTGCTGCTGGGAACCGGGGCCACGAACAACTACGGCGGCTGGAGCTCGCCCGAGTTCGACGCCGCGATCGAGGACGCGGTCTCGCAGGCCGATCCGGTCGCGGCGGGCCTCGCCTTCGATCGGGCCGAGGACATCGTGCAGCGCGACGCGCCGGTCGTGCCGATCAGCTACGGCACCGGCTGGGCGCTGGCCCGTGAGGGTCTCCTCGGCGCCGGCCAGAACGGGCTCGGCATCGTGCGGCTGGCGGGCCTGGCGTGGGCGGAATGATGGCGCGAGTCGCGCGACGCGGATCCGTTCGGCCTCGCGGGCACGCCGCGCCGCCGGCTCGGACTCGCGAGCGCGTTCCTGCTCCTCCTCGCGACGATGGCATCCGCCGGCCCGACGCTCGCCGCGGAGCCCACGTTCGGGACGCCCACGATCGACGACTGCCTTCGGGCGCGGGATCGACGTGACCCAGCCGGTCACGCTCGATGCGGTCCCGACGCGTGTCGAGCTGCTGCTGACGGCCGGCGATCCGAGCGCGCCCCTCGTCATCGAGCTCGCCGTGCCGGCCGCGTCCGGCGCCACGACCCTCCGCCACACGGTCGACGTGTCGGCCGACGGCCACATCCTGCCGAACACGCCGGTCAGCGCACGATGGCGCCTCACCTTCGGGGACGAGCCGCCGACGGTCGGGCCTGCCGTCGAGGCCGTGTATGCCGACGATCGGTTCGGCTGGAAGACGGTCGAGGGCGAGCTCGTCCGGGTGCACTGGTACGACGGCCCGCAGTCGTTCGGGGAACGGGCGCTGGAGATCGGCGAGCGGGCCGTGGCCGAGACATCCGAGCTGCTCGGCGTCACCGAGGACGAGCCGATCGACTTCTTCATCTACGCCGACAACGGCGAGTTCTACGACGCGCTCGGTCCCGGGACACGCGAGAACGTCGGGGGCCAGGCGAACGCCGAGATCCGCACGCTGTTCGCGCTCATCTCACCGAACGCGATCGACGATCCGTGGGTCGAGGTCGTGGTGCCCCACGAGCTGACCCACCTCGTCTTCGACACCGCGGTCGAGAACCCGTACCACTTCCCGCCGCGCTGGCTCAACGAGGGTCTGGCGGTGTACCTCAGCCAGGGCTACGCCGCCGAGGACCGGCGCATGGTCGAGGCCGCGGCCGCCGACGGTACGCTCATCCCGCTCGACGGTCTCGGCGGCCAGTTCCCGACCAGCGCCGAGCGGTTCTTCCTCGCCTACGCCGAGAGCGTCTCGGCGGTCGACTACCTGATCCGGACCCACGGCCAGGACACGCATGGTCGACCTCATCGGCTCGTACGTCGACGGGCGGACGGACGACGAGGCGTTCCAGGCCGCGCTGGGCAGCGACGTCGCGGCGTTCGGCACGGCCTGGCTGAGCGACCTCGACGCCGTCGTACCCGTCAGGCACGGCCCGCAACCCGCCCCCGCCGGTCCGCGACCGGCCGATTGGGTCGGCGCGCCGGTCGTTCCAGGCGGCGCCAGTGCGCCGGCGGTCGCCAGCCCGCGGCCGGGCGGGGGAGTGCCCGGTTCGGCCGCGACGGAACCGATCGACCGGCTTGGATCGCGATCGCGGTCGTCCTCGTCGCCGTCGATCGGGCTCGCGATCGCGTGGCTCGATCGCACGCCGCCGGAGGGGGAGCGCACCGGCATGACGGTCGGGGCACGCCTTCGATCGATCCCGAGCTGGCAGCTCACGCTCGGGGTCGCGCTGCTCGGGCTCGGCTTCCTCGTCGCGGCGCAGCTCGCCGCCGAAGGGCCGCGGGTCCGCTACACGACCCAGGAGCGGACGCCGCTCGTCGAGACCGCGAGCGAGCTCCAGGCACGCCAGGACGAGCTCAAGGCATCGATCCTCGACCTGCGCTCGAAGATCCAGGAGACGGAGCAGGCCGGGCAGGGCTCGGCGCAGCTCGTGCGGGACCTGAACGACGACCTGCAGGCCGCACGCATCGCGGCGGGCCTCATCCCGCTGACCGGGACCGGGATCGTGCTCCAGCTCGAGGACTCGCTGGAGCCCGTCGCACCGGACGCGAACGACGCGGACTACCTCGTCGGGCGCACGCGACATCCGCACGATCATCGAGGAGCTGTGGTCGGCGGGGGCCGAGGCGATCGCGGTGAACGGCGAGCGGATCACGCCGACGACAGCGGTCATCGACATCGGCCCATCGGTGCTCGTGAACTCGGCCTACCTCGCCGGTCCGTACCAGGTCACGGCCATCGGCCCGGCCGACCTCTATCCGCTGCTGAGCGCCTCACCCGGGTTCGTCGACTTCGTGCGCGCCCGCGCCGAGACGTATGGCCTGCGGATCTCGTTCGCGGAACCCGAGAGCGTCGACATGCCGGCGTTCGCGGGCACGGTCACCCTGCGCTACGCCCGCCCGGAGGCGAGCGCCTCCGCGGCGCCCTGAGGGAGCGGGATGCACGTTCGCAGGAACCAGCTCACCATCGCGGCCGTGGCCTTCGTCCTGGGCCTCCTGGTCGTCGTGCAGCTGCGCACCCAGGCGAGCGGGGCTGCCTTCGCGGGGTTGTCGTCGCAGGACCTGACCGTGCTCGTCGGGAACCTCAACGACCGCAACGACCAGCTCCGTCGCGAGATCGCGTCGCTGCAGGGCGAGCTCACCGCGCTCGTGTCGAATCGCGAGCGCGGCGAGGTGTCGCTCGACGAGCTGCGCGCCGACCTGCGCCGCGTGCGGCTCTACGCCGGTATCGATCCGGCCGTCGGCCCGGGCGTGTCGATCCTCATGCGTGGCCCGATCGATGGGAGCGGCGTCGAGGACCTCATCAACGAGCTCCGCAACGCCGGCGCCGAGGCGATGGCGATCGACGGGATCCGGTGCGTGCCGGGCGTCGTCGTGATGGGTCCACCCGGCGCGGTCGACGGTCGACGCCACGCTCCTGCCGGACCCGTTCGAGATCGCCGCGATCGGTCCGCCCGACAAGCTGACGGGGTCGCTGACCCGGTCCGGCGGGATCATCGCGCAGCTCGGTGCCACCCAGCCCGAGGTCATCGTGGAGGTCACCCCGGTCGAGCGCATGACCGTCCCGGCGACCGAGCGAGACCTCGTCCCGGCCAACGGCCGGCCGCGGCTCTGATACCCTGCCCGCCGTGCCGGCTCGACCCGTCCTGCCCCTGCTGCTCGGCGATGTCGTGCGTCTCCGGCGGACCCATCCGTGCGGCGGCGACACGTGGCTCGTGGACCGGCTCGGCGCCGACATCGGCCTGCGCTGCCAGACCTGTGGACGGCACGTCCTGCTGGAACGCCCGCTCCTGGAACGCCGCCTCGTCGAGTTCGTGTCCCGAGGCGACGCGGCGATGACCGACGCCGTGGGATCGCCGTCCGAGTCGCGCCCGTGACCGAGGCACAGACGGCGACGACGGCCATCCCCGACGCCACGCCGGGTCCGCCATCCGAATCGGAGAGTGCCCTCGACGTCTTCCGCAATGGCGCGTTCCTGCGCCTCTGGCTGTCGCAGGCGGCGACCCAGATCGGCGGCAACATGGTCCTCTTCGGGCTGACCGTCATCGTCCGCGACACGACGACGCTGAACACCGCGGTCAGCCTGCTGATCCTGTCGTTCCTCGTGCCGGCCGTGCTGTTCTCGGCGGTCGCCGGCGTCTACGTCGACCGGATCGACCGACGGCTCATCCTCGTCGCCACGAACCTCCTCCGCGCGATCGCGATCGTCGGGCTGTATCTCGTCGGCGAGAACTTCCTGTTGATCCTGCTGCTCAACTTCTTCATCTCGACCGTGACCGTGTTCTTCGCGCCGGCCGAGGCCGCGATGATCCCGCAGGTCGTCCCGCGCCACCAGCTGCTCGCCGCGAACGGCATCTTCACGCTGACGCTCAACGCGGCGTTCGCCCTCGGGTTCGCGCTGCTCGGTCCGCTGGTCGTGAACGTGGCGGGCCCCGAGGCGGTGATCCTCGTCGTCGCGGCGCTCTACTTCGTCGGCGCGATCCTGTGCTTCACCCTCCCGAAGTCGCCGCCACCGATCCCCGAGATCCGGGAAGGTGCCCATCCGGTCGGGGAGACCTCGCGGGCCGTCCACTCGACGGTCGCCCAGCTGCGCGAAGGCATCTCGTTCATCCGCTCCAACCACGCGATCGGCTGGTCGCTGCTGTACCTCTCCATCGCCGCGTCGCTCGTCGGCGTGCTCGGCGTGCTGGGGCCGGCCTTCGCCGAGACGACCCTCGGGCTCGATGCCAAGGACCTCGCGGTCGTGGTCCTGCCGCTCGGGTTCGGCATCGTGATGGGCATCCTGCTGCTCAACCAGTACGGCAAGTACCTGCCGCGGCGGCGGCTCATCGAGTTCGGGCTGATCGCGCTCGGCGTGTCGCTGGCGCGCGTTGTCGGTCGCGGGACCGATCAGCCGACTGCTCCAGCGGGCGGATGCGGCGACCGGGCTGATCGACCTCTCGTCCGTCACGTCGCTGCTGGCGATCGTCGTGGTCATCGCGCTGCTGGCGGGCATCGCCTATGCCGCGGTCGCCATCCCGTCCCAGACCCAGCTCCAGGAGGATCTGCCCGAGGATGTCCGTGGCCGCGTGTTCGGCGTCCTCAACATGCTCGTGTCGGTCTCGAGCTTCCTGCCGATCATCATCGTCGGCCCGATCTCCGACGTCGTCGGGACGACCGTGGTCATGCTCGTCCTCGCGTTCGGGGTCATCGCGGCCGGCGTGGCGAGCTTCATGTTCCGCGCACCTCGGCCTCGACCGTCGGCGTGACCGCCGATCCGCACGTCGTCGATCCCATCGCGGCGGCACTCGGTGCGGACCGCCCGACGTGGCACGCCGAGCCCGATGCGCCGTCGAGCCCGCTGCCCGGAGCCTGCGAGCGCGCCGGCCGCCGTGACGCCGCGCCCGGCCCGACCGACCCGCCCGACCGCGCCTGACGCCGACTGATGCCCGTGCCTCGCGTCGCGGTCGTGTTCACCGGCGGGACGATCAGCACCGCGTTCGATCCGGACGCCGGCGGCTTCGTCCCGAGTCTGGACGGCGCCGCCATCCTCGCCCGCACCCCGGGCCTCGACGCGATCGCGGAGGTCGTGGCGATCGATCGTGGACGGACCCCGGCGAGCCACTTCTCGTTCGCGACACTGCTCGAGATCGCCGCGGACCTGCGCGCGGCGCTCGCCGACCCGACGATCGACGGCGCCGTCGTCGTCCAGGGGACCGACACGATCGAGGAGACGGCCTTCGCCTGGGATCTCGTGCTCGACGGTCAAAGCCGGTCGTGGTGACCGGGGCGATGCGCGCGTCCGACGCGCCCGACTTCGATGGTCCCGCGAACCTGCGCGATGCGGTCCGTGTGGCCGCGTCGCCGGACGCTGCGCGACGTGGGCGTCGTCGTCGTGCTGGCCGGCACGATCGAGGCGGCCGACGACGTCCAGAAGACCCACACGACGGCGCTCGACACGTTCCGCAGCCCGAACGGCGGGTCGCTCGGCCGGGTCGTCGGCGAGCGGGTCGTCGTCGAGCGAGCGCGCGGACCGCGACGCCACGTCGACGACGGACCGGGCCGTGGAGCGCGTCCATCTCGATCACCGCGACGATGGGCATGGACGGCTCCTGGTCGACGCCGCGATCGCGGCCGGTGCCGACGGGCTCGTCGTCGCCGCCACGGGCTCGGGCAACACCGTCCGAGCCGCTGCGCGCGGCGGCCGCGCGGGCGATGGAGCAGGGGATCCCGGTGGCGCTGGCCTCACGCTGCCTGTCGGGCGCCGCGACGCCGGTCTACGCGTTTCCCGGTGGCGGTGCGACGTGGGCGAGCAGCGGTGCGCTCGTCGGCGGGTCACCTGTGCGCACCCAAGGTCCGCGTCGCGATGGCGCTGGGGATCGGCGCCGGGCTCGATCGCGACGGCCTCGCGCGGCTGCTCGCCGACCCGCTACCCTGACCGGCGCATGCCCCTCGACAGCCTGATCACCGGCCGCATCGCGACCCTCGCCGGGGACGGCGGATTCGGCTGGGTCGAGGCCATCGGCATCCGCGACGGCCGGGTGGCGTTCGCCGGGTCCGAGGTCTACCTCGAGACGCGGGCCGACCCGTTCACGCGCGCGGATCCACCTGGAGCCGGACGAGGTGGCCATCCCGGGCCTGACCGACGCGCACCTGCACCTGGTCCAGGCGGCGATCGCCACGCGCCAGGTGGATCTGAGCGCGATCGCCGACGCTGGCCGACGGCCTCGGAGCGGATCGGCCGCGCACGCCGCGCCTTCGCGACCCGGACGCCTGGCTGGAGGGCCACGGCTGGGACAGCGACCGATGGGGCGGCTGGCCGACGGCCGACGACCTCGAGACGGTCGCGCCCGGGCGACGGGTCGCGATCTGGGCACACGACCATCACGCGCTGTGGGCGAGCCACGGCGCGCTCGCGTGCGGCCGGGATCGAGGTGCGGCTCGGACGATCCGGCGGGCGGCGTGGTGCGCCGTCGGCGACGATGGCTCGCCCGACGGCGTGCTGCTCGAGACGGCGACGCGGCTCGTCACGGTCCACGTCCCGCCACCGACCGAGGACGACCTGGCGGCGGCGATCATCGCCGTCGGCCAGACCCTGCTGTCGCTCGGCGTGGTGGCCTGCCACGACCCGGGCGGGGTGGCGCCCGATCCGGAGCTCCGCTTCTCGTACCCGGCCTACGCGCGACTCGCCGATGCCGGCCGACTGCCGGTCCGGGTGCACGCCTGCATGCGCGATGACGCGGTCGCCGCCGCGATCGAGCAGGGCTCCGGAGCGGGAGCCGCTGGGCGGGGACCCGGACGGCCGCGCGGTCGTCGGCTGGCAGAAGTGCTTCGCCGACGGGTCGCTCGGGTCGCGGACCGCCGCGCTCCTCGAGGACATCGAGGCCGGAGCCCGACCGGCCGCTGCCGCCGGAGCTGCGACGCGGGGTCTGGATGACCGAGCGCGACGGCCTCGTCGAGCGTGTCGAGCGCGCGGCAGCCGGCGGCATCACCGACGACGATCCATGCCATCGGCGACGCGGCCGTGCGGGTCGCGCTGGACGTCCTGCGCCCGGTGCGGCGACGGCGACCCTGATGCCGCGCATCGAGCACGTCCAGATGCTCCATCCGGACGATCGGCCACGGTTCGCGGCGGCCGGGATCGCGGCCAGCGTCCAGCCGGTCCACCTCGGCTCGGATGCGGTCCAGGCCCGCCGGCTGTGGGGCGAGCGTGCCGAGGCCGAGGCCTACACGTGGCGCAGCATCGCCGAGACGGGGGCGGTCATGCCGTTCGGCACGGACGCGCCGGTGGAGCCGTTCGACCCGTGGCCCGGGCTCGCCCTCGCCGTCCGCCGCGAGGACCCGCGCTGGCCCGCCGGCACGCCGAGCCGTATGCCCCCGAACAGGCCCTGACCCTCGAGCGGGCCCTGCGCGCGAACTGCGTCGACCCGGCGATCTCGGCGCGCGAGACGGACCGCGGCCGGCTGACGGTCGGCCAGCGCGCCGACATCGTGGTGATGCCGGCGGCAGCGCTCGAGGAACCGGCGAGGTCGGTGGCGCGCTGTGGTCCGCCCGACCGACCCAGGTCCTGGTCGATGGCGAGGTCGTCTTCGAGGCCTGATCACGTCGTCAAGGCCGGCGTGCCACCGCGCTGGGGGGTCGCGGTGGCACAGCTGGAACCTACGGCCTGAGGGTTCGAGCGGCCTTAGGGTGACGTTCGAGCTGACGTGAGGGCGGACCTCAGCCCGGCTTGACGACGCTCCCGGGGTCGCGAGCTCGCGTCGCGCATCGGCGAACAGGCCGTTGAGGATCCGCGACGTCGACGGGAAGGCGTGGATCGTCTCGGCCAGGACGTCGACCGGGACGTGCGCCTGGATGGCCAGCACGCACTCGTGGATGGCGGCCGACGCGTCCGGACAGGCGATCGCCGCGCCGACGAGCTCGCGGCTGCCGCGATCGACGACGATCGTGACGTGGCCGAGCGTCGCCTCGATCCCGTAGCCGCGCGTGCTCGTCGCGAAGTCGGCGACGAGCTCGAAGGCGTCGAGCCCGGCCTCCAGCGCCCCGTCGAGCGACGACCCACGAACGCCGCCTCGGGATCGGTGTAGGTCGCGCGTGGCAGCGCCCGGTAGTCGGGCCGGACGTCCTCGCCGAGCGCCATCCGGACCGCCAGCTCGCCCTGGTAGTGGGCCTGGTGGGTGTGCAGCTCCGGGCCGGCCGGATCGCCGACCACGTACAGCCCGTTCGCCACGCGCAGCCGGCCGTCGCGCGGGAACGGCGTCCGCCCGGTCGTGTCCAGCCCGTAGTGCTCGAGGCCCGAGGTCCTCCAGCGGGAAGTCACGCCCGACCGCCAGCGAGGATCGACGTGGCCCTCGGCGGTCGACCCGTCGTCGAGGTCGACGACGTGCGCGCCGTCACGTCCGGCACCGGCACGCGCCCGGGTGGCGCGGACGCCGGTCCGGACGGTCACGCCGTCGGTCTCGAGCGTCGTGCGGATGACCTCCGAGTTGCGCGGATGATCGGTCGGCGCGAGCCGTGGCCCGGACTGGACGACGGTGGTCGGCACGCCGAAGCGGGCGTAGACCTGGGCGAGCTCGCAGCCGGTCGGTCCGCCACCCAGCACGAGCAGGCTCCGCGGCAGCTCGCGGGCGAGCGTCGCGTCCTCGTTGGTCCACGACCTTGACGTCGGCGAGACCGTCGATCGACGGCCGCCGGGAGGTCGACCCGACCGCGACGACGACGTCCCGGGCCTCGATCTCGTGCTCGACGCCCGTCGTGCGCGACCGACGACCCGCCCGCGCGCCACGATCCGGCCCACGCCGCGGTAGACCGTGGCGCCGGCGTCCTCGAGACGGCGCACGTGGCTGCTGTCGTCGGGCTCGGGCGCGTCGGCCGCGCGGTTGATCATGTAGTCGCGGTGGGCGGACGCCCGCGGCCACGAATAGCGAGCCGGGTTCGCATCGTGTTCGGCGGCGCCGTGGAGCAACGCCTTCGACGGCAGGCAGCCGATGTGCGGGCAGCTCCCGCCGAACCAGCGGCGATCGATGACGGCGACCGACGCGTCGAGCTCGCGCGCCTTGTACGCCGCGGCCTCGCCGCCCGGGCCGGCGCCGATGATCACGAAGTCGAACTGCGCCGTCGCCATCAGTCTGTCGCGCCTCCCTGGCGATCACGTTGCCGGCGGGCCTCGTACAGCAGGATCGCCGCGGTCACGGACACGTTCAGGCTATCCGCGATGCCCGCCATCGGCAGGTGGATGGGCTCGATGTCCGGTGCGTCCCAGTGCCGATCCGAGGCCCTCCGCCTCGCTGCCCAGGATGAGGGCGACGGCGCCGGTCAGGTCGACGTCGGTGTACGACCGCGTGGCGTCGACGCGCGCCGCGTACATCCGGACGGCGTGCCCCCGCAGCCGGTCGATCACGGTCTCGGTCGCGGCCGCGGCCAGCGGCACCGAGAAGACCGTCCCGGCACTCGCGCGGATGACGTTCGGGTTGAAGAGGTCGGTGCGCGGCGAGGCGGCGATGACGGCATCGGCGCCGGCCCCGTCCGCGCTGCGCAGGACGGCGCCGACGTTGCCCGGCTTCTCGACGCCGTCGATGACGACGACCAGGGGCCGGTCGGGCAGCTGCAGACGCTCGAGATCGTGCGCCGGGGTCCGGATGACCGCGACGAGGCCCTCGGATCGATCGCCGAACGCGAGCTTCGCGAACGCCGGCTCCGTCGTGGTGTGGACGGGGGCGTCGCCGCGGCGCAGCGCGTCGAGCGCGATGCGCGCGTCGGGGCCGGCGAGCAGGGGCTCGCAGATGAACGCCTCGACGACCTCGACGCCCGCGTCGAGCGCGCGACGCAGCTCCCGTGCGCCGTCGACGATCGTGTGGCCGGTCGACTCGCGTTCGCGTCGGTCGCGCAGCCGGACGGCGGCCTTGATCCGCGGGTTCGACGGGCTGATGAGCGTCGGGGAAGGGGAGGGCATCGCGGTCATGATGCGCCGTCCCAGCGGGCGAAGGCACCGAGGGCGAGCGGTCGACCGTCGGCCGTCTCGAGCAGCAGCTCGCCACGCTCGAGCGCGCCCGCGCGGCTGGTCCCACGCCCGGAGCCGCGGCCCATCGGCAGGACTCCGGCCAGGAGATCCGGGTCCAGGCCCTCCGTGTGCGCCGTCAGGAGGATGAAGCCCTCGGGGACGAGCAGCGCGGCGCAGGTCGCCAGGAGCGGCGCGAGGTCCTCCTCGATCCGCCAGACCCGCCCGCCGCCGTGCCCGCCATGGCCGTACGTCGGGGGATCGAGGACGATGCCGTCGTAGCGTCGCCCGCGCCGCTGTTCGCGCTGCGCGAAGGCGGTGGCGTCGTCCACGAGCCACCGGATCGGACGGTCGTCGAGGCCGCTCGTGGCGGCGTTCCGGCGTGCCCAGGCGACGGTCGGTCGCGACGCGTCCACGTGGGCGACGCGGGCGCCGGCGCGCGCCAGCGCGAGGGTCGTGAGGCCGGTGTAGGCGAACAGGTGCAGCACGTCGGGCGGATCCGTGGACGGACGGTCGGCCGTCACCGCTCCGTGATCCGGTCCGTGAGCCAGGGGAGCAGCGTGGCGTGCTCCGGGAACAGCCCGACCTGGCCGGCGTCGGTCGCGCGCAGCTCCAGGTGGAGATCGGCGATCTCGATCGGCCAGCCCTCGCGCGCGGCCTCGGTCGCGGGCCCGGTCCAGCCGCCGTCGCGGTCGTACCGCAGGTCCGCCTCGGCCCACCGTCGCGGATCGGCGCGATCGCCGGTCGCCGGGGCATACGGGCGATCGGTGACGACGCCCCCGAACCGTTCGAGGCGTGCCCCGCCGCCGACGTCGATGAGCTCGTAGCCGTCCATCGGCGCATCATCCTCGATACCGGCGCCGCCGCACCGAAACCGGTGATCGGCGGCCGGCGTACCGAGGGCCATGGACCGCATGTCGCTTCGTCGTTCGATCGTCGCCCTGTTGCTGGTCGTCGCGGCCGTCACCGCGCTCGCCTGCACGGCGCCCAGTGGCGATGGTGGTGCGGGGGCACCGGCCAGTGGCGCGCCGTCGGTCGCGCCCGCCGGCGTCCGGGGCACCCGCCACGTCCGAGCCGGGGTACGGCTACTAGCCGCTCGCCGTCAGGCGACTCGGCTGGCGTGGTCTGCGGACTCCTGTTGCGGGGACGTGGAACGCCCTCGTACGTCAATGTCATCGGGCTACCGACGATCGATGGACCGGCGACATCTAGGCGCGAGCACGGCCCGCTCCGTGATTTGACATCCGGCGCACAATTCGTGACGCCAGCGCACGAAGAGGGGGTCCCACTGCGTTCACGTGGACCGCGGCTGCGTTCCGGGGCCATCGAGTGCAGGGGAGACTGCTCGGGATCATCGACGCTCGCCGTTCCGCCTCTCGTGGCTCGCCGCCGACTTCACGGTCGAACACGATCCTGGGCGCTGGCTGCGATTCAGGGGCTCGACAACATCGGCCGGGGATGCCGTGATCGTCGTGAGCGGCATGCGGTGGTGCCGGGTATGACAGCGTGGCCCTGGGACGCATGCTGCCGATCCAGGACTTGTGGTCAGCGTCGTCGAGCGCATCGTGGCAACAGCTGAGCGACCTCGACGGGCGGCTCCTGGATGACCTACGTCATGGGGGATTCGGGCACCACTCGATCGGAGCCCGCCGCGCTGAAGTATCGGGATGAACCGGACGCCATCTCGGAGTTCACGACGTCTAGTGGCGAGTGTCCTGTCAGCCGCGACGCGTGACACCCGACATCCTGGCAGACGACAACCCTGATGCGACAGCGCCGCGGTCTGGAAGACCAACGCGGACCGGCGCCTTCTGCGTGCAGGCAGCTGCCGTGCACGTTTGCGACTTTCAAGACGCAGTACCCGAATGCTTGCTCATCGGCCTCACAGTCGCGGTCGGGACCTGGAACGTCGGCGACCACCTCGTACGTCGACGGCGTGTCGCTGACCATCGACGGCGTGACCGACACCTGGGACTTCGAGCTGTTGGCCGCGCCGACGCCGACGCCGACGCCGACTCCGACGCCGACCCCATCGACGCCGACCCCGGTGCCGACGCCGACCCCGGTGCCGACGCCGACCCCGGTGCCGACGCCCGACGCCGATGAGCCGACTCGCCGACCCCGACGCCCGGCGCGGTGGAGATTACGCCACCGCCGACGGACGTCGCCGCGCCGGCGCTCCAATCGCCGACGTTCGATGGCCGGGCGTTCATCATCGTAGGCGTCGTGACGCTCCTCGCGCTGTTGTCGGTTCGCCTGCGCCGATCGCGTCGAACCAGCTGACCGATCCGGTCGCCACGGTCCCGGACGGTGGATGCCTAGCGGAAAGCGTGCGGATGGGGGCCCTCGGCCGGCGTCACGCGATGCTCGCCGAGGGTCGCCGTTGTCGCCCCGCGGCACCCTCTGGTAGCATGCGCGGGCCGCTGGCGACTCGATCGCTGGGGCTCGGCGACTGTCGCGGGGACGTGGAACACCCTCGTGAGCCAACGGTCATCGGGTCACGACGATCGAGGGACCGGCGACTCGGGCGGCTAGCTCAGCTGGTTAGAGCACTTGCTTGACATGCAAGAGGTCACTGGTTCGAGTCCAGTGTCGCCCACCAACCACCATCGATATCGATAGCAGCGTCGAGCAGGACGCACCATCCGATCCAGCCGATCCCCAGAGAGTCGAGCCCAGGCTGCAAGCTCGACGGTCGACCCGGATGGCACCACCTGTGAGCGATCGGTGAACCGATCCGGGTGTCGCCCGATAGCGCGACCACGAGCGCACCATGACCGGCGACGGGCACGGTGAAGGCCGGTGGGACCGCGGGAGCAACCTCTCGTCCAGCCAGAGGACGAGGGGTTTCGTGATTCCTGAGGAGATGGACATGGCCGACGACGAAGCGATCGCCGAAGCGGACGAGCTGCTCGAGGCGCCCGAGCGCGGCAGCGCGGCCGAGCTCATGGATCACGGTGCGGGCGGCGACGAGCTCGGGCCGATGCGGCACTCGACGGCGCACGTGCTGGCCGAGGCGGTCCTCGACCTGTTTCCCGGCACGAAGCTCGGGATCGGCCCGGTCATCGCCGACGGCTTCTACTACGACTTCCTGCTGCCGCGCCCGCTCACGCCCGACGACCTGCCGGCGATCGAGGCGCGGATGCGCGAGAGCATCGCCGCCGACCACCCGTTCGAGCTCAGCGAGCTCGCGCCGGCCGACGCCCGCGCGTTCCTCGTCGAGCGGGACCAGCCGTTCAAGGTCGAGATCGTCGACGACCTCGCCGCGGCCGCCGAGCGCGACGGGACGGCGATGCCGCCGACGACGTTCTACCGCCAGGGCCCGTTCATCGACCTGTGCCGCGGCCCGCACGTCGCGAGCACCGGCAAGATCGGCCCGTTCAAGCTGCTCGGCACGGCCGGCGCCTACTGGCGCGGCGACGAGAAGCGACCGATGCTCCAGCGCGTCTACGGCACGGCCTGGGCGACCCAGGAGGACCTCGACGCCTACCTGTGGCGACGCGCCGAGGCCAAGAAGCGCGACCACCGCCGGCTCGGCGTCCAGCTCGACCTGTTCTCGTTCCACGACGTCTCGCCGGGCGCCGCGTTCTGGCACCCCAAGGGCCAGCGGATCTGGCGCACGCTCGAGGGCGCGATGCGCGAGCTCCAGGAGCGGCGCGGCTACCAGGAGGTCTCGACGCCGATCGTGGTCAGCGAACGGCTGTGGCAGCAGTCGGGCCATTGGGACCTGTACCGCGACAACATGTTCCTGATCGAGTCCGAGAACCAGACCTTCAGCCTCAAGCCGATGAACTGCCCGGAATCGACCTACATCTACCGCTCGCACCTGCGCTCGTACCGCGACCTGCCGCTGCGCTTCAGCGAGTTCGGGCGGCTCCACCGGAACGAGCGCTCCGGGACGCTGTCGGGCCTCACCCGGGTCCGCCAGTTCATCCAGGACGACGCGCACCTGTACGTCCGCCCGGACCAGCTGACGGGCGAGATCGAGGCGTTGCTCGGCGAGGTCCGCGAGGCGTACGGCGTGGTTCGGCCTGACGCCACGGTTCGCCTTCGCCACGAAGCCGGACAAGGCGCTCGGCGATCCGGCGTTGTGGGAGCGGGCCGAACAGCTCATCCGCGAGGCCTTCGCGGCGGCCGACATCACCTACGACCTGAAGCCCAAGGACGGCACGTTCTACGCGCCCAAGATCGACATCTACATCGACGACGCACTCGGTCGCGAATGGCAGATGGCGACGATCCAGGTCGACCTGGTGATGCTCCCCGAGCGGTTCGACCTCACGTACGTCGACGAGGAGGGCAAGGAGCAGCGCCCGATGGCCATCCATCGCGCCATCTACGGGTCGCTGGAACGGTTCATCGGCATCCTGGTCGAGCATTTCGGCGGCGCGTTCCCGCTGTGGATCGCACCGGTCCAGGCGGTCATCGTGCCCATCGCCGATCGGCACCTGGACGCCGCCGCGGAGTTCGCCACGGTGCTGCGATCGCGCGGGCTGCGGGTCGAGGTCGATTCGTCCTCGAACCGGATGCAGTACAAGATCCGCGCGGCGCAGGAGCAGAAGGTGCCGTACATGCTCGTGCTGGGCGACCGCGAGATCGAGGCGCGCACGGCGTCGCCGCGGACCCGCGCCGGCGAGCAGCAACCGGCCGAGGACTGGGAGGTCTTCGCCGACCGCCTGGCCGCCGAGGTCGCGGCGCGGACCGTGGAGGGGTGATGCAGGCCTGATCCGGACGGCGTCGGTCGGTCCGCGGGCGGACGCCGAACCGACCCGCCCCTCGGTCGCGGGTCGAAACGGGGTTGTGCTATCCTGCCGGTTCGGTCCGGCAGGGGCGTATGCGCGCGTGCCGGTCGTACCACAACCAGTAGCGAACAAGGGGTGAACCATCAGTCGAGACCTGCGCGTGAACCAGATGATCCGGATCCCACAGGTTCGGGTGGTCGATGAAGAGGGTGCCCAGCTGGGTGTGATGCCCACGCCGAAGGCCCTCGAGATGGCGCAGGAACGCGGTTACGACCTCGTCGAGGTCGCACCGATGGCGCAGCCCCCGGTGGTCAAGTTCCTCGACTTCGGACAGTACAAGTACGAACTGACGAAGCGGGAGAAGGAGGCCAAGCGCAAGCAGCGCTCGGTCACCTTCAAGGAAGTCCGCCTCACGCCGAAGATCGGCACGGGGGACTTCGACACGAAGGTCCACCGCGCGATCGAATTCCTCGAGGATGGCGATCGGATCAAGGTGACCGTCCGCTTCCGCGGACGCGAGCTGACCCACCCGGAGATCGGGCGGGGCCTGATCGCCAGGTTCGTGGAGCGGGTCAAGGATCACGGAGTCGCGGAACGGACGCCGCTGCTCGAAGGCAAGTCGATGCACATCACGATGGCATCGACCCACAAGCCCAAGAGCCACGACGCACCGGACCGCAAGCATCCGGTCGAGGAGGCCTCGACCGAACCGATCACGGGCGACGCGCCCGCGGCAGCACCGGCCGAGGCCCCAGTGGCCGCCAAGCCGGCACCGCCACGGTCCCCGCGACCAGGGCCCAGCCGACGGCGAAGCCACGAACGGGGCAGCGGCCCCGGAACCGAAGACGACACCCGCGGCCAAGCCGGCTCCGGAGCCCGCCCCGTGGCGGCACCGGCGGCCACCGCCGCGAAGAAGAGCGAACCCGCACCGGCCGCCGAGCCGGTGCCGACTGGAGAGTGAAGCCACGGTGCCGAAGATCAAGAGCCACAAGGCAGCCCAGAAGCGCATCGGCGTGACCGGCTCGGGCAAGTACCGCCGGGTCAACGCCTGGAGTGGCCATCACCTCGAGATCAAGTCGTCCCGACGGACGCGTCGGTACGCCGGCAAGTCCCTCCTCGGCAAGATGCACACCGAGCAGGTCCGTCGCCTGCTGCCGTACCTCTAGGAGCCCCGAACCCTCATGGCACGAGTCAAGCGGGGCGTCACGGCCCACAAGCGTCACAAGCGTCTGCTGGATGCGGCCGAAGGCCGCAAGGGCGCCAAGTCGCGGCTGATCAAGCCCGCCCGCGAGGCGCTGCTCCATGCGCTCGCCTACGCGACCCGCGACCGCAAGCAGCGCAAGCGCCAGATGCGCGAGCTGTGGATCGTCCGGATCAACGCGGCGGCACGGCAGAACGGCCTCACCTACGGCCAGTTCATCGCGGGCCTCAAGAAGGCCGACGTCGAGATCGACCGCAAGATCCTGGCCGACCTCGCCGTTCGCGACAGCGCGACCTTCGGCCGGATCGCCGAGCTCGCCAAGGGCAGCCTGAACCGGACCGGACGTCGCCGCACCGACGGACGACCCCACGCCGAGCCCTCGACGTCGCTGACGCTCGAGGGTTCGTGATTCCCGGCTCGATCGACCAGAGACAAGGAGGACGGTGGACCTCTCCGACCTGACCCGCGACCTCGAGGCGCTGCGCGCGGAGGCGCTGGCGTCGATCGAGGCCGCCCCCGACGTCGCGACGCTCGAGGCGCTGGAGCTCGACGTCCTGGGCAAGAAGGGCCGGCTGACCGGGGTGCTGCGCGGGATCGGTGGCTCTGCCGCCGGAGGACCGCCCGCAGGTCGGTGCCATCGCCAACACCGTCCGGGTCGCCATCGAGGCGGCGCTCGCCGAGCGCGGGGCGTCGCTGCGCGGCTCGGAGCTGGAGACGCGCCTGGCGGCCGAGGCCGTCGACGTCACGACGCCGGGCCGCCCGGTCCGGCGGGGCAGCCGCCATCCGATCAACGAGACGATCGCCGAGATCGCGGAGATCTTCGGCCAGTTCGGGTTCGTGGTGTACGAGGGCCCCGAGATCGAGGACGACGTCCGCAACTTCCAGATGCTCAACATCGCACCGGACCATCCGGCGCGTGACCTCTGGGACACGCTGTACGTCGACGTCGAGGGGCACCTGCTGCGGACCCATACGTCGCCCGGGCAGATCCGGGTCATGCACCAGGAGCGCCCGCCGATCCGAGCGTTGCTGCCGGGTCGCTGCTTCCGCTACGAGAACGTCGCCGCCGACCGCGAACTTCGAGTTCTTCCAGGTCGAGGGCCTGATGGTCGACGAGGGGACGACGCTCGGCGACCTCAAGGGCCTGCTGGACCAGTTCACCAAGGCGATGTACGGCGCCGACAAGCGGACCCGGTTCCGCCCGGGCTACTACCCGTTCACGGAACCGTCGGTCGCGTTCGACGTGGAGTGCCTCGTCTGCGGCGGATCGGGTTGCCCGGCCTGCTCCCGCAGCGGCTGGATGACGATCCTCGGCGCGGGCATGGTCCACCCCGTCGTCCTCCAGTACGGCGGGCTCGACCCCGAGCGCTACCAGGGCTTCGCGTTCGGGATGGGCGTGGAACGGATCGCCAACCTCCGCCACAGCGTGGGCGACCTGCGGCTGTACATGGAGAACGATCTGCGCTTCCTGGAGCAGTTCCGATGAGGGAAACCTCGGGCCGATGGCTCGCCGAGCGTCGCCTCGGACCTCGGTGCGCGTGCGGCAGCACCCGTTGAGGTGGCCGTTCATGAGAGTGCCGTTGTCCTGGCTCGGGACTACGTCGATATCCAGCTCACCCGAGCAGCTCGCGGAACGCCTGACGCTGCTCGGCATGGAGGTCAAGGGGATCGAGGCGTGGGGTGCCGACTGGCAGAACGTCGTCGTCGGCGAGCTGCTCACGGTCGAGAAGCATCCGCGTGCCGACCGCCTGTCCCTGACGACGGTCACGCTTGGCTCCGGCGAGCCGCTGGAGATCGTCTGCGGCGCGACGAACATCGCCCCAGGACAGCGCGTCCCGGTGGCGCTGCCGGGTGCCGTCCTGCCCGGTGACCGACGGATCGAGCGCACCGAGAAGATGGGCATCGTCAGCAACGGGATGCTCTGCTCGGGCGACGAGCTGCGGCTGACCGCGGATGGCGACGGCATCCTCATCCTGCCGCCCGACAGCGCGCTCGGCACGCCGCTGACCGATCTCTACGGCGATGTCGTCCTCGATGTCGACGTGAAGCCGAATCGGGGCGACGTGCCTGTGCATGGTCGGTCTCGCCCGCGAGGTCTCGGCCGTGACCGGGGCGCCCGTCCGCTTCCCCGAGACGGACCCGATCGAGACCGGCCCGACCATCGGCGAGCGGCTGGCCGTGGAGATCCGGGAGCCCGCCCTGTGCACGCGGTTCGTCGGACGCTGGGTCGGCGGCGTCCAGGTCGGGCCGTCACCGGACACGATCCAGATGCGACTCATCGCCGCCGGCCAGCGCCCGGTCAGCAACGTCGTCGACGTGAGCAACTACGTCATGTTCGAGCTCGGCAAGCCGATCCACACGTTCGATGCTGCCGCGGTCCGCGGAGGCCGGATCGTCGTCCGCCTCGCGGACGCCGGGGAGCGGCTCGAGACCCTCGACCACGTCGTCCGCGAGCTCGAGCCCGAGACCCTGCTCATCGCCGATCCCGAGGGCCCGCTCGCCATCGCCGGGGTCATGGGTGGCGCGACCTCGGAGATCTCCGACGACGACGACCGACGTCGTGATCGAATCGGCCATCTTCGATCCCGTGAGCATCCGCCGGACGGCGTTCCGCTACGCACTGCGCAGCGAGGCGAGCCTGCGCTTCGAGAAGGGCCAGGAGCATCGCCTGGCGCGGCTCGGTGCCGATCGCACGGCCCGACTCATCGGCGAATGGGCCGGTGGGACCGTGGCGACCGGCGTCATCGACACGGCTCCTGAGGGGCCACCGCCGGCGCGGGTCGCATTCCGTCCGACCCGCGTGGATCGCCTCCTGGGCATCGACGTGAGCGCGCCCGAGCAGCGCGAGCGTGCTGGCTCGTATCGGGATCGAGACGGAGGTCGCGCCGGCCGGGACCACGATCGCGGTCGCCGGCAATCCGCAGCCGCTGGTCGTCGATCCGGGCGACACCGAGACGCTGGTCGCGCTCGTGCCCTCGTGGCGTCGTGACATCGCGATCGAGGCGGACATCGCCGAGGAGGTCGCCCGGGTCCGCGGCTACGAGCTCGTCCCGGACATCCTGCCCGACACCCCGATGCCGCCCTTCCGGCCGTCGCCGCTCCGGATCCGCGATTCGATCCGCGAGACGCTCGTGGGCGCCGGTCTCTCGGAAGCCGTGACGCTGGCGCTTGTCTCACCGGCGATGGCCGAGACCTTCGGTCCCACGCCCGACACCGATGTCCCGGGCGAGGGGCATGCCGGCGGTCGGGTCGTGACGGTGAGCAACCCCTTGTCCAGCCAGCATTCGGTGATGCGCCAGAGCGTGATCGGGAGCCTGCTCGAGGTCGTGTCGACCAATCGCCGCTATGGGACGGCGGATGTCGCGATCTTCGAGATCGGCAAGGGCTATGCCGCGACCGACGACGGCGATTCCACGCACGAGTGGTGGCGTCTGGCGTTCGCGCTCACCGGTTCGGCCGAGATCCCGGCCTGGAACCGGCCGGCGCGGCCATACGACATGGATGACGCGAAGGGCATCCTCGAGCTGCTCGCGCACGAGCTGGCCCTGCCTGCGCCGCAGTACGCGCCCGTGACGGACGATCCGGTGCTCCATCCGGGGCGGTCGGCCGTGGTCCAGGCGGGGGAGGGGCTCGCGGGACGCCTCGGTGAGCTGCATCCAGCCGTCGTGGAGCGCCTGGACCTCCGCGTCGAGCGGGTCGTCGTTGCAGAGGTCGCGATCGCCGGTCTGTCCGGCGGCCAGCCGGCGGTCCCACGCGCTGCCAGCCCGTCACGCCATCCGTCCGTGGAGCGTGATCTCGCGGTCGTGGTCGCCGACGCGCAGCCGGCCGCCGCCGTCGAGACGGCCATCGCGGCCCATGGCGGCCCACTCCTCGCTCGCGTGACCCTGTTCGACATCTACCGCGGCCGTCCGCTCGATCCCGCCGACAAGAGCCTCGCCTTCCGACTCCTGTTCGGCGGCGATGACCGGACGCTGACCGAGGACGAGGTCGACGCGGCGATGGCCGCCATCACGGCCGGTCTTACGACCGATGTCGGGGGTCGGCTCCGAACCTGACCGCACCGCACGGCCCCGTCGTGCGCCAGATCGCTTGCGATGCGCGGAGAGCCGCTGCTACCCTTGCGCGGCTTCGCTCCGGACGGACGCGGCAGCCACGTCTCGCCAAGGAGGGTCAGTGGACATCGGGGAGTTCCTGGGCGGCATCCAGGCCGTCGATCTCGTCCTCGTCCTGTACTTCATGGGCTTCTTCGTCCTGGGGTTCGCCCAGGGCACCATCCGCCGGCTCATCGGGATCGGCACGATCCTGTTCTCGTTCTTCTTCGCGGCGAACCTCGCCGAACCGCTGGGCAACTTCCTCGGCGACAACTGGACCCAGTTCCCGCGCGAGTACAGCTACATGATCGGCTTCGGCACCATCTTCCTGGCGTCAGCCATCGCGTTCGCGCTCGTGGTCCAGGGCTTCTACAAGCCGCAGCCGCTGTTCGAGAAGGCGCGCTTCGCCGACGAGTTGCTGGGCGGCCTGCTCGGCCTGCTCCAGGCGGTCCTCATCCTGGGCGCCGTCCTCATCATCCTCGACTCGTTCTTCCTGCTCCCCGGCATCGCGGAGGATGACCAGGAACTCAAGCTCCTGCGCACCGTGTGGGAATGGCTCGACCCGTCGAATATCATCGCCGTGTTCCGCGAGACGCTCATCCCGGTGTTCTTCGCCCTCACGGGCTTCCTCGTCCCGGACTACCTCGAAGCGCTGTACGCGAGCGACCTCGTCTGAGCGTCGTCTCGCGCTCGAGCCTCGATGGCCCGGTCGTCGAGGCCGCCCGGGCGCTGCTCGGTACGCGGCTGGTCCGTGACGATGCCAGCGGCCTGCGGACCGGGCGCATCGTCGAGGTCGAGGCATACGACGGCCCGGAGGACGCGGCGTCGCACGCGCGCTTCCGGCGGACGGCACGCAACGCGGTCATGTTCGGGACCGCCGGGCGTCGCCTACGTGTACCTTGTCTACGGGATGTACGACTGTCTGAACGTGGTGACGGGGCCCGATGGTGCCGCCGCCGCGGTGCTGATCCGCGCCGTCGAACCACTCGACGGCGTCGCTCGCATGCGCGCCGATCGGCTCGCCCGGGCCGGGCGGCGGCGCGCGGCACGCACGCCCGAGGGCCGAGCGACCGCCGCGGCTCGACTCGACCGCACGCCCGACCTGCGGCTCGCCAGCGGTCCGGGGCTCGTCGCCGCGGCTTTCGGGCTCGACACTGGCTGGACCGGCGTCGACCTGTGCGACCCGTCGTCGCCCCTCCGTCTCGAGACCGCCGCGCCCGGCGAAACCATCGATCCAGGCGACGTCGCGACGACGGCCCGGATCGGGGTCGGGTATGCCGGTCCCGAATGGGCCGATCGACCGTTGCGGTTCGTCGTTCGCGGGCATCCATCCGTGTCCGGCGGCCGCCCCGGGGCGGCATCGCCGTCCCGGACCGCCTCGGCAACGGGGCGGACGAGCACCCGGTCGGCGTCGCCGCCCACGCCCTGATCGCGGCCCGTTCGACCATGGATCCCCGTTCACAGGCGCTGCTCGAGTACCCGCTCATCCGGGAGCGTCTCGCGGAGCGCACGTCGTTCCCGCCCTCGCGCCGGCTTGCGGAGGCGCTCGAGCCGTCCGCCGACCCGGTCATCGTCGCGCGCTGGCTCGACGAGACCGACCAGGTGCGGGCATTGCTCGAGGAGCGCAGTGCGACCGGGATCGGCGGGGCGCACGACATCGGCCCGTCGGTGGAGCGCGCGGCCCGTGGTGGCCGGCTCGACCCCGCCCAGTTCCTCGAGATCGCCGACACGCTCGATGCGACGGCCCGCCTGGCGACGCTCGCTGGCCGACGACCGCCGGCCGTTGCTGCACGGGCTCGCCCGGGAGCTGCACGCGTTGCCCGCGCTGCGCAGCACGCTCGCGCGGAGCTTCGATCCGGTCGGTGAGCTGCTCGACACCGCGTCGCCCCGACTCGGCGGCCTGCGGTCGGCCGTGCGCGTCGCCTACGACCGGCTGCGGCGACGGCTCGATGCGCTCGTCGGCGCCGAGCTCGGCAGTGCGCTCCAGGAACCCATCGTCACGCTGCGCAACGGTCGGTACGTCGTGCCGGTCAAGGCCGAGGCGCGCGCACGGGTCAAGGGCATCGTCCATGACGCCTCGGGAAGCGGCCAGACGCTGTTCGTCGAGCCGCTGGTCGCGGTCGAGCTCGGCAACGCCTGGCGCGAGGCACAGGTGGCCGAGGCGGAGGAGATCGCGCGGATCCTCGATGAGCTGTCGGCGTTCGTGGCGGCCAACGCGACGGACCTGCGCGAGACCCTCGACGCGTTGGCGCGGTTCGACCTGTGGGCGGCCAAGGCGACGCTCGCCGCCGAGATGGACGCCACCCGCGCCGCGACGACCGACCGGGCGGAGGTGATCCTGCTCTCGGCGCGCCACCCCGGGTTGACGGGGCGGGTCGTGCCGATCGACATCCGGATCGGCGACGGATACACGGCGCTCGTCGTCACGGGACCAAACACCGGTGGCAAGACCGTCACCCTGCGGACGCTCGGCCTGCTGAGCCTCATGCACCAGTCGGGGCTGCACGTGCCGGCGGAGGCCGGCAGCCGCCTGCCGGTCTGGCGCGACGTGTTCGCCGATATCGGCGACGAGCAATCCGTCGCCCAGTCGCTCTCCACGTTCTCGGGGCACCTGCGGCGGATCACGACCATCGTGGCCGAAGCGGGCCCGGGCACGCTGGTCCTGCTGGATGAGCTCGGGGCCGGCACGGACCCGACCGAGGGCTCGGCGCTGGCCCAGGCCCTCCTGGACCATTTCATCCGGGCCGGAGCGATCGTCGCGGCCACGACCCACTACGCCGAGCTCAAGACCTACGCCCACACGACGCCCGGTGCGCGCAACGCCGCGGTCGAGTTCGACCTCGAGACGCTGTCGCCGACATATCGGCTCACCATCGGCCTGCCGGGCGGCAGTCAGGCGTTCGCCATCGCCGAGCGCCTTGGCCTGCCCGAGGCGATCGTCGCCGATGCCCGATCCCGGCTGACCGAGGCGCAACGCTCGTTCGAGGCGACGCTCGCGTCGATCAAGGCGACGGAGGGCGAGACGAGCGAGACGCTGGACCGTGCCCGAGCGGCCGAGGCACGCGCCGCCGAGGCCCTGCGAACGGCGGACGAGGAGCGACGACGGGCGACACGCGAGCGGGACGAGGCGGTGCGCGCCGCACGCGCGGAGGCCGACCGCATGGTCACGGACCTGCGCGACGAGCTGGCCCGGACCAGGCGGGCATTGGAACGCGAGACCGTGACCGCGTCGTCGATCGATGCGTCGCTTGCGCGCGCCGAGGCGATCAGCGGGCGGCTTCCCACGCTCGATCCGGAACCCGTCCCGGAGCCCGTCGAGGAGGGGCATCGCTGGCAGGTGGGGGAGCGTGCCCGAAGTCGGACTGGCGGCTGGGAAGGCCGGATCGCGGCACTCGACAAGGACGGCCGACGGGCGACCCTCGAGGCGGGCGGGATGCGCGTCACGGTGGACCTCGACGACCTCGGCGCCGCGGTCGGCGGTGGACCATCGACGTCGGGCGGGCGGGCCTCCGAGGCAGCCACGGCGACATCGAACGAGGCCGCGCTCCGCCTGGCTCGGGCCCGCTCCGTCGCATCGTCGCTGGACCTCCGGGGCGCGAAGGTGGAGGAGGCGCTGGACGCGCTGAACCGCTATCTCGACGACGCCTCACTCGCGGGCATGGGCTCGGTCACGATCATCCACGGGCACGGGACCGGGGCGCTGCGCGATGCGGTCCGAGTCGCGGCTGCCGATCACCCGCTCGTGCTGTCGGCGCGTCCGGGCGAGCGCGGTGAGGGTGGCGACGGGGCGACCATCGTCAAGCTCTGAACCGGGTCGCGGGCCCGTCCGCGCGGCTGCCGGCGCGTCGTCGAGACGCGGTGCCGGCGTCAGGGTCGCTTGGTCGGTTTCGGCTTGTCGGTCGGGCGGACGACGCCGCCAGGTGGCTCGCTGGGGCAGAACGAGACCAGCAGTGGATCGCATGGCGGCGGGCTCGGCGGTGGCGCCAGCGGGCATTTCTCGCGCGGCGCGAACGGCGCCCCCCACGATGACCCGAATGGCCGGAACTGCCCGCTGTAGAAGTAGGCCGTCCGGGTGCCCTTCGAGGTGCCCCGGACCCCGTTGCCCTTGGCCGCCCTCGACGCCCAGTTCTGGTTGGCCTTCTGCCAGGCCGGGAAATTCGACTCGACCTCGGAGAGGTTGAAGAACCCGCGCGTCACCTTCGGCCCGACGCAGCCCTCCTGCCACAGCAGGCCGGACGCCTCATCGATCTCGCGTCCGATCCGGATGGACTCCTTCTGCGTCGGCACGGTGCCCGGCAGGAATAGCTCCTTCACGGTCTTGGTCGTGTACGGCCCGGGCTTGAGGCCGGTGAACGCATCGACCGTGGCGCTCTTGAGCCCGTCGGGCGCCTTGAACTTCGCGATCGGCAGGTCCTTGCTGATGTCGCTCAGGATGGCCGACCATAGCGGCGCCGACGAGTCGAGCGAGAGGCTGCCCCGGTTCGGGTCGTTGTTGCTGTTGCCCATCCAGACCCCGACCGCGAGGGCCGGGAGGTCCTTCTCCTTCGGCTTCGCGAGATAGCCGTACGCATGCACGTCCACGTTGTCGCTCGTCGTTCCGGTCTTGTAGGCGGCGGGACGGCGCTTGCCGCTGTCGTCGTAGATCGCCCAGTCGGCCCAGAACGGGTTCACTTGCGGGTTCGTGTTGCCAGCGAGGATGTCCGTGACGATGTACGCGGCCTGCTTGCTCGTGACCTCGATGCCCTCGGGCTTCACGTCGTCGATCGGCCAGACCTGCTTGCCGTCGGCGTCGACGATCGTGCCGATCGTCTGGCGCGGCATCCGGACGCCGCCGTTCGCGATCGTGCCGTACGCGCCGAGCAGGTCGATGGGATGGACCTCGAGCGTGCCGATGCCCATCGACGTCACCGGGATCGCGGTGCCCAGGATAGCACAGGCCGAAGTCCTTGGTCCGCTCGAACACGTGGTCGAGGCCGCTGATGATCGTGGCCTTGATGGCCGGGATGTTGAGCGAGAACTGGAGCGCGCTGCGCAAGCCGGACGGGGCCGCGTTCCAGCTTGTCCGCCTGGGTCGGGACGAACCGGTTGCCGAAGTTCGTGGTGACGTCCATGAACATCGTGCTCGCGGTCATCGTCTCGTCCTCGATGCCGATGAGGTAGTCGACCGGCTTGATCGCGGAACCCGGCTGCCGCCAGCCCTGGGCCAGGACGTCGAACTGCGGCTGGAACTTCTTCGTGCCCTTGGCGGTCTAACTCGCGCTGCCGACGTAGGCGAGCACTTCGCCGGTCCGGTAGTCCATCACGGCCGAGGCCGCGTTGTGGATGTTCCGGCCACGCAGGCCCAGGATCCAGCTCCACTCGCGCCGCGGGATCTTGTGGGACTTGAGATAGGCGCGCGGATCCTTGGACTGCGGCGCACGGGCGGCGGCGTTGACGTACTTCTCGGTGATCTTCTGCATCTTCCAGTCGAGGGTCGTGGTGACCTTGTAGCCACCGATATCGACCTCGTCGCAGTCCTCGGGCGTATCGGGGCAGAGGAGCCTGCCGAGCTCGAGCGCGGACCTGATTCACGAAATGCGGCGCGCGCCAGTTGACGGGCGGCGGCGGCGTGAGGATCACGGGCTCCGCTTTCGCGGCGTCGTAGTCGGCCTCGGTGTACTTCTGGCCGGACAGCGGACTGCGCGTCTTCATGAGATCGAGGATGTAGTCGCGTCGCTGGACGATCTCGGTGTCGGCCGGCACCTGGAGCTGGATCGTCTCGCAGTCGGCCGGGTCGGCCGGCTCCGGGTCGTCGAGGCAGACCTCTTCGGCGTTGCGCATGAGGTCGAACTTGGTGGGCGACTGCGGGATCGCGGCGAGGATCGCGTGCTGGGCGAGGGTGAGCTCCTCCATCGGCTTCGCGAAGTAGCCCTTCGCGGCCGCCTTCACGCCGTACGTCTGGTTGCCGTAGAAGTTGTTGTTGAGGTAGGCCGTGATGATCTGCTGCTTCCCGGATTCGCCGGGGAACGCCTCGGTCAGGCGGATCGACTGGATGATCTCGCGGATCTTGCGCTCGTACGTCGAACCCTCGAAGGCGGCGGCCGGGAGCAGCCGGTTGCGCACGAGCTGCTGGGTGATCGTCGACGCGCCGCGCGGCCGGCCCGAGATCGTGTCGAGGCCCGCGCTGACGATGCCGATCGGGTCGAACCCGGCGTTCTGCCAGAAGTCCTTGTCCTCGATGGCGGTCGTGGCGTCGAGCATCTCGGCCGGGATCGCGTCGAAGCCGACGACCTCGCGCCGGAGCTCACCCAGCCGCGCGAGCTCGACCGTGCCGGTCCGGTCGTAGACGACGGTCTGCTGCTCGAAATCGAGGTCGGCCAGGAGGCTCTTGGGGTCGGGGAGGCCCTGCGCGTAGTAGTTGTACGCGGCAGTCGTGAACAACAGGCCGGCGCCAGCCATGAGCACGCCGACGAGGAGCACGATGATCGGGATGGCGATGACGATCCGCCGGACCGTCGATCCGCCTCGGCCCGCTGGCCGGCGACCCAGAGCGCGTCGACGACGCTGCCGCCGGGCAAGAGTGGTCTGCATCTAAGCTCGCACGATAGCATAGGGTCCGTGAACGGACGTTCTTCCACGGCCTCCCGGTTCGAGACGGCCCAAGCGTGCGCGCTGTGACGGCGAGCGTGACGACAGGCGCCCGGCGCGTCCCTGCTCGACGAGCTCGAGTGGCGCGGGATCCTGCATGCCGCGACGCCGGGACTGGCCGCCCGCCTGGCGACGGGCGGGCCGATCGCGGGCTACATCGGCTTCGATCCGTCGGCCAATTCGCTCCATGTCGGGCATCTCGTGCCGATCTTCGGGCTGCTCCGGCTGCAGCGTCACGGCGGCCGGCCCGTCGCCCTGGTCGGCGGCGGCACCGGCATGATCGGCGACCCGTCGGGGCGATCGGCGGAACGCAACCTGCTCGACCGACCGACGCTCGAGCACAACGTCGCCGCGATCCGCGGCCAGCTCGAGCGGTTCCTGGATTTCTCGGCGGGCTCGGCCGGGGCGAACGCCGCGGTCCTGGTCAACAACCTCGACTGGCTCGGCGAGCTGTCGCTCATCGACTTCCTGCGCGACACGGGCAAGCACTTCACGGTCCCGTACATGCTCGCCAAGGACTCCGTCCAGGTGCGGCTGGAGCGTGGCCTCTCGTTCACCGAGTTCTCGTACATGCTCCTGCAGTCGTACGACTTCGCGCACCTCCATCGCACGCTGGGCGTCGAGCTGCAGATGGGCGGCGCGGATCAGTGGGGCAACATCACGGCCGGTCTGGAGCTCATCCGGCGGACCGCCGGGGTGGGGGAGGACGCCGCCGAGCAACCGGCCCACGGGCTCGCCTACAAGCTCCTGCTCGCACCATCCGGCTCGAAGTTCGGCAAGAGCGAGACCGGCGATTCGGTGTGGCTGGACCCGGCGCGCACGACGCCGTACGCGTTCTACCAGTACTGGGTGAACATCGACGACCGCGACGTGGGCACGTACCTGCGCTGGTTCACCGAGCTGTCGCGCGACGAGATCGAGGCGCTCGACGCCGAGGCCGCGGCCCGGCCCGAGGCGCGCACGGCCCAACGGACCCTGGCGCGCGACATCACGGCGCGAACCCACGGCGAGGCCGCGGCGGCGGCCGCGATCCGGGATGCGGAGGCCATGTTCGCGGCGGGCTCGATCACGGACCCCGAGATCCTCGCGTCGCTGTTCGCCTCGACCGGTGGCTTCACGTACGAGCCCGCGCAGCTCGCGGCCGGTGCGACGGCGCTGCTCGCCGACAGCGGCCTCCTGCCGTCGCGGGGTGAGGCGCGTCGCCTGATCGCCGGCTGGCGGGGTCACGATCAATGGGGCGCGGGTGACCGATCCCGTATTCGTCCCGGAGCCGATCGCCGGGGAGTGGCTCGAGGTGCGCATCGGCAAGCGACGCCGCGAGATCGGCCGCCGAGCCGGCTGACCGCACGGCCGGCGGTCGTTGCCGGCCGAGGTCGTGACCGGGCAGCGACCCGGTCAGCGCCCGTGGCGCTCGCGCAGGGCGGCGATCACGTCGTCGGCGGGCAGATCCCGCTCCGGCGAGGAGCACCAGCGCGTGGTACAGCAGGTCCGCCGTCTCGCCGGCCAGCGCGTCGCGGGTCGTGGCCGTTGACGCGACGGCATCGTCCTTGGCCGCGAGCAGCATCTCGGTGGCCTCCTCGGTGACCTTGCGGCCGACCGCGTCGACGCCCGCGTCGAGGAGGCTCGTCGTGTACGAGCCCGGCAGGTCGCTCCGCCGCCCGCGAGGCGATCGTCGCCCACAGGGTCTCGAGCCAGGCGAAGCCCTGGGTCTCGCCCGGCCCGGCCGGGCTGTGCCGACGGTCTGGGCTCGCACGGCGGGGGCGCCCTCTGGGTCGAAGCACGACCGGGTGCCGCGGTGGCACGTCGGCCCGACCGGGTCGACCGTCGCGAGCAGCGCGTCGCCGTCGCAGTCGGCGGTCAGCGAGACGAGGCGCAGCACGTTGCCGCTCGTCTCGCCCTTCCGCCACAGCCGGTCACGCGAGCGGGAGTGGAAATGGACGTCGCCCGTCTCGAGCGTCGCGCCAAGGGCTTCGGCATCCATGTACGCGACCATGAGGACGCGGCCGTCGGCGGCGTCCTGGACGACGACCGGCGCGAGGCCATCCGGCCCGAATGTCACGTCCGGAGCCGCGACGGCTCGCTCGGTGTTCACGCCGCCGCCTCCGGGACGAGCCTGACCGGCAGGCCGGCGGCGGCCATCGCGGCCTTCACCTCGGCGATCGAGTGGATCCGGCGGTGGAAGATCGATGCCGCCAGCACGGCGTCCGCGCCGCCGTCACGGACGGCCGCCACGAAATCGGCCGGACTCGGCGGCCCCTCCCGACGCGATGACCGGCACCGACGACCCGGTCGGTGATGGCCCGCAACAGCGCGGTGTCGAAGCCGGAACCCGTCCCGTCCCGATCGATCGAGGTGACGAGCAGCTCGCCGGCCCCGAGCTCGACGGCACGGGCCGCCCAGGCCACCGCATCGAGCCCGGTCGCCTCGCGGCCGCCCTTGACCACCACCTCCCAGGCGTCGACGTCGCCGGACGCGACCGGTCGCCGGCGTGCATCGATGGCCACCACGACGGCCTGTCGCCCGAACCGGCCGGCGCAGCGGCTCACGAGCGTCGGGTCCGCGACCGCGGCGGTGTTGAGCGAGACCTTGTCGGCCCCCGCGCGCAGCACGTCGCGCATCTCGACCACGCTGCGCACGCCGCCGCCGACCGTCAGCGGGATGAACGCGCGCCGGGCCGTCCGCTCGACGATGTCGAGCAACGTGCCGCGCCGTTCGGGGGCTGCGCGTGATGTCGAGGAACACGAGCTCGTCGGCGCCCTCGCGCGCATAGCGTTCCGCGAGCTCGGGCGGGTCGCCCTCGTCGACGAGATCGACGAAGCGGGTGCCCTTCACGACCCGACCGTCGGCCACGTCGAGACACGGGATCACGCGTCGTCGAAGCATCAGACCGGCGCCCCGGCGCGAGCCGCGATCCGGACGAAGTTGCCGAGCAGGCGGAGACCGTCGGTGCCGCTGCGCTCGGGATGGAACTGGACGCCGAGGAGCGACCCGCGGGCGATCGCGGACACGAACGACGAGCCGTGGGTGGTCGTGGCCAGCGGCGCGTCCCCGGCGCCAGCGGCGACCGTCCCCGCGTACGAGTGGACGAAGTAGAAATCGGCGCCGTCGTCGATGCCTTCGAAGAGCGGGTGCGACCGCGTCCGCTCGACCTGGTTCCAGCCGATGTGCGGCAGCGTCGGCGCATCGGCAAGCAGCGTCGTGCGACCGGGCAGGACGCCCAGCGTGGTCGACCCGTCCTCGTCGCTGCCGTCGAACAGCAGCTGCAGCCCGAGGCAGATGCCGAGGAACGGCCGATCGGCGGCGATCCATGCCCGGATCGGCTCGGTCAGGCCGTGGCGGTCGAGGCGTGCCATCGCGGGTCCCGCAGCACCGACGCCCGGGACGACGACCGCGTCCGCGTCCCGGAGCGCGTCTGCGTCGCGCGCGATGGTGACCCGTGCCCCGACCGCGGTGAGTGCCTGGTCGATGCTCACGAGATTGCCGGCGCCGTAGTCGACGACCGCGATCCGCGGCCCGGCCGTCATCCGAGGCTGCCCTTCGTGCTCGCGACGCCGGCCCGACGCGGGTCGGCCTCGCAGGCCAGCCGCAGGGCACGGGCGAGTGCCTTGAATGCCGCCTCCGCCAGGTGGTGGTCGTTGCGACCCGTGCCACGCAGGTGCAGCGTCGTGCCGGACGTCCGGGCGAAGAATTCGAGCGCATGCTCGACCAGCTGGAGCGGCAACGCGCCGACGCGCTCGCCGCGGAACGGCAGGTCGATGACGGCGTACGGCCGTCCGCCGACGTCGACGACGGCACTCGCGACCGATTCGTCCATGGGGACGGTCGCATCCCCGAATCGACGGATGCCGGCGCGGTCGCCCAGCGTCTCGGCGAAGGCGGTCCCAAGGACGAGGGCGACATCCTCGACCGTGTGGTGCTCGTCGATCGCGAGGTCGCCGGCAGCATCGATCGTCAGGTCGAACAGGCCGTGATGGGCGAACGATGTGAGCAGGTGGTCGTAGAACCCGACACCCGTCGCGACCGCGGATGTCCCCGAGCCGTCGAGATCGAGCGTGATCGTGATATCGGTCTCCCGCGTGCGGCGCGCCACGGTGACCCGGCGCGCGGTGCGGTCGCGGACGTCCAGCGTGCCGAGCGGCGTGGTCATGCGGCTCCCTCGGTCGCGATCGCGCGCGCGGCCTCGATGAGTCGGTCGTTCTCGTCCGGCGCCCGCACGGTGAAGCGCAGGTGATCGGCGATGGGGTGGCCGGCTCCGAACGTGCGTGGCACGAGCGCGCGGCGGAGGAGGCCCTCGGCGGTCGCGCCGGCCCGCTCGGGGCTGCCGAAGTCGACGAGGATGAAGTTGGTCACGGACGGACCGACCGACCAGCCGATCTCGGTGAGTGCCGCCGAGAGCCGCGCCCGCTCGTGCTCCGCCGCGGCGACGTTGCCCGCCGCGATCGTCGAGTCGAGCAACGCCTCGGTCACGACCGTGACCGAGATCGTCGACACGGACCCCGGTGGGCGGTAGATGTTGATCCGCTCGATGAGCTCGGACCGCGCCAGTGCGAACCCGACGCGCAGCCCCGCGAGCGCATAGGCCTTGCTTGCGGTCCGCACGACCACGAGGCGGGGATACGACGCGCGAAGGCCAACGAGGCTCCGACCGGCGAACTCGGCATACGCCTCGTCGAGCACGACGATCGGCGCCTCGCGCGTCGTCATCCGCCGCGTCCGCGGCAAGGCCGTCCAGCAGCGCCTCGATGACACCCTCGGGCTCCGCGAGCGCGGTCGGGTTGTTCGGGCTGCACAGCCAGATGACGGCGACCGGCCCGTTCTCGCCCGTCCGGACGGCGGCGCGGATCGCGGCGGGATCGATCGCCCAGCCGGCCGCCGCGCCGAGCCGCGGCACGGCCACGACCGAGGCGCCGCGCTGTTCGGTGATGACCCGGTACATCGCGTACGAGGGGGTCGGGACGATCGCCGCGGACCCGGCGGGCAGGAACGCCTTGCCGATGAGGTCGAGGATCTCGTCGGCGCCCGCTCCCACGACGATCTCCTCGCGCGCGACGCCGTACCGCGCCGCGGCGGCGGCGACGAGGCGGCGGTAGTCGGACGGCGGGTACTCGGACAGGCCGGTCTCGAAGCGGTTCGCCGCCAGGAGCCCGCCGACGAGTTCCGGTGGCGTGGGGGAGGTGTTGAGGTCGAAGCGGACGATCGACTCGACCGGGACGCCGTAGCGCTCCGCGACGGCGTCGTTGGTGGCCTCCCAGCTGTACGAGGCCGGCTGGGTCGGGGAGGCGAAGGTCACCGGCGTCGGGCTCATCGGGCGGCTCCGTCGCCACGAGGATCGGTGTCACCGAGACGAGGGCCACGGCGACCGGGTCGTCGCCCTCATCCGCGGCCGCGGCGAAGCGCCGGGTCACGGCGTCGCGGTGGGCGAGCAGGCCTTCGGCCTCGGCGAGCGTCGCGACCGTGTCGCGGATGCCGGCCAGGCCCTCTCGCGTGATGCGCTGCACCTGGACGAACTTGCCGTACGCCTCGACGGCCAGGCCACCGGACGAGCGGGCGAGGCCGCCCGTCGGGGAGGACGTGGTTGGCGCCGGTCGCGTAGTCACCGGCCGATTCGGGCGCCCACGGCCCGACGAACAGGGACCCTGCGTTGCGCAGGCGCTCGACCGCCGGCTCGAGCTCGGCGTCGGGCAGGTCGACCGACAGGTGCTCCGGCGCGTAGTCGTTGACGAACGCGATCGCGGTGTCGAGATCGGGGGCCAGCACGATCCGGCCGTGGTCCGCGAGCGATCGACCCAGGATCTCGCGTCGCGTGGAGCCGGCAAGGAGGTCGTCGACCTCGCGTTCCACCGCGTCCGCGAACGCGGGGTCCGTCGTCACCAGGATCGCGGGCGAGTCGGGGCCGTGCTCGGCCTGCGTGACGAGGTCGAGGGCGACGCGCCACGGCGCGGCAGGCGGTGTGGCGAGGACGAGGCCCTCCGAGGGGCCGGCCGGCAGGTCGATGCCGACCTCGCCGGCCACCTCGATCTTCGCCGCCGTCACCCACGCGTTGCCCGGGCCGACGATCCGGTCGACGGGCTCGAGGACGTCGGCCGCTCGCGTATCGGTCGGTGGCGGGCAGGCCGTAGGCCAATGCGCCGATGGCCTGCGCCCCACCGGCGACGACGAACGCATCGATCCCGAGCAGGCCGGCCGCCCCGAGGAGCACCGGATGGCGTGGCCCCATCGCGATCGGCGGGCGAGGCGACCACGACGCGCTCGACGCCGGCGACGCTGGGCGGGAACGACGGTCATGACGAGCGAGCTCGGATACGGCGCCGAGCCGCCGGGCACGTACGCGCCGACGCTGCGGAGTCGGATCCCAGCGGCGCTCGATCTCGATCCCGGGGCGATCGTGGTCCGGGTGGATGCCGGGCGTTGGGTCGCGGCGAAGCGGCCGACGTGGTCGATGGCCTGGTCCAGCGCCCGGCGGACGTCGCGGGCGAGCGCGTCACGCGCGGCGACGAGGTCCGAGGCTTCGAGGATGAGCCGACCGTCGGGCCGTCCACCGCCGACCCGGGCGTTGGCGGCACGAACGGCGTCGGCACCCCGCTCGCGGACATCGGCCAGCGTGGCACGCGCCGCCTCGCGGATCTGCGGGTCCGGGACGGCGCCACGGCGCACGAGCGAGCGACGGTGCGCGATGGCATCCGGATCGCCGCGCTCGACGGCCGCGAGGTCGAGACGTCGGAGTCGAAGGCCGGCCGGCGCCGTCACGGGACGATCTTCTCGATCGGCAGCACGAGGATGCCCGATGCCCCGGCCGCTTTCAGGCGGGGCAGGAGGCCCCACACGTCGTCGGCACCGACCACCGAATGGATCGCGATCATGCCGTCGTGCGCGAGCGGGATGACGGTCGGTGATTCGAGGGCGGGGAGCAGCGGCTCGAGCTCGGCGAGGCGGGTGGCCGGCGCATTCATCATCAGGTACTTGCGTCCGCGAGCGGCGATCACCGCCGTCAGCATCGTGTCGATGGCATCGAGGTCCGCCCGGCGATCCTGGTGCGCGGTCGGGTTGGCGACGAGGACCGCCTCGGAGGCGAGCACGTCGCCGATCTGGCGCAGGCCGTTCATGACGAGCGTCGAGCCGGTCGAGACGAGGTCCACGATGGCCTCGGCCAGCCCGAGGCGTGGCGCGACCTCGACGGCGCCCGAGATCGGGATGATGTCGACCGCGATGCGGCGCTCCTCGAAGAACCGCCGGGCGGTGTTGGGGTGCGCGGTCGCGACCCGCAGCCCGGCGAGGTCGTCGACCGACTGGTGGGGCGTGTCGGTGGGGACCGCGGCGGCGAGGCGGCAGCGGCCATACCCGAGCTCGCGGATGCGTGGCAGCTCCGCGCCGGTCTCGGACAGGAGGTCGATGCCCGTGATGCCGAGGTCGGCGACGCCGTCGCCGACGAACTCGATCACGTCGTTCGTGCGGACGAACAGGATGTCGAGGTCGTAGTTCTGGACGCGCGCGACGAGGCTGCGGTCGTGCTCCTCGAAGACGAGGCCCGCGTCATGGAGGAGACGCAGGGTCGGCTCGACCATCCGTCCCTTGTTCGGGACGGCGAGCCGGAGACGGTCCCTCATCGCTCGGTCGCGGTGGGGTAGGGCGTGGACCCGTCGCGCGAGGCGGCGTCGAGCTTGTCGAGCATCGCGCGGTAGCCGCCTTCGCCGTGGTTCAGCCAGGACGCGATGCGCGTGATGGTGGCGGTGCTCGCCCCGGTCTCGCGCGAGATCTCCGCGTAGTGCATGCCGCCATCGAGCAGCCGCACGACCGCCCATCGCTGGGCCATGTCGTGGAGCTCGTTCAGCGTGCAGAGGTCGCGGAAGAAGCGCTCGGCCTCCTCGCGGCGTCTCGAGCCGGAGGATCGCGTTGAACAGGGCCTCGGCGTCCGGGGTGCGCCAGTCCTGGGCCATGTCGTCTACCTCGTCGTGCTGGCATGCTAACGTAGTAACGTGCTAATACGCTACCATGACCATGTGGAGATGACAACCCGCTTCGAGCTCCTGCCGGCGATCGACCTTCGCGGTGGGCGGGTCGTGCGACTCGAGCAGGGCGATTTCGCGCGGGAGACCGCCTTCTCGGACGATCCCGTCGCGGTGGCGCAGCGCTTCGTCGATGGGGGAGCGCGGTGGCTTCATGTGGTCGACCTCGACGGGGCGCGGAACGGGGCGCCGGTCCATGGGGAGGTCATCGCCCGGCTCGTCGAAGCCGTCGCCGATCGCGCCTCGATCGAGGTCGCCGGTGGCCTGCGGACGAAGGCCGCGGTCGTCGGTGTCCTGGCGGCGGGCGCGGCGCGGGCGGTCGTCGGGACCGCGGCCCTGCGCGACCCGGCGTTCGCGGGCGCGCTCGTCGACACGTGCGGGGCGGAGCGGATCGTCGTCGCACTCGATGTCCGTGACGGCCTCGCCCTCGGCGAGGGCTGGCGGGATGGCGCAGCCGGCGTCCGCGTCGAGGATGCCCTGCGAACGCGCTGGCCGATCAGGGAGTCACCACCTTCGAGGTCACGGCCATCGACCGCGACGGCCTGCTCGGCGGTCCCGATCTCGAGCTCCTCGGACGGCTGGTCGACATGGACCGGGGCGCGATCGTCGCGTCGGGTGGTGTCGCGACCGTCGACGACCTGCGCGCGGTGCGAACGATCGGTTGCGTCGGCGCGATCGTGGGCCGCGCGCTCTACGACGGCCGGCTCGATCTGGCGCAGGCCATCGGAGCCTGAGGCGGCCAACCGGGTCAGCGGCGGTCGCACACGCGGGCGGCTCCCAGAGCCGCGCTCACTCGGTCACGGACACCGGAACGCCGTCGAAGGTGCCGTGAACCCCGAACGTGCCGTTCGCATCCCACGAGATCTCGAGCTCATCCTCGCGGAACGTGACGGACAGGCTGACGGTCCCGTCTTCGAGATACTGGCCTGGCGCCGTTGACCGCGACGCCGTCGAACACCGCGCAGCCTTCGTAGCGCACGTCCACCCACGTGCCCTCGGTGAAGCTGCGGTTCATGGCCACGCGACCGCCGAACCGGCATCCGAAGGCGATCGAGTCGGTGCCGTCCCAGTTGACGAAGTCGGCGTGCATGTACGCCTCGTCGTCGATCAGACGGGCGGCGTCGACGGCGGTCAGGTCCTCGAGGCGGCGCGTGTCGGGGATGGGCACGTAGCCCTCGATCAACGCACCTCGACACTCCACGGCGCGGGCCGGGGGCCGGCGTCCGTCGACGAGGTACGCGACGAGCTGGTCATCCAGGCATGGGTCCCCACGCCCGAACGAGACATGTGACCCGCCGCTCGTCTCGATGAGGTATCCGTCGGTCAACGACGCCGCCACGCGCCGGCCGGCGGCAGCGGGCGTGATGGGATCGCCGGTGGATGTCAGGACGAACACGGGGAACGGCGTGGTCGTGAGGCGGGCGAGCGGCGCGGCCGGGGGACGAAGGCGCGGCCAGGCCGGGCAGGGCGCGGCACTCAGGTACGCCGAGACCATCCGCAGGTCGAAGAGGCCGTCGTCCACGCCCGCCTGCACGTACCCGCGGACGTCGGTCGGATCGTCCGCCGCCGCCAGGTAGTCGGCACACGTGACGGCGTAGTAGGTGAAGACCGACTCATCGATGGTCGCGACGTACCGGCCGCCGGGCATCGCGAGCTGCGTGAGCGGGACCCAATCACCGACGTCCGCTGCACCGATCGCCCGCAGCAGATGCGTCCTGGCCGCGGTCGTGTACAACGCGGTCCCTGTCGCGTCGAGGAAGCGATCGCGACTGAGGGTGTGGGTTCGCACCACCCCGTCGTCGTCGGCATAGCTGGCCTCGATCGACCCGCGTTCGAGGCGGGACGCGATCGTGTCGAAGGTGCGTGCGGGGTCGGACGAGATCGTCGGAACAGCGCTCGTCGTCGCGGCACGCCAGCAGGACGGCATCGAGGACGCTCTCGAACGACCGGGTCGGCCTCGGTCCACGAGGCACGGGTCGACTGACCCACGTCGATGACGCCGTCGAGGATGAGGGCGTCGAGCCGGTCCGGATGTGCGGCGGCGTACCGCTGCGCGACGTTGGTCCCGTAGCTCTGACCGTAGAGGACGATCCGGTCGAGCCCGAGATCCTCGCGGATCGCCTCGATGTCGCCCACGGTCTGGTCGGATGCGTACGTGGCCAGCCTCGCCGCGTCGAACCCTGTCTCCTCCGCGCAGGACCGCGCGAACCGCTCCGCGACCTCGATCGCCGCGTCCGGATCGGGCGACAGCTCGTTGTCGGCCGCGGCAGCGGGGCATTCGACGACCTCGGAGCCGCCGACGCCGCGCGGATCGAAGATGACGATGTCGTACGTCGCCCGAAGACGCTCCGGCAGCGATCGCACCAACGCGTCCGCGGAGACCAACCCGCCGCTGCCGGGCCCGCCGACGGCGACGACCAACGTGCCGCGGCGTTCCCGTCTGCAGGTCGGTGGGCGTATTCGATGACGGCAGTCGCGCCCCGTGGGTCGTCGCGCGCATGATCGAGCTCGACGACGAGCCAGGTGCACATGAGCTCACCGGTGTAGCAGACGACATCGGAGACATCGTCGTCCGCGAACACGGGCGCCATCGGCAGGGCGATGACGAAGACCAGGGTCGCGACGACGGGTCGCCACGGACGTCGCGCAAGCGATGGCATGGCCGGCGCCTCGCGCCCCTCCGCCATCAGGGCAACGACCTCGCGGCGCTCGATCGTGCGGATGAGCCGGACTGCGAGGCCGGCCGCCGATACCCACGCGACGGAGCCGATCACGATCATGTCCAGGGCGCGCTTCGCGGTCTCGAGTCCATCCGCGACGAGCCATAGCAGCGTGCCCCCGCCGAGCAACACCACGCCGAGGAGCCCTAGCCACGCCCGCGACGCGGGCGAGGGTCAGGCTCGACCCGATCCGTGGCGCCCGACGAGCGTTCGTTGTGCTGGCGGCGTCCCGGCCGCTGCGACCAGGATCGCCCAGCCGTGGACGTTCGGGTCGACCCCGCCGGACGCCTGGGCACGCTCGAGCTCGCCACGAACGGCCGGTGCCCAACGAGACACGGACAGGATCACGACAAGGAGGGTCCCGACGAGGGCGACCCTGATCCCCAGCAGGAGGACGTCGGTGTCCGCGACGACCGGCGTCATCGCGAGGCCCGCCTGGATGTGGCCGAACAGCTGGTTGCGCTCCACGAGCGCACCGAATCCGAGCGCCGCGCCGAGGAACCCGGCGAGCCAGATCAGCCGGCTCGTACCGCGGAAATTCGCTCCGCGCACGCTCGCCAGCACGTTCCGGCCATCCGTCGCCGCCCACAACGTCCCATCGGGGAGCGGTGGGGGCGCGGCGGGCGGTGCCGGAACACCCGGCACCGCATCAGGCGGCGACTCAGTGTCCGCCGTGCCCTCCGGATGCCTCGACTGCCTTGCGGTGCGCCTCGATGACCTTGTCGGCGACGTGCGACGGCACGTCCTCGTAGTGGTCGAGTGAGGCCGTGAACGTGCCGCGCCCGTGGGTCAGCGACCGCAGCTCCGTCGCGTAGGAGAAGAGCTCGGCCTGCGGGACGTGGGCGTTGATCACCTGGGTGTCGCCGTCACTGTCGAGCCCGAGCAGCCGGCCGCGACGACCGTTGAGGTCGCGGTTGACCTCGCCCATGTACGCCTCGGGGACGCGGACCTCGACGGCCATGATCGGCTCGAGGAGGGCAGGCTTGGCCTGCTGGACACCGTCCTTGAGCGCCATCGATGCGGCGATCTTGAACGCCATCTCGTTCGAGTCGACCGGATGGAAGGACCCGTCGTACAGCGTGGCCTTGAAGTCGGACAGGGGATAGCCGGCCAGCACGCCGCCCTCGGCCGCCTCGCGGATGCCCTTCTCGACGCCGGCGAAGAAGCCCTTGGGAACGGAGCCGCCGACGACCTTTTCGGCGAACTCGACGCCGCCACCCGGGTTCGGCTCGAGCTCCAGCCACACGTCGCCGAACATCCCGTGCCCACCGGTCTGCTTCTTGTAGCGCCCGTGGACCTTGGTCGTGCCGCGGATCGTCTCCTTGTACGGCACCTTGGGCGTGTGCGTCGCGATCGCGGCCCCGAACTTGCGCTTCAGCCGCTCGATGATGACCGCGATGTGGGCGTCGCCCATCGTGCGCAGGATCTGCTCGCCCGTGTCGCTGCGCTCCAGGCGGACGGTCGGCTCCTCCTCGAGCATCCGTTGGAGCGCCGGGCCCATCTTGTCGAGGTCCTGCTTGCTGACCGGCTCGATCGCGGCGACGAGCGACGGCGGCGGGAACTCGAGCGGTGACAGGGTCAACGGCCGCTCGCGTTCCGAGATCGTGTCGCCGGTCTCGGTGACGGTCAGCTTCGCGATCGCACCGATCTCGCCGGCCTTGAGCTCGCCGATCGGCTCCTGCTCCTTGCCGTGGAGCAGCAACAGCTGCCCGATCCGCTCGTCCTCGCCGCGCGTCGCGTTCCAGACGTGGGCCTGCGAGTGGAGCGTGCCCGACAGGACGCGCAGGTAGGTGAGCCGCCCGACGAAGGGATCGGCGGTCGTCTTGAACACGCGGACCAGGAGCGGGCCGGACTCGTCGGCCGGGACCTCGACGGTCGCGCCGCTCTTGTCGGTCGCGATGGCGGGCGCCTCGTCCGCGGGCGACGGGAGATACCGCACGATCGCATCGAGCAGCCCGCGCAGTTCGATGCCCTTCGCGGCCGAGCCCACGAGGACCGGGGCGAGGACGCTGTCCTTGACCCCCTTGCGCAGGCAGATCTCGAGCTCCTGGTCGGAGATCTCCTCGCCCTCGAGGTACTTGACCATCACGTCGTCGTCGGCCTCGGACGCGGCCTCGAGGAGCTGGTCGCGCCGCTGCGCGACCTCGTCGACCATGTCCTCGGGGATCGGGATCTCGACCTCGTCGTGGCCGTCCCAGCGATAGGCCTTGCGGTGGACGAGATCGACGAACCCCTCGAACGACTCGGCCGCGCCGATCGCGAGCTGGATCGCGGCGATCTTGTTGCCGAACGCGGCGCGCAGCGCGTCGAGCGCCGCGGTCGGGTTCGCGTTCTCGCGATCGCACTTGTTGATGAAGAAGCAGGCCGCGGTGTTCGTGGCGCGTCCGAGGGCGACGGCATGCTCCAGGCCGGCCTCGACGCCGCCCGACGCATCCATCACGAAGATCGCGCCATCCGCCGCCGCGAAGCCCTCGATGACGTCGGCGATGAAGTCGGGATAGCCCGGCGTGTCGACGAGCGAGATCCGCGTCCCCTCGTATTCGAACGTCCCGACGGCGAGGCTCAGTGACGCCTTGCGGCGCTGCTCCTCGGGCTCGAAGTCGAGGTGCGCCGTCCCGTCATCGACGCGGCCGAGCCGGGGGATGGCCCCTGCCTTGAACAGGAGTTGCTCGGCGAGCGTCGTCTTGCCGCCGCCGGCGTGGCCGGCCAGGACGACGCTTCGAAGGTGGGGCAGATCGACGCTCTTCATCGTCATCGGCTCAGACGTTCCTCCACTGGAAGGGTGCGACCGGGTGCCGGCTGGAGCGAGGGGTCGGGCCATCATAGTCGCTATACTCGGCCGCGCGATGTCAGGTCATAGCAAATGGTCCACGATCAAGCGCCAGAAGGGCGTCACGGACGCCAAGCGCGGGGCGCTGTTCACCAAGGTCGCCCGCGAGATCAGCGTCGCCGCACGGCAGGGTGGGGGTGACCCCGACGCCAACTACCGGCTTCGACTCGCGGTCGAGAAGGCGCGCTCGGTGAACATGCCGTCCGACAACATCAAGCGGACGATCGACAAGGCGACCGGCGGCGGCGAGGCCGAGCAGTACGAGGAGATCGTCTACGAGGGCTACGGCCCCGGCGGCGTGGCGCTCCTCGTCGAGGCGCAGACCGATAACCGGAACCGGACCGCGGCGGAGGTCCGCTCCATGTTCACCAAGAGCGGCGGGCAGCTGGCCGGCAGCGGTGCGGTGGCCTGGCAGTTCGAGCCGCGCGGCCTCATCACGGTGATCCGTGGGTCGGGAGTCGATCCGGACGAGGTCGCGCTGACCGCGATCGACGCGGGCGCCGAGGACGTCGACACCGACGATGACGAGGCGATCGAGGTCTACACCACGCCAGGCTCGCTCGAGTCGGTGCGCGCCGCGCTCGAGGGGGCGGGCGTGCCGGTGGAATCGGCCGAGGCGACGATGATCGCGAAGCAGACGGTCGAGCTCGACGCGTCGAAGGCGCGCCAGGCGCTGCGGCTCGTCGAGCTGCTCGAGGATCTCGACGACGTCTCGCGCGTCACCGCCAACTTCGACATCCCCGAGGAAGTGTTCGCCGAGGTCGCCGGGTGATCATCCTGGGCATCGACCCGGGAACCGCAGCGGTGGGATACGGGATCGTCGAGGCGACCGCGGGTCGCCTGCGGGAAGTCGACCACGGCTGTCTCGAGACGTCGCCCGATACCGCGTTGCCGCAGCGGCTGCTCGCGATCCACGCGCTCGTCGACGAGCTGCTCGCGCTGCACCAGCCGGTCGTGATGGCCGTCGAGCGGCTGTTCTTCTCCAGGAACGTGCAGACCGCGTTCGGGGTGGGCCAGGCGCGCGGCGTGATCCTGCTCGCCGCCGCCCAGCACGGCGTGCCCGTCCGCGAGGCCACGCCGAACGAGGTGAAGAGCGCCATCGCCGGCTACGGGGCCGCCGACAAGGAGCAGGTCCAGCGGATGGTCCAGATGGTCCTCGGGATGGCCGATCGGCCGCGACCCGACGACGCCGCCGACGCCCTGGCGATCGCGGTCTGGGCCGCGAACACCGAGGGATCGGCGATCGCGCGCGGCTCCGGCGAGGCGGCCGTCATGGATCGTGCCGCCGTCGCCCCGATCACCCGGAGCGGGTCCGGGTACGAGCGGGCCGTGCGCGAGGCGATCGCCCGCGAGAAGGCCGAGGCTCGCGCCGCCAAGCGCACCGCGTCGTGATCGCGTCGGTCGAGGGCGTCGTCGGCGCCGTGGCGACCGATTCGCTGGTCATCGAGGTCGGCGGCATCGGCTATCGCGTGTTCGCGGCGCCGGCCATCATCGCCGCGGCCGCGTCGGGCGGACGCCTGAAGCTGCACACGTATCACCTCGTCCGCGAGGACCAGCAGGCGCTGTACGGGTTCCGCACCGCCGAGGAGCTCGGGTTCTTCAACCTGCTGCTCACCGTCAACAGCGTCGGCCCCAAGGTGGCCCTCGCGATCGTCGGCTCGCGACCCATCGCCGACCTGCAGCTCGCGATCATGACCGCCGACCAGGCCGTGCTCGTCGCCATCCCGGGGATCGGCCGCAAGCTCGCCGAGCGGATCATCTTCGAGCTCAAGGAGAAGGTCGCGGCGGCCGGTGTCGCGGCGATCGGACCGTCGGGGAGCGGGGCGGACGGCACGGCCGGCGAGGGCGAGATCGTCGCCGCGCTGCAGGCGCTCGGGTACTCGCTCGGCGAGGCGCGCGAGGCATCGCGCGCGGCGCTCGCCGAGGTCGGCGTCGGCACGGGCTCGAGGATCGCGTCAAGGCCGCGCTTCGGAGCCTGCTCCGGGACTGATCCCGCCGGGCCGGCGTTCGTCGCCCGCGACTGTCGCGCCCGCGACCTGGCGCGTGCCGCGGGCCGGGCGGATCCGGCCGCGAACCTTGACAATGCGCAGATATCTGCCCATTCTCTCGGTCATGCGATGGAGGGCCTGCGCGTGATCGCAAATCCGGCCATGACGATCGTGCGGCGCTGGGTGGCGCTGTACACGCGCGGCCTCGCGCCGGCAGAGCGCGACGCACGCCGCGACGAGATCGAGAGCGACCTCTGGGCGCACGCGGACGAGGCGGCCGCCATGGGTCGGACCCCGAGCGCGCTCGACGCGGAGATGCTCGTGCGCCTCGTGCTCGGCATGCCGGCCGACATCAGCTGGCGACGCACCCACCGGCAGTCGGCCGGGAGGCCCGAGCCCAGGTTGAGCCTGTCCGAGACCCGTCTCGCATCACGTGCTGACCGCGATCGGCGTCGGGACGGCGGTGCTCGGGATCCTGTTCGCGACCCTGGGGCTCCTGCAGATCCAGGCGAACCGCTATCGGGACCCGGCCTCGGACGTGGCGGCGGCGTCGTCGCTCGCGGTGGCGATGATCGTCGGGATCGCGATCGCGCTGATCGGGCTGCTCCTCGTCCGTCGATACCCGAGCGCCGGGCGAACGATGACCCTGGTCGGTGCGGGGGTCTGCGTCCTGACCGCGTTGGTCCTCATCCCGTGGATGTGGGTCGTCATCCTCCCGATCGCCGTGCCCGTCGCGGTCATCGGTGTCGTCCGCGCCCGGCAGGTGACCGAGGCGCTGGCCCGCCAGGCCGCCTGACGACCGCTCGTACGACGGCTACGGCCGGCGGCCCGCCAGCGCGTCGGCGTGCCGGTCCCGCGGATCGATGTTCGGCTGGCCCTCGCGCGCGGCGAGCTCGGCGAGCGTCTCGAAATCGAGGATCTCGAGCATCGCGTCGCGGACGTCGATCATGACCGCGCGCAGCGGACAGGTCGCCTCGTCGGGGCACGAGCAGGGTTCGTAGTAGCGCAGCGAGACGCAGGGGAGTGGCGCGAGGGCCCCGTCCAGCAGGCGGACGACCCGCCCGATCGTGACCTTCGAGGCGTCCGCGGCCATCGCGTAGCCGCCATGCGCGCCGAGCGTCGTGCGCACGACCCCGCCGTGCTTGAGCGTCGCCATGATCTGCTCGAGGAACTTCGCCGGGAGGTTGTTGCGCTGGGCGAGCGTGGCCAGCGCGACCGGGCCCTGACCATCGTGGCGGACGAGGTCGACGAGGGCGCGCAGGCCATATTCGGAGCGGCGCGACAGGCGCATCACGGCATGGTAGTCGCGAATGCCTAGTCGCGTGGTGGGTCTTCGCCGGAGCCGCCCGGCGCGCTAGAACATCCGTGCGAAATGGGACGCTCCTGTGCTACGATCGGGGACGATGGTCGACGACGTCTCGCGCATCCTGTCCGGCGACCTCGAGGACGAGGCCGACCTCGTCATCGAAGGCAGCCTGCGTCCACGCTCCCTCGCCGAATACATCGGCCAGCAGGAGGTCAAGAGCAACCTCTCGGTCCTGCTCCAGGCGGCGAAGGGCAGGGGAGAGGCGGCGGACCACGTCCTGCTCTACGGCCCGCCCGGGCTCGGCAAGACCACGCTCGCGACCATCGTCGCGCGGGAGCTCGGCGTCAACGTCCGCTACACGAGCGGACCGGCCATCGAGCGTGCCGGCGACCTCGCCGCGATCCTGACGTCGCTCGACGAGCGCGACGTCCTGTTCATCGACGAGGTCCATCGCCTGAACCGTGCCGTCGAGGAGATCCTCTACCCGGCGATGGAGGACTACGCGCTCGACGTCATGATCGGCAAGGGCCCGAGCGCCAGGAGCCTGCGGCTCAGCCTCAAGCCGTTCACGGTCGTCGGCGCCACGACCCGCGCGGGCCGCATCAGCTCCCCGTTGCGTGACCGCTTCGGGGCAACCTACCGGCTCGACTTCTACACCGATGACGAGCTCGTCCAGATCGTCGGGCGCTCCGCGGAGATCCTGGGCGTCCCGATCGATGCGGCCGCGATCCGGGCCATCGCGCGACGGGGTCGCGGCACCCCGCGCATCGTGAATCGACTGCTCAAGCGCGTGCGCGACCACGCCGAGGTGCATGGCGACGGCCGGGTGGACGAGGAGACGGCGCGGATCGCGATGCGGGCGATGGAGATCGACGACGAGGGGCTCGACTCCGCCGATCGACGGCTGCTCGCCGCGATCGTCCAGAAGTTCGCGTCCGGTCCGGTGGGCGTCGCGTCGCTCGCGGCGGTCCTGTCCGAGGAGGTCGAGACCATCGAGGACGTCAACGAGCCGTTCCTGCTCCGCCTCGGGTTCATCGACCGGACCCCGCAGGGCCGGATCGCGACGGACCTCGGCCGTGCCCACCTCAGCGGTCTCGGGTACGAGATCCCGCCACCGCGCCGGGGGGATGCGGGGATGCCCAGCCTGTGGGACGAGCCACCGCCGGCCGAGCCGCCGGTGGACGACGCATGACGACCGCCCTCCCGGCACCGTACGTCGGCCGGGCGGCGCGCTACGACATCGAGGTCGCGCCGCCCGTCGACGGGTCGACCCGGGCACGGACCGGGAAGCTGACGCTGACCCACGGGGTCGTCGAGACCCCGCAGTTCATGCCGGTCGGCACGAACGCGACCGTGAAGGCGCTCACGCCCGACGAGATCCGCGAGACCGGGGCCACGATCATCCTGTCCAACACGTACCACCTGTACCTGCGGCCCGGTCACGAGCGGATCGCCCGTCTCGGCGGCCTGCACCGGTTCATGGACTGGGATGGCCCGATCCTCACCGACTCCGGCGGCTTCCAGGTGGTCTCGCTCGGTGACCTGCGCGTCGTCGACGAGGACGGGGTGACGTTCCGCTCGCACATCGACGGGTCCATCCATCGATTCACGCCGGAGCACGCGATCGCGGTCCAGGAGGCGCTCGGATCGGACATCGCGGTCGCCTTCGACCAGCCGGTCTACCCGAGCTCGCCGCGGCCCATCGTCGCCGAGGCGACCGGACGGACGCACCGCTGGGCGGAACGCTCGCTCGCCGCGCACCGGCGCGAGGACCAGGCGCTGTTCGGGATCGTCCAGGGCGGCCTCGACCCCGCGTTGCGCGAGGCATCGACCCGGTTCATCGCCGCGCTGCCGTTCGACGGCATCTGCATCGGCGGGCTCGCCGGTGACGAGACGCCGGAGCAGCGCGACGCCGCGCTCGATGTCGCGATCCCGCTCCTGGCCGACGATCCGCGGCCGCGCTACCTCATGGGCCTCGGCTCCCCGGCGGACCTGCTCGAGGCCGTCCATCGCGGGGTCGACCTGTTCGATTCGGTGCTGCCGGCGCGGGTGGCACGGAACGGGCAGCTGTGGGTGCCGGGCGGTCGCCTGAACATCCGCAACCGACGGTTCCTCGACGAGGACGGACCGGTCCAGGAGGACTGTCCGTGCCTGCTCTGCCGGCGCTTCTCGCGGGCCTATCTGGCCCATCTGTTCCGCGCCAAGGAGCTGCTCGCATACCGCCTCGCGACTTGTCACAACCTGACCTTCACCCTAGACTTCATGGCAAGGATCCGTGCCTCCATCCGGGCCGGGACCTTCCCCGCCGAGATGTCCGGACTGCGGTCACGCGCGGGTCGGGTGAGTGGCGGTGCAGTGGCCGAGCAGTCCGCGTGAAGGACCGCCCGCTAGCCTTGTCGATGACGTGGAGGCGAGACCGTGGGTTCGCGAGACCGACCGAGCAAAGAGAAGAAGAAGCCCAAGGCCAAATCCACCCAGACGAGCCTGTCGCCGCTGTCGGAGCCGCCCCAGAACGTGGAGCTGATCCGCAAGCCGCGCAAGGAGCGCCGGGTGGTCGAGGACGAGACCCAAGACGAGGCCTGATCGGCGACGGATCCCATCGGGGATCGTTCGTCCGCCGGGTCGCAGTGAGCGATAGGAGCGTGACGAACGGATGGCGATGACGGACGAACGAGCGACAGAGCGCGCGACGGCGGAGCGAGGCAAGGCGGTCGACGCGGCGCTGCTGGCCATCGAGAAGCAGTTCGGGCGCGGCGCGATCATGAAGCTCGGCTCGGCCGAGCGGCAGGCCGTCGATTCGATCCCGACCGGGTCCATCGCGCTCGACCTGGCGCTCGGCGTCGGCGGGATCCCGCGCGGCCGGATCACCGAGATCTTCGGCCCGGAGTCGTCGGGCAAGACGACCGTCTGCCAGCACGTGCTCGCGGAGGCGCAGGCCCGCGGCGGCGTCGTGGCGTTCATCGACGTCGAGCACGCGCTCGACCCGGCCTACGCTCGCGCCTGCGGCGTCAACGTCGACGAGCTGCTCGTGTCGCAGCCGGACACCGGCGAGCAGGCGCTCGAGATCACCGAGACGCTGATCCGCTCCGGCGGCATCGACTGCGTCGTCGTCGACTCGGTCGCGGCCCTCGTGCCCCGCGCCGAGATCGAGGGCGAGATGGGCGACTCGTTCGTCGGCATCCAGGCACGGCTCATGAGCCAGGCGCTGCGCAAGCTGACCGGCGCCGTGTCGCGCTCCAACACCGCGCTCGTGTTCACCAACCAGCTGCGCGAGAAGATCGGCGTGATGTTCGGCAACCCGGAGGTGACGCCCGGCGGTCGCGCGCTCAAGTTCTACGCCTCGGTCCGCCTCGACATCCGGCGGGTCGAGACGATCAAGACCGGCACCGAGTCGGTCGGCAACCGCGCTCGCGTGAAGGTCGTCAAGAACAAGGTCGCCGCGCCGTTCCGCGTCGCCGAGTTCGACATCATGTACGGCGAGGGCATCTCCAAGGAGGGCGGCCTGCTCGACGTCGGGGTGGCGATGGACGTCGTGTCCAAGACCGGCGCCTGGTTCAACTTCGGCGAGACCCGGCTCGGGCAGGGTCGCGAGGCCTCCAAGGACTTCCTGAAGGTCAACCCGGAGATCGCCGCCGACATCGACAGTCGCATCCGCGGCCGGATCACCGAGGTCGACATCCCGGTCGAGGGCATCGAAGAGGCCGAGTAGGCCGGGATGACGGACGGCTCCGCCGGTCGACGACGTCGGGAGTCCTACGCCGAACGACGGGAGCGACGGGCCGCGGTCGACGATCCCGCGGTCGTCCTCGAGGCTGCCGCGCGATTCCTCGAGGCCCGCTCACGATCGATCGCCGAGGTCCGCCGACGGCTGACGACCGCGGGGTATCGGTCCGAGCTCGTCGAGGGCGCCATCACGCGCCTCACCGAGCTCGGGATGCTCGACGACGAGGTGTTCGCACGGTCGTGGGTCGAATCGCGCGATCGGGCCCGGCCGCGCGGTGAGCGTGCGATCCGCGAGGAGCTGCGGCTGAAGGGCATCGACCGCGAGGTCGTCGACACCGTCATGGCCGACCGCCGCGCGTCGGCGGGTGCCGAGGCAGATGACGGCTCGCCGGTGAGCGCCGACCGTGCCGCCGCGGAGCGCCTGCTCACGAAGAACGCCCGTGCGCTCGCGCGGGTGGCCGATCCCCGCCAGCGACGACAGCGCGCCTACGCGCTCCTGGCCCGCCACGGGTTCGATCCCGAGACCTGCCGCGACGTGGCCGCCCTGGCCATCGTGACCGAGACGGACGCCGACGCGGACGGTGCCTGATCGGCCTCGGGTCGCCGCCCGCCCGGCGGCGTTGCCGGTCCGCAACGTGATCGGTCGGGCGCCAGGGCACCGGACCGAACCCCACCAGCCCGGACCGACGCACCGCTTCCCGCCCGACGGGACCAAGGTCAGGGTGCCCCCGCGGAGCGACCGCCGGGATACTCGGAGGCGTACTGATCCGGCGATCTGCCGGCCAATGCGCTGTACTCCGGGGGCAGGAGTAGAGGATCGATGTTCACACGGATTCGGACGTCCGGGCTTGCCGGCGGGGGAGCGCTGCTGCTCGTCCTGTCGCTGAGCGGCGTGGTCTCCGGCGCGACACTGCTGGCCGATACCGCGCCTGACGCGGTCGACACGACGCAGACGTGGGAGGACACGGACGGCAACGGCATCGATGACGATTGCCAGACGACCGTCGTCGCGAATGGCGACGACGAGACCGCCGCGAACACGGCGGTCGATACGAACCTCGACGGCGTCGTCTCGACGTCGGAAGCGGCCCACAGCGATCGCGTCGGTGGCACGAACTGCAACCACGGCGGCTACGTGAGCGTCGTGGCCAATGCGGCCGACGACGCCGAGGAGCCAGCCGCCGAAGAGGAGGAAGAGGCCCCGGCCGAGGACGACGCCGCGACCGAATGCGTCGCCGTGCCTGCCCCGACACCCGACCCGGCCTTCACCGACGAGGCGTTCGCCTTCGGCGCGTGGATGTCGACCGTCGCCCAGAGCGACGCGGTCGGCGGCAAGAACTGCAACCACGGCGGCGCCGTCAGCGAGGCGGCGAAGGCCGCCAAGGAAGCCAGGGATGCCGCGAAGGCGGTCGCCAAGGCCGAGCGACAGCTGGCCAAGGACGCCAAGGCAGCCGAACGAGCCGCCGCCAAGGCGGAGCGCGACGCCGCGAGGGCCGAGCGCAAGGCCGCGAACGCGGCCAAGCACGCCAACTGATCCTCGCCACTCGACGGATCGATCGGATCCGTCCCACGACAGCGAACCAGGAGGGGCGGCGCCGCACCAGCGGCGCCGCCCTTTCGGTTGACCCCCGGACCGTCGGCCGTAGGCTACGCGGCAGAAGACCACGCGCCGTTCCGTGCGGCGCCTCCGAGCCTATTCGGCCGTTCGCGGCCCACCGGGAGGGGGCTCCTCGTCGTCGATTCGACGGCGCGGACCGCCGCTCGGCCCCGTCACGGGGGTCGGTCGACCGTCCCCATCTCGCGAACGCCACGTCGTATTCGTGACACGTCCGGCCGCACGATCCGGTCCGGATGGGAGGACATCGATGGATACCCTGGTCCTCGTGGTGGTGGCCGTCGTGGCCGCCGCCGGCGGAGCCCTACTCGGCGCGCTCGTTCGCAGCCGGTGGGCCTCCCAGACGATGAAGACCGCGCAGTCGGAAGCCCGCCGCATCGAGGCCGAGGCACGCACCCGCCAGAAGGAGCTCATCCTCGAGGCGAAGGACGAGAAGCTCCGCATGGCCCGCGAGGCCGAGGACGAGGCACGCTCGCGCCGCACCGAGCTGAGCGCGATGGAGCGTCGCCTGGTCCAGCGCGACGAGCAGCTCGACCAGCGGTCCGAGATGCTCGAAGGCCGCGATCGCAACCTCCTCGAGCGCGAGCGCGAGCTCGACAAGGCCAAGGATGACCTGGCGCGGGCCACGCAGGAGCAGGTGGCCGCCCTCGAGCGTGTCTCAGGCCTGTCCGCCGAGGACGCCAAGGCGATCCTCCTCGAGGCCGTCCGGGTGGAGGCCGAGCACGACGCGGTCAAGCTCTCGCGGGCCATCGAGCGGTCGGCGCGCGAGGAGGCGCAGGACAAGGCCCGCGACATCGTCCTGACCGCGATGCAGCGCGTGGCGGCCGATCACACCGCCGAGCACACCGTCAGCGTGGTCCACCTGCCGAGCGACGAGATGAAGGGCCGGATCATCGGCCGCGAGGGCCGCAACATCCGCGCCCTCGAGCAGGCGACCGGGGTCGACCTGATCATCGACGACACGCCCGAGACCGTGGTCCTGAGCGGCTTCGATCCCGTTCGACGCGAGATCGCCCGGATCGCCATCACCAAGCTCATCGCCGATGGCCGCATCCACCCGGGCCGGATCGAGGAGGTCGTCGCCAAGGCCCGCGCCGAGGTCGACCTGACCATGCGCCAGGCCGGCGAGCAGGCCGCCTACGACGCCGGCGTGCCGGGCCTCCCCGCGGAGATCATCAAGCTCCTCGGGCGGCTCAAGTACCGCACGAGCTACGGCCAGAACGTGCTGAACCACGTGGTCGAGACCAGCCACCTGGCCGCGGTCATCGCCGCGGAGATCGGCGCCGACGTCCAGATCGCCAAGATGGGCGGGCTGCTGCACGACATCGGCAAGGCCGTCGACCACGAGGTCGAGGGGCCGCACGCGGCGATCGGCGCGGCAGATCGCGCAGCGCCACAACCTCCCGTTCAAGGTCATCAACGGGATCGCGGCCCATCACCAGGAGGTCGAGTACGCCTGTCTCGAGGCCCCGATCGTGCAGGTCGCCGACGCGATCAGCGCGTCACGCCCCGGCGCCCGCGGCGAGTCGATGGACACGTACGTCAAGCGGCTCGAGGATCTCCAGGCCATCGCCGAGAGCTTCAACGGCGTCGAGCGCTCGTTCGCGGTCCAGGCCGGCCGCGAGGTGCGCATCCTCGTTCGCCCGGAGGAGATCGACGACCTCACGGCCAGCCGGCTCGCGCGGGACATCGTGAAGAAGATCGAGGAGCAGCTGACCTACCCGGGCCAGATCAAGGTCACGGTCATCCGCGAGACGCGCGCCGTGGAGTACGCCAAGTAGGGTCGGAGCGCTCGACCTCGGTCAGCTGCGGGGCGCGACTCGCGTCGCATGGGACCAGACCGCCTGCCATCGATCGCCGCGACGCTCCCAATAGTCCGTGTGCCAGAGCTCCGTGTCGTCGTGGCCGCCGTCCCAGGTGACGAGGACCCGGGCGACATAGCGAAGGATCGCGCTGTCGGTCTGGACGCGAGCCCGGATGGGACCGGACGGCTCGAATCGCGTCGTAGCGGAGCTCGCCGGAGGCGATGGCATCGAGATAGGCCGACTTCGACATGACGGCACCCCCCGGCGTGATGAGCTCGTAGTCGTCGCCGTGGAGCGCGGCTGCCGTGGCCATGTCGCGCTCCACCAGCGCACGCAACCGCGCATGCTCCAGACGTGCGCAGCTCGTCGGGCTATCGGTCACGGGCGAAGGATACCGCCGTGCTCCAGCGGGCAAGCCCCCGACCCGTGTGGGCCGGGGCGACCTTCACATCGGAAATGCGCTGGACCTAGAGGGCGACGCGCCCGTAGTAGTGGTCGACGAGGTCGATCGGCTGGCTGTCGCTGTTGATCCCGACCACATGCCCGCCACCGCGGATGCCGGCGTAGTCGCCCGTCCCGCTGCCGGGCACGACGCTCCACCCGCCGGTCGTGCCTTGGCCCACGACGAAGTTGGAGGCCGCGTCCACCCGGATGATGAACGAGCCGGATCCGTCGTCGCACACGAGCGTCTTGTTGAGGTGGAAGGTCCCGGCCCGGTTGAAGTTCCCCGCAGGGAAGTGGAACTCGGTGATGGCGACGCCGGAGTCGCACAGGATCGACGCTATCGCTGGTGAAGGTCTCGCCGCCGCCGTCGAGGTCGATCTCGATCGTGATGACCTCCGATGGCGCCGCGACGGCGCCCGCCGACGGTGCCGATGACGAGCAGCAGGCTTGCTGCCAACGCGGTGCCCATGACGGCCGCTGAACGATGGGGGCGCATCGGTATCCCTCCTGAGCCAGATCCGACCGTCGGACTGGCGGGCGGATCCCCGGTGCCGCGGAGGGTACGCCCCGGTCGTCCGAGGCATCTGTCGCGCCTCCACGCGATGCGTGCGCCATCGGACCCGCGCCGCGCCGCGCCCGAGGGCTCACGCTACTATCCCGAGCGTGAACAACCCACTCCCCACGTCGGACGCCGACGGGACCACGGTCGGACGGACGCGCCTCGGCAATCCGGCCAACGGCGATGCGCCGCGGCCGCCCGGGGCCTGCCGTGTCCTCATGATCGGCGATCTCATCGGCAAGCCGGGACGGATCGCCGTCGAGACACTGCTTCCGGCGCTGCGCGAGGAGCGCGGCATCGACTTCGTGACCGCCAACGGCGAGAACGTGGCCGGTGGCATGGGCCTGACCCCATCGACCGCCGATTCCCTCCTGGCGGCCGGCATCGACGTGATCACGAGCGGCAACCACATCTGGGACAAGCGCGAGATCTATCCGTACCTCGAGGCGACCGATCGGGTGCTGCGGCCCCACAACTACGGGACGCACGAGGTGCCCGGGCGCGGCTGGGGCGTGTACGACGCCCTCGACGGCAGCCACGTCGCGGTGATCAACCTGCAGGGCCGGACCTACATGCAGCCGATCGAGAACCCGTTCACCGACGCCGACGCGCTGCTCGACGAGGCGTCGTCGCCCGAGCCGCTGCCGCCCATCCGCCTCGTCGACTTCCATTGCGAGCTGACGTCGGAGAAGAACGCGCTCGGGCTGTATCTCGACGGGCGGGTCAGCGTGGTCGTGGGCACGCACACCCACGTCGTGACCGGCGACGAGCGGATCCTGCCCGGCGGCACGGCGTACCAGACCGACCTCGGCATGACCGGGCCCGTCTGGAGCGTCATCGGCTTCGACCCGCGGACCGTCCTGCCGCGGTTCATCAACGCCCTGCCGACGCGGTTCGAGGTCGGCAGCGGGCCGGTCGTGTTCAACGCCGTCCAGATCGACATCGATCCGGCGACCGGCCGAGCGCTCGCCATCGAGCGGATCCAGCGCCTCATCGAGGTGTGAGCACGCCGAGGCGTCGCCGGCACGATCCATGGTCGCCCGCCGGCGCCGTGGTGCCGCCGGCGCCGTCGTCGGTGGACCTGCACGCTCACACGACCCGCTCCGACGGGGTGCTGACGCCGGGCGCGCTCGTGGATGCCGCAGCCAGCGGCAGGCGTCCGGACCTTCTCGCTCACGGACCACGACACGCTCGCCGGCTACCGCGATGTCGTCGCTGCCGGGGCGGTGCCACCCGGGATGACCCTCATCCCTGGTGTCGAGATCAACGCCCTCGTGACCCGCGACCTCGGGCTGTGGGAGGGCGAGCTCCACATCCTCGGGTTCGGCATGGATCCGGACGACGAGGCGTTCGAGGCGGCCCTCGCCGCCCAGCGCGGTCGCCGGCGCGAGCGGTTCGAGCGGACGGTGATCCTGCTGCGCGACCTCGGGCTGCCGATCGATGCGCAGGTCGCGGCGCTCGCGGTCGGCGACGATGACGCGCTCGGCCGCCCGACGATCGCCCGGGCGCTCATCGCCGCCGGGTTCGCCGAGAGCGTCGAGGACGCCTTCAGCCGGATCATCGGGCACGGCGCGCCGGGCTACGTCCGCCGTGAGGGGCTGGGTCCGGAGGAGGCGATCGCGGTCATCCGCGCCGCGGACGGGATCCCGGTCCTGGCCCACTTCCGCGAGGCGCCGACGAGGGCGGACGTGCTGACGCGAGCTCGTCGAGGCCGGACTCGCCGGTCTCGAGGTCTACTACCGCTCGTTCGACAGCGCGACCGTGGACGCCGTCGCGGCGGTCGCCGACGCGTCTCGGCCTCCTGCGCGACCGGCGGATCCGACTACCACGGTGATCTCGGGTCGTACGCCGAGACGCACGCACGCCTGTGGGTGCCGCCGGAGGTCGGCCTCGGGCTCCTCGAGCGACTCGACGGCGATCCGGTCGTCGGGCGCGAGTGGCCCGGTGCGAGCGCCCGGCCGCGGCCGGAGCCGGTGTCAGCGCGCGTCGGGCCGAGCCAGCCTCAGCCGGTCCCCTCGGGCTCGGCATCCTCCTTCACGAACGTCGGTCGCAGCTCGACCGGCGTCTCGTGCTTGCGGTTGCGCCGCGCGCGCAGGTTGAGCGCCTCCACGAAGACCGAGAAGCCCATCGCCGCGTAGATGTACGCCTTGTCGACGTGGACGCCGAACCCGTCGGCGATGAGCGTCACGCCGATGAGCAGCAGGAACGAGAGCGCGAGCATCTTGACCGTCGGGTGCGCGTGGACGAACTTCGCCAACGGGCCGGACGCCACGAGCATCACCCCGACCGCGATGACGACCGCCGCGATCATGACCGCGACCTCGTCGACCATGCCGACCGCCGTGAGCACGGAGTCGAGCGAGAAGACGATGTCGAGCAGCACGATCTGGACGAGCACGCTGCCAAGTGAAGCGGTCGGCCCCGCAGCGGCGTGGTGCGCGGGCTCGCCTTCGAGCGATTCGTGGATCTCCGTGGTGGCCTTCCAGAGCAGGAAGAGGCCACCGCCGATGAGGATCAGGTCGCGCCACGAGAAGTCGCGTCCGGCCAGCGTGAACGACCGGCTGGGTGAGCCCGATGATCCACGAGATCGTGAGCAGGAGCAGGATCCGCATCCCCATCGCCAGGCCGAGGCCGATGTAGCGGGCGCGGTCGCGCTGATCGTCGGGCAGTCGCTGGACGAGGATGGAGATGAAGATGATGTTGTCGATGCCGAGCACGATCTCGAGCACCGTCAACGTGAGCAGGGCGATCCAGGTCTCGGGGTTGGTCAGGAGTTCCACGCCGTCGAGGATACCGGGAAGGACGGCAGTTCGGCGTACCATGGCGCCGCCGTGACCGACACCCGCATCGCACGCCGCGCCCTCCCGATGCTCGACGTCCTCGACATCGCGCCACTCGCCTGCCGTCGCGCCGCGCAGCCCGACCGAGCCCGGCGACGAGCGGCTCGCGGAGTACCTCCCGGACGTCGCGGCGCTGCCCAGCTTCCACGTCTGGACCCTGGGCTGCCAGATGAACCGCAGCGACTCCGAGGAGATGGCCGGGCGGCTGCTGGCCGCCGGCTGCGAGGAGGCGGCGTCGATGGACACGGCCGACCTCGTCGTCATCAACACGTGCGCGATCCGTGAGGCCGCGGAGCAGAAGGTGATCGGCCGCCAGGGGCACCTGGCACGGCTCAAGGCCGCCAACCCGGGTCTGCGCGTGGTGCTGACCGGCTGCTCGGTCCGCGAACCCGATCGGGCCGGTCTGCGTCGCCGCTATCCGGCGGTCGACCTGTTCCTCCGCCCCGACGAGGAGCCCGAGCTCATCGATCGGCTCGGCCTGGCGTCGGCCCAGGCCCCGATCGGCGCGGTCGGGGCGACGACGACCGTCGGTCGGACGGTGGTCGGCGTGGCGGACGGGCTGGCGACGACGCGGGCGCGAGCGGTCGGGGCCGGGAGCGTCGCGCGTGGCTCGGCGATCAGCGCCTGGCTGCCGATCATCTACGGCTGCGACAAGACGTGCACCTACTGCATCGTGCCGTTCAGCCGCGGGCCGGAGCGGAGCCGGCCGTTCGACGACATCGTCGACGAGGCCCGTGCGCTCGCCGCGGCGGGCTACCGCGAGGTCACGCTCCTGGGCCAGAACGTGAACTCGTACGGCCACGACCTCGCGCCCGAGCCGCGCTTCGCGCACGTCGATGCCGAGCGCTGGGCCGGTCGGCAGCTCGATCTCCACGGCCGCCCGGATCTCGCCGAGCTCATCCGCGCGATCGACGGCCTCCGCACCAGCGATGGGCGGGCGGCGATCCCGCGGCTTCGGTTCGTGACGTCGCACCCGTGGGACCTCTCGGATCGACTCATCGCGGCGCTGGCCGACTGCCCGAGCGTGTGCGAGCACCTCCACCTGCCGGTCCAGTCGGGCGACGACGCGGTCCTGCGCCGGATGGGCCGCCAGTACACGATCGAGCACTACCAGGAGCGGCTCGCGCGCATCCGCGAGGCGGTCCCCGGGATCACGATCTCGACCGACGTGATCGTCGGCTTCTGCGGCGAGACCGAGGACCAGTTCCAGGCGACGCTCGCGCTGCTCGACGACGTCCGCTACGACCAGGTCTTCGCCGCGGCGTACTCGCCGCGACCCGGGACGCCGGCCACGAAGCTCCCCGACGACGTGCCGGCGGACGTCAAGCGACGCCGCCTCAACGAGCTGCTGGCACGCCAGGAGGCGATCGGGCTCGAACGCAACCGGGCGTGGCTCGGGCGCGAGGTCGAGGTCCTGGTCGACACGATCGTGCCGCCGCGATCGCACGACCACGACGCCGACGGCGGCGCGGGCGAGGCGGCTGGCCACGCAGGGGCGTCGATGCCCACGCCACCAACCTGACCGGCCGGACCCGTGGCAACAAGCTGGTCCACCTGGCGGGGGACACGGGCCTCGTCGGGACGCTCGTGCCCGTGCGGATCGAGCACGCCGGCCCGTACGCGCTGCGTGGTGTCGTCGCCGAGGCCGCCGGCGTCGCGTCGCTGGGGCCGCGGCCGTTGCCGCGACCGGGACCGGGTCCACGTCGATCCGCGGAGCCGCGACCACCGCGTGACGGGTGCGCCGCCGCTGATCATCGTCGCCGGCCCGACCGCGACCGGCAAGACCGAGCTCGGGATCCGGCTGGCGGAAGGCGCTCATCGCCGAGGGCCGGGTCGCCGAGATCATCTCGGCCGACTCGCGCCAGGTCTACCGCGGCCTCGACATCGGGACGGCCAAGGTGGGCGCCGACGACCGCGCACGCGTGCCCCACCACGGGCTGGACCTCGTCGAGCCGGACGAGGTCTGCACGGTCGTCGACTGGGCGACGCACGCTCGCGCCGTGCTCGGCGACCTGGCGTCGCGTGACGGCGTCGGCCTGCTCGTGGGCGGGACAGGGTTCTACCTGCGTGCCATCGCCCGCGGCCTCGATACCGAGGCGTTGCCCACGGACCCGACCGTCCGCGCCGGGCTGGAGGCCGAGCTCCTGAACGACGGCCTCGCCGCGGTCGTCGGGCGGCTGAAGGCCGAGGCGCCGGCGATGGCCGCCAGGATCGACCTCGCCAATCCCCGGCGCGTCGTCCGCGCCCTCGAGATCGCGACGCTCCGCGGCGATGCCCCGCTGCCCGAACCGCTCGGCTACGACGGACCGGTGTGCTGGCTCGGCCTTCGATCGGAGCCGGCAGCGCATCGCGAACGGATCACGACGCGGGCGCGGGCCCAGTTCGCCGCCGGGCTCCTCGAAGAGGCGCGCAGCCTTCGCGAGCGGTTCGACCCGGGCCTGCCGGCGTTCTCGGCGATCGGCTACCACGAGGCGTGGTCGGTCCTCGACGGCGAGCGGACGCTCGAGGCGGCGATCGAGCTCGACGCCCTGCGCAACGCACAGTTCGCGAAGCGCCAGATGACCTGGTTCCGTGCCGAGCCCGAGATCGGCTGGCTCGACGCCACGACCGAGGATCCGTTCGCGGCGGCGTGGGCGCGGATCCGGAGCGTCCTCGGCTAGGCGCAGGCCCAGGATCGGGTATCGCGATATCCTGCATCGCCCATGCCACGACCATCGACCACCCTGATCGATCTCGAGCCCACCGTCGAGAAGGCGTTCCTCGTCGCCGTCGATACCGGCGCGGAGGACGGCTGGACCGCACAGGAATCGCTCTCCGAGCTCGCGAGCCTCGCGCTCACCGCGGGCGCTGACGTCGTGGGCGCGGAATGGCAGAACCGCCGCCACATCGACCCGAACTGGTACATCGGCAAGGGCAAGGCCGAGGAGCTCTCGGCGGCCAAGCGCGAGACCGGGTTCTCGGTGCTGATCGCCGACGACGAGCTGTCGCCCGCCCAGCAGCGCTCGCTCGAGGAGCTGCTCAACGTCAAGGTCATCGACCGCAGCCGTCTGATCCTCGACATCTTCGCGCTCCACGCCCAGACCCATGAGGGCCGCCTCCAGGTGGAGCTCGCCCAGCTGGAGTACCAGCTGCCGCGGCTCACCAAGCTGTGGACCCACCTCTCGCGGACCCAGGGCGGGATCGGGTCGCGGGGACCCGGCGAGAGCCAGCTCGAGACCGACCGTCGGATCATCCGGACCCGGATCGCCAAGATGAAGGAACGGGTCGAGCACGTCCGCCAGCAGCGATCGACCGCGGCGCGCGGCCGTGACCGGCGGCTGTGGCCGACCGTCGGCATCGTCGGCTACACGAACGCCGGCAAGTCGACCCTGCTCAACACGCTCGTCGGGAGCGAGGTGGCACGTGCCGAGGACAAGCTCTTCGCGACGCTCGATCCGACGAGCCGGCAGGTCAAGCTGGGCGACGGCCAGACGGCCATCGTCACCGACACGGTGGGGTTCATCCACAAGCTGCCGCACCAGCTCGTCGACGCGTTCCGGGCGACCCTCGAGGAGGTCAATCGCGCCGACGTCCTGATCGAGGTCGTCGACGCCTCCGATCCGCACGTGGTGGAGCACCGTTCGACCGTCCAGACGGTCCTCGACGAGCTGGGGGCCGGCGACAAGCCGCGGGTCGTGGCCTTCAACAAGGCCGACCTCGTGGATCGCGCGGCGGGTGGTCCCGACGCCGTCGCCCCGGTCGTGGCCGGCCACGTCCTCGTGTCGGCGCTCACGGGCTTCGGCATGGACGCGTTGCGTGCCGAGATCGCGGCCGTGCTCGCGTCGCTGTGGGTCGATATCGATGTCGCCGTGCCATACACCGCCGGCGAGCTGCTCGCGCGCGTTCGTGAGCGGGGCACGGTCGAACTCGAGTACCGCGAGGGGGACGTGCGCGTCACCGGGCGCATCGCGCCGGCGCTCGCGGGCGAGGTCGAGGCCGCGGCCGAACGCTGGGCCGCGGCGACCGACGCGGACATCACCAACGGCACCGGTCCCTCCGTCGTCGCCTGACGACCTCCGCGCGACCGACATGACCGACTGGTTGCGGCGCGCGGGCCAGGGTGTCGCGGCCGATGGCGCGATCGTCCGCTGGTCGGTGGCCGAGGGCACGCGTGGCCGGCGGTGGCGCTGGACGGTGGTCGACGGTTCGAGGCTTCGCCATGCCGGTCTTATCGAGCTGGATGCGACCGGTCGATTCGCGCGCCTCGAGCTCGAGACCGATCTCGGGATGCTGACGCTGCATCCCGATGTGCGCCGGACGGAGGCGCACGGCAACATCGTCCTCCAGGCTGAGGTGCGACCGCTGGCGCTCCCATGGCGCGACGGGTGGGCGCGTCCTGATCGACGGCGACCCGTTCGGCTCGGCGCACGTCCGCCGGGCGAGCGACGGTGACGGGCTCGCGATCGGGCGTGATCTCGAGGTGCGCCATGACGGGACGGGAGGCGCAACACCCGATGCCGTTGCCGCTGACGAGCGCGGCGTGCCGCTCCTCGAAGGTGCCGTCGAATGGCCGCTGGAGGAATGACGCGCCAGGTGCGCGATGTGGACGAGCTGTGGATGGCAAACCGTTTCGCAAGGCGGATGCGATGAAACTCGTGGACAAGTGGGTTGTGGCCGAGCCACCCGGCACCCTATGGTTGGTCTTGCCCGAAGGGGCCACGAACATCTAGTGATCTGACTCGTGTTTACATGGGTCGGGGCAACTAGTGATCGAGGTTCCTTTGGGCGTTTCCATGTCCGCCCACGGCGCGCCGGCGGCGAGTGCCCGCCCGATCGGCCGGATGCCGCGCCCCGTCGAGCGGTGGCCGCCACGGTCGACCGGCGCTGCCACGGCCCGCAGGCCGGACGACCGCCCAGCCACGGATCCTCCGCCGATTCGTGGACGGGCTGTGGACAACACCGCCCACAGGTCACGTCTTCTCGGAATCTCGTGGATAAGTCCCTTCCCAGGGTGGTGTCCGCGCCCGTACAGTCGGTCTTGCCCGAAGGGGCTCCAGACCGAAAGCACAGGCGCAGGTGTTTACATCGGCGCAGGTGACTACGGACCGGTAGTTCCTTCGGGCGTTTTCGTGCGTCCGGAACGGTCTGCCCGGGAGTCGAACCGCTGTGCTCAGGCTCGCCGAACTCGAAGCCCCCGCGATCCGGGCCGCCTACGCGGACCTCGATCCCGTCTTCCGCGATACGCCCCAGTTCGTCCACGACGGGCTCTCGGCCCGGCTCGGCAGCCCGGTCATCGTCAAGGTCGAGACCGTCAATCCGATCCGCTCGTTCAAGGGCCGTGGCACCTGGATCGCGGTGCGCGCGCTGGCGGGGGAGGGGAGGATCGGGCCTGAGCGACCCATCGTCTGCGCGTCGGCCGGCAACTTCGGCCAGGGTGTCGCCTACGCCGCGCGGGCGCTCGACGTGCCGTCGATCGTGTTCTGCTCGCGTCGGGCGAACCGCGGCAAGGTCGAGCGGATGCGGGCGCTCGGGGCGACCGTCACCGAGACCGGGGAGGATTTCGACGACGCCGGTGCTGCCTCCAAGGCGTTCGCCGCGACCGAGGACGCCGAGTTGCTGGTCGATGGCGACGACCCGCGGATCTCGACCGGGGCGGCGACCCTGGCCCTGGAGGTGACCGACGGCGTCGCGGCCGGGTCGTTGCCCGGACCGGTCGTCGCGTCCGTTCCGGTCGGCAACGGCGCGCTCATCAACGGCGTCGGCTCGTGGCTGCGCGCGGCCGCTCCGGATTGCCGGGTCGTCGGGATCCAGGCCGAGGCGGCCACGGCAATGACGCAGTCGTGGCGCGCCAACCGCCCGATCGACACGGAATCCGCGCGCACGTACGCCGACGGGATCGCGTCGCGGATCGCCATCCCGCGTGCCGTCGAGCTGATGCGCGGCCGGGTCGACGACATGGTCGTCGTCTCCGAAGCGGCCCTCCACGAGGCGCAGGCCGAGCTGACCGAGGCGCTCGGGATCACGGTCGAGGGCGCGGCGTCGGCGGCGTGGGCCGGGCTGCTCGCGGGACCGCCGCCCGACGGCCCGGCCCTGCTCATCGTCACCGGGAGCAACGTCTAGGCGCACCAACCGATGCGCCGACGACGTCCCGCATCGAGGTTGCGGCCGGGTCGCGTATCATCGCGGCAACAACGGACCGTTTCCGGACCGTTCATCGTGTCGCGGCTCGATCGTCGGAGGGCGACACCCGCGCGGAGGATGCATGACCGACCTCTTGCTCGCCTACATCGATCCCGGATCGGGCAGCCTGATCATCCAGGTCGTCATCGCCACGATCATCGCGATCCCGATCTTCTTCCGGACCCAGATCGCCCGGGTGGTCCACCTCGTGCGCGGTGGCAAGGAGGAACCCGTCCCCGTCGAGGATCACGCCGATCACGACTGAGGTGTCATCGGTCGGGGCCCCAGCGACGTCCACCGCATCGATCCGGGATCCCGGATCGTTCCGCGACCCCGGCGGCTTCGTCTACCGTCGTGACGGCGTCCTCTACCGCCAGATCGGCCCCTCGTCCATCGACGACTGGGACGCCTTCATCGCGAGCGGGCTCGCCGACCGCCTGATCAAGTCCGGCCGCCTCGTCGGCCACGAGCCCGCGACGCTGGACCTTGCCGCGACGCCCGACGGCGCGCGCGGTCATCCGGCCCGATCCGATCGACTTCATCTCGTACCCGTTCGAGTGGACGTTCAGCGAGCTCCAGGACGCGGCACTCCTGACCCTCGACCTCCAGCTCGAGGCGCTCAAGACGGGCTGGACGCTCCGGGACGCGTCCGCCTACAACATCCAGTTCCGCGACGCGAAGCCCGTGATGATCGATTCCCTGTCGTTCGAGCCCCAGGTCGAGGGGCGTCCGTGGGTCGCCTACCGCCAGTTCTGCGAACAGTTCCTGGCGCCGCTGGCGATCATGTCGCGACGCGACATCCGCCTGTCGCGGCTGCTGCGCGCGGATCCCGACGGCGTGCCGCTCGACCTCGCCGCCGAGCTGCTGCCGTGCGCGGACGCGGCTCAACCTCGGTCTTCTGTCGCACCTCCACCTGCACGCCCAGGCGCAGCGCCGCTACGCCGGCAACGAGGACGACGGGAAGGCCGCCAAGGGCGCCCAGATCGGCGCGTCAGCGGCTGATCGCCCTCATCGCCAACCTGCGCAGGACCGTGAAGCGGGCTGCGCTGGTAGCCGGGCGGCACCGAATGGTCCGACTACGCCGAGCACACGAGCTACGGCGAGCGCGCGACCGCCGACAAGGTGCGGCTCGTCGACCAGTTCGTGCGAGAGGTGCCGGGCAGCCGCGCCTGGGATCTCGGCGCGAACACCGGCCGCTACAGCCGGATCGCGGCCGACGCGGGCAAGCGCGTCCTCGCCTTGGACATCGACCCGGCCGCCGCCGAGCGGAACTACCTCGCGGTCCGGGGCGAGGGTCGCGAGCGACATCCTGCCGCTCATCCTCGACCTCGCCAACCCGAGCCCCGGGATCGGCTGGGCGGGCGCAGGAGCGCCGCTCGCTGCATCGATCGGGCGAACCCGGACGTCCTGCTGGCGCTCGCGCTGGTCCACCACCTCGCGATCTCGCGCAACGTCCCGCTGCCGATGCTGTTGGACCTGTTCGCGACCCTCGCGCCGTGGGCGATCGTCGAGTTCGTGCCCAAGGAGGACCCGATGGTCCGCCGCCTGCTGGCGACACGCGCGCGACGTCTTCCCGGACTACACGCTCGAGGGGTTCCGGGCGGCCGCGGCCGAGCGCTTCGACGATCGTCAACGAGACGCACGATCGAGGAGAGCCCGCGCGTCCTGTTCCTGCTCCGCCGGCGCGTGACCGCCGCCAGGCGACCGCAGGCGCGTCCGCGGCCGACCCGCTCGCGCAGGCTCGGCAGCCGGTCGGTGACGTCGGTCAGGTCGTACGGCAGCGTAGTAGCGCTCCGAGGTGTAGACCCGGTCGGGCAGCAGCTCGTAGTCGAGCCCGAAGTAGCGGCTGAACAGCGTCGGGAACGTGTTGATGCTGGTCATCGTCCGGGTAGAGCCCGAGGTCCTCGCCGCCGGGCAGGTACCACGCGTTGAGGATCCCGTACTTGACCTCGATGTCCTCGTCGGTGGCGGCGGCCCAGTCGAAGGTCGTCTTGCGGGTCGCGCGGTAGATCGGGCGACTCGGGTCCCTCGTCGGCCTGGAGGATGATGATCGGGCGCTCCGTCCTCGGGCAGGGCCAGCAGGCCGGTCGAGGATCTCGCGGATGCGGGTGTTCGTGTAGTCGAGCTGGCGCTGGAACCGCTCGGTGCTCGGACAGGTCGGCCTGCTCGGCCACGGTCATGAACCGGCCGTCGCGATCGAAGACGGTGGGCGGGTGGGGGAGCAGGACGTGCCCGAGCACGAACTTGGGTCCGGGCTCGTCGCCGGAGGCCGACCAGTGCGTCGAGCCCGTAGGCGTTGTGCTCGGTAGTGGCGCTCGCGCTCGTCGACGACTGCTCGAGCCTGAGCCGCTTGAGCGACGCCGGGCACGGCGCTCTCGTCGTAGAGCGTCGCCTGCGAAGTCCGACGGCCCGGCCGACGTTGAGGTTGACGTCGGCGAGCCACGTCGCGGGCTGGGGGACTCCACCACGACCCGATGTGGTAGTAGCGGTAGCCGAGCTCCTTGAACTGGCGGGCGACGAGCGAAGCCTGCAGCAGTGGCGTGGACCGGGCGCAGGTCCGAGCTGTCGGGACCCGGCAGGCCGGGCGATGTCCTGCAGGTGCGTGCATGTTCATCGTCGTCGCGATCGAAACGCCGGTCCGGACGTAGTTGGCGTGGCTGTCGTCGAGGACCGTGAAGCCCTGCTCGCGCAGCCAGGCGGACAGGTCGTTCTGGATGCCGTACAGCAGCTCGCAGCGAGCGATCGGACCCGTAGCGATCGAAGATGAGCCAGTAGACGTCGCGCTTCTGGGCGGTCGTCGTGTCCGGACGCGGTTGCGGGCCCGCCGTCGAGCCCAGGCCGTTGGCGGCGGCACTCACCTGGAACGGGACGATGAGGACGAGCGTGACGACGACCAGGATCGCCGCGACCCGCAGTCGAGCGCGAGTGTCGACGCGTGGCGACCCAGCCGCGTCGCGAGCCGGATCGCCGCGACGACGCCGACGACCATGAGCGCGACCCAGCCGGCCTGCTGGACGATGCCCCGGACTCGAAGTCGTCGAGTAGGCTCGCCGCGTGGCCGTACATCAGCAGGCCGATGACCAGGGGCGTGACGATCAGGGCGCCGCGCCGGCGGTCGCCGAGGACACGAGGCCGAGCACGAAGGTCGCGACGGCCGCGACCGCGACGAAGCCGACGAGCGGCAGGATCACGTCGCGCGGGTTCGGTCTCGCCGAGGTTCTGCGACCAGAGGAAGAGCACCGGGTAGGCGGCGAACAGGAGCGGGTGGATCCCCGAGAACCGGGACGGCGCGGACGCGTCGGCGGCGGCGGGCGTGGACGCCTCGGCGACGGCCGGGGTCGACGTGGCGGTCGTGCTCGTCATCGCGCGCTCGTCAGGCGGTCGGTGATGTCGGTGAGGTCATACGGTCGCGTCCACGATCGGGACGTCGTCACGCGATCGGGCAGGAGCGGGTAGTCCAGGCCGAAGTAGCGGCTGAACAGCACCGGGAACGTGTTGATCGCGGTCTGCGCCGGGTCGAGCCCGAGATCCTGGCCACCGGGCACGAACCACGCGTTGAGGATGCCGAACTTCGCCTCGAGCATCTCCTCGGTCGCGGTCGACCAGTCGAAGTCCCGATCCCGGCTGTAGATGCCCGGCCATGGACCCTCGTCCGCCTGCAGGATGATGATCGGCTGCTCATCCACAGGCCGGGCGAGCAGGCCCTCGATGAACGAGCGGAGGCGCCCGTTCAGGAAGTCGAGCTGGCGGCGATACGGCTCGCCGGCGGGCATCGCCTCGACAGCGTCGGCGGTCATGAACGTCCCGTCCCGATCGATCACGGACGGGGGGTGGGGGAGCAGCACGTGCCCGACCACGAACTTCGGCCCGGGCTCGTCGCGGAGTCCATCGAGCGCGTCCATCGCGAACGTGTTGTAGCGGTAGGCGCGCTCGCGTCGAATCCTCCGGCGGAAGGCCCAGCCGTCGGGCAAGGGCGGGCAACGCGCTCGCATCGTTGAGCGCGGCCACGAAATCGGAGGATCCGGCGGCCTGCAGGTTGACGTCGGCTGCCTCGTCGGCACGGGTGGGGTCCCACCACGAACCGAGGTGCAGGTAGCGGTAGCCGAGCTCCTGGAACTGGCGTGCCGCGAGCGGCGACTGGAGCATCTCGTAGATCGGCGCCTTGTCGGCGCTGTCCGGGCCCTGCCGCTGCGCGAGCTCGTCGAGATGCCGCATCTCGAGCGTGGTCGACATCGACAGTGCGGTCGAGATGTAGTTCGCGTGGCTGTCGTCGAGGACGGTGAAGCCCTGGTCGCGGAGCCAGGGCGTCAGGTCGTTCTGGATGCCGTACTGGAGCTCCAACGACCGATCCGAGCCGTATCGATCGAACACGAGCCAGTACACGTCACGCTTCGGCGCGGTGGTGGTGTCCGGCTGGACGGCAGCCTCGTCGAGCGTGGACCGCCCCGCTGCCGCGCTGATCTGGAACGGCACGATGAGCAGCAGCGTGACCGCGACGAGGATGGCCCCCACGCGCAGCAGGGCGAGATCGATCCTGGCGATCCACGCCGAGCCGAGACGGAGCGCGGCCACCACGGCCACGACGATGACCGTCAGCCAGCCCAGCTGCTGGAGCAGGGCACCGATGCCGAAGTCGTTGACGTAACTCCCGACGTGGCCGTACATCAGGAGGCCGATCGCGAGCGGCGTGACGATCAGTGCGCCCCGCCGTGGGTCGCCGAGCAGCCGCCCGAGGATGACGGTCAGCAGCCCCGCCACCGCGAGCACCACGACGAGCGGCGCGATGACATCGACGGGGTCGGTCTCGCCGAGGTTCTGGGACCACAGGAACAGCACCGGGTAGGCCGCGAACAACAGCGGATGGAGCGCCGACCAGCGCGAGCGGGCTGGGGACCCGGCGGTCCGGTCGGACGAATCGGAGCGATCGGACGCGGGCGCGGTCGGCGCGGATGGGGACGTGGCCGGGACGGGCGCGGCCGGACTGACGGTCAGCGGGTGATCCTCGTGCAACGGCGACGCGCCAGGCGCCCGGATTCGGGTCGCGTCCGGGCGACATCATAGCCCGATGCAGGCCGACGCCCGACCAACGTCCCTCGCCGCGTGACGACTCGCCGGCTCCTGCCGACCGACTACCGCGAGCTCGCCCGCTCGATGGTGCCGATCGCGCTGCTCGTCGTCGCGGCGCTCGTTCCGGTGCTGCGTCTCCCGGTGCTCGTCGCACTGGCCGCCGGAGCGGCCGTGGCGATCGCGCGTGATGCGCCGGTTCGCTGGACGTGGGCCGGCGCGGTGCCCGTGGCGGTCAGCCTCGTGTGGGGTTCCGTCGCCGCCCCGCTCGCCGCGGTCGACGGCTCGGACTGCGCGAACCCGGCCTCACCGGTCGCGACCTGGCGGGCGCTCGAGGCGCTCGTGGTGCTCCTCGTCCTGGCACTGCTCGCGACGCGCCTGCGGGCGTCGCGCACGTCGCTCCTGCTTCGCCGCCCGGCGCGGGGGGTCGTCCGCTGGTCGATCGTGGGGTTCCTCGTGAGTGGCCCGCTGGCGCTCGTCGTTGGGCCGCTCCTCGCGCGACCGTTCTTCGGCGAGATCTCGTACGACGTCCTGGCCCTCGGCGCCATCGTCCCGGCACTCGTGTTCGCGGTGTCGAACGGCGTGATGGAGGAGGTCATCTACCGCGGTGCGCTGCTCGGCTGGTCGGCGCGGATCATGGGCGTCGGCCCGGCGCTCGTCGGGCAGGCCGTCGTCTTCGGCGTGGCGCACTCGGGCACCGACGTCACCGGTCCCGCGCTCCCGCTCATGGTGGCGATGGGGGTCGGCGGGTTCCTGGCCGGGCTGATCGCGCTGCGGACGCGGTCCCTGCTCCTCCCGATCGCGGTCCACGTCGGGCTGGACATCCCGATCTACTACGCGTTCGCCTGCGGGACATGAGACCGCGGGCCGCCCGGATGGGTCGGCCCGCGGTCCATCGCGCTCGGAATCGCGAGGGTCAGCGCACGGCGACGCGCAGGTTGCCGTACGGCAACGACTGCTCGGGTAGCCGCCGATCTGGACGTAGTACGTCGTCCCCGCGACGGTCTGCCACGTCACCGCGGTCTGCAGCGTTCGCCCGAATGGCTCGAGTCGGACGTCGTCGACGCACGCGCCCGGGACCGGGTCGAACCCGCCCGCACCATCGGAGGTGTACACGGCGGCCACGGTGTCGTAGTCGCTGCCGGCGGTATCGATCGTCACCGTCCCACCGGTGCCGACGATCCGGTACCAGACCGTATGACCGACCGGGATCTCGATGATCTCGCCGTCCTCCTCGAAGGTGAGGCACTCGTAGGGCGCTTCGAACTCAGGCGAGGCGCCCTTCGTCGCGATCGTCGTCCGGCTCCCCACCGTGAGGAGCTTCGCGCCGCTCGGCAGGTCATTGGCCGGAACCTTCCCACCGGGCTTCGGGCCCGTTGGGGAAGTTGTCGAAGATCTTGTGCACGGCATCGACGCCGATGCATGGGCCGAGATCGAACGTCATCGAGTCGATCGTCAGCGTGCCCTTCGAGGTCGAGCGCCTCGCCGCGAACGAGTTCGCGGCCGGTCGCGTACTTGATGACGTACTCGAACGGCTCACCGCCGACGATCTCGACGTGGACCGATCCACCGGCGTCGGTCGGCTCGCCGGTGTCGAAGTCGTAGGTCTCCAGCGACGCATCGACGACGCCGTCGATCAACGGCGCGCTCGCCGAACGCCCCGATGCCCGTCCGATCCGTCCTCAGGGAAGGCGCCCGCGTCGATGAACACCTGGCCATCCTCGAGGAACGCGGAGAAGAACGCGGTGTCGCCGTCGGCGTTCGTCAGGTCGCAGTCGACACTGCGGTCGGTGAAGTGCGTGACGAACGAGCGCGGGTTCGTCTCGAACACCGTGACCGTCGTCTCTTCGGCGAAACAGCCGTCGAGCGTGAAGGTCGAGTCGCCGACGGTGAGGGAGCCGGACGGGTCCATCGCCTGGAAGACGCCGGTGAAGCGACCCTGGTGGTTCCCGTCGCGGAACTCGTCCTCGAACGGCTCCGGGTCGCCGGTCGGGACGAGGGTCGCCGAGAAGGTCGCGGATCCGGCTGGGTCGCCGCTGCTGAGGTCGATCAGCGGGATCGAGCCAGCCAGGACGCTGCCGTCCCAGGTGACGTCGACCGGCTGGTCGAAATCCCGGATCAGGTCGGGATTGCCCTCGGGCTCGTCGGTCGTCCAGTAGTCGACGAACGCGTCCGGTTCGAACTCGTCCGAGGCGTTCGCGCCGAAGAACACGAACCCGCCGCCACTGGTGGACTCGGGGCCGTCGCAAGTGATGCCGACGAAGTGATCGGTGAACCTGGCGGCGCGCGCGGCCGATGCCGACATCGGTAGCGCGACGAGGAGGACCAGCGCTGCTGCGAGCGCCAACAGCCGTTTCATCGGTACCCTCCATCGCCCGTGGCGCGGCTGGGCGCCGGCGGCCCGGGCTTTCCCTCTCCTCGGCCCGCGCGCTGGGGGTCTGCACGCGCCGATCGGCGCAGTGTTACCGAACCGCAACCTTCTGGCAATACCCATTTCACGAGTGGCAACGGCGCCGGACCCGGTCTCGGCGGCCCATCTCGCGGCCGGCGGCGATTCCCGCCATCCCGTGCCATCATCGAGCGCATGACCCAGCAGTTCGCGCGCGTCCCGACCGATGCCGGCGCCGTCGTGCGCGAGGTCCGCGGCTTCGGCGGCGTGCCGTGGGGGCGGCTGTTCGGCTATCTCCGCCCGCACTGGCGGCCGTTCTCGATCGCGCTGGTCGGGCTCGTCTTCTCGTCCGCCCTCAGCCTCGCCTTTCCGCTGGTCATCGCCGGCATCACGACCGCGATCGTCGCCGGCGGCGACGCGGACGGGCTCGATCGGCTGATCGTCATGCTCATCGCGCTGTTCTGCGTGCAGGCCGTGGGCAGCTTCGTCCAGACCTACCTGCTCGGCGTGGTGGGGGAGCGGGTCGTGGCGCAGCTCCGTGGCGAGCTGTACGGGCGGCTCATCACGCTGTCGCTCGACTTCCACAGCGCACATCGCGTCGGCGAGCTCGTCTCGCGCCTGTCGAGCGACGTGACGCTCGTGCGCACGATGCTGACGCAGACCGTCACGAGCCTCCTGTCGTCGCTCATCGGGCTCGTCGGGTCGGTGATCATCCTGTTCACCCTCAGCCCGACGCTGCTGTTCGTCGTGCTGCTCCTGGCGCCGGCGCTCATCGCGATCGCGATCGTGTTCGGTCGACCGCTGCAGCGGGTCAGCACCCAGGTCCAGGACACGATCGCGCGGAGCACGACGACGGCCGAGGAGGCGCTGTCGGGGATCCGCGTCGTCAAGAGCTACGTGCGCGAGGAGTGGGAGCTCGAGCGCTACGACACCGACCTGCGCAGCGTGGTCGCGACGGGCTCGCGTCTCGCGCTGTGGCGGGCGGGGTTCGGGGCGCTCATGGGGTTCCTGGGCTTCGGCGCGATCGCCGCGCTGCTGTGGTTCACGGGGCACCAGGTCATCGACGGCACGCTCGGGATCGGCACGCTGACCGGGTTCCTGCTGTACGGCGTCGCGATCGGCGGCAGCCTCGGCAGCATCGCGGGCCTGTACGGCCAGTTCCGCGAGGGGACCGGCGCCATCGAGCGCGTGTTCGAGATCATCGATACCCGACCGACCATCGTGGATCGCGCCGGACGCCCGGCCGCTGCCGCGCGTCGCCGGCCACATCGAGCTCGAGGCGGTGTCATTCGAATACCTGGCCGACCGGCCGGTCGTCCGCGACGTGACGCTGACGATCCCGGCCGGGGAGACGCTCGCCCTCGTCGGGCCGTCGGGCTCGGGCAAGACCACGCTCGTCGGGCTGATCCCGCGACTGTGGGACGTCACGTCGGGCGCGATCCGGGTCGACGGCGTCGACGTCCGCGAGGTCACCGTGGCGAGCCTGCGCGAGCAGATCGGGCTGGTCGCCCAGGAGGCGACGCTGTTCGGCGGGACGGTCAACGAGAACATCCGCTACGGCCGCCTGTCGGCCACCGACGACGAGGTCGTGGCCGCCGCGAAGGCGGCCAACGCGCACGACTTCATCAGCGTCCTGCCCGACGGCTACGACACGCTCGTCGGCGACCGCGGGATGCGCCTGTCCGGTGGGCAGCGCCAGCGCGTCGCCATCGCCCGGGCGATCCTCAAGGACCCGCCGATCCTGCTGCTCGACGAGGCGACGAGCTCGCTCGACAACGAATCGGAGCGGCTCGTCCAGGACGCCCTCGATCGACTCAAGGTCGGGCGCACGACGATCATCGTGGCCCATCGACTCTCGACGATCCGCGCCGCCGATCGGATCGCGGTGCTCGACGACGGCTGGCTCGTGGAGCTCGGGACGCAGGCCGAGCTGCTGGCACGCGACGGGCTGTACGCACGGCTGCATCGGACGCAGTTCGATCGGCAGGACGACGAAGCCGACGACGACGACACGGGTGCCGCCACGGACCTGGATCAGGACGCGGTGGCCGCCGTGAGCGTCGCCCCGACCTGACGGACGCGATCGAGCAGCTCGCGTGGCTCGAGGATCTCGAATCCGTGCTCGAGCCCGGCGAGGATCATCACCGGCCAGTCGAGCGTATCGACCTTCATCCGCAGGACCGAGGACGATGTCATCGAGCGGCTCGATCTCCACCCAGCGCCCGAAGGCCGCCTGGAGGTCCTCGGCGGGTGCCTCGATCCGGATGGCGACCTGGTAGCGGGTCGGGATCGACGCGATCTGGGCCCGCACGAACGCGACGGGGTCACCGCCGGGTAGCTCGCGCGGCTCGAAGCGATAGCGCGTCGAGCGCGGATCGCGCAGGCGGTCCACGCGGAAGGTCCGCCAGTCGGCGCGATCGATGTCCCAGGCGATGAGGTACCAGCGGCGGCCGAGGGTGACCAGCCGGTGGGGCTCGACGAGGCGGGTCGCGCCGTCGCCGCCGTCCCGGGCCGTGTACTCGAAGCGCAGCCGCTCGCGGTCCTGGCAGGCCTGGGCGAGACGGCGATGGCGGCCGCGGACGACCGTCGGCCCGCCGACCGACTGGGCGGGTGCCGTGCACGGCCCGCAGCGTGTCGACCCGTGCGCGCAGGCGCGGCGGCATCGTCCGCACGACCTTGGTCAGCGCCCGGACCGAGGTCTCCTCGATGCCCTCGATCCCGCCGCCGGCGCTCGAACGCAGCGCGACGGCGATCGCGATGGCCTCGTCGTCGTCGAGCAGGAGCGGCGGCAGCGTCGCGCCTGGCTCGAGCTGGTAGCCGCCGCCGACCCCGGGCGCGGCCGCGACGGGATAGCCGAGCTCGCGCAGCCGGTCGATGTCGCGACGCAGCGTGCGCTCGCTGACGCCCGAGACGCTCGGCGAGCTCGCCGCCCGGCCAGGACCGATGGGTCTGCAGCAGCGAGAGCAGGCGGAGCATCCGTCCGCTCGTGTTGGCCATGCGCGGATCCTCGTCAGTATCGCGGCCAGAAAGTGACCGCAATCGATCCTACGGTACGGACATCGACCCCAGCCAGCCCGAGCGAAGGAGGCACGATGATCCACGCACGAGGCCTGACCCGCGAGTTCCGGGTCGGCAAGGAGACGATCGAGGCGGTGCGCGGCCTCGACATCGACGTCGGGGCAGGGCGAGCTCGTCGCGTTCCTGGGCCCGAACGGGGCAGGGAAGTCCACGAGCCTGCGCATGCTCACGACGCTGCTCCGCCCGACGACCGGCAGCGCGACCGTGGCCGGGCACGACGTCATCGCGGATCCCGCGGCGGTGCGGCGCGCGGATCGGCTACGTCGGGCAGGGGCACGGCGCCGTCGGACGACCAGCGCGCCCGCGACGAGCTGCTCACCCAGGGCCGGGCGTACGGCCTGTCGGGTCGCGACGCGGCGCGGCGGGCCGACGAGCTGATCGATTCGCTCGAGCTGGCGCCGGTGGCGACGCGGCCGGCCAACACGCTGTCGGGCGGCCAGCGCCGCCGGCTCGACATCGCGATCGGCATGGTCCACGAGCCGCGGCTCCTGTTCCTCGACGAGCCGTCGACCGGGCTCGACCCGCAGAGCCGGGCCAACCTGTGGGAGCACCTCGTGCGCCTGCGCGAGACCAACGGCACGACGATCTTCCTGACCACGCACTACCTCGACGAGGCGGACGCGATGGCCGAGCGCGTCGTGGTCATCGACCACGGGCAAGGTCATCGCCGACGGGACGCCCGGCGACGCTCAAGGGCCGGATGGCCGGCGATCGCGTCGAGATCGGGGTCGAGGATGCGGTCGCCGCGTTCCGCGCGGCCGGGATCGCCGGGCGGATCGTCGGCAACGCCGACGTCACGACCGACGGCCCGTTCGTCCGCCTGCGGGCGATCGATGGCGCGGCGGCGCTGCCACCGCTCCTGCGGGCGCTCGATGCGGCCGGGGTGCCGGCCACGAGCGCCGAGGTCAAGCGCCCGACCCTCGACGACGTCTTCCTCGAGCTCACCGGCCGGAGCCTGCGCGACGAGGGCGACCTGACCGCCGCGCGTCCGCCGACGACCGAACCGTCAGCCAGTCCCTGGAGGCCGCGTCATGACCCTCGCCACCAACACCGCCATCGTCCTGCAGCGCCAGCTCCGGCCGATGTCGCGTGACCCGTTCACGCTCGTCTTCGGCATGCTCCAGCCGGTCATCTTCCTCGTCCTCTACGGCCCGCTCCTGGCCGACTCGGCGGGGGACTCGGGGCCTCGCCGTGGCAGTGGTTCGTGCCCGGGATCATCGTCATGGTCAGCCTGTTCGGGACCTCGGTCGCGGGTGCGTACCTGCTCGAGGAGATGCGCGTCGGCTCGTTCGAGCGGTTCCTCGTGACGCCGCTGTCGCGACCGTCGCTGCTGATCGGCCGGGCGCTGAAGGAGGTCGTCCCGCTCATGCTCCAGGCCCTGCTCATCGTCGCGCTCGTGACGCCGTTCGGCTTCCAGCTGCACGTCGTCGGCGTGCGCTCGGGCTCCTGATCCTCGCGGTCTTCGGGGTCGGGCTCGGGGCGCTGTCGCATTCGCTCGCGATCGCCGTGAAGCGGCAGGAGTACCTGTTCTGGGTCATCCAGCAGACGTTCCTGTTCCCGGTGCTCCTCCTGTCGGGGATCCTGCTGCCGATGGACGCCGGCCCCGAGTGGCTGCAAACGCTGTCGCGGCTCAATCCGCTGACGTACCTCGTCGAGGCCGAGCGGGCGTTGTTCGCCGGCGACCTCGGGCACCCGTCGGTGCTCGTCGGTGCCGGCGTCGCCGTCGGCGTGGCCGTCGTCGGGCTCACGATCGGCGTGCGGATGATGCGGCGCGCCGCCGCGTAACCGCCTCCATCGCTCCACGCACAATTCCCGGCGCCACGGTCGGCGCGGATCCAGCCCGGTGGGGGAGGGCAGGGGTCCGGTCGGTCGTGGCGCATCCGCGTGTACGGCATTCACACGGCCACGGTCGTGGTGTAGCGTCGCGCCGTGGACTCCGACGAGACGCCTGCGACGGTCGAGGAGGCAGGCACCGAGCGATCGACGACCGAGCCGGCGGCCGGCCAGCGCAGCCTCGCCGGTCGCGCGGTCGGGATCGTGGGCGCCGCCGGCCTGATCGCGATCATCGTGCTGGCGTTCGCGATCGTGCTCGAGGTGGCGTACGTCGTCGGCGTCATCGGGGCGTGCCTGGCGCTCGTCGTCGGCGGCGCGCTCGCCGGCTGGAGCATCCGCGTCGAGGGGTTCCGCAGCTATCTCGCGGGCCTCCTCGCGGCACTGCCGCTGGCGCTCATCGCGTTCTTCGTCTTCATCGTCCTGTCGGGCGGCGACAACGAGCTGGTGCGCCCCATCCTGTCGGCCCTCGGGGTGTATGCGCTGGTCCAGGTCCCGCTGTTCCTCGTCCTGTGGCGCCGCTCGCGGCGGAGCGTCACGACGACCGACTGACGCGCTCGGCCGGTCGCTCAGCCCGGCGGCATCGCCGCAGTGCACCGGTGGACACACGTCCGGCGTGCGACCATGCCTCGATGCACACACGTTCCGCCGACGACGCCGAGTCGCCGGTTTCCACGGCGGCCGCCGACGCGGTCGCGGCGCTCGGGCCCGACGTCTCGGACCATCGTCTCGAGCGCCCAGACGGCCGCACGGTGGCCTGGAGCGAGAGCGGCGTGCCGGACGGTCGACCGCTCCTGCGCTTTCCGGGCACCCCGGGCTCGCGCCTCTTCCTTCGGGGCGATCGTGGTCCATGGATCGATCGCGGGCTGCGGGCCATCACGACCGAGCGTCCCGGCTTCGGGGCATCGACCAGGCTCGAGGGCCGCGGCTTCTTCGAGCACGCCGATGACGTCGCGGCCATCCTCGACGAGCTCCGCATCGATGCCGTGCCGGTCATCGGCGCGAGTGGCGCGAGTCCGCACATCCTGGCCTTCGCCGAGCGCCACCCGGATCGCGTGACGGCCGCCACGATCGAGGTCGGTGCGGCGCCCCTGGAACCGCACGAGGCGCTCGAACAGGTGGACCTCAACGCCCGCGAGTACGAGCTGCTCGAGGCCGGCCGCTACGACGAGGTCGAGCAGATCACCGAAGACATGCGGCGCGCGCTGCTCGCGGACCCGTTGGCGGCCTTCGCCGGCATCATGGAGACGGCACCGGAGGACGATCAGCGGATCATGCGCGACCCGGCCTGGCAGCGAGGCTTCACGATCGGCCTGACGGAGGCGCTGCGCAGCGGGTCAGGCGGCTGGTTCGACGAGGGCCTCGCCCTGCATCGCGACTGGGGCATCGACATCGAGCGCATCGCGACCGACATCACGTGGTGGCACAGCGACGGCGATCGGAACGCTCCGTCATCGGCCGCGCGACGCCTCGTCGACCGGCTGCCGAACGCTCAATTCCGGCTCTGGACCGACGGCGGCCACCTGACGGGGTACCGCCTCGAGGGCGAGATCCTGGACGAGCTGCTCGCGCGGGGCTGACAAGGTGTCGATCTTCCCGCCGCCCGATCTCGCCGTCACCCACATCCTCGTCGTCAGCGACCTGGTGACGCTCGAAGGCGTGGTACCTCGACGTTCTCTGCCGTCCGACGTCGGGTCGCACGAGCGAGATGCAACGACTGGCGTCCCTCCGCTGACCGCGCGAGGATCAACTGACCACCGAAACGGCCCGTGAATTTGACCTGGTGGTCCGGGTTCGCGGCGTTGTTGAGCACGGTCTCAGCGAGTGCCGCGGGTAGGGGACTCGGTGGGGGACTCGTTGGGCGACACGGCGTCGACGGCGCGCCGCAGCGTTTCGAAGACCTCGGCGAGCTGCGGGAGCTGGTAGTGGGCGTTCAAGCCGCTGGGATTCGGCAGCACCCAGGCCGTCGCCGGGCCGATGCGTTCGTCCTGGCGGCCGACGTTGGCCTTCGGACGGCTGAAGGCGATCCGATACGTCGTGACGCCGAGGACCGCGACGAATCGCGGCTCGTACCGCTCGGCGGTGCGGATCAGGCGGGCGCCGCCGGTGCGTACTTCGGCGTCATCGAGCTCCGCGGCCGTCGCCGTGGTGCGATTCACGAGGTTCGTGATGCCCAGACCGGCGGCAAGCATCGCGTCGGCGTCCCAGGGCGTCAGGAGGCGGTCCGTGAAGCCCGCGCGGTACAGCGCCGGCCAGAAGCGGTTCCCGGGTCTGGCGAAGTGTCGGCCGGTCGCCCCCGAGTACAGACCCGGGTTGATGCCACAGAACAGCACGCGCAAGCCCGGCATGATCACGTCCGGGATCGCCGCGTCCTTCGCAGCCTGCAGCTCCTGCTTCGTCGGACGCCACGGCGCGGGCGTCGCGGGGCGCATGTTCGCGATGGCGTCGTCCATGCGGGGAGCGTACGGCGTCGGGGTGCCTGGCCGTCAGTCCGCTCGTCTTGGGCGTCCTGACCGTGCGATGCCGCTTCCGATAAGGTGAGTTATGTCTGAACGCGTGGGACAGATACTGCGATTTCGCCGGACGATGTCCTTGGAACGCGTGGGAAGTTGCGCTCATGAGTGGCAACGGATTTCACGGGCGACGACTCGAACGACAAGGAGACGCGCGGAAACGTCTTCGAGCTATGCACGCCACACGTCAGCCGGTCGGTGGGACAGGCTTGCCCGGGAACAGTTGACTGAACTGCTTCGCGTACTGACGCCTGCCCACGAGGCGCCAGAGCACCTTGATGAAGAGGGGCATGCCCGCGTAGAAGCTCTCGCGGTCCGCAGGCGTGGAGTTCGCGAGCAGCATCCCGAGTTGCGGCAGGAGGCGACTCGTCGGGATCGCCCCGGCGCTGTGGTCGCCCATCGCCTTCCACTCTTCCGCGGTGACCACCCGCTCCGCGACGGGGATGACCTCCACCACTTCACGGCGCAGGTGCACCTTCAGCACACCGAGCATCCGCTCGTAGGCATCGGCCAGTTGTTCACCGAGCGCCGGCTCGGCCGTCGTGCGCCATCCGGCGAGGAGCGGAGCTGCCTCCTCGAGCAGCTCCGCGACCTGTGCGTGGTGCGCGCGCATCTGGCCGACATGGAGCGCGCAGGCGGGAGCGCGCTGCTCGAGCCTGGCCCACAGGAACTCGTCTTCGCTCTCGTGATGCGTGTGCAGCGTCGCATCGAGATCGGCGAGCCACTGGCCCACGTACTCGCTGCGCGTCGTGTCACCGGGGGTAACGCCGCGCACCAGTCCAGGCGCCACTTCGTATCCCCACAGGAACGCGTTGTGCAGGATGCGCATGTCGTCGCCGTTGCACAGCTTCGGCCCGTCAGGAACGGGCGGAGCGGTCTCACCGGGCAGGGAGACGTACTCCATGGTCATGGATGGACCTCCTGGGGGCGGGATGGCTGGTCCACAAGCCTAGGGTCCACGACCGCCATCCACAACTCTCACGCCGGCCTCGCGCGGGGAGCGCGCAGATGCTCAATGATGCTTGCCTGTCGTCCGGGCACCGATGAGTTTCGAACCGCACGGCCGTCATTGATGTCGACGTCCACGAAGCGGAGGAGCTCGAGGGCCACTGGCGGCTGTTCGAACGCAACACGTGAAAGGGGCAAGGGAATGAGCCAACTCATCATCGACTTCATCACGTCGCTGGACGGCTACGCATCCGCCGAGGGCTGGCCGGGATGGTGGGGCCTGGAGAGCCCCGAGTACCTCGCCTGGCTCGACGAGCGCCCTGATCGCGACTACACGGTCCTGATGGGCGCGAACACGTACCGCCTCATGTCCGGCTTCGCCAGCAACCCCGAGACACCTGCCGAGGAGGCCGACGCGATGGCCGACCTCACTCGACAACGGAAGATCGTGTTCTCCTCGACGCTGGAGACTCCATTGGCCTGGGCGAATACCGAGGTGATTCGCGGCGATGCCGTTGAGGCGGTGGCCGAGATGAAGCGACAAGGCACCAACATGAGCACGCTCGGCAGCCTGACGCTGTGCCGGTCGCTCCTCGAAGCCGGCCTGGTGGACCTGTTCCGGGTCGGCGTCTTCCCGGTCATCACCGGCAAGACCGGCCGCGAGCGGATCTACGACGGCTACCCCGACGTGATGCTCGACATGGTCACGAGCCGAACGTTCGACGATCGGATCCAGCTGCTCGAGTACGTGCCTCGAGTGCTCGATGGGCCGCCTCGCGAGGACGCCAGTTCATGACCAAGCTGCCGCCGGCCATGACCGGTCGGGCGAGCCCCGCGAGGGCCGCCGTGGGCGACGAGCCGGTCTTTGCCGCGCGGGATCACGCGTGAGCAGGCGGTAACCGGCGACGGCGGCGGGGGCGCCGACTCCGATGCCCGGGACCTCTGGGCCATCGCACGGGTTCTCGGACCGGCACACACTGCGTTGCAAGCCGTTCTCTGGGAAGAGGAGCCCGATGTTACCCTTGGCGACGATGAAGTTGGCGCTCGGACGAGCAACCGCGCGGTCGATCCGACTCGCGGGGATCGGGGTGGTCGCGGCGATGATCGTCGGATCACTCGGCCCGGCAACCGTGCGGGCCGCCGATCCGAAAGCGCCGACGGACAACGTCACCGAGACATCGACGTCGTCTGATATCACGGCGTCGACCTGGCAGCTGGTCCATTCGGACGACTTCAGCGGCACGGCAGTCGACACGTCGAAATGGAGCATCTACGGGCCCTGGATCCCGGGCCATGCCGGGAACGGCATTCGTGACGGACGGGCCATCTCGGTCGGGAACGGCCTATTGACGATCACCGCTCGGATGGTCGACGGCACGCTCGTGTCCGGGGGCATGTCGAGCCGGCACAACCAGACCTATGGGAAGTTCGAGTTCCGGGCACGCGTCGACGCGGATCCGTCGCTCGCGACCAGCGGGGCGGTCCTGACCTGGCCGGACTCCGGCCGCTGGCCGATCGACGGCGAGAATGACATCTTCGAGACGGGGGTCGAGGCCGACCGCAACCCGGTCAAGAGCTTCGTCCACTACGGGTCGACCAACGAGCAGTACTGGTTCCACCACAACGGGGTTGCCGGCACGGCATGGCACGACTACGCCATGGAGTGGACCCCGAGCTCGATCAAGATCTTTCGGGACGGGGCCCACGTGTGGACGTTGTCCGACACCGCGGCGATCCCGGATGTCGCCCACCACATGGCCATCCAACTCGACGCCTTCAAGAAGTCCATGTCGGGAACCGTCAAGCTGCAGGTCGACTGGATCAAGATCTACAAGCAGGCCGCGACGGCCGATACCACACCGCCGACCACCAGTGTTCGGGTCCCCGCGCTCCCATCGGGGATCGCCCTGAATGGCGGGCGGCCGACACTCCGACTTCGATGGTCCGCCGCGGACGCTGGCTCGGGGGTCCACCACGTCGAGGTGGCGCAATCCACCGATGGGGGCTCGTATGTAAAGATCGCCAGCAAAGGCCTGCCTTGGAGCCTGGATCGGCCCGTGTCGACGGGACACGCCTATCGGTACCGCGTGCGCGCCGTTGACGCTGCAGGGAATGTCGGGGCTTGGGACTATACGCCCACGTCACGGATCAGGGCAGTGTCCCAGTCCAATACAGCCGTTCGGTACGCCGGCACTTGGTGGAAATCCACGTCTACCACATGGTGGGGTGGCACGGCCCGGAGCAGCTCACGGGCCGGCTCGACCGCGAGACACACGTTCACGGGTCGATCGATCGCATGGGTCGCCAAAAAAGGCGTCAACCGAGGCAAGGCAAAGGTCTATGTCAACGGCGTCTTGAAGGCGACCGTCGACTTGTATTCCCCGACGACACGCACTCGACTCGTCGTGTGGTCGATCAACTACACGACCTCGGCGACCCGTACCGTGACGATCAAGGTGCTCGGGACGTCAGGGCGACCACGGGTCGACGTCGACGGCTTCATCGTGGCGAAATGAGCTAGCCAACAGTTGGCCGGACCCGCCGCCCCGCTTGATCTCGTGGACGACGGGTACATGCCCTCGCTCCTCGTGGTCACCGCCATCGCGCAGGCGACCGAGCGGATCGAGATCGGCCGGGCGTCGTCCTCGCGCCGATGCACCACCCGTTCCGCCTGGCTCACCTCTAGCAGCTCGCCGAGGGTGTCGCTCCGCACGTGTGAGGGATCGGGCCATACGTTCGTCGATGAGTTTCGGCTCGATCAGTCGTCTATCGATCGACGACCACCCGCTGGAGGACCCGCCGTGACCGACAACGGTATCGAGCCGAAGGTCGGCGCCGGCCGCGAGCAAGCCGACGTCCTCACGACGCTGCCGGCGGCCATGACCGGCCGGGCGAGCCCCGCGAAGGCCGCGGTGGGCGACGAGCCGGTCTTTGCCTACATCAGGAGCCTGCCGGAGCCACAGCGCTCCATCGCCGAGCGCGTCGATGCCCTGGCGGCCGAGACGCTACCGGGCCTCCAGCGCTCCGTGAAATGGGGCATGGCGTGGCACGACGGTCCACGACCCGGCACGGGCGTCGCCCTGCATCTCGGCGGGCGTGAAGACGATCCTCATCGTCCCGTCCGGGCAGGTGAACGTGCGGTCGATCAGGCCCAGCGGCTCGACGGCAGGATCGAGATTCGCGTGAGAGTCGCGGATGGTCCCGCCAACGCAGAATGTCGCGCCATCGACCATCGACCCCTCGAGGACCTTGCCGGTGGCGATCGGCTCGGCGCCGGACGTATCGGCGATCGCCATCTCGGTCCGGATCACGATCGACTCGCCTGCTGACGGCGCACTCGATCGGTTGCCGTCGCCCGGGGTCGCGGTGCACGCCCCGACCAGAAGCGCGCCCGCGAGGCCCAGCACCACCGCTCTGCGCATGCGCGCTCCCTCCTATCAGCCACGCGTGAACCGCACCAGTTTCCTCACGGGACGACGCATCGACAAGGGGCGTTGCACCGCCGGCCGGCCCTGCTCGACCGTATGGAGGCGCCCGAAGCCGACGCCTGACCGCCGAGCCTAGGTCGTCACGGGGACGGCCTCGGTCAGGATGCTCGCGATCTCGCGCGCCCATGACTCGATCGCCGGCCAGTCGCGGAAGTCGCCCGAGGGCAGCATGCCCTTCGCCGCCGGCATCATCCGGACGACACGCTCCGACATCGACTTCGGTGGGTCGGTCGGGTCGAAGGCGCCCATGAACACGCGGTGCTCGCGAGGCTGGATCCGCGCGGCGAGTTCCGCGATCCGGCGCCTGCCGCCGCTGCCCGGTCCATCGGCCGGACCAAGGGCGTTCTCGATCGGGTCGACGGGAACCTTCGATTCCTTGGTCGAACCTGGCAACGGACCGCTGCTGAACAGCCACACGGGGCGCACGGCGAGCGTGGCCGCGTATCGATCGAGGAACTCGGTCCCTTCCTTGACCCAACTGCCCATGTAGACGCCGGCCCCGACCACGCAGGCATCGTATGGCGCGGGATCGGGCATCCCGGACGCTCCTGCTACGGTCGCCTCGAGGCCGGAGGTGCGCAGCACATCGGCGATCCGCTCGGCGATGCCGGCTGTGGCGCCGTGGCGGCTGGCGTGGACGATCAACACTCTTGATGCCATTTCTCTCGCTCCTTCCGTCTGGTCAACGAGCCTGCGCCCCTGTTCGGCGCAATCCAAGAGCCATTGGTAACAGAGAGGTCGGTCTGGATGGAAAGGGCCCGTGACCTGGCAGGACTGGTGGACCTGCGCCTCGGGCGCCGGCGCGGTAGCCTCTTGCGCATGCCACTCGGGTTCGGGCTCCTCAGCGCACAGCTCCGGCCGGGCGAGACCGACTGGACGCGCGCCTACGACGACACGGTGCGCCTCGCGGTCGAGGCCGAGCGGCTCGGCTTCACCTCGGTCTGGACGACCGAGCACCACTTCGTCGACGACGGCTACATGCCCTCGCTCCTCGTGGTCAGCGCGGCCCTCGCGCAGGCGACCTCACGGATCGAGATCGGCACCGGCGTCATCCTCGCGCCGATGCATCACCCGCTGCGCCTCGCGGAGGATGCGGCGACCGTCCAGCTGCTGAGCCACGGTCGACTCGCGCTCGGGCTCGGGCTCGGCTGGTCGGAGGTCGAGTACGCCGGGCTCGGCGCCGACATGCGCCGTCGCGGCGCGGCGATGGAGGAGACCCTCCGGATCCTGCCGCAGGCATGGAGCGGCGAGCCGTTCACCCACGAGGGATCGGTGTACCAGCTCCCGACCCTCGCGGTCCGTCCGACACCGTCGACGCGGATCCCGATCCTCATCGGCGGCGGCGCCGAGCCGGCGATCCGCCGCGCCGCCCGCCTGGCGGACGGCATCTTCTCGAACGCCCCGGCGGACCAGTTCCGCGAGCAGGTCGGGTGGGTGCTCGACGAGCTCGAGCAGGCCGGACGCGACCCATCGACGTTCCGGTTCATCCACTACTCGATCCTGCTGCCCGGCGCGTCCCGGGCCGATGCGCTCGCCCGCTACCGCGATGCCGTCTGGGCCCTGAACTGGAAGTACTCGGACATGGAGGCGTCGGCGACCCGACCGCTCCCCGCGGCCTCCGCCTCCCCCGTTCGATGGCCCCGACGAGAAGCTCCTCTCGCGTCGGACCGCGCACGCCGGCACGCCCGACGAGCTCGTCGAGGCGCTGCTCGAGGTGCGGAACCAGGTCCCGGTCCCGGTCGAGTTCGTGGCCCGCAGCCATCTGCCGCTGCTCGAATACGAGGCGCAGGTCGAGATCATGCAGCAGCTCGCCGAGGGCGTCGCCCCGCACGTCTGACGGCCCGCCGTGTCGAAGGAAGTCATCATGACGCACGATCAGCACCGCCCAGTCGATCCACGATGAACGCCTCCGCCTCGATCACCGAAGGCCGGCTGCGGGTGCTGGCGCTCGAGTCCGAGCTGGTCTGGCTCGCGCACGAGCACGAGCCGTGGCGACCCCGCACCGCCTAAGCATCACGCCGGCGCTCCAAGGGCCTCCCGGAAATGATGACGCCCCGGCAACAGTTGCCGAGGGCGTCGTGAACGCGGCGGTCTTGTGGTCAGTTGCCGATCCCGCCATCGGGCTCGACCGGGAGGACGATCTCGCCGCCGATCCCGCCATCGGGCTCGACCGGGAGGATGATCTCGCCGCCGATCCCGCCATCGGGCTCGACCGGGAGGACGCTCGGAGAGCTGGCGTAGGCGAAGGCGACGGAGCCAAGGATGACGAGCGCCACCAGGGTGAGGGCGATCCCGGCGCGACCGAATCGCCGCTTGAAGGTTGACGTGAGGTTCATGACTGGCAAATTCCTTGTCGATGTGGTTCGTTGACTGGTGAACTGGCCTGTTCACGACCGAGACGAACCGTGCCGATCGCCGGTTCCTGTCGGAGGTAGGACAAACGTCCACGATTCAGGCGGCCAAACGTCGGCAATGGGCGCCGCGCATCCGGCCGGCCGCTGCCCCGGGAAGCACGCCGGGGCCGGATGACCGACCATTCGGCCATGCCGATGACGAGCGGTGAGTCGCCCGCATGACCCGATATCTCGTCCTCCTGCGCGGCATCAACGTCGGCGGCCGGAACAAGGTGCCGATGGCGGCCCTGCGCGACCTCCTCGAATCGCACGGCCACACGAAGGTCTCCACCTACATCGCCAGCGGCAACGTGATCCTGAGCTCCGATCGCACCGCGGCCGCGATCAAGCGAGAGCTCGAGGACGCGCTCCCCACGGCCTTCAGGCTCGACAGCGAGCTGATCGCGGTGCTGGTCCTGACGCGTGCCCAGCTCCGAGCCGTCGTCCGGAAGCGGCCGAAGGGCTTCGGCGATCATCCGGAGACGTACCACAGCGACGCGGTCTTCCTCATGGGCATCGACGCGCGGACGGCGATGAAGGTCTTCGACCCGCGGCCAGGCGTCGACGAGGTGTGGCCGGGCAACGGCGTGATCTACTCGCAGCGGCTGAGCGCCCAACGGACGAAGAGCCGACTCGGCAAGATCGTCGGGACGCCGGCGTACAAGTCGATGACGATCCGCAGCTGGCAGACGACGCTGGCACTCCTCGAGCGCATGGAGGCGCCCGAGGCCGAGGCCTGATCGCCGACCCAGCCGGGACCGCTCCCCTGCCCCAGGGCGAGCGACCGAGATACGACCGAACTGATGGACGGCGTGGATATGCTCCGCGGATGGCTCACTACACGTTCAGCATCCACGTCGACGCGCCGCCGGAACGGGTGTTCGACCTGTGGACGAACCTCCAGCGCATGGGCGAATGGGTCGGTGGCGTGACCGGCGTGACGGACATCTCGGGCCAGGTGGATCGCGTCGGCACTACCTACGTCGTCCATTTCGGACCGGTCAGGAGCCCGACCGAGGTTCTCGAAGCGGAGCGGCCTCACCGCTTCGCGACGCGGTTCGGCAACTGGTATCTGCGTGGCACGTCAAGCACGACGTTCGTGCCGGACGGCGCCGGGACGCGCGTCACCCAGGAATTCGCGACGATCGGACGGATCTCGGCGATCTCGTCCTGGGTGTTCTCACGCGGCTCCTACGAGGGTAGCTTCCTGGGCGAGCTGCAGAAGTTCGGCAGGCTCGTCGAACGCGAAGCAGGTGAGCCGAGGTAGGCCGCAGGACGAGGCCGAGCCCTTGGTCGGCGGCCGATCACGCCCCGGGCTTGCGGTAGCCGATCGACTGGGCGCGGCCGAGCGCCTCGAGCGTCTCCTCGACGGTGAGCAGCGGGATCGTCTCGATCTTCGACAACGCCCCTCCCCCGCCGATCGCGAGTGCCACGGCGGCCATCGACACGTTGTCCGGCGCTTCCCACAGGTTGTAGCCGTCGTACTCGCCGAACGCGTACCAGAACCCGTGGAGCTTGCCGCCGACCGACTCGATGTAGGCCCGCGCGGCGTCTCGCCGGTCTTCGGGGTTCTGGGTCAACCGAGCCCACGTCTCCGGGGTGTAGCTGAAGCGCGTCAGGTACAAGGCCATGGACCGATCCTCCCAAGCGCCACGCCGGCTACGGCGCGATCCAGAGCATCGTAGCCAAGTCCGCGGCGCTCGCCGCAGGAAGCACGCCGGCGCCGGATGCCCGACCATTCGGCCATGCCGACCGAGTACGACCAGCCAGCCCCTCCGCCTGCCGGTCAGCCCGCCGACGCCCGGCGACGTCGCGTGGGTCGCCGCCATCACGGCCGTGAAGGCCACCGTCGTCGCCCTGGCCGTCGACGCCTTCCTCAACTCCGACAAGCCCCGCTATCACGGCAAGGGCATGAGGCTGCGCGCCATCGGCTATGCGGGTGGGATGCTGGCCGTGCCGGTGGCATGGCGCGTGCTTGGCCGACGAGCAACCGTATCCCCGGGAGCTGGACCTGGCCATCACCGTCCCCCTGCTCGTCGACGCCGGCGGCAACGCCATCGGGATCTATCGGCGCGCCCACGTCGACGACCTCATCCATTTCGCGGATGGCGCCTTGGTCGCGTCCGTGGTCGGCGCGCTCGCGACGCCTCGGGTCCGGACGTCGTGGGAGGCCGCCGCGGCGGGCACGCTGGCGGGGGGCGCGGCGGCCGGGCTGTGGGAGCTCGGCGAGTGGATCGGCCTCAAGCTCGGGGCGAAGGGCATGGACCTGTCGTACGACGACACGATGACCGACCTGTTCGAGACGATGGCGGGAGCGGTGCTGGGCGGCGTCATCACCCTGCTCCGCCATCCGTCGCGGCTGCGGCGCGTGCCCGGCGGCTCGGGCGACCCGCTCGTCAAGCCGCAACCGAAGGGCTGACGCCGCATGGCGGACGGGCGCGCGGTAGGTGACGCCTCCGTCGAGATCGGCTACGTCGGTCACGCCACGGTGCGCCTCGACCTCTCGGGGACGCTGATCCTGACCGACCCGTTCCTGCGCGCGCGCCTGGGTCCCCTGGAGCGGCACGGACCGGAGCCGGGCGCGGTGGCCGACCTGGACATCGACCTCGTGCTGATCTCGCATGGCCATCGGGACCACTTCGACCCGCGGTCGCTCGAGGCGATCCGAGGATCACCGACGGTCGTGGTGCCGCGCGGGCTCGGCGCTCGCGCGCGGCACGTGGTCCGCGGTGAGGTGATCGAGGTCGCGGCCGGGGATCGGTTCTCGATCGGTGGTGTCACCGTCGAGGTCGTCCCGGCCTCGCACTGGATCACGCCGGGTGCCCCGCGCGCACAGCCGGTCGGGTACGTCGTCGATGCCGGTCCGCGGATCTACTTCGCCGGCGATACCGGGTCGTTCGCGGGTCTCGACCGGGTGCTCGCGGGCGTCGACGTAGCGCTGCTCCCCGTCTGGACATGGGGTCCGCACCGCGGGCCCGGGCACCTTGGCCCGAAGTCGGCCGCCCAGGCCCTGGCCGCAGCGGGCCCGACCGTCGCGATCCCCATCCACTGGGGGACGCTCTATCCGCGGCGGCTGCACCGGGTCTGGTCCGGCCCGTTGCACGAGCCCGGCGACCGGTTCGCCGACCATGTGCGCCGCCTGGCGCCCGCGACGAGCGTGCAGGTCCTGCGCCCTGGTGAGGACACCATCGTCAACGTCGAGCGGTCGTAGATCCCGACGCCGGGCCGTTCGGCCGGCAGGCTGCGATCGCCGTTGCAATACCGGTGCCACCGGCGACGCCGTGTCTGTCATCGCGTCGGTGCGGCGACCGGGATAGCGTCGGCCGATGATCGGAACCCAGCCGGTCGAGCTTCGCGCGCTCGTGGAGCGGCTCGACGAGCTCGCTGCGCGTCGCCAGGCGTCCCGACCCCGGACCGACGAGGCTCGCGAGCGCAGTCGGCGACTCGCGGACCTCCTGCGCGGCCACATCCGGGTCCGAGCCGCGTCGCTCGATGCGCCGCTCGTCGTCCTGCTGGTCGGCCCGACCGGCGCCGGCAAGAGCACGATCTTCAACACGATCGCGGGCCGTGCCGCCAGCCCGACCGGGGTGCTCCGACCGACGACGCGGGTAGCGGTGATCCTCGTCCATCCGGACGATCGCCAGGCGCTCATCGACGGCGCGTTCGCCGGTATCCCGCCGGGCCAGCTGCGGTTCGTCGAAGACGGCGCGTTGGAGCGCGGCCTTGCGGTCGTGGATGCCCCGGACATCGACTCGCTCGAGCATGCGAATCGGACGCTCGCGGATCGCCTGGTCGAGGCAGCGGACCTGTGCTGCTTCGTGACCACGGCCACGCGCTATGCGGATCGGGTGCCATGGGCGGTCTTGTCGCGCGTGTCAGAACGCGGACTGCCCCTCCTCGTCGTCGTGAACCGGATGCCGCCCGCTGTGTCCGACCGGGCGGACATCCTCGCCGACCTTCGCCGTCTGGTCGCGGACGCCGACCTGGACGACCTCCTCGCGGCCCAGCCCGGGCTCACCCCACGCGAGCTGATCGCGGTCGGCGAAGGGGATCTCGCCCGTGATGGCGACCGACTCGCGCCTGGCGCGATCCAGCCGTTGTACGACGAGATCGCCCGCTTGCGCGCTGGGGACGAAGCCCGACGCGAACTGGCCGCCCGCGCCCTCCGGGGGTCCCTGGCGGGCCTCGGCGATAGCCTCGACCGGATCGCCGATGACGCCGAGCACGAGGCGATCGACGTGGAGGCGTTGCGGCGCACGGCAGATCGCGCGTACGAGCAGGGCCTGATGGCGCTGCAGGACGAGATCCGGCACGGCCGGTTCCTGCGCGAGGAGGCGCTCCGTCACTGGCAAGCGTACGTCGGCGCCGACCAGGTGACGCGCTTCTTCTCGCAGGGTATCGGCCGCGTACGGGGCGCGATCGCGGCGGTCTTCCGACCGGCGACCGCGCCGGTCGCCGAAGTCCGCGCCGCGACGACCGACGATCTGCTCGAGGTCGCTCGGCTCCAGGCGGCCGAGGCGGCACGCAGGACGGCGGCGGCCTGGTCGGCTGAACCGAGCACAGCCCAGCTCATCGCCGAGGATGCCGACCTGTGGCTCCCCTCCCCTGCCTTCGACGAGCGACTCCGCGCCGGCCTCGACGAGTGGATCGATGGCATCACCGCCGAGATCCAGGCGCACGGCGAGTCGAAGCGGTTGCTCGCCCGGGGCGCGTCGGTCGGCGTCAATGCCCTCGGCACCGGCGTGATGCTTGCCACGTTCCTCCACACCGGCGGTCTGACCGGCGCCGAGGTGGGCGTCGCGGCAGCGACGGCATTCCTCAACCAGAAGTTGCTGTCGGCGCTGTTCGGCGAGGCGGCCATGGTCGAGTTGATCCAGCACGCTCGGCAGCACCTCCAGGCCGTGCTGGAAGCCACGTTCGCGGCGGAACGCGCGCGGTTCGACGCACACCTGCCGTCGCCCGAGGAGCTACCGAGTCTCGCGCAGCGACGTGCGCGTGGCGGCCCGCGAGGTTCGCGCAGCTGTGGCCGTCGCGGCATGACGACGACCGTCGATCCCATCGCGGCACCGGCGGCGGTACCGCCGACGCTCCGATCCGACCCACTGTCGCCGTGCCTCGCGGCCGCGCTCGATGCGGCCGAGGCGGCCGATCTGCTCGGTCTGGACAGCGAACCCCTGCGGGCGGCCCATGCCGCAGGCACCCGCCGCCTCGGCTTTCCCGGTGACGCGTACGTCCTGGCTCTCGTCGGCGGGACGGGCGTGGGCAAGTCGAGCCTGCTCAACGCGCTCGCCGGCGGCGACGTCAGCCCCGCCTCGGCTCGTCGGCCGACGACCTCCCAGCCGATCGCCTGGATCCCGCGCACGGAGCGGGACGACCTCGCGCCGCTGCTCGAGTGGCTGGAAGTGCGGGAGACGCGCGAGCACGAGGCGGAGGGTCTCGGCGCGGTCGCGATCATCGACCTGCCCGATACCGACTCGGTCGCCACCGGACACCGAGCCCGCGTGGAGGCGCTGCTGCCGCTGGTCGATGCCGTGGCCTGGGTCGCCGATCCGGAGAAGTACGCGGACGCGGTCCTGCATGACGAGCTCCTTCGGTCGTGGCTGCCGCGCCTCGATCGTCAGGTCGTGCTCGTGAACAAGTCCGACCGTTTGACGACGGACGACGCGCGGCGCGTGCAGCGGGACCTCCAGGCCAACCTTGCGTCCGGGGTCGTCCGCGGCTCGGAGGTCGTCGTCCTCCAGAGCAGCGCCGCATCTGTGGGCGGGGTCGATGACCTCCGGGCCTGGATCGCCGCTGGCGCGGAGGCGAAGCTGGTGGTGCGCGGGCGGGTCGCGGCAACGCTCGCCGCGAACGTCCGGGATCTCGCGTGGCAGGCCGGCGAAGGACAGGCGTCATGGGATCGGCCCTTGCTCGCCGCTGCAGCCCGCGACTCTGCGATCCAGTCGGCGACCCAGGCCGTCTTTCGTGTCGTCGACCTGGCCGGCCTCGATCGCCAGGCGATCGCAGCCACGCAGGCCGCGGCGCGGTCGCGCGGCACCGGGCCTTTCGGGCGCGTGACCTCGTTCATCTATCGGGCGTCGGGCCGCCAGACGGCGGTAGCCGATCCGACGCGGTTCCTCCTTCGATGGCGGGACCGGGGCGGTGCCGGATCGGGCCCGCCGTCGAGTCCATTCGCGACGCGATCTCCGCCCCCATCCGAGACGCACCACCGGCATTGCGGCCGGCTTTGGCGGCCACGCTCGACACCTCCCAGATCAGGGTCCGGACTCGAGCGCGCTCTCGATCGCGCGATCGGGAGCGTGGGCTCGCTCGAGCCACCGACGAGTCGCTGGTGGCCCGTGATCGGCCTCCTCCAGACCGTGGCGACGCTCGGGATCGCTCTGTCGGTGGCATGGGTCGTGCTGTGGGTCCTGGTCCGACCAGTCACAGGGTCGGTCGAGCTTCCGCTGCTTGGGCCGGTCCCCACGCCCTTCGTCGCCCTCGCCGGGTTCCTGCTCGCCGGCTACCTCCTCGCGAGGGTCCTCGGCGCGCATGCACGCTGGCTCGGGTCACGCTGGGGCGCACGTGTCCGAGGCCGCGTGGCCGAGGCGATCGATCTGGAGGTGCGGCAGCGAGCGTTCCGGCGGGTCGACGCCCTGGAAGGTGCGCGCCGTCGACTGAAGCAGGCGCTGGCTCACATGGAGCAGTCGTGCGGGGGACAGCTCGCCGGTTGGTCGGTCACCGGCGTGATCTCGGCCACGCAGACCTTCACGCCGGGTCGCAGGAACGCCTGGAGCTTGCTCGCATCGTCGGTCTCGACGATGAGGAAGGTCGTGTGCTGCGGGAACGCCAGCCAGTAGCCGCGGATCGTCACGCCATCGACCGCTGTCGTCGAAGAGCGACCTCGAGCCGCCCTTGCCGTACGGACAGTCGGCGGGAGCATGCGACTGCTTGATGTGAAAGAGCATCGTCGGCTTCCCCTTGCTGGACGCGTCCCGGCCTACCGTTGAAAGCGCCGGCGGCCCCGAGGGGACCGCCGGCGGTCGAGTGGCTTGACGGTCAGTCGGGTAGCTCGAGCTTCTCCGTCACCGCGGCGAAGGCGTCGACGATGCCGTGGCCGTAGAACCCGTTGAAGCTCGTGGTGCCCTCGCAGAGGGCGTTGAACTCCGCTGGCCGGCCTTCGTTGGTGTAGGTCTGCAGCGGCGGGTCGGGCAGGCGTGCTCGGCGCGGTCCGAGCAGGATCGCTCCACCTTGTCCGGCGCCAGCCCGAACCCGCCGCTGTGCCTTGTCCTTGTGCCCGAACCCGCTGACGATAGCGCGGCGACACCGGCGGCGTGCGGTGACGCCATCGACGTGCCCTGCAGGTAGCGGTAGTAGCCGCAGTGCCGGCAGCCGTCGCAGGCCTTGAACACCGAGCGCCGTCGCCGGCCGGCGTGATGTTGCCGGCGGCGTCGACCAGGCCCTGCGCCTGCAGGACCGTGCGCGGGTAGGTGGACAGGATCAGGTTGCCGTTGGTCCGGAAGGTCGGCGTGCCGAAGCCGTCGCGGAACCAGCCGCCCGGCGCGGAGACCGTGATCTGCTCGAGCCCGTAGTTGGAGTAGTCGGCCTTCTTCTCCGACGGGCCGAGTGCGGACACGCCGATCACGTGCGGGCCCTCGACCGGCAGGTCGAGGCAGGTCGCGTTGTCGATCGTGCGCGGGTACTCGGTGCCCGGCGGGAAGTCCGGGCTGATGATGTCCGGACGCGGGTTGCCGAGATCCTCGTGGTCGTTGCCGAGCGAGCCGACGAGCGTGACCCGTGGTCGTGCGCGTAGTTCGAGCGCCCGGCTCATCGCCGCGATGATGGTCCGCTGCTCGGCCTGCGCCTCGGGCGTGTCGGCCGGGTTGTTCGTGGCAGTTGTACAGCCACGGGTCGACGAAGAACGACATGTTCACCACGTCGATGCCGACGTCGCCGGCGTAGGTGAGCGCGTTGACGACCGGCTCCAGGAAGAAGAAGCCGGAGTCCTGGCCGCCCTTGAGCTCGACGAGCGTGACGTCGGGCGCGACGCCGGAGACGCCGAGCCCGTTGGCGGCGGCGCCGATGGTGCCGGCGACGTGCGTGCCGTGGCCGTTGTCGTCCTGCCGGCCGGGTCGAGGCAGCCGGCGAACTCGCAGGGCCCGTCGACCTCGGGCATGTCCGGCGCGAAGTTGCGGGACAGGCCGGTCTCGATCTGGCCCGTCAAGGT
>CAWFPC010000003.1:0-65575 GCA_963817745.1 uncultured Chloroflexia bacterium
CCCGAACAGGACGCCGCGCGCGTCACCCTCGCGCGCGCGTGCGCCTTCGTCAGCCAAGACACGGAAGGACCGCCGGCCCTGATGGGCTCGACGGTCCTTGCCAGTGCGCTCGGGATGGGTGGGCGCCAGTGGGGCGCCCGATGGGTGTCGGCTAGCGGCGCCGTCGGTCGCGGCGGATGACCGCGTCGGCCGGGGTCAGCAGCAGGGCCCCAGCCATGATGCCGGCCATCGCCAGGAGGATCAGCCGCCAGCTGTCACCGGAGGGAGCCGAGCTCCCCGCGGGCAGCGTGTCGGTCGGTGGCAGGGTCACGTTCGGGGTGCCGGTCGCACCACCCACGCCACCGTCCGGCGTCGGGGTCGGCGTCGGCGTCCGCGCCGGGCAGGGGCCGACCGTCAACTCGATGGGGCCGGCCACGGTCTCACCGTCGAAGCGGATGATGGCCGTGTACGTGCCGGGGTCGAGCGGGAAGGTCCCGTTCTCGGTGATGACGATCTCGCCCTCGCCCGGGTTGAGCACCAGCTCACCACCGTTGGTGGCCGCGAAGCCACTCACGATGAGCGCCCCCTGGCCGCCGATCTCGGTGCAGGGCTCCACCCCGATGGTCGGGAAGGCGAACTGACCGGGTGTCGGGGTCGGTGTCGGGGTCGGGGTCGGGGTCGGGGTCGGTGTCGGTGTCGGGGTCGGCGTGGGCGTCGGCGTGGGCGTCGGCGTCGGCGTCGGGGTCGGGGTCGGGGTCGGGGTCGGGGTCGGTGCTCCTCTTCGCCGACCTTGAAGTTGTCCGACTTCTGGTCAGCCTGTCCGCAGATCTCGAAGGTCGAGCTGTCGGCGTCGAAGTCGTCGCAGTCCTCGACGCTCTCCGCCGTGGCCACCGTCAGCTTGTACTCGCCACCCGGGTTGGGCGTGTCGTCGTACGGGAACAGCTGGACGGTGATGCCGGTCACTGCCGGATCGCAGTTGACGGCATGCGTCAGGTGCCCGGTCGTTGACTGGATGAACCCGTCGGCCACGGTGAACTTGCGGTCGCCGATCGCATCGGACGACAGGAGGGTCCCGTTCGGGCTCTTGACCTCGTAGTAGTAGTCACCGTCGGCGAGGTGCGAGCCGCCGTTGCACGGGCCACCGGTCAGGTAGACGTCCTGCTTGGTCGGGTAGTTGACGTTCTCGTTGATGATCGAGCCGTCGAAGTTGCTGGTGTAGACCGCCCCGGTCAGGGCCAGCGCAGGCGAAGCGCCCGCTGGCGCAAACAGGGCCGCGGCTGTCAACGACAGGACGACGAGCCACGACAGGCGTCGGGCCATCCGGCGGCGGTGCGAACGCTGAGACATGTCGATCTTGACCCTCTGCTGATGCGCGCATCGGTGGCGATCGGCTGTTCCCCGAGCCGAGCGAGGCGCGGATAGTCCCATGCCGATCCGCGGCCGTCTAGTACTCAAGTACCCGTATTCTGTTGTCAATCTGCTGACAGGACGCACCACGCCGCAGGTTCGCCGGCGCCAGTTGGGCGCCCGATGGGTGGCCGGCTAGCGGCGGCGTCGGTCGCGGCGGATGACCGCGTCGGCCGGGGTCAGCAGCAGGGCCCCGGCCATGATGCCGGCCATCGCCAGGAGGATCAGCCGCCAGCTGTCACCCGAGGGAGACGAGCTCCCCGCGGGCAGCATGTCGGTCGGCGGCAGGGTTACGTTCGGGGTGCCGGTCGCACTGCCGACATCGCCCCCGGGCGCGTTCGGGTCGCAGTCCGCGGTCGAGGACGGGTATGCCACCGAGACGATCGCCTCTGGGTCCACCTGGAAGAGCACCTCGACCTCGGGGCGGGCCCAGTCGAACTCGTCCCCTTCGACCCAGAGGCCGTCGTCGAAGCTCCAGCCCGGCCAGTCGGGACCCCCGGCCGCACCGGCCGGGATGGCGCCCGGCCAAAGCACGCGACCGCTGAGCGGCAGATCCGCATGGACGACGTCCTGATCCGGGTCGGTGGGGTGCATGAAGATGATCGTCGCCGTCGTGGCATCGGTCCCCTCGACCTCGATCTCGTACTCGAGATACGGCATGTCGCCGTCGCAGGTCGGGTTATGGGTCAGCACGACGAAGCGTGCGGGCGGCGTCGGCGTGGGTTCCGGCGTGGGCGTGGGTGTCGGGGTCGCCTCGGGCGTGGGCGTCGATCGGGTCGGGGTCACCTCCGCCGCGGGCACCACAGGTCCGGGCGCCGGTTGCACGGCAGCCGCAGTCGAAGGCGCAAGGAGGGACGCGGCTGCCAGGGACACGGCCACGAGCCAGGACAGGCGCCGGGCCATCTGACGGTGCGAGGTCACTGCCATGCGGTTGATCCCCTTCGATCCTGGTTCGACGACACCGACAGTACTCGGCTGACGGAAGGACCGCCGGCCCTGATGGGCTCGACGGTCCTTGCCAGTGCGCTCGGGATGGGTGGGCGCCGGTGGGGCGCCCGATGGGTGGTCGGCTAGCGGCGGCGTCGGTCGCGGCGGATGACCGCGTCGGCCGGGGTCAGCAGCAGGGCCCCAGCCATGATGCCGGCCATCGCCAGGAGGATCAGCCGCCAGCTGTCACCGGAGGGAGCCGAGCTCCCCGCGGGCAGCGTGTCGGTCGGTGGCAGGGTCACGTTCGGGGTGCCGGTCGCACCACCCACGCCACCGTCCGGTGTCGGGGTCGGGGTCGGGCTCCGCGACCGGGCAGGCCTCGATGGTGAACTGGACCGCGTCGGTCACGACTTCTCCGGCGAAACGGCCGACGGCCGTGTAGTCACCGGGGTCGAACGGGTAGGTCCCGTCCGCATCGATGATGGTGCCATCGGAGATGAGCACGTCATCAACGTTGGCGGCCGCGAAGTTGGTGACGGTGATGCGACCCACCGCACACGATGGAGAACGCGGGGACGCTGAACTGCACCGGCGTCGGCGGGGTCGGCGTCGGGGTCGGCGTGGGCGTCGGGGTCGGGGTCGGGGTCGGCGTCGGGGTCGGGGTCGGCGTCGGCGTGGGCGTCGGCGTCGGCGTCGGGGTCGGCGTCGGGGTCGGCGTCGGGGTCGGGGTCGGGCGTCGGCGTCGGCGTCGGCGTCGGGACCGGGACGTTGCCGCAGAACAGCAGGTGGCTGATGCCCTGCTGGCCCGCGCCGTGGGTCAGGTTGTCGTCGCCCGTGACGGCCGGGTCGTAGGTGTACAGGTTGTGGTTGTCGTTGCCGGCCTTGACCAGCACGGCGCTGACCGGCAGCGTCGAGTCCCAGTCGAAGGTCTGGCCGTCGTCGCTCAGCCCGGAGATGGTGATCTCCTGGCCGGTCCAGTTCGAAGTGACGTCCGACTCCTCGGAGCCCGAGCCGTCGCCGTAGGTTTCTTCGACGAGGTCGCCGGAGTCGATCTTGAACGACAGGGTGTAGCCGAGGTCGGCGCAGGTCGGATTGCCGGTCGGGTGGGTGATGACCGTGGCGGCGAGCGCCGTGCCCGACGGCACGAACAGTGCCGCGGCGGTCAGGGAGAGAACGACGAGCCACGACAGGCGTCGTGCGAGACGCGAGCGCGACCGATTAGCAGAAAGCATGGTGCAGATCCCCGAGCAGATGAGGCAGGAAGCCTCGGATGAGTGGTTCGCCCGTTCGGTGGTTTCCCCCGGATCATGTCCGTGACACCGCTCGAGCGTCCCGATCGTGACATGGTCCGGGGTCGGCGTCTAGTACCGATGGCGTGCCCGGACTGCACCTAACCGATGCAGACGGCATGACAAGCCCCGCAATTCGGTGCGCGGGAGCAACGAAACAGTCCTGGGACCCCTAGTACGCCCGACCCAGGCCGGACCCCGGTACGATGGTCGCCCCGTCGATCTCGCCGACAACGCCGGAGGCATACGAGTCCGTGATCCCGCCACCGCTCCGCGACCAGGTGCGCGACGCCATCGAGCGCGCGTGGTCGGCCGCCATCGCGACCGGGAGCCTGCCCGACGCCCCGTCGGATGCCGACCGCCCGCAGGTCGAGGTCGAGCGGCCGGCGAAACCCGAGCACGGCGACATCTCCACCAACCTCGCGATGAAGCTCGCCCGTCCGTATCGCAAGCCGCCGATGGAGATCGCGACGCTGCTCGCCACGAAGCTCGTGCGCGATGCGGCCGAGCAGCCGGACTCCCCGATCGAGGCCGCCGAGGTGGCGCCGCCCGGCTTCATCAACCTGCGCCTTCGACCCGCCGCCCTCGCGCGGACCGATCGATGCGGTGCTGGCCGAGCCGGACGCATGGGGACACGTCGCGCCCGATCCGACCGCGCGCCGTCAACGTCGAGTTCGTCTCGGCCAACCCGACCGGGCCGCTCACCATCGGGAACGCGCGTGGCGCCTTCATCGGCGACCTGTTGAGCCGCGTCCTGGAGGCCGGCGGCCAGCGCGTCACGCGCGAGTACTACTTCAACGATTCGGGCGGCGCAGATCGACAAGCTCGGCGAGTCGGTCGCGGCCCGACGCCGTGGCGTGCCGGTCCCCGAGGACGGCTACCACGGCGACTATGTCGCCGAGCTCGCGGCGCGCGATCCCCGACGACGTCTGGGCGTCCGCGACCGCGGACGAGGCGCAGACCGAGGCGGTCGTCGGCCACTGGGCGGCCGGGCGGGTGCGCGAGATGATCGAGGCGAGTCTCGCGCGACTCGGACGTTCGCTTCGACGTCTGGAAGAGCGAGGCCTCCCTGCACGAGGAAGGCTGGGTGGACCGTGCAGTGGAGCGCCTCCGCGAGCGCGGCCACGTCTACGAGCAGGACGGCGCCCTGTGGTTCCGGTCGACGGCGTTCGGCGACGACAAGGACCGGGTCATCACGCGATCGAACGGCCAGCCGACGTACTTCGCCGCCGACATCGGCTACGTGACCGAGAAGTTCAGTCGCGGCTTCGATCACCTGATCTACGTCTGGGGTGCCGACCACCACGGGACGGTGGCGCGGGTCCGCAACGCCGCCGAGGCGATGGGCTTCGACAAGGAGGCCGTGCAGATCCTCCTGTACTCGTGGGTCCGGCTGGTCCGTCCCGGCGTCGAGGTCTCGATGTCCAAGCGCGCCGGCGAGTTCGTCACCCTCGACGAGCTGCTGTCCGAGGTCGGCGCCGATGCGGCGCGCTGGTTCTTCGCGTCACGCGCGACGACCTCTCGATCGACTTCGACATCGAGCTCGCGAAGAAGCAGTCGAACGAGAACCCGGTCTACTACGTGCAATACGCGCACGCGAGGATCGCCTCGATCGTGCGCAAGGCGTCCGATGCCGGGATCGCGCCGGCGACGTCGGTGGCGGGCACGCTCGACGACGGCCCCGAGGCCGCGCTCGCGCGCGTGATCGTCCGGCTGCCCGAAGTCGTGGAGGACGCGGTCGCTGGCCGAGGAGACGCAGGGCATCACCGCCTATGCGACCGACCTCGCGACCGCGTTCCACGCGTTCTACCGGGACGCGCGCGTGGTCGACACGGAGGCGCCGGAACGGTCCGCCGCGCGCCTGGCGCTGGCGCGTGCCGCGCAGATCACGCTGGCCGGAGCGCTGGGCCTCCTCGGGATCTCGGCGCCGGAATCGATGTAGCCGGCGCGGCCGGCGCGCGCGCGACCGCGCTAGCCGGCCAGGCCCAGCGCGCCGGCCACGGCGCCGAGCGTGTCGTCATCGCTGGCGATGACGATCCAGCGCGGTGGCACCGCTCTCCCCCGGCAGGACCTGGGCCGGCCCGCCGGCCGCGCCGATCGCCGACGTGGCGGCGGCCTCGAATTCCGCGGCGTCGTCGTCGCTGTCCCAGGCGGTCCTGATGACCGTCGCCCACGACCCGGACGGGTTCGTCACGACCGACACGCGGTCGCCGCCCCATCCCTCGGCCGCGGCCGTCGCTGTCGCGACCGGTACGCCGGTCTCCCAGCCAGGTGCGGATCTGGAACTCGCCGAGGGTGTCCTGGATCTGCTCGGTCCAGCCCGCGCCGAGGTCCGCGGCCAGGCCCGTCGGTGATGGTCACGTCGATGGGCGCCTCGCGCGCCTCGAACTTCTCGGGATGGAGGACCTGCTCCGTGGAGGTCGGCAGGTCCGGCGAAAGACCGCGTCGATCGCCGCCCAGCCGCCGGCGACCTGGATCGGCGAGAGGAGCGCGACCCCGGCGTTGTAGGGGAAGAGCAGGTTCTCGCGCAGGATCGCCGGTGTCCTGGAAGAGGATCTCCATCGACGCGGGGTCGTTGCCGGCGGCGACGACGTCGCCGATCTCCGCCTGGCTGAGATTGGGGATGGCCCACAGGGACATCAGGATCGTCGCATCGCCCTCGTACATGGCCGCTCGCGCCATGGCCTCGTCCGTCTCGTCGAGGTACTGCGCCGGATCGGCGAAGACCGGGAAGTTGGCGTCCTGCAGCGCGTGGTCGTATTCGTGCGCGAAGGTGATCTTGTCGGCGCCGTTGACCGCCCCCGAGCGGGACACGACGTAGAGGGTCTTGGCATCGGGTCGGTAGAACCCGGCGACCTGGCTGTCGACGAGCTCGAGGAAGGTCTCGCGCAGCGATGACTCCTCGGCGATCAGGCCGAGCGCCTTGTACAGCCGATCCTGGCCGGCGACGTAGGCCGGCGGGTTGTCCTTGTCGAAGCTCTCCTCGTTCATCTGCTCGAGGGTCGCGGCGTCGATGGTCTCGCGCTTGACCTCGGCCGGGGCAGGCCGCGGATCGCGAGCACCTGCTCCTCGATCGCGTCGTAGATCGCGTCCACGTCGCCGGCGGGCGACGCCGATGGCGCCGCCGAGGCGGAGGGGACCGGCTGATGCCGACGGGGACGGCGGCGCCGCGGTCGGCGCCGGCGATGGGCTGGTGGTGGTCGGTCCACACGCCGCGACGAGCAGGACGAGGCTGCCCAGGAGGGCGAATGGGCGCGCGGGGATGCGCGCGAAGGATGGTCGAGTCATGCGCCGGATTGTCGCACGGGGTCGGTGGATGCCCGGCGAGGGTGGCGATATCGCTTTCTTAATCGGTTGCCGTCTCGACCGTTCATCAGCGGGTCGTAGCGTAGCGATCGGACGAAACCGCAAGGTTCCATCCTCCCTCCCTCAGACCGGGGGCGCCGATTGGGCAGGCGCCTCCGGTCTTTCCATGTCCGGCGCGGGCAGTCCCGGTGCAGGCCGCTGTGTCAGAATCAGCCGCGATGGAACTGACCTGGTATGGCCGGACCTGCGTCCGGATGCGCGGCAAGGACGCCGTCGTCGTGAGCGATCCCTATCAGTCGGTCGTTGGACCGACCGGTCGCGGGATCACCGGCGACATCGTCACCTTCTCCCACCCCGACGACGCACCCTTGCGCAAGGCCAAGGGGACGCTGTCGCGCGACGGTTCGACGCTCGTTCCCTCCAGCCTCGACAGCGCGTTCGTGCTCGACGGACCCGGGGAGTACGAGGTCAAGGACGTGCTCGTGACCGGCGTCCGCACGTACCGCGACGACAGCCGGGGAAGCGAGTCGGGCAAGGGCGTCTCGTTCGCGGTCGAGCTCGACGGGGTCCACATCGTCCACCTCGGGGACATCGGGCACCTGCTCTCGGAGGAGAAGCTGGGCGATCTCGGATCGGTCGACATCGCGTGCGTCCCGCTCGGCGGATCGCTCCAGCCCCAGAAGGCGGCGGCGCTGGTGGCCCAGCTCGACCCGCGCATCGTCGTCGCGATGCCGATCTGCGACGAGGAGGCCGACTGCGCCGAGGCACTCGCGAAGTTCTTCCACGAGATGGGCGCGGAGCCCGTGACCCAGCCGAAGCTGTCGGTCACCGCGACGAGCCTGCCGGCCGAGACGACCACGGTCCTCCTGGAGTCGCGCGGCAAGCAGGTCTGAGCTAGGGCCGGTCCACCACCACGCGGCCCCGCTTGATGACGGTCCGCACGAGGTCCGCGCCGGGCCAGTAGGGGATCTGCGTGGTCGACGGCACCCGCCAGACCACGATGTCGGCGGCCTTGCCGGGTTCCAGCGATCCGATCTCGTCCTCGAGGCCGACGGCGCGTGCGGCGTTGATCGTCACCGCGACGAGCGCCTCGTCCGGCGACAGGCCGAGATTCACGCAGGCGAACGACATCGCGAGCGGCAGGTTCGGCGAGGGCGACGTCCCCGGATTGAAGTCCGATCCGATCGCCACCGGGACGCCTCGCTCGATGAAGGTCCGCGCGGGTGCGTGGTGGTCCTTCATGAGGAACCAGGTCGTGATGGGCAGGAGCGTCGCGACCACCGGCTGGTCGGTCTCGGCTGCGGCAGCGAGCGCGGCGATCCCCGCCTCGGACGGGGTGGCCAGGTGGTCGGCCGACGCCGCGCCGAGCTCGGCGGCGAGCTCCGCGCCACCGGACGGTGCGATCTCGTCGGCATGCAGCCGCGGGCGCCAGCCCGAGCGCGAACGCCGCCTCGAGCACCCGCCGCGACTGGTCGGCGGTGAAGACGCCGGCCTCGCAGAAGACGTCGGCGAACCGCGCCCGGCCGTGGGCCGCGATCCCCGGCAGCTGGTCGTCGATGACCGACCGGACGTACGCCTCGACGCCGTCGGGTCGCGACCGGAACTCGGGCGGCACCGCGTGCGCCCCGAGCCACGTCGGCACGACGTCCAGCGGTCCCTCGCGGCCCAGGCGGTAGGCCACCTCGACGAGGCGGACCTCGGTCTCGAGGTCCAGGCCGTAGCCCGACTTGGCCTCGATCGTGGTGACCCCGTGGCCCAGCATCTCGTCGAGCCAGCGACGCCCGTGGGCGAGCAGCGCGCCTCTCCGAAGCCGCGCGGGTGGCGGCGACGGTCGACAGGATGCCGCCGCCCGCCTCGAGGATGTCGAGATACGACGCGCCCTGCTGGCGCAGGACCAGCTCCCCCTCGCGCGAGCCCGCGAACAGCAGGTGCGTGTGGGGATCGACCAGGCCGGGCGTGACCGCTCCACCGGCGGCATCGATCCGGGCGAACCGACCCAGCGGATAACCTTCGCCCTCGATCGCCGCTTCCACGGCCGCCCGTGGACCCACGGCCAGGATGCGGCCCTCCCAGCAGGCGACGACCGGGCCGTCGGGACCGGCCGGGTCAGGGTGCTGGAGACGAGCGACATCGGACTGCGCCTCGCCACGTCGGAGTCCGCCGGCGAGCGTCGCGATCTCGGCCGCGCCGACGATCAGCAGGCCCGGGGTCGGCTCGCCGGTACGACCGCCCTCGATGACCCGGAATGGCCCGCCGCTCACCATCGGGTCGTCGCCATCATGCGGACGGACGGTCCCCTCGGGCCGCCTCCAGCCGGAGCTCGAGCGCCTGCAGCGGCGTGTGATCGCGGAGCCGCAGGAACGCGGCCGCGGCCGCCAGCCGCTCCTCGACCGGGGCATCCGGCGACGCGCCGACATGGTCGGCGACGGCCTCGAACGCCGCCAGCGGCGCGAGACCGATCAACTCCGACTCGGCAGGCTCCACGCCATCCTCCGCCGCGATCTCGGCGACCGTCTCCCAGACGAGCCACAGCGGCGTCACGGTGAAGTCCAGCAGGTTCATCGACACCTGCGCCCGGAGCGGGTGGCCGCGTTCGGGCTCGCGCACCTCGAAGCCGTTCGCCTGGACGCCGTGGCAGGCCGCCGCCCAATTCGCGGACGCGGCGGGCGATGCGGCGGGCGAGGTCCACGTCCTCGGACGCGAGGTTGATGTTGTACGCGATGAGGAACGGGCGGGCACCCACCGCGACGGCTCCGGCCGACGGATGGAGGGTCGTGGGCCCGAAGTCGGGCTCGCGCCCGTTCTGCCCGATCTCGAGCTTGAGGCCCTCGTACTGCCCGCGCCGCACGTCGGCCAGCCGCTCCCGTTCCTGGCGGGTGGCCGCGCGCGCGTACAGGTAGACCGGCAGGTCGAACCGCTTGGCGATCCGGGCCCCGAATGCCCGGGCGATCTCGACGCATTCGTCGATCGTGGTGGTGCCGAGCGGGATGAACGGGATCACGTCGACCGCGCCGATCCGTGGGTGCTCGCCCTCGTGGGCATCCATGTCGATGTCGTGGATGGCCGTCGCGACGAGCCGTTCGAGCCCCTCGGTCACGGCGTCATGCTCGCCCGCGAGCGTGAACACCGAACGGTTGTGGCTGGCGTCGCTGGTCCGGTCGAGCAGGTACACGCCCGGGACCGTGGCGATGGCATCGGCCATCCGGTCGACGACGTCGAGGCGGCGTCCCTCGGACACGTTGGGGACTGATTCGACGAGCACACGACGATGCTAACGACCCGGCTCCCCGCCCGGTGGCTCAGCCCGCAATCGGACCGTCGACCCGCCGCCCGTCGGACCGGACCGACGGCCCGCAGGCGGCCGTGTCGACCGCCCGGACATGCGCAACGCCGGCGGCGGGCGAACCCGCCACCGGCGTCGATCGGGTGGCGCCGTTACCGGCGCGGTCGGTCAGGCCTTGAAGCGGAACCGCGCGCTGTGGCTCGTCCCGTCGTCCAGCCGGAGCGTGAACGTCCCGCACCAGCCAGCCCAGTCTTTCAGGGTCTTCCAGGTGTAGGTGTACTCGTCCGCGACGGCGTCGTAGATCGGTCCGGTCCCGCTGACGGTGATCGGGCCGTTGATGGGCGCGCCCGACACGCAGTCGGTCCGCTGGAGAGTCGGGGTCCCGTCGAGGATCGCCATGCCCTGGTTGCCGGCAAGACCGAACTTGAACGGCACGGACTGGCCGGCGGTCACGACATTGAGCCCGTCCGGGTCCACGGGACCCGAGAAGTCCTCGAAGTCCCAGATGATGTCGACGACCGTCGCGTCCGTCGCGGTCAGGCCGGTCGGACCCGTGACCTGCACCGCGACCGGTCGGCTGTCGGGCGCGAGCAGGCTCGCCGCGGAGAACGTGACGGACTGGCCCGGCGTCTCGAAGCCGGGCAGGCCGTCGAGGTCCCAGGCATACGTCAGCGCCTGTCCATCGGGCTCGACACCGGTCGCGCTGAGCGTGATCGACTCGCCCTCGACGACGGCATACGGTCCGTTGGCGTCCACGGTCGGCGTGGCGTCGAGCTGCAGCCCGACGAGCACCGGGTCGTGGTCGGAGGACCGGTAGGCGGTCGGCGCGTAGAGCGTGATCACGTGGCCGGGCTGCTTGAAGTCGGTGTTGTAGTCGAGCACGTTCGGTTCGTCGGCGTTGATGTGCCATTCGGCGACGCCGGTGACCTGCGCCGCCAGCGACGGGCTGGCGAGCGCGTGGTCGAGGTAGCCGGACTGGCCCTCGAAGACGTACGAGTAGGCGTGCTCGCCGAGCTCGGCGGCGACCGTGTTCACGTAGCCGGCGTCCTCGAAGACCGCGATCGGATCTTCCTTGGCGTAGGCGTTCATGTCGCCGATGAGCAGGACGTCCGGATCGCCGCGAGCCGGTCGGGTCACCGGCGAGCCAGGTCATCAGCGCACCGGCCGCGGCCGACGCGCGTGCCGTTGCAGTTGCCCTGGCCGTCACCGGTATCGGGGTCGCCGGCGCACGCCGAGCCCTTGGACTTGAGGTGGTTGACGACCACGGTGAGCCGCGCTCCCGTGGCGTTGCGCTCGAAGGTCTGGGCCAGGGACGGGCGGTTCCGGGTATCGATGAACGCCGGGTCGACGCTCGAATCGAGGATCGCGTGGTCGCCGACCGGCGTGACCGCCGCGGTCTTGTAGATCAGCGCGAGCTTGATGGCGTCCGTGCCGATCGTGCCGGTGTCGATGAAGGCGTACTCGTCGCCGTCCGGCACCGCGTTGAGCGCGGTCGACGAGGTCGGCGACCGCCTCGTGGTCGTTGTTCTCGATCTCCATGAGGCCGACGATGTCGGCATCGAGGCCGACGCAGGGCGCTGATGATCTTGGCGCGCTGGCGATCGAGCTCGAAGGTCGTGTTGGCACCGCGGCATTCCAGGTTCTCGCCGGGGCCGCAGATGTCGGGGCCATTGCCGCTGCCAGGGTTCGTGTCGAGCGTCGTGAAGTAGTTGAGCACGTTCATCGACGCGACCGTGAGGTTGCCATCGACCGGGGCGGGCGCCGCCGGGCGCGGGTTGTCCGCCACGAAGTCGATCGGGCCGACCGGCTGGATGCGGTAGACGTCGAACGCGAAGTCGAGGACGCCGGTCAGCGGACCGTCGACGGTGTCGCCGATGCGCAGGGTGTTGGAGGCCGACAGGCCGCCCTGCGGGTAGCGGGTCGGGTCGATGTTCTGGAAGCTGTTGCCGTCATCGAGGAGGATGCGGCTCCGGTCGTTCAGGTCCTGGAGCGCGATCGCCGGGTCACCCGGGGCGACGACGTTCGTCGGCGTGTCGAGCCGGCCACCGACGGACAGCGCGACCTCGCCGAAGCGGCCGAGGCCGAAGGTCTCGGTGACGGTGAGCTCCTGCTCGATCGTCACGAGCATGCCCTCGAAGGGTTCCCAGTCGTCGATCGTCGTGACCGGCAGCGTCGGTTCGCTGGGCGTGGGCATCGTTCCCGCGCCGCAGACGACGACCAGCGAGACGGTGCCGAGCTCCGTCAGGTCGTTGAACTCGGTGACCGTCCCGCGGACGCGGACGTGGTCGCCGGCGGCGACGTCGACGCCGAAGAGATCATCGAAGACGAAGATGCCCTCCGATGTCGCGGGGTTCGCGTCGACGTCGGCGTCCTCGTCCTGGACGAAGAAGCCCTCGAACGCCTCGTCGGGCTGGTAGTCGCCGACCACGACGCCCTCGATCGCGACACTCTGGCCGACCAACGGGCTCGCGAGCCCTGTGCCCTGGATGTCGTGGATGGGCGTGACGGGGTCGCCGCAGGCCTCGATATCGATCGCGGTGAAGGTGAAGGTGTGGTCGCCGGCCATGTCGTTCGGCGGATCGTCGGCGTCCTGATCGGTGACCGCGGTGCCGGTCACGGTGACCGGGCACTCCTCGGCCTCGGCGAAGTCGAGCGTCCGGGTCGAGCGTGAAGGTCGTCGGGCCGCCGCTGACCGCGGCGGTGTGGATGCCGGTGCTCTCGCAATCGATCGTGAACCACGGGTCCGCGACGTTGACCGGCTCACTGAAGGTGATCGACACGTTGGCCTGGAGGGCGACGCCGAGGGCGCCGTTCCGCGGGCGGTCGTGGGTCGACCTGTCGGCGCGAGGTCGACGCCCGGGCACGCGTTGGAGCCGCCGGGCGTGGAGCCGCGCAGGAGGAAGTCGGCGTTGTTGTCGTCGGTGTCGGTGCCGTCCGGGCAGCGGCTGATGCTCGTGAAGCCGACCGCATCGTCGAGGACCGTGGTCGCCGAGCCCTCGGTGTATCCGGGCGGTGTTGCCCTCGTAGCTGACGGTGTCGACGATCGAGCCGTCGAAGACAAGGGCGACCGCGTCAGGGGCGCCGTTCTGGATCAGGTCGGTGTCGGGCGCGACGTCGAGGTCGCAGTTCGGCGTGTTCGCGGTGTTGGCGCAGACGACGAAGTAGTCGCCCGCGGCGAGGCTCACGTTCGGGAGCGGGAACGTCCGGTAGTTCGCCGAACCGCCGCTGGCGCCGTTGCGGAAGTCGAGGCTGACGCCATCCAGGCTCGCTGACGACTCGCCGACGTTCTTGATCTCGAGGAACTCGGCCGTGTCGGTGCTCGCCTGGTCGTAGTCGATCTCGTTGATCACGAGGTCCGGGGCGGGCTGCGGCGGGCTGAACGTCGTGAAGTCGAGCGTGAAGTCGGCGTCCATCCCGTCAGGGGGATCGATCGCGTCCTCATCGCTGACGCCGGTCGCCGCGACGGTCAGCGTGCAGTCGGTCGCTTCGGGCAGGTCCGCGGTCGGGTCGATCGTGAAGGTCGTGGCCGGGCTCGCGCTGACGGCGACATCGACGGCGCCATCGCAGTCGAGCGAGATCGCGTCGTCGAGCGACACGGACTCGCTGAAGGTGACCGACAGGTCCGCGTCGACCGCGACGTCGTCGGCACCTTCGGCGGGCGTCGTCTCGTCGACGGTCGGGGCGTCATCCTCCGGCGGCTCGCCGAGCGTCTGGCCCTGGTTCGGGGCGTCGAACGAGTTCGGCGCTGTCGGCGCCCAGGTGAAGTCCTGGTACGTGGTGCCGGTGCCGATGAGGCGCAGGGAGTCGCCGACCGGGCCGGCGCCGTCCTCGGAGACGCCGATATCGGTGCTCGTGATGCCGTTGGCCTCGCTGCCGACGCCCGGCGAACGTGCCCTCGTAGCTGAGGAACTGGACGAGGACGCCGCTGTGGATCAGGGCGATCCCGTCGGGCGATCCGTTCTGCAGGATCCCGGCCGGCAGGTCCGGGACCATGGTGGTCCCGTACCCGTTCTCCTGGTCCGGGATCGTCGCCGGTCAGAGGCCCGACTGAGATAGACGGCGCCACCGGCCCCGTTGTAGAGCCGGACGGTCCAGCCCGAGAGATCCGTCCCGGCCGGTCCGGCGATCTCGATCGCCCTCCCCGACGTCCGTCGCGGCGTTGTCGTAGTGGATCTCGTTGATCCAGACCGTGGCCGGATCGACGGTGAACGCGGCGGCCGTGGCCGTGGGCAGCAGGCTGCCGGCGAGGACCAGGGCGAGGATCGCCGCTCGTGAGGTTGGATGACGTGAGGGGTGGCGGGCGGGATGACGCACGGCAGGCGGGCCTCCTCGGGGCTGACAGGTCGACAGGATTCGCCGTTCGACCAAACTATCAGGCCGGGCCATACCAGGACGGGACCCCTTCTTCCCGATGCCCGGAACCATTGGTCCTGAGGCTCCCTCGTGAACGTTGACAGAACGTCAACGAGGGGTCAGCCGTCGAGCATCGGAACGTGCAGGCCACGCTCGCGGGCCACCTCGATCGCACGGTCGTACCCGGCGTCGACGTGACGCAGGACACCCATCGCGGGGTCCGTGGTGAGGACGCGTGCCAGCTTCTCGGCCGCGAGGGGGGTCCCATCGGCGACCACGACCATCCCCGCATGCTGGCTGTACCCGATCCCGACGCCGCCGCCGTGGTGGATCGAGACCCACGACGCACCCGCGGCGGTGTTCACGAGGGCGTTGAGCAGCGGCCAGTCGGCGATCGCGTCCGACCCGTCGGCCATGGCCTCCGTCTCGCGATTGGGGGACGCCACGGAGCCGGCATCGAGGTGATCGCGCCCGATCACGATCGGCGCCGACACCTCGCCCGCGGCGACGAGGTCGTTGAACGACGGCGCCGGCCCGCGCTCGCTCGCCGTAGCCCAGCCAGCAGATCCGCGCCGGGAGGCCCTGGAACGGGACCCGCGCCTGGGCCATCGCGATCCAGCGGTGGAGACCGGCATCGTCGGGGAAGAGCTCGAGGATCGCCTGGTCGGTACGGAGGATGTCGGCCGGGTCGCCGGACAGGGCGGCCCAGCGGAACGGCCCGCGGCCCTCGCAGAACTGTGGCCGGATGAACGCCGGCACGAAACCGGGGTAGTCGAAGGCGTCCGCGACACCGGCCTCGTGTGCCTGGGCGCGGAGGTTGTTGCCGTAGTCGAACACGACGGCACCCGCGCGCTGGAAGGCGAGCATCGCGCGGACATGCGCGGCCATCGCCTGGAGCGCGCGATGCTCGTACTCCGCGGGGAGCCGCTCGCGCAGTTCGATCGCGTCACCCAGCGTCATCTCCGCGGGGATGTAGCCGCCCAACGCGTCGTGCGCGGAGGTCTGATCGGTCACGAGGTCGAACCATTCGCCGGCGGCCGCCCATGCGGGCTCGATCTCCGCGGCGTTCCCGACGAGCGCGATGGACAGCGCGTCGCCGTGCGCAGCGGCCTCGCGCGCCCAGGCGAGCGCCTCCGCCGGATCGTGCGTGAGCCGGTCGACGTAGCCGATGTCCAGCCGCCGCTGCGCACGCGCCGGGTCGACCTCGATGGCGAGGCACACCCCTTCGTTCATCGTGACCGCGAGCGGTTGCGCGCCACCCATCCCGCCGAGCCCCGCGGTGAGGGTCACCGTGCCGCGCAGGGACCCGCCGAAGTGTTGTCGTGCCGCCTCCGCGAACGTCTCGAACGTGCCCTGCAGGATCCCCTGCGTGCCGATGTAGATCCACGAGCCGGCGGTCATCTGGCCGTACATCGTCAGCCCGGCCTGCTCCAGCTCGCGGAAGGTCTCCCACGTCGCCCAGCGGCCGACGAGGTTGGAGTTCGCGATGAGGACCCGTGGCGCCCATTCGTGCGTCCGCAGCACGCCCACGGGCTTGCCGGACTGGACGAGCAGCGTCTCGTCGTCGCCAAGCACCCGCAGCTCGCGGACGATCGCGTCGAAGGCATCCCACGACCGCGCGGCACGCCCGGTGCCGCCGTAGACGACGAGGTGGTCCGGGTCCTCGGCGACCTCGGGGTCGAGGTTGTTCATGAGCATGCGCAGGGCCGCTTCCTGGGCCCAGCCGCGACAGGTCAGTTCGGGGCCCCGGGGGGCACGGACGGGACGTGGACCGGAGCCGGACATGGCGGACAGGCTACTCCGTCAACCCGGTCACCATGAGCTCGCCGAAGCGGCGTTCGCCGAACGCCTGGATCGAGATCAGGAGATCGTCGCCGGCCGCATCGGTGCTGTGGACGTGGTACGTCCGCACCCCGCCGGTGCACGTCGTGATGAACGTGTCGTGCCCGGCGATGTCGGCCTGGGCGTGGCCCTCGATCCCGCCCGCCTGGTCGCACACGACGGCGTCGAAGCTGTCCCGCCAGTCCCGGTGGAAGGCCTGCGTGAAGATGCCGGGCAGCAGGCGCACCACCGAGGCGACGGCGTAGTCCGGGTCCTCGACGTCGCTCGATCCGACGGCGATGGCGGCAGCCATCGCCGCCACGACACCCTGCAGCGCCGGATCCGACGCGACCTCCGCGGCGGTCTCGAGATCGGGTTCGACCTCGACCTCCTCGAGGCGCGCGGGCAGGATGGCAAGCAGCGACGGATCGACCGCGACCGTGCCGCCCGACCCCTCGGGGGGTTCGGAGGGCTCGGGCTCGTCGGAGGGGTCGTCGCCGGTCGGCGTCGGGGTGGCGACCCCGGCCGGCGCACGGGTCGCGGACGGGGTCGGCCCGGCGGGCGCGCAGGCGAACACGGTCAGCGCGAGCGCGACGCCGACGGCCAGGCGGGTCGCGCGCGGGGTCACGTGAGCTCGCGGCGCATGACGGGGAAGCGTGCGTCGTCGATCGCCCGGGCGAACCCGATCGTCAGCCAGAACTCGGGGGTCGCGGCACTCGTGGCGTCCGGGCGGGCGCCCGCCTCCGGGTACGTCTCGACCGCGGCGAACCCACGGCCGGCGAGGTCGTCGCAGACCGCGTCCACGAGGCGACGGGCCAGGCCCTGGCCGCGTGCCGCGGTCGTCGAGGCGATACAGGTGATGACCGCGGGGAGCGGCGCGTCGGGGAGTGCCGGATAGAGGTCGCGCGTCCGTTGGGCCCGCGGATACGCGGTCAAGGGCCCGAACTGGCAGTACGCGGCCGGCCGGTCGTCGACGAGCAGGACCTTCGCGTAGCTCCCCACGACGCCCAGCCCGCGGCCGAGCAGCCGCAGCTTCGGCGGCGCCGCGTCGTCGACGGACGCGCGCGCCGGCCGGCGCGGCGCGAAGGGGTTGTCGTCAGCGCTCGCTCGTCGCCGGCGACGAACGGGTTGACGATGGCATCGCCGCCGGGGCCCGCCAGCGCGAACGGGTTGTCCGCCAGCGCCTCGCGATCCGCGAGGAACGGGTTGGTGGCCGGCGACGCCAGCGGCGATCGCGGCGCGGGCTCGGGAGCTGCTCGCGGCGGCTCCAGCCAGTCGAGCCGGATGGCCTTCGTCCCGCGGTCGGCATCCTCCCAGTAGTCGCACGACCGATGGTCGAAACCCGGGTCGGCGCAGGGCGGGATCCGCCCGAACATGGCCTCGTCCGTGACATCGATGATCGTGATGACGCCGCGTGTGTCCATGACCGCCCGAGTCTAGCGAGACCGCGCGATGGCGCTCGTCGGCGGTCGGCGGCACCCGGTAGAGTTGGCGCGCATCGCAAGAGGGAGCCCACGACCGAATGGCCGAACCGGGGGCGGACGACCCATACACCACACTCGGGGTGACCCGAACGGCGGACCACGCCACGATCGTCGCCGCCTATCGGTCGTTGGCGCGGACCTACCACCCCGATATCGCGGGCGATGACGCGACGGCCCGGATGACGCTGATCAACATCGCGTTCGACACGATCGGCCGCCGCGATGCGCGCGCCGCCCACGACGCAGCCGTGTCCGGCACAGCTGCCGGGACCCGGCGGACGAGCAGGACCCGCGAGCAGGGACGGCACGGGTGGTGCCGGGCCGGCTCCCGGCCGCCCGTCCGGCAGCGTCCTGGACTTCGGACGCCACATCGGCTGGTCCATGGGCGAGATCGCCCGGGTCGATCCGGGCTATCTGGCGTGGCTCTCGGAGCGACGCGAAGGTCGCCCGTACCTGGACGAGATCGAGGCGATCCTCCGCCGGGTCGGCTACTGGAAGGATCCGGCCATGCAGGAGACCGCCGCCAGCGACGCGCGCCGGCACGGGATCTTCGGCCGCATGGCGCGCTAGGCGGGCTTCGGTTCGGCGAGGTCCGCGAGGCGGCCGCGGTGGACGAGCGTCGTCCCCGCGGCAAGGTCGGGCCCGGGCTCGCGGTCGCGCTCGAGATGCGTGATCACGGTGCGGATCCGCGCGTGCGCCTCGGCCACGCCCGCGCCGGGACGCAACGTCTCGGGCTCCGCGGCCAGCCGAAGATCCAGCGCCTGGGCGCCGACGATGAGCTCGATCGCGAGGATGCGCTCGACGCCGGCCAGGATGGCCCGGGCGTGCCGCGCGGAGATCGACCCCATGGACACGTGGTCCTCCTGGTTCGCGCTCGTCGGGATCGAATCGACCGAGGCGGGGTGGGCGAGGACCTTGTGCTCTGACACGAGGGCGGCGGCGGTGTACTGGTAGATCATCATCCCCGACTCGACCCCGGAGCCCGGGGCAAGGAATGGCGGCAGCCCGCCGTTGAGCCGGGCGTCGACGAGGAGCGCCGTCCGGCGCTCGCTGATCGAGCCGAGCTCCGCGACCGCGATCTTTGCGAAGTCGAGCGCGAGCGCGATGGGCTCGCCATGGAAGTTGCCGCCACTGATCACGCGGCCGCCACCGGTCGCGATGGTGTCGACGGCGGCGACGCCACCGCCCGGGAACACGAGCGGGTTGTCGGTGGCGGAGTTGAGCTCGATATCGAGGACCCGGCGCAGGTGGTCGAGCGCGTCGCGCACCGCGCCGTGGACCTGCGGGACGCAGCGCAGCGAGTACGGATCCTGGACCTTGTGGGCGTGACCGTGGTGCGAGGCCTGCAGCTCGCTGTCACGCAACAGGTATCGCAACTGCGCCGCCACCGCGACCTGCCCGGGGTGCGGACGTGCCAGCTGGTAGGCCGCCGCGAACGCGACGTCCGTGCCCAGCAGGGCCTCGACGCTCAGCGCGGCGGCCACGCTCGCGGTGCGCACCAGGCGGTCGGCATCGGCGAGGAACAGGGCCGCGATCGCGCTCATCATCTGGGTGCCGTTCAGGAGCGCGAGACCCTCCTTCGCCTCCAGGATCAGCGGCTCCAGGCCGGCCTCGCGCAGGGCGATGAGCGCCGGCACGACCTGGCCGCGGTACTCGACCTGGCCACGACCGATGAGGGGCAGCGCCAGGTGGGCGAGCGGCGCGAGGTCGCCCGACGCGCCGACGCTCCCCTGCTCCGGCACCTGCGGGTGGATGCCGGCCGCCAGCAGCTCCAGCAGGCGATCCACGAGCAGCGGGCGGCAGCCGCTGTGACCGAGCGCGAGGGTGTTGGCGCGCAGCAGGAGCATCGCCCGCACGATCTCGCGCGGGAACGGGTCGCCGACCCCGGCCGCGTGGCTCATCAGGAGGTTCTCCTGGAGGCGGCCCGCCTGTGCCGGTTCGATGAACGTCGACGCGAGATCGCCGAACCCGGTCGTCACGCCATAGACGACCGCGCCCTCGGCGACGAGCAATTCGATGACGTCGCGGGCTTCCTGCATCCGCGCGCGGGCATGGACGTCGAGCTGCACCGGAGCGTCGTCGCGCGCGACCGCCTCGACGTCGTCGATGGTCAGGTCGGCGCCGGTCAGCACGACCGGACGAGTGCGATCGCCGGCGGGACGGGGTCCGGGGTCGGGGTCGCGATGGGGGACCATCGGTTCGGTCACGGGTCCGAGGATAGTCGGCTATGCTCCCGGCCGTGTTCGACTTCCTGAACGGGCCGGTCCGCGACCTGGTCACCCAGATCTACGAGGCGGTCGGCTACCTCGGCGTGGCGCTGTGGGTCGCCATCGAGAGCGTCGTCATCCCGATCCCGTCCGAGATCGTGCTCCCGTTCGCCGGCTTCCTCGTCGGCGAGGGCACCGCCCTCGAACCGATCAGCGGCGCGCCCTGGAACTACTGGCTGACGGTGCTGGCGGGCACGCTCGGGGCGACGGTCGGGGCGCTCATCGCCTACGCGATCGGCGCCTGGGGCGGGCGACCCATCATCGAGCGGTGGGGGCGGTACCTCGGCATCACGCCCGCGGACCTCGACCGCGCCGATGCGTTCTTCGCCCGCCACGGCCAGGCGGCCAGCTTCTTCGGGCGGATGCTGCCGATCATCCGCTCGCTCGTGTCGTTCGCGGCCGGCGTCGCGCACATGCCGCGTGGGGCGATTCACGATCTTCACGTTCCTGGGGTCGCTGCCGTGGACCGCGGCGCTCGTGTTCGCCGGGGTCCAGCTCGGGGCGAACTGGGAGACGATCGGCGGCATCCTGAAGCGCTTCGAGTACGCGGTGCTCGCGGTGCTCGTCGTGATCGCCCTGGCCTGGATCTGGTTCCGGATCATCAAGCCGCGCCGCGCCGCCTCCGCCGCCTGACCGACACCGGGGACCGGCTCGTCCCGACGTCAGCCGGGCGCTTCCTCCGGCGGCCGCACCTGGCGGAACTCGCGGTACAGCAGCAGGTCGTAGACGATCTTCAGCCCGCCGGCGAGGTAGAACGGGACCGCCGCATACCCGGCGCTCGCGACGAGCACGGACGCGATCGATGGCGAGATCGCGGCGCCGGTCGTCCGGGCGATGCCGGTGACGCCGGCCGCCGCCGACCGCTCGTCGGGCTCGACCACCGCCATGACGTACGACTGGCGTGTCGGCACGTCCATCTGGCTGAGCGTGTAGCGGAGGAGCAGGACCACCACCGCCAGCGGCAGCGTCGGCATGAGCGGCACGAGCAGCAGGAGCACGTTCGAGGGAAGGTGGGTGAACACCATCGTGTTGATCAGCCCGAAGCGCGCCGCGATCCGGGCCGCCGACAGCGACGAGACCGCAGCCAGCAGGTTCGCCCCGAAGAAGATCGCGCCGAGGGCAACCGGCTCGACCCCGAACTGGAGGTGGAACCAGTAGGCCATGAGGCTCTGCGGGATGAAGCCGCCGGCGAACGCGTCGAGCGAGAAGAGCGCGGACAGCCGGAGGACGACGCCCCTCGACCGACCGAGCCCGAATCGTCGGCGGATCCCGTCGCGATGCCGTCGCGGGCGGCGGCGCCTCGATGGCGGCGCCGAGCCGCCAGAACCCGATGACCAGCATGCCGCCGATGAGCGCATACCCGACGACGACCGCCCGATACGCATCGACCGCCGCGAGGCCGCCGTCGAGGAGGGCCTGGCTGACGAGCCCGGCGCCAGCGCCCCGGTGGCGGTCGCCACGTAGCCGACGAGGTTGTACCAGGCGAACGTCGCCGTGCGGCGGCGCGCTGAGACGGTCTGCGCCAGCGCGGCCTGTTCGACCGCGAGGAACGGGCCCACCTCGTTCCCCGTCGGCGAGATGACACCCAGCGCGCCGGCAAGGATGAGGAGCGGCACCCAGCTCGTGAACGCGAAGACGACCCCCGCCGCGATCATCAGGCCGGCACCCGCGACGAGGACGCGCCGACGCCCGAGGCGGTCCGCGTTCGTGGTGAGCCACAGCGACAGGATGGCGTCGCCGAGCAGCGTCAGCGTCAGGACGATGCCGATCGTGAGCGGATCGAGCCCGGCCGCGGCCAGGTACAGGACGAGCACCACGGCCAGGAAGCCGTAGCCGAACATCCGCAGGGTGCGCATCAGGAACAGGAGCCGGCCGTTCCCGTCGAGCCCGCGGAGACTGGCGACGAGGCCCGGATCCTCGCCAGATTCAGTCATGGCTGTCACGCCGGGCGAGTCTAGCGGCCGCCATCGGCGCGATCGTCCACGCCGTCGTCTGCCAGAATGACCGCGGAGGACACGAACCACGACGACGCATCCCGATCCGCACCAGGACGACGTGCCCGGCCACGACGGCGCGGTCGCCCATCACGCGCCCGATGACCATGGCGACGACCACGGGCATGACGACCATGCGCACGGCGACGACGGCCTCGGCCCGATCGATGTCCGCGCCTGGGGCGCGGGGGCGGTGGGCGTGGCGGTCGGGCTCGTCATGGTCCTCTGCTTCGTCCTCGCGACCGCCCCGATCGCCTGACCCCGGCGGCCGTCCGGCACGGAACATCGGCGGGACGCCCGTCGTCGACGGGCATGATCGCCCGGCCGCTCGTCAGGATCGTCGGGATCCTCACGATCTTCGCGCTCGTGCTGCTCGTCACCCCACGCGTGGTCGTCGCCTGCTCGTGCATGGCGCCGGAGCCGGGTCGATCCGCGATGGACGCCGCGGCGGCGGACGCGTCGATCTCCGTCTTCACCGGGATCGCCGGGCCGCAGGGACCCGACGGGGTACCCGTCGTCCTGACCCGCTGGTTCCGTGGCGCAGCGCCGCCGGTCGCCCAGGTCATGCTCGATCCGGCCGGCTTCGTCGACCCGATGGGCGGCATGTGCGGGACCGTCGCGCCCGGGTTGGGCACGGAATGGATCTTCGCCGCGACACGGAACGACACCGGTCGGTTCGACGTGCACCTGTGCACGACGCACGCGCCGCTCGACTCGGACGTCGGGCAGACCCTGCTCGCCGACGCGGTCGCCGTCTTCGGCGCGGCCACCGTCCCGGAGCCGTCACCGGCCGCCGCACCCGAGCCGGAACCAGGATCGGCGCTCGACGGCGTCGTGCCGATCGTCCTCGCCGTGCTGTTCGCCGGCGGCGTCGTCGCCGGCGCGTTCGTGGTCCTGCGCCGCCGCCAGGACGGGTAGCGGTCGCCGTCGCGACGGCCGTCGGCGTCGCCGTCGCCGTCGCCGGGCGCTAGAACAACCCGACGACGTTCCCGTCCTTGTCGATGTCGATGTTCTCGCCGCCCGGTCTCGACGGCAGGCCGGGCATCGTGCGCATCTCGCCGCAGATCGGCGTGATGAAGCCGGCCCCGGCTGAGAGCCGGATCTCGCGGATCGGGACGGTGAACCCGGACGGGCGCCCCTTGAGGCCCGCGTCATGGCTGATCGAGTACTGCGTCTTGGCCATGCACACCGGCAGGTTCCCGAAGCCCATCGCCTCGTACTGCTTGAGCGATCGCTGGGCCGCCGGTGTCAGCTCGATCCCGTCGGCGCCGTAGATCTGCGTGGCGATCGTGTGGATCTTCTCGCCGAGCGGCGCGTCGTCGGGGTAGAGCAGCCGGAACGAGCGTGCCGGATCCTCGGTCGCGGCCCAGACCGCCTCCGCCAGCGCGGTCGCACCGGCACCGCCATCGACGAAATGGGTGGCCACCACCGCATCGCGGGCGCCGGCGGCCAGGGCGACCTCGCGGATCGCCTCGACCTCGGCCGGCGTATCGGTCGGGAACGCGTTGATCGCGACGACCGCGGGGATGCCGTAGCGCCGGACGATCTCGATGTGGGCGGCAAGGTTCGAGGCGCCGGTCCGCACCGCCTCGACGTTCTCGGCGAGCAAGGCCGCGTCGAGCGGCTTGCCGGCGACGATCTTGCCGACCCCGCCGTGCATCTTGAGGGCCCGGACGGTGGCGACCACGACGGCCGCATCCGGCGCGAGCCCCGACGCCCGGCACTTGATGTCGAAGAACTTCTCGGCGCCCATGTCGGCCCCGAATCCCGCCTCCGTGCAGACGATCTCGTTCGTCGCCAGGGCGAGGCGGTCGGCGATGATCGAGTTGTTGCCGTGGGCGATGTTGCCGAACGGCCCGCAGTGGACGAAGGCCGGTCCGCCCTCGAGCGTCTGCAGCAGGTTCGGCTTGATGGCGTCGCGCAGCAGCACCGTCATCGCACCGGCGACGCCCAGGTCCTGGGCCGTGACCGGCGAGCCGTCGACCCTCGTCGCCAGCACGATCCGGCCGAGCCGCGCACGCAGGTCGTGGAGATCGGTGGCGAGCGCCAGGACCGCCATGACCTCCGAGGCGACGGTGATGACGAACTCGGTCTCCCGTGGGACGCCGTCCTCGCGGCCGCCGAGACCGATCACGACGTGGCGCAGCGCCCGATCGCTGATGTCGACCACGCGCGGCCACATGATCCCGTGCGGATCGATCCCCAGCGGGTTCTTGTGGTGGAGGCTGTTGTCGATGAACGCGCCGGCCAGGTTGTGCGCCGCGCCGATCGCGTGGACGTCCCCGGTCAGGTGGAGGTTGAAGTCCTCCATCGGGATGACCTGGCTGAAGCCGCCACCGGCAGCCCCGCCCTTGATCCCGAAGACCGGCCCGAGCGACGGCTGGCGGATGTTGACCGACGCCTTGTGCCCGATCTTGTTGAGGCCCTGGGCGAGGCCGACGGTCGTCGTGGACTTGCCCTCCCCGAGCGGAGTCGGCGTGATCGCCGTGACGACCACGTACTTGCCGCGCGGGCGCTCGGCCTCGAGGCGACGGATGGCCTCGAGCGTCACCTTGGCCTTGGTCGGGCCGTACAGCTCGAGCTCGTCGTCGTGGATCCCGAGCTCGGCGCCGATCTCACGGATCGGACGCGGGGTGACCGAGCGGGCGATGTCGAGGTCGGACGGGAAGCTCATCGATCTCCTCGGTGCGTGGCGGTCGGTGCGGTCGGTCAGGGACCGGTGATCGGAGTGGTGGCGAGCGCGGTCTGGCGCTCGGCGGCGCGGATCAGGTGGGTCAGCAGCAAGGCGTTGGTGAGCGGCCCCACGCCGCCGGGGACGGGCGTGATCGCCGATGCGACCTCGCGCGCCGACTCGAAGTCGACATCGCCGACGAGGTGGCCGTCGACGACATTGATCCCGACGTCGACGACCACGGCACCCGGCTTGAGCATCGCGCCCGTGATCAGGCCCGGGCTGGCCGGCGGCGACCACGACGATATCGGCACGGGCGACGTGGGCGGCCAGGTCGCGCGTGCGTCGGTGGCAGACCGTGACCGTCGCGTCCTCCCGCACCAGGAGGAATGCGGCCGGCATGCCGACGACCGCCGATCGACCGACGACGACCGCGTCGCGTCCCTCGATCTCGATCCCGGAGCGGCGGAGGATCTCGACTGCCGCGTGGGCGGTCGCCGGCAGGAAGCCGTCGTAGCCGAGCCGCAGCAGACCGGCGTTCAGCGGGTGGATGCCGTCGATGTCCTTGTCGGGGTCGATCGCGTCGATGACGGCGCGCAGCCGGATCGTCGGTGGCAACGGCATCTGGACGATGACCCCGTCGACCGATTCGTCGGCGTTCAGCTCGCGGATCGTGTCGATCACGGCCGATTCGGTCGCCTCACCCTCGAGCTCCACGAAGCGCGACGCGATCCCGACCCGGGCGCAACTGCGCAGGATCTGCTCGAGATAGACCGTCGACGGCGCGTCCCGCCCGACGATGACGACGGCCAGGCCGGGTGCGCGACCGTTCGTCGCCGTGAAGGTCGCGACGTCCTCGGTGACGGCCGAACGGATCTCGGCCGCGATGGGTCCGCCTTCGAGGAGTCGGGCACCGACCCCAGCCGGCATCGTCAGCGCGATCCGGCGGGCACGGGGTCGCGGGGCGCGCCGCTGCCGACCACCTCCCGTGTGGACGAGGCGAGGTCGGCGATCGCATCGGTCAGCTCGTCGACGCGCAGCATCATCCGATCCTCGAACGCCGGGTCGCCGACCGACGGCAGGTTGACGACCACGTTGGCCGCGGCGCCCCGGGCGGCGGCCTCGGTCAGCAGCGCAGCGACGTTCAGATCGCTCGATGCGTTGACATTGCTGCGGCCGGCGAGTGCCTCGATGGCTCCGGCAAGATCGAGGCAGGCCTCGACGCAGGTGAGGGGCACCTCGGCGGCGTGTCGCGCGGCACTCCGCATCGCCGCCGATCGGGCATCGATCTCGGCCTCGGTCGTCCGGGGCAGCTTCAGGGCCGCGGCGAATCCCGCATATGCCGCCGCGTCGAGATCGGCGATGGCCAGGAAGCGGTCCGCAAGCGTGCGGCCCCTCTCGCCGGCCCACTCGAGCAGGTCCTCGTGCTGGGCGTACTTCGGGCGTCCCGTCGACAGCGCGGCGACCATCGCCACGAGGGAGGCGGCGAGGGCCGCCGCGACGGCCGATGCGCTGCCGCCACCGGGCACCGGCTCAGCCGAGGCGAGACGCTCGGTGAAGCCATCAAGGGACAGGGAGCGAAACGAGGCCGGGCGATCGGCGGGGTCCACGTGGGGATTGTAGGTTGCGGGACGGCGCCCGACGGATCATCTCGCACGGCGCGTCGAGAGATCGGGAAACGGGACGGGACGGGCGCGGTACCGGCGCGCCCGTCCCGTGACCGATCAGGGACAGCGAAGGTGGAGGGCCATTCGTGTCCCGCGACGCCGGCGACCCCCAGGTGCCGGCTGATGTCTGGATGCGGCGTACGCGCCAGGCGCTTGTGCAGGCCAAGGGAGGGCGACGAGCGAGCGCACGTCGCCGGCGTCGCGACCGCAACGCCGGCATCCGCCGACGCGACTCAGGCGGCGCGGTGTCCGTCGAGGCCAGTCACCGTCCACCGCCGCGAGCGGTGCTGATAGGTGAGCGACAGGCGCGCTCGTGGGGTCTCGACCTCGAAGAGCGTCCGCGGCCCGGTGATGACCGGATAGGCGGCCGCTTCCTCGCGGATCGCGGCGAGATGGGTGATCGGCAGGCGCTCGTCGCCCCACGTGATCTCACGGGGTCGACCGCTGAACCAGTCGGTCCGGACTCGGACCTGCACCGGCTCGACACGGATGAATGCCATCAGGATGGCTCCTTTCCGGGGGCGGGTCGCTGGTCGTCTCTCGTCCGGGGCACTCGGTCGACAGAACGTCTGTTCGATTGCTGACGTCACCGTAGACCGAACACCTGTTCGATGTCAAGCACCGTCGGACGGAGCATCGTCGACGTCCGTGACAGCTAGCGTGTCATCGTCGAACGAGCCGTCGGGATCCCGTTCGCCGGCCTCGACCGGCGGATCGTGTCGAGCATCGGTCGGCATCCCGCGCGCCCGCCGGTCGAGCGGATTGCGCGGGTCGCGCTCGAACGGCGCGGGGAGCCGCGCGCCCACCAGGCGGCCGCGCATGACGGCATCCTCGCCGTAGCGTCGCCGGAGGGCATCGGCGGCCTCGATCGCGGCGCGGCGGCGCGGATCGTCGGTCGCGAACAGGCCGAGCTGCTCCCGCTCCCCCAGGTTGGACGCGCTCACGCCGAGGAGGCGCACCCGGATGCCCCGGACCTCGGGGCGGGCGAGCTCGAGCGCGGTCCGGAAGATCGGCTCGGTCAGGTCGGTCGGCTCGGGCAACGTGCGCTGGCGGGTGATGGTCCGGAACGACGAGTCGCGGATCTTCACGGCGATCGTCGAGGCGCGCACGCCGGCCGAGCGAAGCCGGCCCGACACGCCGTCGGCCATGCCGAGCAGCGTCCGCTCGATCAGCTCGGGATCGCTCGTGTCGGTGTCGAACGTGTGCTCGTGGCCGACCGATTTCGCCGGATCGCCCTCGTGGACCGGATCGGCGTCCCGGCCACGCGCCCGGGCGACCAGCGATCCGCCGTGCTTCCCGAACCGCCGCACGATGAGGTCGGGTGGCAGCGCCGCGAGGTCGCCGATCGTCCGGACGCCGTACTCGGCGAGGACCGCGGCGGTCTTCTCGCCGACGCCCCACAGGCGGCCGATCTCGAGCGGCGCGAGGAAGGTCTCCTCCTCGCCGGGCGGCACCACGACCAGCCCGTCGGGTTTGCGCAGGTCCGAGGCGATCTTGGCCACGAGCTTGGTGGTCGCGACCCCGACCGAGACGGTCAACCCGACCTCGTCGCGGACGGCGGCCTTGATCGCGGCGGCGATCGTCGCCCCGTCACCGAACAGCGCGCGCGACCCGGTGACGTCGAGGAAGGCCTCGTCGATCGAGATCGGCTCGACCTGCGGCGTGAACCGGCGCAGCACCGCCATCACGTCGCGCGACGCGATCTGGTAGCGCCGCCCGTCGACCGGCAGGAAGACGCCGTCGGGACAGCGCCGCGCCGCCTCGCGCACCGACATCGCGGAGTGCACGCCGAAGCGCCGCGCCTCGTAGCTCGCGGCGGAGACGACGCCGCGACCGGTCGGGTCGCCGCCGACGATGACCGGCCGGCCGCGAAGCTCCGGCCGATCGCGTTGCTCGACGGCCGCGAAGAAGGCGTCGAGGTCGACGTGGAGGATCGTCCGGTCGGTCACGGTCGCTATCATCGACCCTCGTGCACGCCACCGCCGACGACCGCTTCGGGATCGAGCCGCTGCCGGCGTCGTGGGTCATCGCGGGCGTCGTGGTCGTCATCGCGGCGCTCGTCGCGACGTGGCTGGTGCCACTCGCTCGGGGTCATCGTCGTGTGGCCATGGCTGTTCGCCGTCCCGGGCTGGGTCATCGTCCGTCGTGTCGCCCCGGACCTGCCGCGACCAGGAGCCGTGGGTGTCGCCGTGGTCGCCAGCACGTACCTCTCGGCCCACCTGATCGACCTCGTCAGCCGGATCGGCGGGTTCGGACCGATCGCCGTCCTCGTCGGCACGGCACTCCTCATGGTCGGGACGCTCGCTGGTCGCGCGGCTGCGCCATCGGTGGCTCGCGCCGCTCGAGCTGCCGTCACCGCGAGACGTGCCCGCGCGCGATCGGATCCGCGCTCCGCGAGGACGCGCCGGCCTGGCTCGTCGCAGCCGCGGTCGGGCCTGATCGTCCTGGTCGTCCTCGGCAGCAACGGCTGGCGCGAGACGCCCGGTGGCTGGATCTCGGGCGGCTGGAACTGGAGCGACTTCCTGGTCCACGTCTCGATCGGCACCAGCATCATCCACGGCAACTTCCCGCCGGAGGTGCCGTACGTCGCCGGCGAGCCACTGACGTACCACTGGTTCGCGGACTTCCACGGCGCCATCGTCGCGTCCGCCGCGGACGTCTCGATCATCCCGGTCTTCTTCGTCTCGAGCGCCCTGTTCGCCGGTGTCCTGGCGCTCGTCGTGTGGGCCCTTGCCGTGCAACTCACGAGCGACCGCCGGGTCGCCACGATCGCGACGATCCTCGTCTGCGTCGGTGGCGGGATGGGCTGGCTGCGCCTTGCGGCCGACCTGCTCGCCGGTGCCGGGGACGCGGTCGCCCTCGTGACGGCCCACGCGTACGACAACTCGTGGGAGCGACGGCTGGCCGTACTTCCGGATCGCGTCGATCATGGGCACCGGGTTCCTGCCGCACCGCGCGACGACGCTCGGCCTGCCCGGGATGGTGGCGGCCATCCTCCTCGTGGTGGCGTGCGTCGGTCGCCGGCCGGCCGGCGTGCTGCTCGCGGGGATCCTGGCCGCCCTGCTCGCACCGTTCCATTTCTACGCGTTCCCCGCGACCTATCTCATCGTCGGGCTCTTCGTCATCACGAGCGGGGCGTGGCGTGCCCGGACGATCGCCCGCGACGCGGTGCTGTTCCTCGTCCCGGCCGTGCTCGCGCTGCCGTACATCCTGCCCGTCGTGACCCGCCAGGCCGGGGAAGGGTCGTTCCGGTTCGTGCTCGGCTGGAGCGAGGCCCGGCTCGCCGAGGGACCGGGCGCCGTGCTCTTCTTCTACGTCACGAACCTCGGCCTGCCCGTGCTGCTCGCCGTGGTGGCCGTGCTGGTCGCTCGCCGCATGCCCAATCGCGCGTTCCTCGCCGCGTGGCTGGTCACGCTCTTCCTGGTCCCGAACCTCGTCGTCGTGAGCGCGGTCGAGTTCGACATGAACAAGTACTTCCAGATGATGTGGATCGCCGCGGCCGTGCTCGCGGCGTGGCTCATCCGCGATTGGCCCCGTCCGGTCATCGCGGCAGTGCTCCTCGCCTCTGCCATCTCGCCGGCCCTCATCGCGACCTGGCACGCCTGGCATCCGGCGGTGGCGCTCGATCCCGACCCAGGAACGGGTCGGACGCTGGATCGAGCGGAATACGCCGGATCGCGCGGTGTTCGTCACCGACGCGTTCATCAACAGCCCGGTCGACCTCGCCGGTCGGCTCCGGATCACCGCCTTCGGGCCGTACGTGGCGAACCTTGGGTACGACCCGGCGCCCCGCGAGGCCGCCGTCCACACCGTGTACTGCGACGGTCCGGACGCCGCCGTGGCCGCGATGGCGCCCTACGACGCCACCTACGTGCTGTCGGCCGGGGGCGCGCTCGAATGCGACGACGGCGAGCCGACCGACTTCGCCGCGAGTGACCGGTTCGAGGCGGTCCACGCGAGGATGGCGCCATCACGGTCTGGCGTCTGCGCGAACCTGACGGCGCACGAGGTCAGGCCGGTGGGACGTCCTTGCGCACCCACAGCGAGAGGTCGACTCCCGGGCGCAGGTTGAACTCGCCGACCCGCTCGTACCGATCGCGGATCTGCGGCTCGAGCTCCGCCTCCTGGTTCACGTTGGCGACGATCATCGCCTCCTCGGTCTCGACGATCGAGCCGAAGAACCCGGCGCGCGGGTAGTCGCGCATGTACCACGGCAGCGGCCAGTAGTCGGGCGTCACGAACACGATGCCGGTCTCCTTGCCGGTCCCCGCCCGCTCGGCCGTGGCCTCGATCTCGTCGATGAGATCGAGCATCTCGCGGGTGGAATGGACGAACACGTACGGGTACGCGTTCTCGTCGTCGTAGCGCGCGAAGTTGAGATCGATCGCCTGGTAGCCGCTGAGCAGCAGCGACGCCCCGAGGGCGACCGGGACGGCGAGCCGCCAGCGCACCGACCGCCACGCCGCGTCGATCGCGAGACCGGCGAGCAACGCCAGGGGGACGAGCATGTTGAGCACGATCCACGGCGTCTTGTACTGGACGAGCGAGTAGGCGACGGTCGTGCCCAGCGCCCACAACCCGATGCACACCCAGATCCGGTCGCGACCCCGGATCGCCGCGATCAGGCCGCCGATGGTGCCGAGGATCAGGATCGGGGCATCCGCCCGGAGCATCCAGACGAGGTAGGTCTGCGGCGGCTGGATCTGGGTCGCCGCCCCGGTCTGGGTCCAGACCATGAACGTCGCCAGCGAGTCGATGATGCCCTGCGGGAAATTCGAGAAGAACGACGAGTAGAACAGGACGTAGACGATGACGAACACGAGCGCGGCGCCGAGCAGGTGCTCCATCGGGATGGACACGCGCCAGCTCGATGGGTCCCTGCCGTCGCCGACCAGCGCCGGATCCCGGTGCGGATCGCCGCGTCCGCGCTGGCGGGGCGCACCGGCGCCGGCGTCCGCCAGCGGACGTAGAAGCCGGACACGACCGCCGCGATGAGCAGCACGCCCACGCTGATGATCCCGGTCTCCTTCGTCGCGAAGATGAGCGCGAGCACCACCGCGCCGAGCAGCAGGAACACCGGCCGTCGGGTGTCGAGGTACCAGAACGCGAGCACGACCAGGGCGAGCGTGAGTCCGACGAGCATCGATTCGTGGATGAAGTAGCGCGAGACATAGACCGCGCCGGGCGAGATCGCGAGCAACCCGGCCGCGGTCAGGACCGCCAGTGGCCCGACGAACCGCCGCATCGGCAGGACGAGGGCGACGGTCAGCATGCCGAAGAGCACCGGCACGAGCCGCATCGCCTCGGTCGTGAGGCCGAAGATCCACGCCGAGACGAGCGCGAAGTAGTAGAGCGTCGGGCCGTGGTAGTTCGCCGGGTCGTAGCGATAGACGCCGTCGCGCAGCAGGTTGGTCAGGAAGAACCCGTTCACGCCCTCGTCGTGGTGGAACGGGTTGAGCGCGAGCTCGGGCAGCCGGAGCGCGGCGGCGACGAGCAGGATGACGATCGCGGCCGGGATGAATGCCCGGTCCGCCCACGCCGGTCCGTCCGGGCCCGGCGGCAGCCGACCGCCCGACCGACGCGCGGCAGGCGGCGCCGACGTGTCCGGCGGCACGCCACCGGTCGCCCTCGTCGATCGCGGACCCGCGCCTGGTCCGCGGTGGCGGCGGCCGGGGCCGCGGGAACGGCCGCTGCCGCGGCCGTCCGTGCCCGCTTACGGTCGCGGGACCGCGAAGAGCTGGTACGCACCGGCCTCCCCTACCTTCGTGAATCGCTCGAAGAACGCGTCGTCGACCTCCATCGAGCCACGCTCCAGCGGCGTGACCTCGATGTAGTCGATGCCGTACTTGTCGAGCAGCGCCTCGGCGTCGGCCTCGCCGGCGTAGATGCGCTTGATGTCCGCTTCCCGCTCAGCGTATTCGAGCCCGTGGGCCCAGATGTAGCCGGTATAGCCGAGGAGCGACCGCCGGCCCGTGAGGAAGACCGGCGGATTGTAGGTGGGCGCGTGGAGGATGAGGGCGCTCGGCGCGGTCTCCTCCATGATCAGGTCCGCCAGGGCGATCCCGTCCGCGCTCGAACTCCTGGTAGTCGACCTGGCGTGACACGACCCGCCAGACGTCGAGGCCGCCGGCGAGCATGAGGACGGCCAGCGCGACCGCCCCGAGCGGGCGCCACCCGCCACCGGCGCGCAGCATCCGCGAGAGCACCAGCGCGACGAGCGGGACGAAGCCGACGTACCAGTAGAACAGCACCTTGATGTTGTCCCAGACCCAGGGCGCGAGCTTCATGACGTTCGGGACGATGAACCAGACGATGAACGCGGCAGTGAACAGGAGCAGCGTCCGGTTGGCGATGCGCGGTCGGACCGGCCAGATCGGCCCCGGCGATCGCGAGCGGGATGAACAAGCCCGTGTTCAGCAGCCAGAACAGGGCCGGGTTCACCTCGCGATGGTCCCACCCGAACTCGAACCCGAAGAACGTGCCGGCGTTGGCGATGCTGTCGTGGGTCGACCACCAGATGCCGGGCAGCGCGAGGGCGAGCGCGACCAGGACATAGACCGCCCATGGCTGCCACATCCGATCGCGCCACTGGCGGAAGAACAGGCCGATGAAGAACGCGGTGCCCAGGACGACGACGAACGAGTGGGCATGGACCAGCGGGAGGCTGCCCGTCAGGATGCCGGCGGCCCAGCGCGAGATGCATCGACCGGGCGCGGTCGGTGTGGATCAGCCGCCAGAGCAGCACGAACACGATGAGCGCGATCGGCAAGCCCGAACAGCAGGCTCCGCTGCGTCACGAGCAGGGTGGTGATCGCGTTGCCCCAGCGATAGGGGCCCTCGCCGGTGATCGTGTAATCGTGGGTCATCGTCGTCAGGGCGCCGACGATCCCGTTCTCGCCGGCCGCCACGTCGTCGAGCAGGATGACGAAGCCAAGACCGCCGCTGAACAGCACGAGCAACGGCGCGATGTAGGCCGCCAGCCGATCGAACGTCAGCACCCGCGTGAAGCGGTACAGCAGGGCGACGAGCGACAGGCCGAGCGCGAGGTTCGCGATGAAGTAGGCCTGCGCCATCGTCGCCCCGGCCGTCACGAACAGGGCGGCCAGGAAGTCGGCCATGTACGGGTAGGCGAAGCCCGTGCCGGCGTAGGTCGGGTCCTCGGGCGGGAAGTTCTCGCCGAACGCGAAGCTCGCGGTCACCTGCAGGTGGAACGGCAGGTCCCCGAGGTTGTTGACGTAGCCCGGTCGAGAGGGTGCCGTTCGCCTCGACGATGACCCGCTCGAACACGAGGACGAGGAAGACGATCATCGCGACGGCCGTAGACGAGCGGTCCGGTCGTCCGCAGGGCCGGGGCGGCGGACGGCGTCGCCCAGTGCGGCGCCGGTCGCGCGGATGTCGAGGACGACGCGGTCGCGCACGTCGGTGCGCGTGAGCGCCAGCAGCGGCAGGGCGACGAGGATCCCGGCGACGGTCGTCGCCGTGGCGATGCCCGACGAGGTGGGCGAGGATGAACCCGGCCATCGCCAGCGCCACGAAGCCCGTCGCGGCCCCGTACGCCAGGCGGACCGGCAGGGGCGCGTCGTCGTCGTACGCGTAGCTCACGAGCGTCCCGCCCAGGACGCCCACGAGCGCCAGCGCCAGGGCGAACGTCATCGATGGTCCTCAGGTCGCCCGCGACGGATCGGCGGGCGTCGCCGGGACGCTATCACAGCCCGGCTGGCCGGCCGGCTGCCGATGGCGCCTCGCTCCAACCCTGGCTGCCGGATACCGGCCGAGCCGGTGTCGGTCAACCCGCCGGGTGTCGGTCAGCCCTTGGGCTCGACGATGATCGTGACCTCGGGCGTCATGCCGCTGAAGACCTTGATCGCGACCTTGTACGTGCCCAGCGACTTGAGGGATCCTCGAGGTCGATCTTGTGGCGGTCGACGTCGATCCCACGCCGGGCCAGGGCATCGGCGATGTCCTTGGCCGTGATGGAGCCGTAGAGCTTGCCGCCCTCGCCCACCTTCACGCCCATCGTCAGGGTGGTGCTGGCGATCCGGGTCGCCGCGATCTCGGCCTCTTCCCGCTCGCGCTTGCGCTTGTCCTCGCGGCTGGCGATGTCGTGCTGCCACGCTCGATACGCGCCGCCCGCGGCGGGAACGGCGACGCCCTGGGGGATGAGGAAGTTCGTGGCGTAGCCGTCGGCCACGGTCTTCATCTCCCCGCTCTTGCCGAGCTTGGGCACGTCCGTCGTCAGGATGACCTTCACGCGATGGGCTCCTCCCTGGAGATCCAGGCCCGCACACGGGGCCCGAGACCGCTTTGATTGATGGCTTGCCCGGCGCTGCTCACGAGGCCGGGAAGCCGACGGATGGTCCGACGGACCGGGCCCGGCGTCAAGCGCCGGACCTGGGCCATGTCCCGATCGAACGCGACGCGGTCGATCTCGAGCTCGCGGAGCTTCTCGTCGAGCAGCTCGGCCGGGACGCCGTCGAGGAACAGGTCGACCGCCAGGACGACGATGATGAGGTCGTCGAGCCCGCCGATGATCGGGATGTCGTCCGGCACGATGTCCCGCCCGAAGGCGAGATACCCGGCCGCCGCGCCGAGCAGCGCCTTGCGGCTCGCCGGCATCCGCTCGTCGAGGACCAGCGCGGTGACGAGCCGGGCGTAATCCGGGATGCGACTGGCGACCGGCATGAACGCGAGCAGCGACAGCATCCGGCCGATCGACAACCGACCGATCGGCGAGCCGCCGCCCTTGGACTCTTGTTTCTTGCGGGCCATCCGAGATCGACTCCGGGTTGTGGGTCCGAGGCCTCGCCGCGCTCGGGAACGGGGAGTCTACCAGCGATCGATCGTGGCGCCAGCGTGCCCGACCTTGACATCGAACGTCCGTTCGGTATCATGCATGCCAAGGAGGCGCGAGTGACGAAGCACGACGCCGATCGCAAGGTCAGGATCCTCGATTTCATCGCCGCGACGCTCCGTGCGCGCGGGTACCCGCCGTCGGTGCGGGAGATCGCCCATGCCGTGGGACTCGCCTCGACCTCCGCCGTCCATCACCATCTCCAGATCCTCGAGCGGGACGGCTACCTGGAGCGTGGCGCCGCGCAGAGCCGGGCCATCCGGCTGACGCCCACCGCCGCCATCCAGCTGGGCCTGTCGAGCGAGCTCGTCCCGCAGGCCACGTCGGCCGATTCGCGGGTCGTCCCGATCATCGGCGAGATCGCCGCCGGCGGCCCGATCGAGGCCTACCAGGATGCCTCGGAGAGCATGGCCGTCCCGGACCTGCTCGCCCCCGGTGGCGATGCCTACGTCCTCAAGGTGCGCGGCGACTCGATGATCGAGGCGCACATCGCCGACGGGGACTTCGTCCTCATCCGCCCGCAGACGACCGCCCGCAACGGCGACATCGTCGTGGCCCAGGTGGAAGAGAACGCGGTGACCCTCAAGCGGTTCTTCAAGGAGAAGGACAAGATCCGACTCCAGCCGGCCAATCCGGCGTATCCGGCGCAGTTCTACGACGACGTCCGCATCCAGGGCAAACTCATCGGCGTCATCCGCAAGTTGGACTGACGGCGGCGTCCTGGAGCGGCCGATGCCGGCGTTGGACGGCTCCGCGCGCTCGCTCACGCACATCAGTGCGCTCGCTCTCGTGCTCGCCATCCGCCTTGGCCTCGAACGCCCGAGGCCGCCGATTCTCGGTTCGTCGACACGCGGATTCGTCGGTTCCGCGTTCCGGATGCCGACGCCAGCTGCCGCGGCGTCCACAAGGTTGTCCACATCCTGTGCACAGCGGCCTTGAATCCGTGGACCGAGCGGTCCCGGATCATGGTCATTCGGTGAGGGAGATCCGGCTTCCCGCCGGGACAATGACGCCCCCAACCCGCCGTCGGAGTCCGCCCGCCAGTGATCGATCGTCTGCCGCCACAAAGTCTCGAAGCCGAGCAGTCCGTGCTCGGCGCGATGCTCATCGATCGCGACGCGATCATCGAGATCGCCGAGTTCCTGCGTCCCGAGGACTTCTATCGCCAGGCGAACGGCCGCATCTACGCGGCGGCCCTCGAGCTGTTCGAGCGGCGCGAGCCCATCGACATCGTGACGGTCGCCGAGGCGCTCGAACGGCGTGAGGAGCTCGAGGCGATCGGCGGTCGGGCCTATCTGTCCAGCCTGAGCAACGAGACGCCGACGGCCGTCCACGTCACGCAGTACGCGCGCATCGTCGAGCGCAAGGCGGTCCTGCGGAACCTCATCGGCGCGGCCGGCCGGATCGCGGGGATCGGCTACGAGGATCCGGCAGAGATCCAGGAGGCGATCGATCGCGCCGAGTCGGAGCTGTTCGCGGTCAGCCAGAAGCGGGTCGACGTCGGCTTCAGCCCGCTCAAGGCCCTGCTCCACGACGCCTACGACCGGCTCGACTACCTGCACGCGCATCGCGGTGAGATCAGCGGCGTGCGGACCGGCTTCCAGGACCTCGACGCCCTGACGACGGGGCTCCAGAAGAGCGACCTCGTGATCGTCGCGGCCAGGCCGTCCGTCGGCAAGACGAGCTTCGCGCTCAACATCGCCGAGCACGCCGCGGTCAAGGAGGGCAAGAGCGTCGGCGTGTTCAGCCTCGAGATGAGCAAGGAACAGCTCGTCCTGCGCATGCTGTCCAGCGTCGCCAACATCGACTCGCAGCGGCTGCGGACCGGCTTCCTCGAGGAGCTCGACTTCGCCCGGATCGCGCCGGCGATGAACTCGCTCTCCGAGGCGCCGATGTACATCGACGACACGCCGAACATCTCGGCGATGGAGCTGCGGACGAAGGCCCGGCGGCTCCAGGCGGAGGCCGGGCTGGACCTCGTGGTGGTCGACTACCTGCAGCTCATGCAGGCGACGACGACCAACCGCGACGCCAACCGGGTGCAGGAGGTCTCCGAGATCTCGCGCGGCCTCAAGGCACTCGCCCGCGAGCTGTCGGTGCCGGTCATCGCGCTGTCGCAGCTGTCACGCCAGCCGGAGATGCGCGAATCCAAGGAGCCTCGACTGTCGGACCTGCGCGAGTCGGGCGCGATCGAGCAGGACGCCGACCTCGTGATGTTCCTGTGGCGCGACAAGGAGCGGGGCGCGGACGATCAGGAGACCGACGGCGAGATCATCAACCTCAAGCTCGCCAAGCACCGCAACGGCCCGACCGGCGAGATCCAGCTCTGGTTCAAGAAGAAGCAGACCCGGTTCGTGAGCTACGCCGGCGAGCGCTACGCCGAAGCCGGCTAGCGCCGGCGCCTGACGGCCCAGCGCCGCGTTATCGACTGCGCGGGGCCCGCTCACGTACTCGAGTACGCTCGCGAGCCCTGCTCGTCGCTGCCTTGCGCTGAACCGCCATCCGCTCGGCGCTGGTGAGCGGAGCCGGCGGATCGACTACGCGGACTCCTCGGGGAGGAGCGGGCGGAGCGAGAACGTATAGGTCTTGCCGTCGGGGCCGGTGATGAGCATCCCCTGGAAGCCGCCCTCCGTGCCGGTGATCCCGAGCGCCTCGATCTCCTCGGGCGTCATGACGCGATGCGGGAACTGGAGACCGTTCGGGTCGGCGTCGGGCTTGAAGTCGGCGGGGGTGAGATCGGGCCACGGCCAGGCCTTGATGTCCGGGGCGACGGCGCCGGGGCTCTCGAACAGCACGCCGCGGTAGGCGGCCGGCACGAAGACGTCCGTCGGGATCGTGCCGCCCTGGTCGAAGTTCGCGAGCCGCTCGGCGAGCTTCGCGAATGCGGCTCGCGCGGGCCCGTCGGGGTCACCCGGCTGGAGATCGAGCCCGAGGGCGTAGACCGAGACCTGCTTCTGGAGGCCGCCGGCATCGACGGTGAAGATCGCCGTGCTCGCGTCCGCGACCATGTCGTTGGGATAGTCGGCGCGGGCGACCCCGAGCCCACCCTCGCCGAGGGCCGCCAGCAGCACCTCCTGGACCTGCTCCTCCGAGAGGGTCGCGGTGCGCAGCGGGTTGAACGTGAAGACCGAGCCCTGGGCCGGCGGCATCTCCGTGGCCGGGTTCCGGAAGACGATCGTCCCGTCGCCGTAGAGCGTGAAATGCGGCGTCGACGCCGCGAGGAAGCCCGGCATCACGAACCCGCCGCCCTCCTCGTACCGGAGGATCACGTCGGTGGCGCCGGTCGGATGCTCGATCGCGTCGCCGGACGGGGTGCCGCTCGGCGCCGTGGACGGGTCGCCGGAAGCGGGGGCGGTCGGCGCGCCGCTGGGCGGGGTCGATGCGCCGGCGCCCGCGCTGCAGGCCGCGATCGTCAGGGCGAGGACGGGGACGAGGATGGAGGGGACGGCAAGCCGTCGATGGTGTGACATGCCCGCCGGACGCGCCCGACCCGGATGCGGTTCCAACCGGCCGAAGGTGCGGCCAGGCACCACCGACTGACGCAGCCCTGCGAGACTCGCACGACCCACGACGGTTTGGTGCGGAACACGGGGCTGGAACCCCTTGACGGCGCGCGTATCTTCACCGCTATGAGTCTCGGGCCGCAGGCCCGGAACCGGGCCGGGCGCGCACCCCCTTCCCCCGTATCGCCCGTCTCCCGTCCGGACCGGCTCGACCTGGGCCTCTACCGTCATGGCGTCCGTGCCCAAGGAGGCTGGAGAGGGTGTACCAGGACCGCTCGTTGACCTGTCGCGACTGCGCCGAGGAGTTCGTTTTCTCGGCCGGCGAACAGGCCTTCTACGCCAGCAAGAGCTTGCAGAACGACCCGCAGCGATGCCCATCGTGCCGCGCGGCCGCGAAGCGGGCGCGATCGTCCGATGGACCGCGCGAGTTCCACGCCGCGGTCTGCGGGGCCTGTGGGGGACAGGCCGTCGTGCCGTTCGCGCCGCGCAACGATCGACCGGTCTACTGCAGCTCGTGCTTCGACAAGGTCCGCGCCGGGACCATCGAGTCCGAACCGGCGCACGCCTAGCGCACACCGTGGCGCTCGAGCGCCCGGCACCACGACCTGGAGGGAAGGCCGATCCGGAAACGGGTCGGCCTTGTCGCGCTTGCCGGTCGCGGCGGTCATCGTCGCGGCGCCACGATGCCATCATGGAGGTCCTGCACGACCACCCCCGACCAGGAGGCACACACCATGGGCGTCATCATCATCCGCGAGATGGTGGGCACGAGCCCGAGATCCTGGAGCGACGCGGCACGCCAGGCCGTCGCGACGGCGTCCAAGACCGTGCGCAACATCCAGTCGGTCGAGGTCGTGAAGTCGACCGCGGTCGTCGCGGACGGCGAGATCGTCGAGTACCGCGTCGAGGTCAAGATCGGCTTCGAATACGAGGGCTGATCGCGCGGGGTCGCAGCTAATCGGCTGGTGAGCGCCGCGCGCCACCATGGCGCGCATGCCGCATCGTCCATCGGTCGAGTCTCTCGTTGACACGCCGCCGGGCCGCTCCGTATCGTTCGCCCGGCCCGAGTCGCCCCCCGTCCCCGTCTGCCACGCCGCGGCCAGCCATCGCCGTCGGACCGGGCCCATCGCCGGCACCTGCCCGGCCCAGGAGCGGATCCGTGCGGGACGAGGTCAACGGCTTCCCGATCCAGTTGGCGAAGGTCCAGCGTCCGGCGCTGCGCGACGAGACGCTGGAACGACCGCGCCTGCTCGACTGGCTTCGGGCGAAGATCCACGGCCGCGTGGTCCTCGTGCTGGCCGACGCGGGATATGGGAAGACCACGCTCCTCGCCGACTTCTCGCGTCACACCAGGCTGCGCACGCTCTGGTACCGGCTTGATGACGATGACCGCGACTGGGTGTCGTTCTTCCATCACCTGGTGGCGGCGGGCCGCGAGCACGAGCCGGACTTCGCACCCTCGACCGCGGCGATGCTCGGGGATGTCGGCATCGGCGGGGTCACCCGCGAAGCCGTGCTCGACGTGTTCATCCGGGAGCTGCACGCCCTCTCGGAGGGTGGTGCCGTCATCGTGTTCGATGACTTCCACCTGGTCGACGACGCCGTCGATGTCCGGCTGATCGCACGCGAGCTGGTCGCCCGCGCGCCCGAACGCATCACGATCGTCTTTGCCAGCCGGCGAACGCCCTCGGTGCCGCTCGCGCGTCTGCGCACCGTCGGCGAGGTCGCAGAGCTCGACACGGATGCCCTGCGCTTCGATGCGAATGAGACCGCCCGCCTGTTCAACGAGACATACGGTCGGAGCATCGATCCGGCGGTCCTTGCCGACCTGACCGTTCGCACCGAGGGCTGGATCGCCTCACTGCAACTCGTCCATGCGGCGCTGCGTGACCGCTCGCCGGCGGAGATCCGGCGCTTCGTCCAGGGCCTGACCGGGGCTGACCACGAGCTCTACGACTACCTCGCCGAGGAGGTGGTCGGTGACCTGCCGGATGAGCTGCAGCGTTTCCTGATGGAGACCTCCATCCTGCAGGTGGTCACGCCCGAGCTCGCCGAGATCGTCACGGGGCTCGAGATCGCCCGACGTCGTCGCGGCTGACGAACGCCGCCGAACGACTCACGCTGCTCAGTCGGCAGTCGCGCGCGCCGCGGACCCACCAGCGCTACCACCCTCTCGTGCGCGAGTTCCTCGAGGCGCGCTTCCGCCTCCTGGACGGGCCGGACACGGTCGCCGCGCTACACCGTCGGACGGCGGCCGCGGCGGCCGCCTGGGACTGGCGGATCGCGGCGCACCACTATCGCGAGGCCGCCGACAGGGCAGCGATGCTCGATGTGGTCGCCGCGGCGATCCCGACCATCATGAGCAACGGCCAGTACGCGCTCGCCGAAGCGTTCATCGGCGACATCCCGGCTGATCAGCGCGGCTCCGGCTTCGACCTGATCCTCAGCCGCGTCGACATGCAGCACGGCGACTACGAATCGGCGATCGCCGCGTCGCAGAGCGTGCTCGAGTCGAGCGACGACGACCCGGTCCAGCGGGATCACGCGCTACTGAACCTCTTGACGCTCTACCTGAACTACGGTGACGGTGAGAGGGCACTTGGTTTTGCAGACGAGCTTTCGCGAGTCACCCGGGACGCAAACTTGCAGCAGATTGCGGCAGCGTCCGCTCAGTTGATCAATGTTGCGGATGACGGCGATGTGGACAAGCTCGCCCGGCTGCTGACTCGGATGGCAACTGCCCAGCGAGGAGCGCGTCCACATCACTTTGGCGTAACGAGCTACAACCTCGGATGGCTCGCTTACCTGCAAGACCGTCCAGATGCGGCCATGAAGCACGCCCAAGAGGCGTTGTCCGCGTTCGAATCCACCTCATCCTCGGTTGAACGCGCCGCTGCCGGAATCATGGTAGCCGCGGCCTCAGCTCAGGTCGGAAGGGCCGGAGAGGCCCACGGCGCGATCATCGATCTCATCAACGACCCCGTCGCGCCGCCAGAGAATGAGCTGTTGGTCGAAGCATGCGATGTCTACAATTCGTTTGTATCTCCGGAGTTGAGTTCTCCTCTATTCCACAGACTTGGTGCTGATCGGCCCCTTTCGCTTGAAGGTCGGCGAGTAGGCGCCCTGGCTCGGACGCGCGCTTTTATTCGCAGACAGGACCTAGTTGGCGCCGCAGAGGCCTTTGCGCAATACCCGCACGGCGTGCCATGCACACCGGGAGCAAAGGCGGAACTCCTAGCAACCGGCGCATATCTGACGTGTGCTCGGGGCGGACCGGACGCGCTTTCTGTCGCTCGGGCGTCCGTCGAGCACGCCAGCAAGCAGCACGCCCACCGGTGGCGCCGAATGAGCGAGCTGTTGGTGGGGGAATCATCGGCTCTGACGAAGGCCTTAGCGTCGTGATCAGTGCACTGGGCACCCAGGCGCCATGGCAACTGACATACCTGGCCGATTTGATCGTTCCGCGGCTCCATGCCCTAGATCACGATGCGTCGGGGGCGGTCCATTCTGCCGCCGAGTTACACCCACAAAGGTGGCGATTTGCAATTCGGCGTTGGCTCGATGCAGATCACGTGACCGATCCAGTAGCCGCTGCAAACCTACTCGAAGCCATTGGGGAGATAAGCGATGTTCGGCGGCTGAGGCAGATCGCTCGTTCGGCAAAGGCCCGAGGTGGTGTAGGCCGAGCTTGGGCGTGCGCTCGCTCGAAGACTTGCCGACCGCGTCCTCATCGACGATCAGGCCCGGGTGACGATCAAAGTTGGATCGCGGGTGGTTCAAGGCTCAGAGGTGCGACGGCGGGTGCTTGGTCTGGTGTGCTTCCTCTTGACAAGACCACGGATGTCGGCGACGCGCGATCAGGTTCTGGATGCCCTCTGGCCCGACCTGGATCCCGACCTGGGCATCAACTCACTCAATCAGACGATGTATTTCCTGAGGCGCGTATTCGAGGAGGACTATTCAGACGACCTGTCGCCTGGGTATGTCCACTACGACTCCGACGTCATCTGGCTCGACCCAGAACTCGTGACGAGCACAAGCATCCAGTGCCGAGACCTCATCCTTGGCTTCTCGTCTGAGCCCACACCCGAACAGGTCGAGCAACTCGTTTCCACATACCGCGGGCGATTCGCCCTGGACTTCGAGTACGAGGAATGGGCTGCCGCGCACCGGGACTCCCTGCACGCCGCGTTCCTGGAGGTAGTCGAGCGTTCCGTGCTGTCCGACTTCACGACCGGGCATTTCGACCGTGGGATCGCCGTCGCTCGGCGGGCTCTCGAGGTGGACCCGCGCGCCGAACAGGTCGAAATCTGCTTGCTTCGGATGTATCGAGCCACGGGAGCGCACGCCGCTGCCGCCGAGCAGTACGCACACTATTCGACTGTGATGCGTGACGAACTCGGGATCGAGGCTCCGCCACTTGAGTCCTTGTAGGCCGGCAGCTGGTGGCATAGGTAAGGTGCCGTATTGACCGGGTTGCTCCAGCATCCCTAAAGTCCGGTTACCTTCGTAGTACCCCAGTACTAGGAAGCAACGTTAAGACGTGCGGACGCGCAGATCCCTCACCTGAAATGGGCACTTAGGGTGAGGCGGAGCGGCTAGTGCAACCGACCGACCACCGAGTCAGGTCGGTTTTCGTGCTCCCCAGAGCACGAAGGCCGCAAGGAGGAACGAACGTGGCACCCGATCGCGCCCTCAAGGGCTGGTAGTCAAGAACTGCTATGAAAAGCCGAATTGCGCGATCATGCTGACGCTGTCGAGCGTCGCTATGATCGCCATCGCCGGGGGGGCATCGCTGCGGGGCTTCTAGTACGGATGTCCCATGACCGTAAGTGACTGAGAGGGTTTACAGTCACCACAGAGTGGGAAATCCGAGTGAGGCAGTAATGCCTAGGTCCCTACAGCTATACATCATCGGAGTCGTGGCCGGAGCCATTGCGGCAATCCTGGTCACGACTCTTGTGTTTCCCGTTGACGTCAGAATTGCGATCGGGCCCGAATTCTCCACCGAAGTCGGAGTCGCGCTCGGGATGCCTTCTGGATCTCCTGACGCTCGTCGCGTCGGCCCTCCCAGTGCGTATGCCCAGGGGCACGCTCGTCGCTGTCTCGGTGGCTCCGATCTTGGCCTCCATCGACCTTGGTGGTCCCGCCGTCGGCGTTTGGGTGGCGGCCATCGGCTCGACGGAAGTCCGGGAGCTCCGCGGTCGGATTCCTTGGTATGGAACCCTTGCAAATCACGCGGGCATCGTTCTGCCGGCCGCGGCGGCCGGGGTGGCGAGTCAGTTTGTGACCAGCCTCGGCTCGAGCCTTCCGGTGAGCTTCATTGCCCTGATCGTCGGTGCGGCGATCTTCTTCGTCATCAACGGCGTCCTCACTGCAACCCTGGTGGCACTGCGTACCGACCAAAGCATCCGACTCGTGCTCCTTGGCGACGCGCGCGGATTTGCGACTAGCCTCGTGGCGCTTGGCGCCGTTGGCGTGGCTGATGGCACGTGCGTACGAACTCCCCGGCGGCGGTTGGTGGGCCACGCTGTTGTTCGCTTTGCCGCTCTATACGACTCGAGTTGGGTATGAAAAGTTCGTCGAGATGCGTGAGATGTTCACGCAGACCATCGGCGCCCTGGCCGAGGCCGTCGACAAGCGCGACCCGTTCACGGCGAAGCACAGCCATCGGGTGAAGGAGATCGCGGTCGATATCGGGCGGGTGATGCGCGTCAGCGATGCGGAGCTCGAGGCGCTGGAGTGGGGCGGTCTTCTCCACGACGTCGGCAAGATCGGCGTGCCTGACGCCGTCCTGTTGAAGCAGGAGCGGCTCAACAAGGAAGAGCGGATGGTCATGAACGCGCACCCGGTGAAGGGCGCGGAGATCATCGCGCCGGTCACCAAGCTTGCGCCCGAGCTGCCGATCATCCGCCACCACCACGAGTGGTACAACGGCTCGGGCTACCCCGACCGGCTCATCGGCGACGAGATCCCGAAGCTCGCGCGCATCCTGCATGTCGCCGATGCGTTCGAGGCCATGACGGCCGCACGTCCGTATCGCATGACGCCGTTGACGCACGAGCAGGCGCTCGGCGAGCTGCGCAAGTTCGCGGGCATCCAGTTCGATCCGGTCATGGTCGACGCGTTCGTGAAGACGCATCACGCGGATGGCGTGCCGGACCCCGGTCGCACCGTCCAGCCGCGACCGATCCCGCTCATCGGCCAGGTCGCAAATCGCGCGCAGGCGACGGCGCAGGAGCAGCACGCCGCACCGACCGCTGCGTCGCCCACCCTCACGTCGACCCTACCCGCGAACACGACCGCACCCGAACAGGCCTGAACCGGCCGCGTGATCGGAGCGCGGCCGACCCACGTTCGCCGATGCCTCCGCGCATGATGGCTGCGATGACCGCCCAGGCTGACGACCGGATCGCGCACGAGCGGCCGGCACGCCCAACCACGCCGTCTCGCGGCCGCTGGCGTCAGGCCGTCGCCCGCAGACACCGCCCCGCCCGTGCTGACCGGCGGGATCATCCTCGGGCTCGTCCTGGGCCTGTGGGCCGGGGGGCGCCTCCTCAATCTCGCCTCGATCCAGCTGCGCTGGGTGTGGCTGCTGTTCGCCGCGGTGGTCGTCCGGTTCGGCACCGAGGCGCTCCTCAACGCCGGTGTCGAGGTCGTCGACACGCTGCGCGTCCCGTTGCTGGGCGCCGGCTTCGTGATGCTGCTCGTCGGCCTGTGGGTGAACCGCGGCTACCCGGGCCTGAGCCTCGCGTTCATCGGCATCCTGCTCAACGCGATCGTCATCCTCCTCAACGGCGGCCACATGCCGATCTGGGAGCCGAGCCTGGAGGCCGCCGGCTTCACCGCGGCGGATGTGAACTCGGCGATCCACGTCGTGGTCGACGACGACCTGTCGGCGGCATTCCTGACCCGCGCCCTGGTGCTCGGCGACATCTTCCCGATCCCGATCCCGTTCATCCGGAACGTGGCGTCCCTCGGCGACCTGTTCCTGTCGCTGGGTCTCGGGTTCTTCCTGTTCGCGAGCGTCGTCCGCGTCCCGACCGAGCTCGACGAAGCAGGAAGAGGCGAACGTCCGGCGGCGGCTGGTCGGGCTCGCCGCCTCCGCGACCCTGCCCCGGCCGAGCACCGCGGCGGCGTCGCCCCGGAGACGGGCCTGGCGCCGGCGCTGTACGAGACTGCTGCGCTGGAGCGTCCGCTGGTCCTGGGTGCGCAGGGCGCCGGCATGGCATCGCCGGCCCTCGCACCCCTGCCCAGGGCGGACATCGAGGCCGAGACCGCCCGGTCCACGGCGCCCCCGATCGCGCATCCCTCGACCGTCGCCGGAAACGGTCGCCCGCGTCCGCCAGCACCCGTACGTGCGCCTGGCGCTCAACGGTTCGTTCTCGGCGTTGTGGGCGGGCCAGCTGATCTCGCTGTTCGGTGACCGCATCCACCAGGTCGCACTCGCGGCGGCCGTGCTCGTCACGACGGGCTCGGTGCTTGCCTCGGCGCTCGTGTTCATGGCGGCCTTCGTGCCGAACCTGCTGTTCAGCCCGATCGCGGGCACGCTGGTCGATCGCTGGGACCACAAGGAGGTCCTCATCGTCAGCGACCTCCTGCGGGCGGCGACCGTCCTGCTGATCCCGCTCGCGGTCGTCGTCAACGTCCTGCTCGTCTTCCCGATGGTGTTCCTGCTGACGACGATCTCGATCTTCTTCCGGCCCGCCCGCGTGGCGATCCTGCCGCGGATCGTGAAGGAGGACGAGCTGGTGACCGCCAACTCGGCCCTGTGGGTGGGCGAGACGATGGCCGACGTCATCGGCTACCCGCTGGCCGGGCTGTTCGTCGTGGGCCTTGGAGCTGCGCTGCCGATCGCGTTCTGGATCGACGCCGCGACCTACGCCGCCTCCGCTGTGCTGCTGAGCACGATCATCGTGCATGCCGCGAGTCGGGAGCCGGCTGCCGCCGCCGCGCGGAACGATGTCCCCGACGCGGTCGCGAGCCGGGAGCCGGCCGCAGCGACCTCGCGACCGACGGCGCCGTCGCGGCGACGACGGCAAGCGCAGCAACCGACGCCACGGCCGCGGCGATTCCGTCGGCCACGGGTCACGCGATCGAGCTCGATGCCGTCGAGACCGGCGTCGGTGAAGGGTTCTTCGCCGAGCTGAAGGCCGGCTATCGATTCCTCCGCCGCGAACCCACCCTCTTCGCCAACACCATCCAGGCGTCCGTCGCGCAGTTGTCGGTCGGGGTGCTGACGGCGCTCATGCCGGCCTACGCGATCACCGTGTTCGGCGCCAGCGAGACAGGCTGGGAAGCCGTGTACGCGTTCATCGAGACCGGCGTCGGCATCGGGAACCTGATCGGCGGGTTCGTGATCGGCCTGATCGGCGCGCGGCTCGCCAAGGGCCGCATGATCATCGCCGGCTATGCCGTGTGGGGCATCCTGACCTTCCTGTTCGCGCTCTCGGGCAACCTCGGGCTCGTGCTGGGTCTCGCGTTCGGGTCGGGGATCGCGAACATGGTCTTCCTCATCCCGAGCCAGACCCTCTTCCAGGAGCGAACGCCATCGGCGTTGATGGGCCGCGTCGTCGGCTTCCGGTTCGCGCTGGTCTTCGGGGCGATGACCATCGCGATGGGCGTCGGCGGCGTCGCGGGGCAGATCATCGGTGTCGTCCCGGTCATCGCCTTCTTCGGGCTGGTGTCTTCGGGGCGGGCGTCGCCGGCTGGTTCGTGCCGGCGCTGCGCAACGCCTGATCGGCGCCCCTCGCTTCAGGCCGTGCCGAGCCGCTCGACTTCGGTACACTGGCGCCCGCGTCGCGGCGCCTGAAGGCCGGCGGCCGCACCCCCAGGAGTGACGACGAACGGATGACCGACCGACCTGAAGGCACGCCCGACCCCGAGCTTGAGCCGCCGGACGCGCCCATCGAGCCGACCGACGCTGATCTCGACGCCGAGCCCGGCAACGACGTCGACGACGGCGCCATCGAGACGACCGAGGACGAAGCGCGGGCTACGAGGACGACGAAGGCGCTCGACGACGAGGCGCTCGACGAGGGCGCAATCGACGACGAACCCGGCGACGAGCCGGAGCGCGCCGGCCGCCGGAAGCGCTGCCGCGGCGGCCGCTGCCGGAACCGCGGCCGGTGCCGCCGCAGGCGCGACCGGCCGTCGCCGCGGGGCGCCGGCCCCACCGCGCCGCGCGCACCCTCCGTGTCGGAGGTCGCCGTCCACGTCAAGGACGACTGGTCGCGCTTCTTCGTCATCGGGACCGTCGTGGTGTTCGTCGGCATCCTGCTGTACGGCGTCCTGCTGGGTGACGGCGGCGTGTTGAGCCCGGAACCCACCCCGCGACCCACGGCAGTGCCCTCCGCGTCGGCGCCGGCGTCTCCGTCGGCATCGGCGTCGGAGTCGGCGGCACCGTCGGCCTCCGCATCGACCGTGCCGTCCGCCTCCGCGGGCGGCGCCGTCCGCGTCTGCGGCGGCCCCGTCGGCCACCGCGGCGCCCTCCGTCGAGCCGTCGGCCCCGGCCGCGTCGCCGAGTCCGTCCGCGTCCTGAGTCGAGCGGCCGCGCGCCTGCGGTCTATCCTCCGCAGCATGGGCGGGGACGAACGGGTCGCCCGGGATCGCGAGCGCATGGTCGACGACCAGCTGCGTCGCCGCGGCATCCGTGACGAGCGCGTCCTGCAGGCCATGGCCGACGTTCCGCGCGAGCGATTTATCGGGAGCCGGCGAGCGGGGGCGAGCCTACCGCGACGAGGCCGTGCCGATCGACGCGGGCCAGACCATCAGCCAGCCGTACATGGTCGCGCGGATGACCGAGTTGCTGGCGCCGGGACCCGGCTCAGCGGGTGCTGGAGCTCGGGACGGGCTCGGGCTACCAGGCGGCGATCCTGGCGACGCTGGGCGCGCACGTGACGAGCCTGGAACGGCACGCGCGCTCGCGGCGACGGCACGGGCCCGGCTCGACGATCTCGGCCTGGGCGACCTCGTCGAGATCCGGGTCGCGGACGGCAGCCTGGGTGACCCTGCCGGCGCGCCCTACGACGGCATCATCGTGACCGCCGCCGCGCCCACGATCCCGGTCGAGCTGCGCGACCAACTGGCCGATGGCGGTCGCCTCGTCATCCCGGTCGGGCCACGCGACGTCCAGATCCTCACGCTCGTCCGGCGCGACGGGGACGACTTCATCGAGACACCGCACGGCGCCTGCGTGTTCGTGCCGCTCATCGGGCCGGGCGGCTTCCCGGATCGACCTGTCAGGACACGCCGGCTGCGGCGTCGTAGCATCCGCCGGTGCCAGACGCCACCGACCGTGCCGTGACGCCTCCCGTCGCTCCCGCGCGCATCCGCTGGTATCCGGTCCTGCTCGCGACGGGGTGGTTGCTCCTCAACTTCCTTGGGTTGAGTGTCAGCCCTTATGCCATGCTCCGGACCGCCGTCGTGGTCGTCGTTTTCGCGATCGCCTTGACGGTCGTTGGAGCCGTGTTGCTGCGCGACGGCCGGCGCGGCGCGGTATTCGCGATCATCGTCCTCGTCGTCTGTGATCGCGGGCCGGGAGCCGTTGTTCGTTGCCGCCGGCGCGATCATCGTCGCCACACTCATCGTCGAACGGTATGTGGGTTCGTCCACGCCCGCCTTCGAGTCGTGGTGGGTAGCCGTGGACCGCGTCGCCCGCGGAGCGACCCTCATCTTCCTCCTCGCCGTGGCCGTGACCGCGATCCAGGGAGGACAGGTGCCGCGGATGGCTCGCCGACCTCGTCGCCGAATTCCCATTGCGGCTCGACTCGAGCCCGGTGGCGTCCGTTGACGAGGACCTGCCGGATATCTACCTGGTCCTCGTCGACGGATACGCGCGTGCCGACACTCTCCGCGAGATGTTCGCCCTCGACAATGCGCCATTCCTTGATGGGCTCAAGGCACGAGGAATTGATGTCGCTACCGACAGCCGTGCGACCTACCTCCTGACCGCCCTAAGCCTGTCGTCACTCCTGGAGATGCGGCTCGTTGCCGACATCCCCGAGATCCAGCAGGCACGCGCCGACGGGACCAGGGAGGACCAGGCCTTCAGGCTCGTGATCAACGAGCCGGAGGCGTTCGACCTGCTGCGCGATCGCGGCTACACGATCGTCGCGAACTCGTCCGGGTACGAGCACGTCACGATCCGGGGCGCGGACCGCTTCGACGATGCCGGCACGCTCAACGAGGTCGAGATGATCCTGTTGGGATACCGAACGGCCGTCGGTGGATGGCTGGATGCGATCAGGCCGGGAATCCTCGGCGAACAGATGCGAACCCGGCTCGATTCGAGCTTCGACTTCGCCGCCGGCGAAGCGGCACGGGCAGCGACCGACGGTCCGAAGCTCGTCATCACGCACGTGCCCGGGCCACATCCACCACTTGTCGTGAACGCCGAGGGGCAGACGGTGCCGCTCGGGATCACCGACCTTCGTCGGGAAACGTGGCCGTACGGGAATCCGACACCGAGCATCGGCTCTCGAGCGGTTCCGCGACGAGACCCTCTATGTCAACGACCTGTCTCCTGCCGATGATGGACGACATCCTCGCGGCGTCGCCGGAGCCCCCGATCATCGTCCTCTTCTCCGATCACGGGACGGACGTGCACCTCGACTGGGATGAACTGGACTCCCGCCGCGTCCGACGAGCGTACCGGCAACCTCTTCGCCGCGTTCACACCGGGCCACGACGATCTCTTCGGAGACGCGCCGACCCTGGTGAACACGATGCCGACGCTGTTCAACGCATACTTCGGGACGACGCTCCCCCTGTCGCCCGACGTGAGCGTCGTATGGAACGGTCGGTTCGATTTCGCAGGAAGTAGTCCTGGGCCCGGAGGACTGACGGGCACGATCCGGGCATGTCCTCCATCGGTATACTCGGCCGGCCATGACCCACGTGTTCGTCGCGCCCCATCCCGACGACGTCGCCCTGTCGTGCGGCGGCCTCCTTGCGAGCCTGCGCGAGCTGGGCCAGAACATCACGATCCTGACCGTGTTCTCGGGAGTCGGGTCGGAGCAGGGTCGCAGCAGGCCGCTCACGGCCTACCAGCGCGAGGCGCTCGGGTTCGGCTCGAAGGCGATGTGGCCCGTCACCGAGGCGTTCAATCGAGCGCGCATCCTCGCCGACTATCCCGACGCCGCCGCTGGTGCCGTCGTGGGCCGCCGACGCCGGACGGCTCTGAGGCGACCCAGGCAGACGCGGACGCCGCCGCGAAGCGCTTCTGGCAGCGGGCGTCCTGGTATCGCCGGGCGAGCATCCGCGCGGAGTCGCTCGCCGGCCAGCCGGTCATGGACGACCTCTCGACGCAGGGCGCGGTCCTGACCGAGGACGTCGTCGAGGCCGCCGCGGCCGGCGACATCGATGGCGCGGCGCCGGGTCGAGGACGAGCGGTTCTCGTACTTCGCCGAGGCCTCGATCGTGTTCCTCGACCTGCCCGACGCGGTCTTCCGCGGCTACGAGGGCGACGAGCAGCTCCTCGGCGCGCCGCGGCCGGACGACGACGCGCCGTTCGAGCTCCTCCGCCAGGAGATCGCGCGGCTCGAGCCGCAGAAGGTGTACTTGCCGCTCGGGTGTCGGCAACCACGTCGACCACCAGCTCTGCCGCGAGGTCGGCGTCGGGCTCCTCGGCGAGGCGCGACGGTGGGTGATGCCCGGCCCGGAGTACGCGGGCAAGGTCGTGTTCTACGAGGACTTCCCGTACGCGTGGTGGAACGACTTCCGGCGCCTCGAGGACCTGCGGCCCGGGCGCGTTCGCCGGCCTCCCGGACGACGTCGGCATCTTCCCGACGTACGCCGACATCAGCGACCAGCTCGAGCGCAAGATCACCGGCATCGCGATGTACGAGAGCCAGATCGAGCGGCTGTTCGACGGCACCGAAGGAATGGCCGGCGCCGTCCGGAACTACGGGCGCGCGATGGCCGAGCTCGGCGAGGTCGACGGCGCCGCCGAGCGGTACTGGGTGACCGGCCGCGTCTGACCCATGAACGACGGGGAGGCGCACGCCGGTTCGGGGACTGAGCAGGCGGGGCCGGATGCGGGCGCGGCTGTGAGAGCGGCACCGACGACGGACCTGCCCACGCCAGGGGTGTCGAAGTTCGCCTCGCTCTTCGTCTTCCTCGCTGCCCTGGGCGCCGGGATCCTCGTTCGCCTCGCGTTGATGCCAACGTCCGGCGTACGCGTGGATCTCGACGACTTCGCGCGGTGGACGGCCGGGATCGCGTCGATGCCACTCGGTCGGGCCTACGACCTCGATATCGGATTCCCGCCGGTCATGGTCTATGTGTGGGCTGCGCTTGCGGCCTTGGAGTCCGGCTTCCAGGGCATCACCAACGCCGGCGATCCGTGGACTGGATCGTCCTGAAGACCCCGGCGTCGCTCGCCGATGTCGGTCTTGCCCTTCGCGTCCTGTATGTCCTCCGGGCACGACCCTGGCTCGGAGCGATCGCCGCGGCCGCGTTGCTGCTCCAGCCGGCGGTCTTCGGTGTCAGCGCCTGGTGGGGACAGAATGAATTGCTGTACCTCCTGCCCGCGCTCGTAGCGTTCATCCTCACGAGCCGGGGGAACCACACCCTGTCGGCGGTGGCGATGGGCATCGCCATCATGGTCAAGCCACAGGCGTTGCCGTTCCTGTTGCCGTTCTTGGCCTGGTACCTCTCGACCGGCGGCGTGGTGGCCCTGCTGCGCTGGGCTGCGATCGTCGGCGCCACGGTCGTCGTCGTCTGGCTGCCATTCATCGCGGACGGGGGTCCGCTCAACCTGCTGCGAAACATCGAGTTCTATCAGAACGGGGAGTTCGCCAGCCTCTCGTATGACGCGTGGAACGTCTGGTGGCTCGTGCAGGCTGCCGTCAACGCGGGTGCCGCGGTGTCCGACCTGACACCGGTCCTCGGCCCGGTCACGCCACGGCTCATCGGGCTCGCTGCCACGGCGTTCCTGTCGGGCGTGATCGCATTGGCCGTCTACCGGTCGCCGACGGAGCGCACGCTCGCGCTCGCACTGGCAGCGATGTCGCTCGTGACCTTCTGCCTGCTGACGACGATGCACGAGCGCTATGCCTACGGAGCGCTGATCTTCCTCGTGCTGCTGATCGGTGAGCGGACGGTCGGCCTGCTTTGGCTCCTGCTTGGCCTCGTGCTCTCGCTCAACATGTTCTACGCGTTCCCGGTCGCCGAGCAGCTCTATCTGTCGTGGATCGCCGCTGTCGCGATCATCGCCCTGACGGTGACAACGGTCAGCCTCGTCATCCGAGCGGGATGGCCGCGCACCCAGCCGGCGCCGGACGTCGAGACCGGGGACCTGAGCTCGGCGCTTGGCAGTGCCTGAACCGGCGGTGGCTGGTCGGCCGAGGTGGGTGCGCCGGCCGACGTGCTCGACGAAGGCCGCGGATTCGACCGTCGCGAGTGGCTGCTGCTCGGACGTGGCGTTCCTGTCGGCGTGCTGCTTCGCCTTGCCCTGCTCCCGACCGAGGGGCTCCGCGATGACACCGATCAGTTCGCCGGGTGGGTCCACGTCATCGCCACGGAGGGACTCGGCGGCCTCTACGTCGACAATCCGTTCGGGCCGGTCACGTTCGGGCCGGTGATGGGCTTCATCTGGTGGCTGATGGCCGCGATCCAACCCATGTTCGCGACCGTCACCGATGCCGCCGATGTCGGCATCCGCATGCTGCTCAAGACGCCGGCCTCGCTGGCGGACCTCGGACTCGCCGCCGTGGCTGCCTACGCGCTGCGTGGCCGACCGGCGCTGGCCGTCCTCGCGGCGTCGGTGATCCTGCTCGATCCCGCCGTGATCGACGTCAGCGCATGGTGGGGCCAGTACGAGTCCATCTACGTGCTGTTCGCGCTCGCTGCGGTCGTCGTCGCGGTGAACGGGCGAAACGGCGTCGCCGCTGCCCTCATCGCCGTGGCCCTCATGACGAAGCCGCAGGCGATCGCGTTCATCGTCCCGTTCGCCGCTTGGTTCTGGGCAACGGGCTACGGGCGCGACGGCGTGCGCGGCGGGATCGTGGAGCTCGTGAAGACCGGGGCGATCGGCGGCGCCACCATCGCGCTGCTGTGGCTCCCGTTCGTCCCATCCGGCGGCCCGCAGGGATACCTCGCCAACCTCGCGACGTACCAGAACGAGATCTTCAACATCCTGTCGCTGCGCGCGTGGAACGTGTGGTGGCTCGTGCAGGAGGCCGCTGTCGGCGGCTCCTTCATCGCCGACGATGTCCCGTTCGCCGGTCCGCTCACGCTCCGCCACATCGGTTACGGCATCACCGCATTGCTGCAACTCGTCATCGCCCTCGCGATCATCCGCGATCCGCGGCCGCGCACCTTCATCCTCGGGATCGTGGCATCGGTGCTGGTGGTGTTCACGTTCATGACCCAGATGCATGAGCGCTACGCCTACGCCGCGGTCGTCGTGCTGGTCCTGCTGATCGCCGAACCGCGGATGCGCTGGCTCGCCCTCGGACTCGGCGTGGTCTTCACGTTGAATTTCCTCGCGGCCATCCCGCCCACGCCGCGCATCGGCGAGCTCCTGCCGATCGCCGGGCCGCTCGGTGTCGCCGGGTCGATCGCGATGATCGTGATCACCGTGGCCTGCCTCTGGGCGCTCACGCACGGGCGGCAGGACCATCGGGTCGAAGCGTCGTTGCGGCCCGGCTCGGTATCCTCGGGCGGTGCCTGAGCCCGTCGCGTCCCCAAGCCCCCGGTCCCGTCCCGACCGGGCGGACATCGCCGTCATCGCCGCGACCATCGGGTCGGCACTGCTGCTGACCTGGTTGGGCCTCGGGCTGACCTTCTGGTCGGACGAATGGGGCATCATCCAGGATCGAACGATCTCGCTTGCGGACTTCGTGGCACCTTTCAACGAACACTGGCTCGGCGTCACGATCGTGGTGTATCGCTCGATGCTCGAGCTGTTCGGGATGGCCAGCTATGTCCCGTATCTCGCCCTCCTGACACTCGTCCACCTGGTCGTCGCGCTCGAGCTGTACGTCCTCGCGCGGCGACGCACGCACGCGTGGCTGGCGGTCGCGGTCGCGCTCGTGGCCATGCTCTTCGGGAGCGGCTTCGAGAACCTGTTCTGGGGTGCGCAGATCAGCTTCGTCGGGGCGATGGCCCTGGGTCTCGGCGCCCTCGTGCTCGTGGGACGACGTGCCCGCGCCACCCGGCGCGAGGCGCGCCGCGGTCGCGACGATCCTCCTCGTGCTGGCGGTGATGACGTCGGGCTTCGGGCTCTTCCTGCTTGCCCTCGTCGGCCTGGACATCGTGCTCGACCGACGACGGTGGCGACTGTTCTTCGTCCCGCTCGTGCCGGGCCTGATCTACGTCGCCTGGTATTTGGTCCTCGGCCGGTCGGGTGTCGCGACACAACGCCGACCCGTTCACGGCGGCGGCCCTCGCTCGTTGCCCTCCTTCATCTGGCGCGGCGCCGGCCAGCGCGCTGGCCGCGGCGACCGGCGTCGGCCCCGACATCGGACGCCTCCTGGCCATCGCGCTCGTGGCGGGGCTCGCGGTCCTGGCGGTCCGTCGACGACCCATCCCGCGACGTGCCGTGGCGTGTTTCCTCGCGATCGTCGCCGAATACGCCATCGTCGGCCTCGTGCGCTCCCAGCTCGAGGACGTCGATGCCACCAACTACACGCGCTACACCTACTTCTCGGGGATGATCGCGATGCTGGGACTCGTGAGCCTGGTCGGGCGCCGGCGAGACCGACGGCAGCGCCTGCGGTGATCGGCGGCGGCGCGGCCGTCGTCGCACTGGCGCTGACCTGGAACCTGGCCCTGCTGTTCTCGGGTCGAGCGCTCTACGTGGAGCGGGCCGAGCTCACCCGCGCCTTCACGATGCTTGCCGAGACCGATCCGCTGCCGGCCGGGGTCCCGAGGGAACGGTCGCTGATCATCGTTCCGTCGCCGACCGACACCCGCGGGCTCATCGATGCCCACGGTTCACCGCTGAGCGATGCGATCGTGCCTGGCCGTGCCGCCGGTCTCCACAGGCGATCCTCGACGAGGCGCTCCGGCGTGCGCGCAACCCACCCGACTGGCTGCTGGCGCGCGGGGCAGGAAGCGACGAACCCGTAGCCCGCGGGCGAGGCGCCCGAACAGCCGCCGCACGGGCCGCGGAACGCGACCGTGTACCAGCGCAGGTAGTGCGGCAGCCACTGGCGCAGCTTGAAGTTGCTCTGGCCCGCGGTCCGGTCGCGCCACGTCGTGGGCACCTCGGCGACCGTTCGACCGGCGAGGGTCGCCTTCACGGTCAGCTCGAGGGCGAGCTCGAACCCGGCGCGTGCTCTCGATCGTCACCGAGTCCAGGAACCGACGGGAGTAGAGCTTGAAGTTGTTCGTCGGGTCGTGGGTCGGCACGCCCGCGAACCAGTGCAGCGTCAGGCCCGCGGTCCGGCTCATCAGCCGCTTGAGCGGCGGCCCACCGATCTGTCGCCCGCCGCGCATGTAGCGCGATGCGGCGACGACGTCCGCCCCGTCGCGGGCGAGGGCGACCATCGGGTCGACGACGTGCGGCTCGTCGGAGCCGTCGGCCATGGAGATGAGCACGTACGGCGCCGACGATGCCGGCGATCCCCGCCTTCATCGCGTTGAGGACGCCGCGCCCGAGGTCGTTGCGAAGGCCGCGGATCGTCGGGGATCTCGCCCGCGAGGCGGGCGATGACCGGGACCGTCGTGTCCTCGTCGAAGTCGTAGACGACGAGGATCTCGTGCGGCGTCTGAACGCCGGCCGACATGGCCCGCAGGACGGGCTCGACCGCCTCGCCCTCGTTGAAGACGGGCATGACGATCGACAGCTCCGGCAGGTCGTCAGGTAACGCTCCGTCGCTGCGCGACGAGCAGCGTCTGCTTGCCCAGGAGCGCACCAGGCCGGGCGGAAGGCGAGGTACGCGCGAACGAGTCGCGGCGCGCTCGGCAGCCGGCCCTTCGTCGAGTACGGCAGGAACCGGGTGATGAGGTCCGACGGTCCGCAGACCGGCCAGCTCGGCTGCCTCGAGCAGGCTCCGTCGGTCAGGGCGACGCGATGGTCGATGAAGTCCCAGTAGCGCGGGCCGACGAGCCGGATGTTCGGCTGCAGGACGATCACCCGACCGCCCGGGCGGAGCAGCGTGGACGCGACCCGCAGCTGCTCGATGACGGCATCGCTCGACTCGAGGTGCTCCAGATAGTTGCTCATGAACACGGTCCCGAAGTAGCGCCGTCGGCGCGAGCGAGCGCAAGGTCGAGGCCGGACCCCTGGACGAACCGGACATCGGGCGGGCAGCGACGGCGCGCACGTCCCGGATGTCGGTGGCCCAGCGCTCCGACGCGTCGACCCAGCGGATGAAGTGGCCGCGGTCGCAGGCGAGGTCGAGGACCGGCGCCGTCGGGTCGATGTACCGCTGCAGGAACCGGACGATCTCGCGCCAGACGGCGTCCTTGGCGCTGACCTCGCGCTCGTCGAAGCGCGCTTCGTAGAGCTCGGGCAGGAGGCGGGTCACAGCCGCCCGGCCTCCGACTCGTCGCGGATCCAGGGGATGACCTCGTCGAGCATCTGGTCGAGCGTGGTCGTGGCCTCGAACCCGAGGACCTCGCGGGCCTTGCGGACGTCCGGCACGCGCAGCTGGACGTCGTGCTCGAAGGGCGCGTCGCGACACGTAGTGGAACGGCGCGTCCGTCGGCCGTGGATCTTGCGCCAGATCGCCTCGGCCAGCTCGAGGACCGTGGTGGAGGCGGCGGTCGAGAGGTTGAAGTCGTCGTTGACGGCCGCGTCGCGACTCCATCGCGAGGCGGATGCCGCGGGCGAGGTCGCCGCCGTAGGTGTAGTGCCGGACCTGGTTGCCGTCGCCGAGGATGTGCAGCGGGTCCTGGCCCTTGAGCACCTTCAGCACGAGGTCCGGGCACGACGTGGCACATGGCGAGCTTGACGTTGCCGCGACATGATGTCGGTGTCGCGGAGGGCCCGGCGCTCGCCGATGCCGACGCAGTTGAACGGCCGGACGATCGTGTACGGCAGCTCGTACTGCTCCCAGGCGCCCTCGGCGAAGTACTCCGACGCGAGCTTCTGGAAGCCGTACGTCGAGACCGGCGGCGGGCACGTCAGCTGCGCGCCCTCCGGGCGTCGGGAAGACGGTCGCCGACTCGTAGACCATCGACGACTGATCACGACGATCCGCTCGAGGTGGCCGTGCGGTGCGCCGCGATCGCGGCATCGAACGTCGCGGCGAGGATCCGCTCGTTCTCGGCGAGCAGGTCGTAGGCGAACTCGTGGAAGTAGCTGATGCCGCCGATCATCGCGGCCGCGGCGACGAACTGGTCGCAGTCGGCGGCAAGCTCGTGCAGGAGCGCCGACGTCCTTGGCGTCGCCCTCGACGAAGCGGTAGCGCGGATGGTCGTCGTACGACTTGGCCAGCCGGCCGTACTTGCTGAAGTTGTCGAGGCCGATGACCTCGTGGCCGGCCTCGAGCAGCTCGGGGACGAGGTAGCCGTCGATGAACCCGGCGGCGCCGGTGACGAGGACTCGCATCAGGCGGCTCCCTGTCGGTGATGCGTGCGAGTGGTTACGGTGACGTGACGATGAGGCGGCCACGGTTGCGCCGGAGGCGTTCGGCCACGAGGATGCCGGCCGCGATGCCCGAGAGGATGCCAGCCGGGAAGCGAGCGGCGGCGCGAGACGCACGACCAGGACCGCCTCGACGACGAGCGCCGAGCAGGGTCGACCCGGGCGATCGGCAATGCCCAGAATGGCAAGCAACGGCGACAAGCTGCGGGACGGTCACGACTTGTACATCGGCTGGGCGAACGGCCACAGGACCGGGACGGCGAGCCAGAGCGCACGACGCAGGCCAAGGGGCGCGAGCGCTGCGACCGCGATGACGCATCAGGATCGGGGTTACCGAAGTCGAGTCGCCGGCGTACTGCGCGCGGTTCGCCACGCCGATCCGCGGCAGCTCCTCGATGAACCGCTGCCAGGGCAAGGAACGGAGCGGTCACGAGCAGGACGACGACCCGCGATGGCGAAGGCCAGCAAGCGGCGTTCGGCGAGCAGCGCGAACCCGGCATACGGCTTGATGAGCGCCGCGAGCCCGACTCAGCGGACCGCCGCAGGACGAGGAGCCACAGGACGAGCACCTCGGGGTGGCCGACGATGATCGCCTCGAAGATCGGCCGGAAGCCGAGCCAATACCCGGGCAGGCGCAGGCGACGGATGCACCACGACCGCCGATGACGAGCTGCCGACCACCCAGACGACCCTCGTCACGACGAGCGGCAGGCCGACGAACGGGATGAACGGGACGAGCATGGGCGGCGGGCCGGCGAAGACCGCCGCCGGCGGTCCGACACGTCCACGGGTTGCCGCCGGCGAGCCACGCCGCGCCGCATCGGTGTAGATCGCGGCATGCGAGCCGATCGACCGGGGGTCGAAGATCGAGCCGACGACCGCGACACGCCTGCCGATCGCGAAGGCGAGCAGCATCACGATGATCCACGCGCCGCAGCGAGCGCGAGCCCCGGACCGCCCCCGCGCTCGCTCAGAGCCGGATGCCCTCGCCGAGGGCCCCCCAGACGTCCACGACGTCCTTGCCACCGATCGCAGGCCTCGGTACTGCCTTGTGCGGCGCGCCGAGCACGAGGATGTCGCTCTCGTCGAGCACGCAGTCGAGCGTCACGAGTCGGGCGTCCTCGACGTACGGGTCGGTGCGAGGACGCGGGCGCCCGCCCAGCTGAGCAGCTTGCGGAGCTTGTACGACGAGCGACGCGCGCGGGTCGTCCGACTCGGCCTTGAAGGCCATGCCGAGGATGCCGACGGTCTTGCCCTGCAGCCCGCCGTAGCGGCGCTCGAGCGCCGAGACGATGTAGGCCGGCAGGCCCTCGTTGACCTGCATCGCGGCCTGGCCGAGCGGGAAGTGGTCGCTCGTGAACGCGGCGAGCTGCATCGTGTCCTTGAACAGGCACGGTCCGGCGGCGAAGCCCGGGGCCGGGCAGGTCCGCGGCCCGCGGGTAGTCCTGCGCGGATCGCGCGCGAGGACGTTGTCGTAGTCGACGCCCGGCCTGGTCCGCGATCATGAAGAACTGGTTCGCGACGGCGAACTTCATGTACCGCCACGTGTTCGTGAAGAGCTTCGCGAGCTCGGCCTCCTTGGACGTCGTCCGGATGGTCTTCGTCGCGAGCTGGCCGAACAGCGCCTCGGCGCGCTCGGCCGCGACGTCGTCGTCGGCGCCGATGATCTGGGGCAGCGTGTGGAGCTCCTCGAGCGCGTGGCCCTCGGCGATCCGCTCGGGGCAGAACGCCACGTCGACGCGTGCGCGCCGCGCTCGGCCAGGTGCTGCGTGACGTACTCGGTCGTGCCCGGGTAGACCGTGCTGCGAAGGACGACCAGGGCGCCGTCGCGCAGGTGCGGCGCGATCTGGTCGACGGCCTTCTCGAAGATCGTCATCGACGGCGCCAGGAACTCGTCGACCGGGGTGCCGATGACGACGACGAGCTGGTCGGTCCGCTCGATCATCGAGCCGTCCGAGCCGAATGCCAGCCGGCCGGTCGGGAGGATCTCGCGAGCAGCTCGTCGGCGCCGGTCTCCAGGAACGGCATCTCGCCGGCCGCGATGCGGTCGAGGGTCGCCTGGTTCGTGTCGTAGATGCCCGACGCGCAGACCCGCCTTGGCGAAGGCGAGGCTCAGCGGCAGGCCGACGTGGCCGCCGCCGCCGAGGACGACGACGTCGAGGTCGCGTGGGGTGTCGGTCATGGCCCGACTCTACCAGCCGGTCGCGCGAGTCGTCACCACACCGATGGTCCCATCGTCACGGCCGGACGAACACGAGGCCGTCGGCGTCCTCGTAGGCATAGCGCCTGCCAGCCCGGCGCGCGCAGCCGGTCGGCGAACGCGCTCGTCGGCCGCGATGACCACCACCGACGTCGACCTCCCAGGTCGCCAGCTGGGCCTCCCAGCCATCGACGCCGTTCGCGACGCCCTCATAGGCGTCCCACGTCGACGGCTCGAAGAGCTCGATCCGCGAATCGATCGCGACGGCCACCTCCGGTATCGCGTACTCGAACCACGATCCCCAGGGCTGCGGATTGAAGACCCGCGTGTCGGGTCCGGCCATGCCGCGGATGGCGTCGGTGATCCCGGGCGGTGCGTGGCCAGCGAGCCGCACGGGCGCCCCGGTGCCCGGGTCGGTCGGTCGCCAGACGGCAGGGCGACGATCGCGGCGATGGCGAGTCCCGCGACGACGACGCCGTTGATCCGGCGCATGGCCGCCGGTGTCGCGCGGGCAAGTCGGCCGCCGACGCCCGCGGGCAGCAACGCGGCGACCGGGACGACCGACGCGACGGCCCACCACGCGATCCCGCGCTGGGCGTAGAGCCCCATGACGAAGAACGCGCCGAGCCAGGCCAGGGACGGGCCACGGCGTCGCCGCGCCGCGACGCGCGATCAGCGACGGCGATCGCCAGGGCCGACCCGAAGAACAGGAGCCCGCCGACGTCCGGAGCGAGTCGTCGGCTGCCATTCGGTGATCCGTGCCGTCACCTCGGGGTTGGCCGACAGGCCGACGGCGTACGCCCACACGGCGCGGCCCGAACGGCGTCAGGCACGCCGCGATGGCCGCGACGGCGCGACGATCAGCGCCTGGTGCGGCGCTCGGCCCGGTCTGGCAGATCCTCCAGCCAGGCGAGGCCGAGGACGACGAGCGCGAGGAAGAAGCTGCCGTGCAGGTTCGCCCACACCGCGACGATGACCGGCACGAGCCACAGCGCCCGCGGGTGCGCGCGGCGGGCGGTGACGAGCAACAGGACCGCGGCGAAGCACGCCAGGCCGAGCAGCTGCGGTCGCAAGCGCGAGGCGCAGGCGAGGCAACGATGAAGCTGGCGACGTCAGCCAGCGCCGCGGTCCTCGCCGCGAGGCCACGACGCAGGCCGATCGCGAGGAGGCGGCGAAGATCGACGCCGTCAAGCGCGCCCGGAGGACGACGAGTCCCGTCCAGCCGCCAAGGCGCTCGACGATCGCGAGGATGACCTGCGCGCCCCATTGCTGGTCCAGCCAGGGCAGCCCCGCGGCCGTGAACGTCCACGTGTCGACCGTCGGGATGGCGCGCGCGTCGATGATCTCGCCGCCGGCTCGCAGGTGGTAGGTGAGGTCGACCGTCGGCATCGGCGCGATGAGGGCCGCGATGGTCGGCAGGGCGACCGCGAGGACCATCCAGAACCGGCCCAGGGACATGGTCAAGCTCGTCGCGTGCGGAGGGCTGGCGAGCAGCCGGCGCAGGGCCACCTGTCGCGGCGACAGGCGCGCGGCGAGGCGCGATCCCGAAGACATCGCGCGCGGCGATCGCGATGACGAGACCGGCACCAGCAGCGGCACGGGCAGCGCGAACGCGGCGGCCAGCAGGGGGCGGCCGACAAGCGCCGGCAACGCGGACGACACGTAGTAGAACTGGGTCGCCGGCCAGACGGCAGGGATGGAGAACCAATCGGCGCCCCGACGTCGGAGGATCCAGAGGGCGAGGATCGTCGGCAGGACGAGGACGGGCAGGCGCCACGCGCTCCCGTTCCACGCGGTCGCGAGGTGACTGGTCACGCCGGCGCCATGTTCGAGGTAGAGCGGCCACGGCACGAGCGGCACCGTGACGAGCAGCAGGATGCCGGCCACGACGAGGTGCTTCGGGTGGAACAGGAGGGGCAGGGCGGCATAGAGCTTGACGCCGACTGCGAGCGCTGACGTCAGCGGATGGCCAACCACCAGGAGCGCAAGCATCAACGTTTGCGGGTTGCCGTTCCAGATCGCGTGGGCGAGTGGCGGAAACGCCAGCCACCAGATCGGCAGCCCGAGACGGCGCACGGTCCAGAACGCGGCGAGTGCGCCGATCGCCATCCAGGTGACCACCGAAACGGCAAGGGCAGGACGCTCGTCGGCGCGTAGAGCAAGAGGGTGTGCGGGCCTGAGGCGAACGGGACGCCTCCCTGGGTCACCAGCCATGGGTCGCCCCCGCTCAGCCACGTCGTCGCGGCCCGCTGGTAATGGGTGGCATCGACACCGAGGACGTCCGGCTTCAGGATCCAGAGCAGGTCGATCACCACGAACCACGCCGGCAACCCGATCCGGGCGAGTGCGCGCTCGAAGCCCTGGCGTCGCGTCGGCGCGAGATCCACGGGCGGTGCGGAGGCCATCACCGGCCGATGGTAGACGGCGCCGGTGCGTCGCCGCACCGCACCGATGGTCCTATCGAGCCGCGGGTCAGACCGCAGGTCGAGGCCGCGTCAGACCGCCGCGGCGACCTCGAACGGGCGGACGACGCGGGCGCCCTCGTCGTAGATCGACTGCACCGCCGAGACCATGAGCTCGATGCAGAAGCGGTCGTGGACGAGGTCGTGGCCGGCCCGGCCGAGCGTGTCGGCGTACGGGTGGTCCAGGAGCAGCCGACTGATCGCCCGCGCCAGCGCCTCGGCGTCGTGCGGCGGGACGAGCAGGCCGGTGCGACCGTCCTCGATCATCTCGGGGATCCCGCCGACGTTCGACGCCACGACCGGGCGCGACAGGGCCATCGCCTCGAGGACGGACAGTCCCTGTGCCTCGCGATACGACGGCAGCACCGCGACATCCAGTGCGGCGGTGACCGCCGGGACGTCGTCGCGCCGTCCGGTGAAGACGATCCGGTGGGCGACCCGCAGCGCCCGGGCCTGCGCCTCGAGCTCCTCGCGCCGACTGCCCTCGCCGACGACGAGCAGGTAGGCGTCGGGCACGGCACGCAACACCTGTGGCCACGCCTCGATGAGCGTCGGGTGGCCCTTCTCGGGCTCGAGCCGCGCCACCACCCCGACGATCTGCGAACCCGGTTCCATGCCGTACTCGTCCGGGAGCGTGCAGCAGGCCTCCTGCTTGTCGTAGCGGGACAGGTCGACGCCGTTGTAGATGCGCCTGACCGGCGCCGTGGTGCGCCCCTCGTCGACGAGCTTCTGCTCGATCATCTTCGAGACCGCGATGAGCTGGTCGATGTGCGGCGTGAGGTCGCGCAGGGTCTGGCGGTCGGCCTCCGAGCGGACACGACTCGAATGCACCGTCGAGACGACGTAGGGCCGGCGATGGCCGATCTCGCCGAGCGCGATCGCGGCGCGTGTGCCGACGGTCTCGGCGCGATACATGTGGTTGTGGATGACGTCGGGTCGGACCTCGGCGAGGTGCGCCGCGAGCGCCCCGACCGCGATCGCGTCGTCCGGCTCCTCGATGACGAGGACCGGGATGCCGGCGCGCTGCAGCTTCCGGACGGCACTCCCCGGCGAGAGCGCCACGACCGATGCGTCGTAGCGGGTCGCGTCGAGGCGCGTGAGGAGCGAGTACAGGTGCTCCTGGGCGCCACCGTTCGTGCCGGTCGCCAGGACCTCGACGACGCGGATGCGCCGCCCACCGGCCAGCACCGGGCGGTCCACGGTTTCCAGACAGGGATCGAACGGCCCTGGGGCGCTCACATCAATCCCTTCGTCGGACGAGCAGGCGCTGGATCGGCTCGTCCACCGCGCCCCACTCGTACTTGTACGGCTCGTCGCCACGGAGGAAGTCCAATCGCCGCCGGCCGCTCGCGATCGCCCGTGCGACATAGGCGTGGATCATCACGACGCCCGGCGACAGCTCCCGCGCGTCGGGGTCGACGCCCGCGTTGTAGTAGAGGTACGCATCCGTCGGTCTCGAAGTGGATCCCCGCCGCGATCCGCCGGTCCCCGACCCAGAGGAAGGTGAGCCGCAGCGGCCCGCCGATGGGGAACAGCTCGAACAGCCGTCGGAACAGGACGCGGCTCTGGGCGCCACCGGGTGTCGGGGGGAAGAGGCCGTCGGCGCCCCAGCGCTTCTGGTGCAGGTCGATGTACACGTCGAGCTCGGCGAGTGGGTCGGTGGAGTCCACGAGCCGGACCTCGCCGACGCCTTCCGCGCGGCGGACCTTGCGCCGGATCTCGTGGCGCTCCTTCTTGCCGAGCGTCGCGAGATACCCGTCCATGTCGGCCCCGACGGGCAGCGTGACGACCGGACACACGTCCTCGCGCTCGAGGTTGAGCGTCCAGCCCTCGGCGACCTCGAGGGCGCCGATCGCGCCGGCCAGCGCCTCGGCGGTCGGATCCCCGCAGCGCAGGCGGCGCAGGTCGATCGCGTCCCAGGTGCGCGCGCTGCGGCTCGCGAAGTACGAGGCCAGCGCCGCGGCGACGCGGGGCAGGTCGTCGGGGGCGGCAAGGACCGTCGCGTAGTCCGCGTGGTACGACGCCCCGAAGAAGATCGCGGTCGCGGTCGGCTCCACCGGCGTCAGCTCGAGCTCGGCGCCCGAGCGCATCCGCGTGTGCGTCAGCGCGTCACTTGGCTCGACCTCGTGGCGATGCATGAGCGGGACGATCGCGATCGGCAGCGCGTCGGCGGGGCCGTCGTCGGACAGGACGACGAGCGTCTCTTCGTGGGCGTTGGCACCGTATGCATCCCACCACGCGCGATGGAACGCCCAGGCGGCGAAGGGCGTCGACCACGGATTGCGTGCCGCGACGGCGTCCCACGATCTCACGCGGGATGTCGTCGATGGACCGGCGCTCGACGCGAAAGGCGGGCGCGGTGGCTTGCGGTGCTCGGTCGGGAACCTCGTACCTGCCTGGACAGGCAGGCTCCGCGTCGAGCGTGGGGGCGGTCATCGAGCCGAGGATAGCATCGGAGGCCCGAATTGGTTGCGACGGCAACCTTGCGACCTCCGCTGCGGTCTTACCCGCCGTCGAGACCGAGCCAACGGCGGAGCAGGAAGTACTCGGGGCGCGGGCGATCGTCCGTGA
>CAWFPC010000004.1:0-122124 GCA_963817745.1 uncultured Chloroflexia bacterium
TATCCATCGAGTGTTAAGACCCGCATGGTCTCTCCAAGAGAACCGGGCCGGGTCTCGGGCCCGGATGGTCAGCAGATCGTCGAGATTGGCGGCGAGACCGGTGCCTTCGGAAGGCGCATGCTGCGGGTGCCGGGGACTGCGCAGCGATCGGGTGGGGCTGGGATGAGCAGCTGGACGGGGATGATCAGCACGGGGACCGCCGAAGGCAGACAAAGATCCAGCCCACTGGTTTACGCATCGGCACGTAGCGTTGTGGAGTTGATCGGGTGAGCGAGCACCCACATGTCGAGATGCGTCCATTGGCGTATCTGCGCCTGGTCCTCCTCGGCGCGGTGATCGGGATCCCAGCGGCGCTCGCGGCCGCCCTCTTCCTTGCGTCGTGCATGAACTCGAGCGCTGGCTTTGGGACGACCTGCCTACCGCGCTGGGCGAGTCGAGGCCGCCGTGGTACCTGGTCATCGGGCTGCCGGTGGTCGGAGCATGCGTGGTCTGGTCGCACGCCGGTTCCTGCCCGGTGACGGCGGCCAGCAACCGCTCGACGGGCTCGCGAGGGAAGCCTCCCCTTCTCTCCTACGCGCCGGGCGTGGCGCTCGCCGCGATCGGCACCCTCGCCTTCGGTGCAGTGCTCGGGCCGGAGGGCCCGCTGATCGCGCTCGGATCCGTGGTGGGGATCGCGATGACCCGCCTCGCGAGAGCCGGGGCGCGAGGAAACGCCGTGCTCGGCGACTGCGGGGGCGTTTTCGGCCATCTCCGCACTGTTTGGCGGGCCGGTGATCGCGGGCGTCCTGATGATGGAGGGTGCGATCGGGTTGGGCGCGTCCACCATCCAGATCCTGCTACCCGGCTTCGTCGCGGCCGCCGTCGGTTATCTCGTCTTCATCGGCCTCGGCGACTGGGGCGGACTCACACGCAGGCGCTGACCGTCCCAGGGCTGCCGCCGTACACAAGGGACCATCTCGGTGACCTGACGGTCGCGCTCGCGGTGGGCGTCCTCGCTGCTCTCCTGGTCGTGGCGGTTCGCCGACTCGCCGACCCGCTGGCCGACAGCAAGGCTCGCCCGGGAGCCGCTCCTGCTCGTGCTCGGCGGGCTGGCAGTGGGCCTGTTGGCCCAAACCGCGGCCTGGCTTGGTGCCGACTCGCAGGACGTCCTCTTCTCCGGGCAAGCGTCGGTGCCGGCCGTCGTGGCCCAGGACTCGGCGAGCATCGTCCTGATCCTGATCGTGGCCAAAGCCCTCGCGTACGCGGTCAGCCTCGGGGCGGCTTCCGGGAGGTCCTGTCTTCCCGGGCATCTTCCTGGGGATCGCCCTTGCGACGCTGCCGGTGAGCTGGTTTGACACCTCCCCGACCCTCGCCGTCGCGGTCGGGGCTGCGGCAGGCATGGCGGCCGTGACCCGCATGCTGCTGTCACCCATCCTCTTCGCAACCCTGCTTGTCGGACCGGCGGGGGCGGAGGCCGTCCCGGCGGCGGTCCTTGCCGCTGCTTCGACGTGGCTCGTGATGGCGGCATTCGAGCGACGGTCCAAGGCCCTGGACGGCACTGCGCCCGAACCAGCGAGGGCGGAGACCGGCTGAGCTTGGCGGGGCGGCAGGCCGGGCTCTTCAGCCCGCCTCGTCGTCGATCCCGCGCTCAGGCTTCGGCCGCGGCCGTCCTGACGGCGGGGTAGGGATCGCGCGGGGGTTCGGCGAGGAGCTGGGCGTCCGGTCGGAAGCCCTTGAACGTCATGTACAGCCCGATCGACAACTCCCAGATGAAGATCGGGATGGTCGCGATACCGGTCCAGACCGACATCGCGTCATTGACGCCGAACAGTGTCCCGAGGCTCGACGAGAACAGCAGCGGGGCGCCGATAAGCCCCAGCGTCGGCATCCATCGCGGGACGAGCCCGGAGCGGAACATCAGGTACCCGAGCAATAAGGCATTGAAGGGCGGCATGAGGCCCGGACCGAGGAGATGGGTCCCGTTCCGAATGTCGATGAGTGTCTGTCCGATGGCGGTCAGGGTGGCGGGATCGCTCGCACTGGCGGCGGCTTGCCGCACTGACACGAGCGTAAGCATGCTGAGGCCGGCGATGAACAGCATCGCGCCCTCGATGACCCTCGTCGTCACGAAGCCGAGCGCGGCGCCCTCGTGTTGGCGCTTCACGACCGAGTACAGAGCCACCGCCGTGCCGATGCCGGCCATGCCGGTGCAGAGATCGAGGAACACCCCCCAGAGGATCTGGCCGTCGGTCCCGGCGGTGAGCACCGCGCTCGGGTCCGTCAGCACCGGGGCATACAGGAAGGAGGGCGGGATCCCGGCGACGAACGTCGCGAGATACAGCATGCCCGCGACGAGCGCGGTTCTTCGCAATGGAGTCATGACGATGTCCTCGTCCCGCGCTAGTGCGGTGTGGTTCAGGGCTGGGGCGCGGGGCTACGCGGCGTTGGCGGGAAGGAGGCGCGGTGCGTTGGCCGCGCCTCTTCGCGCCGCCGGCCGGTTCGGCGGGAGGAGTCGCTAGTTGTTCTGGTTGATCGAGCCGACGATCACGGCGCCGGTGTCGACCAACGTGATCAACCCCGCGTCTACCGCTGCCTCGAGCGGCTCGACAGAGGTCAGCGCCTGGCCGTTGACGGTCTTGGCGAAGGGAAGCGTGAACCCCGGAGCGGGCGAGTTCATCTCGAAGACACAGGCACCGCTGGCGATGCCCGAGGCACTGCATAGGACGAAATAGCCGTGCAGCCGGACGCTGTAGTTACCACCGCCCTCGGCAGGGATGTCACGGACGACGTGGTCGTGTCGGAACGACGCAGCCAGGCTCTGGGGCGTGTCGTCCTGCGGCGCCATGACGTAGAAGGCGTCGAGGTCGCCAGGGTCCTTGCCCTTGAACTGCGAGCAGCAGCCGGTCGCAAACGTCATGCGGTATTCGGCGCCGCCCGCCCAGACGTCCTCCCAGCAGCCGGACCGCAACCAACCGCCGCTGATCTCGGTGCAGTTCCTTAGGCCTGCGGCCTGCGCCGAGCCGGCGGCCCCGCGGCGATGAGTGCCAGCCCGGCGACGGCGATGGTGGCGAGGAGGATGCGGGTGATGCTCTGGAAATGACGGGTCATGGTCATCGTGTCGATCTCCCTTCCTGAAGGCATGGGCTGGTCGGGCTGGGCCCCCGCGATCCGTGATGGGGCGGCCCACACGGCAGAGCTGCCTAGGGAAGACCGGCAAGGGGCACAGTGTTGCCACGATCGACGAGTTTCGACGCGGTCATCGTCACGATTCCCTCCCTCGTGCCGGCTGCCCTTCCGCAGAATCTGGGGACAGATCCCTCGGGTCTGCTCGATCGGGTGGAGCGCCCGATCGGAGCGGAATTTGGGCTGCTACCATCCCATAGGTCATTCCATCAAGTCAATTTGTTGCGTCAACGTACTGACCCAGTTAGAGGTGCGTCGACCGATGGACGACATCCGCGAACGGGTGGTCCGAGGTGATCTGGTCGCGGACGTCCGGCGCCTGCTGCAGAGCGGTGCCGCCGACCATGGCGCCTGGATCCGCGAGAACGTTCGGCATGCTCTCCGCGCCCGACGCCAGGATGCCGGGGCCGTCGCCGCGCTGACGGGCCTGGCGCCTGGAACCGTCCGGGGATTCCTGAACGGCCGACCCTCGTCGATCGACAACGTGCTCCTCATCGCCGAGGCCATCGGCCACACGCTCGCGACGCTCGACCAGCCTCCCGCCCAGTTCCGCCAGTCGCTTGACGACCGGAGCGACGGCGTCGGTGGCGCTTTCACCCCAGCGACCGCCGTGCGCGCGGGTCGGGACCCGATCCACGACCTGGACGCCAGAGCCTCCGATCCCGGAAGCCTGCCCGCAACTCCTACGAGTGCCCCCGCCGAGCCTTGACGCGTGGTACGTCGGGTCGCCTCAGACGCGCGACGTGACGGCCACACCGAAACGCCTCCCGGATGCCGCGGGACCGTGGTTCGGGCCGTTCGGCACGCGTCACCGCGTCCAATGGCCGATGCGGTCCGGCACCGATCCAGCCACGCTCTGGCTGACGGACACGGCGCAGGAGGTCACGACCGATGAACGCAAAGATCACGCTCGACCGACCCTTTCAACCCCTCGTCGATTGGCTCGCGGCCCTGGACATCGAGTACGAGATCCACGAGCACGAACGAACATTCACGGCTCTCGCCACGGCCTCGGCCGAAGGCGTGGGTCCACGCACCTTCGCCAAGGTCCTTGCGGTCGCGACATCGGATGATCGGCGGGCCCTTGTCGTCCTCGACGCTCCGGACCTGCTCGATCTGCACAAGGCCCGCCAGGTCCTCGGTGTCACGGATGTTCGACTGCTCAGCGAGCCCGAACTGAAAGCGCTCGCTCCTGGCTGCGAGATCGGGGCGATCCCGGCCGTCGGGTCGTTGTTCGGGCTGCCGACGTACGCGGACTATGCCGTTCGCGATGACTTCGAGATCAGCTTCAATGCCGGCAGCCACCTCGTCAGCGTCCGGGTGGAACGCGCACCGTGGGAGCGCGCCGCCAATGTCATCTACGCCGACCTGGCCGAGGACATCGACGTCGGGCCGGCGTGGGCACGCTCCTCATGACAGACGTCGATGGATCGAGCGATGCCGGTCCGTCGCGCCGCACGGTGGACGGTTCGGCCAGTACTCGGTCACGTTCCCGATATCTCGTCAAGCGTGACGAGCTCGTAGCCAGCGTCCGTCAGGCCGCTGGCTACCCGGGGTAGCGCTTCGAAGGTCTCGAAGCCGCCGAGATGCATGAGCACGATGGAACCGCCCTGGGCGTTGCTGAGGACCTTGGCGACGATCTGGTCGGCGGTCGGTCCCGGGGGGTCGTTCTTGATCGGCCGCCAGTCGATCGTGTCGATGTCCCAGGTGACGGTGTAGCGATAGCCGGCGGCCCCGACCGCAGCCAGGACATCCGCGTCATGGCCGCCGTACGGCGGCCGGAAGAACGGCTTCGGGTTCTGGGAGCAGTACGGCTCGATCGCGGCCTCCGTGCGGCGGAGCTCGTCACGGATCTCCGATGCGCTCAGGTCGCGGAAGTCCGGGTGCGTGTAGGAGTGGTTGCCGAGGGTGAAGAGGCCCGGGTGGGCATCGATGATCGCCAGCACCTGCCGCCCTGCGTCCGTATTCCGGTTGTCGGCCATGGCGCCGGTCATGAAGATCGTCGCGTGGACGTCGTGGTCGACCAGCCAGTCGACGATCGCCAGCGCGTCGCCGACGCGGCCGCCCATGTCGAACGTGAGCGCAACATCGTTCGTGGTCCGCGAGCCGTGGCGGATCAGCTTGCTCGCGGGAGATGGCGATGGGGTGGGCGCGGCAGTCGGACGAGGGCTTGGGCCGGGGGTCGGCCGAGGGGTGGGAGCGGGGCGTTGGCTTCACCGTCGGACGAGGGGTTGGGTGGGCCGTCGGCTGGCTCGATGCCGTAGCGGTCTGACGCGGCGTCGGGGTCACCGCGATCGACGGGCTGGGTGCAGCAGGCGACAGCGACGCCGTCCGCGTGGGCGCCGGCGATGAGGTCGATGCAGGAGTCGGTGCCGCTGAGCCCGACGACGGGGAGACCGATCCCGAGGCCGGTGCGGCGGGTCCACAGCTGGCCAGGACGAGCGTGACGGCAAGGGTCAGCCACGCACGGGGCAGGCTCACACGCGAAGACCCATTCATGACGTTGCATCCAGTGGCTACGGCATCCAAGCATCCGCCGCGGCAGGTTCGGAGGGAACGGTCGTTGGTCACGAAGACCAACGCCAGACGGCCCGATCGGATCCGACAGGATCGGTCCTGGGGCCACTCCGCCGAAATCGAGACGCTCGGCCCCTTGAATGGCGACGCTCGGCTCTCCCGATCAGCAGCTCAAACCGGCAGGCTGACCTGACGAACCCGTCTGAGGTCAGGCAATCCGACGTCGAGCAGGACGATGTCTGGATGCTCACGCTCGACGATATCCAGCGCTGCCTCGCCCTCGCCGGCGCCCAGCACGTCCACGTCGCGCCACTGCAGCGTGAAACCGAGGCGGACTGACTCGACGACGTCAGGCTCGTCGTCGACGACGAGGATCTTCATCACGCCTCCTCCTGTGGTCCCGCCGCCGGGACGACGAGCGTGAACGTGCTCCCATGGCCGGGCTTGCTACGAACCTCGATCGTCCCGCCATGCGCCTGGGCGATGGCGAGCGCCGTCGGCAGGCCAAGCCCGACGCGTTCATGAGCCCCCACGGCATCACTCCGCGCGGGTGGCCGCCGCGATCGTCGTCGTGCGGAGTCGGCGTAGCACCTCATCCTGGGCGCCGGCAAAGACCTCGTGCACGTCGCACACCGCAGCGAGAGCGCACGGCCCTCCGCGCAGGATGCAGACTCGGCGGCGGCTGTCCCCCTCCACGGCCTCGACCACGTCCAACAGTGTGATCTCGGCAGACGGCCTCGCAAGTCGGTATCCCCCACTCCGGCCGACGCTCCCCTCGACGACCCCGGCGCGGACCAGGTCGCGCATCACCTGCGGGAGGAACCGCGCGGGAACTCGCTGGTCGGCAGCGATGCGGCGTGCACTCAGCCGCTCACCATCGGGTGCCCGAGACAACGCCAGGACGGCCCTGATCGCATAGTCGGCGCGTTTCGTCAGCTCCAGCCGCACAGTCAGACGCCCGAGACCGCCGTGCACCGGCGGGCGCGGCACGCCCGAGATCCGGCCGGCGCGCGCCGCATCGACGAAGATCGTCAATGACGTGAGGATCACGCCACCGCAGACGATCAGGCCGATGACGACGGCCGTCGCCCAGCTGAGCAGTCCGCCCAGCATGACCAGCGCCACGCCGAGATTGAGGGCTGCTACCCGCACTACGGCCGCGCTGACCCAAGCGGGTCCGTTGATCGCGCGTGCGCGACCACGTCGCCCGGGCCGATCGATGGGAGCAGCTGGCTCCACGCGCCGATGAGCACCTGGACGAACCAGCCCAGCGCCAGCGGCGCCGCGATGATGCCGAGCGACCATGCCTCCGGTACAGCGCCGAGCCAAAGGATCCGGCCCGCGGCCATCGCGACCACCACGAGGAACCAGGCCGGTGCGGCCAACAGGCTCCACGAGGTCAGCTGGTGCCAGCCCGGATCGGTCGCCCACGTGCCCCGGTCGTGCCGAACGGCGAGCCCGTGCGCCAGGAGCCCGATGGCACCCAGCAGCTCGGCCAGGGCGCCGATCCGTGCCACGCTGTCGGCGCCGAGCGACGAGCCCGAGCGCGATCAGTGGCGCCCCCATGGCCAGCCCGGCCAGGGCCACCAGGGCGCTCCGGCGCGGCGCGATCCGGGTGCCCGCGACCGTGGGCGCGAGATGGACCAGCGTGGCCGCGATGACCACCGAAAGGAATCCGAAGACGTTGAGCCAGGCGTGAGCAGGCTTGAGGAGGGCCCACGCCTCGACGACGGGCGGAACGCCGGCCAGCATGGCGATGACGAGACCGACCCCGACGCCGACCTGCGCGATAGCCGCGCCGTAGGCGGCCACGACCAGCCGCCGGCGCGGTCCGCGGCTGGCGCGCAACGGCCAGAACGCCGCGACGGCCACGCCGGCGAGACCGGCCAGATATGCGATGTGCCCCCGCCAGGGCGACGGGCTCCATGCCGCCCACCACGCCAAGGCTCGCGGCACCTGCCCCGCCGGCCACCAGCCCGATCGCTGCCACCGCGAACGATCCCGCTCATCGGCGGAGCGACGGAAAGGGCCGCGACGAAGAACGGCAGGACGCTGGCGATCGCCGTGCCGCCGGCACCGGCAAGCGCGAGGTGGACCGGCAGCCACAGGCCCCGTCGGACCGATTTGGGCAAGATCGCCGCCACCAGGGCCGCGGCCAGGAAGCCCGCGCTGAGGAGGAGACCGGCCAGGGTGATCCGACGGTCGGCCGCTCGTGAGATCGACCGTCGCTGCATCTGGCTCGAGCACGACGAGCTGGGCTTGCGCCGTGATGGTCACCGTTCGCTCGGGTCCCGGCTGCCATCGCGGCCGGTCCGGCGCGGGACCGACTCGGCCGCGCAGGCGTCGCAGCACGCTCCCGAGCCGGCAGCCTGCTCGATGATGGGTAGTCCGCGGTCCGTCATCGCGTCAACTCGTCGGTTCGCCGTCACCGGCCATGAAGATGCCGAGGGCGCCGCGGCCGACGAGGTTGAAGGCGTGGGTGACGAGCGGGTACATGCCGTCTTCCTGTGGGCTGAACTCGACGATCGCGCCCTGGGCCGGCGAGAGGTCGACCGCCTGACTGCCGTAGCCGCCGGCATTGCCCTTGGCAAGCGATGATGCCCTCCTTGATGACCGTGTCGAAGATCGTGCCGACGACATGGAACGAGCTGTCGACATTGGGCCCGGCATCGAGGATGAACACGCGGACACGGCCTTTCGTGGTGACCTGGATCGGGTTGTCCTTGTACTGGTTGGCAACACCGTTGAAGACCACGAAGTCGGGCGCCGGGGCTGCGGCATTCGCCTTGGCGTAGTCGACGGGCTCGTTCTGGGCGCCGAGATACCACTCGCTCTGGACGAGGGCGATCTCCTCATCGACCTCCGGCAACCCGCCCTTCGGGCTCGACGATGACCATCCCGTACATCCCGTTGGCGATGTGATGCAGCGCTGGCGCCGTGCCGCAGTGGTACATCCAGACGCCGGCGTAGTCGGCGGTGAAGGTGTAGGTGAAGGTGGCGCCCGGCGCGATGTCGACCATCTGATGGTTCATCGCCGTCTGGCTGGCGTGGAAGTCGATCGAGTGCGTCATCGCCCCCTGGTTGGTGAGGTGCACGTTCACGGTATCGCCGAGGTGGACGCGGATCGTCGGGCCCTGGGACCTGGCCGCCGAACGTCCAGGTCTTGACGACGAAGCCCTCGGCGACGGTGATGTCCTTGTCGATGATCGGGAGATCGACGTCATGGACGGTGCCCTCGAGGAGCTCGGGCGCTGTGGCATCGAAGAGGGTGTACGTTGGCGCGTTCGGGTCGGCGACGGGCGCGCTGGCCGTCCCGCCGGCGACAGGTCCGGGCGAGGCGGCCGGCGCGGCTCCCGCCACCATGACTTCGCCCTTCATCCCGGCATCGGCATGGCCGGGGATCGAGCACAGGAAGGCAAGCCCAGCGGCCGGGATCGTGACAGTCCCGGTCGCGCTCTTCCGCCCTCGGCGGTGATCTTGGTGCCGTCGGCAAAGGTGACGTCATGGAGGGCCGAGCCGGTGTTCTTGAACTCGACCTGGTACGTGCCGGCCGCCGGCACGGAGGGCATCGCGGGCGTGAAGCCGAGATCGAAGGCCTCGATGGCGATCGTGCCCGCATTGACGGTCGGCGGCTGGCTCGTCGCGACCGCAGGTTGCGCGGCGCTGGCCGTTGCCGGCGCGTAGGTCCAGACCTGACCCTCGGCGCTCGCACAGCCGGTCAGGGCGAGGCTCGTGACGAACAACCATTACGGCCAAGCGGGGAATGAAGCGCTGCATCTCGGGTCTCTCCTGGGTCCACTCTCGACATGGGATCAAAACACATACCGAATTGGTATGAGTTTGACCGTGATCGACGGCATGTCCATGTGCCAAATGGCCCTATTTCGGACGGGGCCGCACCGCTCGCAGCCGTGCGCCTCGCGCCGCGTGTCGGGCGTTGCTACGCGGGGAGAGGCGTGTGGGCGCGAGGCCCGGCCATCACGGCCTGCCGCTCGGGAGGGCCGTTACGCCCATTCACGTGCCAGGGCACCGGCCATCCGACCGCCGCAAGGCGGACATCGCGCATGACCGCTACCGGTCGGTTACGGGCCCTTCGGCACTTCAGTCGCGCGGTCCGGCTCCGTAGGATCGGATCAATGCCCCTGATCCGTGGGGGTCGGACCCGACCGAGGAAGTGAGTTGGCAACCTCGATGGTGCCTGGAATGCGCCGCGATCGAGGTGCCACGAGTGTCTCGACGATGCCGCCGCGCGCTGCCTGCCCACGCCGTCGGAGCCCGTTTCGTGTGCACCTCGAGGATCCGCGGACCGCGATCCGAGCCGCTGCCAGGTCGGCGGTGTTCCTGGTCAAGATGATGCCGGTGCCCCAGGGGCCCATCGATCGGCTAACAGAGCGCCCGGTCGTCGAAACGTTGGCCTTCCCGACGGAAGCGGGTCAGATCGAGGCGGATGTGTATCGACCACGCTCGAAGGGTCCGCATCCCGGGGTCCTCGTCAGTCTCGGCGTCCTGCCCCAGGGCGTCGTCGATCCCCGGGCCGCCCAGATCGGGGAAGCGCTCGCGCGTTCGGGCTTCGTGGCGCTCCTGTACTGGTCGCCTTCGACAGGCGACCTTCGCCTGATCCCCGAAGACATCCCGGTGTTGGTGTCCGCCTACGAGGCCCTCATCCGGCACCCCGTCGTGGACGCGACGCGAAGCGGGCTCATGGGCATCTGTGTCGGCGCGTCCTTCGCGCTCATCGCTGCGGCCAGCCCGCGCATTCGCGACCAGGTGAGGTTCGTGTTCGCCTACGCCCCGTATTCGTCGCTCTGGACACTCGCCGTGGATATCGCCAGCGGTGCCCGCACCGTCGGGACCGTTCATGAGGCGTGGGACGTCGACCCGCTGACGTGGAAAGTGTACGTGCGATCGGTGACGGACCGGCTCGAACCGGCTGAGGCACGGCGCCTGCGGGACGCGTTGGAAGACTGCATCACCTGGGACGCGACCAGGACCCAGATCGTCCATGCGTCCATGCGGGGCAAGATCGCCCAGGGCCGGTTGTCTGCCGATGGGCGGGCGATCCTTCGGCTCCTGGCGGCGGGTGCCGAGGACGTCGAAAGCGCACTGCGCGGTCTGCCGGAATCCGCGGCGTCGCTGCTCACGGCCATGTCGCCGATCACCTACGTCGACGACATCGCTGCGCCCCGGATCATGCTGCTTCATGACCGATACGACCACATGATCCCCGTCGGCGAGTCCAGGCGTCTTTGGAACGCCCTGTCGCCACGCCCCGGGGCGAGCTACCGGGAGATGGGCCTGCGCCACCTGCGGATGCCGGGGGGTCTCTCGCCGCTGCGGCTGGTTCGGGAGATCGGCAAGTCCTACCTCGCGTGGTACCCGCTGTTCCGTGCCGCCGTGAGCTAGAGCGGCAACCCAGACAAGGAGGCACCGAATGATCGAGACGTCGGCCCCGACGATCGTCGTCACGCGCGAGGGGGCCGTCCGCGGCGCCGTCACCGATGGCGTTCACATCTTCAAGGGCATCCCGTACGCCGCGCCGCCGTTCGCGGCGAACCACCTGCGCGCGCCCCAGCCGGTCGAGCCATGGACCGGCGTCCGGGATGCGCTCGTCGACGGCGCCAAGCCGCCGCAGCCCCCGTTCCCCGGCACCGAGAATGCCCCGGCTTCATGGGATCGTGCACCGGTCGGCGAGGACTGCCTCAATCTCAACATCTGGACCCCCGACCCGGGGAACGTCGGCCTGCCGGTGATGATCTGGATCACGGGCGGCTCGTTCCGGGCCGGCTCCAACGCCTGGTATGACGGCAGTCGGTTTGCCCGCGACGGGGTCGTATGTGTCGCCATCAACTACCGCTCCGGTCCCGAGGGGTTCCTGTACCTCCGTGACGGGACCGCCAACCGCGGCCTGCTCGACCAGATCGCGGCGATGGAGTGGGTGCAGCGAGAACATCGCGGCCTTCGGCGGAGACCCGGATACCGTCACCATCTGCGGCGAGTCAGCCGGTGCGATGAGCATCGGGATGCTGCTCGCGGTGCCCCGTGCGGACGGACTCTTCCGACGCGCGATCCTGCAGAGCGGGGCCGCCGACCGGGTCGTGTCAGCCGACACGGCGCGACGAATCGGGGAGCGCTTCGCCGAGAAGCTCGGTGTCGCACCGACCCAGGCGGCGATGGCCGCCGTCCCGTGGGACCGGCTCATCGCCGCGCACGGTGCGCTGGACGCCGATGTCACGGCGAACCCTGACCCGGACCTCTGGGGCCTCAGCATGGCCGGGCGCGATGCTGACGCAGCCGGTCATCGATGGGGATGTGATCCCTTCGGCGCCGCTGGAGCGCATTCGGGCCGGTTCCGCCGGCCGGCGTGGACGTGATCGTGGGCACGAACGTCGACGACTGGCGGTTGTTCCTCGCCTTCACCGGGGCGATCGGCCAGATCACCGACGAGATGCTCAGCGGCCCCGTCAAGCGCGTACGGCCCCCAGACCTTCGCTGCCTACGGCCTTCCGGTCGAACGCGCGCTGGCCGCCTATCGCGCCGCGTACCCGGCGGCCGCTCCGGGCGAACTCCTGGCGGCGATCCAGACGGACTGGTGGTGCCGCATCCCGGCTCTCCGTCTGGCCGATGCGCACGCCAACGCCACCTCGGGCACGTACATGTACGAGTTCGCCTGGCGCTCGCCAGCCGCCAACGGCATGTTCGGGGCATGCCACGCGCTCGAGATCCCGTTCGTCTTCGACACGCTGGACCTGGGCCCGGGCCAGATGGTCGGCGAGCTCCTCGGCGACGCCCCGCCGCAGCACCTCGCAGACACGATGCACTCCGCGTGGGTCTCGTTCATGACTCGGGGAGACCCCGGGTGGCCTCGGTACGACCTCAGGCGGCGAGCGACGATGCGGTTCGACTCTGGTCCACCGTCGTCGACGACCCTCGGGCGGCGGAGAGGGCGCTCTGGGACGTGGCTCGCTGACCGAGCCGATCGAAGTCGCGTGTGGCCGAGTGGACAGGACCGTGTCAGTCAGCTTGCGCCCTCAGCGCGTCGCGTCCCCGCTCGGTGCGACCGGCAGGATGAACGCCATCGCGATGTAGACCAGCCCGAGGAGGCCGGCCGTCACGAGCGTCCCGAGCACGAAGATCGTGCGCACCCAGTCGACGTCGATCTCGGAGTACGCGGCAAGGCCGTTGCACACGCCGGCGATCTGCTGGCCCTCGCGGACCCGCTGCAGGCGGCGGCCGCGAGGCCGTGGCACGGCATCCTCGTCGGTCCCGGCATCGCGGCCGCGTCGTGGCCGGTGTCCACTGTGCCGACCTGCTCGAGGACGCCATCGATGTCGGCGACGCCGACGACGCGATCGTCGGCCGCCAGCAGCGCCGAGAGTCGATCGCCGATCGACCGCTCGAGGTCGCCGAGGACCTCCGCCCGGTCGGGATCGTCCTGCAGGCGGACGGCGGCCCGGTCGAGATAGCGCGACAGTCGGCCGTAGGCCTCCTCGTCGAGCTGGTACTTGTCGGGATGCCCGGTCAGGCCGACCAGGATCGTCTTGTCCATCGGTCATCTCCCCAGTTCGTCGATGAGGGTCGTCAGGGATGCCCAATACGCTCGGAACTCGGCGAGATGGTCCCGTCCCGTGCTCGTCAGGCGGTAGTACTTGCGCGGCGGCCCCGCCGCCGACTCGCGCCAGTCGTAGTCGAGGAGGCCCTCCCGTCGCATCCTGCTGAGCAGCGGATACAGGGTCCCCTCGCGGGTCGCGAAGTCGGTCGGCTCCAGGCGCCCCAGGATGTCCGCGACATAGACCTCGCCCGAGGACACGATGTCGAGGATCAGGAACTCGAGGAGGCCCTTGCGGAGCGGGCTGAGCTTTGCGTCGTCCATATCACCCATGCTACCTTGTTTGCTGCAAGGTAGCTATGCCGCACAGGCACCGCGTCAACTCCCGGTCCCGTCGGCGCCGCGACGTGCGAACGGGACCGCGACATGCCGGGCGTACACTCGCCGATGGTGCGCGTGGGAAGCGTACGGGGAGGTGTGACATGGCCGGCCAGTACAAGCCGAAGCCCGTGTTCCAGCTGCGGAAGGATCCGGCCCACAAGAAGGGTTCCGCGCTGCAGGGCCTGAACTGCAATGCCGCGTCGGGGGCGTTGCTCGTGGACTTCGTGACGTGTGGGGCCAAGCGGCCGAGCGGCGCCCATGTCCGCGAGCTCACCAACGACTTCGTCGGCGGCGTGCACGTCGGCCAGGTCGCGGTGGCGCTCGACAAGGGCTGGAACATCGACCTGGACACGAACAACGGGCAGTTCGAGTCGGTCGTCAAGGCGCTGCGCAAGGGCCGCGGCGTGTCACTGTCGGGATCGAGCTCGGCGACCGTCGGCACGAAATTCCAGGCCGATGAGGACTTCGCCGGCAACCATCAGTGGGCGCTCACCGACATCCGCGACGCGGGCGGCGAGCCCGAGATCCTCGTCTACGACCCGCTCGCCGACGGCCGGCGCAACGGCATCGCGACGTCACCGATGTGGATGCCGGTCTCGCGGGTCAAGACCTTCGCGGGCAAGCTCGACATGCGCTCCAAGCAGGAGGTCGCGGCCAAGAAGCCGAAGGAGCCGCTCGGCATCGGCCGGGCGATCTACGGCGTCACCGACGTCGTCGCCTGCGGCGGGACACCGACCCCGAAGACCACACCCACGCCGACGAGCACGGTCAAGCTCCGGCCGGGCGCGGTGCTGGTCAACGGCGAGATCGGCCGCGAGATGACCGTGATCGTGCCGGTCGCGCGGGTCCGCGGCGGCCCGACCACCGAGGCGGAGATCGTCGGGCGCAAGCACATCGGGATGAAGTTCAAGGCATTCCAGAAGATCAACGGGCAGCGGGTCGCCGGGTTCCGCACGTGGTTCGGCGGACGCGAGGGCGAGCGCTGGATGCACGGCATGCTGTTCGGTCCGGCCGGCCTCAGCGCCACGATGGGTCCGGAGCCCGGGAACGATCCCGCGGTCAACGATCCCGACGCACCCAACGACAGTGCGCTGCCCGATGAGACCGAGGATGTCTTCGACGAGGACGTCGGCGAGGTCGGCGAACTCTGACGAACGGCGACGCGTCGCGTGGCGTCTGCGCGCCGCGGACGGCGGTGCGGCCGGCGCGCCCCGGCCGCTTGGGCGATCAGCCCTTGCGTTCGAGGATCGGTCGGGCGATCTCCGGCTTGTCGACGACGAACGCGAACATCGCCCGGTCGCCCCATCGGCCGAGGAAGAGGTGGCCGTAGATGTTGACGCCGGCATCGGCCAAGGCGCGTGAGAGCCGCGCCATGCCGCCCGGCCGGTCGTCGACCTCGGTGACGAGCGATTCGCCCTCGATGTAGACGTAGCCGCCCTCGTCGAGGATGGCCTTCGTCGTCGCGTCATCCGCCGTCGTCATGATCACGTGGCCCGAGTCGCCGATGCTCCCGCCACCGATCGCGCGCAGGTCGACGCCGCGGGCCGCGAGCGCCTCGGCCAGGGACGCCATGGCGCCCGGCTCGTTCTTCAGCTGGACGACGAACTGGTTGGCCATGGTGGGGGTTCCTCCGCGTCGACTGGGCTCCGGATTCTAGTCGCACGCGCCTACGGTGCGTGTTCGTCCCCGCGGATGGCGATCGCCCGGCGGTAGGCATCGACATAGCGCGGCGCCGAGCCGGTCGTCCAGTCGAAATCGACGGCCATCCCACGGTCCAGCAGTCCATCCCACGGCGGGCCCCCGGCGGCGCGCATGCGGAAGGCGCGTTCGCACGCGTCGGCCAGGGCATCGGGCGTCGGCTCGTCGAAGACGAAGCCGGTGCCTGTTCCGGGGTTCGTCGTCTCGTCGACCACCGTGTCGGCCAGCCCGCCGGTCTCGTGGACGACCGGCGGCGTACCGTAGCGCAGGGCGATCATCTGGCCCTGGCCGCACGGCTCGAACCGTGACGGCATCGCGTAGAAGTCGGCCCCGGCGTAGATCCGGCGCGCCATCGCGCGGTCGAACCGATCGATCAGGGCGACGCGCCGGGGCTCGGCGGCGGCGAGCGCGCGGAACGGGTCGGCCAGCGACGGGTGGCCGACTCCCTGGACGACGAGGCGGCCGCCGGCCGCCAGCAACCGCGGCGCGGCATCGGCCAGCAGGTCGAAGCCCTTCTGCGGATCGAGCCGACCGATCATCCCGACGACCGGCCCATCGTCCCCGGGATCGAACCCGATCCGCGTCGAGCAGGTCCGCCCGGCACGCGGCCGCGCCGCTCCGGTCGGCGCGCGAGTACGGCGCGGCAAGATCAGGATCCGTGGCCGGGTCCCACACCGTCGTGTCGAGGCCATTGAGGATCCCGACGAACCGGTCGCCCCGCGCGCGCAACAGCCCGTCGAGGCCCATCCCGAACGCGGGCGTGAGTGCCTCCCGCGCATACCCGGGCGAGACCGTGTTGACGAGCTCGGCCCGCGCGATCCCCTCCCCCAGCAGGTCGATGCCCTCGGCGTCCACGGGGACGTTCCCATCGCCCGGCCGCAGCCCGAGCTCGCCGACCCTCGCCAGCGGCGTCCAGCCGTGGTAGGCGAGGTTGTGCAGGGTCATGACGACGGCGGCCCCACCCACGACAACGTCGTCGGCGTAGCGGGCGTCACGGAAGATCGCGGCGGGACCGGTGTGCCAATCGTGGAGGTGCAGGATGTCGACCCGCCGCGCGTCGGCCCGCAACGCCTCGAGCGCCGTCCGGCAGAACATCCCGAACCGCCAGGCGTTGTCCGGGTAGTCGCCCGCGTCGTCGCCGTACAGCCCGTCGCGATCGAAGGCCGCCGGCAGGTCGACGAGCCGCAGTCGGTAGCCGTCCGCGGCGACGTCGTGGACAGTCACGTCACCGACCCCGGCCGCGGCTCGCGGGTCCGGGACGCGCAACGTGACCGACCGTTCGATCGCGTCGGGCGACGGCTTGGCCATCCCGCGGTAGCGCGGCAGGAAGACATCGACCGGGCCGTCGACCACGTCGCCGCCGAGCCGCCCGAGCGCCCGCGCGAGCGCGTCGACGACGTCGGCGAGACCGCCGGTCTTGGCCCACGGCTCGCATTCCGCGGCGAGGAAGGCGACACGCATGCCCATGGCCGGCATGGTAGCGGCGCGAACACACGCAGCGGCTAGAATGCCCGGCGATGGACCCCGTCCACATCCCCTCGATCCCCGCCACGAGCTTCCCCCTGCCCCCGCGCCTGGAAGGGCTGCGCCGGCTCGCCTACAACATGCACTGGGCGTGGAGTCCGCGGACCCGCAACCTCTGGAGCCTGGTCGACCGGACGGCGTGGACGCGCTACCGCAACCCGATCCCGGTCATCAGCGGCGCGACCGACTGGACCCGCCTCCTCGACGACGAGAAGTTCCTGGCGGAGTACGCGGGACGTCCTCGCCGACTTCGACCACTACATGGCCAACGGCTCCGATCACTGGTTCCAGCGCCGGCATGGCGACAAGCTCGACGGCCCGATCGCCTACTTCTGCGCCGAGTACGGGCTGCACGAATCGCTCGGGATCTACTCGGGCGGCCTCGGCGTGCTGGCCGGCGACCACATGAAGTCGGCGAGCGACATGGCGCTGCCGTTCGTCGGGGTGGGCTTGCTGTACCGCAAGGGCTACTTCCGTCAGTCGATCGACGCGGACGGCCACCAGGAGCACAACTACCCCGACTACGACCTGAGCCGCCTGCCGCTCAGCCGCGTCCAGGGCCCGGACGGCCTGCCGCTGACGGTCACGGTCGAGCTGCCGGGTCGCGATCTCGCCGTCGCGGTGTGGCTGGTGCAGGTCGGACGCGTGCCGGTCCTGCTGCTCGACACCGACGTCGCGGAGAACGCCGCCGAGGACCGCCCGATCACGCACATCCTCTACGTCCGCGGCCGCGAGATGCGCCTCCACCAGGAGCTCGTCCTCGGGATCGGCGGCGTGCGTGCGCTCCGGGCGCTCGGCCTGCAGCCCGCGGTCTGGCATCTCAACGAGGGCCACTCGGCGTTCCTGCTCGCGGAGCGGGCGCGCGAGCACGTGGCCGCCGGGCTCGCGCTCGACGACGCGTGGGCGACGGTCCGGCGCAACAGCGTGTTCACCATCCACACGCCGGTCTCGGCCGGCAACGAGCGCTTCGACGCCGATCTCGTGCGTCGGCTGGCCGGACCGCTCCTGGAGGCCGGCGGCGTGCCGGTCGAGCCGCTGCTGGAGCTCGGCATCGGCATGGACGGCGACCCCGGCCAGTTCGATATGACCGCGTTCAGCCTGCGCCTCACCAACGGCGCGAACGCCGTCAGCCAGCTGCACGCGACGACCGCGAACGAGACCTGGGCCGGGATCCTCGACCATCCGATCCTGGGCATCACCAACGGCGTCCACGGGCCGTCGTGGGTCGGGTCGCCGGTCAGCGAGCTGCTCGACCGCCATCTCGACGCCGATCTCGACGCCATGGATGCGGGCACCGGGCAGGACCGCTTCTGGGAGCGCCTCGAGCGCGTCCCGGCACACGACCTGTGGGTCGCGCACCTGCGCCAGAAGCGCGAGCTCGCCATCTTCGCGCGGGGCCGGCTGCGCAGCCAGTTCGCGCGCCACGGCGAGGCGCCGTCGGTGCTGGCGGAGCTCGAGACGGCGCTGGATCCGGCGATCATGACGATCGGGTTCGCGCGCCGGTTCGCGACCTACAAGCGGGCCGGCCTGCTGTTCAGCGACATCGACCGGCTGGCGCGCCTGCTGTGGGACGAGACGCGGCCGGTGCAGGTCGTGTTCGCCGGCAAGGCCCATCCGGCCGATCGACCCGGGCAGCGCGTGATCCAGGAGATCTTCCAGCGCTCCCGCTCGCCGCAGCTGCGCGGCCGCGTGTTCATCCTCGAGGACTACGACATCCGGGTCGGCCGGTACCTCGTGCAGGGCGTGGACGTGTGGCTCAACAACCCACGCCGGCCGCTCGAAGCGTCGGGCACGTCCGGGATGAAGGCGGCCCAGAACGGCGTGCCCAACATCAGCGTCCTCGACGGCTGGTGGGACGAGGGATACGGCGGCGACAACGGCTGGGCGATCGGTGACCGCGAGACCGACCCCGACGAGGCCGCCCAGGACTGGGCCGACGCCCAGGACCTCTACCAGAAGCTCGAGAACGAGCTCATCCCGGCGTACTACACGCGTGACGCCGGCGGCGATCCGACGCGCTGGATCGCGACGATGCGCCGCGCGATGGCCACGACGCTGTGGAGCTTCTCGACGACGCGGATGCTCCAGGAGTACACCGAGCGGCTGTACCTGCCGGCGGGCACGGGCTCGGGCTCGGAGTCCGTCGGCGCGAAGCCCGTCGCCGCGGAGGTCCCGACGACCTCGAGCGTCACGACCGAGGCTGGCTGACGGGCGTGGCCCCGCGGATCTCGCTGGCGCTCACCTTCCACAACCATCAGCCGGTCGGGAACTTCGGGTGGGTGTTCGCGGAGGTCTACGACGCCGCCTACGCCCCGATGCTCGAGGCGCTCGGGCGACATCCCGGCGTCCGTGTCGCGCTCCACTACAGCGGCCCGCTGCTTCGCTGGCTGATCGCCGAGCGACCCGAGGCGATCGCCCGCATCCAGGCGCTGGTGGACCGCGGCCAGGTCGAGATCGTCGGGGGCGGCTTCTACGAGCCGATCCTGGCCGCCCTCCCGGAGCGCGGATCGCGTCGGACAGCTCGTGCGCATGGCCGACGAGCTCGAGACGCTGTTCGGGACGCGGCCCCGCGGCGCCTGGCTGGCGGAACGCGTCTGGGAACCCGACACGCCACGTGCGCTGCACGCCGCGGGCTACGACTGGACGATCGTCGACGACGCGCACTTCCGAGCCGCGGCGATCGCGGAGGATGCCATCTGGGGTCCGTACGTCACCGAGGACCAGGGACGCACGGTCCGCGTCTTCGGCACGGAGCAGGGCCTCCGCCACCGGATCCCGTTCCGCGAGGTCGAGGAGGTGATCCGCCACCTCCGTGAACACGCGACCGAGGGCGGCGAGCGGGTCGGCATGATGGGCGACGACGGCGAGAAGTTCGGGGCGTGGCCGACGACGCACGCCCACTGCTGGGGCGAGGGCCGCTGGGTGGAGCGGTTCTTCGATGCGCTCGATGCCAACGCGGACTGGCTGACCACGGTGACCCCGTCCGCCTGGCTGGCCGACCACGGCCCGATCGGGCGTGCCTACATCCCGACCGGCTCGTACGCGGAGATGGGCGAATGGGCCCTGCCCGCCGCGGAGGGGCTTGGCCTGGCGGCCGCCCTCCATCGCGCCTGGACGGAGGACCTGCCGGAGGCGCGCTGGCTGCGCGGCGCCTCGTGGCGGAACTTCCAGGTCAAGTACCGCGAGGTCAACGACCTCCACAAGCAGATGCTGCGCGTCTCGGACAAGGTCGCGGCGATGCCGGCCGGCGAGGATCGAGCGCTGGCCCTCGATCAGCTCTACCAGGGCCAGTCGAACGACACGTACTGGCACGGGCTCTTCGGCGGGGTCTACATCCCGCACATGCGCCTCGCCACGCACGAGCACCTGATCGCGGCCGAGGACCTGGCCGACACGGCCGCCGGGCGGTCGTCGACTGCCGAGACGCTCGATCTCGACCTCGACGGGCTCGCGGAGATCCGCCTGGCCGAGCCCGGGCAGGTCGTCACCGTCGATCTCGACGAGGGGGCCGGGATCGGCAGCTGGGACATCCGCGCCGTCCGGCACGCGCTCACGTCCGTGATGCGGCGCCGCCCCGAGGCGTATCACGACCTCCTGCGCGCCAGCGATCCGGCACTCGTCGATGGCGACGGCAGCGGGGATGGTGGCCGGGCCGCGTCCATCCACGAGGCGATCCGGACCACGGAGCCCGGCCTTGCCGCCCACCTCGTGTACGACCGATACGAGCGCCGCTCCGGCCTGGTGCGCGCGCTCGCGCCCGATGCGACGGCGGGTGACTGGGCGGCCGCCGGCGATGTCGAGCTCGGCGATGCCGTGGACGGACCATTCGAGGTCGTGTCACTCGCGCCGGGGCAGCTGGTCGCGCGTCGTGCCGCCTCGATCGCGGGCGCGACCATCGATGTCACCAAGACGCTCGTGATCGGTGGCGACCGCCGCACACCGACGCTCGAGCTCACCGTCGCGATGGCGCACGTCGACGGCCCGCCGATCGAGATCCGGCTCGGGATCGAATGGACGCTCACGATGCTCGGCGGCGGTGGCAACCCGGCGGCGTGGTGGGAGGTCGACGGCGTGCGCAGCGCGCACGACACCGGCGGGACGGCGAGCGCGATCTCAGGACTGCGGCAGGGCAACGACGACATCGGCATCGTCGTCGAGACGTCGCTCGACGAGCCTGCGGACGCGTGGTGGGCGCCCCTCGAGACGGTCTCGAACTCGGAGAACGGCTTCGAGCGCGTCTACCAGGGCGGCGGCCTGCTGCTGTCGTGGCCGGTCCGGCTGGCGCCTGGCGATCGGTGGCAGCGGACGATCCGCCACACGGTCACGACGACCCGCGATCGCGCGACCGACTCCGAGCCGAGCCGCGACTGACCGGCCCCGGGAATCCGTCAGCCCGCGGCCTGCGCGCCACGGGCTGACGTTGAGAGGAGGGCGGGTACGCCGTCGGTCGACGGCGTCGAGTGGTCCGGGCTAGTGGCGCCCGGACGGCGTGGATCGAAGGCTGAATGACCATTCGCGCGTATCGACACCCCACCGCATGGCGGCGAGACCGAGCGCTGCGAAGACCGTCGCGATGAATGCGAGTGAGAGCAACCCGAGCATCGGGTACCTACCTTGTTGTTATAGTTGGATTAGGCCAAGTCGAAGCCTAACTTGGACTATTGGACTATGTCAAACGAACGACCGCAGATCGGGGCCACGACGGGCGGGGCCGCGGGTGGCGACCTCGACGTCGAACGGGACTCCGACGTCCCGATCTCGACCCAGATCTTCTGGCAGCTCGCCTATCAGATCGATTCCGGACGGCTGCTGCCCGGTTCGCGGCTGCCCCCGGTCCGGGAGCTCGGCGCCGCCCTGCGAGTGAACCCCAATACCATCCGGGCGGTCTATCGACGCCTGTCCGACGCGGGCTACGTCACGAGTCGACATGGAGCAGGGACACATGTCGCCGATCGACCGCCACAGCGCCGCGGCGCCGAGGCGCTCGCGGGCATCGTGGCCGAGATGCTGCGACGGGGCGCCCACGCCGGCTTCACCGCCGACGAGGTCGCGAGCGCGACGTTCGCGGCGGCCTCGGAGCGCAAGCGCCCGGGACCGCTCGTGCGGATGCTCTTCGCCGAATGCACGAGCGCCGACGCCGGCTACGACGCCGAGCGACTCGTCGATGCGTTCCCGGGCCTGATCGAGGTCGAGGGCACGCTCATCGACGACATGCCCGAGCGCCTCGACCGGTTCCACTACGACCTCGTCGCCACGACCACGTTCCACGCCGACGAATGCCAGGTCCTGGCCGCGGGCCGGGTGCCGGTCGTCGCGATGCTCGTGGGACCCGGCTACCTCGAGCTCGTCCACGAGATCGCCGGGCTCAAGGCGGGCTCACGGGTCGGGCTCGTGTGTGCCTCGGAGCGCGGCGCCGAGAACATGCTCGAGACGCTGCAGATCTCGGGCACGACCGGCATCGAGATCGTGCCGGCGCTCATCGAGTCGCCCGAATCGCTCGAGATCGTCGACGCGACCGCGGACATCATCCTCATGTCGCGCGAGGCGCTCGCAGCGGGGCTCGACCAGAAGCTGTCGCGGCCCGAGCGGATCCGGCCGTGGAGCTACGAGTTCGATCCGTCCGGCCTCGAGCTCCTGCGTCGCGCCATCGAGACGGTGATCGCGTCGCGTCCCGCGGAGGCCGTCGGGGCATAGCCGGCCCAACCGGGCGCGGCGGCCGCAGTGCCGCCCGAGGCACCGACCGGCACGTGCGGACGTGCCATCCTTCGTCGATGGGCGAGTCCCGTGACGGCTATCGCGCGTTCCATGTTCGCCGCGACGCTCGTGCGCGCTACGAGATCGGTGCGCCGCTGACCGGCAGTGCGCGGCGACCTCGTCGTGACCGACGGTGCCGCCATCCGCGAGCTCGCCCGCCGGATGAACGAGCGCCGCGCCGGCGGTGCGCCGTCGATCGCGGCCGGCGAGATCGTCGCGCTCGGGCTCCTCCACGAGATCGGCCACATGCTCGATCGCGCGGCTCTCGGCCACCGGGCGGCGCGCCGACGATGACCCGAGCACTCGACGACGTCCGAGCCCGCCTCGGTCCCGACGCCGACCGACTCCTGGACCGGTTCGCGACCGAGTTCCCGGGCGCCACGGACGACCCCGAGCCCGCGACCGACCGGCTCGAGGAGCTGCTCCTGATCCGGATCGCCAACGAGAACCCGGCGCTCGGTCCGCTGCGCGAACTCGTCGACGATCGGGCGTTCGAGGGCGACACCGGCTACGCCACCGCGATCACGACCCTCGAGACCACGTTCGCGGGCGCGAACCTGGCCGGCGCCACGGAGCCCGGGGCCGCGGCCGGCGGTCCATCGCTCGTCGCGCTGCTGCGGGCACCGGCGCGCCACGCCCCGACGTCGCTCCACGGCCAGCTGCGCTACGTCCGCGAGCACTGGCCGGCGCTGCTCGGGGACGCGTTGGGCGCCGTCGTCGACCAGGTCGATCGTGCCCTCGGCGTCCTCGCCGAGGAGGAGCACGGCCTGCACCTGCGGTTCGGCGGCGACCCGGGCACCGGCCCGACCCAGGCGCCCAGCCTCGGCGGACCAGCGCGAGCCGCCGACGAGCCCGAGGCCTTCTCCGCCGACTCGGCGTGGATGCCGCGGGTCGTCCTGCTGGCCAAGAGCACGTACGTCTGGCTCGACCAGCTGTCGCGGGCGTCACCGCCGCGAGATCCGTACGCTCGACGCGATCCCGGATGAGGAGCTCGACACGCTCGCCCGGTGGGGCGTCACCGGGCTGTGGCTGATCGGCCTGTGGGAACGCTCGACGGCGTCCGAACGGATCAAGCGGATGCGCGGCAACCCGGACGCAGTCGCGTCGGCCTACTCGCTCGACGACTACCGGATCGCGGCCGACCTCGGCGGCGAGGAGGCCTACGCCACGCTCCGCGATCGTGCCGCGGCGCGCGGGATCCGGCTGGCGAGCGACATGGTGCCCAACCACATGGGCATCGATTCACGCTGGGTGATCGAGCATCCGGAGTGGTTCCTCTCGCTGCCCGAGCCGCCCTATCCGGCGTACACCTTCAGCGGCGCGGACCTCTCCACCGACGAGCGCGTCGGGATCGTCCTGGAGGACCACTACTGGGACGACAGCGACGCGGCGGTCGTCTTCAAGCGCCTCGATCGCCTCACGGGCGATGCGCGCTACGTCTACCACGGCAACGACGGGACCTCCTTCCCGTGGAACGACACCGCGCAGCTCGACTTCCTCCGGGCGGACGTCCGCGAGCAGGTCATCCGCACCATCGTCGACGTCGCGCGCCGGTTCCCGATCATCCGGTTCGACGCCGCGATGGTCCTCGCCCGGGAGCACATCGAGCGCCTGTGGTGGCCGGAGCCGGGCCACGCCGGGGGCATCCCGTCGCGGGCCGAGCACGCCATGCCGACCGCCGAGTTCGACGCGCGGATGCCCCACGAGTTCTGGCGCGAGGTCGTGGATCGGGTCGCGGCGGAGGTCCCGGACACGCTGCTCCTCGCCGAGGCGTTCTGGATGCTGGAGGGCTACTTCGTCCGGACGCTCGGCATGCACCGCGTCTACAACAGCGCGTTCATGCACATGCTGCGCGACGAGGACGGCGCGAGCTTCCGGAAGCTGATCAAGGACACGCTCGACTACGACCCCGAGATCCTCAAGCGCTACGTCAACTTCATGAGCAACCCGGACGAGAAGACCGCGGTCGAGCAGTTCGGCAAGGGCGACAAGTATTTCGGCGTCGCGATGGTCATGGCGACGCTGCCTGGCCTGCCGATGCTGGGCCACGGCCAGGTCCAGGGCTTCGGCGAGAAGTACGGCATGGAGTTCCGCCGCGCGACGATCGACGAGACCCCCGACCCGTGGCTCCTCGAGCGCCATGAGCGCGAGCTCTTCCCGCTGTTCCATCGGCGGGCGTGGTTCGCCGAGGTCGACGACTTCCTGCTCTACGACCTCGTCCGCGATGACGGCACGGTCGACGAGGACGTCCTCGCGTATTCCAACGGGACCGGACCACAGCGCTCGCTCGTGCTGTACCACGACCGATTCGCCTCGACCGGGGGCTGGATCCGCGAATCGGTGCCGTATCGACGACGCTCCGCGTCCGGCGCGCGACGGCTCGTCCGCCGCAACCTCGCCGACGGCCTGGGGCTCTCGAAGGAACGCGACGCGTTCGTGGTCTTCCGCGACGCACGGACCGGTCTCGAGTCCCTTCGCTCGAGCCGCGAGGTCCGCGAACGCGGGCTCCGCGTCGACCTCGGGCCGTACGGCGGCCACGTCTTCTGGGAGTTCCGCCAGATCCGCGACGGGGCGGCCGGGCTGTGGGGTCGCCTCGCGGCCCGTCTCGGGACGACGGCCGTGCCATCGCTGGAGGCGGCGCTGGGCGAGCTGCAGCTCGAACCGGTCCACGCGCCGTTCCGGGCGCTGTTCCTGGACGGGCACGTCGCGGCGGTCGTCCGGGGCGGGGCGTCGGCGGACAGCCTCGCGACGCTCGAAGGGCGGTTCGCCGCGTTCCTGGCGGCGGTCGCGGACGGCGACCGGCGTGGACGGCGATCCGGCCGTGGTCGCGGCGGAGATCCGGCGACGCACCGAGGACGCGTTCCGCGGCCCCGCCGCCCCGACCGATCCCGTGCATCGGGCGGCGTTGCTCGCCTGGCTGGCGTTGTCGCGGACCGGATCGCTCGCGCCAGGCGCGGACGTCAGCGCGACGAGCGCCGCGTGGTTCGACGAGCTGCGCCTTGCCCCGATCCTCGCCGCCGGGCTCCACGGCGTGGACCTCGACGAGGCGGAGGCCTGGGCGGCCACCGACCTCGCGCGCGTGCTGCTGGTGCTGCCGCGCCCGTCGTCGGCTCGACCGCGGGGCGCGCCGCGTACGACCGGCCGCGATGCGCAGACGCCGACCCGCATCGAGGCCTGGCTCGCGCGCGACGTCATCCGCACGGCGATGGGCGTCAACACCTGGCGCGGCGTCGAGTGGCTGGATGCCGATCGGTTCGCGGGGCTCGTCGGATGGGCGGTCCGCCTCGACGCGATCGAAGCCGGCGGGGAGCCCGACACCATGGCGCAGGAGCGGCTGATCGAGGCCGCCACGGCCGCGGACTATCGGGTGGACGCGCTCCGCGAGCGCGCTCAGCTCGCGCCGGCCGCCGGCCCCCGCGGCCGCCGCTCAGTCGAACAGGATCCGCCGCAGTAGCGAGGTCGGCGGCCCGCCGTGGCCGATCACCGACTCGAGGTGCTCGCGGTAGACGAAGCCGGGCGTCGCCCCGAGACCGCCCGGCAGCCGGCCCGGCCTGATCGCGTCGGGGTCGGCCCCGACCGCCGACGCCGCGCGCCGTCGGGCCTCGAGCTCGATGTCCCACATCTCCATCGAGCCCGCGAAATAGGTCGAGAGCTGCGTCGACGACAGCCGCGCCCGGCTGTACTTCGCGCGCGCCTCGGACTCCTCCTGGAAGCGCGCCGTCGACCATCAGGGTCACGGCCTCGTCCTCGGTCATGTCGTGGCAGTGGATCCGCGCATCGACGATCGCGTTCGTGATCGAGCGCAGGTAGAACTTCCAGTGCGTCAGGAGGAGCCCCGGGTCGTCCGACCCGTAGCCCAGGTCCATCATCACCTGGGTCACGTACACCGCCCACCCCTCGGCGAACAGGCCGCTCGAGAAGATGGCGCGCGGCAGCGAGGCGCTGCGGTTCGCGTAGACGCCCTGGAGGTAGTGCCCGGGGACCGCCTCGTGGATGGCCAGCAGCCGGAGCATCCGGTCGTTGTCCTCGCGCAGGTACGACTCGCGCTGCTCGGCGGTCCAGTCGTCGGGCATCGGCGTGATCGCGAAGAAGGCGGTCTGGGTCCGCTCGAGCGCCCCCGGCGAGATGAGCATCGCCCCGCCGTACGCCCGCAGGAACTCCGGTGTCCAGCGGATGTCGAGCGGCTCGTCGGTCGAGGCCGATCACGTCGTGCTCGCGACAGAACGCCTCGATCCGGGCGGTCTCCTCGCGCGAGAAATCGAGCAGCTCGTCGGCCTCGCGATGCTGGGCGGCGATCGCGTCGAGGACGCCCCGGACCAGCGCGCCGTCCTCGGCCGGGCGCTCCTCGTCCGGGCACCAGGTCGGCCACAGCTCACCCGCGAGCCGCACCATCTCGGCCCGGACGGCGGCGTGCTCGCGCTCGGCGGCGGCGAGGATCCGCTCCGGGGTCAGGTCCTCGGAGCGCATCGTGTGCCGCATCTTCGCGGCGAACATCTCCGCTCCCAGCCGACCGTCCCCGGCGCTCGCGGGCAGGACGACGTCGCGCAGGTGCGCCTCGAATGCCGCGAGGGCAGCTCGCGCCGTGTCGGCGGCCGCGACCAGTCGCGGTCGCAGGGTCGCGACGGCAGGATCGGACGGCGCAGCGGCGTCGGCGGCGGCCAACGCATCGTCGATCAGCGCACCGATCCCGGGCAGCTGGTCGAGCGCCTTCTCCGTCTGGAACCGGGCGATCGGCCGGCCGTCGCCTGGACCCGACGAGCGTGTCCCGGGCGCCGTCGAGCACCGCCGGCATGCCCTCCAGGCGCTCGGCGACGGACGTCAGCCGGGCGGCCAGCGGCGCGAAATCCCGGGCGAGCAGCGGGAAGATGCCGTCGCCCAGGAGGTAGACCCAGGTCAACGAGTCCCAGGTGTCGTCGCGAGCATCACGCTCGGCGAACCGCATCGCCTCGAGCTGGCCGACGATCAGGTCGCGGTCGATGACGTCGTCGGGTCGGAGCCCGGCGATCGGCAGGTCGCGCAGCTCGGTCGCCCAGCGATCGATGAAGGCGAGCCGGGCCGCGCGGCCGGCTTCGGTCACGTCGGGCCACCGGCCGTCATGGCGATGGTCCCCGATCGACGTGGCGGCGAGCGGCTCGAGGGCGAAGAACTCGTCGAGGAATGCCTGGAATCGCGCAGGGAAGTCGATCATCGACCGAGTCTAGCGGGCTACCATCGGCGGGATGGCGACACAGAGCTGGGTGGTCCCGGTGACGCTCGAGGGCCGGCTCGTCCGCATGGAACCGCTCGCCGAACGGCACCTCGATGACCTGCGGCTGGTCGCATTCGATGCCGCGGTCTGGCGCTGGACGATCGCCCGGCCGATGGACGACGCCGGGCTGCTGGCCTGGTTCGAGGCGACGCAAGCGAACGCCGCCACCGGTGCCGAGGTGCCGTTCGCGACGATCGATCTCGCCGGCGGGCGGGCGGTCGGCAGCAGCCGGTTCATGACGATCGCCCCCGAGCACCGTCGGCTCGAGATCGGCTGGACGTGGCTGGGCAGCGCGTACCAGCGCAGCGGGCTCAACCGGGCGGCCAAGCTCGCCCAGCTGACGCACGCGTTCGAGACGCTCGACGCCGAACGGGTCGAGTTCAAGACCCACGCCCGCAACGAGCGATCACGGACGGCGCTGCTGGGGATCGGCGCCACGTTCGAGGGTGTGCTGCGCCACCACACGATCATGCCCGACGGTTCGAACCGCGACTCGGCGTTCTACGGCGTGCTCGCCGGGGAGTGGCCGCGGGTCAAGGCGCGACTCGAGGCGTCGCTGGATCGGTGACGCTCCAGACGGACTCCGGGCCGATGACCATCACGACCGTGGACTACCACACGGCCGGCGAGCCGTTCCGGATCGTGACATCCGGGGTCGCGGAGCTGGCCGGGCGGACCGTTCCCGATCGCAGTCGATGGGCACTCGCGAACGTGGACGACGTCCGACGCCTGCTCGTCAACGAGCCGCGCGGCCACGCCGACATGTATGGCGGGTTCGTCACGCCACCGGACGACGACGGCGCCGATCTCGGGGTCGTGTTCTTCCACAACGAGGGCTATTCGACCGCGTGCGGCCACGGCACGATCGCGCTCGTCACCTGGGCGATCGATAGCGGGCGCGTGGCCGTCCCGGTCGGGGCACGGACCGCGACGGTCACGGTGGACGTGCCGTCCGGTCGCCTCTCCTGTGTCGCCCGGCTGGACGGCGCCGGGCGTGTCGAGGCCGTCCGCTTCCGCAACGTCCCGGCCTTCGTCCTGGCGCGGGACATGGACATCGCCGACGAGCCGCGGCCCCGTCCGTCTCGATGTCGCGTTCGGTGGCGCGTTCTACGGCTCCGTCGACGTGCGGACGCTCGGGCTGCGCGTCGAGCCCGCTGCCCTCCCCGAGCTGATCGCCCTGCAGCGCGAGCTCCGCCCGGCGATCGAGCGGGTGCTCGACGTGACGAACCCCGAGCGGCCCGACCTGGCCGGCATCTACGGCGTGATCTTCTGGGAGCCGCTGGACGCGCCCGCGACTGACGGCGTCGTGACCCAGCGCAATGTCGCGGTCTTCGCCGACGGCGAGGTCGATCGATCGCCGTGCGGCTCCGGGACCACGGCGCGCCTCGCGATCCTCCACGCGCGTGGCGAGATCGCCGCCGGCGCGCGGCTCGTGCACCAGTCCATCATCGGGAGCGCATTCGATGCCTGGGTCGTCGCCGACGGGCCGGCGATCGGCGGCCATCCGAGCGTCGTCGCGCGAGGTCGAGGGATCGGCGTACCGGACGGGCGAGCACACCTTCACGCTCGATCCGAACGACCCGGTCGGCACCGGGTTCCTGCTGCGATGACGGCCGGGCAACCGATGACAGGCGTGCGACGATGACCGAGCCGGCCGACCTGCTCATCGTCAACGGTCGCGTCTTCGGCGCCTATGCGCCGGGTCGGCTCGCGCCGTACGGCTCCGACATCGGGCTCCGCCCCGTGGCCGCACCCAATGCGGTCGCGATCCGCGACGGCCACATCGTCTGGGTCGGACGCGACGACGAAGGACTGCGCGACCACCGCGGACCGCGCACGACGGTCGTGGACGCGCGCGGCGGGCTGATCACCGCGGGGTTCGACGACGCCCACATCCACCTGCTGTCGGGGGCTCGCGCACTGGACACGGCCGACCTCTTCCAGCTCGAGTCGGTCGAGGCGATCCAGGAGGCTGTCGCCCGCCATGCCGCCGGCCATCCGACCGACGCATGGGTGCTGGGTCACGGTTGGCAGTACGTGGCCTTCCCCGGCGGCATGCCGACCGCCGCGCAGCTCGATGCGATCGTCCCGGATCGGCCGGTGTACCTCGAGTGCTACGACGGGCACACCGGCTGGGCGAACAGCGCGGCGCTTCGTCTCGCGGGCATCGACCGCGACACGCCGGACCCGACGAACGGCGAGATCGTGCGGGACGGCGCTCGGCGACCCGACGGGCGCGTTCAAGGAAGGCGCGATGGACCTCGTGACCGGGCGCATCCCCGATCCGTCCGAGGACGAGGATCTCGGCAACATGCGTCGGTCGGTGGGACTCCTCCACGCGAGCGGCATCACCGCGATCCAGGATGCCTGGGTGGAGCCCGCCCAGGTCGGCCTGTGGCGTCGGCTGCGCGACGATGGCTCGCTCCGCGTCCGGGCGAGGATCGCCCTGCCGATGCCGCCGGGCGTCGCGCCAGAGCGATGGACGGCGACGCTCGGCGAGTACGGCACCCTCGTCGACGACCTCCGCGGCGGCGACTGGCTCGATGCCGGGATCCTCAAGGCGTTCGCCGACGGGGTCATCGAATCGAAGACCGCCGCGATGCTGGCGCCGTACGAGGGTGACGTGTCGACCGGGCGGCCCGAATGGGAACCGGCGGCGCTCGACGCGGCTGTGGCGGCCGCCGACGCGGCCGGCTGGCAGGTCGAGATCCATGCGATCGGCGACGCGGGCATCCGGATGGCGCTCGATGCGTACGAGCACGCGGCTGCGGATGCTGACGCCGCGGGCGACCGGCGGGAGCGACGGCACCGGGTCGAGCACGTCGAGGCGATCGCCGCCGACGACATCGACCGCTTCGGCAGCCTCGGAGTCGTCGCCAGCATGCAGCCGTACCACGCCGATCCCTCGCCGAACCAAGCCGACCTGTGGGCCGGCAACATCGGCCCGGAGCGTGCGAACCGAGCGTGGGCGTGGGCGTCCATCCGGCGGCGTGGTGGGGTCATCGCGCTCGGGTCGGACTGGCCCGTCGTGCCGTTCGATCCGTTCCTCGCGCTCAACACGGCCGTCAATCGCCAGACCCGAGACGGCTATCCGCCCGCCGGCTGGCTGGCGAGCGAGAAGCTGTCCCTCCCCGATGCGCTGGCGGCATACGGGCACGGCTCGGCGTTCGCGGCCTTCGCGGAGCACCGACGTGGGACCGTGGCACCCGGCATGGACGCCGACATCGTCGTGCTCGACCGGGATATCCTCGCAGGCGGGCCATCGGCCATCATCGGGACTCGCGTGGCACTCACCGTCGTCGGCGGCGAGATCGTCCATCAGACGGAGGATCTGGGATGAGAGGGTTCATTCTCGGGACCATCGCCACAGGGATCACGTTCGCGATCGTGGCGTACCTGCTGCCACAGATCGACTTCGGGGACGATCTCGTCGGCCTGGTCATCCTGTCGGTCATCGCCGGCGTGGTGAACGGGTTCATCAAGCCGATCATCAAGCTCTTCGCCCTGCCGTTGACGCTGATGACGTTCGGGCTGTTCGGGGTGGTCATCAACGCCGGGCTGCTGCTGCTCATCGCCTGGCTGTCCGACCTCTTCGGGATCACCTTCACGGTCGGCGGGTTCCCGCCCGACTTCAGCGTCGACACGATCATCGCGGCCTTCATCGGCGCGATCGCGATGTCGATCGTCGGCGCGGTCGTCACCAGGGTGGTCCCCGACTGACGGTCACGCTCGAGGCGCCCGTCGCGGACGCGCTGCGGAGGGCGGCGCGTCGGTTCGGCACGCCGTCCTACGTCACCGATCTCGCGGTGCTCGACGCCGCGTGCGCCGCCGTCCGCGACGCGTTCCCGGATCCGATCCTGCGCCACTACTCGGTCAAGGCGAACGACGTCCCGGCGGTCATCGCTGCGATCGCGGCCCGTGGGTTCGGGGCGAACGTCGTCTCGCGCGGCGAGTGGGCGCTCGCCCGCCGTGCCGGCCTCCCCAACGACCGGATCACGCTCGAGGGCGTCGGCAAGACCCCGGCCGACCTGCGCGCCGCGGCACGCGCTGCGGCGGACGGCGACCCGCTCGTGTGGGTCGCCATCGAATCGCCCGAGGAGGCGGCGGGCCTCGCCGCCGCCGTGCGGCGGATCGGGGCTCGTCGCGGCGCCCCGCGACTGCGTCTCGACGTCCTCTACCGGCTCAACCCCGAGGTGGCGCCCGAGACGATCGCGGGGCTGGCGGTGGGATCCGGGGCGTCCAAGTTCGGGATGAACGAGACCGAGATCGCGGCGGCGATCGAGGCCGGCGGCGGCCCCGACGGACCGCTGCGGCCTCGCGGCATCCACCTCCACGTCGGGTCGCAGCTGGGCGCGATCGACGCGTGGCGCGACGCCGTCCGCAAGGCGCTCGCGGTCGCGGCGTTGTGGCGCGGCTCGATCGAGGGCTTCGACACGGTCGACCTCGGCGGCGGGTTCCCGGTCCGACCCGAGGACGAACCCTCGCCCGGCCCGGGGCGCTTCGCCCGGGAGCTGCCGGCGCTCCTCGAGGGGATCCCAGCCGACCGACGACCCTCCCGCCTGGCGGTCGAACCCGGCCGGGCGCTCGTCGCCCGCTCGGGCTGGCTGGTCGCGCGGGTGCTGCATGTGCGCGATCGCGGCGGGCCGCCAGGTCGTGCTCGACGCCGGCATGACCGAGCTCATCCGGCCCGCCCTGTACGGCGCGCGTCACCCGATCGTGGCGCTGACCTCGCTCGGGCGCACGGCCGACGGTGCGGCCCGGTCACGCGATCCGGGGAGCTCGAACCGACCCGCGTCGAGGGCCCCATCTGCGAGTCGACGGACGCCCTCGGCACGCACGACCTCCCGCCACTCCGCCGGGGCGACCTCGTCGCCATCGCGGACGCCGGGGCGTATGCCGCCTCGCTGAGCTCCACGTACAACGGCCGCCCTCGGCCGCCGCAGGTCATCCTCGCGGCCGACGGCCGGCTGACGCCTCGGTCGCGCACGGGCCCGGATCTCGAACCAGACTCGCGCTACGCTTGCTGCCATGAGCACTCGGGGTCGGGGTTTCTGGCGACGTCATCTCCCCGCGCGATCGGCGTCGCGCTGGCGGCCGTGTGGGTCCTGGCGACGGTCGGCATCGTGGCAGCCGCCGGCCCGCCGTTCCCGCCGCCGGATCCGGACATCCAGGTCTACGACACCGGCGGACGTCCTGCTGACCGCGACCGAGAACAACGCCGACCAGATCGTCGATTCGATCGCCAACTTCACCGACGTCCAGGTCGTCGTCTACACGCAGCGGCTCGACGCAGACGAGGTGACCGAGCAGCAGGCCCAGGCCGACGCCGAGGCGCTGCTCGCCGAATGGGCGGTGGGCGGTGGCGAGGGACCCGGCATGGTCGTCCTGGCCGACACGAACCGCGACGGCGGGATCGCGATGCTCGGTCTCGCGACCAGCGCTGCGATGGACCGCTTCGTCGACGACGTCGAGCTGGACGCGATGCGCGCCGAAGCCGCGCCGTACCTGCTGAGCGGCGATCTCGACAACGCGATCATCGTCGTCCTCGCCCAGACCATCCGCGAGACGTTCAACCCGGACGACGGCCCGGTCAGCCCCGTCGACCCGGGCAACGGCGCGGCGGGCGCCCCGCCACCGGGGCCGCCGTTCCCGGATCCGGTCAACCAGCAGGCGGTCTACGACTTCGCCGGCGTCTTCACGCCCGAGACGATCGCGTCGGCCGAGACGACGATCGACGAGATCGAGGCGCGGACGGGTGCCGAGGTCGTCGTCTACACCCAGCAGGTCGACTACGGCGTCACGACCTCGGAGACCGAGGCGCGGGCGCGCGCCCTGATCGACCAGTGGGGCGTCGGACGCGCCGGCTTCGATGACGGGCTGGCGATCTTCTTCGACCTCGATCCGTCGCTCGAGCACGGCCAGGTCCAGCTGTACGGGGCGCCCGGGTTCGAGGCGACGTACCTGTCGAACAGCGAGCGGCAGGCGATCTTCGACAACGACATGATCCCGTTCCTCCAGCGCGCCGACCTCGACGGCGCCCTCCTCGTCGCGCTCGAGAAGGTCGACGAGGCCGCCACGCCCGAGCATGCCCAGGCGCTCCAGCTGGGGCGCCAGGTCAACGCGGTCCTCGGCCTGGTCGGCGCACCGATCGTGTTCCTGGGGCTGGCGGGGTGGGCCTTCTTCTCCTGGCGTCGCTTCGGCAAGGACCCGGTCTATCTCGACGATCCGTCGATCCTCATGCCCGCGCCACCGCCCGACCTGACCGCCGCGTCCGGGGCGTTCGTCATGGACGGCTCCTCGTCACGCCGGGCGCTGACGACCGCGATGCTCGACCTCGCGTCACGGGGGCTGCTGTCGTTCCGCGAGGACCGGGGGCTGCTCGGGCTGTCGAACAAGGTCGGCGTGGAGACCGAGCCCGCCGACGGTGATGCGGTGGAGCAGGCCCAGCGCGCCCGCAACTCCAGGCGGCCCATCGGCCCAGCCGAGAAGTACGCGCTCAGCGAGCTGCGCGACCTCGGTCAGGCGCGACAAGGCCGGGTTCATCGAGGCCGACGAGCTGCCCAAGTTCGGGTCGTCCGTGTCGACGTTCGACTCGAAGCTCGAAACGCACGTCGTCCAGAAGGGCTGGTTCGTCGAGAAGCCGAGCAAGGTGACGAGTCGCTGGGTCGGGCGTGGTGTCATCGCGATCGTCGATCGGCGTGATCGCGGTGGTCGCGGGTCTCAACATCCCGATCTCGGGCCTCACCCTGATCGGCGGGGCCGCCATCCTCGGCGGCATCGTGGTCTGCGTGTTCGCCGCCGGGATGCCATCGGTGACGATGCCCGGCGCCATGATCCGGGCGATGCTGCTGGCCTACCAGCGGACGTTGCGCAAGACCATGGAACAGGCGCGCTCGATGCAGCAGGTCGTCGACGAGGCCGGCCTCGACTGGCTCGAGACCCCCGATCAGGCCGTCGTGTGGGGCACCGCGCTCGGGTTGCAGAGCCAGATCGAGGACGTGCTCAAGCGCTCGCTCGAGGACGTCCAGGACGGACGCGCGGTCGCGGCCAACACCTACTTCCCGGCCTGGTACGGCAGCTCGAGCGGCTCGTCGTTCGCCCGCGGCATGACCGGAAGTGGCGGCTCGGTCTTCTCCGACTCGGGCATCCCGAACCTCGGCGGCATGATGTCGGCGCTGGGCACGATCGGGAACTCGCCCGCGTCGTCCGGCAGCGGGTCGGGTGGCGGCGGGTTCAGCGGCGGCGGGTCCGGCGGTGGCGGAGGCGGCGCCGGCGGCGGCTTCTAGGTCGCCGCGCCCGGCGGCGCGCGAGCACGGCCACGGCCGCCCGGGTCAGCGGCCGGACGCGGCTTCCGCTCCGAACAGCTCCCGACACGCGTCCAGGCCTTCGATCGTCACCGGCGGCCGTGGCCGGGAACGCCACGCATCCTCGGTCATGCGGAAACGCTGGGTCTCGCGCGCGATCCCCTGGGGGGCGAGCGATGCGCGGCCGTCCTCGGCGTACCCGAGTGAGCGCGAGACAGCGTTGGAGGCTGCGTTGTCGAGGAACGCTCCCGATGTCGCCACCCGTGCCCCGAGTCCGTCGAACGCGAACCCCAGGACGGCTGCCCGCATCTCCTTGCCGAAGCCCCTGCCCTGGAACGCGCGCCCGAGCCAGGACCCCGTGTCGACCGTCCGATGGATCGCGAACTCGGTCGAAGTGAGGCTCTGCGCACCGATCGGCCGGCCATCCATCTCGACCATCAGGTGGAGCCCCCATGCCCTGGGGTCCAGGTGGCACGCCCCAACCAGTGATGCTGCACGTAGCCCCGTTCGAAGGCCGGGCTCGGCAGCACCGACCACGCGATGCCGAACGGCATCTCGTCCGGGTCGTGGATGCCTGCCTTGGCCAGGTCGAGCATCGCGAGGACGTCGTCGTCGGTCGGCAGGCGCAGCACCAGGTGCTCGCTGCGGATGCGCAGGCCGAACAGCGGCCAGGCGTCGACGAGGGTCGTGACGGCGGTCATGGGCGCCCGACGGTACACTCCGCCCATGGGTGCTGTCGAGACGATGGAAGAGTTCTTCGAGAAGCTGAATGGTGGCGATCGCGAGGGTGCGGTCGCGTTGATGGACGAGAAGACCGAGATGCGCGTGCATGTCGGTGACAGCGTGCAGACCCTTCGTGGGGTCGAGCGCGTGGGCGGCTGGTTCCTGCGTGGCGACGCCGGTCTGCGCATGATCCCGGGCGGGATCCGCGACACCGGGAACACCTACGAGGCCGATCTCCTGGTCGTGCGACCGGGAGCACCGACCCAGCACATCGACGCCACATTCCGCGTCGAGGCAGGACGGATCACGGCGATCAACATCGCGCCGCGATAGCGCGTCCAGCTCACGGCGAGGGCGAAGCCTCGCCGCCGACTTCGTCGGGCACCGCGACCGGGATCACGATCTCCTGGCCCACCGCGATCTGGTTCGCGTTCTCGATCTCGGGGTTCGCCTCGAGGATCTCTTCGACTGACACGCTGAAGTCGTCGGCGATGCGACTCAGGGTGTCGCCTTCCTTGATCACGTAGACCTGTGGCGTGGGGGCCGGGACGGGCGTCGGCTCAGGGGTCGGCGTCGCGACCGCGGCCGATGGCGACGGGCTCGGCGATGGATCGTCGCTGCCGCCGATGCCGAGGAGCGCCGGCAGGAAGAACAGGGCGATCGCCGCGATGCCGACCGCGCCGGCGAGGACCATCACCCGCGGCAGCCCCGGCATCCCGGGCATGCCCGCTCGCGCCTTGATCGTCGGGTAGGCCTCGTACCGTCGCGCGCGCTCCCACGATGGCCCGTCGTGGACCGGCGGCCGCTCGGGTGCCGCGGCGTGCTCGCGCTCGCGCTCCCGTTCGCGCTCGCGGTCGGCCGCTCGCGTCGAGCTGACCGTCGGTCGCCGGCCGGTCCTGGTCGGAGGCGGGTATGCCTCGGCGGATCTTGCTGCCGCCGTGCCGCCGACCAGCGCGGCGAGGTCGGCGTCGGGACCGGCCGATGGGTGGTGATCGGACGGGCCAGCCCGAACGGCACCACCGGCGGCGATGCGATCGGCGGAGCTGCCCGCGAGGCCCTGTCCCTCGACAGGGCCACGCGCGACGACGCCGTCGTCGTCATCGTCGGCTGGGTCGCTCCCATACCGCGACGCGGCGAGGCCGGCGCCCGCGCCGGACGCCCATGGCGGGGGTGCGGCCCAGTCGCGGCGTGGATTGCGGCGGGGCGGCAGGGCGCGTGGGTCGTCAGGGTCGGTCGGGTCGTCGCCCGCGGCGTTGGCCACGGCGCCGGCTCCGGGTCCGGCCGCGGCAGCCGACGCGCTCGGCGCCGCGATCCATTCGTCCGCGGGACGTGGCGCGGACGCGCTGGACCCGCCGTCCGCGCTTGCGGCGGCGGCCGCCTCGGATGCGCTCCGGGCATGCGCGGCCTCGCGCCGGGCCCATTCCTGGAACGTCGGGCAGACCGGGAACGCGCTCGAGAGGCAGTACGCCTCCTGGTGCGCGAGCGCACGCGGCGCAGGGACGACATCGGCGAAGCACCGATGTCGGTGGTCGGGGCTCGTGGCACGCGCGTCGCGGTCGTCCTCGAAGGCGACGAAGGGACAGGCTGGGGACCCGTCCGCGCTGGGCAGCCCTCGCTCGGTCATCGCAGCGGATGATACCCGCCGCGGCCGGCGAGTCGTGCTCACGGCGTGTCTACCGCGTTCGTCGTACCGCGTTTGACACGCTCGCTGCAGGCTCGGACACTTCGATGCACTCCCCGAGTCGATAGGGTGTGAGAGCCCAAATCCCAGTGCGAAGGAGTCCCATGTCCCGCCTGACCCGTTGGCTCGCACCGACAACCGTCGCGCGCGCCCATTGCGACCTGCCGTGCGGCGTCTACGACCCCGAGCAGGCCCGCATCGAGGCCGAGTCCTGCCACCGCATCAACGAGAAGTACGCGGCCAACGAGGACGCCGGCTTCCGGACGCGCGCGATCGCGATCAAGGAGAAGCGCGCCGACCTCGTGAAGCACCACCTCGACGTCCTGTGGCACGACTACTTCAAGCCCGAGCACCTCGAGAAGGTCCCGAACCTCCACGAGCTGTTCTGGAACGCGACGAAGCAGGTCTCGAAGGTGAAGGCGTCGACCGACACCGCCGATTCGAAGAAGCTGCTCGACATGATCGACGAGATCGACGGCGCCTGGAAGGCGACGGGCGGTCTCGAGAAGACGCGGGTCGCCGGCCGACCGGCCTGACACGTCCCCGATGCGCATCCCGAGGCCCCGCCGGACGGCGGGGCCTCGCCGTACCACCCCGCTCGCGACCCGGCTCCGCGGGCCGTGGCGCCTGGCCGTCGCCGAGGCGAGCATGGCGCCGGCGGTCCGCGACGGCGACTGGCTGCTCGTCGACCCGACCATCGCCCGCTGGCCGCGGCGGGGCACGATCGTGGCGTTTCGCGAACCCGATGGCGGCGCCCTCGCGGTGAAGCGCGTCGCGGGTCGTCCCGGCGACCGCGTGCCCTTCGCCGACGGCTACCTCGAGCTCGCCGACGACGAGGCGTGGCTGCTGAGCGACGCGTCGCCCGAGGAGACCGCCGCCGCGGGATACGGCGACCCCATCGATTCGGGCCGCTACGGCCCGGTCCCGGTCGAGCTGCTCGTCGGGCGGGTGTGGTTCCGCTACTGGCCGCCCCGCCGGATCGGTCGCGTCGCCGGCGTGGCGGCCGTCAAGGACACCCGTGACGACGCGGACGTGGCGGCCGTCGTGCGTGACGCGACCGGCGACTGACAGCGCCTCGACGCCCGTATCCTCCAGCGATGAGCACGACCGACGTCGATCCGACCGCTCCCCTCCCCGGCCCGCCCGATCCGTGGGCATCCACGTCCCAGCCGACGCCCCGCGGGAAACCGCCGTTCCACATGACCGAGATGATCGCCGCGGAGCCCGCGCTCGCCGAGCGGATCCTCGCGCGGCACGCGGATCCATCCGGGGCGGCGGCGGGACTGGCACGCGCGATCGCCACGGCGGTCGCCGCCGGCACCCCGGTCGTGGTCACCGGCTGCGGCACGTCGGAGCACGGAGCGCTCGGCGTCGCCGAGATCCTGGCCGAGGCGATCGGCGCGGCCGGGCTGCGTGGACCGGGTGGGGCGCCGGCCGCGGTGCCCGTGGCCGCACAGGCGTTCGAGCTGTCGCTCGACCCGCCGACGAGCGGGCTGGTCATCGGCATCACGCACGAGGGCGGGACGGCGGCCACGAACGCGGCCCTCGCGGCGGCGCGGGACGCCGGGGCGCGAACCGCGATCATCACGGTCTCGGGCCGGTCCCCGGGCGCCGCCCTGGCCGACCACGTCGTGGAGACGGGCGAGCTCGACCAGAGCTGGTGCCACACGGTCGGGTACACGAGCCCGCTCGCGGCGGCGGCCGCGATCGCGGGACACCTGCGTGGAGCACCGCTCGACGCGGCGGCCGGTCGTGCGGTCGCGGATCTCATGCGCCCGGACGCGGCGCTCGATGCGGCCGCGACCGCGATCGCCGCCCGGCTCGCGGACCGTCGTCAGCTCCTGGTCATCGCGACCGGTGCGGATCGGACCGCGGGGCGCGAGCTGACCCTCAAGGTCGAGGAGGGCACGTGGCTGCCCGCCGCCTACCGCGACCTCGAGACGTTCCTCCACGGCCATCTCGCCGCGACCGACGCGGACCAGGGGATCGTCCTCATCCTCACCGATCGCGATCGTCGTCCGGAGCGGCTGGCGCGGGCGCGCGGGGCGCTCGCCGCGGCGCGCGTCATCGGGATGGACGCCGCCGCGATCCTCGCGGTCGAATGCCGACGCGGCGATCCCGGCGGACCTGACACCGGCGGGGCGCGTGCTCGTGCCGGAGGCGCCGTCCCTGCCACGCTCGGTCGCGGCATTGCTCGGCAGCGCCGTGCCGCTCCAGACCGTGACCGAGCGGCTGGCCCGCGCCCGCGGGGTCGATCCCGACCCGATCCATCGCGACATCGATCGGTACCGCCTCGCGGCCGACGCCGCCGACGCCTGAGCGCCCGCGGCTGGGCGGCCGCGACCGCGGCGCCCGAGCGCCTGACGTCCGGCGACCTACACCCGGCCGACGAGCTCCTCGCCCATCACGTCGATCATGTCGAGGTCCCAGGGCAGGAAGTCCTGGAGCATGATCCGCTCCATCCCGACGGCCGCGAAGCGCTCGAGCTGGGCCCGTGCATCGGCCGGGGTGCCGTACACCCAGCGCGTGCGCCGCTCCTCGAGCCACGCCTCGCCGTCGGCCAGCTCCTCCGGGCCGAATGCCTCCAGGATCGCCCGTTCCCGCGCGACGACCTCGTCCGCGTCCCGCCCGACCAGCACGCCGGCCATCGTGGAGCGTGCCAGCGTCGCCGGATCGCGATCGATCGCGCGACACGCCTCGTCGAGCTCGGCGGACACCTCGGCGGCCTTCGCCGGCGATGACGAGCTGAGATTGAACTCGTCGGCGTAGCGAGCCGCCAGCCGGAACGACCGCGGCGAGCCCTGCCCGCCGACGATGATCCGTGGCCGGACCCCACCGACCGCCGTCGCGGGCCGCCCGGGCACGTCGACCGGGCGCGGCCGGAACAGGCTGCCGTCCACCCGGAGCCCCGTGACGCCGGTGTACGACCAGCCGTCGGGCTCGCCCCACAGCCCGTGGAGGATCGCCAGCTGGTCCTCGAGCAGGTCCGCGCGCTCCTTGATGGGCGGGAACGCGAGACCGAGCTGGCGATGCTCGTCGTCGTTCCAGCCGGCGCCGACGCCGACCTCGATCCGGCCGCCGCTCATCTCGTCGACCGTGGTCGCGACCTTCGCGAGCACGCCGGGATGCCGGAACGTGACCGGGGAGACGAGCACGCCGAGCCCGATCCGCTGCGTCTCGCGGGCGAGGCCGGCGAGCACGGTCCACGCATCGGTCGTGTGCTTGCCGGCGGGGCCGGGGAAGGATGCGAAGTGGTCGGACCGGAAGAAGGCGTCGAAGCCGTTCGCCTCGGCGCGCTTGGCCGCGGCCAGCTGGTCGGCGTAGGTCATCCCCTGCTGGGGTTCGGTCATGAGGACGTAGCGCATCTGGACTCCTGCACGGCACACGAACCATTCGCGTTGACACGATGATTGCGTTGAGTATGATTGTTCACGTGACACGAATTATCACGCCGGGCAAGCTCCCGGCTGCGGCGCCCGCCGATCGGATCGGACCCCCCAGCGAGGTCGATCTGACCGACCGCATCATCGTCGACTTTCGGGCGACGTTGACGCAACTCAAGTGCGCCTCGAGCGAACGGCTCCTGCGCCTCGGCATCAGCATGGCGCAGCTCAACATCCTGTACACGCTCCAGCGGACCGGCGAGATGACGATGAGTCGCCTCGCGGACGTCCTCAACGTCTCGTTCTCGAACGCGACCGGCCTCGTGGACCGGATCGAGGAGCGTGGGTTCATCGAACGGACGCGGGTCCCCGAGGATCGACGGGTCGTGCTCGTCCGCATCACGCCAGCCGGGCAACAGATGCTCAGCGAGGTCGATGCGCTCAGCGACGAGCTGCTGCGCACGGTGCTCGGGCGTCTCGACGGCGTGCAGCTGGAGGTGGTCGCCCAGGCGGTCACGGACCTGCGTGATGCGTTGATCGCCACGACCGGGGCGAGTCCGGGATCGATGGATCGCCATCCCGCCTCCACGCCGACTCCACGATCCGCGTAGACCATCCAGCCACCGCGGGGCCGCGGGAGACCCAGCCCCGACGGCCCGGCCCCACGCCCCAGCTCACACGCCAGCCAACGCCCCAAGGAGGGACAGACCGCGCTCATGGAAGCCTTTCCCACGAACCCGGACGGCAACACGCCGTCGCTGGCGGACGACCCGGCCCTTGGCCTGAGCCATCGCGCGAAGATGGAGGTCCTCTTCGCGGTCATGCTCGGCCTGTTCCTGGGTGCGCTCGACCAGACGATCGTCGGCCCCGCCCTGCCGACCATCATCACCCAGCTCAGTGGCAACGACTATTACGTCTGGTCCATCACGATCTACCTGCTGACGAGCACGATCAGCGTCCCGTTCTGGGGCAAGCTGTCCGACCTCTACGGGCGCAAGCCGATCTTCATGATCGGCATCGTGATCTTCCTCGTCGGCTCGGCCCTGTCCGGCCTCAGCCAGAACATGGGCATGCTCATCCTCTTCCGAGGCATCCAGGGCATCGGCGCCGGATCACTGTTCCCGGTCGCGCTGGCGATCATCGGTGACCTGTTCACGCCGCAGGAGCGCGGCAAGTACCAGGGCCTCTTCGGAGCCGTCTTCGGCATCGCGTTCGTGGTCGGCCCGCTGGTCGGTGGATTCCTGACCGAGAACTTCGGCTGGCACTGGATCTTCTACGTCAACATCCCGATCGGCATCGTCGCCCTGTTCGTCATCCAGCGGCTCCTGCCGACGGTCAAGAACGCGTCGGCGACGCGCAACTTCGACCTCCTCGGGGGGTTCATCTTCACGATCGCGATGGTGTTCCTGCTGGTCGGCCTGACCAACAAGCAGTTCAGCGACTGGACCGAGCCGACCGTCGGTGGCTTCATCGTGATCGGCATCATCGGCACGCTGCTGTTCATCCTGGCCGAGTCGCGCGCCAAGGAGCCGATCGTCCCGCTCCACCTGTGGCGGAGCCGGACCTACTCGGCGTCGATGATCTCGACCTTCTTCGCGTCGTTCGCCTTCTTCGGCGCCATCGTCTTCCTGCCCCGCTGGTTCCAGTTCGTCGAGGGCTTCTCGCCGACCGATTCCGGCCTGGCGGCGCTGCCGCTCATGGTCGGCCTGATCGCGAGCTCGATCGTGTCCGGCCTGATCGTCTCGCGGACCGGCCGCTACAAGTGGCTCGTCGTGATCTCGATCGCCGTGATGGCCTTCGGGACCCTGCTCATGACCCAGCTCACCCAGGACACGCCGGTACCGGTCGTCTGGCTGTGGATGTTGATCGTCGGGCTCGGCGTCGGGCCGACCTTCTCGGTCTTCACGATCATCATCCAGAACGCCGTCCCGTTCCGTGAGCTCGGCGTGGCGACCTCCAACCTGACGTTCTTCCGCCAGATCGGCGGCACGATCGCGCTCGCGTTCGTGGGCACGATCTTCGGTACGACCCTGATCGAGAAGCTGCCGTCGTCGCTGACCGCGGCCGGTGTGCCCGAGCAGATCGTCACCGGGTTCAGCCAGGGGGGCGCGCTCGACCTCAATACGCTGACCGGCACCGGCCAGGGCTTCGACCTCGGGGCGACCATCCTGGCAACGGCCCCGGCCGAGGTGCGTCCGCTGATCGAGCCGTTCATCGCCAACATCGTCGAAGGCCTCCACGCTGCCTTCAGCCTCGCCACGGCGCAGACCTTCTGGCTCGGCGTCGTGGGTTCGGTCATCGCGGCCGTCGCGGCTGTCGCGATCAAGGAGATCCCGCTTCGCGTGTCGAACGCGGAACCGGCCTACGGTGAGGCTCCGGCTGCGGGCGCATCGTCCGCGACGAACGCGGCCCCGGCCGCGGGCGTCGCCCAGGCCGCAGGCCAGAGGGAGGCACGACCCCCGCCCGGACGGCCGACTGACGGCCGAACGGTACGCCACCGCTCCTCCTCTCGATCGACGACCCCGGTGGTTCCGCCGCCGGGGTCGTCGTCTATGCCGCGGACAGGGCTCCGGCGGCGCAACCCGATACGATGCCGGAGATGACCGTGCTCCCCGCCCCGTTCCCGCCTCGACTCCAGGCCGCCGGTACGGCCGACGCGCCGTTCCGCGCCGTGCTCGACCTCGACGAGCTCCCGCCGGGGCGATGCGCCGGATCAGCCACGGCGACCTCGACGTGCTGCTCGCCCACACCTCGGCGGGGATCGTCGCGACGGACGATCGATGCCCGCACATGAGCGCTCCCCTGTCGATCGGTCAGCTGGACGGATGCATCGTCGCGTGCCCGCTGCACGAGGGCCGGTTCGACCTCGCAATCGGGCGATCCGGCCCGGATGCCGACGACCGGCGGGCTCGACCCCGACGGCGTGTACCACCCCACGTGGTCACCCGCGGGCAAGGACCCCAAGGTCGATCCACCCGGCCTCAAGGCCGAGGCGCGACGCCTGACCCGCGTGCGCCGGTTCCGCTACTACCCGCTCCGGATCGTGGACGGACGGATCGAGGTCGCGCTGCCGCCGATGCTGGACCACCTCGAGCCGGACGCCATCGCCGACGCCTGAGATCGGCGGGCTGACACGGGCCGCACGCCGCGCCCTCAGCTCTCTGCCTGCTCCGAGGCAGGTCGCGTCGGGTGCTCGACGTCGGCCGCGTCCACGACCTGGGTCCCGGTCGCGGTCGCCGCGCCCCGGCCGTCGCGTCCGCGCACGTACGCATCGATGATGTCGCACGCCTCGGCCGGATCGTCGGTGACGCGCAGGAGGTCCACGTCCGCCTTGTTGATCGCCGATTCGGCGACGAGCGGCCCGCGGATCCAGTCGAGCAACCCGCGCCAGTAGTCGGTGCCGATGAGGATCACCGGGAAATCCTGGACCTTGCGGGTCTGGATCAGGGTCAGAGCCTCGAACAGCTCGTCGAGCGTGCCGAAGCCACCCGGGTAGATCACGAACGCGTCGGCGTACTTCACGAACATGACCTTCCGCGCGAAGAAGTAGCGGAACTCGACGCCGAGATCGACGTACGGGTTGAGCCCCTGCTCCAGCGGCAGCTCGATGTTGCAGCCGACCGACAGGCCGCCGCCCTCCTGGCACCCGCGGTTCGCCGCGGCCATGATCCCGGGTCCGCCGCCGGTGATGACCGCGTAGCCGTGCTGCGCCAGCAGCGCCCCGAGCTTGCGCGCTCCCGCGTAGTAGGGCGAGTCCTCGGGCGTGCGCGCCGACCCGAACACCGTCACGGCCGGGCCGACCGACGCGAGCGCGTCGAAGCCGTCGACGAACTCGCCCACGATCCGCAGGACACGCCACGGGTCCGTGTCGAGGAACGCCGGGCGATCCGAGCGTTCGAGCAGGCGCTCGTCCTCGGTCCGCCGCGCCCGTCGGGTCGCCTGGTGGTCCTTCCCCGGGCGGATCACCAGGCGGCCGCTGCGCTTGCGGCTCAGGGGCTCGCCGGGATGGCGATCGTCGTCCGGATCGGGTCGTTCGGTCATCGCCGCTAGGATGCACCACGGGAGGTGCTGATGCGCGGACGCGTGCTCATCGCGGTCGGCCTGGGCGCCATCGGCCTGGTCTGGATCGGACAGGGACTGGGGCTGCTCCAGGGGAGCGGGTTCATGGTCGACGATGTCCGCTGGGCGGTCGCCGGCGGGGCGCTGCTCATCCTCGGTGCCGTGGTCCTGGTCAGCGCCCTCCGGAGCCGCCCGAAGGCCTGAGCCAGGACGTCCACACCGCCTCGGCGCGTCCGGCCGTCACCTCGTTGCCGAAGCGGACCAGCGGCAGTCGGAGGAGTCGCTGGTCGGCCTGCAGGCGCTCGGCCACCTCGCGATCGTCCATCCGCAGGTGGGCGAGGCCGCCCTCCCGGTACGGACGCGACGTCTCGTCGAGCAGGGCACGCGCCCCGAGCCGCTCGACGAACCGACGCAGCTCGGCCGGCGCCATCGGGCGCTTCCGGATGTCCACGAGGCTGACCACGATCCGCCGTTCGCGAAAGAATCGGATGGCGCCGCGGGTGGCCTGCGACTCGTCGCTGCCGAACACCTGGATGTCGGGCATCTTCTTCGTCGGCGTCCTGCCGAGCGGCGCCGGCATCGTCAGCGGTCCTTGTCGGCACGAGCCTGGCAGCCACGATCGATAGCCTAGCGCGGCGACCGGGTACCATCGCTCCCCACAGGAGGTGTCCGCGTGACGGTCTGGTTCACGGTCCAGCTCGACGATCGACCCGGGTCGCTGGCGCGCGTCGCGACCGCCCTCGCCGAGCACGGCGTGAACATCACGGGGATCGTCGGGGTCGCCGAGGATACCGACGGCGCGCTGATGCTGACCACGTCGGACCCGGCCGCGACCCGCGCGGCGTTCCAGGGTCTCGGGTTGGCGTTCGAGGAGCACGACCCGACCGGCGGGCTCGAGCCCGAATCGATGACCGTGGGCGATCTGCGACCGGGCGCCGCCGGCCGCGGCACGCTCGGCTGACCGGTCGCCCGATGGCCCGACGACCGGCGGTCGAGACCGTCGCGATCCGGTTCGACGTGGTCGACCGGCCAGAGGCATTGGCCGCGATCGGCGCGGCGGCCGCGGGTCTCGGCGGCCGGATCCGGACCCTGGCGACCGTGCGGCCGATCGACGGGGACCCGCCGCTCGTCGAGGTCGAGCTCGAGGTCGAGGGCGTCGCCGACGCCGACCTCGTCGCCGCGCTCGAGGGGCTGGACGATGTCCGTTCCGTGCACCTGACGCGAGCGCTCGGCACGGTCTTCGGCAAGCGGATCATCGTCGTCGGGGGCGGCGCGCAGGTCGCGCAGGTCGCGCTCGGCGCGGTGAGCGAGGCCGATCGCCACAACCTGCGCGGCGAGCGCATCTCGGTCGACACGATCCCGCTCGTCGGCGAGGAGCACATCGCCGCGGCGGTCCGCGCGGTCGCCGACCTGCCACGCGCCCGCCTGCTCGTCCTCGCCGGCTCGATCATGGGCGGTGACATCAGCGTGGCGGCCGACGAGCTGCGCGCGGTCGGCATCCCGATCATCGCGCTGAACATGGTCGGCTCGATCACCGAGCACGTGGACCTCGTGGTCTCCGACCCCGTCCAGGCCGGCACGATGGCGGTCATGGCCGTGGCCGACACGGCGACCTTCGATCTCGAGCGCCAGCGCGGCCGCCGGTACTGATCGCCCGACATGCGCATCGCGACCTGGAACGTCAACTCGCTCAAGGCCCGCCAGGAGGCCGTCGAGCGCTGGCTGGACCGCGCGGCGCCGGACATCCTGCTGCTCCAGGAGACGAAGCTCACCGACGAGGACGCCCCGGTCATGGCGTTCGCGATGGCCGGCTACCAGCTCGTCCACCACGGCGAGGGACGCTGGAACGGGGTCGCCATCGCGGCACGACAGGGCATGGCGATCGACGACGTCGTGACGAACTTCGGCGACGGTCCGGTCCGCGACTCCGGGCCGGGCGGGGTGGCCGCCGGCGCGAGCGAGGACGACTTCGACCCGTTCGACGAGGCGCGGATGCTCGCGGCCACGGTCGACGGGTTGCGGGTCGTCAGCCTGTACGCCCCGAACGGGCGCGTGGTGGGGTCGCCGTTCTACGCGGGCAAGCTCGCCTGGTACGAGCGCCTCGGTCGATGGCTCGACGACGAGGCGGCTCGGCGGGGCACGTCCGACGGTCTGGTGATCGGCGGCGACATGAACGTCGCCCCGACCGATCTCGAGGTCTGGGACGCGGCCGCCGTCCACGGCGGGACCCACGTCTCGGAACCCGAGCGTGCCGCGTTCCGGGCGCTGCTGGACCGCGGGCTGGTGGACGCCTACCGGGCACGCCACGACGAGCCCGGCCGCTACTCGTGGTGGGATTACCGCGCCGGGATGTTCCACAAGAACTTCGGGATGCGGATCGACCACCTGCTCGTGTCGGCCGATGTCGCGGCGCGGATCGTCGATGCCGAGATCGACCGCGAGGCGCGCAAGGGGCCGCCGGTCCCGTCCGACCATGCGCCGCTGACCGTGGACCTGGACGAGCCGGGCAAGCCGTTCGATCCCGACTGGGCGGGAGCCCTCGCCAGGATCACCGCCCGGACGCGTCCGGCGGGTGGGTCGCGCCGCTCGTCCTGACGTTGCGGATGACGGGACGGCGTGCGCCGCGTCCCATGGCCCGACCGTAGGCTCGCCCACGGATGACGGAACCCACCATGGCGTCGGATGCCGAGATCCGCCTCATCGACCTGGAAAAGCGCTTTGGCAGCGTCCGGGCGGTCGACGGCGTGTCGATCGACGTCCGGGCGGGTGAGTTCTTCTCGCTCCTCGGGCCGTCCGGCTGCGGCAAGACGACAACGCTCCGGATGATCGGCGGCTTCGAGCTCCCGACCGGCGGCCGCATCCTCCTGCGCGATCGCGACGTGACGCACGACCCGCCCGACAAGCGGCCGGTCAACATGGTGTTCCAGAGCTACGCGCTCTTCCCGCACCTCGACGTCGGCGACAACATCGCGTTCGGCCTGCGTCGCAAGAAGGTCGACAAGGCCGAGATCGGGCGGCGGGTCGGTGAGGTCCTCGGCCTCGTCCATCTCGAGGGCTTCGAGCGGCGACGCTCCAACCAGCTGTCGGGCGGCCAGCAGCAGCGCGTCGCGCTCGCCCGCGCGCTCGTGAACCGGCCCAACGTGCTGCTCCTCGACGAGCCGCTGGGCGCGCTCGACCTCAAGCTCCGGCGCCAGCTCCAGCTCGAGCTGAAGCGCATCCAGACCGAGGTCGGGATCACGTTCGTCTACGTGACCCACGACCAGGAGGAAGCGCTCACGATGAGCGACCGGATCGCGGTCATGAACGCCGGCAAGGTCGAGCAGCTCGGGACGCCCGAGGAGCTCTACGAGCGTCCGGCGACGCGGTTCGTCGCGGACTTCATCGGGACGACCAACCTGCTGCACGGCGTGATCGAGCCCGACGGGTCCGTGCGCCTGACCAGCGGGGAATCGGCGCGTGTCGCGCATGACGGCGTCGGCCCCGGCGCCGAGGTGGAGATCAGCGTCCGCCCGGAGGCCATCACCCTGGTCCCGGCCGACGCCCAGGGGGCCATCCGGGGGCTCATCGAGCAGGCCGCCTATCTCGGGGGAACGGTGTCCTACCAGGTCCGCACGGCGGGCGGCCTGTCCCTGTCAGTCCTGGCACAGAAGACCGGGGTTCGCCTCCCGGTCGGTAGCGAGGTGGCCGTCGCGTGGTCACCAGCGGATGCACTCGTCCTTGGCGGTGGGCCTGGACGGGTCGAGGAGGAGGAGCACCCATGAACGACCGATACGACGGCTCGTCGATCGACCTCGAGCGCGCGCTCGTGCGCTACATGGTCGAACGGCGGATCACCCGGCGCCAGCTCCTGGATCGGATCGCGAAGGTCGGAGCCGCGGCGGCCCTCGGGCCGGTGATCGCCGCCTGCACGGGCGGCGGCGCGAGCCCGTCCGCCGCGGCCTCCGCGGCGGCGTCCGCGTCGGCGGCCGCCAGCGCGGCAGCGTCCGTCGCACCGACGGTGGCGCCCACGCCGGTGCCGCAGCCGGAGGCCGAGCTCAACATCTACAACTGGCTCGACTACATCGGCGACGGCGTCATCGAGTCGTTCGAGGCGAAGTACCCGGTCAAGGTCAACTACGACCTGTTCGACGACATCTACGCGGCGTACGACAAGCTCGGCGACCGACGGCGGTGGCTACGACATCTCGTTCCCGATCGGCGTGGACGTGCCCGGCTTCATCCAGACCGGCACCCTCCGGGAGCTCGACAAGTCCCTGCTCCCGAACATCGTGAACCTCGGCGCGGAGTGGGCCGACCCCGGCTACGACCCGGGCAACAAGTTCACCGTGCCGTACGTGTGGTGGACGACCGGCGTCGGCTACGACACGACCAAGGTGACGGACAGCCCGACGAGCTCGACGGCGCTGTGGGATCCGCGCTACGCCGAGCACATCTCGATGATGGACGACTACCAGGAGGCGTTCGGGCTCACGCTGATCCAGCTCGGCTTCTCCGCGAACACGACGGACACCGCCCAGATGGACGCCGCCCTGGCCAGGCTCAAGGAGCAGAAGCCGCTGCTGCGGACGTACAGCAACGACACCGTGGGCGTGATGACCGGCGGCGACGTCTGGATCGGCATGATCTGGGGCTCCGACCTGTACCAGATCTCGCAGGAGAACGAGAACATCGCCTACTTCATCCCGGACGAAGGCGGCGTCCGCGGTTCCGACACGATGGCGATCTACTCGGGTGCCGAGCACCCGATCGCTGCCCACCTGTTCATCAACCACATGCTCGACGCCGAGGTGAGCGCCGCGAACACGAACTTCATCGGCTACATGGGCCCCAACGCCGCGGCGAAGGCGTTCATCGACCCGGCGATCCTCGCCGACCCGGCGGTCAACCCCGACGTGGCGATCCTCGACAAGCTCGAGGAGCTGCTCGACCTGCCGAACGCGGTCGACGACGAGTACCTGAACCGCTGGCAAGAGCTGAAGGGCGGCGGCTGATCCGTCGCCTGCCACCGCACCGGTGGCTGCCGGCTGATGTCGACCCTGGCGTGACCACCACCGCGGCCGCGGCCGACGCCGTCCCGACGAGCTCGCGGAGATCGCCGTTCGCGGCCCTCCGCGGCTCGTCGCTCGTGCTGCCGGGCGTCGCCTGGCTGGTGCTGTTCTTCGTCGTCCCGCTCGCGTTCATCTTCGTGGTGAGCCTGGGCAGCCGCGACGAGCTGCACCAGATCGTCCTCACCAACCCGTCGCTCGCGAACTACGAGCGGGCGTTCAACCCGATCTTCCTGCCGACCGTGGTGACGTCGCTGTACTACGCGACCGCCACGACGATCCTGTCACTCGTCATCGCCTTCCCGGTCGCGTACTGGATCTCGCGCTACGGCGGCCGCCACAAGGTGCTGCTCCTGCTCCTGATGATGCTGCCGTTCTGGACGAGCTACCTCATCCGCACCTACGCCTGGATGATCATCCTGCGCGACCAGGGCGTCGTGAACGCGATGCTCCAGGCGACCGGCCTCACGAGCGAGCCGATCGTGCTCCTCAACACCGATTTCTCGGTGATCCTGGGCATGACCTACGGCTTCCTGCCGTTCGCGATCCTGCCGCTGTTCGTGTCGATCGACCGGCTCGACCCCAACCTCGTGGCGGCGGCCCGCGACCTCTACGCCTCCGGCCGCCAGGCGTTCGTCCACGTGACGCTGCCGCTGGTCATGCCCGGCATCATCGCCGCGGCGCTCCTGACCTTCATCCCCGCGCTCGGTGACTTCGTGACCCCCGACCTGCTCGGCGGTGCGCAGGTCACGACCGTGGCCAAGGTCATCCAGGAGCGCTTCCTCGACGGGCGCGACTGGCCGTACGGCGCGGCGCTCGGCTTCGTCCTGATGATCGTCACCCTGCTCGGCACGTTCCTCGCGCTCCGGACGCTGCGGCGCGAAGTGGTGGGCGCCCAATGAGCCGGGAACGCAATCCGCTCCTGACCGCCTATGCCTACATCGTCTACGCGTTCCTGTTCGCGCCGATCGTCATCCTCGTCCTGTTCAGCTTCAACGACTCGCGGCGGACGTTCGTGTGGCGCGGCTTCACGACCGAGTGGTACGGCCGGCTGCTGGCCAACGACGACCTGATCGATGCGCTGTGGATCACGCTGCGCATCGCCGTCGTGGCCGTCCTGATCTCGACGATCCTCGGGTCGTTGCTGGGGCTCGGCCTGGCGCGGCTGCGGTTCCGCGGTCGTGGAGCGACCGAGACGCTCCTGCTGCTCCCGATGGTCACGCCCGAGATCGTGATGGGTCTCTCGTTGCTGCTGTTCTTCCTGCAGCTGTTCGATGCGCGCGGCTCCTTCGCGCAGCTGTCCATCGCGCACATCACGTTCTGCGTGTCGTTCGTCGCGATCACGGTCCGTGCCAGGGCCGCGGGCATGAACCCGCAGCTGGAGGAGGCCGCCCGCGACCTGGGTGCGTCGGCGCTCGGAGCGTTCTGGCACGTGACCCTGCCGCTCATCGCGCCCGGCGTCATCGCGGGCGCGCTGCTCGCGTTCTCGCTGAGCTTCGACGACTACGTCGTGTCGACCTTCAACGCGGGGATCGGCGACACGACGTTGCCGCTCTACATCTACAGCGCGATCAAGTTCGGCGTCTCGCCGGAGATCAACGCGATCTCGACGATCATCGTGGCCATCACCGCCGTCGCGATCCTCGTCGCCTGGCGGGTGGGGCCGCTGCGCGGGGACGCCAAGGCCGCGACGGCGTAGAGGCCGGGCCTGACGGCCGGATCGCGCCCGATCAGCGGGCGGTCGTCGCCTTGCTGCGTGCCGTCGCCCTCGCCCGGGGCGCCGCCACCGCTGACGCCGATGGACCGCCTCGTCCTTCGGCGGCGGCACGTCGTACCGGTCGCGCACCGTCCGACGTGACGAGATCCCGTCGTTCGCGTAGCGGTCGACCACCATCAGGTCGAAGGCATGGACGCTGGGCTCCTGGTTGGAGTAGCGCCCGGCGGTCCACGACGACGACCGCGTCCCGCGTTGCTGGAGCTCGCAGACGTGCCAGTCCTGGCGGTTGGTGACGTCCCAGAACTCGAAGGCATCGGTCGCATCGAAACCGGGTGCTGCCACCGTCGCCGGATCGAACAGCCACTCACAGATCACCCGAGTCCGATCGACCGCGAGCGGCTCGAGCCGGTGGACGAGCAGGTAGTCGGGGTGGGTCGAGATGAACGTGGCCGGCCACAGCAGGTCGTAGCAGATGCGTCGCTCGTCGAGATCGGTCATGCCCGCGAGGGCCGGGCGGCCGCCACGGTGCCCACCGTCGAGGGCCATCGTCTCGGCGTCGCCGACGAGCTCCATCCAGCCGCCCTGCCACGGCCCGCGCGTGTCGAAGTCGCCGCCGAGGTCGTATGGCGTGAGCCGATTGAGCTGCGGGTGCAGCACCTGGGCAGTGGTAGCACTCGCTGTAGTTCTCGGCGATGAACTTCCAGTTCGCCGCGACGTCGTAGACCATCCGCTGGCGCCGTCACGAGCCCGCGCAGGTCGAACCGCTCGAAGTGCTCGACGACGTCGTCGAGCCAGTCGACGCAGGGGCAGCGGCGTCGTCATCGAAGGATGAGGAAGAGGAACCCCTGCCAGGCCTCGAGCCGGAGCGGACGCAGCGAGTACTGCTCGAAGCTGAACTCCTCGAGGTCCTCGGTGTGCTTGGCCCGGATCAGCGTCCCGTCGAGGTCGTAGATCCAGGCGTGGTACGGGCACTGGAAACGGACGGCCTTGCCCCCGGCTCCTCGCAGACGGCGGTGCCGCGGTGCCGGCAGACGTTGTAGAACGCGCGCACGACATCGTCGCGGCCGCGCACGAGGATGACGTCCTCGCCCTGGATCTCGGCGAGCTTGTACGACCCGGGTTCGGGCGACCTCCGCCGCGCGGCCGACGCAGAGCCAGTCGCGCCGGAAGATGTGCTCGCGCTCCCAGTCGAAGACGGCCGGGTCCTGGTAGGCCCGCTCGTGGCAGCAACGAGGCGGCGCGATATGGGCGACGGACGGAGGCGATCTCGGCGGCCGTGAGCGGGAACGGGGCGAAGCGACGGCACGGGGTCACGCGGCCGGTCTCCGGCGAGGGTCACGACTTGGGACGTGCTTCTTCGGGTCGATGAACGGGATGCTCGCCGTCCGTCGCCGACCAGCAGGCCGCCGTCGGGCGCCTCGATCTCGAGCGGCGTCCCGGCGTCGGCCAGGCCGATCGGCAGCCAGACGTAGCCGATGTTGCGTCTCGAGCCGCGGCGACCAGATGAGGTCGGTGACCGTGCCGACGGGCGACCCGTCGTGGAGCGCGGCGCACTTGCGCGACAGCTCGAACGGGAGGGCGTCGCCGTCGACCTCGATGCCGACGAGCTTGCGGTCGACCCCGCGCGCGCGGATCTCCTCGAGCGCGGCCTTGCCGATGTAGTCGGCGTCCTGGGGCTCGACGAGGCGTTCGAGGCCCATGACCTGGAACGGGTTGTCGTTGATCGTGATGTCCGAGCCGTAGTTGAAGATGCCGGCCTCGATGCGGCGCGCCTCGCACGGCGCGATCGGGCGGATGCCGTGCGGTGCCCCGGCGGCCATGATCCGGTCCCACAGCTCGGCGCCGCGCGACGGGTCGCGCAGGTAGATCTCGTAGCCGACCTCGCCGGTCCAGCCGGTCCGGCTGATGACGACCGGGATGCCGTCGACCTCGGTCTGGAGCGTCCAGTAGTACTTGATGTCGAGGATGGCCGGCGCCGAACAGGCTGACCAGCGTGTCGTTCGACTTGGGTCCCTGGACCTGGACCGGGTAGACCTCCGGCTCGCGGACCTTGACGTCCATCCCGCTGTGGATCGCCACGCCACGCGCCCACAGGCCGGCGTCGCTGTCGGCGAGGGCCAGCCACCAGCGATCGTCCTCGACGCGCAGCAGGACCGGGTCGTTGACGATGCCGCCGTCCTCGGCGGTGATGAGCATGTACTTGCCCTGGCCCGACGGCGCATTTGGTCAGGTCGCGGCAGGTCAGCGTGTTCATGAACTCGGACGCATCCGGGCCCGGTGATCTCGACGATGCGCTCGACGGAGACGTCCCACAGCGTGACGCCGTTGAGCAGCGCCCAGTACTCCTCGACCGGGTCCGCGTAGAAGCCCGGCAGGTACATGTGGTTGTAGATGTCGTAGGCGCTGCAGCCCGCCTCGAGGGTCTTCTCGAAGAACGGCGAGCGCCGGTACCACGGCCCGAAGTAGAGGGTCGACGACTCGGTCGTCGCCGGCGTCGCGGGCGGCGTGGCCATGGCGACGGGTCCTCCGAGGCGATCGGGCGCAGGGTCAGGCGTCCCGATCGTCCGGCATGGGAATCCTATTGCCTCTCGTGTCTCGCCTGATGCTCCCCCGGTTCCATCCCGCGGGACGAGCTGAGCACGCGTCAGGCGGTCATCGAGCCTCCGCGGCCCGGACCGGCGATTCCGGCCCGGACATGGATGATGCCCGGCAGCGGACGGTCCGTCATCGGGCATCAGGCCGATATCCCCCGGAAATAAGGCCGTCGCGGAAGCCTAGCGGCGACGTCGATGCCCGGCGCAAGAGGCGATCGGGTCAGTCGAGCTGACCTGCTCGTGCCAGTGCGGGACGTGCGTCGCGAACCCGAGCTCCTGGACCTTCGGCTCCAGGGCGACCTGCGCGTCGGGATCGCCGTGCACGAGGAAGATCCGGCGCGGATAGCCGGGATCGCCGGGTCGGCTTGCCCGTCGCCGAAGCCGCGACAGCCAGTCGAGCAGCTCGGTCTCGTCGGCGTGCGCCGAGAAGCCGCTGATCGAGCGGACCTGGCAGCGGACCGCGCGGATCTGCCCGTCGAGCTTCGACCTCCTTCGCCCCGGCCTGCAGGTGCGACCCGAGCGTCCCCTCGCCCTGGTAGCCGACGAACAGGATGGTCGCGGCCGGGTCGTCGATGAGGTGGCGCAGGTGGCCGACGACGCGCCCGCCGGTGAGCATCCCGTTGGAGGCCACGATCATGTACGGCCGCGGCGCCCGCTCGATCGCCTGCGACGCCTTGATGTCGTTGGTGACGATCTGGTTCGGGTAGTCGAGCGGCGTGTCGCCCTCGCGCAGCAGCCGGGCGGTCTCCTCGTCGTAGTACTCCGGATGGTGGCGATAGATGTCGGACGCCTTGGACGCCATCGGCGAATCGAGGTACAGGGGCAGCAGCGGGATCTCGCCGCGCTCGATGAGCCGATCCAGCTCCCAGACGACCTCCTGCGTCCGGCCGATCGCGAACGACGGCACGAGCAGGACGCCCTTGGCCTCGTCGACCATGCGGATGGTCTCGGCGAGGATCCGGATGGCCTCGTCCTGGGGCTCGTGTTCGCGGCCGCCGTACGTCGACTCGACGAGGACGTAGTCCGCGGCGGTCATGATCGTCGGGTCGCGCAGGATCGGCGTGCCGGGCCGGCCGAGGTCGCCGGAGCAGACGATGACCCGCTCCTCGCCGCCGTCGGTCTCCTGGACCCGCAGCCGGATGATCGCCGAGCCGAGGATGTGCCCGGCGTCGACGAACGTCGCCCAGCACGCCGGGCGCGACCTCGCGCTCCTCGTCGTAGTCGATCGGCGCGGAAGTGGGCGAGGCCCGCTCGGCGTCCTTGACCGTGTACAGCGGCGCGTCGAGGTCGACGTCGAGCGTGGGCGGCTGCGCGCGCAGCTCCGCCTCGGGGTCGCCGCGGCCAGGACGACGCCGGCCGGGACTGGGACGGGCTCCACCGTCGTCGCGACGTGCTCCTGGATCGCGGACGCGACGACCGGCTCATCCTCGGTCTCGACCGCCGCCTCCTCGGAGCCACCGGAGGCCGCCAGGTCGACGGCCGCCTGGTAGGCCTCCGCTTCCTTGCGGTCGTCGGCCTCGACCTCGTCGGGGTGGCGCTTCTCCCAGCGCGCCTCGCGCTTGGCGAACTCCTCGTGGAGGTGCCCCGAGTCGAGGAGCACGAGCGTCGCCAGCTCGACCGTCCCGGCCGTCGCGTGGATCGGCCCGTCGAAGCCCGCCTTCACGAGCAACGGCAGCAGCCCGCAATGGTCGAGGTGGGCGTGGGTCAGGACGACCGCATCGAGCGGTCGCGGCATCGAACCCGAACGGGATCCGGTTGCGGACCGCCTCGTTCGGGCTGCCCTGGAACATGCCGCAGTCGATGAGGACGCGGGCCCGCTCCGTGGTCGAGCAGGAACTGGGAGCCGGTGACGGTCGTGGCGCCACCGAGGAAGTGGATTGCATGTCCGCATGGTGACAGGACGAGGAGCGCGGAGGGTATCGTCGCGGCCATGCCGGATGACAGTCGCCTCGCGGACCCGCCGGGCGACGCGTCGCGCCGGGACGTCCCAGCCTGCGCGCACGGATGGACCTTCGGGCCGCCCTGCCGCGACTGCCCAAGCTCATCGTCGGGCTGCTGGCATTCGGCCTCGGGATCGCGCTCATGGTCGAGGCCGGCCTCGGCCTCGGGCCGTGGGAGGCGCTGAACCAGGGCCTCGCCCGTCAGCTCGGGCTGGAGATCGGCACGGTGAGCGTCCTGCTCGGGATCCCGATCCTCGCGTTGTGGTGGCCGCTCGGCGAGCGGCCCGGGATCGGCACCGTCCTGAACGTCGTGCTGATCGGCACCTCGACGAACCTGTTCCTGCTCCTCCTGCCGACGCCCGCCCAGGACGCCGAGGCCGCTGCGCCTCGCCACGATGCTCGCGCGGCGTGGTCACGATCGCGATCGGCAGCGGCATCTACCTCTCCACCGACCTCGGGCCGGGGCCGCGCGACGGGCTCATGACCGGCGTCCACCACCGCTTCGGCTGGTCGATCCGCCGGTCGCGGACCGTCATCGAGCTCACCGTGCTCGCGATCGGCTGGGCGCTGGGCGGGACGGTCGGGCTCGGGACGGTCGTGTTCGCCCTCGGGATCGGGCCGCTGGTCCAGGTCGCGCTCCGCGTGTTCGATCGCGAGGGGCGGATGGGTGCCCGCCGACGGGCGCGGATCGAGGCGCAGGGCGTCGTCGGCGAGTAGCCCGAGCGCCCGCGCCGGCCGGGCAACCCAGGTCCAGGCGCCGCCCGGTCCGGAGCGACCGTCAGATGACGATCAGGGCGTCGACCGCGACGGCGAGGAACAGCAGCGAGAGGTACGAGATCGAGTACTTGTACAGGGCGATCGCCCCGACCGTGGACGCCTCCTCGGACGCGCCGCGGCGCCACAGCGCGTACGCCTGCCACAGGAACACGGCCCCGAGCCCGACGGCCGCCCCGAGGTAGATCAGGCCCATCTGGCCGACCGGCCAGAGCACGAGCGAGATCGCGACCATCAGCATCGTGTACAGGCCGATCTGGCGGGTCGTCTCGGGGATCCCGCGCACGACGGGGAGCATCGGCACGCCGGCCGCGGCGTAGTCCTTGCGGATGCGCAGCGACAGCGCCCAGAAGTGCGGCGGCGTCCAGTAGAAGACGATGGCGAACAGGATGAGCGCCGGGATCCCGACGTTCCCGGTCACCGCGGCCCAGCCGATGACCGGCGGCAGCGCCCCGGCGGCCCCGCCGATGACGATGTTCTGCGGCGTCGTCCGCTTCAGCATCATCGTGTAGACGACGACGTAGAACGCGATCGCGAGCAGGGTCAGGAACGCCGCGAGCAGGTTCACGAACCACGCCATCACGACGAACGACACGACGCCGAGCACGAGGCCGAAGATGACGGCTCGTTCGGGCTCCACCTGGTGGGCCGGCAAGGGCCGGCGTCGGGTTCGCGCCATGAGCTCGTCGATGTCGCGGTCGAGGTAGCAGTTGATCGCGTTCGCGCTCCCGGCGGCGAGCGTCCCGCCGATCAGCGTCCAGGCCACGAGCCACGCCCAATCGCCCCAGTCGATGCCCGGCACCCAGCGCGTGCGCGAGGACCATGGCGGGCACGGTCGTGACGAGCAGGAGCTCGATGATCCGGGGCTTCGTCAGGGCGATGTAGGCACGCACCGAGTCGCCACGCGTCCGCTGCGCCGTACCGGCCTCGAGGTCCGTGGCCGGACCGCCGCCGATCCGATCGGCGCCCGTCGCGGGCACCGACGCCGCGGCCACCCGGGCCGTGTAGTAGCTCGTCACGACGAGGCCCGCGAGCATCGTCCAGATGATCGCGCCGAGCGCCAGGTGGAGCGTCTGGGTCCAACCCGCGAGCTGGGTCAGGACCTGCAGCCCGCCGACGATCGACCTGGATCGCGAAGAGGAGCGCCGCGCCCACGGCCAGCCGGACGATCGTCGGCCGGTCGCGCTGGGTCCGCCACGCCACGATCGCGACGACCGCGACGACGAGGCCGACCAGCGCCGCGACCCAGCGGTGGAGGACATGCGCGGCCGTCAGCTCGGTGAGGGCCGGGAGGAGGGTCCCGCCCATCAACGGCCAGTCCGGGAAGATCAGCGCGGAATCCGACGCGGTGACCTGCGACCCGAAGAGCAGCAGCGCGAACGTGGTCGCCGCCGCGAATGCCGCGAGCAGCGTGAACCGCTGGCTGCCGCCGCGGACCGGGAGGTGGGCCGGGAAACCGGCACGCACGGTCAGGTAGACGAGCAGCCCGACGAGCAGGAGCGCCGCCGCGAGATGCGCGGTGACCGACTCCCCGCTGTTGCCGAGGCGGACCGTCTCGCGACCGAGCCACGCCTGGAAGCCGACCAGGCCGACCGCCGCGAGCGAGGGCCAGACGATCGTCGGCCGGTCGCGATGACGCAGCAACGCGAGCCCGGCCAGCGCCAGGATCTCGATGCCGATGATCGCCGCGACCGTGCGGTGGGTCCACTCGATCCACGCCTTCGGGTCGTCGAGCGGCGGGAGCAGCTGGCCGTGGCAGAGCGGCCAGTCCGGGCAGCCCAGCCCCGAAATCGGTGGCCCGCACGACCACCCCGATGGTGATCAGCAGGATGGCCGTCCCCAGGGTGAGCGCGGCGAGTCGCTGGAAGCGGGTCAACGGGTCTCCTGGGGCGTGGCGATCGACGGCGGTCGGGGGACGGTTCGCGCGGTCGGACGGTCGGTGCGCATTCTACCGCGACGGCGCCCGAAAGCGGCCTCGGCTACCCTGTCGGGCATGACCCCTCGACCCCTGCTGGCGACGATGGTCGCCCTGCTCCTGGTGACGGCCGCGTGCGGCCCCGGCGGCGCACGACGGATCCCCGTCCGCGTCCGGCGCCGCCTGCGCGACGACCACGACCCCGGACAACGCGTCGATCGAAGGCCTGGACCGCCCCCCAGTCGCCATCGATCTACCCGACGCTGATCCTGCCTGGCTCGCTGCAGTGCGGCCCGTCGCGGTTCGTCTTCTCGTTCCTCGACGCGAACAACCTCCCGGTGGCCTCGCCGGACCGGACCGTGTCCGTCGCGCTGTACGACCTCGGCAAGGACCCCGAGACGCCGGTGACGACCGCGGATGCGCAGTTCATCTGGGCCATCGAGGGAACGACCGGGATCTATGCCGCGAACGTCGACTTCCCGACGGTCGGGCTGTACGGGGCCGAGTTCGTGACCGAGGCGCCGGGCGCGCCGAGCGAGACGATCCGCCTCACGTTCGACCTGCAGCCGGACGCGACGGTCGTGTCGGTCGGCGATGCGGCGCCACGGTCCGACACGCCGACCCTCGCCGATGTCGGCGGCGACGTGACGAAGATCTCGACCGACGCGACGCCCGTCACGGCGTTCTACGAGACCTCGGTCGCGGACGCGATCGACGCGGGCGAGCCGTTCGTGCTCGTGTTCGCGACGCCCAAGTTCTGCGCGACGAAGCAGTGCGGCCCGACGCTGGAACGGGTCAAGCCGATCGCCGCCGCGCACCCGGACATGACGTTCATCAACGTCGAGCCATACCAGCTCGAATTGATCGATGGCCAGCTCCAGCCCGTGCTCAGCGGCGACCCGCCAGGACTCACCCCGACCGACGACGACGAACGAATGGGGCCTGCTCGGCGAGCCGTGGGTCTTCGTCGTCGATGGCGACGGGATCGTCCAGTCGTCGCTGCTCCTGATGTTCAGCGACGAGGAGCTCGAAGCCGCCATCGCCCAGGTCGAGGGCACCGGCAGCTAGCCGTCACGGCGCGTCGCGGACGACGATCGCGTACCGCGTCCCCGCCTCGTCCCGGTACCAGACCCACACCGGCTGCGCGGTCGCCTGGTGCTCGGCGAGGTGGCCCGGCGGGAACTCCGGGCCGTTCTCGAGCCGGCTCAGGTCGAACTCGACGAGCGAGCCGTCGCCGGTCCGGAGGGTGAACCCGCGGACGTCGGCAAGTCCGCCGGTGTCGATCGCGACGACCACGCCGACGGCGGCGACCGTGCCCGAGGGCGCATCGGGATCGTCGGGTGTCGATCCGCCGAGGAGCAGGGCGGCCCCGCCCGCGACCGCGATCACGATGACCAGCGCGGCAAGGAACAGGTTCCTGGTGCGAGGGTCCACCGTCAGCCCGCGGGTGTCGCGGACTCCGTCACGGTCGCGGGTCCGTCGCCACCGGTCCGGTTCCGGTGCTCCCCGGCGCGTACAGCGGCGTGCCGTCGGCGCATCGCGGGCACGTCTCTGGCGCCCGGCTCGTAGGTGGGGAGGTCCAGCTGCCACAACGCTCGAAGCGGATAGACCCGACCGGTCGTCGGCGACGTGAGCGTCTCGCGGCCACCGCTGCGGTCGACCATGACCGCGCATTCGACGATCTCGCCACCGAGTGCCTCGACGGCCGGGATCATCGCCAGCAGCGACCCGCCCGTGGTGAGGATGTCGTCGACGAGCAGGACGCGTTCGCCGGGCTCGATCCGGAAGCCGCGCCGGAACTCGCGTCGCGTGGTGCCATCGTCGGCGCGGACCTCCTCGGCGAAGATGCTGCGCACGCCGAGCTGCCGGCCGGTCTCGAACGCCAGGATGATGCCGCCGGTCGTCGGTCCGGCGACGAGGTCGACGAGGGACGTGGTAGCGCGGCTCCGGGCCGTCGGCGTCGCCGCCGTCCACGGCGTCGGCATCCACGCTGCCTCCGCCGCCGACGTGCGTCGCGAAGAACCCGCACAGCTCGCTCGTGGCGGCCGGGTCGGACAGGACCGCGAACTTCTCGACGTAGGCGTCCCCGTGGCGCCCGCTCTTGAGCAGGAAGTGGCCCTCGCGGAACGCGCCCGACGCCCGGAAGATCGCCTCCGTCCGGTTGGCGATGAGCGCGCGGGCGGCGAGATCCAGGGTCGGCTTGATGGTCGTCACGCTGCCAATGCTAGCGGGTCGGCCGGTCACGACCTCCGCGACGCGCGAGGCGGTCAGGGCCGGTATTCGACGCCCTTGGCCGACGGCGCAGCCGCCCGGGTCGGCAACGCCGTCCCGATCAGGTCGCGATGCGTCGTCACGCCCGTGCGGCGGCATTCGGCCGCGAGCTCGTCGACGAGCCGGACCGGCAGGGTCGGGTCGGCGAAGATCGCAGTGCCCACCTGGACGGCGACCGCACCGACCGCCAGGAAGTCGAGCACGTCCGCCAGCTCGGTGACACCGCCGATCGCGACGACCGGGATCGTCACCGCCTGCGCGGCCTCGTAGACCACCCGCAGGGCGACGGGTTTCACGGCCGGGCCGGACAACCCGCCGTAGACGTTGCCGAGCAGCGGCTTGCGACGACCCGGCGCGACGGCGATCCCCGAGAGCGTGTTGATCGCGGTGAGCGCATCGGCGCCGGCATCGGCGATGGCCCGTGCGATGGGCCGGATGTCGGCGACGTTCGGCGACAGCTTGACGAGGAGCGGCAGGTCGGTCGCCCGGCGGACCGCCGCCGTGACCTCGCCCGCGGCACCCGCGTCGATGGCGAACTGCAGCCCGCCTCGCCCGACGTTCGGGCACGAGATGTTGAGCTCGATCCCCGCGACGCCCGGCACGCCCTCGAGCCGCCGCGTGACCTCGACGTAGTCGGCGACCGATTCGCCCGCCACGTTGACGATGACCGGGACCCGCCAGGACGCCCACGTCGCGGCGTACTTCTCGATCACCGCGTCGACACCCGGGTTCTGCAGCCCGATCGAGTTCAGCATCCCGCCCGGTGTCTCGGTCACGCGGGGCGTCGGATTGCCGATGCGTGCCTTGAGTGTCGTCCCCTTGCAGCAGATCGCACCGAGCCGGTCGACGTCGACGACGTCCCCGTACTCGATGCCGTACCCGAACGTCCCCGAGGCGACCATGATCGGGTTCGGCAGGACGAGCCCGCGACCAAGGTCGACCGTCAGGTCGACGGCGACGGCGTCCGCCACGACCGTCGGCGCGACGGCCGGCCGCGCCCGACCGTTCCCGGCACCCGCGGCGCCGGTCCCGGCACCCGCGGCGACCGCCGCGCCCGACCCGTGGCCGGGGATCGGCCCCGGGGGTCGTTTCGCGGCGGTCGGGTACTTCTGGCCGGCGATCCGGGGCGACGACGTCACCGCCCGGCGCTTGGCCTTCACGAGGCGTCCGTCATCGAGCGGTCATGCCGCGGTCTCGGCGACCCACCGGCGCGGATCACCGGCGCCGAGGTCGGTGATCCCGGCATCGATGAGGGCGCCGGCGACGAGCGTTCGGCGGTGGGCGGCGAAGGTCAGCACGTGGGCGATCATCCCGCCGTACGTGAACACCTCGGCGGGTTCGCAGAGGCGCATCCACGAACGTGTCGTCGAGGCGACCGGAGGCGGACACGTCGCGGACGTGGGCGAGGTACGTCGGTCCCTCGACGGCGAGGCGGCGCCGCATCGAACCGACCGTCTCGCCCTGCTCCACGGACCAATCGTAGTCGCGACTGGCCATCGCGGCGTTCCACATCCCGAGCTGTCCGACGAGACGTGACAGGAGCGACCGCAGCGTCGGGTCGTCGTCGACACCCTCGACCGAGATCACGATCGGCGTGTCGAGGACCTCGTCGCTGAGGCGTTCGGCACGGGCGACCATCTCGCCCGTGAGCCAGACGTGGTGTTCGACCATCCTGACCAAGAGATCCATCGAAGTCTCCTTCGTTCGAGCCGGCAGCCGAAGGCCGCCCGGCGGATGGAAGTGGACGTCGCTCGGTGCTTCGATCTGGGTCTGCGTCGGGCGGCGGCGCCAGCGGTCCGGACCGGTGCCGTACGCCCTGGCGAAGGCCCGCGAGAAGGCCTCGTTCGAGCCGTAGCCGGCCTCGACGGCGATGTCGAGGATGCCGTGGTCCGTGGTCACGAGGCGATACGCGGCCCGCTCCAGGAGGATGCGGCGGCGGAACGTGGTCGGTGGCTCGCCGGCGACCGACGAGATGATCCGATCGAAGTGGTACCGCGACAGGTACAGACGCGCCGCCAGGTCTCCGCCCGTGGTCTCGTGATCGTCGAGGGCATCGGCCAGGACGTCCACGAAGGCGACGAACGTGTCGGTGGCAGTGGTCATGCCACGATCCTGCCCGACCCGGTCGTCCCGCGACTTGATCGGGTTTGCTGAATCACGTCCAGGCGCCGTCCCAGACCAGCTCCTCGGCCGCGAACACCGGGCCCTCGCGACAGACCCGCTGCGGCGTGCCGGTCACGCTCATGACGACGCACCCCAGGCAGGCACCCACCGCGCAGCCCATGTTCTGTTCCATCGAGACCTGGAGGAAGGCCTTGCGACGGGCGGCCGGCGACCCGATCGGGTCGGCCTTGCCGGCGCCGCGCTTCCGCCCGAGCCGCGCCACGCCAAGGCGGCCGCGCCGGCCCTCCGCCTGCCTGGCGAGCGCCGCGAGCATCCCGGCGGGACCGCACGCGAACGCCTGGTCGGCCCAGCCCTCGTAGTCGCCGACGAGATCCGTCACGTAGCCGTGATGCCCCATCGAGCCGTCGTCCGTGGCGACGACGTACTCGACCTCGTCGGGCAGCAGGTTCGAGGGGTACACCTCCCGGGCGCTTGCCGCGCCGAACAGCAGGGTGACCTGGCGACCGTCGCGGATCGCCTCGTCGGCCAGCATCCGGACACCGGCCATGCCGAGCCCACCGGCGACGAGCAGCAGGTGGCGGCTGCGGCTGTCGACCTCGAAGGGGCGGCCGAGCGGTCCGAGCAGGTCGACGGCGTCGCCCTCGCGCAGCCGCGTGAACCATTCGGTGCCTCGCCCGATCACGCGGAAATGGATCGTGATCACGCCGGTCGCGACGTCCGCCGTGTTGATCGAGAACGGGCGGCGCAGGACCATGCCCGAGAGGTCGCCGGTCCGCATGTGCACGAACTGACCGGCCCGCGAGCCGGTCGCGAGATGGGGCGCGTGGTACGCCTGGAGCCATTGGCCCGGCAGGATCTCCCGGCTCTCGACGAGCTCCGCCGCGGCGAGCCGCATCGTCACGCGGTCGGCCGGCCCTCCGCGCCCTCAGCATCCTCGCGCTCGTCGAGGACGACGTCCTCGACATCCTCCACGTCCTCGACATCCTCGGTGCTCGCCACGACCGTGCCGCCGTCGCCGCCAGCGGCGCCGTCGTCGGGCGCCCCGACGTACTCGGGAGCGACCGCCGGGAAGGCCTCGGCGAGCGCATCGGCGAGATCGCCGAACACGTCGGTCGGGTCGTAGAACTCCACGAGCTCGGCGGCACCGGTGAGGGTCCGCCATTCGCCGTCGGCCTCCTCGGGGATGACCTCGGCACGGAACTCGCCGGACGCGGACAGGATCAGGCGCTCGTCGTCGTCGTCGACGATCACGAGCTCGCCGAGCAGGCCGGCCGCTCCGGCCGCGGCACCCTCGAACTCGTCGAGGAGGCGCGCCTCGCTGCGCTGGCTGCGTTCCTGGTACTCGAGGGCGAGGTCGTACAGCCGGCGGGCCGCCGCCTCGTCGTCGTCGAGCGGGACGGCCGCGGGCTGGCCGGCGGCCCAGGAGTCGGCCGCGGCGGCGTACGGATCCTCGCCGAGCGTCACGGTCTCCTCGGGCGAGATCCCGGCCGCGTCGAGCAGGTCGCCCTCCGCGGTCGGCTCCTCGGCGAGACCGGCGGCCTCGCGCGCGGCTTCGGCGAACGCGGCATACACGTCGGCCGGGTTGTAGAGCTCGACGAGCTCGGCGGCCGTCTCGATCACCTCGGTCTCGCTGATCCACTCGCCGGTGATCGTGTCCTGGTACCGGCTGCGGCTGCGGAAGGACAGGTCGGGCGCGATCGACAGGTAATCCGGCTCCTCATCGATGAGCGTCAGGCCGCCGATCGTCGCGATCCGCTCCTTGTGGTGATCGAGGAAGCGACGAAGCTGGTCGGTCGACTGCACGAGGAAGTCGGAACGCTCGAGGGCGGCGTCGGATGCGAGCTCCCCGAGCAGGTCGTTGCGGCCTGTGTCCATGGTTCGCCTCCGTCGCGTCGGGGTGTGGGTCGGTGGGTCAGGGATGGTATTCGAGATCGGTGCCCATGCGCTCGCGCAGGAACATCGAATGGTGGCGTTCGAAGATCCATTCGCCGGCGCGATGACCGAGGGCGCGGGTCGCTTCGTCGGCCTCGAGCTTGTCGAGTGTGGCGTAATCGGGGAGATCGAGGAGGATCACGTTGTCGAAGTCCCAGCCGTGGGCGACGTTGTACCAGCCGATGAAGCGGATCCCGAACTTCTCCTCGTAGTCCTTCACCTGGCGCGGGAAGATCGTGCGCATGAAGAACTTGAAGAACGGGTCGCGGCCTCGCCGGACGGAGAAATAGGTCGCCAGCACGGGCACGGGCGGCGCAAGCCTCCTGCGTTGTTGGACCGTTGCGATGTCGGCGGCCATTGTCGCACGGGGCCTCCCGCGCGACCGGTCCGTGCGGGCCGCGACGATCGACGCGCCGAGCAGCGGGTCAGCGCTCGGGCGGCTCCGATCCCGGCTCGTCGATCGACGACGCCGCCTCGGCCTCACCGCCGTCGTCCTGCGCCGAATCCTCGAGCTCGCCGACCGTCTTCGTGGCGCTCCCCAGCGGGCGTCGGCGGCCCCGGCGATCGGCGGCGACGAGCCGCAGCAGGAAGATGATCGTCTGCCCCGTCACGAGCAGCAGGAAGATCACGATGAACAGCAGGGCGGCGCTGACGGCCGGTGGCCAGTTCCAGACGACGCTCAGTGGCGTGAGGACGATCAGGACGACCAGCACGACGACCTGGAACCGGAAACACCCCAGGCCGGGTCCGCGCTCCGCGTCGAGGTCCTCGCCCTTGTACTGGATCGGGCCGCTGGCGCGCGGGCGGCGCGGCGGCGTCGGGTCCGCGTTCGGATCCGCCCAGGGGACCACGGGTGGCGGGTCCGCCGACGGGGCGGTCGCCGGGTCGGTCGGGTCGTCGGTCGGGTCGTCGGTCGGGTCGTGGTCGGGTCGTGGGGTCGGTCGGGTCGTCGGCGCGCGTCGGATCGTGGCGGGTCGGGTCGTCGGTCACGAGGCGCAACGATACGAGAGACGGGCGCCGACCGCTCTAGCGCGCATCGAGCCGGAGGATGTCCTCCTCGATCCCATCGACGGCGGCGACGTCGACCACGACGAACCCGCACTTCTCCAGCACGCGGCGCGACCCGATGTTGTGGCGGGCGACGTGGGCGTACAGCGGCCGTTCGTCGACCTCCACGAGCAACGCGGCGAGTGCCCGCGTCGCGATCCCGCGGCCCCAGAACTCGCGACCCAGCCAGTACCCGACATCGCGCTCCTCGGGCGGCCCCCAGCAGAGCACGTTGCCCGCCACCGCGCCGTCCGCGACGATCGTCCGGGCGATGTTGGTGGCATCCGTCGGGAAGGGCGGCCCAATGCGCCATGAACGACTCCCGATCCCGGATCGGGAACGCGGCCATCGCGGAGGCCTCCGGATCCAGCTGCTGCTCGTAGAAGATGGGCAGGTCGGCGTCCTCGACCGCCCGCAGCTCGACCGTGACCGGCGCCTGGTCCGTCACTCGGGCGGGCGCGGCTCGGTCGCCAGGTCCTGCACGACCTCGACGCCCGGGAGGGCACGCAGGATCTCGGGCGAGGCGATGACCTTCCACGATCGCGATCCGCCGCCGAGCACGATCGCACTCGCGCTCCATGACCCGGGCATCGACCCAGATCGGCAAGCCGGCCGGCAGGCCGAACACCGTCACCCCGCCGATCTCCATCCCGGTGATCGCCCTCGTGTCCTCGGCCGGCGCGAACGATGCCTTGCGTGTCCCGAGTCGATCGCGCACGACGCGATTGACGTCGAGCCGATTCGGCGACAGCACGACGCAGGCGGCATGGACCGGCGGCTGGCTCTTGCCGACCACGAGGATCGTGTTGGCCGAGTCCTCGGGGGCGAACCCGTAGGCCGCGCAGAACGCGGCCGTGTCGGCGAGGGCCGGGTCGCAGGCGAACAGCTCGTACGCCAGGCCGATATCGCCGAGCGCCGCGATGAGTCGATCGCGGCCCGCCGGATCGTGGTCCAGGGTGGGGTCGGTGGTCATGCGCGGAAGCGTACGACGCGGGAGGTCGGTGGCGATGGCCGCGTGGCGAGACCCCCGAACGACCGCGCGACACGGGACATCCGCGCGTGCCGGCTGCGCGACGCTACCATCGCCCGACGATGACCGACCGCCCGTCCACCGACCCGACGCACAGCCCGACGGCCCCGGCCGACATCGACGCGTACCTCGCGCGCTTCGACTGGCACCCGGAGCCCGAGCTCATCGGCTACCGCGACGAGGGTGCCTCACGGGCGCCGCTGGCCGCGCTCGGCCAGGAGACCTGGGCGGCCGCGCTCGAGTTCGTGTACGGCACCGCGGTCGCAGCGCGCGATGGGCGATCCAGGGCCGTATGCCGACGCGCGGCAGCGGTTACTACGCCTCCGATCCGGCCGGCCCGCGGACCGGACCGGGTCCCGCGCCGTCGCGACCCCGCGCCCGCCACCTACGTCATCGGCGAGTTCCGCGACCGTCTCTCGGGCGGCCTCATGAACTCGCAGCATCCGCGCCAGTTCGGCTACTTCACGCCGCCGCCCCTGCCGATGTCGATCATGGGCGAGCTCCTCGCGCAGGTCGCCAACCAGGGCGTCGACGTGTGGCACGCGGGTCCGTTCGCCGCGTTCGTCGAGGAGGAGGTCGTCCGCTGGCTGTGCGACCTCGTCGGCTACGGCGACGGTTCGTTCGGGTTGCTCACGAGCGGCGGCGTCATGGCCAACTTCATGGGCATGACGCTGGCACGCGACCTCCACCTCGCCGCGGTCCGCGGCCTCGATCGCGCCCCGCGCGGGCGCGACCTCGAGGGCGCCCGCGTCTACACGAGCGACCAGTCGCACTTCAGCGTCGCGCGCGCGCTCGACGAGCTCGGGTTCCCGGCGGGCACGCTCGCCGTCCTCCCGGCCGATGACGCATTCCACCTGCGTGGCGCGTCGGTCGCCGCCGCGGTCGCCGCCGACCGCGCGGCGGGCCTGACCCCGTTCGCGATCGCGGCCGTCGCGGGGTCCACGAACACGGGCTCGGTCGATGCGATCGGCGAGCTGGCGGACGTGGCGGCCGCCGAGGACCTGTGGCTCCACGTCGATGCCGCGTACGGCGGTGCGGCGCGGCTCTCGGAGCGCGACGCCGGGCGCGTGCCGGACCTCGAGCGCGCCGACTCCGTCACGGTCGACCCGCACAAGTGGTTCTTCCAGGCCTACGACATCGGCGGCCTGCTGGTCCGCGACGGACGATCGCTGGCGGCGGTGTTCGGCGGTCGATCGCCCGAGTACTACCGCGGCGGCGAGACGTCGGCGGCCGACCGCGCCGACGCCCGACTACCTGCGCGACGGGGACGGCGACGAGCACGCCGATCAGCTCAACTTCTACAAGCTCGGCTTCGAGGGCACGCGCCGCTGGCGCGCGCTCAAGCTGTGGATGACGTGGAAGCACCTCGGGACCACGCGGCTTCGGGCGGCTGATCGAGGCCAACGACGACCTCGCCGCCTACCTCGCGGCACGGTGTGCGCCGAGGCGGACGACTTCGAGGCGCTCCCCGCCGTGCCCGAGCTGTCGGTCGTCTGCTTCCGGCACGGGACGCCGCGCGGCGGCGCTCCGCGGCCGCGGCGCTCGACGCGCACCAGGACTCGGCTCCAGGTCGCCCTCGAGGAGTCGGGCGACGGCTGGCTGACGACGACCCGCCTGCGTGACGCGACATGGCTCCGGGCCGGGATCGTCAACTACCTCTCGACCGAGGACGACATCGATCGCCTGCTCGATCTCCTGCGGGCGCTGGCGGACTGAGCGCTGGTCGCTGCGTCGCGGCCGGGATCGCCTGATCCGGCCGCCGCTCAGCGGTCGTGCAGCATCCCCCCGACGTGCTGGAGGAGCTTCCAGGCGACCTCGGCGTCGCCGCGGACGAAGGACCGGAAGTCCCACATCGTCATGACGAGGGCACTCGAGGTCCGTGGTGGCGGTCACGGTCGCCGTGCGGACCCGGTCGCTGATGAGCGCGACCTCGCCGAAGTAGTCGCCCGGACCGACCGTCCCGACCTGCTTGCCGTCGACGGTCACGGTGCCCTCGCCCGTCGGCGACGACGAAGAAGCCCGACCCCGCGGTCGTCGCCCTCGCGCACGACCACCGACCCGCCGGGAAGGTGCGCGAGGCGAAGTCACGCGAGAGCTTCTCGAGCTCCTTGCGGCTGAGCCCCGAGAGCAGGGGCACCTTGGCCAACAGATCCGCGGTGCTCGCTCATCAGCACGCTCCTTCCTGTCTGCACCTGGCGCCACCCGCTCGAGTACGGCCTGATCCGCACTATGACGCCGATCGAGAACGGGCCGCCAGTCGGTCCTGCAGGCGCAACACCTCGCCGGCGAACGGCAGGAACCACGGCCGCCCCTCGTACGGCGCCGGGACGAGCGGGAATCGCAGCTGTGCCAGGGCCGGCGCCGGGCCACCGGCCAGCCACTCCCCCACCCGCGTCCCGAGGTTGGTCATGAGCGCGACACCCGTCCCGCAGCAGCCCATCGCGTACGTCACGCCGTCCTTCGTCCGCCCGACGTGCGGCATCCGATCGAACGTGAACCCGACGTTCCCGCCCCACGCGTACTCGATCCGGTGACCGGCCATCTGCGGGTGCACCTCGAGCAGGCCGCGCCACAGGATCTCCGCGGTGTGATCGATCGACGTCGGCAGGAACGATGCCCGTCCGCCGAAGATCATCCGGCGATCGGTCGACACGTGCCAGTAGTACAGGAAGTTCTTCGTGTCGAAGAACGAGCGGCCCTTCGGTGACAGCTCGCGTGCCAGCTCCTCGGGGAGTGGCTCGGACGCGATGATGTACGACCCGATCGGGATGATCCGGCGGCGCAGATGACGGCACGACGCCGTCGGTGTAGCCGTTCGTGGCGACGAAGACGTCACGGGCCAGGATCGCGCCACGCGATCGTCTCGACGACGAACCGGCCGTCGGCCTGGCGCCGGATCTTCTGCGCGCGGACGCCCTCGTGCAGGTCGGCGCCGGCACGATCGGCCGCTGCGGCGAGGCCGCCGAAGTAGCGACCCGGATGGATCAGGGCACTGCCCTCGACGGCGAGCGCCCCGTAGTACGCATCGGTGCCGATCTCCTCGCGGATGCGCTCGCGTGGCACGACCGTCGAGCTGACGCCGACCGAGGCGAGGCTCTCGCGGGCGTGCTCCAGCTCCGGCACGTGCGAGGGCGCGTAGGCGAGCTCGAGGTGGCCGACCTCCCGGAAGTCGCAATCGATCGCCTCGTCGGCGATCAGGCGCTTGACCAGGTCGTACGAGTCGAGCGTCTCGCGGTAGAGCGCCTTGCCGGTGTCCTGGCCGTAGCGCTTGATGAGCTCGCGGGCGCTCCACTTGTAGCCGGCGTGGACGATGCCGCCGTTGCGCGTCGAGGCGCCCCAGCCCAGCGTGTGCGCCTCGAGAAGCGTGACCGCGACGCCACGCGTCGCGAGCTCGCGCGCGGCGTTGATCCCGGCGTATCCGCCACCGACGACGACGACATCGGTGGCGTCCGGCAGCTCGCGACCCGCTCGGTCCGGCAGCGCGGGCATCGACGCCTGCCAGAACGAGCGGCGCTCGTAGTCGCCGTTGAGCGGCGTCCGGCCTGGCCATCACCGGGGAGCGTATCCGAGCCACGAGCGGATGGCATGGCGTCCCGGTGGCCGGGCGGCGGATCGAGCGGGTCCCGGCGGCGGCGCGGGCGGCGCGACAGGCGAATCAGAGACGCCGCTCCCGGGTGATCCGGGGCGGCGTCGTCGTGCGAGGAGTCGCGGGCTCGATCGGCCTATCGGCGTCCTAGGAGGTCGGGATGACCAGTCCGGCTCGGGAAGGATCACGCGCTGGGCGGTCTCGCCGGTCGTCTTCGCGATCTCCGCGTAGAAGCGGGCCTTCCGATGCGACACGATCCGGGCGTCCTGGCACGGGCACCCGGCGACCAGGCAACCCTGCCGACGGATGCTTCCGTGCTTCGGGATCGGTCTGGTGTCACTGACGTCCATGTTCGTGGCTCCTGCGTCCAAGCTGGGTGACGCGATGTGATCGAGATGGTGGTCTTGCCACTGGTACGACTGAGACGCCGTACTGGACGAATCGCACGCATCGCATGTCGGGCGAGCGACACTTGCGGCTCGCCGATCGCCTCGGGTCAGGCGTCCGGCGCCTCGTAGGCCACCCGGCCGGCGGCCATCGTGAGCAGCACCCGGCCCGGCAGCTCCATCCCGAGCAGCGGCGTGTTCTTGCCGCGCGACGCGAGGCCATCGGCCGTCACCGTCCAGCGCTCGGCGCGATCGAAGACGACCAGGTCGGCGGGGGCACCCTCCACGAGACCCACGGGCCGCCCGCCGCGTCCGCGTGCCCAGGAGCGCGGCCGGCCCGGTGGTGAGCGCGGCGATGGCCCGCGCCAGCGTGAGGTGGCCGGCATCGACCGCCGCGAGCACCAGCCCCAGCGCCGTCTCGATCCCACTGATGCCGTTCGCCGCGAGCCCGAACTCGACCGCCTTGTCGACCTCGGTGTGCGGCGCATGGTCGGTCGCGATCGCATCGGCCGTGCCATCTGCCAGGGCGGCCAGGCAGGCCATCGCGTCCTCGGCGCAGCGAAGCGGCGGATTGACGCGGAGTGACGTCGCGTACGGCGCCGCCACGAGCGCCCCGTCGGCCCACGGGTCGCGGGCGTCGCCGTGGTCCGCATCCACGGCCTCCCATGCCCAGCGACGGGCGCCGGCCACCCACTCGTCCGACAGGGCGAGGTGGTGCGGCGTGACGTCGCACGTCACGGGCAGGCCACGCGCCTTGGCCAGGCGGATCAGGTCCAGCGACACGCCGGTCGAGACATGCGTGAGGTGCAACCGAGCCCCCGGCACGTCCACCACCACGTCGCCGAGCATCGCCAGCGCGCGGGCCGACCGCGGTGAACTCGGCGGCGACGGGCCAGCCGCGCAGCCCCAGCACCGTCGCGACCGGGCCTTCGCCCGCCTCGGCGCCCTCGGTCAGGCCGGTGTCCTCCGCGTGCTCCACGATCGGCAGGCCCGAGCGCTCCGGCGTACGCAAGCGCGTTCCGCAGCAACGCCACCGACCGAACGGGCGACCCGTCGTCGGAGAACCCGACGACCCCCGCATCGGCGAGCTCCCCGAGCGCGGCCAGCGTCTCCCCTGCCCGCCCGGCCGTCACGGCCCCGTGCGCGAGCAGCTCGAGCGGCGAGCCGGACGCCACAGCCGCGGCACGGATCTGCGACAGGACGCCGCGGCTCGTCGAGCGCCGGGGTCGTGTTGGGCATCGCGCAGACCGTCGTGAACCCGCCGTGCGCGGCCGCTGCCAGCCCGGACGCGACCGTCTCGGCATCCTCGTTCCCCGGCTCGCGCAGGTGCGCGTGAAGATCGATGAACCCGGGTGCGACGACGACGCCGGACGAGTCGATCCCGTCGGCGTCGGCGCCGTCGAGCCAGGTCACGGCCTCGAGGATCCCGTCGCGGACGACGATCTCGCCCGGACCCTCGCGGTCGCTCGCGGGATCCACGAGCCACGCGCGGCCGATGTCGAGGTCGGTCACGTGCGCGGCACTCCCGGCGAGCAGGTACAGCAGGGCCATCCGGATCGCGACGCCGTTGGTGACCTGGTCGGTGATGACCGATTGGGCACCTGCTGCGACATCGGCCGCGATCTCGACCCCCTCGTTCATCGGGCCCGGGTGCATGACGAGGGCGCCGGGCGCGGCGGTCGCGAGCCGCGCGGCGGTCAGCCCGTACCTGGCCGCGTATTCACGCATCGACGGCAGCAACCCCGACGCCATCCGCTCGCGCTGGATGCGCAGCGCCATGACCACGTCGGCATCGCGCAGCGCGGCATCGACGTCGGACGTGACCTGGAACCGCCGACCGGCGGCCGCACCCCGCCCGGCCCACGCCTCGAATCCGCGCAGCAGCGTCGGCGGCCCGCACAGCCACAGGTCCGCACCCGCCGCGGTGAGCGTCCAGATGTTGGAGCGCGCGACCCGCGAATGGAGCACGTCGCCGAGGATCACGACCTTCCGCCCGCGACGCCGAGGTCGCCTGGACCAGTGCCGTCCCGCGCCCAGGCGCGAGCGCATCGTGTACAGGTCGAGGAGCGCCTGCGTCGGGTGGGCGTGCCAGCCGTCCCCGCCGTTGAGCACCGATCCGCCGAACACCTCCGCCGCGAGGTACGGCGCCCCGCTCACCGAGTGGCGCATGACGAGCATCTGCGCCCCGAGCGCCTCCACGGTCCGGACCGTATCGACCAGCGACTCGCCCTTCGTCACCGACGAGGTCGCGGCGGCGATGCTGACGACATCCGCCGAGAGGTTCTTGGCGGCCACCTCGAACGACACGCGGGTCCGAGTCGAGGCTTCGTAGAACAGGATCGTGACGTTGCGACCGCGCAGCGCGGGGACCTTGGCGATCGGGCGCGACAGGACCTCGCGCATCGCGTCGGCGGTGCGCATCACGAGCTGGAGATCGGCGGCGGACAGGCCGTCGACGTCCAGCAGGTGCCTGTGGCGCCAGCCGACCGGCTGGCTTTCGGGAGCCACGTCGACGGATGGGACGACCACCTCGGTGTCCACGGGTCCGTCGATCACGTCCGTCACGCGACTGGCTCGGCCGCCACCGGGCTGTCGACGACACGCTCGATCTCGACGCCGTCCTCGCCGTCCGTCTCCTCGAGGTGGACCCGCACGAGCTCCTCGCGCGACGTCGGGACGTTCTTGCCGACATGGTCGGCGCGGATCGGGAGCTCGCGATGCCCGCGATCGACAAGGACGGCCAGGCGGATCGCCTGCGGCCGGCCGAAGTCGACCAGCGCGTCCATCGCGGCGCGGATCGTCCGGCCCGTGTAGAGCACGTCGTCGACGAGGACGATCGTCCGCCCATCGATCCCCGACGGCAGCTCCGTGCCCTTGACCACGGGCTGCTGGGCGACGAGCGAGAGGTCGTCGCGGTAGAACGTGATGTCGAGCGCACCGACCGGCACGTCCGCGCCCTCGTTCTCCATGATGGCCGCCGCGATCCGCCGTGCCAGGGGCACGCCGCGACGCTGGATGCCGATCAGCAGCAGGCCATCGGTGCCCGCCTGCTTCTCGACGATCTCATGGGAGAGGCGGATCGTCGCTCGACGGATCTCGTCGGCGGTCATGATCCGGCGTCCGGTCACTCGCTCCTTCCCGGCCTCACTGGGCCACACGGGCGGCCTCACGGGGCCGCGGCCGAAGGGTCGATGGGAAGGATACCCCGCCGCCTCTGCGACGTTCAGAAGCCGGGCTCAGTACACGTACACCGTGACGTCGACGACGCCGCTCCACGACGGGCAGCCGCAGATCTTGAAGAAGTCGGGGCGGTACAGGTCGATGATCCGGCTGGGCTTCTGGGGCCCGTAGTCGTTGACCGTGCGGGTGAGGCAGCCGCCATCGCCACAGACGATCACGACGGTCCCGCGCGGGAGTCGCATCGCGGTGTAGCCGGCGTCGTAGAACGTCGCCTCCCCGCGGAGCGTGTACTTGGGCTTCTTGCGCACGGACGTCGCGTCCAATTCGGGCTGGTTGACCCGGACCCGCTTCGTCGGCCCGACCTGCGGTGCCTCCCCGGGCTCGATCAAGGTGGTGCCTTCGGTCAACACGCCGGCGGACAGGTCGCTGCCATCGAGTCCGGCGATCGTGATCGCGGATCGCAGCTCTGACGCGGTGAAGGACAACGGCTGGAAGGCGCCCGCCGGGACCGGCTCGATCGAGCGAGGTGCCCGCGAGCCTGCCAGACCCGGTAGCGCGACCAGGGCGAGGGCGGCGGTGAGCACCGACCCTACGACCAACCTGCTGGGTCGCACGATAGGCGGGGAACGATACGCCTCCGCGGGGTCGTCTGCACGGCCCCCGGCGCATCAGCGGACGACGATGATGTCCTCGCCCGGCACGCTCTCGACGGTCCCCACGGTGTCGCCGTCCCACGCCGCGATCTGGATCCGGCTTCCCTCGCCACCCTGGCCCGGCGGGGTCGCCCACGCCAGGCGCCCGTCGCCGATCGAGAAGCCGGGGAGTGCCTGGACATCGACCGGTGCGCCGTCGAGGTCGGACAACGCGCCGGTGTCGGGATCGACGTGGTAGAGGCTGAGGCGGCCGATCTCCGGATCGGATCGAGTCGGTGACCCAGACGCCGAACCACTCGCCGCTCTCGTCCCAGCGAACGTCGAAGTCCTCCAGCGGGCCGTCCGCGATGGCCTCCTCGGTGGTCTCGACGGGCTCGCCTGCGCCGCCGGCACGTGTCCAGCTGCGCAACTCGAGACGACCGTCGGCCGGGGCCCAGCCGGCACCGTCGGCCGACGGATGGATGGAGCCGGCCCAGGTGACGGCGCGCGTGCCGCTCGGATCGACGACCGGCCGCCACGTAGTCGTCGAGCGGCGTCTCGGCGCCGGTGGATGGATCGATCGCGACGCTCGCGGCCGATGTCACCCCGTCGATCAGGTCGTCGGCGCCCGGGCGGCTGGCGATCACGCGCCCGCCGTCCCATGACGCGAGGACGCTCTCGCCATCGGTCGTGAGCTGGCGCGACTCGGGATCGCCGACACGCCAGACGTGGATGTCGGGTCCCGCCGAGCCATCGGCCGGACGAGCCGTGAAGGCGAACCATCGCCCGTCCGCGGAGAACGCGGCTCCCTCACCGACGAGCTCGACCCCGCTGGCGATGGCCAGCGACGCGGCGATCGTGGGCTCGGGTGACGGCGACGGGTCGGTGCTCGGGGTCGGCGGGATCGGACGGCTCCACGGAGGGCTCGCTGGACGGCGAGGACGACGGATCGGGGTCCGCGGACGGTTCGACGGACGCCGGCGGCCCGGACGGCTCGACCGACGCGGTCGGGTTCGATGCCGTGGGCGACGCCTCGGCGGATGGATCCGGCGTGGGCGTGGCAGCGGCCGGGCTCGGGGAGCTCACCGGCGCCGTGGATGCGGTGGCGTCCGGGCTCTCGTCCGGCGTCGCGGTCGCATCGCCGCCCGTCGGCTCCGGCAACGCGACGACGATGAGCTGCTGGCCGCCGCTGGCGCCGTCATCGACCTCGATGATCGCCTTGCCCGCGACCGACGAGCGGATGACCGAGCGCGGCGCGGACGAGAGCTCGGCCACCTGGCGACCGGCGCTGCCCTTCAGCGTCGCGCAGTCGGGGTCGCGCGGCGGGCACACCTGGTCGACCGCGGAGTCGTTGTACGCGAACGCGCCGTTCGCGCCATCGATCCACGCGACCGTGCCGGCCTGGACGGTCATCGGCGTGGGGTCGGCGTTGGTGCTTGCGTCGGCGGCGCCACCGCTCGGATCCTCGCCATCGACCCGATCGGGTGCGATGTCGAAGAACCCGAACCCGACCGACGCCATGCTGACGCTGACGACGACGGCGATGACCGCGAGGCCGGACAGGGCGGCCAGCGGGATGCGGTCGCCGCGCCGGCCGCTCGGGTCGCGTGGCACGTCCGGGTGCGGAGCGTCCACGGGCGGCCAATTCGCGTTCGATCCCGGCAGCGGTCCGCGCCCACAGGTCGCGCGGTGGCTCGGGCTCCGTGTCGCGCATCGTGCGCAGGGCGAGCCGATCGGCCTCGTAGGCCGCGGCGATCGCGGCGCACGAGGCGCACGAGGCGAGATGCTCCTCGAGCCAGGCCGCCTCGGCCAGGCCGAGCGGTCCGTCGAGTCGTTCGGCGGCACGGCTCCGTGCCCGCGCGTGCGTGGTCGCCCAGTGATCGGGCCGTCGGCGGATGCGGCTGAAGCGGGTCACCGGTCGGCCCCCGACGGACGGCCGGCATCGGCCGCGGCGTCGCTGGCCGCCTCGGCGGCGAGATCCGCGGCGCGCTCGACGGCGAGTGCCTGGCGCAGGCTCTCGCGTGCGCGGGTCAGCAGGGCGCGTGCGGCGACGTGACTCACGCCGAGGGCCGCGGCGAGCTCGAGTCCGGTCAAGTCATGGAGCTCCGCGAGGAGGAGCGCGGCGCGTTGGCGCTCGGGGATCCTGGCGAGTGCACGCTGCATGTCACCGGACAGACGGCCCTCCATGACGAGGTGCTCCGCGGACGGCGCCGAACCACGCGATTCGCCGGTCCACGGCAGGAACCGGACGATCTTGCGCCGTCGGATCTCGTCGAGTGCGACGCGGTGCGCGATCTGGTACAGCCACGCCCGGGCATTCTCCGGCTTCTCGAGGGTCTCGTAGTTCTTGTACGCCTTGATGAACGCGTCCTGCGTCATGTCGGCGGCGACCTCCGGGTCGCGCATCATGCGCAGCAGGTACGCGTGGATCTCCCCGTGGTGCTTGGCGAACAGGGTCTCGACGAAGAGCGCGGCTTCGTCGCGATCCCACGTTCCGCTCATGGGCCGACCCCGGTCGACCCGGATCGCCGTCGGGCGGCCGAGTGCGTCGCGAAGGTCGGGTCGTTGGAGCGTCGATGGCCAAAGGGACTCCGTGCATGGGGATCGGCGGGCGTGGCGGTCGGGTGGCGCACGCTCGATGGCCCAAAGACGAGGCAGTTCCCCCCTGTGTGACGCCCGTCGCGCTCGGGCCCGGCGGCCATCAACCCGTCCCACCCCCTCCGTCGGCGGCGCGGCCCAGCAATTCCTCCACCGCGTCCTCGGGTGAGACGGGGTTGACGGGCAGGCCGGTTCCCAGCTCCAGCCCGGCGATCTCGCGCAGGCGAGGGTGGATCTCCCAGTGCCAGTGGTAGGTGCCGTCGACCTGTTCGCGCAGGGGCGCGGTGTGGAGGACAAGGTTGTACGGCGGCCCATCCAGCGCGCTCGCCAGCCGCTCCAGCACCTGGCGCAGGGCCTCGGCCGTCGCGGCGATGTCGGACGCGCCGGCGCGCGAGAAATCGGCATCGTGGCGACGCGGCACGATCCAGACCTCGAACGAGCTGCGCGACGCGTACGGGGCGAACGCCACGCTGTGGGCGTCCTCCCAGACCAGCCGGTCCGGCCGCCGTGTCTCGTCGCGCACGAGCCGGCAGAACGGACACTCCCCCTCGCGGATCACGAACCGCGCGGCGCCACCGAGCTCCTCCGCGATCCGATGCGGGATCTGGGGCAGGTCGTACAGGTCGAGGCACAGGTGGTTCGTTCGTGCCCCCGCCTGCACGCCCCAGTTCTGGACGACGGTCAGGTACTCGGTCTGGCCGGCAGCGCGCGCCTCGGCGAGGGCATCGCGTGCGCCGGTGACGAGCGCCTCGATGAGCCGGTTGCCGACGCTGTGCAGGGGACGATGCTCACCGGTCGGTGCGATGACCGTCCGCCAGCTGCCGGTCGCGCGCGCCTGCGCGAGCGACACCTGGGCGAGGCCGTGGTCGCGATCGAGCTCACGGGCGTCGTCGTCCGTGCCGACGACATGGAAGGCGAAGTCCTTGAGCATCCGTGTCTGGACGCCGTCCTCGCCGTCACCCGGCGGCGCGGCACAGTTGGCGCACCCGAACAGCCGATCGTCGATCGTTTCGGCCGCGCGCGCGAAGCGGTCGCGATGGAACGCGCGATCCACGATCGTGGCGACCCACCAGCCGGTGATGGGGTCCTTGCGCAGCTCGAAGAGACCGCCGGCCACCGTGCCGTCAGGCCTCGATCACGAGCGGGGCATCGATGGCGGCGGCGAACGCCTGCGCGAAGATCCAGGCGGCGCCCTCCACGGTGGCGGTCGATGGACGCTCGTCCGCGTCGCCGCGCTCCCGCGCGATGGACGTCGAGACGGTGCCGGGCATGCCGCAGGCGTCGATCAGCGCGAAGTCGTCCAGGTCGACGCTGACGTTCAGGGCGATGCCGTGATAGCTGATCCCTCGCTCGACGCGCAGCCCGAGCGCACCGATCTTGCGCGGCGTCGCGCCGTCGGGGTCGCACCAGCAGCCCGGGTGCCCGTCCCGGCGCGTCGCGGCGACGCCATGCGCGGCGCAGGTCGCGACGAGCGCGGCCTCGAGGGCGCGCACGAACGGCCGGAGCAGGAGGCCCCGCTCGTGGAGCCGGACGATGGGATACGCGACCAGCTGGCCGGGACCGTGGTAGGTCACCTCGCCGCCCCGTTCGACGCGAACGACCTCGATCCCGAGCGCGTCGAGCTCGTCGGGCGAGGCCAGGATGTGGGCCGGGTCCGACTGGCGCCCGAGCGTCAGGACGGCGGGGTGTTCGAGCAGCAGCAGCTGATCGCCGATCTCGTCCGCCGCCCGCGCATCGACGAGGCGCTTCTGCAGCGCGTGGGCATCGCGGTACGCCACGCGACCCAGCCAGCGGGCATGGAGCGAGGGGTCGCGCGGGCCGCCGGACACGTCGGACGGGCGTGTTTCTGCGAACGTGGCTTCCACGACCGCACGATAGCAGGGCATCGCCTCGCGACCCGTTTGGGCCCCGTTCGGTCCCTCCAACGGTACGGGGGGTCGATGGCCCGATGGTGGCGCTGACGGATATCCCCGGGGTGCGGTACGGTGCGGGGGTCCCATCAGCCTGCCCACCATGGAACGTGATGTCGCCTGAACGTGCCCCCATCCGCATCCGCGCCCGCACGGCCATCGCCGATGCCGACCTCGCGCGCCATGGCCGTCGTGGATCTCCCGAGCGTGCGCGTCCCCCACCGCCCGCACACGCCCCGTGCCCTCGTCGCGGCGATCGCCGCGGTCCGCCGCCCGGTCGAACCCGAACGGGTCATCGTCATGATGCTGGCCCCGGTCCAGGTCCGCTCCCGCGGCTGACGCCCGCCACGGCGGATCGCGCCGCGCGGGGACGCGCGCGGAGACGGTCAGCGGCGGAACAATTCCTGATAGCGGGTCCGGAACGACTCGATGTCCGCCTGGACGCGGTCGTAATCCGGGTGACCGGGTTGCAGCACGGATAGCCGTCGCTCCGCGGCACGCCACTCGGCGAGCACCTGTCCCGCCGTGTACAGGCGCGGCGCCGAGTCGGTCGAGCCGCCGACCCGTTCCAGGACCGCCCGGTAGCGGCCGTCATCCAGACGGGCGACGGCGAACCTCACCCGGACCTTCTCGCCATCGAGCCGCTGGATGGTGGCCTCACCGCCGATGTCAGGTGCGCCCGCTCGTTCCCATTCCTCGCGAAAGGCCTCGTCGGCGCCGGGGTCCGGCGGCGTGGCCGAGAACGCACCGGGCGGCAGCTCGCGCAATCGGTCGAGGGTCACGCCCAGCAGTGCGAGCGCCTGTGGCGTGGCCTCCTCGGCCGTCCCGTCCGCACCGAGGATGATCGTGGCGTTCGTCATGATTCCCCTCGTCCGCTGGCCGATGATCCTGCTCGACGCGATCCCCGTTCGGGCACGATCCCGTTCACGCACGATCCCGGCGCGAGTCTCTCACGGATGGAGCGCTCGCGAACCCATCGAAGGTCAGCTGGTCGGATAGGACTCCTCGGCGATCGGCAGTGCGAACCCGAACTCCGAACCCCCGCCCTGTCGCGACCTTGCCCAGATCCTGCCGCCCAGGCCGGCGACGATCCGCTCGCAGACCGGGAGCCCCAGCCCGAGGCCGCTGGCCACGCGCTGTGCCTCCTTGGCCCGATAGAACGGTGCGAACAGCGAATCGGGATCCACCCCGTCGATCCCGAGGCCACGATCGAGGACACGGACTTCGGCCTCCGTCTCGGTGCCGTCGATGTGGACCTCGATCTCGGCCGTCGGGCCGCTGTACTTGTGCGCGTTCGACAGGAGATTCTGGATCAGCAGCACGAGATGGGTCCGGTCCGCCTCGACGACGAGATGCCCATCGGGCGCCGCGACCAGGCTGACGACACGGTCGGGATGCCGACGCTGGAACGCGCCGACCTCCTGGCGGATCACGTGCGGCAGGACCTGGGGCTCGGGATCGGTCACCGTGCCGGCCTGCATTCGGCTGAAGAGCAGCAGGTTCTCGATGATCGCGAACAGGCGCTCCGCGTCCTCCGCGATGTCAGCGACCATCTCGCCGCGCAGTTCGGTCGAGACGCGGTCGCCGCGGTCCCGAAGGATCTGCGCGTTGCCGAAGATCGTCGTGACCGGGGTGCGCAACTCATGCGACACGAGCCCGAGGAAGTCATCCTGGACCGCGCTCGACGCGAGCAGGGCGTCCGCCGTGGTTCGCAGGTCGTCCTGCGCTTGCTGGCGCGAACTGACGTCGACGAGCACGTTGACCGCGCCGACAAGGGTCCCGCTCGCATCCCGCAACGGGGTGGGGTACGGCTCGAAGAAGACTCGTGTGCCGTCGGGTCGTTCGGCGATCGCCGTCTCGCCGCGGACCGACCGATTCTCGCGCAGTGCGATCGCCATGGGGCACTCGGCATGCGCCATGGGACGGCCGTCGCTCCAGAACAGGCGCCAGGACCCGCACCATTCCTCGCCCAGGTCCGGTCGACGGCCCCACAGCCGCGCGGCCGCGTCGTTGAAGTACGTGATCCGGCCGGCCGCGTCCGTCGTGTACACGGCGACGCCGAGGGCCTCCATGAACTGGCGGTAGCTCTGCTCCTGGGCGGCGAGGTCCTCGGAGGCACGACGGGGCACGAGCGCCCCGATCAACCGGCGCAGCGGATGACGGGGGCGTGCGGGCACGTGCAGATGCGGAACCAGTTCGGCCATGCGCGGCAGTATCGCCATCGACCGGGGTCCTGCCAAGCCGATTCCGCGACTGTCACGAGGTTGCAATCCCGAGTGCGTGACGGCGCTGCGTTTCCGGCTGGGGCGCCTCGTGGATGGTAGGCCGTGATACCGGCGCGTGCATGGCCCGTACGGGCCGTTCGCGGCCGCCCTTTCGTTCCGCCCCTGCGGTCCTACGGGAGCGCGGCGGTCGCGAGGTAGACCTGCGTCCCGCCCGTCCCGGTCGCGGCTCCGATCTCCAGGTAGTAGTGGAGCGTCCCGTCGAGGTCGACAAGGGCCGCGTCCCAGGCGCGGCCCTTGACCGGCAGCGAGTCCGCATCGATGACGGGAGCCTCGCCGTCGCGACGCCACGTGATCCCGTCCTCCGACCATGCCAGGAATTGATCGGTCAGGCGGCCACCGGCGTACACCATCGCCAGACCGGCGGGCGTACTCACCACCCGCGGGCGATCGACGGCAAGCCGCTCCCACGTCTCTTCGGCGCGCAGCACGGGCCCGTCGTGCTTGGTCCAGGCGATGCCGTCGGTCGACGTCGCGAGGCCGATCGCGCCGCGGCCGCGCAGCTGTTCCACGCCCGTGTAGTACATCGCGTAGCCGTCATCGGTCGCCACGACGCTCGGCCAGCTCAGGCCGCCCGCGTCCCAGGTCCCGGCGGGGCCGGGTTCCAGGATCGGCGACTCGCCGACCGTCCACGGGCCGTCCGGACCCGGTGCGGTCGCGCGACCGAGCACCCATGGCCGGCCGTTCTCGACGGTCTGGAAGACGAGGACCTACGTCCCGTCGTCGATGCGGAACCCGGTCGAGACGTCGATGCCGGACGTCGTCAATGGCACGTCGTCGCTGGTCAGCACCGGTTCGGTCGCGGCAGCCTCCCATGCGACGCCGTCCTCGGACGCGAGGTGGGCGATGTCGACGTGTCCGGGCCATGCGGTGAAGAGGTTCGCGAACATGTGCAGGCGACCGTCCTCCTCGATGATGGCGCCCGGGTTGATGTACAGCTGGTCGATGCCGGTCGATGCCCGGGTCACCACGGGCTCAGTCGGCGTGAACTCGAATGCGAGGGACGGCGGGAGCGGGGAGGCGGATGCCGGGCGGCAGTCCCATCCGACGCCGCGGCGCTCGGCGGACGTCGCGGGCGTCTCGCTCGGCGGCCGCCCCGCGCACGCCGAGGGCCAGAGCGGCCACGAGGGCCAACGCCGCGATTCGCGCGAACCGACGAACGATCATTGGGAGAAGCACTCCGGCCGGCGTGCAGAGATAGGACGGAACCGTAACATATGTTCCGGATACGTAACAAGTACAATCATGACGTGGCCGACGACGCACCCAAGCGATTCACCCTCCTCTACCAGCTCTACCTGGCCAACCAGGCCGCTCGACGGTTCATGCGCTCGTCGCTCTCGGGAACCGGGATGAGCGGCGAGGAGTTCGCCCTGCTCAGCTACCTGTACGGCAACGGGCCGCGCACGCTCAGCCAGGCGGCGCGAGACTTCGGGCTCGCCATCACGACCGTCGCGACGATGCTCGCGCCGTTGATCGATGCGGGCGAGCTCGAGCGGATACCGCACCCGAAGGACCGGAGGGCCCGCCTGATCCGCATCACGGAGTCCGGACGAAGCCGGATGGACACGGCGATCCCGCGGTACACCGAGGCGTATCAGCTGCTGCTGCGGCAGCTCGATGGCCTCGGGCAGGATCCGGAGGCGATCTTTACCTCGCTGGACCGGCTGCGGACCGGGATGGTCGAGACGATCGATCGGCTCGAGGCCGACCGCGTTCGATCAGCCTGAGAGAGTCGATGGACGAGGAACCTGGCACGGTCCTGACCATCGACGAGCTCGTCCTGCGCCCGTGGCGCGACGCGGATGCGCCCGCGGTGCTTGCCGTCTGCCAGGACCCGGAGATCGCCCGGTGGGTGACGATCCCCCAGCCGTTCATGCCCGCCGACGCGGACGCCTTCATCGAGAGCGCCATGTCGATGTGGCGAGGCCGGCACCGGCGTCGCGTTCGCCATCGTCGAGGCCGCCACCGATCGCCTGCTCGGGGCCGTGACGCGGTTCGGCCCCGAGGGGCACCAGGCCACGTTCGGCCTCTGGCTCGCACCGGAGGCGCGGGGTCGTGGCGTGGGCTCCCGGTCGCTTCGGCTGGTCGCGGACTGGACGTTCGCCACGACCGCGGCCATCCGCCTCGACACGTTCATCATGGTCGGCAACGAGGTGTCGAATCGGATGGTCGAGCGTGCCGGGTTCCGGCGCGAGGGCGTGCTGCGGGCATGGGACCTGCACCACGACGGCGTGCCCGTCGATTGCGTCGTCTACTCCCGCATCCGCGGCGACGGGTAGACCACTCGCCCAGGGCATCGCTCGCGCTCGTTCCGCGGCGCTCGCGCTCATTGCCGCGGCGCTCGCGGCGGCCTCGTCTACCCGCTGATCTCCGCGCACGCCGTGTAGACGGCGGCAACCACCAGGGCGCCGATCAACCAGACCACCACCAGGAGCAGGGCGGTGTTCGCCTCGAGTGCGACGACCTGCGATCCCCCGCCGCCGAACCCATCGGACTCGCCGGTCGACACGGCCGCATTCGCGACGCTGAAGGGCAGGTACTTCACGACGTCGGGCAGGAACAACCCGGCGAACGTCCCGCCGAAATAGAACGCGATGCCGACGCCGATGCCGCGAGCTGGCTGCGGCCAACGTCGCGATCGCGAAGCCGATCGCACCGATCTCGACGATCCCGAGCCAGCCGCGGCGAACCGCTCGGGCAGCCGCCCGATGGCGGCCGGATCGGTGATCCCGGACGTCGAGACCCCGGCGAGGTTCGCGTCGACCGCTTGGCGTCGCGTCAGCCCATTGCTAGACTGGCATCCTCCCGAGCGGGAGTAACTCAGTTGGCAGAGTGTCAGCTTCCCAAGCTGAATGTCGCGGGTTCGAACCCCGTCTCCGCTCCACCTCCCGACGTCGCGCGGGCTGATCGATGATTGGGCTATCCGCGGCTGACGACAGCCCCCGGACGACGACCCTCCCTCGGCGGCGCCGAGCAGCGTCCCCTCCGCTCGATCTCGAGCGAGAGCTGGGAACGTCGACCAGCACGATGATGCCGAGCGTGGCCGGCTCTGAACGTCTGGTCGATGGTGACGGTCAGACGATGTCAGCGATGATCAGGATCTCGAGGCCGAGCAGATCGACGGCCGACATTCCGCGCACCGATGGATAGGCGGCCGACGCTCCCCTCGCGCGACGAGCGCTGCTCCGCCCAGGAGCGATAACGAGGAACCGACGCAACACCCGATTGCTCGACACCTTGACCACGGTGTCCATGACTCGTGTCGCAGGCCCCCCTGTATCGGGTGCGCGTCGCTGATCCACCGCCACGTCACGGACGGCCGCCACGATCCCGTGTAGCCCGGTGCAGCGGCAGAGGTTGCCCGACAGCCCGGCGCGGATCTCGTCCTCGGTCGGATCCGGGTCGGCCAGCAGCGCGGTCGCGCTGATGAGCATCCCCGGCGTGCAGAAGCCGCACTGGACGCCGCCGTGCTCGAGGAACGCGCGCTGGAGCGGATGCAGGTCGCCGCCGGAGGCGAGGCCCTCGACGGTCGTCACCACGCGCCCGTCGGCCTGGAGCGCGAGGAACGAGCACGAGTTCACCGGCTGGCCGTCGAGGAGGACCATGCACGCGCCGCACTCGGAGTCGTCGCAGCCCTCCTTGGTGCCGGTGAGCCCCAGCTCGTCGCGCAGGACGGACAGCAGGGTCCGGCGGCTCGATCTCGACCGCGTAGCTCATCCCGTTCACCTGGAGCGTGGCGGAGTCGCACGGTCACTCGACTCCGAACAGGCTGGCGCTGGCCGGGATCGGGACGGTCTCGCCGCGCGCCCGGGCGATCGCGCCGCGTGACGGCCGGCGGACGACAACGGCCGCCATCGCCGTGCGGTAGTCGAGCGAGGCGCGGACGTCCGCGATCGGGGTCGCGGCCTCGGCCGCCAGGCGGCCGGCTCGGCCGCCGCGGCCGGCCCGCCGTCAGTGCCGACGAGCGCGGCCTCGGCCGCGGCACCCGCCGGACGGTCGGCGCGAGCGCGGTGATCGCGATCCGCGCGTCGCGGACGACGCCGCCGTCGAGGCGCACCACCGCGGTCGCGCCCACGACCGCGATCTCCATCTGCCGGCGGAACTCGAGCCGGGCGTAGCAACTGCCCGGCGCCGGGAGCCCCGGCACGTCGACCGAGACGATCAGCTCGTCGGGCGCGAGGCTGGTCCGGCCGGGACCGGTGAACAGGTCGGCGAGCGCGACCCGACGGCTCGCCGGCCGTCGAACGGAGCTCGACCTCGGCCTCGAAGCAGAGCAGCGGCACCGCTGGTCTCGGCGGCCGGCGAGGCGTTCGTCAGGTTGCCACCGAGCGTCCCGACGTGCCGCGTCGCCGGCGAGCCGACGATCGCCGCGGCATCGGCGAGCGCCGTCCAGCGCTCGCGGATCGCGGCGTTGGCGGCGAGGTCGGCGTGGCTGGTCGTCGCGCCGAGCCGGAGCCCGTCCGCGGTCTCCCGATCCCGCGCAGCTCCGCGACCCGGTCGAGCGCGACGAGGTCCTCGGGCAGGACCACTTGCCCTGCCGCGACCCGACGACGAGGTCCGTCCCGCCGGCGACCGGTCGGTGGCCGGCAGCCGCGGCCGTCAAGGCGTCGTCGAGCTCCGTCGGGGCCGAGTAGCGTCCGCCCAACGTCAGCCGTCGCCGTTCTTCGATGCCATGGCGCCCCAGACCCGCTCGGGCGTCATCGGCAGCTCGTGGACCCGCACGCCGACCGCGCGCGGCGATCGCATTGGCGATCGCACCGGGCGTCGGGACGCAAGGCGGCTCGGCGATGCCCTTGAGGCCCTTCGGGCCGCCGGTCGGCGACGGGGCGTCGACGAAGTCGACGTGGATGTCGGGACGTCGGCCACGGTCTGGAGCTTGTAGTCGAGGAGGTACGGGTTGCGCTGCCGGCCGTCGTCGGCGAGCTGGACGCCCTCGGTGAGCGCCTGCCCGATGCCCATCGCCACGCCGCCGTGGATCTGGCCGGCCGCGCCGATCGGGTTGACGACGACGCCCGACTCGTGGGAGGCCGCAACCTCGAGGACCCGGACCACGCCGGTGTCGCGGTCGACCTTGACGCGGATGGCGTGGGTGAAGAACGTCGGCGCCGCGAAGGACTCGCCGCCGAGGCGGCCGACGCAGCTCGCCGCGTCGACTGCCGGCGTCGGCGGCGGCTCGCCGGAGCCCTTGCCGAGGAGCAGCCCGGCGCCGGCGGCCTGCGACGCAAGCTCCGCGATCGAGACCGACGCGGTGCTGGCTGCCCTTGACCCGGGCCGTGCCGTCGACGAGCTCGAGGTCTGCCCGGTTGGCCTCCAGGAGGTCGGCCGCGAGGTCGAGGAGCTGCTCGCGGACCTCGTTCGCGGCGGCGATCACCGCCCGGCCGTTGTTGAACGTCGTCTGGGATCCGCTGGCCCCGCCGTCGTACGGCCCGGCGTCGGTGTCCTGGTAGAGGATCCGGAACTCGTCGGGCCGCATGCCGAGGACCTCGGCGGCGAGGATCGGCAGGGCCATGACCGCGCCGGTGCCGCACTCCTGGGCGCCGGTGACGATCGTGCCCGCTGCCGTCGGCGTTGATCTTCACGTGCGCGCCGGACGGCGCCGGGGAACGACGGCCACCAGCCCGTCGCGATGCCGATCGCCTCGCCGTCCGGGCAGCGGCTTGCCCCAGCCGATCGCTGGCCGCGGCGTTCTCGAGCGTCTCGATGGCGCCGATCCGCTCGAAGACCTGGCCGGTCGGCCCCGCGTCGCCCTCGTGCACGAGGTTGCGGCGACGGAACTCGACGGGGTCGAGGCCGAGCCGCTCCGCGACGACGTCGTGGTGCTGCTCGACGCGCCCAGCAGGTCGTCGGGCCGGTCGGCGCGCGAACGGAGCCCGACGGCTGCGTGTTCGTGTAGACGACGTCGACCGAGACGTCGACGTTCGGGACCCGGTACGGCCCGACCGCGAACATCCCGGCCATCTGGCCGAGGTACGGCTCGTCCATGCTGTAGGCGCCGTTGTCGATGATCAGGTGCCCGCGACGGGCCACGATCGTCCCGTCCTGCCGGACGCCGGTCTCCAGCTCGATGATCATCCGCTCGCGGCGATGGTCGGGCAGCAGGAACTCGTCGCGCCGGGAGAAGACGACCTTGACCGGCCGGCCGGCGGCCCGCGCGAGGGCGGCGACATGCGGCTCGAAGCCGACCTCGCACTTGGCGCCGAAGCCGCCGCCGAGGTGGGGCACGATGACCCGGATCCGGTTCTGCGGCAGGCCGAGCGTCTCCGCGACGCCGGCCCGGGCCGCGAACGGGACCTGCGTCGACGACCAGATCGTGACGTGGTCGCCCTGCCACTCGGCGAGGATCGCCCGCGGCTCGATCGGGACGGCGTGCGAGCCGTCGGCGACGTAGCGGTCCTTGACGACGATGTCCGCCTCGGCCATGCCGGCCGTCGGCGTCGCCCTTGACGATCGTCGAGTGGGAGGCGACGTTCCGTCGCGGACGACGTTGTCGTCGGCCTCGTACGTCGCCCAGTCGTCGTGGACGAGCGGGCGCGTCCGGGTCGGCGGCCGCCTCGAGGTCCGTCACCGCCGGGAGGGGCTCGAGGTCGATATCGATCAGCGCCGCCGCGCGGGCGGCGATCTCCGGCGTTGCCGCCGCGACGGCCGCGATCAGCTCGCCTTCCCAGCGCACGACGTCCCGGGCGAACAGCGTGCGGTCCTGTCACGAACGCGCCGTATCGGACGTCGGGGACGTCGGCGGCGGTGATGATGGCGTGGACGCCGGGCAGCGCTCGCGCCGCGGTCGCATCGATCCGGCCGGATGCGGGCGTGGGGGACGCCGGCGACGCGGAACGCGCCGTGGAGCATCCCGGTCAGCGTGAGGTCGGCGGCGTAGCGACCGGTGCCGGTGACCTTGTCGCGGCCGTCCTGACGGATGAGCGTCGGGGCGACAGCTGTGGCCATGCGGTGCTCCATGGGTCGATCCGAGCACCCGATCCGAGGCAGAGGGATCGCCCGGCGAGCATAGCGCACGGTCGCGTGGCGGGATGCGGACCTTCCGCGTGATCTGCCGTGCCGGATCGCCTCGACACGGATGCTAGGCTGGCGGCGCTGCGGAGCCCGACTGTCGCCCAACTCGACCGGGACCGCCTGGAGGGAACGGATCCGATGATGGCGATCTTCGGCGCGATCCTGCCGCGCTTGCTCCTGCTCGTCGGGTGGTCGAATGACCAGGCCTACTGGAATTCCCTGCTCGGCCAGCCGATCTGGTTCCTCGGCGGTTTCCTGTTCTTCCCGTGGACGACCCTCTTCTACGGGTTCGTGCAGCGGAATCCGGACGGCCTCAGCCTCCTCAACATCATCTTCTTGGTCTCGGCGCTGCTGATCGACCTCGGGACGTGGGGCGTCGGGTTCTTCGCGAGCCGCCAGCAGGTCTCCAACTACCGCGAGCGCTAGCCCCCAACCTCCAGGGGACCTGGGCAGCCGCGGTCGATCGAGACGGTCGGTGCCCGGCGGCTGCGGGGCCTGGTCCGCACGCTGACTGTCACGCAGTCGCAACGCCGACAGCCGGCACCATCCAGCGACGCCTTGCCATGGTCCGGCCCTACGGTGTCCACGTCGACGCGAGGGGCTCTCGGGGGCTTGACGCTCGACCATCGGGATCGGGTCGTCGGCATGCCGAACGCTCCGATCCCCCCTATCCTCGGCCGTCCGCGATGGCGCATGTCCGAGATCATCCGATCCACACCGGGAGTACGACACCATGGGCGAGGCAAAGGTCGGCGAAGCGTTCATCACCCACGAGTTCGACGAGGCGATCGCGATCCAGCAGGTCATCGTCGACGCCGAGACGACGCTCGCGACGAAGCACCCTGTCGGGACGGCCAAGACCGCGATCAAGGCGAGCCTCACGGACGACAAGGCCTTCCTCAAGCAACTGCGGACGCTGGGCAAGGCCCACGACGCGACCGGGGAGATCGAGGACGTGGCGGGCGGCCTCAAGGAACTCATGGAGGAGACCCTCGAGACCGCCTCGACCGACGGCGCCGACAGCGACTTCTACGAGGCGCATGCGGTCCTGCTCAACCTGAAGCGAAAGCAGATGGACTCGGCCGGCGGCATGCTGGCGATCGCGCGTGAACTGGACGACGCCGAGCTGCGCAAGGCCGCGACGGCATTCCAGAAGGCGCAGAAGGCCAGCTCGCAGGCACTGACCGACGAGCTGGCGGCATACGCGGTGCGCATCGCGACCGCGTCGGCGGCATGAGCGGCACGGACCGCGATCCGGGCGCGTACATCGGTCACGAGCCGGAGTTCGCGGCCGAGACGATCCCGGGTGGCGTCCGCCCCGACGACGAGCGCGTCGCCGCCAACTCCTCGCAGACCGGCGTCGTGGAGCGACCCGAACCGGAGGGGCATCGCGAGGGTCCTCCGGCCGACGACGACCAGGTGCGCGAGGCCGGCCAGGATCGCTGACCGGCCTCCCAGGGGCTGCGTCCACAGGGCCGACTCCACAGGGGCCCGATCGGCGGGTGACGCACGCCGGCAACGCGCCGTTCGGGGCCTGACGGACCTTTCGCGCGTCTGCAACGTGCTTGCCGCGATGGGCAACACCGCTCCGCAGTCGGCGCGGTAGATTCGTGTCCGGCGACGTGGTGGGGCACCACTGCGTCGGATCGATCTTGAGCCGCCCACGCCGATGGATCCTCGGGCGGATCGAACATCGTGGGAGGCCCCATGACAGATCGTCCTGACGAAGCCGATCTGCGCGCATCCGACTCGCCCGTCGACTCGAGCCGGGCGAGGACATCAAGGGGCTCGTGCACGCAACGGAGGCCCAGCTCCTCGTCACCGATCGCCGTGTCGCGGTGGCGCAGCGTGATCGGGTCAGGCTGGACGTCCCGTTCGATCGCCTCCGACGGATCCAGTTCGACATCGAGCGGGCCCGCCCGGCGACCCTGGTCATCGTGCCCGAGCATCCCCGCGACGAGCCGCAGGTCCTGGCCATCCCGCGTGAGCACATCGGCGCCGCGGCCAACGTCCTGGCTTTCATCGGCGAGCTCCTCCTCCACCCCATGGGACGAGCGAGGCGCGTGACACTGACGGTCGATCCGGCACGCCTGAGGTCGATCTGGCACCGACCGGCGCGCCCGTGCGCACGGAGCGAGGAAGGAGTCGCGGGCTGGAACCCAAGGTCGTGAGCGCGAGGCCGGAGCGCGAGGCCGGAGCGCTCTGGCTCTGACGCGCTGAGACTCGGCATACAGCAGCCGAGGCGCGTGCCTAGCTGTCGCATGTCGGGTCACGATCGGGCCGTAGCGCCATTGATCAAGCCGTCATCCCACGCACGAGACAGGCGCCCCGCCCGGACCGGATCACATCGGCGCCGAGCCGCAGCTGGTTCGGCCATAGCACGATCCACCGCGATGTGTAATGTCGGCGACACGCCGGCTCGCGAACTCGAGATCGTGATGCCCGGCAGCCTCGACCAGCTAGGCCGCGGCCCCGCGGCGCAGGACGCGACCGGCCCGGACCGATCTCCACCTGCGAACCGCCGTCGATCGCGAGCCGGCCGTTCACGACGACGTGGTGGATGCCGCGTGGGAAGACCTTCGGCTCGCGATACGTGGCGAGGTCCTCGATCGTCCCGGCGTCGAACGCCACGACATCGGCGTACGCGCCCTCCACGATCCGGCCCCGGTCGCGCAAGCCGATGCGGTCGGCCGGTCGCGACGGTCGAGATCGCGATCGCGCGCTCCAGCGGGATGACCCCGCGATCGCGGACGTAGTCGCCCAGCAGCCGCGGGTAGCAACCGAACGAGCGAGGATGCGGCAGGCCCACCCCGGTCGGGCCGTCCGGGTCCATGGCGAACCCGTCCGAGCCGATGGTCGCGCGCGGATGCTGGAGTGCCTCGATGACGTTCTGGTCGGACCGGCCGTAGGCGATCATGCACACCCGGTTCTCGGTCAGGCGGATGAGCTCGATCCCGGCCTCGGCCGGCTCGACGCCCATCCGCTCCCCGGCGTCGCGCAAGCGTCAGCCCGAGATACGCCTCGAGGCCGGGATCGACGAGGCAGATCTCGACCTCGTCCCAGTCGAGGAACCGCCGCTCGGTCCACTCGGCCGCGGCGCGTCGCCGCTCGGCCGGGTCCGTCAGGCGACGCACGAGCTCGGCGGAGCCACCGGCCTGCACCCAGTCCGGCAGGAGCTGGGACAGGTTCGCGCTGCCGGCGAGGAACGGGTAGATGTCGAAGGCGATGTCGACGCCGTCGGCGGCCGCCGCCTCGAGCGTGGCCCGGCCGAGATGCGGGTACGACCAGTTCGCCTTGCCCGACGAGGACATGTGGGAGATCTGGATCCGCACGCCGGCGCGTCGTGCGACCCGGATCGCCTCGTCGAGCGCCGCGGTGAACTCGCCGGCGTAGTTGCGCATGTGGATCGCGAACAGCGCCATCCCGCGATGCCGCGGCGGCGGCGATCGTGACGAGCTCGTCCTCGTCGGCCCAGATGAGCGGCACCTGCGTGAGCCCGGTCGACACCCCGAACGCGCCCTCGTCGAGGGCCGTCCGGGCGGTCTGCGCGATGGCGTCGAGGTCGGCCGGGGTCGCGGCTCGCGCCTCCACGCCGAGCGTCTCGATCCGCAGCGGGGCGTGCCCGACGAGCGTCGCGACGTTGATCGCCGGACGCGCCCGCTCGAGCGCGTCGAGGTACCCGCCGAACGACTCCCAGTCGACGACGACGCCCGGGTCGGTGTCACAGGTCGGGCTCTCGGTGCGGACGAGCGCCCGATGCGGACCCGCCGCCGGGGCATAGCCGATCCCGCAGTTGCCGTTGAGCTCGGTCGTGACGCCCTGGGCGATCTTGCTGCGCGCGCGGCCGTCGCTGAGCAGCGTCAGGTCGGAGTGGCTGTGGATATCGACGAAGCCGGGTGCCACCACCAGCCCGGTGGCGTCGATGACCCGATCCGCCTCGGTGTCGCCGAGATCGCCGATCGTGACGATGCGGTCACCGGCGATCGCCACGTCGGCCCGGCGACCGGGGGTATCGAGGCCGTCGACGAGGAGCCCGCCCGAGATGATGAGGTCGTACATGGCGGAGCATGATATCGAGCCACGTCGTCCACGCGGGCCGCGGCCCGGCAGTCCACGCAGGCACCACCAGGAGATCCGATGTCCGTCGACACGTCATCCCCAACAGGCACGGCCTGGACCCTGGCGCTCGAGCTCGCGCCCGATCGATCGGTGCGGGCCGGGTCCAAGGAGGCGCTGGCAGGCGCGATCGGACGTGGCGCCGACCTGCGGGTCTACACCGAGTTCCTGTTCGAGGAGCACATCGCCCCGGGCGGGAACGGCGACCCGTCGCTGGACGGGCTCATCCGCGAGGTCATCGACTTTCGCGAGACGATCCTCGTCGACGGGCACCACGTCGGCGCGATCACGACCCAGCGCCAGCCGCTGGAGCCGCCGTTCGGGTTCAACGGCACCGAGCCGAAGATGTCGTTCTTCATGTACACGGGCGACGGCGAGCAGGCCCTCGCGAACCTCGTCTTCCGCGGCATCGACGGCGCGCCGGCGCCCGGCACGCGGACGGTCGAGCCACCGCCGCCGGACATGCCGAAGATGAGCGAGCAGGAGTACTTCGACGTCGGCACGACCGGTCCGACCCGGAACTTCGTGTACGACATGGAGACGTACCGGTTCTGGGTGCGCGACGACTGGGAGGAGGTCCTGGCCCACGACGCCGAGGGGACGTCACGGCGGGCTCGTTCGATGCCCTCGAGGCGGCGCAGGTCGCCGGGCGCGAGATCCGGGTCGGCATCCGCGACCTCGCGGCGGGTCTCGGCGGCCCCGACGAGCCGGTCGTGCCGCACGAGGTGTTCACCCCGATCGGATCCGGGTTCCTGCACACGCGTCCACGGGTGTATGCCGCGCTTGACCCATCCGCTCGTGCGCGTCGCCGCCGCGGTGCCCCTGCGCTACGCGTCGGGCAACTGGGACGTGGCGTGGGTGTTCCTGCGCACCGACGGCGCCGCGCGCGTCCGCCGGCTCGATCCGTACACCCGGACCTGGGAGGACCACGAGGCGCGCTTCGGCTGTCGCTGGTTCGCTCGCTAGGGCCGTCGTCTGGCGGGCCGGGCGCCCGCGGCCGCGCGCGACGCCCGTCAGCGCGTCTGCGATCACCGCCTCGAGCAACCGAACGTAGGCCGTCGCGCCGCCGTCGGCGTGTCCCGCGGTCCGTTCGCCGACCCACGCCGCCCGGCCACGTTGCGAGACCAGCTCGCGGGTCGCCTCGACCCCATCGCGAGCCGCGACGAGCGCGGCATCCAGCGGCGCGTCGGGCGACGCCGCCGCGGCGTCCACGCTCGGCACCAGGGCATCGAGGACGGTCTTCTCGCCGACCGACGACTTGCCGCGGCTCGCGACCGCGTGGGCCGCGGCGCGGGCGGCGCGGATGCCGTCGTCGTAGTCGAACGTCTCCTCGTCGCCGAGCTCCTTGGACGCCGCGAGCAGCGCCCCCATCGTGAGCGCCGAGAAGGTCGACGGGTTGGCGCGGGCCATCGTCATGCCGATCGGTCTTGAGCACGACGGCCGGGGTCGCGCCGGGGGCCAGCGCCTCGAGCGCCGCAGCGGCGGCGAGCGTGCCGTCGCCCACGGTCACGCCGAGGTCGCCGTCGCCGATCGCCGCGTCGAGGTCGCGCAACTCGTCACGCGACGCGGCGACACGTGGCAGGGCGGCGATGAGCAGGGCGCGCAGCTCGTCGCCGGTCATCGCACGCCGCCGGTCATCGCCGGTAGAACGGCGAGCTCGCGGGCGCGTCGAGCAAGCCGCGTCAGGTCGATCGTCGAGGCGCATGATCGTCAGCGACGCGCCGGCCATCTCGAGGCTCGTCGCGAACTCGCCGACGAACGGCCGGTGGACTTCGACGTCACGTCGCACGAGCCCAGCGTGCACCCGTCGGTACAGGATGTACAGCTCCTCGAGCGGCGTCGCGCCGAGGCCGTTGACGAGGACGGCCACCGCGGTCGCCACGCGGCGAGCGCGAGATCGGTCGGCGATCGCGTCGAGCAGGGCGTCGGCGACCTGGTCGGCCGGTCTCCAGCGGTCCGCGCCGGACGCCGGGCTCGCCGTGGATGCCGATCCCGATCTCCATCTCGCCGTCGGCGAGCTCGAAGGTCGGCTTGCCGGCCGCGGGCAGGATCGTCGGCGACAGCCCGACGCCCATCGATCGCGTGTTGGCCAGCGCATGACGCGTCACGTCGGCGACCTCGTCGAGCGACGCGCCGGCCTCGGCCGCCGCGCCCGCGCACCTTGTAGGCGAAGAACAGGCCGGCGACGCCGCGGCGCGACGCCGCGCGTTCGGGCGGGGCCGATGCGACGTCGTCGGCGACGAGGACCGTGCTCGACGGTGATGCCCTCGGCCTCGGCCATCTCCGCGGCGAGGTCGAAGTTCATGACGTCGCCGCCGTAGTTGCCGTACAGGTAGAGCACGCCCGCACCGCCGTCGACGCGCCTTGGTCGCGTCGAGGATCTGGTCCATCGACGGGGACGAGAAGACGTTGCCGACGGCGACGCCCGAGCACAGCCCCACGCCGACGAACCCGAGGAAGACCGGGAGATGGCCCGAGCCGCCGCCGGTCACGATGCCGACGTGTCCGTCGACCGGCGCGTCGGCGCGCACGATGGATCGGCGGTCCGGGCCGCGGCGGCCTTGAGCTGGTCCGGGTGCGCGGTCAGGATGCCGTCGAGCATCTCGTCGACGAACGCCGACGGATCGTTGATGAGCTTCTTCAACTGACTCCCTCGCCCCCTCGTATGCTCACGTCATGACCATCCCGTCCCCCGAACGCCAGGCCGAGTTCCTGGCCATCATGCCAAACGCCATCGTGGCGACCGTCTACCCCGACGGCACGCCCCAGCTCACCCCGAACTGGTACCTGTGGACCGGCGAGGAGTTCTGGGTCAGCACCGCCGAGCGCACCGTGAAGACGCGCAACCTGCGGCGCGATCCGCGGATCGTGCTGTGCATCGACGATCCGGTGAGCGGCGACTACGTCCAGGTCACCGGCAGGGCGCAGATCATCGATGGCGAGGCCGCCCGCGAGCCGACGTTGGAGCTGTGCCGCAAGTACATGGCGGACGAGGCGGTGGTCCCGCACTGGGAATCGATCCAGTACGAGGGGCCGCGGATCGTCATCGCGGTCCGTCCGGACCGCTTCCAGTGGCACGACCGCTGAGCTAGCCCGCAACGCCGGATCGCACCGGCGTCAGGCGCACCTCCGAGAACGCCCCGTGCGCCGAGCTCAGCGATCGCCCGAGCTTCGGCTGCCAGACGTCGTCATCGAACGGCTCGCCCGGGACGACGGCGCCGTCGATCGCGAGCCGCGCCCGCGGGGCACCGACCATCATCGCCCAGATGTCCTCGAGGTCGCTGAAGCCACCGCCCTCGCCATCGACCCAGAACGGCGGGTCGGGATCGAGCCAGCGCGCCTCGATCTCGCGGGCGCCGAGCGCGCCGCCTGCGTCGGTGCGGATCAGGAACCCGAAGCCATCCGGTCCATACGGGATGCGCTCGAAGCGCGCGGGGACCGGCGGCGGCGCGAGTGCCGCGCGTGGCTCGCCCATCGCGCCGAGCCGTGCCTGCTGTCGGGCGCCGAGGCCCGGATCGTCGGTGAGCGTCGCCACGATCGGACCGCCCGGCGCGCCCGGCACCTCGAGCAGCGCCACGTGGCCGGCGCCGAGCGAGGCCGAGTACGCGATGGCGTAGAGGCTGAGGAACCCGGTCTCGACGCCCGCGCCGTCGCGCAGCGTGATGACGAGGTGATCCCAGCAATGGATGACGTCGCCTGGGTGCGTGCTCGCGGGCATCGGTGGTCAGCCCCCGTCGTTGATCGCGGCCCACACGCGCCGCGGCGTCATCGGCATCTCGCGCACGCGCGGTCCACCGGCCGCGACGATGGCCGACCCGATCGCGGCCCCGGCCGGGATCACCGGCGCCTCGCCGATCCCCTTCGCGCCGAACGGACCGTCCGGCGCCGGCACCTCCACGACGACGGCGTCGATGTCGGGCACGTGGGTGGCGCGCGGCACCGTGTAGTCGAGCCACGACCCGGTGAGCAGCTGGCCCTCCTCGTCGTGGATCATGGCCTCGTGGAGCGCCCAGCCGATGCCCTGGACCGCGCCACCGACCATCTGGCCCTCGACGAGCGCCGGGTTGAGCGCCTTCCCGACGTCCTGGACGATGACGTAGCCGAGCACGGTCACGACCCCGGTCTCGCGATCGAGCCGGACATGCGCGATGTGCGCCGAAGTGCCTGGCGCGAGGCTGCCCTGGACGGTCGTGGCGTGGCCCTCGACCGGCGGGTGGCCGCTGCCGAAGTCGTGGAGCTCGCTGGCGAAATCGGCCACGGACCGGCCGAGATCGGGTGAGCCGACCGGCCGGACCATGCCGTCGACGATCTCGAGGTCGCCGGGGTCGATCTCCATCTCGTGTGCGGCGAACGCGAGCAGCTGGCGACGGGCATCGGCCGCCGCTTCGCGGATGGCCCGTCCCGCCGAGTAGGTCACGACGCTGCCGCCGCTCATCGGCGACTGCGGGGCGCCGTCGGTGTCGAGCGCGATGACGTCGACGGCCGCCGGAGCGATGCCGAATGTCTCGGCCGCGATCGTCTCGAAGGCCGAGGTCGTCCCGCTCATGTCCACGACGCCGGTCGTGATCGTCAGCGTCCCGTCGGCGTTGAGGCGGCACAGCGCGGCGGCCGGTTCCTTGCCGCCCGGCCACACCCCGACCGCGATGCCGACGCCCTCGTCGGGCGGCAGGTCGGCGCGCTCGCGCCACATCCGATGTTCGCGCGCCGCCTCGAGGATCTGGCGATGGCCGATCTCCGGCCATGGCTCGCCATCGACCATCGTCTCGCCCTCGGCGGCGAGGTTCTGGAGCCGGAACTCGATCGGGTCGAGCCCGAGCTTGCCGGCGAGCTCGTCGAGCACCGATTCGATCGCGAACGCCGCCTGCGGGCCGCCCGGCCCGCGATACGAGCCCGTCCCGAATCGATTGGTTCGCACGCCGTACGCGCGGACGTCGAAGGCGCCCCAGCGGTAGAAGCCACCGACCAGGACCGCGGCGATCCCCTCGATGGACCACTCGGTGTAGGCGCCCGCATCGAAGACCATCCGCGCGTCGAGCCCGGTGAGCGTGCCATCGGCGGTGGCACCGACCCGCAGGTCCATCCGGGCGGCCGGGGCCGGGTTCGTGGCCGCCATGTCGTCCCGTCGCGGGAGGACGAGCCGCACCGGCCGTCCCAGGATGAGCGTCGCCCCGGCGACGAGCGGGTCGACGACCAGGATCTTGGACCCGAAGGAGCCGCCCAGCGGCGTCGCCCGGACGCGGACCTGGGCCATGGTCTTGCCGTAGATCTTCGCGATCTGCTTGCGGACGTAGAAGATGCCCTGCGTCGCGGTGGACAGGTTGAGCGTGCCATCCGGGTCCACCCAGGCCGTCGCCGCGTGCGGCTCGATGTATGCCTGGTGCACCCAGCTCGTCCGGAAGCTGGCCTCGACGGTGGCCGCGGATGCGGCGAGCGCGGCCTCGGTCTCGCCGCTCGCGTAGCGCTGGCGATTGATGACGTTCGCCGACAGGTCCTCGACCGCGAGCTCGGCGCCTTCGCCGCCCACCGCGGCGTGGGCCGCCTTGGCCGATCCACCCTCGGCGTCCTCGTCGGTGACGATCGACGTGAGCCGGGCGAGCGGGCTGTCGGGGAGCATCGCCGCCTCGAGGTCGTGGACGACCGGGAGGCGCTCCGCGTCGACCATCACGAGCCCCACCGCGTCGGCCGCGGCGGACTCGCTCTCGGCCACGACGAGGGCCACGGGTTGCCCGACGAACAGCGCCTCTTCGCGGGCGAGCGGCTCGAACATCCGCATGTCGTCCGAGCCGACGATCGGCAGGTCGGCGGCGGTCAGCACGGCGACGACGCCGGGGACGGCGAGCGCGGCGGACGCGTCGATCGAGCGGATCCGGGCGTGCGCGTAGACGCTCGGGACGATGCGTGCGTGGAGCAGGCCGATCACGGGCAGGTCGGCGGCGTACCGCGTGATGCCGCGGACCTTGTCGACCGAATCCGGGCGAGGGCGCGCGACCCCCACGACTCCCGTCGCGTCGGGTGCGCGAACCGTCATCGACTCCTCCTCCGAAACGCGGCCGACCATCGCGGCTGTCGCTAAGATTGTCGACAATCGACAGTCGACAGGTCAAGGCAGGTGCACCGCCCGTGTGGATGTCCGAGCGAACCCGGCAGGCTCCATCGTGACGTATCCGGCCCGTCGCCGGATCGCCACGACGCCGGGCACCGACGACGGTTTCACGATCGTCGACATCGCCGGTGCGGCGGACGGGCCGACGCTGTCGGTGGTCGGCGGGGTCCACGGCGACGAGTTCGAGGGCGTCGTTCGCGTGCCTGCGGCTCGCCGAGGAGCTGGCCGATGTGCCGATCCGCGGCCGGCTCCGGCTCGTGCCGGTCGCCCACGAGGCGGCCCACGTCGCGAGCCTGCGCTCCTCCCCTGTCGACGGGCGCAACCTCGCCCGGACGTTCCCGGGCGACCCTGCGGGCGAACCGACCGAGCGCCTCGCCGACGCGTTGCGGACGGAGGTCATCGACGGCTCGGACATGTTCGTCGACCTGCACAGCGCCGGCACCGCGTACGCGATGCCGCTGCTCGTCGGGTGGTGCGATCACGGCTGTGCCGCCTGCGAGGCGAGTGGCGCGGCCGCGGCGGCGTTCGCGGCTCCCGTGCTCTGGCGCCACGCCGGCCCCGTGCCGCCCGGCCGGACGCTGTCCGCCGCGCACGACGCCGGCATCCCGTCGATCTACGCCGAGGCAGCCGGCGGCGGCACGGTCACGCCGGACGCCGTCGACGTCTACGTCGCGGGGATCCGCCGGTTGATGACGCACCTGGGCATGCTCGACGAGCCCGGCGTCGCGCCACCAGAGCGGCCGCCGCTGCGCCTCGTCGGCGAGGGGAACCTCGACGTGCCGGCGATGGTCGCGCCGTTCGACGGGATCTGCCAGACGCTCGTCGGGCCGCTGGACGAGGTTGCGCAGGGACAGGTCGTGGCAGTCGTGACCGACCCGATCACGGGCGAGCGGGCCGAGGTCGCGGCCATCGGGTCGGGCGTCGTCGTCCTCGCCCGCCGTGGCGCCCGCGTCAGCCGCGACGAGAACCTCGTGGTCCTCGCCCAGCACGACGAGGGACGTGCCTAGCGCCGCCCATCCGCACCGCCATTCCACACCGATCAGCCGACCTCGCCACCTGACACCAGTCCCGGAGGTTCACCCGAATGCTCGACGTCCGCGCCACCGGTCTCGTCTACCGCAATCCCAGGCCGGAGCTCCGATCCCGCCATACCTGGCACCCGACCCTGACCCGGTTCGACGACGGCGAGCTGCTCGTGACCTTCGACATCGCCGAGGCGGACGTCGTCGCTCGACTACCGGACGTACTCGACGCATTCGACCGACGGCGGCGCGACCTGGACATCGCCCGAGCGCGTGGTCCCGGATCCGCCCGGCCGCCCGACGACCCAGTCGGTGCGGCTCGTCGCGGGTGTCCGACGGGTCGGTCGTGGCGATGGGTGCCCTGATGTACCGCGACGACCCCGAGTGGAGCGTCGTCAACAGCCCGACCCTGGGCTACACGGAGATGGAGCTGATCCTCACCCGCAGCACCGATCGCGGGCACACCTGGAGCCCGATGGAGCGGATCGAGCCGCCGCTCGTCGGGCCGGCCTTCGAGGTCTGCCATTCGATCGTCGAGCTGCGCGACGGTCGCTGGGTCTGGCCGACGTCGACGTGGATGGGCTGGGACGGCGACGCACCGAACGGCATGAACGCGATCCTGCTGCTCTCCGAGGACCAGGGGCAAACCTGGCCGTCGTACATCACCGAGTTCGACCGCTGGGCGGAGCGCATGATCCACTGGGAGCAGCACTTCCTGGAGCTCGCGGACGGCCGGTGGCTGACCGTCGCCTGGGTCGTGAACGCCGACAGCGGCAAGACCCAGCCGACGCCGTACGCGGTGAGCAGCGACAAGGGCGCGACCTGGACCCGGGGCCTGACGGGCTTCCTCGCCCAGACGACCAAGACCATCGAGCTGCCCGACGGCCGCATCCTCGCGGCGTACCGGCGGAACGACGAGCCCGGCCTGTGGGCCACGATCGCCCACCTCGAGGGCGACACGTGGGTCAACGACGAGACGATCGCGCTGTGGCGCGGCCAGTCGTCGGGCATGAGCGGCGACTCGAATCCCGGGGCGGAGCTCGCGCAGCTCAAGTTCGGGTTCCCGCAGATGGTCCTCGAGCCGGACGGCTCGGTCTACCTCGTCTTCTGGTGCGAGGAGGACTGCATCAAGAACATCCGCTGGCTGCGGATCACGGTGTGAGGGTATGAGCCGTCTGGACGATCTCGGCGTCACGCCCCTCATCAACGCGGCGGGGACCTACACGATCCTCGGCGGCTCGCGACTGGCGCCGCCGGTGATCGCCGCGATGGCCGAGGCCTCGCAGACATTCCTGGACTTCGAGCTGCTGTCGGCGCAGGTGGGCAAGCGGCTGGCCGAGATCACCCGGAACGAAGCCGCCGTCGTGACCAGCGGCGCCGCTGCCGGCGTCGCGATCGCGATCGCCGCGTGCGTGGCCGGAACGGATGCCGCGCGGATCGCTTCGTTCCCGGCGACCGGGTCAGCCGGCACGCGTCATCGTGCAGCGACACCAGCGCAACGGCTATGACTACTCGGTGCGCATGACCGGGGTCCAGCTCGTCGAGATCGGCGGCGATGCCGGGGCGACGCTCGACCAGCTGGAGGCTGCGCTCGTCGACGGGGCCGCGTGCGTCTTCGCATTCGTCGGTGAGCAGTACGACCGCGGAGCGATCCCGATCGACGACCTGATCGAGGCGGCGCACCGGCACGGTGTCCCGGTCGTGATCGATGCCGCTGCCGGCGTCCCGCCCATCGCAACGCTGTGGCAGCTCACGGGCGCGGGCGCCGACCTCGTCGTCTTCAGCGGCGGGAAGGGTCTGCGCGGACCGCAATCCACCGGGATGGTCGTCGGGCGGAGCGACCTGATCACCGCGTGCTCCGCGAACATGAGCCCACACCACGCGATCGGCCGCCCGATGAAGGTGGGCAAGGAGGAGCTCCTCGGCCTCCTTGCAGCGGTGGAGTGGTCGCTCGCGCAGGACGAGGCGAGCTACCTGGCGTCGCTGGAGCGCCATGTCGCCACCTGGATCGATGGCCTGCGCGACATCGCGGGCATCCACGTCGAGCGCGGGGTACCCGCCGCGGCTGCCGAGCCCTTGCCGAGAGCACTCGTCCGGCTGGATGGGGCGTATCCGGGCGAGCGGGATGCGTTGCTGCGCGCGATCCGCGAGCGAGGCGTGGCGGTCTACATCGATGGTGAAGACTCGCTCGCGATCAACCCGCAGACGGTCACGGAGGACGAGGTCGCCCCGGTGCTTGCCGCCGTGCGGACCGTGCTCCTGGCTCGATCGGCGATGGCGACCCCGACGACGACGGGGGTGGGGTAGCCATGGGACGCGTCGCAGTTGCGCGACCTGATCGATGCGATCGAGACCGGACGCGACCCGTTCGTCAGCGGCCGCGAAGGCGCGCAGACCATCTCCTGGCTCGAGGCCGCCGAGCGGTCGGCGGCGAGCGACGAGACCGTCCGACTGCCGTTGTCCGATCCGGCCTGACCCCGGCCTGGCGACGAGCCTGCCCGGTCCGCCAGGCGGCTAGGCGGCGAACGAGTACGGCCGCTCGAAGATCTCGCGGATCTGGGGCATGAACGCCTCGACCGGCAACGCGTCGTAGGCCGGATCGAACGAGGGCGCGTCGTAGTCGGCGCAGAACCGGCGCGTCAGCTCGAAGGCCGGGTGGTCGCGGTACGGATCCAGCATCGCGTCGAGGACGCCGCTGCCCCAGTAGGCGTGATGGGTGAAGTTCTCCTTCTGGAACAGGCCGTGCATCTTGACCATCCAGTAGTGGTCGTCGTTGATGAACGGTCGGAGCATCTCCGCGGCGATCTGCCCGTGGTTCGCCGGCGCGAGCCGATCGGCGGCATCGTGGAACAGGACGCTCACGATGAACTCGGTCGACTCGCCGTTCTTGAGCGCGCGGGTCGCGGCCTGACGGCTGTGGTCGTACGGGTTGAGCGTGTAGCCGGCCGGATCGCCGCCGCGCAGGCTCTCGAACAGCGCGAGGATCGGCGCCGCGTAGTCGGTGCGCTCGGCGTCGAGCGCGTCGATGCGATCCCAGTCCTCGCGGGTGGCATCACGCAGGTTCGTGAACATCGTCGCCTCCTCGTTCGGTCATCGCCGAGTGCGTCGGCAGCGCCGGTGCGGTCGGTCGCCGAGGATCTCGGCGAGGCGGCCGCCTCGGTCGTCGAGCCATTTGTACAGGATCTGCATGTCCGTCCCGATACAGAAGTGGCGGATGCCCTGCTCGAGGAAGTACGCCGCCTCGTCCGGATCGTTGATCTCGGCTCGTGGCTGGACACCGGCGGCCAGGGCTCGCGCAAGGACGTCGCGTTCGACCGCACGGACGTCGTCCTCGTACCAGCCACCGGGTCGCCCGATGCTCATGGCGTAATCGGCCGGTCCCCACTGGATCATGTCGACGCCCGGGACCGCGAGGATCTCGTCGAGTTGCTCGACCGCCTCGCGCTTCTCGATCATCACGACGACCACGATGTCGTTGAGCGCGTCGATGTAGGCCTGGCTCCCGGCCTCGTTCCAGTAGCTGTTGCGCCGGTCGGCGGCACCGTAGATGCCGCCACCGTCCGGGGTGTCGGGGCGGACGGTGCGGACCGCGGCCCGAACCTCGTCGGCGTTCCGGATGTCCGCGAACAGCACCGACTGGAACCCGGCACCGACCGCTCGCTGGGCGAGCCACGTCCGCGGCTCCTGGTCGAGCTTGATCATCGTGCCCAGGCCGTGCAGCTCCGCGGCGCGGCAGAAATGCTCGAGGCCGTGGAGGTCGTACGGCGCGTACTCCCCCGAGAACTCGATGTAGTCGAACCGCTTGGTATGCCCGACCAGCTCGACGACGGACGGCCACATCGTGTGGAGGTGCGTCCCGACCGACGGCTCTCCGGCCCTGAGCCGCTCCCGAAGGCGGTTAGGACGCATCGGACAACGGCAGGCGCACGCTCTGGCCGCTGGCCGCGGACCGCTCGGCGGCCTCCAGCCAGGACGTGGTCATGGCACCCTGCCGGCCGCTGACGAACGGGTCGCGTCCGGTCTCGATCGCCTCCATCAGGTCGCGCAGCTGCGACGCGTAGGCCTGGAGCCGGACCGTCGTCGTCGGGATCGAGCGAATCGAATGGCGTCTGCTCGAAGATCGTCTCCCAGCCGCCGGCGGGTGTCCCGAGGCGGACCGTCCCGTACGAAATCCATCTCGATGATCCCGTCCGACCCGCTGATCAGCAGCTGCATCGCCGAGCCGAGGCTCGGTTCGGGCATCTCGTAGGACAGCCAGATCTGGACCATCGTCCCGTCGGCCAGCGTGTAATGGGCCATCGAGCTCTGGTCCTCGGGCGGGACGTCCGTGTACGTCCCGAACTGGGCGAAGGCGAGGGTCGCCTCCGAGCCCGTGAGCCAGCGCAGGATGTCGCAGGCATGGGCGCCCCAGTCGGTGTACGGGGAGACCTGCTTGCGGTCCGAGTTCCACGAGCCCGGGGCGATGTCCCAGCCGGCGTTCGGGCCGAACACCCGGATCATCCGGATCGTCCCGATCTTCCCGGCGTCGATGGCGGCTTTCGTCGCCATCGGTGCCCCGCGGTAGCGATGCTGCGAGACGACCGCGAGGCGGACACCCGCCGCGTCGGCCGCGGCGACCATCGCGTCGGCGTCGGCGCGGGTGTTGGTCATCGGCTTCTCGGTCATCGCGTGCTTGCCGTTGCGTGCCGCCGCCTCGACCCACGGCCGGTGGGTCGGCACCGGGGTCGCGATGACGACCGCGTCGATATCGTCGCGCTGGACGAGGTCCTCGGGCGCGACGGCCTCGGCACCGAACTCGCCGGCGAGGTCGGCCGCGAGGTGCCCGCCACCGACGGCGACGAGCGTGGCCTCCGGGACGTGCCGGGCGATGACGCGCGCCCAGGTCTGGCCCATGAAGCCCGACCCGATGACGCCGAAGCGAACGGGCGCGACCATGGCTACGCGACCACCGGTGTCACGAGCGTGCCGAGGTCGCCGATCGTGCCGGTCATCACGTCGCCGGCCTTGAGGTAGACGCCGGACGCGTCACCGGTGCCGTCGAGCGTGCCGCCGGCGATGACGTCGCCGGGCTCGAGGGTCATGAACCGCGACGCGAACGCGATGATCTCCTCGGGGCTGAAGATCATGTCCGAGGTCGAGCCGTGCTGCCACGTCTTGTCCCCGACCTTGAGGGTCATCTCGAGGTCGTTGGGGTCGGGCTTGACGCTGTCGGTCGTGGTGATCCACGGGCCCCAGGCCGCGAAGCCGTCGCCCCACTTGCCGTTCAGCCAGTCGAAGAAGTCGTCGAAGCCGCCGGTCACGCGGCCCTCGACGCCCCACTGCATGGAGCGGGCCGAGATGTCGTTGATGACCGAGTAGCCGGCGACGTGGTCGCGCGCCTTCCCGACCGGGATGTCGCGCCCGGCCGTCCCGATGACGATCGCGAGCTCGAGCTCCCAGTCGAGCGCGTTCGAGACGGACGGCAGCTTGACGGCCTCACCCGGCCCGATGATCGCCGACGACGGCTTGATGAACAGCTTGGGCACGATCTTGGTCTTGTCGACCCGCTGGCCGCCGCCCTCTTCGATGTGGGCCTGGAAGTTGCCGGCGACCGCCAGCAGCTTGCCGGGGCGGCGGATCGGCGCGAGGAGCTGGACGCCGCTCAGCGGCTGGGCGCCATCGCCCGAGTCGGCCGCGGCGCGGGCGGCATCGAGGGCCGAGGATCCGCCCTGCAGCAGGGCGAGCACATCGCCGGCCGGGACTCGCCCGCCGGTGGCCTGGGCGAGATCGACGATCCGCTCGTCGCCGGCGGCGCCGATGACGGCACCGGAGCGGGGAGCGCCGTCGGGACCGCGAAACGAAGCAAGACGCATGACGTGGAGCCCTCCTGACTGATCAGCTGACGGGGGTGGTGGCCTGGCTGGTGCGTGGTGGCCGGGGTGCCGGTCGAACTCGGTGCCGCCGCGGGCGCGAGTTCGTCGAGGCGGACGATGACGTTGCCGCGGGCCTGCGACATCAGGATCGCCTGGATGACGGCGACGGTCGTTCGCGCCGACTCGGGCGGGCTCTCGGGGTCGCGTCCTTCGTCCATCGCGCGGATGAGGTCGGCGATCCCCGCCTGCATCCCGGCCATCGTCCAGCTCGGGCGGACCGGCTGGACCCTCGGGACGCTGGGCTTGGTCCGGATGTCCTCCGAGTACGAGCTGTGCAGGCGGATCCCTTCGAGGTCGAAGTGGATCCGCGCGTCCCGCAGGTGCAGGGTGACCGCGTGCTCGACCCCGACCGTGTCCTTCATCCCGGTGAGGTAGCCGCGGACGCCGTTGGCGTAGGCGATGTAGGCGTTGACGCCCGGTTCGGTGGCCGGGTCGTTGCCGCCGTCGCCGGCGTATTCGAGGCCGTAGTCCTCGAACCCACGCTCGAGCTCGGCCCAGACCCACACCGGCTCCGCGTCGGCCAGGAACGACAGCAGGTCCAGGGCATGGGTGTGGTTGCGGAAGAGCATCGCCCGGGGTCCACCCGACTGGAGGACGACCTGCGAGAGCGGCCCGAGCTCGCCGCTGCGGACCAGGCGGCGGGCTTCGACGAATTCGGGGTACCACCGCCGGGTGTAGTTGACGTTGACCGTCACCCCTGCCTCGCGCACGACCCGGACGATGGCGTCCGCGTCCTCGAGGGTGGTGGCGATCGGCTTCTCGCAGAAGATGCCGCGGGCGCCGCTCTCGACGGCCACCTCGACGACGCGCCGGTGCAGGTGATCCGGCGTGACGACGCAGACGAGCTCCGGCCGTTCGGTCCGCAGCATCTCCTCGAAGTCGTGATAGACCTTCAGGTCCGGCCAGCGGGCGGACCAGCGATCCCGGAAGATCGTTCGGGCACCCTCCGAGATGTCGGCACCGGCGACGAGCTCCAGGTCGGGGATGGCGGCGATCGCCGAGGCGTGGCTGTACGGGATGGCCGTACCCAGCGTGGGCCCCGACGCGTCACCTGCCAGGTCCGCCGTGATCCAGCTGAGCCCGACGACCGCGATCCGACGTGTCATCGAGCGCGGGCGCGTGGTCTGGTCCACGCGCAGCGTGGTCGTTTCGTCGGTAGGTCGAGCTCTCGACACCCATAGCCTCCATCGAACGCAGCGCCGCGGACTTCGTTGACCCGAATGGCGTACAGGTTTAGTATGACAGCCAACCAACAGTGTGACTTCACGTAATCGTTCGCCGGCTGGCGCGTCGCCGGCGGTCGCGCGAGCCCGACGGAGCGACATGACGACCATCCCCGGCGTCCGAACCCGACGTCACCGGCTGCTGGTGGGCGGGCGCTGGGCAGACGCAGCAAGCGGTGAGACGGCGGTCGTCACGAGCCCGGCGACCGGCGATCCCGCGGCCGAGGTCGCAGCAGCCGGCCCGGCGGACGTCGAGCGGACCGTCGAGCTCGCCCACGAGGCCTTCGAGCGGCATCGCTGGCGGACCCCATTCGAACGTGCCACCGAGCTCGAGCGCGTCGCCGATGTCATCGAGCGACGCCGCGCCGATCTCGCCGCGGACCTGGTCGTGGAGCACGGCAAGCCACTCGCCGAGGCGCTCGGTGAGGTCGGTTCCGCGGCGGCCGGGTTCCGCCTCGCCGCCGCCGAAGCGCGACGGCTGACCGGCGAGACGATCCCGGTCGAGGACCCGCGCAAGCGGGTCATGACGTTCCGCCAGCCACGCGGTGTCGTCGTCGCGATCACGCCGTGGAACTTCCCGATGAACATCCCGGTGGAATACGTCGGGCCGGCGCTCGCGAGCGGCAACGCGGTGATCCTGAAGCCCGCACCGACGACCGCCGGCATCGCCGCGCTTGCTGGCCGATTGCATCGTCGAGGCCGGCGTCCCGGAGGGCCTGTTCAGCCTGCTGACCGGGCCATCGGTCGAGATGGCGGCGACCCTGGTCGGCCATCCGAAGGTCGTCGTCGTCGGGTTCACCGGCTCGAGCGCGGTCGGTGCGGCCATCGCCCGGCTGGCGCCCGACAAGGAGCTCGTGATGGAGCTCGGCGGGAACGGCCCGATCGTCGTGCTCGACGACGCGGATCCCGAGCGGGCGATCGCGGCCATCGGCGCCGCGGCCTTCTTCAACGCCGGGCAGTCCTGCGCCGCCGCGGAACGGATCATCGCCTCGGAACGGGTCCACGACTGGCTCGTCGACGGCCTCGTCGAGTACGCGCGGGGGATCAACCTCGGCGACCCGCGCGATCCGGCGACGACGATGGGACCGGTCAACAACGAGGGCGTCGCCGCCAAGATGGACGACCACGTCGCGGACGCCCAGGCGCGCGGTGGGGCGATCGCCTTCGGTGGCCAGCGACGCGACGACCAGCCGACCCGGCTGTACTACGAGCCGACCGTCCTGTCCCGCGTGCCCGACGGCGCCGCCGTGACCCGTGAGGAGACCTTCGGTCCGATCGCGCCGGTCAGCGCGTTCGCCGACGACCGGGCCCTGCTCGCTGCCGCGAACGCCAGCTCGCTCGGGCTCAGCTCGGCGGTCTTCACGAGCGACCTCGACCGGGCGTTCTGGTTCGCCGAACGCCTCCAGACCGGCCAGGTCACCGTCAACGACACCAGCAACTACTGGGAGCTCCACCTGCCGTTCGGCGGCTGGGCGGGCAAGACATCGGGTCGCGGCCGCGTCGGCGGGCGTCATATCTTCGAGGCGATGACCCAGATCCGCTCGGTCGCCTTCGACGTCGGGAAGGGGCCTCCGTGACCGGTGATGTCCAGATGGTGTCCTCCACATCCAACGCCGGCGATGACGATCGCGCACCGGACTCGGAGAGCATCGGTGAGGGCATCCGACGCGAGCGCCTCCGCCGCGGCCTGACCCTCGCCCAGCTGGCGACCCAGGTGAACCTGACGGTCAGCGCCCTCAGCCAGATCGAGCGCGGCGCGTCGGACCCTTCGATCAGCTCGCTGCGTCGGATCGCCCAGGCATTCGACGTCCCGATGTTCCAGTTCATGGTCGGGACGGCGCAGCGCGAGATCGTCGTGCGCCGGGATCGCCGGACCAAACTCACGTTCCCCGATCGCGAGCTCGAGTACGAGCTCGTCTCGGCCGATACGTCCGGCGAGTTCGAGGTGCTGGCCCTGGTCATCGCCCCGGGCGGATCCACGAGCGCGATCGCGAGCAGTCACTCGAGCGAGGAGTGCGCGCTCGTCCTCAAGGGCGAGGTCGTGGTCGAGGTCTCGGGGCAGTCGTATGTGCTCGGCCAGGGCGACAGCATCAAGATCCATCGCGAGCTGCCGCACAAGCTCACGAACGAGAGCGACACCGACGCCGACGTCATCATCATCATCAGCCCGCCGACCTTCTGACCCGCGGCGGCTCGCGGCCGGTCCGCGGCCGCCGCGCCGCAATGAGGGCCGCCCGGCCGCATCGGGGCCGCAGCCCGACCCAGTTCGTCGCGGCAGGCGCGCGCGACCCACTCCCCTTGACAGCGTGGCTGTACTATGCGGCCATGTACGTAGTCACACTGCATCACGCGATCCGGCCGTGACCACGACCCTCCCCCGCACCCAGGCGGACGACGACGCGGAGCCGGGTGATATCGGTGCGGCGTGGACCCAGGTCGACACGCCGGCGCTGCTGGTCGACCTCGACCGCCTGGACGCCAACATCGCCGCGATGGCCGCGCATGCGCGAGCCGGCGGTGTGGCGCTCCGGCCGCATTTCAAGACGCACAAGTCGGTCGCCATCGCGCGGCAACAGCTCGCCGCGGGCGCCGGCGGCATCACGGTCGCCAAGCTCGACGAGGCCGAGGCGCTCATCGACGGCGGGATCGATGCCCCGATCCTCGTCGCGTTCCAGCTCGCCTCCGGCCCGAAGCTCGCGCGCGCGATCCGGCTCGCCGCGCGTGGTCGGCTGACGATCGCGGTCGACGGCGCCGAGGGGGCGAGACGGCTCGCGGCCGCCGCGGATGCGGCGGGGGTGACCATGGACGTCTGGATCGAGATCGACAGCGGTCTCCACCGAGCCGGCGTCCTGTCGGCCGATGCCCCGGCGCTCGCGAAGGTGGTCGCGGCGCACGACGCCCTGCGGCTGAACGGGATGTTCACCCACGCCGGCCAGTCCTATGGCGCCGGCAACGCGACCGAGGTCGCGGCGATCGCCACGAAGGAAGCCGCGGCGGTCGTCGATGCGGCGGTCGCGACGCGAGCGATCGGCATCCCCATCGAGACCGTCAGCGCGGGATCCACCCCGACGGCTCGTTTCCTCGAAGGCGCATCCGGGCTCACCGAGATCCGCCCCGGCACCTATGTCTTCTTCGACGCCCTCCAGGTGGCTCTCGGCACGACGGACATCGCGAACTGTGCGCTGACGGTGGCCGCGACCGTGGTGAGTCGGCCGGCGCCCGACCGGGCGATCATCGACGCCGGCTCCAAGACGATGGGGCTCGACAAGGGCGCCCACTCCAGCAACCTGCTCGACGACTACGGCACCCTCCTCGACATCGAGGGATCGCTGGTCCGCCTGTCCGAGGAGCACGGTGTCCTGCGCGTGCCGGTCGATTCGAAACTGGCCGTCGGCGACGCGGTACGGATCGTGCCGAACCACGTGTGCAGCACGACCAATCTCGGTCGGCGGTTCTACGGCCTCCGCGACGGGGTGGTCGCCGAGGTCATCCCCGTGGACGCGGCGGGCGGCGTCCACTGATCGTCGGACGGAGCACCCGTCCGAGATCCGGGTGGACCGGTTCGCCGCCATCGACCGCGAATCGCCCGCCGAGCAGCACGGCCTCCACACCGACGGCCGCAACGGTCGAGTCGTCGTAGGTCGACGCGTCGCGCACGGTCGCGGGATCGAACAGGACCAGGTCCGCGACGGCACCCGTCGCGATCCGGCCGCGATCGGTGAGACCCAGGATCGATGCCGGCAGCCCGGTCATACGATGGATCGCGGTCGCGAGATCGAGCGCGCCGAGCTCGCGCACGTAGCGCCCGAGCACGCGCACGAACGTCCCGTACGAGCGCGGGTGCACCCGTGCCTCGCGCGTCGTGACACCGAGCTGGTCGGAGCCGATCGTGGTCAGTGGGTGGGCGATGATCGCGTCGACGTCCGACTCCGCCATCAGCGTCACGATCATCATCGTCGCGCCGTGGTCCGCGACCATCGTGTCCATCGCGAGCGTCAGCGGGTCGACGTCCCGGCGGGCGGACGCCTCGGCGACGGTCAGTCCCTCGAGCCAGCTCAGGGCGGGATCGGCGACGGCAGCGATGCGGATCCGGTCCCAGCCGCCGCTCGACTGGATGTAGTTCGGCCAGCCCGGGATGCCGTCGCGGATGTCCGCCGCCATCCGGGCGCGCATGTCCTCGGAACGGAGCCGCTCGATCAGCGCATCGGTGCCTCCGTCGTGCGCCCATGGCGGCATGAGCTGGACGAAGAACGTGGAGCCCGCGGTGTAGGGGTAGGCGTCGTGGCTCACCCGCTCGCCGCGCGCGCGTGCCTCATCGAGGATGGCGAGGGCCTCCGCCGCGCGGCCATGGTTCTGTCGACCGGCCGCCTTCAGGTGCGACACCTCGACCCGGACGCCCAGCCGCCGACCGATCTCGAGCGCCTCGTGCAGGGCGTCGGCCAGTCCGTCGTTCTCGTTGCGGATGTGGCTGAAGTAGATGCCATCCACCGGCTGCAGCGCCTCGGCGACCGAGACGACCTCATGGGTATCGGCGTACGACCCCGGCGGGTACACGAGGCCCGTGCTCATGCCCCACGCTCCGGCGTCGAGGGCATCGGCGACGGCCGCGCGCATCGTCGCGAGCTCGGTCGTGGTCGCGGTCCGATCCTCGGCGCCCACCACCGACATCCGGACCATGCCGTGACCGACGAGCGTGATCGCGTTGACGGCCGGGTGCGCGGCATCCAGCCGCTCGAGGTACTCCCCGAAGGTGCGCCACGACCAGTCGAGGGCGGGGCCAAGGCCGTAGCAGGCGTCGCGCTGGTCCGCGGCGAGCTGTGGATCCGCGGCGAGCGGCGCCGGCGAGTAGCCGCAGTTGCCCAGCACCTCGGTCGTCACACCCTGAGCGAGCGAGTTGATCGCGTCGGGATAGAACGGCAGCGTGAAATCGGCGTGCGAGTGCATGTCGATGAAGCCCGGCGCGAGCACCAGGCCGTCGGCGTCGACGACTCGTCGGGCAGGCTCGGCGGCGTCCCGACCGAGCGCGACGATCCGTCCGCCTTCGATGGCGACATCCTGACGGACGCCCGGACCACCCGACCCGTCGACCACGAGTCCGCCACGGATCAGCAGGTCGATCACGCGCGGTGGAACGTGGCCATCTTGGGGTGCCTCATGAGATTGAGAGGTAGTGCACGCGAAGCTTGATGTTACAATCTGAATACACTACTGTCGCCTCACCACGCTTGGCAACATGCCCAAGCTGGCCTTGGAGGAGGAGCGACAGTGACCGAGTCTGATCGCAACCACAAGGTCGAGTCCACACCCGATCCAGACGCCGAATTGTCGCGTGACGAAGGCTCGAATTGCTTGCTGGATACCCCGATCAGCCGCCGGAATGTGCTCCGCGCGAGCGCCCTAGCCGGTACGAGTGCGGCGCTCGTCGCGTGCGGGGTCACGACACCATCGGGCTCGGACGCGTCGGGGCCGCCCGCTGCCGCGAGCGGGTCGGCGGCGCCCGCGACCGCCGCCGCGCCGTCGACAGCCGGGCGCGGCGGCACCATCCGGATGGGCGCGTTCGAGGGCGGCCTGACGGACGGGTTCCTCCCCTGGAAGTCGTTCGGTCAGGAGTTCGCCTGGAACTGGTGCGCCCAGACGCTGGTCTCGGTCTTCGCGGACGGTTCGATCCTGCATGACCTCGCGACGAGTTATGAGATCAGCGCCGACGGCAAGACGTACACGTTCAAGCTCGTCGAGGGCGCGACCTGGCACGACGGCCAGCCCGTGACCGCCGACGACGTCGCGTTCACGTACAACACGGGCCTCAAGGCCGTCGCCGGGTCGAACATCGGGGGACGACTCGCGCCGATCTCTGGCTCGCAGGCCGTCGTCGACGATGCGACCGGGGCCACCGATGCCACGGGCATCAGGGTCATCGACCCGTTGACGATCGCGTTCGACCTGGACGAGCCCAACGCGCAGCTCATCCCGAACGTGTTCGGCATCGTCCGGATCGCGCCGAAGCACCCATTCGAGGGGGTCGCGCTTGCCGACTATCCGAGCCTGCCCATCTCGCAGGAGCTGTTCATCGGCTCGGGCCCCTTCAAGATGACGGAGTTCAAGGCCAAGGAATTCGTGAACTTCGAGCCCCACCCGGGCTACAAGAACGGGACGGGCTACAGCGGTCCGCCGGCCGCGGACGCGGTGTCCATCCGGATCTACGCCGACGACGCCGCCCAGATCCTCTCCACCCAATCTGGCGAGGTCGACTTCAACTACGTGCGGCGCCCGAGCGGCGACAAGCTCGTGACCTTGCAGTCCATCGACGGCATGACCGCCCAGCAGTCACTCGTCGGCTTCAACATCTTCTTCTCGGTCAACCTGCTCAACCCGAGCACCCCTCTGCTCAAGGACAAGCGGGTGCGCCAGGCGCTGGTCTGGGCGCTCGACCGGCACACCCTCGTGGACGACGTCCTCGGAGGGGTGTTCAAGGTCCCGACGGTCGTCAATCACTGGATCCAGGAGTGGGCTGTCGCCCCGGGCATGGAGACCTACGACCCGCAGGACGTGAGCAAGGCGGAGGCGCTCCTGGCCGAAGCCGGCTGGGATCCGAATGTCGTCCTCGACGTACGGCACTACCCGCCGGCCCTGGACCCGGACGTTCCGGTCATCCAGGCGATGTGGGAGGACGTCGGCGTCAAGATCAAGCTGACGCCGATCCCCGACGACACGTTCATCGCCGACTTCTACGAGGACAAGGACAAGTCGACGCCGGAGGACGACGGGCCGAACTACGACATCGCGTTGGTCTATGGGTTCGGGACGCTCGACGGGTCACCGTGGGGCTCCGACGAGACACTCGGGTCGACACGGGTCTATCCCAACGGCTTCAACTCGATGCGCTTCGCGAACACCGAGTGGGACACCGAGTTCGCGGCTGCCCTCCTTGAGACGACCCAGGAGGCCCAGGCCCCGCACTTCCAGCGCTGCAGCCAGATCTTCAATGACGAGCTGCCGTACATGCCGATCTACCAGCGAGTCGACTACGCTGTCGTCTCGAACAAGTTGAAGGGGCCGGAGAAGGCGCCGATCACCCATCCTGCGGCCGGCGGGGTCCACTTCTGGGAGTGGTACGTCGAGGCGTAGGCCGGACCACTACCGCACGGAGCGGGGACGGACGCGGCCCGACCGGTCGCGACCGTCCCCATCGGCACTGACATGCTGCGCTTCATCGTTCGTCGGCTCCTGATCGCCGTCCCGATCCTGCTCGGTGTGTCGATCGTCACGTTCACGTTCGCCAACCTCGCCCCGGGTGACCCCGTGTCGGCGCTCGTGCGCCCCGGCAGCGACGTCAAACCGCAGGATGTCGAGAAGCTCAAGGAAGCGCTGGGGCTCAACAAGCCTTTGCCCGAGCGGTATGCCGCGTGGCTGGGCCAGATCGTGCAGGGCAACCTCGGCGTGGAGCTTGTCGGCGGATCGTCGATCTCCAAGGCCCTGGCGAAGCGGATCCCGAACACCGTCAAGCTCATGGGCACCGCGCTGCTCATCAGTGTCGTCGTGGGGGTGGCGCTCGGGGTGGTCTCGGCGTTCCGGCAACATTCGAAACTGGACAACGCGATGACGGTGGTCGTCATATCCGGCATCTCGCTGCCACCGTATCTGCTGGCGATCCTCGCGATCTACGTCTTCGCGGTCCTGCCATTCCAGCTCTTCGGCATCAAGCTGCTCCCGGCCGGCGGGCTGGAGGATCCGGTCAGCACGCTGCCGCCCATCGTCGACGAGATGTGGCACCTGATCCTGCCGGCATTGGTCCTCGCATTCGCGGGGACGGCCACGTTCCTGCGCTATACACGGGCCAGCGTGCTCGAGGTCATGCGCCAGGACCATGTCACGACGGCGCGCTCCAAGGGGCTCGACGAACGCGTGGTGCGGACCCGGCACGTGCTGCGCAATGCGCTGCTGCCCGTGGTGACCGTCCTCGGGCTGAGCCTCCCGTCGCTCATCGTTGGCGCGATCTTCGTGGAGACCCTGTTCAGCTGGCCGGGCGTCGGGCAGTACGCGATCGAGTCCACCCGCGAGCACGATTATGCGGCGATCATGGCGGTCGCCCTGCTCACGGCGGTCGCGATCATCCTCGCGAACCTCATCACCGACATCACCTACGCCTACGTCGATCCGCGGATCCGCGTCAGGTGACGACGCCCGTCCCGGCGACGCCCGTCCCGGCGAACCCGGTCACCCCGGCCGGCACCGGCCTCGAATCGGGCGTCGCGGTCTGGCAACCGGGTGTCGGGGTGCTGCCGCACGTCGCGTCATCGCCGCGGAAGCTTGCCTGGCGTCGGTTCCGCCGCAACCGGCTGGCCATCGTCGCGCTCGGCGTGATCCTGACGCTGGCCGTGATCGCCCTGCTGGCGCCCGTGATCGCCCCCTACGATCCGACCGAGGTGGACACGAAGGCATTCGGAAAACCACCGAGTCTCGAGCACCTGCTGGGCACCGACCGGTCCGGGCGCGACGTCCTGTCGCGGCTGATGCACGGGGCCCGCGTGTCGCTGTCGGTGGGGGTGGTCGCCGTGTCGATCTATCTCGTCATCGGGATCACGCTTGGGTCGCTGGCCGGGTACCGCCGCGGCTTGACCGATTCGGTCATCGGCCGCGTCACCGACACGTTCATGGCGTTCCCGGGGCTGATCATCATCCTGGCCATCATCCCGATCGTCGGACGCAGCCCGCTCAACATCATGATCGTCATCGGGCTGCTCAACTGGCCCGCGGTCACGCGTCTGGTCAGGGGTGAGTTCCTGTCCCTTCGCGAGCGGGAGTACACGCTGGCAGCCAAAGGCATCGGGGCCCGCGACAAGCGGATCATCGGGCGGCACATCCTGCCCAACGTCGCTGGTCCGCTCGTCGTCCTCGCGAGCTTCGGCATGGCGGAGGCGATGATCACGGAGGCCGGCCTTTCGGTGCTGGGCCTCGGCATCCAGCCGCCGGACGCGAGCTGGGGTGGCGAGCTGCAGGCCGCGACCGACGTCGGGGTGCTCACCCAGAAACCATGGTTGTGGATGGCGCCCGGCGCAGCGATCGCGATCTCGGTGCTGGCGATCAACTTCATCGGCGACGGATTGCGCGACGCCCTGGACCCGCGCGCCAACGTGAACCGCAAGTGACGGCGCCCGAGGAGACGCCGCCCGCCGGGACGGCCGCGACGACGGCCGCGACGCCGCGCCGACCGCCGCGCAACCCGCGACGCTGCTGCGCGTGCGCGATCTCGTGGTCCGTTTCCGCACCGAGGAGCACACCATCTACGCCGTCAACGGCGTCAGCTTCGATGTGGCGGCCGGAGAGACCGTCGGCCTCGTCGGTGAATCGGGGTGCGGCAAGAGCGTCACGAGCCTGGCCATCACCCGTCTCCTGCCGACGCCGGCCGGCCACGTCGAGCGTGGCGAGGTGTGGCTCGGCGATCGGTCGTTGCTGACGCTCACCGAGGCACAGATGCGCGCCATCCGCGGCACCGAGATCGCGATGGTGTTCCAGGACCCGCTCACGAGCCTGAACCCGGTCCTCACCATCGGCAGCCAGCTCGCGGAGGGGATGCGCGCGCACGGGAACGTGTCGGAGGACGAGGCGCGCAAGCGGTCGGTCGAGCTGCTCGGGATGGTCGGCATCGCCGATGGCGAGCAGCGCCTACGCGCCTACCCGCACCAGCTCAGCGGTGGGATGCGCCAGCGCGTCATGATCGCCATGGCCCTCGCCCTGCGGCCTCGCTTGCTCATCGCGGACGAGCCGACGACCGCGCTCGACGTCACGATCCAGGCCCAGGTCATCGACCTCATCAAGGACCTCACCCGCCAGAGCGGGACCGCCGCGCTGGTCATCACCCATGACCTGGGGGTCGTGGCCGACATGACCCAGCGAACGTGTGTCATGTACGCGGGCTTCATCGTCGAAAGCGCCACCACCCCCGAGTTGTACGCGCAGCCGCGCCACCCGTACACGATCGGTCTGCTCAACTCCATCTCCCGCATCGACCAGGACCCGCGCGCCCTGCGTCCGATCGAGGGCGCGCCGCCGGACGGGACCCAGGCACCGACCGGCTGCCCGTTCGCGCCGCGATGCGCCTGGCGACTGCCGGTCTGCTGGGATCAGAACCCGATCCTGTCGCACGACGGCGCGACCCCGCCGGTCATGACCGGTCCAGCCGCGACCCACCTCGTCGCCTGCCACAACCCGGCGACCGCCAACGAGATCGAAGCCGGGCGGCCGCTGCGCATCGGATTCGAGGCGGCACCCAACCCGGCATGGGAGCCCCAGGCGGTGACGCCGTGACCGGCGCCGAGGCCACAGTGGCAGGACCGCAGGCTGCCGGACCGGGGCCAGCCACGAACGCTGCGGCCGTGCCGCTCCTCGAGGTTCGCGACCTCGTCGTCGAATTCCCCGTCGGCGGGCGGGTCGGCTGGCGCGCGAACCGTGCGGTCATCCGCGCGGTCGACCGCGTCGACCTCACGATCGCGAGCGGCGAGACCCTGGGCCTCGTCGGCGAGTCCGGTTCGGGCAAGACGACGACCGGGCGGGCGATCGTTCGGCTGCTGGACCCGACGGCGGGGTCGATCAAGATCGAAGGGCAGGAGATCGCGACACTCGGCGGCGAGGAGCTGCGCAAGCTGCGTCGGCGGTTCCAGATGATCTTCCAGGATCCCTTTGCGAGCCTGAACCCGCGGATGACGGTCCGCTCGATCGTGGAGGAGCCGCTCGTCATCAACAGCATCGGCACGCCGACGGAGCGGACGGCGCGAGCGATCGAGCTGCTCGAGCTCGTGGGTCTCTCGGCGCGTGCCGCGAATCGATTCCCGCACGAGTTCAGCGGTGGCCAGCGACAGCGGATCGGGATCGCACGCGCGCTGGCGCTGAACCCGCGTCTCATCGTGGCCGACGAGCCGATCAGCGCCCTCGACGTGTCGATCCGGGCGCAGATCCTGGCGCTGCTCGAACGGCTCCAGGCGGAACTCGACCTCACCTATCTCGTCGTCGCCCACGACCTTGCGATCGTCCGCCGGATCAGCGACCACGTCGCCGTGATGTACCTCGGCCGCATCGCCGAGAACGCCGCGACCGCGCAGTTGTACGGCGCGCCGCTGCACCCGTACACGATCGCGTTGCTGTCGGCCGTCCCGATCCCGGACCCGGTGATCCAGGCGAAGCGACGGCGGATCATCCTGCGCGGCGAGATCCCGAGTCCGGCAAATCCGCCGAGCGGCTGCCACTTCCATACGCGATGCTGGCTCTACCAGCGGCTGGGCGAACCAGAGACCTGCCGCGTGGAGCGGCCACCACTGCGGACCGTCGCCGATCAGCACGACGTCGCGTGCCATTTCGCAGACCGGGTGGACGGTAGCCTCGAACAGCGTCAGGCCACCGGCCGGGTCACGGGCCCGAACGACGCGGCTCGACCGATCCCCATCGAACACGTGGAGGGAACATGAAGATCGGCCTGCTGCTGCCGCAGGGCTATTTCGCCGAGTTCGACGGCTGGACCCCGGTCGCGGCGTGGGAGCGCATCCTCGAGGTCGCCCGTCTCGGCGAACGCCTCGGGTTCGACACGCTGTGGGCCGGCGAGCACGTCCTGGCGAAGTGGGATCCGGAGGGCATGGCGTTCGACGGCCTGACCCTCCAGACGGCGGTCGCGGCCGCGGTCCCGCGGGTCGACATCGGGTTCGGCGTCATCAACTCCACGTTCCGCAATCCGGCGATGACCGCGAAGTGGGCCTCGACGCTCGACACGATCAGCGGCGGCCGCCTGATCCTCGGCCTCGGCTGCGGGTTCAAGGTGAGCGAGGCCGATGCGTTCGGCGTGCCGTTCCCGGACGATCAAGGAGCGGCTCGCGATGCTCGGCGAGCACTTCGAGATCATCAGTCGGATGACCCGGCGCGACGAGCCGCCGTTCACGTTCGAGGGCAAGTACGCCCGCGTCGAGGAGGTCGTCAACAACCCGCGGACCGGCGGCGGGGACCACGTCCGGCTCGCCATCGGAGGACACGGACCCAACGTCACCTTCCGGTTGGCGGCGAAGTATTGCGACGAGATCAACCTCGACCTCCCAGCCGAGGACATGGCCGAGGGGATGGCCGTGCTCGCGGACCGCTGCGCCGAGATCGGTCGCGATCCCGCGACGCTCGATGTCGTGACCGGCACCAACCCCGCCTGGCCGTATCCGGGGCTCCGCGCGGTCGGCAGGCAGCGGTTCATGCGCAAGGAGGACCTGCCCTCGATCATGCCGTACGACTTCGATGCCCTGCTGCCCCGTGCCGAGGAGTTCGCCCAGTGGGTCGATCTCAAGATCGACGGCCTGATCTGTGGCGCACCAGGCCTGATGGACACGGACGATGGCCTGTACGAACTGATCGACGACCTGCGGACCGCCGGCATCGAGCTCACGCCGCCGGCCACCGCGGCCGCCACCACGGTCGCCGCCGCGACCGCCACGCAGACCGGGGCGTAGGGCGATGAAGATCGGACTGGTCCTCCCGCAGGGCTACTTCAACGAGTTCGACGGCTGGGAACCGACCCGCGCCTGGGCACGGATCGTCGAGCTGGCACAGACCGCCGAGCGGCTCGGGTTCGAGTCGATCTGGACCGGCGAGCACGTCCTGGCCAAGTGGCCCGGCAAATCGATCGCCTTCGACTGCTGGGCGCTGTCGTCCGGCCTCGCGCCGCTCGTCCCGCGGGTGGGGATCGGGCTCATCGTCATGAACTCGACGTTCCACAACCCGGCCATCACCGCCAAGTCCGCATCGACGCTCGACGTCATCAGCGGCGGCCGGCTGACGCTCGGGCCTGGGCGCCGGGTTCAAGGACAACGAGGCGCGCGCGTACGGCCACGACTACCCGTCGCTCAAGGAGCGCATGGAGTGGCTGTCGGAGCATTTCGAGATCATCTGGCGGGCGACCCGCCAGGACGAGCCGGGCTTCTCGTTCGACGGGACCTACGCGCGTGTCACGAACCTGACCAACAGCCCGCGCGCCGCACGTGCACCCGGGATCAAGCTGCTCGTCGCGGGGCACGGCAAGAACTACACGATGCGGCTCGCGGCGCGCTACGCCGACGAGCTGAACCTCAACGTCTTCGCGGACCAGGTGCCGGAGCTCCTGGAGGTGTTCCACGAGCGCTGTGCGGAGATCGGGCGGGACCCGGCGACCGTCGAGCTCAACTGCGGGACCAACCAGATCATGCGCTACAAGGGTCTCAAGGTGACCGGCGGCCAGCGGTTCGCGGAGCCGCACGAGCTCGCCTACCAGGACCCGGAGCGCGTCGCCAACGTCGGCACCCGCGCCGAGGAGCTCGCGGAGTGGCGCGAGCTCGGGTTCGATCGAATGACGGCCGGGATCCCGGGGCTCCAGAACACGGACGAGGGCCTCTACGAGTTCATCGACGACTGCCGGACCGCCGGCATCGATTTCTTCGACACGGTCGGCGCGACCGCGACCGCGACTTCGACGGAGACCTCCGCATGACCGTCCGCTTCGGCATCGTCGGCTCCGGGTTCATGGGCCGCACCTGGGCGGAGGTCGCCGCCAACCACGCGAGCGGGACGTCGCTCGTCGCGGTGACCGGCGGCAAGCGCGCGCCCGCGCTGGCGTCCGACTACGGGATCCCGCTGGAGCCCACGCTCGAGGCGCTCGTCGCCCGCGATGACATCGACGCCGTCGTCCTCGCCTCACCGCCCGGCACGCATCGCGATCAGACGCGCATCGCCGCGACCGCCGGGAAGCACGTGCTGGCCGAGAAACCGATGGCGAACTCCGTGGCCGAGGCCGAGGCGATGGTCGCGGCCTGCCGCGCGGCGGATGTCCGGCTGTCGGTCGTCTCGCAGCACCGCTTCCGCGACGCACCGGTCGCGGCGAAGCGGCTCATCGACGAGGGGCGATCGGCCAGGTCCGGATGATCCAGCTGACCGGCGCCGAGGTCGGCTGGTGGGACCTCGTCGCCCGCGGCGACACGTGGAAGCTGGATCCGGCGCAGCAGACGGCCTACGCCTCGTGGGGTGCCCACGCCTGCGACCTCATCCGCTGGTTCAGCGGCGCGGACGGGGCGCTCGCCTTCGCGCGGATCACGAACTTCTCGGGCGTGCCCGCGGGCGTCGGCCAGAGCGCGATGGTGCTCTACGAGCTGACCTCCGGGGCCCTCGCTCAGGTCACGATGAGCTACGAGTTCCCGAAGCCCGGGCTCACGCCCGGCTGGCCCTGGCTCATCGTGGGCTCGGACGGGATCATCGATCTCGATCCGTACGGCGTCGTCCGTCTCGGCAAGGGCGATGGCTGGACCGACGTCTTCGAGCAGGGAGCGTTCGACCCGCTCGACGCGGTCGATCCGGTGCGCCTGCGTGCCTATGCCCGACAGTTGGAGGACCTGGTGGACGCGATCACCGGCGGGCACGACCCGCTCGTCAGCGGCGACGAGGGTCGCAACACGACCGCCATGCTCGAGGCGGCCGAGCGCTCGGCGGTCAGCGGCCAGGCCGTCCGGCTCGCCGACCTCGTGGCCGTCTGATGGCGCTCCCCTCCACGCAGACCGTCTGGCCGCCCCATCCCGGCGGCCCGCTCCGCTACAAGGCCGACAGCCGGTTCGGGGCCGACGGCCTGCCGGCTGGTGCCTGGTTCGGGCGGGTTTCCGCGGTCATCGAGGCACCCGACGACACCATCGTCGTGTTCCACCGCGGCCCGTCCATCGATCCCATCGTCATCCTCGACCGTGAGGGGAAGTTCGTGCGCTCGTGGGATGCCGGCATCGGCCTGGCCCACGGCATGCGCCTGACCGCC
>CAWFPC010000005.1:0-45528 GCA_963817745.1 uncultured Chloroflexia bacterium
ACTATTCGAGCCGGTTGCTCCACGAACAGATCCTCGGCTGCGTCGTTTCCTTTGGAGAGGAGGAAGATCTCCAGGACTCGCTGGGCCAGGTCTTCGGGATGCCCTTTTCCAGAACTGCCACACCATCTGGGCTTGTCAGTACGCGGAGGCGCTTAGCGGTCTCAATCGTAAACGCGCCTCGCCCTATAGCTCCCTCTTCGCCGAGCCGGAAACGGCCTACGGCGATCCCAACGGCGTAAGCCGCTTCAGACTTGTCCCGTTGTGTATCGAATCCGCTGCTAGGCGATGTGTCGGACGACCCCTCGTCGGCGTCATCCTCATCGTCGTCATCACCACTCGATGAGGATGAACCCTCGTCGTCAAGTGGCAGTGACAGAAAGTCTCGCATGAACGACAGTTCCGTTTTTAGGCCTAGTCCGCTTATGACGGAGGCATCAACAGTTGTCTCAGAAATATGACTCTGCCGCGCTGGGTTCTGCTGATCCGGACCGACGAACGAGATAGCAGTTTCGTCGCTGGCGTCCACGTCACTAATGCCTTCGAGGGTGACCGATGCGGCACGAATGAAGGTCGACGACCTGAGCACTTCCGTAGGAACCAGAAACTCTCAAGATCACCCTTGTTGTGATTGATCGTTGAGCAAAGGATCTTTATAGGGTACCTGCCTGGAGTGAGACATCAGGTACGCGTAAAGCGGACTCAGAATCTTGTCCTCGGCAAATATGCCGTATGCAGCATTCAAAGTGATCACTCCCGGTGGAACAATTCTGGCGCGGAATCCCGTCGAAGACACCGGCCCGTAAGTGATGCATCGCTTGAAATACAAATTCTCGTTATGAGTGCACCATTCCGCGTTTCCGTTTAAGTACAGGATACTGATGAAACAGATGCTCCTTAACTTCTTTTCCGTCATCCTTCCAATTAACCACGTGCCTGAGGCGTGATAGGCCGGTCCCCTTATCGCCTTTTGAATACCAATACCAGGTCACGCCGACATTCTTTGCAGCTTCTTCTCGATTCGCTGGGTTACCGATTCTCGACTGTCCGACTTCCCACCAGTATCGGACAAACCTCACATTGCCGGAGGTCTTTAGACCCATGTCCAACGTGTAAAGAGATTGCAAGTTCGGGAATTCTGAAAACACCTTCTTCACAGAGTCATCGGCCCAATACACCCAGGGGCCGCCGGGTATTGTGAATGGGCGCTCGACCACGAACACCCGTCCCGTCGGCGCATGCCCGGCGGCCGTCCGCCAGGAGCCCACCACCCCATGATCAGTACCGGCGAACTCAAAAGGGCGTCGCCATCGAGCTCGACGGCGAGCTCTGGCAGATCCTCGACTACCACCACATCAAGATGGGTCGTGGGTCGGCCCAGGTCCGCATCACCCTGCGCAACATCAAGCGCGGCCAGACCGTGGAGCGCTCGTTCCAGGCCGGGACGAAATGGCCGCGCGCTTCGATGGAGAAGCGGCCGGTCCAGTTCCTGTACCGCGACGACCGCGACTACCACTTCATGGACAACGACACGTACGACCAGTTCGTCCTCACGGCCGATCAGCTGGGCGAGACCGCCCAGTACCTCAAGGACGGGATGACGCTCGATCGCACGAGCTACCAGGGCGAGACGATCGGCGTCGAGGTGCCGGTGACCGTGGACCTCGCGGTGGTCGAGACCGAGCCCGGCTTCGCCGGCGATACGCAGTCCGGTGCCCGCAAGCCCGCGACGACCGAGACCGGCCTCATCGTCCAGGTCCCGATCTTCGTCGAGCCCGGCGACACCATCCGCGTCGACACGCGGACCGGGGAGTACCAGACGCGGCTCTGATGGCGAGCGGCTGCCGATGACGCGCCGACCGCGATCCGCCGGACTGGGCCCTGCCGGGCTGGGAGTGCCCGGTCCTCGGACGACGAGGCGCTCCCGAGCGACCCGACCCGCGGCGCCGGCGCCACGGCCCAAGCCGAGTCCGACGGCCGGGCCCGCGCCGCGACGCCGGTCCGCCGCGCCCGGCACGTTCGGGCTCCGGATCCTCGGCGTCAGCGAGGTCACCCGCGCCGTCCGCGGCGCGATCCGCCAGGACCCGCGGCTGGTCGACCTGTGGGTGGAGGGCGAGATCGGTCGGGTGACGGTGTCGTCCGCCGGGCACGCCTACTTCGCGCTCAAGGACGAGCGCAACCAGCTCCAGTGCGTGTGGTTCCGCGACGACCGCGTGCGCAGCGCCTTCCAGGCCCAGGCCGGGCTGCGGGTCGTCGTGCACGGCCGCATCGACCTGTACGAGCCGACCGGCGCGATGCAGCTCTACGTCGACTCCATCCAGCCGGCGGGGTTCGGGGACCTGGCGCTCAAGTTCGAGGCGCTCAAGGAACGGCTGGCGGCCGAGGGGCTGTTCGACACGGCCCGCAAGCGGACCTTGCCGGTCCGGCCCCGCGACGATCGCCGTCATCACGAGCCCGTCCGGCGCCGTGTGGCGCGACATCAGCCACGTGCTGGCCCGCCGCTGGCCGCTCGTCCAGGTCGTGCTGGTCGCGGCCAGGGTGCAGGGGGAGGGGGCCCCGGCGAGCCTGGTGACCGCGTTCCGCCGCGTCGAGCGCTACGCCGCGACGTGCCGCGAGGAGGGTCGCGACCACGACGCGCCCGCCGTGACGATCCTGGCCCGTGGCGGCGGATCGCTCGAGGACCTGTGGGCCTTCAACGATGAGCGGGTCGTGCGCGCCGTGGTGGCCCACCCGATGCCGGTGGTCTGCGGCGTGGGCCACGAGGTCGATGTCACGCTGGCCGATTTCGCGGCCGACGTCCGGGCGCCCACCCCGTCGGCCGCCGCCGAGATCGTCGTGCCCGACCGGCTCGAGATGGCCGGCGCGCTGCGACGGGCCGCCGATCGGCTCGGAGCGGCCACGGAACGGCGTCTCGCCACGGCCGCGCGCGAGCTCGCCGTGGAGCGCCGGGCCCTCGAGCGGGTCAGTCCGGCCGCCCGCCTGGCAGCGGCCCGCGAGCAGGTCGGCCTCCTGTTCGACCGGGCGACGCGCGCGGTCCAGACCCGCCTCGCCGGGGAGCGCTTCCGTCTCGACGCGGCGGCGATCGCCCTGCCGCGCCACACGGCCGCGCGGTTGGCCACCGCCAGAGCCGCGCTGGAAGCGGCCGCGGTCGCGCTGCCCCGCCAGTCCGCGATCCGGGTCGCGCTGGCCCGGTCGTCGCTCGATACGGCGGCCACGGCCCTCGCCGTCCTGGGTCCCGCGGCGACGCTCGAGCGCGGCTACGCCATCGTCCGTCGGGAACCGGACGGCGCTCATCGTGCGCGACCCCGGCGAGGCAGGACCCCGGCACCGGGCTGCGCATCCGCGTCGCCCGCGGGGACATCGCCGCGACCGTCGACGATCGCGAGAGGCCCGTTGATCGGCGAGCTGCTCGTCTTCGCCGTGGCCGTGGCCGTGCATCGCCATCGTCGGCGTCGTGGTCGGTATGCTGGTCGCCCCGCGGGTGGGGCGCATGAGCGAGCGGATCGCCGAACCCAAGGATGAGGAGACCGGTGACGGAACCGACTGAGGCCGCGCCGCCGATCGCCGACTTGACGTTCGACGACGCCCTGGCCGAGCTGCAGCGGACCATCGCCGAGCTCGAGACCGGGGGCCTTCCGCTCGAGCGCACGCTCGCCCTCCACGAGCGCGGCGCGGCCCTGCTCGAACGCTGCGAGACGCTGCTGCGCAGCGCCGAGCTGCGGATGCGCCAGCTCGTGGCCAAGCCCGGGTGGCCTCGAGACCGTCGAGGTGGACGCGGAGCGGACCGTCGACGAGGGCTGACCCGGGCTCGGCCAAGAAACCTGCTCCGGCGAGGTATCAACTATCATTCCGACTGCCCGCCGGCCGTCGGGCCGAAGCCGCAGTAGACTCCGGCCGGTAGAGCACAGGAGCGTTCCGGACTTTGTCCATCCTTTCCGACCTCCAGGGTCCCGCCGACCTGCGCGGCCTGTCCGAGGCCCAGCTGACCCAGCTGGCCGCCGAGATCCGCGACACGATCATCCGCACGGTCGCCGAGACGGGCGGCCACCTCGGCTCGTCGCTGGGCGTGGTCGAGCTCACGATCGCCCTCCATCGGCTGCTCGAGTCGCCGCGCGACCGGATCGTCTGGGACACGGGTCACCAGGCCTACCCGCACAAGCTCCTGACCGGCCGTCTGTCGCGATTTTCGACGCTCCGCTCGCTCGACGGGGTCGGTGGCTTCCCGCGCCGGAGCGAATCGCCGCACGACGTGTTCGATGGCGGTCACGCCGGAACCGGGCTCTCGATCGCCGAGGGGCTGGCCGAGGCGCGTGACCTGCGCCACGGCATGGAGCGGATCGCGGTCGTCGTCGGGGACGCGGCGCTGATGAGCGGCCTGTCGCTCGAGGCGCTCAACGACATCGGCCAGCGCCAGACCCAGATGCTCATCGTGGTCAACGACAACGAGATGTCGATCAGCCCGACGGTCGGCGCGTTCTCGAAGTACCTCTCGCAGATCAAGCTGTCGAGCGCGTGGCGCCAGAGCAAGAGCGCGTACGACCGGACCGTGGAGCGCGTGCCGGTGCTCGGCCCGCACATCCTGGAGCTGTCGAAGCGGCTTGCGGGCGTCGGTCGTGCGGTTCGCCCAGCCCGGCCAGCTGTTCGAGGACCTCGGGCTGACCTACATCGGCGTCGTGCCGGGGCACGACCTGCGGGCGTTGATCGAGACGCTGGGCGCCGCGCTGGCGCTGCCCGGGCCGACCATCGTCCACGTGCGCACCCAGAAGGGCCGCGGGTTCCGGCCGGCGATCGAGGACCAGGTCGGCTTCCACGGCGCCGCCCTGCCGCCGATCGCGCTCACGCCCGACGCGGACGCCTACGACGGAACGAAGGCGAAGGCGAAGGTTGCCCAGGCGGCGTCGGCCGCCACGGCGGGCGCTCCCGCCGCGATGCCGACCGAAACGATGGCCGACGACGCCGCCGCACCGACCCGCGAGCCGGCCGCACCGAAGAAGCACCCGAACTACACCGCGGTGTTCGCGGCCGAGCTGATCGAGCTCGCCCGGACCGATCGCCGCATCGTCGGGATCACGGCCGGGATGCCGACCGGGACGGGGATGTCGAAGTTCGCCGAGGTCTTCCCCGATCGCGTGTTCGACGTCGGGATCGCGGAGCAGCACGCGGTCACGCTGGCGACCGGGCTGGCGATGGGGGGCATGCGCCCGGTCGTGGCGTTGTACTCCACGTTCCTCCAGCGCGCGTTCGACCAGACCGTCCACGACGTCTGCCAGAACGACCAGCCGGTCGCTGCTCGCCGTGGACCGCTCCGGGCTCGTCGGCGAGGACGGGACGAGCCACCAGGGCATGTTCGTGCTTGCCCGCCCAGCGCCAGCTCCCGAACCTGGTGATCGCGTCGCCGAAGGACGAGCAGGAGCTGCGATCGCTGCTGCGGACGGCGCTGGCGCAGGATCGACCGTTCGCCCTGCACTACCCGCGCGATCGCCGGTTTCGGCCTGGCGCCGGTGGAGCCGGCGGTGCTCGCGGTCGGGCAGGCCGAGACGCTGCGCGAGGGCCGGGACCTGTTGTTCGTCGGGTTCGGCCCGATCGTGGCCCGGGTCGTGGAGGCGGCCTCGGCGCTGGAGGCCGAGGGCTGGTCGGTCGGCGTCATCAATGCCCGCTTCGCCAAGCCGCTCGACCGGCAGCTCATCCTGGATGCCGCGCGCGGGAAGCGCCTCGTCGTGACGTTCGAGGAGAGCGTCGTGACCGGCGGCTTCGGGAGCGGCGTGCTGGAGCTGTTCGAGGAGGCCCGCCTGGCCGATCCGTCCTACCGCGACGTGCCGGTGCGCGTCGTCGGCATCCCGGGGGATCGGTTCGTGGATCACGGATCCGTGGCGGATCTCCGCCGCGTGCTGCGTCTCGATGCGCCGGGTCTGGCCGAGCAGGTCCGCGAGACGCTCTCGGCGATGCAGGCGACGCCCGGCCGCTCCGGCTCCGAGGTCGCCGCCGGCTGACGGTCGCGATCCGTCGGACCGGCCGTTGAGCCCGGGGAGAGCGGGCTGTGCCACGATACGGGCGTGACCCCGGAACCCGTCGCCAGACCGAAGGCCAGGACCACGCGCGTTCGGCTCGATCAGCTGCTCGTCGAGCGCGGCCTGGTCGAGACGCGCAGCCGCGCGCAGGCGCTCGTGCTCGCCGGCAAGGTCCGGGTCGGGGACGGTGACTGCGGCGCGCCTCGATCACAAGCCCGGCGACGCGCTCGATCCCGCGACCACGATCGAGGTCGCCCGCCCGGAGCCGTACGTCAGCCGCGGCGGGCACAAGCTCGCGGCCGCGCTGGACGCCTTCGGGATCGACCCGGCCGGGCTGACGGCGCTGGACGTCGGGCGCCTCGACCGGTGGCTTCACCGACGTCCTGCTGCAGCGCGGCGCGCGGCACGTCTACGCGCTCGACGTCGGTCGTGGCCAGCTCGCCGAGCGGCTCCGTCGCGACGAGCGGGTGACCTCGATGGAGCGGACGAACGCCCGGACCCTGACCGGCGCGACGTTCCCCGAGCCCATCGAGCTCGCGGTCATCGACGTGTCCTTCATCTCGCTCGACAAGGTGCTCGGCCCGGTCGTGAGCGACCCTGGCGCCGCGAGGCCCCGATCGTCGCCCTCGTGAAGCCGCAGTTCGAGGCGGGCAAGGGCCGGACGGACCACGGCGTGGTGCGCGACCCGGCGGTCCACCGCGAGGTCCTCGAGCGGGTCGTCGCCGTGGCCGCGGAGCACGGTCTCGGGCACGCGCGCGCTCATCGCCTCGCCGATCCTCGGGCCGGAGGGCAATCGCGAGTTCCTCGTGCACCTCGCGCCCGGGCCCGGCTGTGCCGAGATCGACGAGCGGATCGCCGAGGCCGCGGAGCCCGACCGCGCATGACCGTCGCTCGCATCGGGTTCGCCTACAACCCGACCCAGGAGGCCACGGCGGAGCTTGCCGACGCGCGCCGCGGGCTGGTGCCGGATGCGCGGGATCGCGGAGTGGCAAGCCCACGCCGGCGACACGGACACGCTCCTGCGCGAACTGCCGACCACCGACGCGCTGATCGTGCTCGGCGGCGACGGCACGTTCCTGCGCGCGGCCCGCGCGGTGGCCGAGGTCGACGTGCCGATCCTCGGCATCAACCTCGGCAAGGTCGGCTTCCTCTCGAAGGCGGAGGCAAGCGACCTCGAGACGGTGCTCGAGCGGATCGCCGCGGGCGAGTTCACGTTCGACGAGCGGATGGTCATCGAGGGCCGGATCCTGCGCGCGACGGCGGCGGGGCAGGGGACGCAGCGGACGCGAACGAGCACGTCGCCCTGAACGACATCGTCGTCGCGCGGGGCGCCCTGGCCCGGGTGTGCCGGCTGGACGTCTCGATCGACGACACGCATCTCGCGACGTTCATCGCCGACGGCCTCGTCGTCGCGAGCCCGACCGGCTCGACCGGCTACTCGTTCTCCGCCGGCGGCCCGATCCTCGACCCGGTCAGCCGGAACCTCGTCGTCACGCCGATCGCCGCCTACCTGTCGGCCTTCCGCTCGGTCGTCGTCAGCCCCGAGCAGGTCGTCCGCTGCCGGGTCGTCGACGCGCACGAGGCGCTCGTGTCGGTGGACGGTCGCGAGGACCTGCCGATCGCCGTGGGGGACGTGGTCGAGGTGCGTGCCCTGGAACGGCCGATCCGGCTCCTCCACCCGCGCGGCGCGCTGTCGTTCTGGGACCTGCTCCGCCACAAGGTGGAGCTGCTGCCGTCGTGAGCGACGACGCCGCGGCGCCCGGCCGCCTGCTGGAGCTCACGGTCTCCGACCTCGCGCTCATCGACCGGCTGCGCCTCGCGTTCGACGCCGGGCCTCAACGTCATCACCGGCGAGACCGGCGCCGGCAAGAGCCTGCTGATCGATGCCCTCGGGCTCGCGATGGGCGCCCGCGCGGACACGGGCGCTCGTGCGCCACGGCGCCGAGGCCGCGCGGGTGGAGGCGCTGTTCGATCGACTGCCGGAGCCGCTGATCGCGGTCCGCGAGGTCGCCGCGAGCGGCCGGTCCACGGCCCGCCTCGACGACGCGGCCGTGACCGCGGCGCGGCTGGCGGACGAGGTCGGCGCCCTCGTCGAGGTCCACGGCCAGAACGACCAGGGGCGACTGCTCGACGAGCGCTGGCAGCGCGACCTGCTCGATGGCTTCGGCGGCCACGAGGACGCTCCGGCGCGCGATGGCCGGCGCCGTCGAGCGCTGGCGCGAGAACCGGGCCGCGCTCGACGCGGCCGCGCTGGACCCACGGGAGGTGGCCCGCCGACTGGACCTGCTGGAACACGAGGCGGCCGAGATCGCGGGCGCTCGGCTGCGCGCCGGCGAGGCGGACGAGATCCGCGGCCGCCTGACGGCCGCCCAGCATGGCGAGGCGATCGCCCGGGGAGCGGCATCGCTGCGCGAAGCGCTGACGCAGGAGGGCGCCGGCGCCCGGGACACCGCGGCGGTCGCGCTCCAGGAGGCCCGCGGGCTGGCCCGCCTCGACCCGCGGTTCGAGCCGCTCGCCGAGCGACTCGCCGGCCTCGAGGCGGAGCTGACCGACGTGGCGGAGGAGGCGCGCCGGCTGTCCGAGAGCGTCGACCACGACCCGCGCGCCGTCGCCGAGCTCGATGCGCGGCTGGGGGTCATCCACGGCCTGATCCGCCGCTATGGCGACGACGAGGCCGCGGTGATCGCGCACGGCGAGCGGGCCGCCGCTCGAGGCGGAACGCCTGCGCGGCCTCGACGAGGAGCGGGCGCGACGCCAGCGGGAGGACGCCGAACGGCTGGCCGAGGTCGCGACCGCGGCCGCCGCGCTCTCGGCGGCGCGCCGGGCCACGGCGGCGGGCGCTCGGGTCGGCGGTCGGGGAGGTCCTCGAGGAGCTCGGCTTCCCGCGCCGACGTCTTCGAGGTCGCGGTCGGTCGCCGTCCCGCGGGCCCGGGCGAAGCGGCGGTCGAGGTCGATGGCGACGCGGTCGCCTTCGATGCCGACGGGGATCGACCAGGTCGTCTATCGCCTCGCCCCGAACCCCGGCGAGCCGGCGCGGCCGCTCGCGAGGATCGCGTCGGGCGGCGAGCTCTCGCGGGTCGCCCTGGCCATCAAGCGGGTCCTCGCGGAGGCCGACGAGACGCCCGACGCTGGTCTTCGACGAGGTGGACAGCGGCATCGGCGGCCGCAGCGCCGACCCGGTCGGGCGGAGCCTGTGGGGCCTCGCCCGCCGCCACCAGGTGCTGTGCGTCACGCACCTGCCCCAGATCGCGGCGCACGCGGACGCGCACTACCGCATCGCGAAGCGCGAGCGTGATGGCCGGACCGTCACGGAGGTCGAACGGCTCGACCGCGAGGGCCGGATCGTGGAGCTCGCGGCGATGCTCGGCGGCGGTCCGGGCGATCCGGCATCGCTGGCGTCGGCGCGGGAGCTGCTCGACCGGGCCGAGGCGTGGCGGGGCGGGGGAGCGGCCGTCGGCTCGGCCGGCGCCGACCGGCCCGCGTGACCCCGGCGTCCCTCGATCGGCGTCGTCGAGGACTACCTCACCTACCTCCACGTCGAGCGCGGCCTCGCACCGGCCACGATCCGGGCGTACCGCGGCGACCTCACGGACTTCGGCCGGTCGCTGGGCGAGGACGGCGCGTGGGCCCGCTCGCCGGACGCGGCCGTCCGCTATCTCGCGGCCCGAACGCAGCGAGGCCGGCGGGGCGAGACGGGCCTCGCGCCCACCAGCCTGCGACGACGCGCGGCGGCGCTCAAGGGCTTCTACCGGTTCGCGTTCGGCGAGGGCCTCATCGACGTCGACGTCGCGACGCACCTCGACCTGCCGCGCCAGAGCCGGCGCCTGCCCGACACGCTCGATGTCGGCGAGGTGGAGCGCCTGCTCGAGGCCGCGTCCGAGCGCGGCGTGCGCGACCGGGCGCTGCTCGAGCTGCTGTACGCCGCCGGCCTGCGGGTCAGCGAGGCGATCGGGCTCGACCGCGAGGACCTGTCGCTCGATGGGGCGTTCGTCCGGGTCATCGGCAAGGGCGACAAGGAGCGCCTCGTCCCGATCGGCGAGGTCGCGCTCGACTGGCTCGTCGCCTGGCTCGACGGGACCGCGGCCGGCCCTCCTGGAACGCAGTCACGTGGCGCCCGTCCGCGGCGGACCGCTGTTCCTCGGCGATCGCGGCGCGCCGCCTGGCCCGCCAGTCGGCCTGGGCCGCGGTGACCGGCGCGGCGCAGCGGGCCGGCCTCGCCGGCCGGGTCAGCCCGCACACCCTCCGCCACTCGTTCGCGACGCACCTGCTCGAGGGCGGCGCCGACCTGCGGGTCGTCCAGGAGTTGCTCGGTCATGCGAGTATCTCCACGACCCAGCTGTACACGCATCTGACCGGGGAGCGGATCCGGGACGTCTATCGCCGGGCCCATCCGCGGGCCTGATCGCAGGAGGGACACGGGGCATGAGCTACGCCGACGGACTGCTCTCGACCGGGGAGCGGATCGCCCACCGCGAGAAGCAGCACTGGTTCGTGTTCGTGTGGGGCGCGAAGCTGGCGGTCGGCGCCATCATCCTGGGCCTCGTCCTGCTGTTCCTCAGCCAGAACCTCGCGTCGGATCAGCGCGGGATCGTCGGCATCGGCGTCGCGGCCCTGGTCATCGGCGGGCTCGGCGTGCTCGGCTGGCACATCCTCCGCTACCTGAACCAGGAGTACGTGCTGACGAACCGGCGCGTCCTGCAGGTCGCCGGCGTCCTCAACAAGACCTCGACGGACAGCTCGCTCGAGAAGATCAACGACGCGCGGCTGTCGCAGTCGGTGTTCGGGCGGATCTTCGGCTTCGGCGACCTCGACATCCTCACCGCCGCCGAGACCGGCGTCGAGCGGTTCCGGATGATCCGCAACCCGGTCGGCTTCAAGAAGGCCATGCTCGACGCCAAGCACGAGTACGAGCGGGACGTCGCGGGGTCCGGGTTCGCCCCGAGCCCGCCGCTGCGCACCGAGCCCAGCCCGCCGCGGCCGGTCGCCGCCGCCGGCCGCCGGCAGCGTCGGCGACGAGACGGTGTCCGCCGGCACACCCGGGCGCCCGCCGACGACCGCGCTGAGCTCCGACGAGCTGACCCGCACGCTGTCGAGCCTGGCGGACCTGCGCGACCGGGGAGCGATCAGCCCCGAGGAGTACGAGCGCAAGAAGGCGGACCTGCTCAGCCGGCTCTAGATCCGGCGTCCGGGGCCTCCAGGGACCCGCGCGGCTACGATACGCACGACTCGCAGCGAAAGGTCCCTGTGCCCGACGACCTCCTCCCGCGCGTCGATCGTGGTCGCGATCATGCTGCTGGTCGGTTTCCCGGTCCACGAGTTCGCCCACGCCCTGGCGGCCTATCGACTCGGCGACAGCACCGCGAAGCTGTTCGGCCGGCTGACGCTCAACCCGATCGCCCATTTCGACCCGCTCGGCGGGATCCTGCTCGCGGTCACCTTCCTCGGTCGGCGGGAGCTTCGGGTTCGGCTGGGCCAAGCCGACGCCGGTCAACCCGCTCGAACCTCGCCGGCGGTCGGCGCGGCGAGGCGATCGTCGCCGCCGCCGGGCCCGCTCTCGAACCTGGTCCTCGCCGCGGCCGCCGCGCTGCCGCTGCGCTACCTGATCGCGAATCCGGCGCTCTGGGACTCCATCCCGATCGTCATCTTCGAGGTCGATAGCCAGGGATTCATCGGCGGCGCCCTCCCGGTCTTCGTCTCGATCAACCTCGTCCTGATGATCTTCAACCTGATCCCGATCCCGCCGCTCGACGGCTCGAAGGTGCTGTTCGCCTTCCTGCCGCCCCGGACTGGCCTGGCAGTGGCGGCCGATCCTCGAGCAGTACGGCTTCATCCTGTTGCTGCTGGTGTTCTTCCTGCCGCCGGGTGCCTCCATCGGCGGCCGGATCATCACGCCGATCCTGCGATGGGCTCTTTGGCCTCCTGGTGGGGCTCTAAGGCCCGCCAGTTCCGCGCGCACGTGCGGGCCTCGCGTGGGTCCGGCGGAGCGCTCGGGACTGGAGGCCTGGCTCACCCGACCGCAGCTGGCCCTGTTCGATGGCATGCACGTCGCCGATCGCCGTCACGGCCTCGATGTCGTCGCGACGCTGCGCGCCGAAGGCGTGACCGACCCCGAGGTGCTGCTCGCCGGCCTGCTGCACGACGCGGGGAAGGGGCGGACCGGGGTGTGGCCGCGGGTCGTGTACTCGCTCGGCCAGGCGTACGGGCAGCTGGGTCTCGCGGGTCGCGGGCGTGCTGCCGCGCGTTCGGCGCCGCCCTCGGCGCGGCTGCGCGACCACGCCGAGATGTCCGCGTCGATGGCGGAGGCGGCCGGCTGCTCGCCACGGACCGTCGAGCTGATCCGGCACCAGGACGCGCCGATCGATCCCGACGCGGGCCGGCTCCTCCAGCTCGCGGACGAGGCCAACTGATGGAGGTCGAGCGGTCATCGAGCGACCGGTCGCGGTTGGCCACGGTCGCATGGCCGCGCGGCGATCGGCTGCCGTCGGCGCCGCGCCGGCGCGACCCCGGCCGTCAGCTTCGGCGACGGGCGACGGCCCGAGACCGCCACCCAGGTCCAGGTCGGCGCAGTTCGACGGGCCGCTCGCGCTCCTCCTGTCGCTCATCGAGGCCCGCCAGCTCGACGTCCTGACCGTCCCGCTCGGCGGCCTCGCCGACGCCTATCTCGACGCGCTCGCCGGCCTCGAATCGGACCGCCTCGGGAACGTCAGCGCGTTCGTGGCCGTGGCCTCGCAGCTGATCCTCATCAAGAGCCGCGCCATGCTGCCCCGCCAGACCGCGGCGGACCCGACCGCGATCGCCGACGAGGGTCCCGATCCCGAGGCCGAGCTGCGGGCCCGGCTCATCCTGTATCGCGCCTACCGCGACGCCGGCCAGCGCCTCGCGGACGGCGCGCTCCGGCGGGTCGGCCTCTTCCGCCGGGAGCCGGGAGCGGCGCGCGCCGCCGGCCTGGCCGGGGCGCGGCCGGCCGACGCCCCGCCGCTCGACCCCGACGCTGCTCGTCGAGGCGGTGTCGCACCTGGCGACGATCGTCCTCCGCCGCGGCAGCCCCCGGCCGAGGTCATGGAGCGCACGGTCACGCTCACCGAGCGGGCCTCGATCATCCGCGCCGCCCTCCGTGGCGCACCGTCCGTCGTCCTCCAGGAGCTCCTCGCGGGCGTCCGTGACCGGGTGGTCATCGCCGTCACGTTCCTGGCGATGCTCGAGCTGATGAAGCGGCGCGAGATCGTCGTCGAGCAGGCCGAGCCGTGGGGTCCGATCGTCGCCCGCGCCACCACGGCCGAGGAGCGCGCGGCGGCTGGCCTCGCGCCGATCGCCCGACGCGGAGGACGCGCCGCTCGACGAATCCCTGGAGTCGTTCGCGTGACCGACGAGACGCTCGAACGCGCCAGCACGGACGGCGCGACCCAACGGTGAGCGCCGATCCGACCGACCCCGCCAGCGCCGGACCGGGTGACCAGCACCGACCGCCAGCCGATCGAGCTGACCGAGGCCGCGCTCGAGGCGCTCCTGTTCGTCGCCGAGCGCCCGCTGAGCCGCCGCGAGATCGCGGCACTCGCCGGCACGGACCGCGCGACCGTGGACGAGCGCCTGGGCGACCTCGAGGTGTCGCTCCGCGACCGCGGCCTGCGCCTGCTGATCGACGGCGACCGCGTGGAGCTGGCCACGGCCCCGGAGGCCGGCGCGCTCGTCGCCCGCTACGTCGGCGCGGACGCGGTCCGCCTCTCCCCGGCGTCGCTCGAGACGCTGGCGATCGTGGCGTACCGGCAGCCCGTCACGAAGGCGGCCATCGAGCGGATCCGCGGCGTCGACTCGGACTACACGGTTCGGACGCTGCTCCATCGCCGCCTCGTCGTGGAGCTCGGCCGGTCCGGACGCGCCCGGCCGGCCGTTCCTGTACGGCACCGGCTTCGACTTCCTCGAGCGGTTCGGGCTCACGAGCCTCGAGGAGCTGCCGCCGCTCGACGGCGACGTCGCCGCGCGCCTGGCGGAGGAGGGCGGCGAGCCGATGACGGAGCCGCTGTTCGAGCGGAGCCGCGACCGATGCGACGCGGCGGCCGGCACGCGGACGCGTCACAGTCGCCGGTCGGCGGGGACGATCACCGAGTCGAACCCTGATGGCGACCGAACGGCTCCAGAAGGTGCTCGCCGCGGCCGGCGTCGCCTCCCGCCGGGCCGCCGAATCGATGATCGCCGCCGGCCGGGTGACCGTCGACGGCAAGCGGCGCGACGGTCGGTTCGCAGGTCGACCCGGATCGGGTGATCATCGCGGTCGACGGCCACATCATCGGCAGCGCCGCCGCGATGACGCACCTGCTGCTCCACAAGCCGGCCGGCGTCACCTCGACGACCCAGGACCGGCACGCCGGCGCAGACCGTGCTCGAGTTCATCCCGACGGCGCTCGTGCCCGACGGCGCGCGGCTGTACCCGGTCGGTCGGCTCGACCAGGACTCGGAGGGGATGCTGCTGCTGACCAACGACGGCGAGTGGGCCGACCGGGTGCTCCATCCGCGCCACGGCGTCGAGCGCGAGTACGCCATCGGGCTCGGGGCGCCGCTCGACGAGCGGGCAGGCCGAGGCGCTCCAGGCGGGGATCCCGCTCGACGAGGGGCTGGCCACGCTCGGCGCTCTCCGGCCGATGACCGCCATCGAGACGCAGCGGCTTGAGCGAGCTGCTGCGACCGGCTCCCGTCGCCGGATCTGACCTGGTACCGCGCGACGCTGACCCAGGGCTGGAAGCGCCAGCTGCGCCGGATGTTCGGCGCCGTCGGGGCGCCGATCCAGCGCCTGGTGCGGGTCCGCATCGGCCCGGTCCGCATCGACGGCCTGCGCAGCGGCGTAGTCCGCCAGCTCAAGGCGCCCGAGATCCGTGGTCTCGGTGCCGGGGCGGGCACTTCTCGTGCGGCGAGCGGCGGGCGGAAGGCGCCGGCGACCCGCGGGGCGCCGGCGGGGGCGGGAACGTCGCGGCCGGCTGGCCGTCACCGATCCGCGGCTCGACCACGCGGAGCCAGCTGATGGGCCTGGTCGTGGCCATCGACGGGCCGGGCTCGTCGGGCAAGAGCAGCGTCGGGGCGGCCGCCGCGCGGGAGGTCGGCTACCGCTTCTGTGATACGGGTCTGCTGTACCGCGCCGTCACGTGGCTGGCCGAGGCGCGCGGCGTCTCCGTGGACGATCCGGAGGGCCTCGTGGGGCTGGTCGACGACGTCCAGCTCGCGAGCGACGCGGACGGACGCCTCGCCGGCGTGCTCGTCGATGGGGTCGATCACACGGCCGACGTCCGCGCGCCGGCGGTCGATTCCGCCGTGTCGGCGGTGTCTGCCGTGCCGGAGGTCCGCTCGGCCCTGCTCCAGCGCCAGCGAGACCTCGCCCGGGACGGTGGGATCGTGATGGCCGGGCGTGATATCGGTACGGTCGTGCTGCCCGACGCCGACCTCAAGGTCTACCTCGACGCGTCCGTGACCGAGCGGGCCCGCCGCCGCGCCGAGCGAACGCGGCCTGGATCCGGATAGCCCGGGGGCCGCGGCCATCCTTGAGGCGCTGCGCCGGCGCGACCACCTGGATGCGACCCGCCAGGTCGCTCCACTCCGCATCGCCCCGGATGCCCGGATCATCACCACGGACGGCAACGAGTTCGAGGAGACCGTCGACCGCGGTCGTCGGCGCGATCCGGGACGCCGAGGCGCGCCACGCCTCGGACGCCCGCGCCGACGAGCGACGCGCCGTGACCGACAGCCGCGACGCCCGCGGTGCGAACGCCGTCGGCCCGACGCCGCTCGACAGCTCCATCACGCCGTTGATCGCGCTGCTCACGTTCGGTGGCCGGCTCTTCGGGCGGGCGATGACCCGTATGTCCGTGGAGGGCGCCCTCGACGAGATCCCGCGCGAGGGCCCGCGTCATCGTCGCGGCCAACCACGCCTCGAACCTCGATGCGGTCGTGCTCGGTTCGTGGCTCATCCCGAAGATCGGGCGGCGATTCCAGTGGCTCGGCAAGAAGGAGCTCTTCGCGTGGCCGGTCGTGGGGTACATCGCCCGTCACGGCGGTGTGCATCCGGTCGACCGCTCGAGGGCGGACGTCGAGGCCTACCGGCTCGCCAAGCGGATCCTCGATGAGGGCCATGTGCTGTTCGTGTTCCCCGAAGGCACGCGCAGCCCCGACGGGGCGCTGCAGGAGGGCCGTGACGGCGTCGCATCGCTGGCCCTGCGGACCGGGGCGCCGATCGTGCCGGTCGGGCATCGCCGGTTCCGACCGCGTGTGGCCGCGAGGGCAGCGGCTGCCGCACCCGGCGGACGGGTCACGGTGCGTGTCGGTTCCCCGTTCCGCCTCGCCGATGTGCTCCCTCCAGACGTCGCGAAGGGGGACGCCAAGTCCCAGCCACGGACGTGATCATGCGTCGGATCGCCGCGCTCCTGCCCGAGCGCCAGCGGGGCGTCGTACGGGGGCCTGAACGGGGCCCCGTGCGATAATCGAGCGACGTGGGAATGGTCCAGGAAGTCCGGATCGCGAAGCGCACCGGGTTCTGCTACGGCGTTCGCGAGGCGATCGACAAGGCCAAGGAGGCCTCGGCCGCCGGCAAGGCGACGCATACCCTCGGCCAGGTCGTCCACAACGAGGGCGTCATCGCGCGACCTCCAGGACGCTGGGCATCCAGACCGTCGACACGCTCGACGACGTCGATCACGGCGCCGCGGTCGTCATCCGGGCCCACGGCGTGCCGCCCGGACGTCATGGAGCGCGCCGAGGAGCGCGGCCTCGAGGTCATCGACGGCACCTGCACCTGGGTCATCCAGGAGCACCGCGAGCTGGCGAAGCTGGTCGAGGAGGGCTACACGATCGTGCTGCTCGGGCACGCCCAAGCACCCCGAGGTCGTCGGCATGCTCGGGTTCGCCCCCGACGCCATCGTCGTGGACGAGGAAGAGGAGTGGGAGCGGCCATCCCGCGCAAGAAGCGGATGGCGCTCGATCAGCCAGTCGACCCAGCCGCCCTGGAAGTTCGAGAAGCTCGCCGCGTTCATGGTCGGCGCGCGCCCACGAGCTGAAGATCGTCAACACCGTCTGCCCGGTCACGATCCGGCGCCAGGAGGACACGATCGAGGCCGCCAGCGAGGTCGACCTCATGGTCGTCGTCGGCGGCCGGTCCAGCGCCAACACGAAGGAGCTGACGCGCCTGTGCGGGATCGCCGGCACGCCCGCGATCCAGGTCGAGGGCGTCCGTGACCTGACCGACCCGACGGTCTTCGACGGCCCGGGTCGTCGGGCGTCACCGGCGGCACGTCGACGCCGATCGAGGACCTCGCGACGTCGCCGCAGCGCATCCTCGAGCTGGCCGGCACGCCCGAGGTCCAGGCACACGCCGCCGAGCTCGCCGGCGCCGCCCTGGCCGTGGCCGCCACGCCGGCCGGCCGAACCGACCTCCCTCCCGACGCACCGCGCGACCGTCGTCCGGCGCAGCCTGACGGCCGCCGTGCGCAAGCCCGGCACACCGTCGACGACTACGGCTCGGCGGGGCGCTGCCGGTCGTGGCCATCGTGGGCCGGCCCAACGTCGGCAAGTCCACGCTGTTCAACCGCGTCGTCGGGGCGCGCACGGCGATCGTCGAGGACCGCGCCCGGACGACGCGTGACCGGCTGTACGGCGACGCCGAGTGGAACGGCCGGCGGTTCGTGGTCGTCGACACCGGCGGCCTCGAGGTCGACCCGGGCGACCCGATCGAGGCGAGGGTCCAGGAGCAGGCGCGCCTCGCGATCGCCGAGGCCGACGTCATCCTGTTCGTCGTCGATGCCGCGACCGGCCTGACGCCGGCGGACAGGAGGCGGCCGAGCTGCTGCGCCGCGCGCCAGCTCCCGGTGCTCGTGGCCGTCAACAAGGCCGACAACGAGAAGCGCGAGCTCGAGGGCGCGGAGTTCTACGCGCTGGGCTGGGAGGAGACCTACCCGATCTCGGCGTCCGCACGGCCGCGGCACCGGCGACCTGCTCGACGCGATCGTCTGGGCGCTGCCGCCGGAGACGCCGAGGAGAGCTCGCGCGCAAGGCGCGCGAGGCCGAGGCCGAGGCGTGGTCCGACGAGGTCGCGGCCGGACGGCTCGAGCCGTTCGTGGTCGGCGAGCCCGAGGAGGGCGACCGCGCCGACGGCGACGACGGCGCCGAGACCGACGATCTCGAGGAGACCGAGGCGGCACGCTGGGACGCGGCGATCGCCGCCGAGGCCGAGACGGCGACCGGCCTCGATCGCGATCGTCGGCCGGCCGAACGTCGGCAAGTCGAGCCTGCTCAACGCGCTGCTCGGCGAGGAGCGGGCGATCGTGTCGGACATCCCGGGCACCACGCGCGACGCGATCGACACGCGCCTCGCGTGGGGCCGCAGCGAGATCATCCTCATCGACACCGCGGGCATCCGGCGGCGCGGCAAGGTCGCGTCCGGTCCGGCCGCCGAGCGGTACTCGACGCTGCGGGCGCTGAGCGCGATCGTCGCGCGCCGACGTCGCGGTCCTCGTGATCGACGCCGTCGAGGGGCTGACCGCGCAGGACGCCCACGTCGCGGGCTACGTCGTCGACGAGGGCAAGGGCCTCGTCGTCGCGGTCAACAAGTGGGACCTCGTGGAGGAGAAGACCGACCGGACGTTCGACCAGTACGTCGAGTGGATCCGCAACGAGGCGCCGTTCCTCGATTTCGCGCCGATCGTCTCGATCAGCGCGAAGACCGGGCAGCGCGTGGGTCGGGTGCTCGAGGCCGCGGTCGAGATCTGGGCCGAGCGGCGCCGGCGCATCCCGACCGGCGAGCTCAACCGGGTCCTGATGGCCGCGACTCGAGCGGACGCCGCCGCCCCCGGTGCGCGGCCGGCGCCCGAAGTTCTTCTACGCGACCCAGGCCGCGATCGCGCCGCCGACGTTCGTGTTCTTCGCGTCGGACGCGGCGCTCGTCCACTTCACCTACCGGCGCTACCTCGAGAACCGGCTGCGCGAGACGTTCGGGTTCGGCGGGACGCCGATCCGCCTCGTGTTCCGGGAGCGGGCGTCGGTCAAGCTGCCGCGCCGCAAGAAGAGCGCGCTCGGCGCAGGTCAAGCCCGTGCGACGGGCCGAGCGCGCAAGACCCGCCGGTCGCGCTGATGGCCGGCCCGCGCGTCGCGGTCGTCGGGGCCGGCGCGTGGGGCACCACGCTCGCCACGATCGTCGCGAAGCGCGAGCCCGTGCTCCTGCTGTGCCACCGCGAGGAGCTGGCCGAGGAGATCAACCGGACGCAGCGCAACGAGCGCGGCTGCCCGGGGTCGAGCTGCCCGGAGCGCGCTCGTCGCGTCCGCGGACCCGGCGGACCTGGCGTCGCGGCCGTGGACCTCGTGATCTTCGCGACCCGTCGCCGCACCTGCGCGCGGTCGCGGCCAAGGTGGGGCCGCACATCGCCGGCCGAGCGCGGACGTGCTGTCGGTCGTCAAGGGCCTCGAGGCGCGGCACGCTCCTGCGGATGAGCGAGGTCATCGCCGAGGCCGGCGGCATCGCGCCGGCGCGCGTCGCCGCGCTCTCCGGGCCCAACCTCGCCGCCGAGATCGCCCGCGGCCTGCCCGCCTCGGCGGTCGTGGCCGCCGACGACCCCGAGCTCGCGAGCCGGATCGTCGAGCGGCTGGGCCGGCGCGAGTTCCGGCTGTACGTGAACCGCGACATCCTCGGCGTCGAGCTGTGCGGCGCGCTCAAGAACATCGTCGCGATCGCGGCGGGCGCGGCCGACGGCCTCGGCTTCGGCGACAACGGCAAGGCCGGGCTGATGACCCGCGGTCTGGCCGAGATGATGCGCCTGGGCTCGCGGCCGGGGCGAACCCGCTGACGTTCGCGGGGCTGGCGGGCATCGGCGACGTCATCGCGACGTGCGGCTCGACGCTGTCGCGGAACCACCGCCTCGGCGAGGAGCTGGCGCGGGGCCGGCCGTGGGCGGAGATCGAGGCGACGCTGCCCGGGTACGGCCGAGGGCGCCTACACGGTCGAGGCGGCGCTCGCGCTCGCGGAGCGCCTGGGCGTCGAGATGCCGATCGCGCAGGAGGTCCACGCCGCCCTGTTCGAGGGCAAGAGCGTCCAGCGCTGCCTGATCGACCTGCTGGCGCGCGAGTCGAAGGACGAGCTCGGCGGGCTGGGGTAGCGCGGCGGAGTGCTAGACTGCGGGCTCCGTCGGGGCGTGGCGCAGTCTGGTAGCGCACCAGTCTGGGGGACTGGTGGTCGTCGGTTCAAATCCGGCCGCCCCGACCAATTCCCCCGCTCAAATGCACGAACAAGGGGTTCGGGTGTGAAATCGTGGTAGCAACAGGCAACACTGGCGGACAGTTGGCGGCTACGCGCTTCTGTTCCTCGCTGACGTGACGTGCCACCGGTTAGTGTCCGGAAAATAGTGACGGCTAGGTTATCGTCGCCCCGGCTCGTCGGGCGATCGCGGTCTCCTTGCACCGGTGCTCTACGATCTGGGCATGTTTTTGAACCCGGGCTCCTTCTCCATGACTTGGGACTGATCTTCGCGCTCGCCATCATCGGGCTGCTCGTCGGCGAGGCGTGGATCATCCGAATCGCCCCGGCGGACCGAAGAGGGGTCGGCGCACTGGCGGTACCGAAAGACACCACGCTGGCAGACGCGCTCCCGGTCGGACACACGATGGCGGCATCAAGCCTGACAAGGCGCCCGGCTACTGGCCGACGCGGTTCCTACTCGCGGTAGCGATCATCGCCACGATCGCGGTGGCGTTCGCGGGCTGGTCCCTTTTCTCGACGCCACACACGTTTGGCGGTGGCCCGCCGAGGCTGTTGGGGCTGCCGAGCAACGTCGTGCTCTCGCGTGCTTGCTGCCGCTACCGCGGTCATCGGCCTGATCTGGACGATCCGCATCTTCCGCGGCCCGCGCGACGAGCCGCCGCTTGGCGGTACCGCGACCGCGACGCCGGCAGACGCGGCCGGATCGTCGGCCACTGCGGTCGGTGCCGGATAAGTGGTGACGGCAAGTCTGGGCCAGTTCGTCCGGGGCTAGTCCACCCTTGGCCCCGTTGACGCCCGCCCTACTCTGGGAGCGCACGAGCACGCGATCTTCGGGGGAGGTGGCAAGGATGGCCACGACACCCGATGCGCCGCATGACGGCGCACCATCACCAGATACGGACCGAACCGAGCCCTTGGACGTTCTCGCAGTCGCAGCCGCCGCCGGCATGACGCTGTTCGTCGGAGGTCTCATCACCCTCATGGGCGCTGCCCACCTCTACCGGCGTGCTCGTGACTGCCTCGTCGCGAGGCTACGCCTACGACTTCCGGCTCGCGGGGCTCCTCCTGATCGGGAGCACGCTCGTCTTCGGAGGCGCGTTATGCCTCTCCGCTGTGCGTGGCATCGCTCGCGGTCATGGAACGGCCTGGGGCCGTGCGATCAGCGGCAACATCCTGCTGCTCCTCGTGTTGGTGCTGAACATTCCCCTGCAGCCGGACATGGCACCCGGTTTGTCGGTCCTTGCCGCGGTGAACCTCATCGTTCTGGTGGCCGCGTGGCGTGGACTCGGGACATTCACACCGTCCAGTTCCCACAACGAGCCGCAGGTGGTGCCCATTTGGGGTGGGACCCGAGCTGCGGATCTGCCCGTGGTGCGGTAAGAAAGTAGCGGCGGATCGCAGGTCACGCTGCAATCACTGCGGTGAACTCCTCGCCACGCGATCGCCACAGCCCCAGGAGAGTCGCAGCTGATCGGCCGACGTTGCCCCGGCCCCGCAGGGCATAGAGTGACCGCGCGGGGGGCGTCATCGCGGATACATGAGGCCTCGAGTGCCCTGGAGGCCATCGCCCGACAAGAAGCAATCGGAGCAAGCCTCCGGTAGGTCGTGGGGCCAGACCGTCGCCGTAGGCTGCGTCGGTGTCGTGATCGTCCTCCTGTGCTTCATCGGCGCCGCCCCAAGAGCGCCGGACACCTCGGGGTTCTGAAGTGGCGCGTCGCGGCTTGCGACGGTGAAGGTCATCGACCAACGTTCATGGCGCGCCCGACGTCGGCTGGCGAGGGTCCGTCGTGCCCGCGAGCCTGCGCCGGTCAGCCTGACGCGTAGCATGCCGCCATGACGCGCCTGCCGTCGCTTGGCCCGCGGGGGGAGGGATGGGTCCTGATCCAGGGTGTACTGCTCGTCGTCGTCGCGGCGGCGGGCTGGTCGCTCGGGCCGGACTGGTCCGGGCCGCTGCGGATCGCCGGCATCGTCGTCGGAGTCGCCCTGCTCGCAGGTGGCGTCGCCCTCGCCGTACGTGGGGTCGTCGACCTCGGAGTCGCCATGACGCCGCTGCCCAGGCCACGCGACGACGCCGGCCTCGTTGACACGGGTGCCTACGCCGTCGTCCGCCACCCGATATACGGTGGGCTGATCCTCGCGGCATTCGGCTGGGCAGTCGCCCAGGCGTCCGTCGTCGCTGTCGCCCTTGCCGCGGCGCTCGCAGCCTTCCTACGCGTGAAGTCTGCCCGCGAGGAGGCGTGGCTCTCGCAGCGCTTCCCGGCCTACGCGGCTTACCGCGCCCGGACCCGCAGGCTTATCCCCTGGCGACGGTGAACGTCGCGACTTGATTGCGGGCGCCATCAACGTCTGCACCATTGACGTTTGGGCAGTGGCCCCGAGAGTCACGGTTGGGCGGGTGATCGTGTTGGGCGGTCGCGACGGCTGGGCTGCCAGTGCCCGGCTCCCGCGTGGTCCCGGGCTGGGTTGACACATCTCGACGTCCAGGACGTCTCAGATGTTGTAACGGCAGACGGTCGCGCTGGAGGGACCTGGGTGGCTTGGAGTCGAGCAGTCCTGGCGGTGATCGTCGCGGGCGTGATCGCGGCGTGCGGGGCGAGCGGTGCCCCGTCACCCGCTCCGGTCCCGACACCGATCGACGCGGCCACCGCGGTCACAGCGAGCCCGACCACCACGGCCAGCACGAGCCCGGCAGCGACGGAGTTCCCGCGGAGCCCCAGCCCAGCACCGACCCCCAGCCAGCCCGACACCCACGCCGGTCCCTGTGCCGCCGAAGCCAACAGGCGTCGTCGTTCGATGAGAGCCGCGTGGGCGACGACGCGTCATCGACCGAGATCACCCAGACGGTGAGGTGGGGAGCGCCGCGGAGCGAGGGCGTCGAGATCAGGGTCTACGGCGTGACCGAGTGCATCGCCAAGCCCGCAAACCCGTCCCCGGGCACCAGTGGGCCATGTCTCGTCGTGCACACCCCATTGCCGGCGTCGGTTCGCACGCTGCTCGCCACGGCGCCGGCGTCGGACGGCGTTGTCAGTTGGACGCTGGACAGGGACCTTCGACTGCGAAGTGGGCCTGGCGTACGACCCTCGCGGGCCGGCGTATCACGCAGTCGTGCTCGCTGCCTATAGCGCGTCGGGCCACTCGATCTTTGCCATTGCAGAGCCTGGCGGATGGTGGCAGCCGGTCCGGACGACATCGTCTGCTGATATGACACGCATGCCCTCGCTCGTCGCGGTGGTCCTGACGGTGGCGGCTTGCGTGCCCGCGGCGAACCCGACCCTTTTGACCAGCGGGCCGGCCAGCCGCGAGCCTGGTCCGACTTCGGCAGCGATGCCGAGTGCCAGCACGTCACCGGACCCTTCCCAGCCGCCGCAAGCCTCGGCGACACCGGTCGCCTGGACGGAGCTCGAACAAACCATCCAAGCCAGCATACGCAAGGATGCCGCGCAGGGGTGCGCTCCCAGGCGCAAGGATCTCCCGCGAGGCACGATCGCCGCCGTCGAGTGCCGGCCGGAGGTAACCGCAGTCGCCCGGGTCGGCTTCTATCTCTTCGGTTCTCCCGAGGCGGCCTCGATCACTACCGCGCCCGGATCCGTGACAAGGGGATCGAGTTCAACCGCGACGAGAGCCGGCGCCGCTGGGAGAAGTGCTTATTCGACATATGGGGAAGGCGAGCAGAAGCAGCTCGACTGTCGCCAGCGACATGCGGGCTTCGTGAACAAGCCCGGCTACTCCAACTACCGGGCCGTCTGGGGTTCCGTGTACATCGGTGTCCTCGGCAAAGACGCCGACGTCCAAGGTATGTGGCTTTGGGCCTGGGAGAGTCTTGGGGAAGTCGAAGTCCCGCCGGGCGAGATGGGCGTCGTGCCCGAGAAGGGCGCCGACGTCTGGATGAGGGCGAACTGATAGCCCCCTCAACCTAGAAATAGCGCGGCCGGCCGTCGCCGAAAGCTGCCTCCGGAGCGGGGGCCACCGACGAGTTCGTCATCACCCCGTTGATGCCGCTTGCTCATCGCTCCAGGCGGACGGGCCGCCCGTCTATCCACCGCCCGCTGTAGCCTGACGCCGTGGACGCGATCGTCACGTCGGGTCTGTCGAAGCGATACGGGCACGGCCCCGACGCCCATCCTCCGTGGTCCACCCGACGCCGAGATCCGGGCGCTCGAGGATCTCTCGATCGAGGTCCGCGAGGGCGAGATCTTCGGCTTCCTCGGCCCCAACGGTGCCGGCAAGAGCACCACCATCCGGTTGCTGCTCGGGTTCCTGCACCCGACCGCCGGGTCGGGCGACCGTCCTCGGCCGTGACATCGTCCGCGACAGTCGTCGAGATCCGCCGGCGGACGGCTACCTGCCGGGCGGCATCGCGCTGTACGACACGATGACCGGGGATCGACCTGCTCGACTACCTGGCCGACCTGTACGGCCGGCCGCCGTCCGCCGCGCGGAGCTGTTCGACCGGCTGGAGCTGTCGGCGGCGACCCTCCGCGGCCGGTGCGCGACTACTCGCGCGGGATGCGCCAGAAGATCGGCATCATCCAGGCCCTCCAGCACGATCCCGAGCTGGCGATCCTCGACGAGCCGACCGAGGGCCTCGACCCGCTCATGCAGCGCGCCTTCTACGACGATCCTCGACGAGCTGCGCCGCATGGCCGCACGATCTTCTTCTCGTCGCACGTCCTGTCCGAGGTCGAGCGGGTCTGCGACCGGGTGGCCATCATCCGGCGGGCCGGCTGGTCGCCCTCTCGGACGTCGATGCGCTGCTCGGCCCGCCGAAGCGTAACGTCGAGATGCGGGTCGACGGCGAGCCGCCGGACCTCGAGGGCGTTCCCGGCGTGAGCGACGTCCGCGTCGCGGGACGGCTGGTCATCACCTGCCAGCTCGAGGGCGAAGTCGGCTCCGTTCCTGGCGGCGATCGCGCGCGCCCACGTGGTCGACCTGACCATCGAGCCGGCGCACCTCGAGGAGGCGTTCCTGGAGTACTACGCGGACGACCGCCACCCGAGGACCGACCAGCGTGAGTGAGGCGGCGTGAGCCGCTGTTCCTCGGCCGGGCGATCGCCGCAGCGGGTGCAGCTGCTCGTCGTGCGCGCTCGGCTCACCGCTTGGGGCTTGATCCTGCCGATCATCTACGCCACGTTCGGCAAGAGATCTGCGACCCATGGTGTCCGGGCTCATCCTCGAGCAGTTCTCGCAGTTCGGCGGCGGCGACATGTTCACGCTGCCGGGTTCGATCGCCATCGGCTTCATCCACCCGTTCTCGGTGGCATCTGAACACCGTGTTCGCCGTGGGGTTCCCGGTCGCCGCGATCGCCGGCGAGCGGCAGCGCGGCACGCTCGAGGTGCTCCTCGCCCGGCCCATCTCACGCCGCGCGCTCTACGTGACGATGTTCGTCGCCGGCGCCCTGTTCGTCGGGCTGCTGCTGGCACTCGAGCTGACCGCCAACGTGGTCAGCGCATCGGTGCTGGCGTCATCAGCGAGCTGACCGTCGGGAACGTGCCGCTCGTCTGGCTCAATGGGTGGCTGCTGTTCGTGGCGTTCATGTCGATCGGACTGGCCGCATCGGTGTCCTTCGACCGCCTCGCCCCGGCCGCCGGGATCACGCTCGTGGTCGTCCTGGTGATGTACGTCATCGATGTCGTCGCGTCGCTGTGGCCTGACGCGGCAGTGGATCGCCGACTACTCGCTGTTCCACTACGTCAAGGCCAAGCAGGTGCTCGAGGGGACGGCGCCGGCGATCAAGTTCCTGCTGCCGGCGGCGGTCGCTGTCGTTGCGATCGCATGGTCACTGTTCGAATTCCCGAGGAGGGACCTGGCGGCCCCGGCGTGAGCCCTAACCACGCGGGGCAGGACGGCGCCCCTCCATCTAGTCCTGCCGGTGTTGACGACTGAGATCAGCCGATAGGAGGCCGCATGCTTAGCGACCTCGAGCCGGTCGGTCGTGGCCGGGTCCACGACCGCGCGCCAGCGGGTGCCGTGGCTCGAAGGGAACGTCGAGCTGCCAGTCAAGGAGCGGTTCCACTCGCCGCAACGCCGACACGTAGCGGGCCGCCCGATCACGAGCCGCCTCAACCGTCGCGCTCATCACCTCGAACGAGACGGCTCCCGATCGGACCGTCCTCCCGACCAGTTCCATGCCGACTCGCCGGTAGACGTCGACGAGCTCCGTCCTGCCGATCAGGACGATCCGTGTCCCACTTCGGGATTCCACGAGGCGCAGCGCGGCGTACATGAGGATTCCGGCGATCGGACTGCCCCGGAGGGGCGCGATCACGGTGAGGATGCGGACCTCGAAGACGCCGTCTCCCAGCTCGAACGGAAGCTCGCTCCGCGCGACGTACTTGTCGAGGGAATACCGCTCGTGACCCGGCGGCGTGATGCTGACGAAGCCGACGACGCGCGTCCCGATCGAGGCGACGATGTACTCGTTGAAGGCGTCGAGAGCGTCGGTCAGGCGGCCGCTGGCTTCTGCGTGGTGCTGCCTGAGTTCGAGGGCGTACACGTCGTGACGGATCCGATAGATCTGCTCACGCTCGGACGGTGTCGCGACGCTGATGCGCAATCCTCGTGGCCCGGCGGGCCACGATGGCGCATCGGCCGGCGATGAGGCCATCGGCTCATTCCTCAGGGACATGCCGACCCCGGCGTCCTTGCTCACTGTACGACGGACCCAGCCTGGTGACGCCTGTCTTTGACATGAGGCCGACGACGAACCTCGAGCCGTCCTAAGCGGCCCTCAGGCGGCAGGGCGCGACGGCTAGCCTGTCAGTCGCCTCCTCCGCCATCGCCCCCGCCTCCGCCATCACCGCCCTCGCCTCCGTCCCCTTCGCCTCCATCATCGTCCGAGTCGAACCTGCGCCCACGGCCTGGGCCCCACCGTTTGGCGAGCCGCCGGTATTCCCAGACGAAACACACAGAACAGCCCGAAGAGGATCGAGCGACCCAGTCAGCCAGGTCCGTGGGCATCGACGAGTCCATCGACCGAGAGTCTAGCGACGACGCATACCGCGACCGTTCGCACACCCGCCCAGGCTGGTTACGGGTGGTAGTCCTACGCCACAACGCTTCGCGACGAGGACGAAACCCAACGATCAGAACGATGTCCAGAACGATCCGCCCTCGCGCAGTCGTCATGGCACCGCCATGTCCTTGCAACATGGAACGCACTGCGTTCGAGAGGTTTCATGGGCCACCACGGGTAGGATCGAACGGCCGGGGTAGCTGTCGACGAAGAGGGGGGGATTCGAATGCGCCCCATGCGCTCGCGCCGCGCCCGTTGGGTCCTCGCAACGCTCATCGCCGCCTTCGCGTTCGGCTCAGCGGCGAGCGTCCAGGCGGCCAAACCAGACCGCCCCGCGGTCCAGATCACCTCGCCCGCACCGGGCTCGACCGGTACCGGTTGCAACCTTGTCATCAGCGGCACCGCGCGCGGCGCGACGTCGGTGACCGTGACCATCGGCGACGACCCCAACACCTACTTCGCCTCGGTGTCCAAGTCGGCGTGGTCGACGTTCGTAAACGGGCAGCCGGCCGGGGCCACGGAGATCTGCGCCGAGGCGTTCGATGCTGCCGGAGCGTCGCTGGGACGAAGCTGCATCTCGCTACACCGTCGCGGTCGACGGGGCGTACCTGTCATCGCTCTTCCCCGAGGACGGAGCCATCGTCCCGAGCACGTTCACGGCCGCCGGCTGGCTGCCACGACCGATCCACCGTCCGGCTCACGCTCGACGGATCCTCGATCCTCCTTCCGTGCACGGAGTACAGCTTCTACCACGAGTACGTCGCGGTCCCGGAGGGCAGCCACACCCTCACGGCCGAGCAGCTTGCGCTCGACGGCAGCACGGTCGTCGCGACCCTCACGCGAACGTTCACATCCAGTCCCATTCCCGTGGCGACCGTCGCCATCACCGATCCAGCCGACGGCGCCACGAGCGGCCTGCCCCAGGTGGTGTTCAGCGGGACCGCAGAGTCGAACGTGGATGCCGTGGTCCGTCTCTATGTCGACGGCGTCTTCACCGAGGCCACCACGGCGGTCGATGGCGTTTGGTCCATCACGCTCACCCTGCCATGGGGTCCGAGCCAGGTGTGCGCAGAGATGTCCGACTTCCAGGGTCGGCCGATCGCGACCGACTGCGTCTCGCACGTCGTCACGCTTGATCCATCGAGCCTGACGATCACGTCGCCCGTCGAGGGCGAGGCCACGTCCACGCAGGTGTACGTCACCGGCACGTGCGTGCTCGACCTGCTCGTGACCATCGAGCTCGACGGTCAGAGCACCACCACGCGCTGTGAGTTCGACCAGTTCTTCGCCCGCTTCGAAGGGGTCGGTGGCGGCCCGCAGACGCTGATCGCCACGATGCGCGCGACGGAGGACCAAGCGGTCACGACATCGGTCTCGCTCATCGTGGACACGGTCGCGCCGGCTGTGCCGGTCGTGACGAGCCCCGCGGAGAGGACCACGATCACGACCCGGTCCTTCTTGCTGCGTGGCACCGCCGAGCCCGATAGTAGCGTCGTGCTGTACACCCCGTCAGGCGAGCCCTTCTACAACGTCACCCAGGCCGACCCCGACGGCGTCTGGGAGATCTTCGTGGGCGAGGACTTCCTCAATGACGCCGGCGTCATCACCGGCAGGCGGAGCACCCTCACCCTCACCCTGGTCGCGATCGACCGCTTCGGCAACACCTCACCGACGACCAGCGTGACGTACGCGACCCGCATCCGCTGACGGTTGCCGCGCATCTGACGCACCTGTTCCGGTCGGGACCGTTCGCGACGAAGCGGGTTTTCCCGCTCTTCCTAGACGGCTGTTAGGCCTAGGCTGGATGTCTGATCCGTCGGGCACTGCGGATCGGGACGTCTGGCCGGGTGACCCAGTGAACTCACCCGTCACGACACGATGCCCGGAGCGGCCACTCCGCCCTCCGGGCGTCGTTAGAGGCGACGAGGCCCATCACGATCCACTGGATGTTCCTTACGGTCCGAAGGCCCGATGCAGGAAGGCCGCCATCTGGCCGCGGGTGACGCTTGCCGTCGGACAGTACTTGCCGCCGCCACAGCCGGTGGCGATCCCCTCGCGGGCGATGAGGTTGATGTTCGGCTCGTGGATGCTCCCGTTGTCGTCGGTGAAGGCATTGGGCGCCGGCCCGCTCAGATCGAGGGCCCGGGAGAGGAAGCTCGCCATCTGCCCACGGGAGACGATGCCCTTGGGGCAGAACTTGCTGCCTCCGCAACCGGTGGTGATCCCTGCCGCGTAGACGCGGTTGATGTTCGGCTCGTGGATGCTGGTCTCGTCGTCGGTGAAGACATCGACTCCGTTGCCCTGGAGTCCGAGCGCCCTGGCAAGGAAGCTTGCCATCTGCTCGCGGGTCACGCGGGTGCCGGGACAATAGAGGGTTGGCGAACACCCACTCGAGAGGCCCGTGAGGTACGCCCACTCGATGTCGGACTTGAAGACCGAGTTGGCGATGTCGGTAAACGGCGCACTGGGGCGGATCACGGCGATCGGGGTGAGTTGGCGAGGCGTCGGTGTCCCGTTCCCGAGCTGGCCGAACTCGCCCTCGCCCCAGCACCAGGCGCTGCCGTCGGCGAGGATGGAGCAGGACTGGCCCGCGCCGGTCGTGATCGCGGTCGCGGTGCTGATCCCGACGACCTTCACCGGAGTGCGCCGATCCACGATCGTGCCATCACCAACCGAGCCGAAGTAATTGTGGCCCCAGCAGCGAAGGGTGTGGTCGGCAAGGAGCGCACACGTGTGCGAATGGCCGGCGGCGATCGCTGTCGCGGTGAAGATTCCCGTGACGGTGACCGGCGAATGACGATCGGTCGTCGTCCCATCGCCAAGCTGGCCCAGTTCGTTGTCCCCCCAGCAGCGGATGGAGCCGTTATCGAGGCGGGCACAGTGTGCTGGCCGCCGCTGGAATCGATGGCAACGGCGTTGCTGAGATCCGGAGACCGGGACTGGGGCGCTCCGGTCTGTCGTCGTCCCATCACCGAGCTCGCCTTGGTTGTTCCAGCCCCAACATCGGCCGGTGTGATCGGCAAGGATCGCGCAGGAGTGGTGGTAGCCGGCTACGACCGCGATGGCAGTGCTGATGCCTGGCACCTCGACTGGGGTATGGCGGTCCGTCGTCGTCCCATCGCCGATCTGCGCCGAATTCGTTGTACCCCCAACAGCGGACCGTTCCGCCCGAGAGCAGTGCGCAGGTGTGGCCGCCCCCTTTCTGACTGCGATGGCCGTGTTGATTCCCGCTACCGGGACCGGCGTACTGCGGACGTCGTCGTCCCATCGCCGAGCTGACCCGAGGAGTTGTCCCCCCAGCACTTGATCGACTGGTCCGCCAGCAGCGCACAGGCGCTGAAGCCGCTGGTGTCGACACTCGTCGCCGTGCTGATCCCCGTCACCTTGGTTGGGACGGCGCTGTGCGTTGCCCCATATCCGAGCAAGCCTGCCCCCCAACAGCGTAGGGAGCCGTCGGAGATCAGCGAGCATGTGGCCGAGTTGCCGGCGTCGATATCGGCGACTGTCAGCGTGGCGGCGACGCTGGCCCGTGGCTGGGGCGCGTTCGCGACGCCACCGAGCGCCCCGGCATCACCAGCCGAAGTCGCTCCTGGCGCGATGGCGCTGGTCATGAGCAGGAGCGCGTACAGGCCGACCCGGAGTCGAATCGATCTTGGCATCATTCACCGAACCCTTCGGACGAGTCTGCTTCGCGGGCGGTCGGTTACGAGGGTCCTGGGGGGTCGAGGGCATCGTACGCCGTGCATCGTGGCTGGCCGTTTCGATCTTCGGATCGATGGCGCCGCCCACGGATGGTCTTACCGCCGAGATCGATGCGTGCTCGACCGGCGTGTCAGGACGATCAACGCACTGGCACCCGCGGCGACCACGAGGAGCAGCAGGGAACCCGCCGAGTCGGCCCCAGGCCCAACCGCGTCCGGCGCAGGAAGCGTGTTCGTGGGCGGGGTGGTCACGGTCGGTGCGTCTGAGCTCGGTGGGTCTGTGCTGGGTGCGGGCACGCGGGCACGTGATGACGAACGACACGACCCCAGGAAAGTCGTCCGCGGAGAACGACCCCGTCGTCCCCGCTGACCCGACGAATGTCGCGCTCACCCCGAGGTGGGTCGTGAATCGTTCGCCGGGGTGGTCGTCGCATTCGAGCTCCGCGGCCGTCGGCGCGGTGTAGCGGAGCTCGATCGCGGGTTGGAACTCGAAATCGTTGGGTTCGGCGGTCGTCCAATCGGCGGACGTCGTACCGGAGATCGTCGGGGAGCTGAGCAACTCGACCGTCCCGAGCCCGTCGATCGCCTGCGTGCTGAGACTGATGGTCGCCACCACGGTTTCGTTGTCGGCGAACCCGGTCGCTCCCGTCGAAGATCACGGTCGGGATGCCCGCTGTGCTCATGATCAGGACGTCGGCGTGATCAACCACCTCACCCGGGCCGATCTCGAAGAACCCATCCACGGCCATGATGGCCTGGTCCGCACGGGCTGCGAACGGGAACGCCAGCGTCGAACCGAGCGCCGCCGCGAGGGCGAGGGCGATTCTTCTGTTCATGATCCGAGCTCCCTCCATCGGGGGCCACACGCGGCCCCGCTGGAGGAGGAGACGCATCGAGTCGGTCGTTGTTGCGCTGCGGCTGGACTCACCGCCGCGCGCCGGGCACAATCGTCGTCACGGATCGACCGTGGACCAGCCCGCCGATGGGCTCGCGACATCGAACCGCCGCGCAGTGGGGTGCGCGGACGTCCTGCTCGCGGTCGTCCTCGTCCGCGCCGCCCAGGGAGGCAGGCCGCGATGAGCCACGTTCGCCATTCGGTCCATATCGAGGTGCCGCCGGAGCAGGTCTGGGCGATCGGCCGAGACCCCGAACGGATGCCCGAGTGGAACACCACCGTCGTGTCCGTGAAGGACGTTGATGGACCCCTGGATGCGCCTGGCAGTCGCTTCACGGCCGTCTCCAAGATCGCGGGCCGGCCGCTCGACATCACGTGGCAGATCGAGGAGGTCGAGACGCCTCGGTTCTTCGTGGCGACGGCCACCACGCCGCTCGGCGGGAGTGCGCGCCAGCGCGTCGACTACGAGCCAGACGGGTCGGGCACCCGCGTGACGATCGACATGGAGTACGAGATCGCCCCAGGGTTGCTCGGCCAGCTGCTCAGCAAGGCGTTCGCGGAGCGAGCGATCGAGCGCGACGTCCAACACTCCGCCGAGAACCTGAAGGCGGTCGCCGAGGAGGCGTCAACGGTCGCCGTGACCTGATCTCCTGGAGCACCGGCCTCGCCCTTCGCTCCCGGCCGTCAGTGCGTGTTCGGGAAATTCGTGTTCGGCTGCGTGATCGGGACGTCGGGCCGATCCATGTCCGGGGCGACGATGCCGCGCTCGGCTCGTTCGCACTCCGCGCATCGAAGTCGGCCGTCGGCGGACCGGACATGGTCGGAGTACAGAGGTGACCCGGGCGCGATCGACTCGCCGCATCGGGCGCACGCGGCGTCTTCGAGTCGGGCAGCCTGAGAATCGGTTCCCATCGGTGCCTCCAAGTCGAATCCGGCCCCCTATCATGGCACCGGTGTCCACGCATGGAAGGGGAGGACGATGACCCAGCCACCCGACGACCTGGAGCGACGGCCCGACGGCTCGGGTCCCGACGAAGCCGTCCCGCCCGAGGACCAGCCGACCATCGCCTGGACACCCGCGGAGCCGCCCGCGACCCCGGCCCAGCCCGCGCCCCGCTCGACGTGCCCGCGCCGATGCCGCCGGAGGCGGCCGTCCCCCCCAGCCCGATCATCAGCGCGAGCCCGTCGGTCCCGACCGACCCCACCGGCCCGTCGGATGCACCAGCCGCTCCGCTCGTCGCGTGGGCGGCGCCCGCTGCGGCCGACGCGGCACCGGGACGCGAGGGCTACGTGATCGCGGGCATGGGCGCCCGGCTCGTCGCCTACTTCATCGACGGCCTGATCGTCTCGATCATCCCGACCGTCCTGACGCTGCTCGTAGTCGACTACTCGAGCATGATGCAGCAGGTCATCGATGCAGCGGAGTCAGGCGCGACCGCGGCGCCGACCTCGTTCGTGATGGATGTCACGCCGGAGCTCATCCTCGTCACGCTGATCTCGGTCGCGATCCAGTTCCTGTACTTCGTCGGCTTCTGGACCAGCGGCGGTCACGCGCGACGCCCGGCATGCGGGGCCTACGGATGCAGGTGGTCGATGCGGCGACCGGCGGGGCATGTCCCTGGTCGCGGCGACCAAGCGGTTCATCGCCCTCGGGGCTCCGCTCGCGCTCCTGATCCTCGTGCCGGCGCTGCAGTCGGCTGCCGGGATCGCACAGTTCGCGCTCTCGCTGTTCCTGTTCTTCACCGCGATCACGAACGATCGACGGCAGGGCCTCCATGACAAGTGGGCGAACTCGCTGGTCATCCGCTCCACGACCAGCGGCGACGGAGCCGTCGTCGTCGGGTGCCTGGTCCTCATCGTGATCGTCGGTCGGCCTCGCGATCATCCTGTCCATCGCGGCGTTTGCCGCGATGGCTCCGCAGATCGAGGAAATGCTCCGCGAACTGGAGCGGACCACCTGAGCGAGGACGGGCCGCGCCTTGATGCCGCCCAGCGGGACGGCCTGACCGACATCGATCCGGCGGCCTTCCGGGCCGCCGCCCACGCCGTGGTCGACGTGATGGCCGACTACCTCGACTCGATCGAGGACCGGCCGGTCTTCCCGTCGATCGAGCCCGGGTCGCTGCGCCCGCTGTTCCCGGCCGCGCCGCCGGAGGCCCCGGAGCCGCTCGACCGCGATCCTCGACGACTACCGGCGGCTCGATCGAGCCGAACGCCACGCACTGGCAGCACCCGGGCTTCTTCGCCTACTTCCCGACCACGGCGTCGGGGCCGGGGATCCTGGGCGAGATGCTGACCGCGGCGCTCGGCCAGAACGCGATGCTGTGGCGGACCTCGCCGATCGGCACCGAGCTCGAGGAAGTCGTCGTCGACTGGCTGCGCCAGGCGCTCGGGCTGCCCGACGGCGTTCGACGGCCTGCTGACGGACACGGCCTCGACGTCGTCGCTGATCGCCCTCGCCGCCGCCCGGGAGGCCGCCGGCCTCGATGTCGCCGCCGCGGGCCTCGCCGGGCGCCCGGACGTGCCCGGCGCTCCGGGTCTACGCCTCGACCGAGGCGCACAGCTCGATCGAGAAGGCGTGCATGACGCTCGGGCTGGGGCGCGCGGTCGCTGGTCAGGATCCCGGTCGACGATCGGTACGCGATGCGGCCGGATGCGCTCGCGGCGTCCATCGCCGCCGACCGTGCCGCCGGCCACCGACCGATCGCCATCGTGGCGACCATCGGGACGACCTCGTCGACCTCGGTCGACCCGGTCGCGGCCATCGCCGACATCGCCGACCGCGAGGGGCTGTGGCTGCACGTCGATTCGGCCTACGCCGGCGTCGTCGCGATGCATCCCGGAGCGGCGCGGGCCGTTCGCCGGGTGGGAGCGCGCGGACTCGATCGTCGTGAACCCGCACAAGTGGCTGTTCACGCCGCTCGATGCGTCGCTGCTGCTGACGCCGCCGCATGGCGGATCTCCGGGCGGCGTTCAGCCTCGTTCCCGAGTACCTCCGCACGCTCGACCGCGAGACACCCGGTCCGCGACTACAACGAGTACCAGCCCCAGCTCGGTCGGCGGTTCCGGGCGCTCAAGCTGTGGATCCAGCTGCGCTGGTTCGGGCTGGAGGGTCTGCGACGACGCATCGAACGGCATCTCGAGCTCGCCCAGGCGTTCGCCGCGCTGGGTCGACGAGGATCCGGACTGGGAGCGCCTGGCGCCGGTGCCGTTCTCGACGGTGTGCTTCCGCTGGAACCCGGGCCGCGGGACGACCGAGGAGGAGCTCGATGCCCGCAACGCCGCGATCATGGATGCCGTGAACCGCGGCGGCGAGGTCTTCCTGTCGCATACGCGCCTCGCCGGGCGGTTCACGATCCGGCTCGCGATCGGGAACATCCGCACCGAGGCGCGCCACGTCGAGCGGGCCTGGGCGCTGCTGCGCGAGGCGGCCGCTGCGTGAGCCCCGAGCCCGCAAGCCGCACGACGTCCGGTTCTTCGCCACGCCGGAGGAGCTGCGCGACTGGTTCGACGCCAACCACGAGACGGCGGACGAGCTGTGGCTCGGCTACTACCGCAAGTCCACCGGTCGGCCGAGCGTCGACTGGTCGCAGGCCGTGGATGAGGCGCTGTGCGTGGGCTGGATCGACGGCGTCCGCCGGAGCGTCGACGAGACGTCGTTCGTCCAGCGGTTCACGCCGCGCCGCAAGGGGAGCACCTGGAGCGCGATCAACGTCGCGAAGGTCGCGGCGCTGACCGACGCGGGGCGGATGCGGCCGGCCGGGCTCGGCGGCGTTCGAGGCGCGACCGGACGCGAACACAGCGATCTACTCGTACGAGCGCGCGGCAGCCGCCTTCAGCCCGAGGAGGAGGCGCGGTTCCGGGCGAACGCCGCCGCGTGGGCCGACTGGGAGTCGCGGCCGCCCTCGTACCGGCGGGCCGTGACGCACTGGGTGACCAGCGCGAAGCAGGCGGCCACCCGGGCGCGACGCCTGGACACGCTGATCGCCGATTCGGCGGCTCGGACGCAAGGTCGGGCCCATGCGCTGGTCGCGGGATGGCTAAGCCGGCCGGCTGACCCGCTCGATCCAGGTACCCGCCCCGGCGTGCAAGGGCCGGAGCGGGTGGCTGTGACGTTCGTCGACTACGTGGCGGTTCCGGTCGGTTCGAACAGGAACGACCCCCCACATCCACCGGGCGTGCTGTAGTCGTCCGTTCGATCCAGAACGATCATCTTGTCCCTCGTGAAGTTGAAGGTTCGATTCACATCCCACCGCCACGTGTGACCGTCCCTGGGGTACAGGTTCGCGTCGTCCTTGCTGGCGACGTGCCCGTAAGAGTCGTAGATGGTGGGGTCGAAGACATCGGCGGTGGTGTAGTAGATGTTGTTGTACCGGGAGTAGTAGAAGCGGACGGACCTGATGTACGCGGACGTCGCCGTGACCTTTCCCAGTTCGAATTCGATGCGAAGCCGGTATCCGGCCCGACAGCGGGTCGAGTAGGCGTCGAAGGTGTACGACTTCAGCGCCCCGCCGGCGCTTGGGGCCCACGCCAGATTCTTGGTATAGGCCGCTGCCGATCCCGGTAGGAGCAAGAGGGCCCAAAGGGCCATCACCAGGGCGATCGCTGAGACGCGTCGAGACACGATTCCTCCTTGGTCCAGATCGGACCTGATCGTGCCCCTTGTGCCGCCACAGCCCCGGCGCGGCGGATCCAGTCTTGCGTCGGGCCACATTTCGCGGCAATAGGGAATACCACCTACAGCCACGAGCGGACGAGGTCGCTAGATTCCGCGACATGATCTGCTAACCCCCCAGCAGCGGATCACAGCGGCGGAAGGAAGCTGAGCGCACTGAAGCGACCTGCCCGCCAACGACGCGCCCGGAGTCGGCCTCCCGGGGGAGCCCCTCCGGGCGTCGTCATGCCGGGGTGGGCCGGCCTCGCCGGGCTATGGTTCGTCGCCTCGTCCACCTGTTGTCCGAGGACATCGAGGCCGATGACCGCGGTGCCCCGCGGCCATGCGCCGGGCCACCAGGCGAGGTACCAGCCGTTCGCGAGCGATGCGGTGACGGCGGCTGGCCCGGCATCGCGATGGCGACCCGGCGATCCCGTGCCCGGCCCGCCCGACGTGCTGCTGGCCTCGCCCGAGCCGTGCCGCCGCCAGGCTCGAGACTGAACGCCTGGATCGGGCCCCCCCGCCTTGGCCGGTGCTCCCGCCGCCGCCATCAGCCGCGACTGGGCCCGTCTGGTCGACCGTCATGCGGCAGCTGGCCTCCCCGCCGTTCGGCCCGGCGTATAGGGTCTGGACGACGCCGCGACCGCGGACATCGACGACCATGAACTGCAGTGCTGAGGGAACTCGCATCGAGCCGCGACAGGTGCGATGGCCGCCCGAGAGCGGGCGGCCAGCGGGAACGGGACGGGGTTGCCACCGGCCCGCCGACCGCCTGGGCCCGCTCGGGCCGGACCCACAACCGTCGACGCGAGCAGGAACGCCGCGGCCGCGGCACGCCAGCCCTCCGCGGATTGAGATCCGGGTATGCTCGACCCACGGTCCATGGCCGATAATGCCGCCATGCCGCCGATCACCGAGCTGACCCGCATCGAGCCCGTCCTCCTCGAGAAGCTCGAGCGCCAGGGCACCTTCACCACGGGGCTCCTGCTGGAGCGTTCCGAGACGGCGACCCGCCGCCAGTACCTCGCCGACCAGCTCGACGCGACGACCAATGACGTCCTCGCCTGGCGCGACGAGGCGCTGATGCTCAACCTCGCGAGCTTCGGGCCGGACGATCACCAGCTGCTGATCCAGGCCGGCATCGAAGGGCTGCGCGACATCCTCGACCTGCCGGCCGACGTCTTCCGGCCCGGCATCCACGCGGCGGCGATCGAGCTGAACGAGGAGCCGCCGACCGACGCTGACGATCGCGGGCTGGTGGGAGCAGGCCGAGACGCTCGAGGACGAGTAGCCGGCCCCGCCGGCGGCGTTCGCGCCGGACTACGATGCCCCCGTGCGTACCTTCCGACGGCGGGGCCGCGAACACGTTGATCGGCCTCGCGACGGCGCTCGCGATCGTGGCCGTGACGCTGCCGCTGTTCCTCAACCCGGTGTGGGTCGCCTTCGAGCAGGGCCGTGCCCAGGCGACGGCCTGGACCGGCTTCACGGAGCCCGAGCTGCGCGCCGCCACCGACGCGATCCTCGCCGACCTCGTCTTCGGCCCGCCCGACTTCGACGTCGCCGTCAACGGCGCGCCGGTCCTCAACGAGCGCGAACGCGGGCACATGCGCGACGTGCGCGGCGTGTTCATCGGCTTCTTCGCGGTCGCGCGCCGTGCTGGCTGCTGCGGCGCTCGTGATCAACGCCGCGACGCAGGCGACGCGCGGCCGCAGAGCTGGCGGCGGCCGTAGCAAGGCCGGGGCGCTCGGCTGATCGCCGTCGCTGGTCGGCGGCATCGTGTCGTTCGTCGCGTTCGACGCCCTGTTCGAGACCTTCCATCGGATCTTCTTCGCGGGCGGCTCGTACACGTTCGATCCGGCCACGGAGCGGCTGGTCCAGCTCTTCCCGTTCCAGTTCTGGCAGGAGACCGCGATCGTGGTCGGGGCGGTCTGCATCGTGCTGGCCGCCATCGTGGCCGCCGTCGCGACGAGTCGCGTCTGACGCCGACGCGGTCGTCGACGACGCCGCGGCGAGCCGGCCGACGGGGCCGCGACCTCGCTGAGCGCGACCGGATCCTCACGATGAACGCCCTGCCCATCGCGCGCCTGTTCGGCTTCGAGATCCGCGTCCACGTCTCGTGGGCGATCATCCTCGCCGTCATCGGGGTGACGGCCGCGACCCAGGCGACGCGCATCGCTCCCGAGATCGGCACGACCGGCGGATGGATCATCGGGGCCGTGGTCGCGGCCGCGTTCCTGCTGTCGGCACTCGCCCACGAGCTCGGGCACGCGCTCGCGGCGCGCCATGTCGGGCTGCCGGGCGGGCCGGTCATCGTGTACTTCTTCGGCGGCGCGGCCACGTCGCGACCTCGAGACGACCCGACCGCGCGACGAGGTCCTCGTGGCCGTCGCCGGACCGCTCGTCAGCCTGGTGGTCGGCGCCGGCTTCATGGTCGATGGCGCTGGTCGGGGAGCTCGCCGGCGAGCGGGCCGCTGCTTCGTGATCGGGCGCGTCGCCCTGGTCATCGGCGTCATGAACCTCCTGCTCGGCGGGGTCAACCTGCTGCCGGCGTTCCCGCTCGATGGCGGCCGCATCGTCCGCGGCCTGGCGTGGGCCCGGACGGGCGATCCGTCGCGCGCCCTGAGCATCGCGGCCTCGTCCGGGCGCTATCTCGGGATCCTGTTCGCGACCGCCGGCATCGTCGGCATCCTCATCGTCGATTCGCTCGACGGGCTGATGCTCGCGGTGTGCGGCTGGTTCATCGTCTCGAGCGCCAGCGCGGTCGAGCGCAGCGCCGCCGTCGACGTGATGCTCGAAGGCATCAGCGTGGCCGACGTCATGGACCACGACGTGTCCGGCGTCCCGCCGGGCCTGACGCTCGATACGTTCGCCGACCAGATCCTCGACGGGTCCGCGCAGTCGTCCGTCCCGGTCCTGCGCGGCCTGGACCTCCTCGGGATGGTCGGCGCGAAGCAGGTCCGGCGCATCCGGCGCGACCGATGGGCCGAACACCCGCGCCGAGGACCTGATGGTCAGCGGCGACGCCCTGCCGAGCGTCGGGCCGGAGACGTCGCTGCGCGACGCGCTCGATCGATTCCATCGCAGCGGCCTCGACGGGCTGCCGGTCCTCGAGGCCGGCGCCCTGACCGGGATCGTGACCCGCCGCGCGGTCGCCAAGGCGCTCGCCGAAGCCGGCCGCGACCGCCTGCGGACCGGAGGCGCCCCAGCCTCGTGAGCGGCCGACTCGCTGCTCAGCGTCGAGGAGGCCCGCGACGCGGTGTTCGCGGCGATCGCCGGCCCGACGCCGGCCGAGGTCGCCTGGCTCATGGAGGCGCGCGGCCGGGTGGTCGCCGAGCCCGTCACGAGCCCGATCGCGCTGCCGCCCTGGGACAACTCCGCGATGGACGGCTACGCGATCCGGGCCGCCGACGTCGCGGCGGCGACCGAGGACGGGCCGGCCCGCCTCGAGGTCATCGGCGAGGTCCGGGCGGGCCAGGCGCCCGACGTCACGGTCCGCGCGGGACGGCCGTCCGCATCGCGACCGGTGCGCCCGTGCCACCCGGCGCCGACGCCGTGGTGCCGGTCGAGGCAGACCACGCCCCTCGACGCGGCCGGCGCCGCCGCCGGCCCGCGCGGTCGCGACGCCACCGGTCCGCTGCCCGCCGCGGTCCTGGTCCACACGGCGCCGTCCGGCCGGGTGGCTCGATCCGGCGCGCCGGGCAGCGACCTCGCGGCCGGGACGCCGATCCTCGACGCCGGGCACGGTCCTCACGCCGGCGGCGATCGGCCTGGCGGCCGGCGTCGGGCTCGATCAGCTCACGTCCATCGCCGCCCGATCGTCGGGATCCTCGCGACCGGCGACGAGGTGCGCGCGCCCGGGCCGGACCTGGGTCCGGCCGGCATCCCGGACGCCAACGGTCCGGGCCTCGTCGCGCTGGTCGAGGCCGCCGGCGGCGACCCGCGCGTCCTGGGCATCGCCAAGGACCGGCTGGACGACGTCAAGTCGCGGCTCTGCGCCGGCCTGGTCGAGGGCGCCGATGCGCTCGATCGTGTCCGGCGGCGTGTCGGTCGGGCCGTACGACGTCGTCCGGGCCGCGTTCGAGGCGTTCGGGACGGTCGACCTGTGGCGGGTCGCGGTCCAGCCGGGCAAGCCGTTCGCGTTCGGGACGGGCCGCGCACCCGGCGACGACGGGACCGGGACCGGCCGCGCGACCCTGCTGTTCGGGCTGCCCGGCAATCCCGTCTCGACCTTCGTGACGTTCGAGCTGTTCGTCCGGCCGGCCATCCGCCGCCTCGCCGGCCACCGCGACGACGACCTGTTCCGGCCGGTCGACCGGGCGGTCCTCGCCGATCCCGTCACCAAGAGCAGCGGCCGGCGGGCGTTCGTCCGGGTCACCGTCGGAGCGCGACGAGGACGGGCACGCCGCAGCGTGACGAGCGCGGCCGGGTCCGCGTCGAGCCTGGCCGGCGGCGCCGGCGGGCAGGGGAGCCACGTCCTGTCGGCCCTCGCGACGCGCCGACGCGCTCGCCGTCATCCCCGAGGCGGACGATACGCTCCCGGCCGGCGCCGAGGTCGAGCTCTGGTGGCTCGACCGCGCCTGACGCGCTCCCGGGCGGTGGTCATGCCCGCTATCCTCGGGTCGTGATGGACCCCAAGGCCGGCCGGTCGCTGCCCCACGCTCGGAGCGGCGGCGCCTCACCCACGTCGATCGCGGCGGGCGGCCGCGCATGGTCGACGTGTCGGCCAAGCCCATCACCGCTCGACGGGCCGTCGCCGAGGCGACGGTCTCGATGTCGGCGGAGACGCTCAGCCTCGTCATCGATGGCGGCGGGCCCGAAGGGTGACGTGCTCGGCGTGGCGGAGCTCGCCGGCGTCATGGGCGGCAAGAAGACCAGTGAGCTGATCCCGCTCTGCCACCCGTTGCCGCTGACCGACCTGCAGGTCTCGATCACGCCGGAGCGGGCCGGCGGCCTGCTGCGGATCCGGGCCGAGGCCGCGACGACCGGCCAGACCGGCGTCGAGATGGAGGCCATGACGGCCGCATCGGTGGCCGCGCTGACCGTGTACGACATGGTCAAGGGCGTCGAGCGCGGCGTCACGATCGTGCGCGTCCGGCTCATCGCCAAGAGCGGCGGCAAGAGCGGCGACTGGGTGCGCCACGACCCGCCGCGGTCACGACGGGGCCGCGGCCGGACCGGCGCCCGCCCGGGGGCGCGCGCGGCCGGGCGCATCGCCAAGCCGCCGCGACCGGGAGGCCGAGCGGAGGCAGGCGGCCGGGATGAAACGGGCCGTGGTGATCACCGCGAGCGACGGGGTCAGCGAAGGGGTCCGCGAGGACACCTCCGGCGCGGGGTGGGGGAGCGGCTCGAGGCCCTGGGGTACACCGTCCAGCGCGCCGTGCTGCCGGACGAGCAGGCGATCCTGACCGAGGTCCTGCGCTCCACGCGCCGAGACGCACGACCTCATCGTCACGACCGGCGGCACCGGCCTGACGCCGCGCGACGTGACGCCGCAGGCCACGAAGGCCGCGATCGACTACGAGGTCCCGGGTATCGCCGAGGCCATGCGCGCGGCGGGCCGCCTCAGCACCCCGTGCGCGGACCTGTCGCGCAGCGTCGTCGGGGTCATCGGCCGGACGCTCGTGGTCAACCTGCCCGGCAGCCCGCGGGGAGCCATGGAGTCGCTGGCGGCCATCGAAGGCGTGCTCGACCACGCCGTCGAAACGCTGGCGGGACCGCACGACCACGACGAAGGCCAGGACCCGACCGCGTGACGCTCTTCGGCCCGTTCGCCGAGGTCCCGTTCTACCCGCTCGTCTTCCCGCTGTTCTGGGGCGCGGTCGCCTTCTTCTGTCTCGCCATGGCCCGCCACCTGCGGGTGTTCGCCGCGGTCCGCGCCGAAGGCCCGAGCCCGTTCGCCGACGTCCCGCGCCGGTTCGTGGGGCTCATCCGCTACGCGTTCATCCAGACGAAGATGTTCAAGGATGTCCGGGCCGGGCTGATGCACGCCGGCATCTTCTGGGGCTTCGTGCTGCTGACGATCGGGACCGCCAACGTCGTCACCGGCGGGATCATCGAGGAGGTCCTGTCGATCCCGTTCGACGGGCTGCTGTGGACGCTCATCAGCGCGATGCAGAACGTGGTCGCGGTCATCGTGCTGCTGTCGATCGGGTGGGCGTTCTTCCGGCGGCTCGTGACGAAGCCGCGGCGCCTGACGTTCAACCGCGACGCGCTCGTCATCCTGGCGATGATCGGCGGGGTCGTGGCGACGGAGCTCCTCGCGGAGGCGTTCGAGTTCGCGGCCCATGGCGATGAGCCCGGGGCGTTCGTGTCCGCGGCCCTGGCCGGGCCGTTGCGTGCGTGCGTTCTCGCCGGAGACGCTCGAGACGCTGTTCGCCGTCCTGTGGTGGGCGCACATCGCGCTGGTCGCGGCGTTCCTGTGCTACCTGCCGTTCTCGAAGCACCTGCACATCGCCACGAGCTTCCCGAACATCTGGTTCCGCAAGCTCGCCCCGCGCGGCGAGCTGCCGAAGATGGACCTCGAGGACGAGAACGCCACGTTCGGCCTCAAGACGCTCCAGGATCTCGGGTGGAAGGACCTGCTCGACGGCTTCACCTGCACCGAATGCGGGCGCTGCCAGGAGGCGTGCCCGGCCCATGCCACCGGGAAGCCGCTCAACCCCAAGACCTTCATCATGGGCATCCGCGACATGTCGGTCGACGCGGAGGCCGGGCTCAACCTCATCCCGAACTCCCCGATCGTGCGCGAGACGTACGGGCTCGACGATGCGCGGCCCGCGGCGGCCGCCCTGGCCGAGCCGATCGTCGACACCGCCATCCCCTACGACGCGGTCTGGGACTGCGTCACGTGCGGGGCGTGCGTCGAGGCGTGCCCCGTGCTCATCGAGCACGTCGACAAGATCGTCGGGCTGCGCCGCAACCTGGTCCTCGAGGAATCGCGTTTCCCGCAGGAGCTCACGACGGCGTTCCGGGCGATGGAGGGCCAGGGCAACCCGTGGGGCCAGCCGGCCTCGACGCGGCTCGACTGGACGGGCCGCTGCCGTTCGAGGTGCGGACCGTGGCGGCCGTGTCGGCGGCCGGCGAGCTGGACGGGCTCGAGGTCCTGTACTGGGTCGGCTGCGCGGCGGCGTTCGATCCGCGCAACCAGAAGGTGGCCCGGGCGGTCGCGACGTGCCTGCATGCCGCGGGCGTCTCGTTCGCGGTGCTCGGCCAGGAGGAGTCGTGCACCGGCGACCCGGCGCGGCGGATGGGCAACGACTACGTCTTCCAGATGCTGGCGGCGGCCGCCGTCGACACGCTCAACCGCTACCGCATGGGCGAGCGGACGATCGTGACCGCCTGCCCGCACTGCTTCAACACGATCGGCAACGAGTACGGCCAGCTGGGCGGCGAGTTCCGGATCGTCCACCACAGCCAGTTCCTGGCGGAGCTCGTGTCGTCCGGGCGCCTCGCGACCCTGCCGGAGGACGCGACGTCGGAGACCGGCGACCACCGGCCGGGAGCGTGACCGTCCACGACTCGTGCTACCTCGCCCGCTACAACGGCGTGACGATGGCGCCCCGGGACGTGCTCGGTGCGGCCGGCGCCGACATCGTCGAGATGGAGAAGTCGCGCAGAACACGTTCTGCTGTGGGGCCGGCGGCGGGCGGATGTGGATGGAGGAGACCGCGGCACGCGGATCAACGCCGAGCGGACGCGCCAGGTGCTCGAGACCGGCGCGACGACCGTGGCCACGGCCTGTCCGTTCTGCATGGTGATGCTGTCGGACGGCCTCGCGGCCGCGGAGGGGGCGGCGCCGGTGTCGCGGCGCTCGACGTCAGCGAGGTCCTGGCGGCGCGGCTGGCGAACATCCCCGAGGACCGGCGGCTGCCTGTCGTCTGAGATGGGGTCAAGAGCGTCGCGAGGTTCGAGACGCCGCCCGTGAATCCTGCGACCACGGCCACGACCGTGACCACGGCAGCCAGGCCGAGGCTGGCCGGCGATCGGGTGTCCGGCCAGGAGGACCACGATCGAGCCGACCAGGACGAAAGTGCGAGCTTGGCGACGACGACCAGCACCATGCCCCAATCGGCGAAGCCCTGCGCCACGATCGGGTTGGCCTCCGCGGCGACGCCGTGACGGTCGACCATCAGCGAGAACGTGCCGAGGTCGAAGAACTGGGCCGCGAACAACGCGGCCAGCCGGAAGCGCACGACCCGGCCCCGGACCGGACGGATCACATGGCTGGCGCGCCGGCGCATCGACACACTCCCGGAGTGCGACGGGCCGGGTTCGCCAGTAGCTCGGCTCGGTCCCAGGCGGCCATATTCATGGACCGAGCGTCAGATGCTGCCCGCTGCTGGCATCATGCATCTCGGACCCTTGATGGTGTCATTGCAGACGGTGCGGCACGAGCGCGTTTCGCAGACGCGATCCCCGCTGACTCGCGGCGAAGGTCCGTCGTCTCCGACCGACGCATAGGATCTGGCAGGACGTGCTACGGGGGGACGTAATCGCGGAAGCGCAGGTGCATCCGCAGGCAGATCGCCGTTCTGGCTGACATAACGTGCCCTTGAAGCACGTTACGCGTGCTTCCAGCGGCGACATCGGGCCGACGGACATCGTCCGGCCATATCGTGCCGGCTGCGCAAGTATTCCTGGTTCCGTTCGGCGCCGGGTCGCGGCCGGCATGGCCGGCGGCTCGGACCTCCCCCCCTCAGCCGGGCAGCCGTTTCCCGCAGCTGGCGCATGTCGTCGGTGACGAGGTTGCCCATCCCGCACGAGGGACAGCGTTTCATCCCCTCCGTTGCCACGGCGAAGGGCGTCACGGTCGCTTCTTCGGTCGTGACTCGGTCGCGGCGAAGGATGGCACCACCGCGGCGATGCCCAGGGCGGCGACGAAGACGAGGGCCGGATCTGGGTGGTCTGGTCCATGGTCGGTCTCCCGCCGATGGAGCCGCGCCCCGGGCCCGGCTCGCCGACGTGAGTAAGCCTACGACCCCCAGGGGCCCAGCGCCGGTCCAGTGCGCGGTACGATGCCCCGGTGACCACCGCGAA
>CAWFPC010000006.1:0-362637 GCA_963817745.1 uncultured Chloroflexia bacterium
TGCTCGTCTTCGACGCGGCCGGGCTCGGGATCTTCGCGGTATCGGGAGCGCTCACGGCCACCGCCTTCGGTCTGAACCCGCTGGCAGCAGTGCTGCTTGGCATGGTGACCGGGATCGGCGGAGGTATGGTCCGCGACCTGCTAGTGCTGGAAATTCCCATCGTGCTGCGTGACGACTTGTACGCCGTGGCCGCCCTCGTGGGGGCGACCGTCGTCGAGTCCTTGGCGGTCAGATGCTCGGAGTTCCGTCCCTCCCGCTGGCCATCGTCGGCGCGCTCCTTTGCTTCGGGCTGCGCCTCCTCGCGGTCCGTCGTGGCTGGGAGCTTCCGGTCGCTCGCGTTGCTCGATGGGGACGGGTGACGGTGACGAGTTCGCGCGTGAGCGGTGTCCGCCCCGACCATCCGGAACGAATTATCCGGGAACTAGGCGGGCGACGGGCGCGCAGCTCGGCGGCCCAGGTGCGCAAGCGCGGCCAGGTGCTCACGTCAGGTGCTCGGACCCCGACTTGCGGATCCACCATGCGGCCTCCGCGTCCGGCGCCGGGCTGGCCGAACCACTCGGTGAGTACCCGCGACCGGGCGGCGTTCGCCTGGACCCTAAGCAAACCTCCCACGGCTGGTCGCGCATGGCCTCGAGGAACGTGGCGTTCCGCCCGTCGATATCGATCGCGTGGCCCTCGTAGGTCTCGCTCGATCATCCGCTCGAGCTGGACCTCCGCCTCGGCCAGCCAGGTCCCGATGTGGGCGGCGAGATCGCGGATCGTCCAGTACGGGTCCTCGTAGTAGCCGGGCACCAGACATTCCTCGGGTGTCAGCGACCGGACGATCCCGACGAATTCGTACCACCCCAAGCGCTCCGCGTCGAGGTCTTGCTGGTACGGCGCCGCGGCGACCGACGCGGGAGCTGGCTCGGTGCGAGTGGGCGGTGCTGCCGCCACGCGCCCGACCGACCCGCGTCTGCTCATTGCTGGTCAGCGCTCGACGACCTCTGCTGGCCGGGCCCGCGCGTCGTCGGGGTCGAGCCCGGCCGACCGACGGGCCACGCGCTGGTGAAGGACGTCATAGCACTGGTCGAGCTCGACCCGGATCGACGCCAGGCGCCGGCGCTGGACGTCGTCGAGCCCGTCCCCGTCGCCGGCGCGCTCCCAGAGCTCCTCTTCCTCGGCCGCCAGGTCGTTGATCCGGTCGAAAGTCGGGCGGTCGTTCACGTCGTTCTCCTCCATCGAGTGGGGCAGCGCGTCATCGATCCGTCGTCGCGGCCGGCTCGGACACGAACGTGCCTTCCAGCGGCAGGCCGGCGTCCTCCCAGTCAAGCAGGCCTCCGGCGTAGCGGCGCACGTTCCGATAGCCGTGGGCGACGAGGTCGCGGTACAGGGCCACCGAGGAAAGGCAGTCGACCGCCGAGCAATAGACGATGACCTCGTCGTCCGGATGGACCGCGGCATACAGCTCGGCGGGCGTGTCGAAGTGGAACGAGCCCGGGATATGTTTGGCGTCGTAGGCCCATCGGTTGAGGGCCATGATCAGCCTGATGTCGTCGCCGCGGTCGAGTTTCCCCCGAAGTTCTTCCCGTTGGATCGTTCGGATCGGCTGGTCGCCGAGGGCGGCGTTCCGGTGCGGCGGCTCGACTCGTCATCGGGGGATGCTCGACCTTCCAGGCGCGGTCCGCTGAGATCCCAGCCATTATCTCTCCGCATGCCCAAGACGACACGCGCCGGCCTGACTCGGGTTGATCCGCCGGGCATCGTTCGAGGCGGTGCAGCCCCTCCACACACCTCTTCCTGCGTAGCAACGCCAGCTACGGTTCAGGAGGACGGCTCGGGCAGGCCGGTCAATCCGGCGCGGCCTAGACGTCCGCTGGCTCCTCGGTCGGGTCGCGGACGATGAGCACCGATGCGGTGCTGCCGGACACGACGTTTCGGGCGACGCTGCCGAGGAGTAGCCGGCGGAGTCCGGTACGACCACGAGAACCGAGCACGATGAGATCGGCGCCTCGCTGCTCAGCGACAGCAACGATCTCGCCGGCGGCATCGCCATTCCGCACTTCGGTATCGATCACGCGTCCAGCGTCCCGTAGCCGCGCTGCCGAGTCCGCCGCCATTCGCTGGTGCTCGAGTTCCGCTTGGCGAAGGTCCGCCGCATGGCCTCGAGGACCTCCGCGTACATGGTCGGGGCGACCCCCGTCGTCCAGGGATGGACGACATCGGCAACACTGACGACGTGGATCGGCAGCCCGTCGAAGATCGACCAGACCGGCCAGGATCGCTTCGGCTGCCTGGGCCGATGGCGACTCGTCCATGGCGAACACGATCTGGCTGATAGCTCGCGCTTCGAGCCACGAGAACGGGGCAGCGTGCGTGGTCGACGACCTCGCTCGAGACCGACCCGAGGAGCAGCGACGCGATGGTCCCATGGCCGCGCGAGCCGACCATCAGGAGGTCCGCGCGGAAGTCGTGCGAAGCGTCGATGATCGCGCTGGCGGCCCGGCCGCGGAGCACCGATCCCTCGACGGACGTGCCGGAAGCACCGAGCCGTGCCACCACCTCGCGCATCGTGTCATGGGCGTGCGTGGTGATCGCCGCGTCGAGATCGGCGTGCAAGTGGTGCGCCGCGATCCCACGGCCCTGAGACCGGCATCGACGATCGGTTCGATCACGCTGACGATCCGTATGGCCGCGTCGCTCGGCCAGGCGATCGCCTCGGCGAGGGCCACGGCTTTCGTGGCGCCGGCCGAACCGTCATATGCGAGCAGTACACGCATCAGTTCTTGCCTCCTTGCCTTGTATGCGACTTGGCTCGGCGCCGAAGCGGCAACCAGCGTGCCACGGACCATCGCGATTGCTGTAGGGAAACTGCGTCGCGGACGCGAGATCGAAGGGCGCGCACTCTCCTGCTCAGCGGTGAAACCAGCTGATGGACGAGGCGCAGGCGGCGGTGGCGACGCGACACGAGGCGATCGCCTTGCTCCATCTGCGTGGCTGAACCGACGCATCTAAGATGATCTGCGAGCTTGAAGGATCGACCGAATCTGGATGAATGTGGCATGAACGGCGGTCGGACGAGCCACGCGAAGCCTGTTCCGAACGCCCTGTTGATGTCCTGTTCATGCGCCCTTCCACGGGCTGTCCGGGTCATGGCCCAACGTCCGTCCGTACGGCAGGATCGCAGCGCGCCGCGTTGTCCATGGCGACTGTCGGAGGCGCCGTCGGCGCGACACCCTGCGATCTCGTGAGCATGCAGCGAGGAGCGAAACGATGGCCCCCGATCATTCCCGGACGATGGTCATCGATCTGATGGCGGGCGACCCGGTCGTCGTGTCGCCGGACGTGCCTGTCGTCCAGGTCGCCCAGATGCTGACCGACTTCGACATCGGCGGACTCCCGGTCGTGGACGCAGCGGGACGTCTGGTTGGCGTTGTCAGCCAGACCGATCTCGTCCGCCTCTGGGCTTCTTCGATCCCATCATCCGAGTGGCCGGCCCTCCTGGTTCGCGATGTGATGACCCGGCCCCCCGTGACCGTCCGTGGTTCGACGTCCCTCAAAGAGGCTGCGCGTCTCATGACCGAGCGCGATGTCGATCGGCTCGTGGTCGTCGGCGATGACGTGGAGACGGCGCTCGGGGTCATCTCTGACAGCGACCTCGTTCGGGCATTCGGCGCTAGGTCGGCCCATCGGCGCGCGAGTGCGCTCGTTCGCCAGGGATACAGCTCGAGCCGACGAGCATGCCAACAGGGAGGAACCACGCGAGGGATGACCGCGACCCGGCCGTCCTCCGCGGTCGTGCGGCCCAACGCTTACCGAGCATCTAACCGGCTCGAGGCACCCGGCGTGTGGACTGGCGTCCCACGACTCGTCAGCCCGTTGCGAGCTGGCGGGCGCGGCGGAGGACGACTTCAAGCATCGGCATCGTCAGCCTGCCTGTAAAGGTGTTCCGCTGGCTTGGATGGAATGATCCGAGCAGCCGGTATGGCCCCAACTCGGCCTCCGCGCCGTGGGCGAACTGCGGTCGGGGTCGAGGCTTCGGCGTCGTGCTGCTGATCGCGATTGTCCGAAGGGCCGCGTCCCAGGCGAATGCTCCGAGGGTGACGATCACCTTCACTCGAGGTAGCGCGGCAAGCTCACGAACAAGGAACGGGGCGCAATTGTTGCGTTCGTCGATCGTCGGCCGGTTCATGGGAGGTGCGCAGCGGACGGCGGCAGCCACGTAGAGGTCAGTCAGGGCGAGGCCGTCATCAGCCCGAGTCGACGTTGGCTGGTTCGCGAAGCCCGTCGCATGGAGCGCCGCGTACAGGAAGTCGCCCGATCGATCGCCCGTGAAGATGCGACCCGTCCGGTTCCCGCCGTGGGCGGCCGGTGCCAGACCGAGGACGAACACGCGAGCGTCGGTGTCGCCGAAACCGGGCAGGGGCCGACCCCAGTAGGTCTCCTCTTCGAAACGGGCGATCTTCTCCGTCGCGATCCGCTCCCGCCACGCCACGAGTCGCGGGCAGAGCCGACAGACGACGACATCGCCAGCCAATTTCGTCAGGGCAGTCGGAGCCTGTAGCCCGACGTGTTTCGCGGCATCGGCGCGACGGCACCTACGCAAAGTAGTCGATCTGCATCGCTGTCCGGACCTGTCGAATCGTTCAGCAGCCTCGCTCCGCGCACGAGCCGTGCCCGACCGCAACACGTCCTCGACGATCCAGGGGTTCTCCGTCAGCAGTTCCCGCCGACGCTGTCGAATTGGGTCGAGGAAGGCATTGAGGGCGGCGACGAGTCGCTGCTTCACCTCCACGTCGCCGACCTTTCCAGCGACATATCGATCCTTCAGGTCCGCGACCTCGTCCGCGGCTGGATTGAACGCTTCGTGATAGGCAAACACGGGATTCCCCTCGACGTGTCCGGGGTCGGTTGCGCGGAGCCGGGTCGGATCGGTGTACATCGACATGACCTTCTCCCGGACGGGCACCGCGTCATCGAAGAGGTTGATTGTGTTCCCGACCGATCGGCTCATCTTGGGTGACCCATTCGTGCCCGGGAGGGTTCCCCCTTCGGGGCGAGGCCGTCCGGTATTGGGAACACGGGCGCAAACCGCTCATTGAACCCACGGGCGATTTCGCGGGCGAGCTCGACATGCGACAGCTGATCGCTGCCGACGGGAACAAGCTCGCCTCTCATGAGCAGGATGTCGGCCGCCTGAAGGATCGGGTAGCCCAGCAGGCCATAGGAGGGCTGCGCGATCCGTACCTCGCGCAGCTTGTCCTTGAGGGTCGGGATCCGCTGCGCCCGGGCGACGGAGACGAGCATCGCGAAATAGAGGAACAGCTCGGCCGTCTCCGGGACCCGTGATTGGAGGTAGATCGTTACCTTGTCGGGGTCCACCCCAACCGCGAGGTTGCCAAGGACGTCCTCGCGTATGTTCGCTTCGATCTCGTCCAGTTGGTCAAGCCGTGTGGTGAGCATGTGGTCATCGGCCACGAGGATGAACGTATCGTTCTTGTCCTGAAGACGCAGGCGGTTCTGCAAGGTGCCGACGAAATGCCCGAGGTGGAGCGGACCGGTCGGCCGATCACCCGTCAGGACCCTCGGCCGACGGGTGCCACCCGGTTCGTGACCGGTGCCTGCGTGCTTGTGCGCCATCGAGCCATTCAATATTCGGCGTCCAGGGTCTCCTAGGGATAGAGTCCGCGGAGCCTGGTCGCCTCCGCCACACGCTCCACCGCGATCGCCTGTGCAGCGAGGCGCGGATCGATCCCGTCCGCTGCTGCTCGAGCCCAGACGGTATCGGCGGCGGCCAGGATCTGCCGGCGCAAGCGCTCGTTCACCTCCTCGAGGGTCCAAGCGAGTGCCGCCCGGTTCTGTGCCCATTCGAAATAGCTGACGATGACCCCGCCCGCGTTGCAGAGGATGTCCGGGAGAACCACGACTCCATTGCGACGCAGGATCGGGTCGGCGTCCGGTGCCACCGGTCCGTTCGCCGCCTCGGCGAGGATCCTCGCCCGGACGGTCTCGGCATTCGCTGCCGTGATCTGGCCTTCGAGTGCGGCAAGGACGAGGATGTCGACATCGAGCCCGAAGAGTTCCTCGTTCTCGATCGGTCGCGTGCCGGGCGCCCCGACGATCGTGCCGTGCTCACCAAGATGGCGTCGCAGGAAGGGGACGTCGAGACCTTCAGCACGTGCCACACCACCGTGGACGTCCGTGATCGCCACGACTCGAGCGCCGGCTTCGTGGAGCAATCGCGCCGTCGCCTCGCCGACGTTGCCGAAGCCTTGGACCGCCACGCGGGTGCCGTTCAGTTCGATCCCGACGCGACGAGCCGCGTCCGCGATGGTGTAGACGACGCCCTGCCCAGTCGCATCCGCTCGGCCGACCGAACCGCCGATGGCGATGGGCTTGCCCGTCACGACGCCCGGCACCGAGAACCCTCGGTGCATCGAGACGGTGTCCATGATCCAGGCCATCGTCTGGGCGTTGGTGCCGACATCGGGCGCCGGGATGTCCGAATCCGGACCGATGATCCCCTCCAATTCGGTGGCAAACCGGCGGGTCAGAGCCTCGATCTCCTTCGAGCTCATCGAGCTCGGATCGCAGGTCACCCCTCCTTTCGCGCCGCCGAACGGGACGTCGACCAGGGCTGCCTTCCAGGTCATCCACATCGCCAGCGCCCGGACGTCGTTCAGGTCGGTCCGAGGGTGGAACCGCAGGCCGCCTTTGGCTGGCCCGCGCGCGACGTTGTGCTGGACGCGGTAGCCCTGGAAGACCTCTACAGAGCCGTCATCTCGTTTGATGGGGAAGTGCACCGTGAATTCGCGCTGCGGTACCCGTAGCACGGCGCGCAGACCGGGTTCGAGCGCGATGTGGTCGGCCGCAGCGTCGAACTGGGCCAGAGCTGCCGCCAGGGCCCGGTCACCCGCGGACTCGGTGACCGCCGTCTTGATTGCATCGATTTCGTCGTCTCCATGCGCGCGCTCGTTCCAATTGACATTGATTGCCAAGGTTCGCGTGCCCAGGCGAACAACATCGTGAATGGACATGAACAGAAGGTGAACGCGCTGCCGACCACTCCGGCGTGTTCACGCTTTCTTCATCCATGTTCCCGAGGCACTTCAGGCGCCATCGGTAGCGTCAGCGGCACGTCCATGGGGCGGCGCCACTTCAACCGTGGCGCCGCCCCGCCACGAGGTCCCTGATGAGCCGTTTGAGTACCGAGAAACCCTATACCTGCGTCGACCTGCGAATCCGAGATCACTGGTCAAGCCGTCTTTACGTCGGCCTTCCGTTCTGCTGCTCCGGATGCGTTGCCGACGGACCCTGCAACTGTTCCTACGATGAAGAGGCTACTGGCAATGAGCGAACCGGCGATCCGAGGGTCATCCACCAACCAGAGCTGGGCGATGACCGGCGCGGCATGGCTAACGCTCGTCGATGAACTCGCGCGAGTTACGGCACGACGTCGCCACATTTGCCGCGACCAGCGCACCCGATGACGGCGCTGTCCATCTCCCAGCATTCAAGGCAGCCCGTCGGTTGGAGGTCCTCTCGGCGGTGCTCGATGCCTCCGAACGGATCCGGAGTCGGATCGAGCGGTGATCGGACGTCGAGTCACGCTCTCCGTACCGGATGGCGGTCCGATCACCTATGCATTGGTCTTTCCAGGGGATGGCGATCCGGACCAAGGCTCCATCTCCGCCGACTCGCCCCTTGGGTCCGCTGTCATGGGCTGCGCGCCAGGCGACCGCGTGGAGGTCAGGGCACCCGCGGGGCGATGGGTTGCCACGCTGCTGTCCGTCGAATAGCGGTCGTATGCTCAACTACATGACATCGACCGGCGCGGGGAGTTCGCCCTTGGCCGTCGCGGCGCTGGCGCTCGTCCGGGATGGGGTGACCGTCGCTGCCCTCGAGCGGAGGTTCGCCGAGTACGGTGCCGATCTACGATCCAGCGTCGTCGAGGACCTGCTCACGGAGTTGGAATCTCTCGGTCTGATCCGGATCGCCAGGGGATCTCCAGCTCGGGAGTACGTCTTGACGAGTCTCGGGCGGCGCCTGGTCGATCACGGTGCCTGGACCGACGCCGCCGGCCCGCTGAAGGACCTCGAGCGGATGCGAACCGACTTCCTGTCGATCATCGCCCATGAGCTTCGGACGCCGATCACGGTGATGCGAACCCTCACGGGCCTCCTGCTGGACCCGTCATCCGACCCCACAACCGAGCAACGGCGGTCGATGCTCGAGACCATCGAGCGAAACGCGGAGCGGATGCAGCAGCTCATCGGCGACGTCCTCGATCTCGCTCGCTACCGTTCGGGGACCATCGGCCTCCAGCTTCGCCAATTCGACCCGACCGAGCTGGCCGAGTCGGCCGTCGCGACGATCCGCCCGCTGGCCGAGGACCGAAACCAGACCGTCGAGCTGCTTGTCCCGCTCACGCCTGCACCGCGCGTCTTCGGCGATCGCCCGCGCCTCGAACGGGCCCTCCTCAACCTCGTCGCCAATGCCCAGCGCTTCGCACCTGATGGGGGGCGGATCAGCGTGCGCCTCGAGGCATCGACTGACGGGATGGTTCGCTGGTCGGTGACCGACGACGGACCAGGGATCTCCGCAGATGATCAAGCGCGCCTCTTCGAACGATTCTTCGTGGGGCGGCGTGATTCGAGAGACGTTCAGGAAGGCGTCGGGCTTGGCCTGCCGAGGGCGCTCGCCATCGCCCAGGCGCATGGCGGGACGATCGAGGTTCGTAGCCGGCCCGGCCATGGGAGCACGTTCACGCTCGTGGTCCCGGCGGCCGGACCGCAGGAGGAGGCGTGATGAAGATCCTCGTCGTCGACGACGAGCCCGACGTCGTCGAGTCAGTCCGCCTTGGTTTCACGCTGCAGTGGCGCGACGTCGACGTCCTGGGCGCCGGCGAGTGGCGAGGCAGCGCTGGACATCGTCGAGCGCGAGCATCCAGACATCGTCCTGCTGGACGTGGGGCTCCCTGGTATCGACGGCTACGAGGTACTCCGCCAGATCCGTGCGTTCTCCGACGTCCCGGTAGTGATGCTCACCGCGCGCGATGACGCTATGGACAAGGTCAAGGGCTTGGAGCTCGGTGCCGACGACTACGTCACCAAGCCGTTCAACCACCTCGAGTTGATGGCCCGGGTCAAGGCAGTCCTGCGGCGCCTCGAGATGCCTGCCCCGACCAGTCGCGCCCCATCGTTCAGATCCGGTGACCTCGAAGTTGACTTCGCGAAGCAGGAGGCGCGCCTGCGCGGCGAACGTCTCGACCTGACGCCCACTGAGTACAAGCTGCTCTATCACCTCGTGCGAAACGCCGGTCACATCCTCGAGCACGGGACGCTGCTGGCAAAGGTCTGGGGTCGCGAGTATGTCGACGAGGTGGACTACATCCGGGTCTACATCCGGAGGCTCCGGGACAAGCTCGGCGACTCCTCCGACTCGCCGCGCTACATCCAGACCGAGCGCGGCCTCGGGTACCGCTTCATCGCACCTTCCTAGGTGTCGGTGGCGTCGACCCATTCGTCGACAGACCAAGGGCGGACTGCCGCGATAGCGCTGGCATGGCTCGAGTCGTTGGCAGATCGACGCGAACACCGCTCGCGTTCCCTATCGCTTGTCCAGCGGTGTCGACGTAAGTCGCCGCTCGATCTCCTCGGCGATGACTCGGGCCTGGTTGTGCTCGCGGTCGCGAGCGCCATAGACGAGGGTGACCGGGCCCAGGCGGGCCGCGGCCGCGAGCTCGTCCAGCCTCTGCGCCTGTTCAGGTTGTGCCAGCTCCAGGTGGTACCGCGCCTGAAACTCCTGCCAGCGCTCCGGGTCGTGGCCGAACCACTGGCGGAGGTTGGTGCTCGGGCCGAGATCTCGTTCCCATGCGTCGAGCCGTAGATGTTCCTTCGTCCGTCCGCGCGGCCATACGCGGTCGACCAGTACGCGACGTCCATCATCCGGACCCGGTTCGTCGTACGCACGTTGTAAGCGGACGTTCGAAGCCGTCATGACAACGTCTCGCCTCGCCATGAGTGTCTGTCAAGAAGGTCAAGCGGTGGTCGCACGCCTTCGGGTGCGAGCAGCGGACCGGGTGCGGGAGGTCGCGCCACGGTCAGGCGAATCCGGCGTCTTGTCGCACCCTGGCCTCGTCGAGGCGTCGTGCGACGTCGGACGGCACGTCCTTGAGTAGCGAGTCGAGGGACTGGACGAGCGCATCAAGCGCCGAGTCGCAAACCCTCGATGCGGCTGCTTCGGTCGTTGCGGCGACCCAGTCGGCACAAGCCTCGGGAAACTCATCCGACTCATTCGGACCAAGCAGGTCGGTGGCGATCGATCGCAACTCAGCCTCCAGGCGTGCCCACGCCCCAACGACGGGAGACGCGTCGAGCAACACCGGACGGCGGCGGTGCGGGCGGTCTTGTCCGAGCGGGTGGGTGAGGCACGCCCTTGGTCCCCACGCTTGAGCCCATCGAGACCGTGCTCACCCTGGACCCTCCGCGCGAACTGGCATCCGGCCATCGGCGACCAGCTCGGTCACGAACACAGTCGCGACCACGAAGCCGACGAATTCAGCTCCAACCGCGATCGGACCGGGCAGACCCGCGGACTCGAGGAAGCCGGCGCTCAGGAGCGCGACGATCGCGCCCGCGCCGACAGCCAGAGAGACGATTCGACGGGAGACATAGCCCATCGGGTCCGTCGGCGAAGCGCGTCGAAGGGTGGGTCGGTTGTTGTTCTTCATGTCCTCGAAATCGTCCCAGGCAGGGCCGAATGTTGTGAGGAATTCGCGTGAACGGACCGTGAACAATCCCATGCCTGCCTGCGGTGCATGCGGTCCGGAAGCCCGTCATTCACGGCGTGTCTATTTGTGTTCGCGTCGATGTTTCGGTGACCAGCCAATGGTCTACGCCTGAGTTCGCTCCGCGCGATGAGGAGGAAACGTTGATGGCAAAGTGGACGCGACGACGGGCGAGCGGAACCAGGCCCCGACGCAAGGCGCTAGCAGATCGAGAAGGAAGCATCCTCTCGCCCGCACTCCGACTCCAGATTCTCACGACCGAGCACTGGAGTCTCCTGTCGACCCGCTCTTGTCGTGGACCGAAGCATTCAGCCGGGCGTCGATGTTCCTGTCTGTCCTGTCGGGTGCCGTGGTGGCGCTGGCGCTCGTTGCCCAGGCCACGGCATTCGATGAAGGCTTCATGACCTTCGCGCTCCTCATCCTGCCGGTCGTGCTCTTCGTGGGAGTCGCGACATTCCTCCGGCTCGTCGCCATCAACCACGAGGACGTCCGTTGGGTCGTCGGCATGAACCTGCTACGCCGCGCCTACCTGGACGCTGCCCCTGAGCTACGCGACTACTTCGTCTCCGGGTCACACGACGACGAGGCGGGGGTGATGGCCACGTACGGTGCGACGCCTGGTCCGGGGAGTTTCGCCCACGAATTCGTGACGACGCCTGGGATGCTCGCGGTCGTCGATGGCGTGATCGCTGGGATCCTCGTCTCGATCGTCGCGCTGCAAGGCGGCACGGGGACGACGCTCGCGGTCTCGTTGGGCGTGGCCGGATCGATCGCAACGTGCGCGTTGCTCGTCATCTACCAGTACCGCGGCGTGGTGAAACCACGCGGGCAGCGCACGGCCAGATTTCCGCAGGACGAGTCCAGCACGGATCGTCCCATCTGGAAAGCGTGCACGACCCAAGGTTCGATCAACCCCGGCTGCCACCGCGGGCGACAGGCACACCGGTGCGCGCATGCCACCGCAGGTCAGGCAGGTGCTGGACGCGACTGCTTCCCGACCGTCGGCGCCTGAATTGAGCGGCAGTAGCCCTCGAAGAGGCGGCATCGCTACTTGACCGTCGACCGGCCGCTTCTCGGGATCTGCGAGGTCTCGAACGATCAGGGCGTGCCGATATTCACGCGCCATTCACCCGGATTTCCGTCGCGGTACAGACCGCGTTCGTAGCCTCGTAGATGTGCCTATGGGAAGCCATCGGCCGAGCCTGAATGGAGATCCAATGTTCGCTGTCGCTGCCATCCGACGCGTGTCAAGGACGGCCCATCAACTCCCGATCGGATCGCAGATCGGATTGGCGGTCATGGTCCTGGGATTCGCGGCCGATCTGCTCGCCCACCTTGACCCGGCGCTCGATCACGACCACGGAGCGCATGACTGGCCCGCAGCTGTCTGCGCATCTCGTGGTCTTCGTCGGCATGGCCCTCGTGCTCATCGGTGTCGTCGTCGACGGCATCCGCTCAGGTCGCCGACGTGGCGGCCGCACAACTCAAGGGAGGTAACCTCGATGCCATTCGGTGACTTCATCAACCAGATCCCAGCATTGGGCTTTCTGGCGATCCACGCGACCGCGTTCCTCATCGGCGCCTACTTCGCCTGGCGTTCCTTCGGGCGGGCGCGAGCCTCCTCGGCTGGGGGTTCAGCCTGTTCGCGCTGGCCGAACTCAGCTACATGACGTACCACCTCGACTGGACGGTCTTCCTGTTCGCCCACACCGTCAGCGAAGTGCTCGATCTCGTGGCCTTCATCCTCATCTTCAGCTGGGCGGCGCGGCGCATCGCCGCCGACGCGCGCTGCCGCGCTGACCACCATGCTTCTCCTCCGCGCGAGTGCCGGGCATCCCCTCCGCCCGGCACTCGCCATGCTCTTCGCGGTCCTTCTCGCAGCCGCCTGCCAGGCCGCCGAGCCCAGCGGCCCCGTGGCCACGAATCAGGTGGATCTGCCGAGGTCGTACAAGTTCGCACCCGAGGACATCACCGTTGCCGTCGGCACGACGGTCACGTGGACGAACAACGACAACTTCACCCACTCCGTACAGCTCCTGGATAGCGGAGAGGTCCAGATGATGAAACCGGGCGAGAGCGTCACCCACTCCTTCACGGCGACCGGGCCTGTTCCAGTACGTGTGCTCGCTGCATCCCAATGACATGCAGGGCAGCGTGCTTGGTCGAAGCGGCCTCGGAGTAGCTGAAGCTCGCAATATCGCTCGGGAAGCTCTCGGCGACAGCCTACGCAAACCCGAACGAACCTGAAGCGGAGGTCAGATCATGTTGGTAAGGATCGGCAAGGCGCTGGATGTCGCCGACTGGACAGATGCGCGTCTTTGACGTCGCAGGAACGAAGGTCAACGTTTCGAATGCGGGTGGACACCTGTACGCGTTCGATGACACGTGTACCCACGTGGGTTGCTCATTGGCGAACGGCGAACTCGAAGGCACAACGGTGACCTGTGCTTGCCACGGCAGCCAGTTCGACGTGACCTCCGGCGCGGTTCTGCGCGGGCCGGCCCAGCGGCCTGTCCGGTCGCGCGCGGTGCAGGTCGAGGGCGACGAGCTCCTCGCCGAGGCGTGAGCTGCAATAGATGGGACCACCATGAAGATCTTTCTGGACACCGCCGGGATCGAGGAGATTCGCACCGCCGCCCGCTGGGGCGTGCTGGACGGCGTAACGACCAACCCCTCCCTCTTTGCCAAGGTCGGCGGTAGTTACGACGACATCCTCAAGCAGATCTGCGAGATCACCGCCGGACCGGTGAGCGCGGAAGTCGTGGCAGATGATGTCGAAGGCATGCTCCGCGAGGGTCTCCACTTCGCAAAGCTCGCTCCGAACATCGTCGTCAAGGTCCCCATGAGCGAGGAGGGCCTCGAGGCGATGTTCCGCCTTGCCGCCGAGGGGATCAAGACCAATTGCACGCTGATCTTCAGCGCCAACCAGGGGCTCCTCGCCGCCAAGGCTGGGGCTTCGCTGCTGTCGCCATTCGTCGGTCGTCTCGATGACATCAACCAGGACGGCATGGAGGTCGTGCGCGAACTCGTCGCGATGGTCGAAACCTACGACCTCGATGCCGAGGTGCTCGCGGCGTCGATGCGCAGCCCTCGCCATATGACTGAGGCCGCGCTCGCCGGCGCTCACATCGCCACGGTGCCGATCAAGGTCCTCAGGCAGATGATCCATCACCCATTGACGGACAACGGCATCCAGCAATTCCGGACCGACTGGGAGGCTGCCCAGGCCGGACATCCGGGCGCGAAGACGGTCGGGACGCTGGCATTGACGCCGCCGCGATCGTGACTGCCGCGCAGGAGCTGCTCCGGCACTGAGCGTCACTCCGCCCGACTGCCGGGCGGCGGTTCGTACGTGGCGACGCGCTGAATGCCGAGCAGATTTGGGGCGGAGCCCGGGGTTGCGGTCGAGCTCACGATGACGACGGTCGCCCCGTCGCCCACGAGCCGCGCCTCGCCCAGGAGACGGGTGAGGCGTCCCAGCCGATCCGACCCATCAAGGGCGATCGACGGCCGCGGAACGATCCCGTTGACCAGCGCCAGGCGCGAGAGCACAGCCGGATCTGGAGAGAAGGCGATGACCGGGACTCGCGGCCGGAGAGAAGACAGGATCCCGGCCGTCCGGCCGGTCCGGGTGTAGCAGGCGATCGCGGCGATATCCGAGTGCGCCGCGGCAAGTGCCACTGCGGCATAGGCCAGCGCGCCGGTGTCCGACCCGGGTGGACGTGACATGCCGGCGGGCAGATACGCGGCGCCCTCCGCCTCGCACTGAGCGGCGATTCGGGCGGCTGTCGCGGCTGCGTCGAGCGCGTGAGTCCCGATCGCGGTCTCGCCGCTAAGCATGATCGCGTCGGCTCCGTCGAACACGGCATTGGCGACGTCGCTGGCTTCTGCCCGGGTCGGTCGCGGAGCGACCGTCATGGACTCGAGCATCTGGGTGGCGACGATCGACGGCAGGCCGCGGTCGAGGGCACGTCGGATGAGCTGCTTCTGGATCAGGGGCACCTCCTCGTACGGCATCTCGACGCCCAAGTCGCCGCGGGCGATCATCACGGCGTCGGCGACCTCGAGGATCGCGTCGAACGACTCGACAGCGGGCCGCGTCTCGATCTTGGCGACGATCGCCGGACCATCCGTGCCGAGCAGCCGGCGAAGCGCGACGACGTCGTCGGCGCTACGGACGAACGACAGGCCGACGTAGTGGGCTCCGATAGCGATCGCCCGCGGGATGTCGGACCGGTCCTTGGCCGTAAGCGTCCGTGCTGACAGCCGGGCAGCTGGGATCGTCACCCCGGCGCGGGATCGGATCCTCCGCCGCGAACGACCTCGGTTCGGACATCGTTGTCGAGGCCGGTCACACGCAGCTCGGCGGCCCCGTCGGCAAGGAAGATCGGATCGCCGATTCGGACGTCAGTGGCCATCTGCCGGTACGAAACCTTCGCCGAGGACGCGTCGCCTGCCGCGACCCTCGCGCCGGATACTCGAAGCACGAACGGCCGGCCGGCGACGAGATCAAGGGAGCCGTCGGCCAGGTCGCCTAGCCGGATCTTCGGACCAGCCAGGTCGGTCAAGATGGCGAGCGGTCGGTCGCCAGTCTCGGCCGCGCGACGCACGGCAAGCGCAGCGGCGGCGTGCGAGGTGGGGCTGCCGTGCGAGAAGTTGATCCGGGCGACGTCCATCCCGGCCGCAGCGAGCGCCTCGATCCGTCGCGCGGTCGCCGGGCCGATCGTGCAGACCAGCTTCGTGCGGCGCGGTGCGCCGAAGGCTCCGGGCTGGCTCATCGTCAGACGCTATCGAGCATCGTGCAGTCTCGTCGGGCGGAGCGGGCATCATCGAGCGTCCCCTGATGGCGCACGATCCGTCCAGACGCTCCTCGCACGTACCCGCTAATGAGGCGGCAGGTCCAGAAGGTCCAAGCCTGTCCCTGGGTCCATCGTTCGCTGCACGTCCACGTCCTCGGTCCGCAGCCAGACCTCGATCGTCGGGTGGACGATCGCCTCCTTGAGATGCCCGCCCACGACCGAAAGGTCGGAGCGGCCGAGCCCCACGTGTAAATGCAGGAACGGCTCGCCATCAAGGAGCGAAGCGTTGCCGACGAAACTGACGATCTCGAGCTGCTCATCGAACTGGCGGTACGCGTACGCTCGCTCACCGGGATCCCAAAAGCCGATCTGAGCCGAGCTGAGCGCTCCTGTCGCCGACAGGTTCGCGAAGCCGATGCCTTCGCGCCGCAGGAAGTCGACGAGTGTCGCCACGACCCGCTCGCCGGCCTCGATCCGCACGATGAACCGCTCGTCGAACCGCAGGACGCGCATCGCCTGGCCTCCCTCCGAACCGAGGCCGATCTGTCACCCACTGCCTCACACGTGGGCTGTCGCCCAGCTGGGAGACCGCCGTAACGAACGTGCGCGGGTCGACTCATGCCGCCATCGCTCGATCCTTTGGCTGCGACAAGTCGGTCGACGACTCGACTGAGCATTCTGATGCTTGCCGCCTCACGTGACTTCTGGATCGGGAGCCGACCCGAGCGCACAAGGTGGAACGCGCCATTCACCGCTTGTTCACGGCGCTTGCCCGGGCCGTTCATGACCCCGCGATAGCCTGCGGATCAAGGCTCCGAAAGGATGCCACGGTACGTCAGGAGTCGACCACGTCATGGCAGTGCGAGTCGGGATCAATGGCTTCGGCCGGATCGGCCGCCAGTCGCTCCGGGCACTCATCGAGCGCATGCCGGACGTCGAGGTGGTCGCGGTCAACGACTTGGTCGACGCTGAGATGAACGCGCTGCTCTTCAGGCACGACTCCACCTACGGAGCCTATGCCGGTACCGTCGCTCACACCGACGATGCGCTGATCGTCGACGGTCGCGAGATCAAGGTATTCAGCGAATCCGATCCGGCTGCGTTGCCGTGGGGTGACCTCGGCGTCGACATCGTCCTCGAGTCGACCGGCAAGTTCCGCGAGCCGGGCAAGTCACAGGCGCACCTCGACGCTGGCGCCCGGAAGGTCATCATCAGCGCGCCGGCCAGTGGCGCCGACCTCACGATCGTCCTCGGAGTCAACGAGCACCGCTACGACGCAGAGCGGCACAACATCATCAGCAACGCCTCGTGCACGACGAACTGCCTCGTCCCGGCGGTCAAGGTCGTCCACGACCTCGTCACGATCGAGCGCGGTCTGATGAACACCGTCCACTCGTACACGACGTCGCAGCGACTGCTCGACACGGCCCACAAGGACCCGCGCCGGGCCCGCGCGGCAGCCCAGAACATCGTCCCGACGACGAGTGGCGCCACGCGCAGTCTGGGCGTCGTCATGCCCGAACTCGCCGGCAAGTTCGACGGCTTCAGCTTGCGTGTTCCGACCCCGACGGTCAGCGTCGTCGACTTCACCGCCGACGTCGGCCGATCGACTTCGGTCGAGGAGCTCAACGCAGCGTTCCGCGCCGCGGAGGCCGGTCCGATGAAGGGCATCCTCGGGGTCAGCGATGAGCCGCTCGTGTCATCCGACTTCCGCGGTGACAGTCGCTCGTCGATCATCGATTCCTCGATGACGATGGTGATCGGCGGAACGCTGGTCAAGATCGTTGCCTGGTACGACAACGAGTGGGGCTTCAGCTGCCGCGTGGCCGACCTGATCGGCCTGGTCGCCGCCAGGCTGCCGGCGGGCAGCCGAGCCTAGATCAGAGCTGATGCCCATGACTGCAACCGTAGCCTGGCCCACCTTTGAAGCCGCTCTGATACGTCGCGATCTGGTCGCCGAACGGACCATGTCGTTCCGGTTCGCCAAGCCGCCTGACTGGACATTCCGGGCGGGCCAGTTTGTCGACATCACCCTCCTCGATCCACCCGAGACCGACGCGGAGGGCGATACGCGTGGCTTTTCGATCTCGAGCGCGCCGAGCGAGGACGTGATCATGATCACGACCCGCCTGCGCGACACGGCCTTCAAGCGCGTCCTCCAGGCGATGCCGCTGGGCACCGCCGTAAGGATCGAAGGCCCGTTCGGGGATCTCCGCCTGCACCACGCCGCTCGGCCGGCCGTAGTGCTCACTGGCGGCATCGGCATCACACCGTTCCGGAGCATCCTCATCGAGACCGTCCGGAACGGCGGCCTGCCGTACCCGGTAACAGTCTTCTACGCCAATCGTCGGCCGCAGGACGCGGCCTTCCTCGACGAGCTCCGCGAGTTGGCAGAGCAGGACGCCAACCTGACACTCGTTCCGACGATGTCGGGGCTGGATGCGACGGAACCGTGGGACGGCGAGCGCGGTCACATCGATGCTTCGATGCTGGATCGCTACCTGGACGGCATCGACAACGCCATCTACTACCTGACCGGTCCGGCCGGGATGGTCAAGGGACTGCGGACGGTGCTCGTGGACTCCGGGGTCGACGAGGACGACATCCGGACCGAAGAATTCACCGGCTACTGAAGGAGCGAGATCCAATGGCTCATCCCGTCGACCGAGAGGCCTCGGCTCCGACCCTCGTTGAGCCGGCCCCTCCGCACGGCCACCCGTTCGACGCCGAGATCGAGGCCGAGCGGGCCGGATGGTACGAGCTGCTGGAGCTCGTCCACTCTCTCGATCCCGCCGACGTCGTCCGGCCGGGCTACCACCGCGACCCCGACTGGTCAGTGGCGGATCTCGTCGCCCACCTGGGAACCTGGCTGGCCGAGGCCGGGATCCAGCTCAGGCAGATCGAAGCCGGCACGTACCAGCCGCGCGAGCTGGACATCGATGCATTGAATGCCGAGTTTCGGGCGGCGATGAGCGGGCAGCCCTGGGAGGTCATCTTCACCCAGGCCCAGGCGTCCCGCTACAGGATGCTCGAGGTCTGGTACGGGCTCCCGTCGCGGACCGATGCAGCCGCATGGTGGGTGGCGAAGGCCGGCGCGGAACACTATCGCGAGCATCTCGGTCGCCTGCGCGCATGGGTCTCGGCATTGCACGGCGGAGGCTGGCATGGACATCGCTGATCTCGCAAGTCACATCGACCACACGGTCCTGAAGCCGGACGCGCGGCGGGTGGACATCGAACGGGCCTGCGCGGTCGCCCGCCAGTTCGGTTGCGCAGGAGTCTGTGTCAACCCGATCCACGTCGCCCTCGCCAGTCAGCTGCTCGAAGGTTCATCGGTCCTGGTCGTCGGCGTGGTCGGCTTTCCATTCGGGGCGACTCACACCGCGGTCAAGGTGCTCGAGACCGAGCTGGCCATTCGAGACGGGGCCGATGAGATCGACATGGTCATCGCAATCGGGCACCTCAGGGATGGGCAGCTTGCGTCCGTCGAGGCGGACATCGCAGGCGTCGTTCGTGCCGCGACAGGTCGGCCGGTGAAGGTGATCCTGGAGTGCGGCCTCTTGTCGGACACTGAGAAGCGAGATGCGGCAGAGGTCGCCGCCCGGGCCGGCGCGGCCTGGGTGAAGACTTCGACCGGCTACCTCGGTTCGGGAGCGACGGTGCACGACGTCACCCTCCTCGACCGGGCCGTTGGAACACGGCTGTCCGTCAAGGCGACCGGCGGCATCGGATTTCTTCGAAGATGCTGTGGCCATGCTCGAAGCGGGTGCATCCCGCATCGGCGCCAGTCGGACCGAGGCGATCCTTGCCTCGCGCGTGGAGCGATCGGAGTCCCCCACGAGCTGAACGGGCGCCCAGGAGTTGGGGCCGGCTTCGGAGTCGTCGCGACCGACTGGCGGGCTTCTGTCGCGTGCCAGGCAGCGGCTCGCAAACGGCAGTCTGGGCAGAACGACCCGAATTCACCTCCCGTTCATCCCCATTCCGGCGGGGATACAGGCCTCCATACCTACGGTCCTCGATGGAGCCATTGGGGAACCCAGGGCCGAGCCATCGAGCTGCGACCGGCGCTTCCCCGGCGGAGCGCCGCGACGCGACCTGACAAGAAGGAGGCGCGCCATGCCCTTCGATACTTCGTCAACCCGATCACGACCGCCGGCTTCCAGCCGATCCACCTCACGCCCTTCCTCATCGGTGCGTACTTCGCCTGGCGCCACCTCACGACCCGACGAGGCGCGCCCGTCGTGGCGGAGGTCCGCTGAGTTCCGATGCCTTGCCGCCTCAACCCTGTCAACGCATAACGAATTGAGAAGGAGCACTCGGACCATGCGAACGAAATACCTCGGCGTGCTGGTCGCCGCCATGCTGGTGGTCGGCGCGTGTGGGGCCTCCAGCCAGCCGAGCTCCAGCCCGGCCCCGGGCTCCCCGAGCCCCACCCCTCCCGCTGGCGCGTCCGACCAGCCCCCGGACTCGCCCGAGCCCTCTACCGGGCCGGTCATGACGGACACATCCCTCGGTGTCGAAGTCGCCGCAAGCGGCCTGACCGAGCCGACGGCGTTGGCGTTTCTCGGCGCCGCCGAATTCTTCGTGACGGAGAAGAGCACCGGCCAGGTGCACCACGTGAGTGACGGACAGGTGAGCGAGCCGGTCCTGGACCTGGCGGTCAACTTCTTCGACGAGCGCGGCCTGCTGGGCATCGCCCTCCATCCCGATTTCGCCGTGAACGGCTTCGTCTACCTCTACTGGACCGAAAGCGCCCAGGGGGAAACGGGCGACGGGATGTTCGGCGCCGATACCGACGATGCGAAGACGCTCCCAGACCTTGGCAATCGCGTCGATCGCTTCGTCTGGGACGGGTCGAGCACTTTCCTGGGATCGAAATCTGGTGAAGCTTCGAAGCAACACGCTCGATACCGACACGTCCGACCGCATCCGTGGCAACCACGACGCCGGACCTCTCGCTTTCGGCCAGGATGGCAAGCTCTTCATCATCATCGGCGACCAGAACCAGCGCAGCCAGCTCCAGAACCTGCCTGACCTGGCGGCACCCGACGACACGAACCTCGCCGGCGTGGTCCTGCGCCTCAACGACGACGGCAGTATCCCTGCGGACAATCCGTTCTTCACCGTGGGCGCCGCGCTCGGTGGCGAGGCCGGCGAAAACGTCCAGATGATCTGGACCTATGGCGTACGCAACAGCTTCGGGCTGGCGATCCACCCGGTGACGGGCGACCTCTGGGAAACCGAGAACGGCGACGACAGCTGGGACGAAGTCAACATCTTCCCGGCCGGCTCGAACTCGGGCTGGATCCAGTTGATCGGCCCGCCCGAGCGCTTCGCGGAGTTCAAGCAGATCGAGATGGACTCAGAAGATGGGATGGATAACAGGGACTTCCCGCCCGACAAGCTGGCCGCAGATGCTGACGAAGCCCAGCAGCGGATGTTCATCCTGGAAGGCAGCACCTACGTCCCGCCCGTGTTCGCCTGGAAGCACCCGGTCGCGGTCACCTCGATCGGCTTCGTCACCGATGACACCTCGGAGCGTCGTCTACGAACACCGCCTGGCTGGGTACGGTCCTGACGGACAGTCTGTATCGCTATCCCCTCGCGGCGGACGGGTCAGGCTTCGACTTCTCCGGGGACACGGGGCTCAACGACCTCGTCGATGACAACACCGAGAAGGGTGATGTCGGCGAGAGCGCCAAGTACGTCGTCGGTACGGGCTTCGGTGTCGTTACCGGATCGTCCACGCGCCCGATGGCCTGCTGTACGTCTCGAGCATCAGCGCCGGCGCGGTCTACCGCATCGGGCCAGTAGAGACCGTGGGTGGGGCCAATCCGGCGCCCACCGCTACGGCCTCACCAAGCAGCGCACCGTCCGGCAAAACGGTGGAGATCACGGTTGGCACTGACACCGGCGCCGAGTTGAAATTCGAGCCCGGCGAGATCTCCGTTCCGGCGGGAGCTGACGTTCGGCTGACCTTCGAGAATCGATCGACAGTCCCGCACAACCTGACCTTCCAAGGTCCGATCAGGCCGCCACGTCGACGGTCGTGGCGCCGGGAGCCTCCGAGACGATCGAGTTCAAGGCCCCGGATCCGGGCGAGTACGCATTTGTCTGCACCTTGCATCCGGGCATGGGCGGGAAACTCTTGGTCGAGGGCGGGTAGTTGGAATCGCCTGCGACAGGCGAGAGCGACGGTCGATCCTTGGGTTGCTCGGCCGTCGCTCGGTTCTTTCGGGTCATAGCCTCGGGGGGCCGGCATTTCAAGCCGATCCAGCTCGGATCCAACCCTTCGACACGCGTGTTGCCGTGCTTCTTCAGGACGGCGAGGAAGTGTTGGTAGACTTCGCGGAACGGCGTCGCGGGATCTGCGGGCTTGTCCATGTCGAGGCACCGAGTGCCTCGGCTGACCTGGTCTAGGTCCTCAATCGCCGTTGGCTGAAGGAACCTCAGCGGGGTCTCTAATCGTCAACCCCAATACAGGTGCCTTCACCGATGCCTCGGGCGGGAGTAGCTCAGTTGGCAGAGCGGCAGCCTTCCAAGCTGCATGTCGCGAGTTCGAACCTCGTCTCCCGCTCCACACCCGATCAACGCGCGCGTGTCAACGCGCCCAAGGCAGGCTCTTAAGCCACCTCCACGGTGGCGATGATGAGCCACGCCGCGCAGGCGCCCGCGGCAGTCAAGGCCAGTACGAACATGACGGGGTCGGGGCTCCAGGCCACCGACAGGAACAGGCCGACGATCAGGAACAGCGCGGGCGGGAACAGTCGTCCGAATGCGTTTGCCGTGGTCATGGCCACTACCCCCTTTGTGAGAGCTGTCACCGGCGCCACTTGCTCGCCACCAACGTGGGCCATCCGAGCGATATGAGAAGGGCTGAACCGCCCCGGTCCGACCATCGGTCGATCCGGCGGCCGGCCACCGAAGTCCACCATCCTTCGCCGCGATCGGCGTCTAGCAGCCCCAGCCCGACCCCGGCTGGTTCCCCGCGGTGTGACCCACGTCCACGCCGTCGGCATCGAGCATCAGCGCGCCCTTCTCCGTCCACCAGGCATCCACGACCTTGCCCTCGGGCGGTGGCACGCACCAGCATTCGCCGAAACCGTCGATCTGGACCCTGAAGACCACGGTGTGCCCGAGGGCCGCCGCGATCGTCGCGGCCTCCGCCGGCGTCAAGCCCACGACCTCCGGGATGCCCGTCGTATTCGGTTCCTGGGCGGCGGCCGGATCCGCCGGCCGAGGTCCGATGCCCACGGCGTTCGAGCACCCGGACGTGCCCGCGTCCATGTTCGGCACCATGGAGCAGCCGCCGATCATCGCGGCCGCAAGCGAGCGCGAGCAGCGGCCGCGCGAGGGCCCGTGCGATCGTGACGGTCATCGGCGCAACCTCCGTCGTTCGGACGGTCCACCAGCCCGGTTGTTGCGTCGGACGAACATCGTTGCGTCGGGGCACCGCTGCGCGTCGGTAGCCGGCGATCCTCGGGTACCCTACCGGTCTTGACCGCCCTCGGGGGCATGGAGGAGGACATCGATCGTGCGACGCCTGTTCACCGCGCTCCTGACCGCCGTTGCGTTCGGGGCCATCGCATTCGCCCCGGCAACCGGCGCGTCGTCGAAGCCGCCGTCCGGCAGTTCCACGGGGACCGGCACGGTCTTCCTGCCGAACCCCGTCGCCGACCTCGGCGACCAGAGCCTGACGGATCAAAAAGACGCCGACTACGCGGCGCTCGCGGACGCCTACCACACGGTCACGCTGACCAACCTCGACGGCAGCGGATTCCTGAAGGGTGACTGGGCGAACATCCGCGCCGAGACGGGCGTGGCGGCGCATTCGGCCACCAACACGTTCGACTATCGGCGCGACGACGATCGCTTCGAGCAGGTCATGGCCTACTACTGGGTCACCAAGGCGCAGCAGTACATCCAGAGCCTGGGGTTCGGGTCGACCCGTCGTCCGGTGAACATGGAATCGCAGGACATCCGGACGAACCAGATCGGCATCGACAACTCGTACTCCTGGGACAAGCACGACATCCTGCGCTTCGGCAAGGGCGGCGTCGACGACGCCGAGGACGCCGAGGTGATCCTCCACGAGTACGGCCACGCCGTGCATGACTCGCAGGTGGCCGGCTTCGGTGTCGGGCGCGAGGCGGGTGGCATCGGCGAGGCGTTCGGCGACTACCTCGCGGTCACCGTGTCGAACGTGATCGCACCCACGCCGGATACGCCGTGCGTGATGGACTGGGACGCGGTGTCGTACACGGCGACCGCGCCGCATTGCCTCCGGCGTGTCGACACGAACCGCATGTACCCCGCCGACCTCACCGACAGCGTGCACCGCAACGGCCTGATCTGGTCGCGCGCGCTGTGGGACATCCGCCAGGCACTCGGCCACGTCAAGGCCGACACGTTGATCATCGAGGCGCAGTTCGACTTCGCGCCCGACACGACGATGCCGGCTGCGGCCGAGGCCACCGTCGCGACGGCGCAGGAGCTCTACGGCGCCGCCGACGCCGCGGCGGTCCTGGCGGCGTTCGAGGCGCGCGGGATCCTCTAGCCACGATCGGGTATCCGCTCCGCTCGGGCGTCGCGAGGCGCCCGGCGGAGCCGCAGATCCGCCCCGCCGGCTGGCCCCGGTTCGCGTGAACCGGCGCATATCGGCTATGCTCGGGCCCTCTCGTGCTCGATGGGCGCTCCGGTCAGCGCCCCGGATCTGCTGCGGCCGATCTCCGATCCCGAACCACCCAATCGCCCTGACCGGGCCCCGCACGGATGCGGGTGGGCCCCCTCAGGAGTCGATCTCCCCATGTCCTTCGATACCCTCGGGCTCGCGCCCGAGTTCCTTCGCGCCGTCGCCGACCAGGGCTACACGGACGCGACCCCGGTCCAGGCCGAGGCCATCCCGCTCGTGCTGGCCGGCCGCGACCTCATGGCCGGCGCCCAGACCGGCACCGGCAAGACGGCCGCGTTCGTGCTGCCGATGCTCCAGCGGCTCGGCCAGCCCGACGCCGACCCGCCGCGCCGATCCGCGCCCTCGTCCTCGCCCCGACCCGCGAGCTCGCGCTCCAGGTCGAGGAGAGCGTCCGCGTCTACGGACGCCACTGGGGCGTCCGCTCCACCGCCATCTACGGCGGCGTCGGCTTCTCGCCGCAGGTCCGCGCGCTGCGCAACGGCCCGGACGTGGTCGTCGCCACCCCCGGGCGCCTGCTCGACCATGTCGGCCAGCGCACCATCGACCTCTCGCACGTCGAGATCCTCGTCCTCGACGAGGCCGACCGGATGCTCGACATGGGCTTCATCCGCGACATCCGTCGCGTGCTCGAGGTCCTGCCGCCGCGTCGCCAGAACCTCCTGTTCAGCGCCACCTTCTCCGATGAGATCCGCGTCGCTCGCGGGCGGCTTCCTGCACGACCCGGCGTCGGTCCAGGTCACGCCGCGCAACTCCGCGGCGCCGCTCGTGACGCAGGTCGTCCACCCGGTCGACCGCGAGCGCAAGCGCGAGCTGCTGAGCCATCTCGTGCGCACGCGGCGCCATCGACCAGGCGCTCGTCTTCACCCGCACGAAGCACGGCGCCAACCGCCTCGCCGAGCAGCTCGCGCGGGACGGCATCGCCGCCGTGGCCATCCACGGCAACAAGAGCCAGGGCCAGCGCGTGCGCGCGCTCGCCGACTTCAAGACCGGTCGCTCGAGCGTCCTCGTCGCGACCGAGATCGCCGCGCGCGGTCTCGACATCGACGGGCTGCCGCACGTCGTCAACTTCGAGCTGCCGATGGTCCCCGAGGACTACGTCCATCGCATCGGCCGGACCGGCCGAGCCGGCTCGCCGGGCCACGCCGTCTCGCTCGTCTGCGTCGACGAGGGCAAGCTGCTGCGCGAGATCGAGGTCGTCCTGGGCGACCCCATCCCGACCGAGGTCATCGCCGGCTTCGAGCCCGACCGCTCGATCCGTCCGGAGCCGATCCTGCGTGGCGGGCTCGGACGCGGACGCCCGATGCAGGGTTCGCGTGGCCCGCGACCGATGCACCTCAACTCGCAGCGCCCGGCATTCGCCGGTGGGCAGCGACCCGGCCCGCGACCCGGTGACGATCGTGGCGGTGTCGCGCCGGCCAGGCGGCCGAGCGGTGCCCCGCGCTACGACGCCGGACCCCGACCGATGGGCACGCCCCGACCCGGGGGCCCCGGACGACCCGATGCGCCGACCCGACCGGTCGGCCAGCCGTGGGTCGCCGGTCGCGCCGCGTCACGACGGGCCACGCCCCGGCGGACACGGCACGACCCGGTGGCCGACCCAACGGTGGGTCGCGACCCGGCCAGGGACGTCCCGGCGGCCAGGCACACGCCGGTCAGTCGATCGGCAATCGCCCCGCCGGTCGACCCGGCGATCGACCGAACAACCACGGCGGCCAGCGATCCGGTCCGCGCAACGGTGGCCGTCCTGCCGGGCGTCCCCAGGCGCTGCCGGGCGAACGCTTCTCGCGCGCCGCGGACTGACCAAACAACGCGGGGCCGGGGGCCGCGGAGGCGCAACCACGGCCCCGACTCGGTTCTCCGGCCGCGCGTCTCCGGGTGACGCCCGGTGTCGTTGACGGCCTTCCGGGCGACTCTGGGCTATCGTCCGCCGCGTGACGCAGCCACGTGAGCCGTCCCCGCCGCCGACCGACGACGGGGTGTCACCCGAAACGGTGACCCCTGCTCCCGATCGGCTGATCGCGGGCCGGTACCGGCTCGGCCCGATCATCGGGCGTGGCGGGATGGCCACGATCCATCGGGCGACCGACGTCCGCCTGGAACGCCAGGTGGCGATCAAGCTGCTGCGTCCCGAGGTCAGCCGCGATCCCGACCTCGCCCAGCGGTTCCGCCGTGAGGCGCTCGCCGCCACGGTGCTGCGCCACCCGAACATCGTCGCCTGCCTCGATACCGGCACGGACGGCGACCAGCCCTTCCTCGTCATGGACCTCGTCGACGGGGAGGACCTCGCGGCGCGGCTCCGTCGGGGTGGCCGGCTGGCGCCGGCGCAGGCGGCCCGGATCGCCCTCGACGTCGCCCGCGGGCTCGGCGTGGCGCACATCCGCGGCATCGTCCATCGCGACATCAAGCCGGCCAACGTCCTGCTCGCCAGTGACGGCCGCGCGATGGTCACCGACTTCGGGATCGCCCGCCTGGCGATGGACGCCGAGGCATCGATGCCCGGGACGACGCTGGGGTCGGTCCACTACTTCAGCCCCGAGCAGGCCCGCGGCGCGACGACGACGCCGGCGTCGGATGTGTACGGCCTCGGGCTGGTCCTGTACGAATCGCTGACCGGCGCCCGCGCCTGGACCGGCGACACCACCGATGCCATCGCGCTGGCGCGCGTCGGAGCGCCCGCGCCCTCGGTCCGCGCCGTGCGACCCGAGGTGCCGGAGTCGCTCGACGCGATCGTGCGCCGCGCGCTCGCGCCGGAACCCGGCGATCGCTATCCCAACGGCGCGTCGATGGCCGCGGCACTCGAACCGGTCGTGGCGGCCGCCGATCCGTCCAGCCCGACGACGGTGGTTCCGGTCGCCGCGGGCGCGATCGCGGCCGCCGCGGCGAGCACGGCCGCCGGCATGGCGCCCGTCGCGTCATCCGGCGCCCCGGCACGCGGCGGGGGCGCCGCGCCACCGCTCGTCCCGCTGGCCGCCGCGCAGGGAGCCGGCGGCGGTGCGGGTCGCATGGCCGCCTCGTCGTCCGTGGCTGCGGGCACCGCTCCCGCCCTGCGCCCGCGCACGTGGAGTCCTGTAGCCACGGTATTCCTCGCCGCGCTGGTCATCGTCGGCGTCGTGGGTGGCGTCCTGGCCGTCGCGTCGCTGCCGGGTGGTGACGGGATCGCGGCCGTGCCCGATCCCACCGAACCAGCGCCCACGCCCGATCCGACCCTCGAGCCCACGCCGACCCCGACGCCGGAGCCAACGGTCGAACCGGCGTCTCCGGCGCCGTCCGCCGAATCGACCGCGGCGCCGACCGCCGTCCCCGTCGGCGACGTCGCCGATCTGTGCGAGACGTTCTTCGACATCCCATGCGGCCTCGGGGCAGGCACCTACACCCCATCGCGGTTCACGCCGAGGATCTCGTTCGAGATCGGCGAGGACTGGTCGACCGCCCGCCACGCGGAGGATCTCGTGGCATTGGTCCGGGCCGAGGGCGTCCTGACCTTCGCGAGCAACGTGACCGAGGTCTACCCGGCCGGGATCACCGAGGCGCCGGGAGATCGGGCGCGCGACGTCATCGAGGCGTTCATCGCGACGGACGGTGTCGGATCGACACGCCCGGCCCGCGTGCGGATCGACCGACGGCGCGGCCAGTCGGTGGACCTGACACCCATCGAATTCGGAGCGCATCCCCCTGTTCGCGACAGGAACGAGCAACTATTTCCTCGAACCCGGCCGCACCACGCGCCTCGTGGCCCTCGACGCCGGAGGTGGGCAGGTCCTGCTCATCGCGATCGAGCCGGAGGGGGACCATACCCTCGACGACCTCCTCGCGACGGCCGATGACGTGGCCGCGTCGCTCGATACCAGGCACTAGGGGGCTGCGTGCGGCTTCGCCAGAACCGGGTGATCATCGGGGTGCTGGTGGCCGTCGCCGTCGCGCTCTCGTTCGCGGCCGTCGTCGTCCTGCACCTGCCGCCGTACATGGGATGGCTGCTCGGCTGGTCCCTCGCCACGCTGGCCGCGTATGGCATCGACAAGGCCCAGGCGCGGCGCGGCCGCTGGCGGATCCCCGAGGCCGGGCTGCATGGGCTGGCGATCGCGGGCGGCGCCCTGGGCGGCGTCGCCGGGATGCTCGCGTTCCGTCACAAGACGCGCAACCCGGCCTTCGTGATCGTCCTCGCCGTCGCCTCGGTCGTGCAGATCGGCGTCGGGATCGCGCTTTCGACCGGGGCGAGCCAGGGCTGATCCACGTCACGTCGCGCCAGGCGCTGCTCGAGGTCGCCGACGTCGGGCTCCAGATGGCCAAGCGCGGCGGTCGCAACCAGGTCGTCGCCGCCTGACGACTCGTCGCCGCCCGGCGACGCGCGGTCGGCTAGGCTTGGTCGGCCGATGCCGCTCATCGCCCTCGCGACCTGACCAAGCGCTACCCCGGCGGCGTGACCGCGCTCGACGGGCTGACGCTCGATCTCGAGCCCGGGATCATCGGCCTCGTCGGGGCGAACGGCGCGGGCAAGAGCACGCTGCTGCGCATCCTCCTCGGGCTGCTCGAGCCGACGTCGGGCGAGGCGCAGGTGATGGGCCACGACGTGCGGCGGCAGGGCAGCGCCGTCCGCCGGTTCATCGGCTACATGCCCGAGTCGGACTGCCTGCCGCCGGACGCCACCGCCACCGATTTCGTGGGCCAGATGGGTCGGCTGTCCGGCCTGCCCGGCTGCGGCGGCGCGCGAGCGGACCGCCGAGGTGCTGCGCCACGTCGGGCTGTACGAGGAGCGCTACCGCGCCGATCGGGGGCTACTCGACCGGCATGAAGCAGCGGGTCAAGCTGGCCCAGGCGCTCGTCCACGACCCGCGGCTGCTGCTGCTCGATGAGCCGACCAACGGCCTCGACCCGGCCGGTCGCGACGAGATGCTGGCGCTGGTCCGGCGGACCGGCACCGAGTTCGGGATCGCGGTCATCGTCGCGAGCCACCTGCTCGGCGAGATCGAGCGGGTCTGCGACTTCCTCGTCGCGATCGATGCCGGACGGCTCCTCCGCGCGGCGCCGCTCGGCTCGTTCACCGAGCGAGACCGGCGTGCTCGCGGTCGAGGTCGAGGAAGGGTCCGACCGGTTGGCCGCGGCGCTCGTGGGTCACGGGTTCGAGGCGGTCGCCGACGGTCGGTACGTGCTCGTGCCGCTGGCCGAGGGGCGACCGCACGACGCCGTCCGCGACGCCGTCGCCGACCTCGACCTGCCGCTCGTGCGCATCGAGCGCGGCGGCACGGCCTGGAGGACCTGTTCCGGTGACCGCGGCCTCGAACCCCCCGGGCGGGACGACGCCCCCCGCGGCCACGCCGACCGGGCGACCGGGTGGGAGCATCTACGACCTCGGCTACCAGCGGTACGACGGTCCGCGGCTCGGGCGCGCCTACGCCGCGGGCACGCTGCTGCGCGGCACGATCCGCGCGGCGTACGGGATCGGGCGTGGCGGGCGGGCGAAGATCGTGCCGTTCGTGCTGGCGGGTCTCGCGCTGCTGCCGGCCGTGATCGCCGTCGGCATCGCCGCGCTCATCGCGCAGGCGGGTCCCGGCGGTGAGGCGCTCGAGGACGCCTCGCCGATCAACCACGCGAGCTACCAGGGCTCTGCCGCGTCGCTCGTGATGCTGTTCTGTGCCGCGCAGGCCCCGGAGCTGTTCGGTCGCGACCAGCGCTACGGCGTCCTGCCGCTGTACTTCTCGCGCGGCTGATCACGCGCGTCGACTACGGCCTGGCGCGGATGGGCGGCCTCTTCCTCGCCCTGTTCGGCATGACCGTGGCGCCGCAGCTCGTGCTCACGGTCGGCGCCATGCTCTCGGCCGCCGACCCGGTGACCGGCCTGACCGAGGAGGCCGCCGACATCCCGCGGTACCTCGCCCAGACGTTGCTGACCTCCGCGCTCCTGGCCGGGATCGCCTCGGTCATCGCCGCCTGGACGCCGCGACGCGCGTACGCGACCGCGACGATCATCGCGGTCTTCATCGTGCCGCCGATCGTGGTCGCGCTCGTGGCCGAGCTCGCGCGTGGGTGACATCGCGAAGGTCGCTCGTGTTCCTCAGCCCGGGCGACATCCTCGACGGGACGAACGCGGCGATCTTCGGGACCTTCCCCGACAACCCGGCGCTTGCGGCCCTGGACCTGCCCGCCTGGTCGTACCTCGTCGGGGCCGATCGTGCGGCATCGTCGGGTCGGTCGCGCTCGTGCTGCGGCGCTACCTGCGGGTCGTGGCATGACCGACGAAGCACCGCCGCCGGCCCCGCCGGCCGCGGCAACCACGCCGCCTGCTGGGCGACCCGCCGACCGCGCCGCCGCCGCCGCCCGCCGACCGCCGCCGCCGGCCCCGCGGACGGCGGCAAACCGCCGGCGATCGAGCTCGATCACGTGTCGCGCTGGTACGGCAACGTCGTGGCGGTCAACGACATCTCGTTCGCGCCTGGGCTCCGGGCATCACCGGGTTGCTCGGCCCGAACGGCGCGGGCAAGTCGACGCTCCTGCATCTCGTCGCCGGCCTGCTCGCCCCGTCGGCCGGGCCAGGTACGCATCGGCGGCTACCCGGTCTGGGGCGACCCGTCGCTGTACCGCGCACATCGGCCTCGTGCCGGAACGCGAGGCGATCCACCCGTACCTCACCGGCTTCGAGTTCGTCCTGCTCAACGCCGGCTGCAGCGGCGTCGCGGACCCACGAGGCCGCCGCGCGAGCGGGCGATCGCGCACCGTCGACCTCGAGGACGCCGCGCACCGCGCCGATCCGGACCTATTCGAAGGGGATGCGCCAGCGCGCCAAGCTGGCCGGTGCGCTCGTCCACGAGCCGCACATCCTGCTGCTGGACGAGCCGTTCAACGGCATGGACCCGCGCCAGCGCCTGCACATGATCGAGCTGCTGCGGGCGATGGCTGCCGAGGGCCGGGTCATCCTCTTCTCGTCGCACATCCTCGAGGAGGTCGAGCGTCTCGCCGAGCGGTCCTCGTGGTCTACGCCGGCCGGCTGGCGGCGTCGGGCGACTTCCGCTCGATCCGGCGGCTCATGACCGATCGACCGCATACGTTCACCGTCCGCTCCTCGGATGACCGGCGGCTGGCCTCGGCGCTGCTCGCCGATCCATCGGTGTTCGGCGCGGAGCTGGTCGATGGGTCGCTCGCCGTGCGCACCTCCGACTTCGGCGCGTTCAGCCGCGTGATCGCGCGCGATCGCCCGGCAGGCGGACATCACGCTCCTCGAGCTCGCCCCGACCGACGACTCGCTCGAGAGCGTCTTCAGCTACCTGGTCCGCCGATGACCGTCATGGCGACGCTGGCCGGGGTGACCCTGCGCGGGCTGCTCGGCCGGCGGCGGATGGTGTTGATGGTGCTGCTGGCCGGGTTGCCGGTGGTGGTCGGCCTCATCATCCGGCTCGGTGGCGGTCGCGCCGACGCACCCGAGATCCTCGACGCGCTCGTGATCCGGACCGTCCTGCCGCTCATCGCCCTCGTGGTCGGGACCGCCGCGATCGGCTCCGAGGTCGAGGACGGCACGCTCGTCTACCTGCTCGTGAAGCCCATCGATCGCTGGCGGGTGGCGCTGGCCAAGCTGCTCGTCGCGGCGGGGCTCACCGCGCTCCTCGTGATCCCGGCGGTCGTGCTGACCGGCGTCCTCGTCGGCGGCACCGGATCCTCGTCGCTCGAGGTGACGGCCGGGTTCGTGGTCGCCGTGCTGGCCGGCGGGACCGCGTACGCCGCGGCGTTCACGACGCTCGGTGCGCTCACGTCGCGGGCGCTCATCGTGGGCCTGGCGTACACCGTGCTCTGGGAGGGCGTGCTGGCCGGGCTCCTGGAGGGGACGCGCTACCTGTCGATCCGACAGGCCACGCTCGGGATCGCGGCCGCCCTGACCGGCACGGACCCCGGCGTCGTCCCGCTCGAGCCGGCGATCTCGGTCGCGATCATCGCCGTGGTGATCGTCGGGTCGTTCGCGCTCACGACGATCGCGCTGGTCCGCTTCGAGGCGCGCGGCGGGGACTGAGCGGCCCGGCCGGGACTGAGCGCGCGGCCGCGACTGACCTGCCCGATCAGAACGGGATGATCGACTCCAGCGCCGGCAGGATCGCGTCCGATCCGGTCAGGAACACCAGCCCGATGGCGAGGCTGAACACGCCGGCGACCGCACCGACGGCGACGTAGATCCGCTCGCGCGTCTGGCTGGCCACGAAGCCCACCGAGCTGAGCAGGACGATCGCGAAGTTCGAGATCAGGAGACCGAGCACGAACGCGAACAGCATCGGGATCCCGAGGCCGGCGCTCGCGGCGCCGCCGACGGCGGCGATCAGCAGGACCTGGGTCCCGGTCTCGGCGCCGATGCCGTGGATCATGCCCACGCCGAACGACGTCCGCACCCCGTACGACGACATCTCGAGCGGCTCGACGTGCTCGTGGCCGTGGAGGCTTGCCTGGAACCGCCGCCAGGCGTAGCGGACGCCGTCGAAGACGAGCATCCAGCGGCTGCGAAGCCGGAAGGATTCCCCGGCGCGCGCGTAGCGATACACCGAGTAGAGGACCCACAGGCCGAGGAAGACGAGGGTGATCCCGACCACCCGGCCCATCAGCGGATCGAGCCAGTCGGGCAGGATGGCGCCGAAGGCGATCGCGGCGATCCCGAGCGCGATCACGACCGCGCCGTGCCCCAGCGCGTAGAGCGTGCCGAGCTTGATGGCCTCGAGCTGCTGTGGCCCGAAGCGCGACCGCGTCGTCGATGTGCCGCGGACTGCGGGCGCAAGGGTGGCGGCGCCCGGGCCGGCGTCGTGCGCCCGCATCTCGAGCGACCCGCCGTGGCCATGGTGGTGGCCGCTCGCGGTCTCGTGCTGTTCGCTGTGGGCCGCCACGGCGACGCCTGCCGCGGCCGTCGTGCTCGTGATGTCGGTGATCGCCGCGATGTGGTCCCAATCGATCCCGTGGCGGATACCGAGCGCGAGACCGGTGAGCAGCACGCCGATCCCGGCGGGCGTTGTGGCGACCTGGGCGATGACGTCGAACACGCGATCCTCGTGGCTGGGGCCGACAAGACTAGCGGACGGGCACGCCAATCGCAACCTGTTGCATCTGCGAGCTGTGGCGGCTGCTCCACCCTATACTTCGCGCCATGTCGTCATCTGGATCGACCGGTCGCCGGCCGTCTCCGCGACCGCCCGCGCCGGTCACGTCTCCGGTGTCAGCGGCGACGCTCACGACCACGGCCTGGACCGGCATCCCGGAGCGGCTCCGTGCCCGCGGTCTGCGCTGGACGCCGCAACGTCGCGTCCTGGTCGAGGTCCTGTCGCGAACCGATGGCCACGTGACGGGCGTCGAGCTCGTCGACCGCTGTCGCGAGCTCGATCCGGCGACGACGCCGTCGACCGTCTATCGCACGCTCGATGTCCTCGAGGAGATCGGCGTCCTGAGTCACAGCCATGCCGCCGATGGGCGCGAGGAGTTCCACGTCCTGCCCGGCCGAGGAACACGGGCACCTCTACTGCAGGCGGTGCGGTGGCAAATGGGAGCTCGCGACGACCGATCCGGCGGTCATCGCGGCCGTCGATGGGTTCGAGTCGACGCGCGGCTTCGAGATCGAGCTGTCGCACCTGAGCCTCATCGGACGGTGCGCGACCTGCCGGGCCGCCGACGCCGGACGGTCGGATCCCGCCTGACCGTACGTGGCGATCCTCCCCATCGTCCAGCTGGGCGACCCGATCCTGCGCGTCCCGACGATCCTCGTCACGCGCTTCGACCGGACCCTGGGCCACCTCCTCGACGACATGACGGAGACGATGCGCGACGCCCCCGGCGTCGGCCTTGCGGCGAACCAGATCGGGCGGTCGGAGCGCGTCGCGGTGATCGAGATCGAGGGTCGCCATATCGAGCTCGTGAACCCGGTCGTGGTCCGCGTCGACGGCGAGCAGACCGACCTCGAGGGCTGCCTCTCGGTGGACGGGTTCTATGCCGAGACGACCCGCGCCGACCATGCCGTCGTGACCGCGCTCGATCGCCGGGGTCGACCCATCCGCGTGGCCGGACACGGCTTCCTCGCCCGCGCGTTGCAGCACGAGGTCGACCATCTCGACGGGTTCCTGTACGTCGATCGGCTCGCGTCGATCGACCTGCTTGCGCCGCGTCGGCGACGACGGCGAGCTCGAAGGCGACGACGCGGACGACGACCCCGACCACGAGCCGGCCGCTTCCTGACGACGGCCACCCGGACGCCGCCCGACGGCCGACGCCTACTCCGCGAGCGGGACGCCCATCACGCTGAACCCGCCATCGACGTAGATGACCTCGCCCGTCACCGCGCTCGAGAGGTCCGACGCGAGATAGAGCGCGGTCTTGCCGACATCGTCGATCGAGATGTTGGCGCGCAGCGGCGCCACGTCGGCGAACGATCCGTACATCCGCTTGAAGCCGGCGATGCCCGACGCGGCCAGGGTTCGGACCGGACCCGCGCTGATGGCGTTGACCCGCACCCCCGCCGGCCCGAGGTCCGCCGCGAGGTAGCGCACCGACGCCTCCAGCGCGGCCTTCGCGACACCCATCACGTTGTAGTTGGCCACCACCTTCTCCGCGCCGTAGTAGGTGAGGGTCAGGATGGACGACCCCGGGCGCAGGTACGGCTTCGCCTCGCGCGCGAGCGCGACCAGCGAGTACGCGGACACGTCGAGGGCGAGCGCGAACCCGTCGCGCGAGGTATCGACGAACGCGCCCGCCAGGTCCTCGCGTTTCGCGAACGCAAGCGCATGGACGAGGATGTCGAGCCCGTCGTGGGTCTCGCCCCAGCGCGCGAAGACGCGGGCGATCTCCTCGTCGGACTGGACGTCGCACGGTTCCACGAACGTCGAGCCGATCGACGCGGCCAGCGGCCGGACCCGCTTGTCCAGGAGGCTCTCGACCGACGAGAAGCCGACCTCCGCGCCGGCGCCATGGAGCGCCTGCGCGATGCCCCAGGCGATCGAGTGGTCGTTGGCGACGCCGAAGATCAGCGCCTGCTTCCCGTCGAGCAATCCCATCCCGCGCTCCTCCACGTTCCGATACCCTCCCATGATGCCCGACCGGACGACCGCCACGATCGACACGACGCGTGACCTGCGCGCGGCCCTCGCCGGCACGCGCGCCCTGCTGCTCGACCTGGACGGCGTCATCGTCGTGGCGGGCGAGGCCGTGCCGGGCGCACCGGAGGCGATCGCGGCGCTGGAGGCCCGCCGCTACCCGTACCGGATCGTGACCAACACGTCCGCCGTGAGCCGGGCGACCCTCGCCCGCTGGTCGGCGAGGCTGGGCGCCCCCATCCCGGCGTCGCGCTTCCAGTCGGCCCTCTCGGCGTCGGCGGCGTGGACGGCGCGGCACTTCCCGGGGGCGCCGCTGTACGTGCTCGGGTCCGAGGACGCCCGGACCGAGTTCGCCGGGCAGCGGTTGCTCAGCCACGAGGAGGCCGGGCGCCAACGGCGCGTCCGTGGCGGCCGTGGTGATCGGCGACTCGCCCGAGGAGGCGACGTTCGACAACCTCAACCGGGCGTTCCGGCTGATCCGCGGCGGCGCCGTGCTCGTCGGCATGCACCAGAACCCGTGGTGGCTGACGCCCGACGGGCCGACGCTCGACTCGGGCGCGTTCGTGGCCGGCCTGGAATTCGCGACCGAGACCCGCGCCCGGATCATCGGCAAGCCCCATCCCGAGTTCTTCTCGGTCGCCGATCGCGGACCTGCGGCGCGAGGTCGGGCGGGGCCTCGCACGCCGCGAGATCGCGATGGTCGGGGACGACGTCCGCTCCGACATCCGGGCGGGCCAGCGCTCGGGCCTGCGCGGGATCTTCGTGCTCACCGGCAAGCACGCCCTGGCCGACGCGGACATCGCCGCGACGGAGCGTGGCGGCCGGCGGCCGGACGCCATCGCGGCCTCGCTGGCCGACGTCGTGGCGGCGCTAGACTGACCGCAACCTTCCGCGCGCCGCCCGCGCATGCCACCTGCCGAACACGAGGGATCCGACCATGACCACCGACGCCAAGCCGCGGATCAAGATCACCTACGCCACGCTCAAGGCGGACAACGAGGAGCTCCATAGCGGCTTCGAGGAGGCCGTGACGCGGGTTCGCGCGGGCCTCGGTGGCCACCACCGCAACTACGTCGACGGCGCCTGGCGCGACGGCGAGGGGACGTTCGACGTCCGCTCGCCCATCGATCGCGACATCGTCCTCGGCACGTTCGCGACCGGGACCGCCGCCGACGTGGACGCGGCGGTGGCCGCGGCCCGCGCCGCCCAGCCGGCCTGGGCCGCGACGCCGTGGCTCGAGCGCCTGGCGATCATGCGCCGGGCGGCCGAGCACATCAGCGAGCGGCTCATGGACGACGCGGCGATCATGAGCTTCGAGGTCGGCAAGAACCGGATCGAGGCCCTCGGCGAGGTCGAGGAGTCGGCCGACCTCATCCGCTACTACGCCCAGACGATGGAGGACAACGCGGGCTACGACCACCCGCTCGACAACCTCGGCGACGCGGCGGTCCACACCCGCTCCGTCCTGCGACCGCATGGCGTCTTCGCGGTCGTCAGCCCGTTCAACTTCCCCATGGCCCTGGCGGCCGGACCGACGAGCGCGGCGATGATGGCCGGCAACACCGTCGTCTTCAAGCCGTCGTCGGCGGCGCCGCTGTCGGCGATCAAGCTCATGGAGGCGTACATCGACGCCGGCGTGCCGGCCGGGGTCGTCAACCTCGTCATGGGCCCGGGCGAGACCGTCGGGCAGGCACTCCAGGATCACCCCGGCATCGACGGGATCGTGTTCACCGGCTCGTACGAGGTCGGGATGCGCCTGTTCCACTCGTTCAGCCGGGCCTGGCCGCGACCGACGATCGTCGAGATGGGCGGCAAGAACCCGGCGATCGTGACCCGCCACGCCGACCTCGACGAGGCGGCCGAAGGGATCATGCGGGCGTCGTTCGGCTTCGGCGGGCAGAAGTGCTCGGCCAACTCGCGGGTGTACGTCGAACGGCAGGTCCACGACGACCTCGTCGCGAAGCTCGTGGAGAAGACCGAGGCGATCGTCATCGGTGACCCGCTGGTCCGCAGCAACTGGCTCGGCCCGATCATCGACAGCCGCGCGGTGGATCGCCACCAGGCGGCGGTCGCCGACGCGCGACGCGACGGCACCGTGTTCACCGGCGGCGAGCACCTGACCGACGGCGACCTGGCCCGCGGGTTCTACGTCGAGCCGACGGTCGTCGGCGGCCTGCCGGCCGACCACCGCGCTCTTCCGCGACGAGCTGTTCGCGCCGTTCACCGCGGTCCACGCGGTCGATTCGCTCGACGAGGCGCTGACGCTCGCGAACGAGTCGGTCTACGGCCTGACGGCCGGCGTGTACAGCGAGGATCCGGCCGAGGTCCAGACGTTCCTCGATCGGATCGAAGCCGGCGTGCTGTACGTCAACCGCCGCGCCGGGGCGACGACGGGCGCCTGGCCGGGCGTCCAGGCCTTCGGCGGCTGGAAGGGGAGCGGCTCGACCGGCAAGGCCGGGCTGTCGATGTACTACGTCGCCCAGTTCATGCGCGAGCAGAGCCACACCGTCGTCGACTAGCGCGCGTCACCGGGCGCTGACCGGCGTCGGCGCCAGCGCCAGACAGGTCAGCTGCGGCCCGATCCGGACATAACAACTCTTGCAATGCACGGTTTCGCATGCCGTTGTACGTTGCCGCCCCTAGCGCGCATCGACGCCTGACCCCCGCGTCGGATGCCCAACCCAGCCGCCCGGCTGACCCACCCCCCAGCCGAGGTCGCCCCGGACGGCTACGTGGAGGACAACGGATGAGGCAACGCCTGCTTCGGATCCTGATGGCGGCCGCCCTCGCGGCCTCGGCCATCGGTACGACCGCCGCCCCTGCGGTCATGGCTTCCTCGGGATCGCCGGGTGACGCCAGATCGTCATCACGATCAACGACAGCCACGCCGGCGGGAGCTACGACCAGGTCTTCGAGCAGGTCTACGACAACACGACGACGACCGGCACGCCGGTCTACATCTACGTCCCGGTCGGCGCCGTCGGCGACCCGACCGTGGCCAGCGTCAACCCGCAGTTCGATCACGATCCGGCTGACGAGTTCACCCCGTGCGCCGACAACACGCCCGCCGAGTTCCTCGATGACCGCCGATCAGGTCCAGTCGCTCGGTGACGAGCTGACCGACCAGATCGTCGCGGTCGACGAGGCGCACTACGGCGAGATCGGGCTCGCCGACCCGGCCGACCCGAACAGCGACGCGCTGGTCGCTGCTCGCCTACAACGTGCAGGACGAGTCGTACTACGACTGCGCGGTCACCACCTATACCGCGGGCTACTTCGCCCCGGAGTACATCTCGGACCCCGGGATGAACGTGATGGTCGTCGACAGCTTCGACTGGGCCAACCGGACCGGCGAGGAGGGTGACTTCCTGTACGAGGGCGTCATCGCCCACGAGCTCGAGCACCTGCTGATGAACTACTCCGACGCCGGCGAGCTGTCGTGGGTCGACGAGGGCCTGGCCGACATGGCCGCGTTCCTCAACGGGTATCCGCCCGGTGGCTCCCATTTCACCTTCCACCAGGTCTTCCACCGCGAGACGTCGCTCACCCGCTGGGGTGGCGGCCTCGAGAACTACGGCGCGTCGTTCTCGTACTTCATGTACCTGTGGGAGCAGGCGGGTGGCAACGGCGGCGGCGACCTGGACCCTGACCTCGAATACGACGGCGCTGGCGGGGATCTCCTGATCAAGGCGATCTTCGCGGAGCAGGCCGACGGGATGGAGGGCGTCCAGAACGCCATCGACTACTTCAACGCCGCGACCGGCTCCGACCTGCGCTCCGCCACGGACCTGTTCAAGGACTGGGCGATCGCGATCTACCTCGACGACGAGGACTCGGATCTCTTCGACCTGCGAATGTCGACTTCGGACAGGACTCGGGCAACTGGACGATCCAGCTCGCCAACGACCTGTTCTTCGCCGGCCGTGGCCAGTACAAGGGCGCGACCCCGAACGCGTACTTCCTCCACAACAAGGACGTCCCGCAGCAGACCGCGCTGCCGTACGGCACGAGCTACGAGACGTTCCGCAACCCGGGTCCGACCTTCAAGGTCGACCTCGATGGCGTCGACACCTCGAGGGTGGCGCCGCATACGGGCGACACCCATTGGTACGCCAACTACAAGAGCCAGAGCGACACGATCCTCGAGGTCGACGATGCGGTCGCCGGGGGCGACACGGTCGACTTCTGGACCTGGTACTTCATCGAGGAAGGCTGGGACTACGGCTTCGTCGAGGCGCTCGTGGGCAGTGACTGGGTCACCGTCCCGCTCGTGGACGACGACGGGGCCGAGGTCACGACCGACGACGACCCGCACGCCAACAACACCGAGGGCAACGGCCTGACCGGTACGTCGGGCGGCGCGTACTTCGTCGACGACCCGGTCTACGTCCATCTCAGCGCGACGCTCCCGGACGGCGCGACCGATGTCCGCTTCCGCTACTCGACCGACGCGGCGTACCTCGACACCGGCTGGTTCGTGGACGACGTTCAGGTCAACGGTTCGGCCGCGACGCTCAATTCGGCCGACGGCGACTGGTTCGAGACGACCGGCATCCAGGACAACAACTGGATCCTGCAGATCGTGTCGTCGTGCGACCTCACCCCGGGCACCACGTCCGCCGGTGAGACGCAGGACGAGGCGGGCTTCGTGTATCGCTTCGAAGGCGACGCGATCCAGCAGGCCGGGTTCTCGACCAAGTGCATGAACTCGACCAAGGCGAGCGTCCTGGTCGTGATCTCCAACCTGCCGACCGGTGACCTGACGTACCTCGACGCCGATTACACGTTCCGCCTGACCAACACCGGCAACAAGAAGTAGCACCGCCGCTCGCTCCGCGAGCAGCCAGACGAGCCGGGTCCCGAACGGGGCCCGGCTCGTTCTCGTTCATCCGGCGAGTCCCGGCCGGCCATCGCCGGGGGGCCGGACCGGTCGGCTATACTCGCGCCGAATATCCACTCTGCATAGTCCCTATGCACTCACGCCCGAGGTGTCCGTTGAGCCAGGCCCCGTCACGTCTTGCCGGCGATCGTCCCGTCCCCCACATCGTCACCGAGCTGCCGGGACCGAAGGCCCGGGCCCACGTCCAGTTCGACGAGACGTGGACCTCACCGAGCCTGCCGCGCGCCTACCCGATCGTGCCGGTCCGCGGGGAGGGCCTGACGATCGAGGACATCGACGGCAACCTCTTCCTCGATTTCGCGGCGGGCATCGCCGTCAACTCGACCGGCCACTCGCACCCGCAGGTCGTGGCTGCGATCAAGGAACAGGCCGCCGAGCTCATCCACTTCTCGGCATCGGACTTCTACCTGCCGATCTACCCGGAGGTGTGCCAGCGCCTCGCGGAGCTCGCGCCGATCGAGGGCCGGGCACGGACGTACCTGGGCAACTCGGGCACCGAGGTGGTCGAGGCATCGATCAAGCTCGCGCGCTTTGCGACGAAGCGGCCGTACATCGTCGCGTTCCTCGGCGCCTTCCACGGCCGGACGTACGGCTCGGTCAGCCTGACGGCGTCGAAGGCCAAGTACCACGCCGGGTTCGGCCCGCTGCTGCCGGGGATCTTCCACGCGCCGTACGGGCGGGTCGAGGACCTGCGCTGGTTCGATGAGGTCCTGTTCGACAAGCTGGCACCGGCCAACGAGGTCGCGGCGATCATCGTCGAGCCGATCCAGGGCGAGGGCGGCTACATCGTCCCCGAGGACGGCTTCCTGCAGGGCCTCCGCCGGATCTGCGACGAGCACGGGATCCTGCTCATCGCCGACGAGATCCAGTCCGGGGCCGGACGGACCGGCAAGATGTGGGCGATCGACCACTGGGGCGTCAAGCCCGACATCCTGCTGACCGCCAAGGGCATCGCGTCCGGCATGACGCTCGGCGCGATGGTCGCCCGGGCCGACCTGCTCGAGACCTGGGGACCGGGCGCGCACGGCTCGACGTATGGCGGCAATCCGGTCGCCTGCGCCGCGGCACTCGCGACCCTCGACCTGCTCGAGGGCGGCCTGGTCGAGAATGCCGCGATCCGCGGCGAGCAGGCGTTGGCCGGTCTCCGACCCCTCGTCGGGCGCTTCGACGGACTCGTGCGCGATGTCCGCGGCAAGGGCCTGATGCTGGGCATCGAGTTCGACACGGCCGAGCACGCCGAGGAGGTCCAGTGGGCCTGCTTCGAACGCGGCCTGCTGGTCCTCGAATGCGGCAAGTCGAGCGTGCGGCTGTCGCCGGCGCTGACGGTCAGCGAGGCCGAGATGACGACCGCCCTGCGGCTCTTCATCGATTGCGTCGGCCAGGTCGCCGGGCATGGCGCCGAGGTGCTGGCCGAGGTCGAGCAGGCCGACGCGCTGCACGAGGTCGAGGCCGCGGGCTGACTCTCCATGACAACGTCCAAGGTCGCCTCGATGCGCGACGCGATCGCCGACCTCGTTCGGGATGGCGATACCGTGGCGATCGAGGGGTTCACCCACCTCATCGGCTTCGCGGCCGGGCACGAGATCATCCGCCAGCGCAGGCGCGACCTGACGCTGGCCCGGCTCACGCCCGATCTCGTCTACGACCAGATGATCGCGGCCGGGGTCGCGTCGAAGCTCGTCTTCTCCTGGCTCGGCAATCCCGGGGTCGGCGGCCTCGGAGCGATCCGCCGGCGGATCGAGGGCGACATCCCCGACCAGCCGCTGGCGATCGAGGAATACAGCCACTTCGGCATGGTCGGGCGCTACACCGCGGGGGCGATGAACCTGCCGTTCTTCCCGTTGCGGAGCTATTTCGAGACGGACCTGCCGGTCGCGAACCCGCTGATCCGACCGATCGACTCGCCCTACGGCGACGAGACGCATCTACGCGGTCCCGCCGCTGCGGCCGGACGTCACGATCGTCCACGCCCAGCGCGCGACGGCGGGCGGCGACACCCAGGTCTGGGGGCTGCTGGGCTGCCAGAAGGAGGCGGCCTTCGCCGCGGACCGGCTCATCGTCGTCGTGGAGGAGCTGGTCGACGAGGCGGTCGTCCGCGCCGACCCCAACCGGACGATCATCCCGGGCCTCATCGTCGATGCCGTCGTCGTCGAGCCATGGGGCGCGCATCCGTCCTACGTCCAGGGCGCCTACGACCGCGACAACCGGTTCTACCTCGACTGGGATCCGATCACCCGCGACGAGGAGGCGGTCCAGGCCTGGCTGCGCGAGTGGGTGTACGACCTCGACGATCGTGCGGCGTACGTCGAGAAGCTCGGGACCGAACGGATCGCGTCCCTGCGACCGAGCGCCTCGGCGCCGTCCGGGTCGGTCGACTACGGGGCGTATCGATGAGCATGTCGCAGATGATCCTCGTCGCCGGGCCGTACCGCTCGGGGACCGATGGCGATCCGGCCCGCATCGCCGCCAACGTCGAGGCGATGACGCATGTCGCGCTCGAGCTCTATCGGCGCGGCCACCTGCCCGTGCATGGGCGAGTGGTTCGCCCTGCCGCTCATCGAGCAGGCGATCGCCGAGGGGGATCCGGCCGATCCGGACACCGCGATCTTCCACCCGATCGCGGAGGCCATCCTCGCCCGGTGCGACGGCTGCCTGCGCATCGGGGGACCGTCGGACGGGGCGGACCGGATGGTCGCCACCGCGCGCCGGCTCGGCAAGGACGTCTACACCGACCTGGAGCAGGTCCCGTGACCGACCTCGCCACGTTCTCGAAGTCCGAGATGATGATCGTGGCGGCGGCGCGCGCGCTCGAGGGCCAGCGGGTCTGCTTCGTCGGCGTCGGCCTGCCGAACATCGCGGTCAACCTCGCGCAGCGGACCGTCGCCCCCGAGCTCGAGCTCGTGTACGAGGCCGGGCGTGTTCGGGGCCCGGCCGGCGCGGCTGCCGCTGAGCATCGGCGATCCGACGATCGTGACCGGCTCCACGGCGGTCGTCAGCATGGTCGAGCTGTTCGGCTACTACCTGCAGCGCGGGCTCATCGATGTCGGGTTCCTGGGCGCCGCCCAGATCGACCGGTTCGGCAACATCAACACGACCGTCATCGGCGACTACGCGCACCCGACCACGCGTCTGCCCGGCAGCGGCGGCGCGTGCGAGATCGCGATCAACGCCCGCGAGGTGTTCGTGATCATGCGCCAGTCCGCGCGCAGCTTCGTCGAGCGGATCGACTTCCGGACGAGCCCGGGCAACCTCGGCGGTGCCGAGCAGGCAGAACGGATCCGGCGCGAGGGCGGCTGGCTGGGCCGCGGACCGTCCGTCGTCGTCACCGACCTGGGCATCTACCACTTCGACGACTCGGGCGAGATGCGGCTCGACTCGCTGCATCCGGGTGCGACGATCGAGGCGGTCCGCGCCACGATCGGCTGGGACGTCAAGGTCAGCCCGGACCTGGCCGCGACGCCGCCGCCGACCGACGACGAGCTGCGGCTGATCCGCGAGGAGCTCGATCCCGAGGGCGCCTACACGAAGTAGGGCGGGCGGTCGGCTCCGGGCCGAGCCGGCGCCCGGGTCGGCTCGGAGTCGAGCGCCGATCCGCGCCGGCGGCCTACGCCTTCTCGAAGATCGCCAGGAACTCGAGCGTGCCCTCGTCGGCGATCGAGACGATGAAGCCACCGATGTTCGGCGCGACGATCTCGAAGTCGGCCAGGGCGAACGTCACCGCACCCACGACCTGGATCTGGCCGTCGGCGAGCTGCGCCTGGGCGGGGATCTCGACCGTCTTCGTGACGCCGTGCAGCGTCAGGTCGCCCGTCGAGCGTGATGTCCGTGGGCGTCCCCGCGAGGGCGGCTGCCGGCACGTCGACGGGGGTCGTGATCGTGAACGACGCGGTCGGGAACTGGTCGGTCTGGAGACCCTTCCGAGCGCAGTCGATTGTCGCGCCGGCCCTCGTCGGAGGTGATCGTCGTGGTGTCGACGTCGATCGTGCCCGCGGTCAGCTGCGCCCCGTCGCCCGCGGCGACGACCGTGATGCGTGCCGGTGACGTCCTCGGTCCGGCCCACGGCATCGGACTCGGCCGGCAGGTTGGCGAGCTGCTCGCGCACCCGGTAGCCGGCCTGGCTGCCGCTGGCGACCGTCCACGTGCCGGCGACGTCGCCGGCGGTGCCCGGCTCGGCGCTGGTGCCCGGGTCGGTGCTGGCGCTCGGGTCGGCGCTCGCCGCGGCGTCGCTCGCGGACGGTTCGGCGCTGGCCGAGGCTGCCGGCGAACCCGACGGCAGCGCCAGCGCCGGCGTGCTGTCGCCGCGCAGGACGTTGTCATAGGCGAGGTACGCGCCGGCACCAAGTGCGACGATGGCGAGCAGGGCGAGTGCGATGGAGCGATTGCGGGTCATCGTGGGCCTCCGGGGGGCGGGACCGGTCGAGTCCCGTCACCCGGAGATTCTGTGGGCCGATGAGAAGCGCGTGAGAAGCGCTGCGTCACCAGTGGCCGGTGGCCCTGGGTTCCCGGCTGTCGGACTACTCCAGCGACTCGGCCAGGGCGATCGTCGCGTCGCGTCCGAGCGCGCTCTCGATCCGGTACGTCGTCGTGCCGTCGCACCACACCAGGGCATCGCCGACCCAGCGGCGTTCGTCGCCGATGAACCCGTCGGGTGACTCGTAGAAGAAGATGTGCGGGTCGCCCTGATCCAGTAGCCGCGCTCGCCGTCGACCTCGACCGGCTCGATCGAGCTGCCCGAGCCGATGGCCTTGCCGAAGAACTCGTCCTCGCTGATCGTGCCGTCGAACGTCATGAGGATCAGCCCGATGTCGGGCTCCAGGGTCGCCGGCAGGCCGGCATCCGGCTCCCAGACGAGCGCGACCTGGCCGGCCCGCCCGCGATCGATCTACGCGGCGTCGGGTGGGCCGATCGCCGGGTCGGACGGCAGCAGGATGGGCCGCGGGGCTCGATCGGCGATCTCGTCGACCGGGACGCGGGCACCGAGGAAGAGGGCTGGCGACGCGGTCGGGCGCGGCGACGGCGATCGGCCACCGGCGCCGGGCGTCGCCGACCCGGCGGCGGCCGGTCGCGGTTGGCGCCGGGCCGGTCGGCGCGACGGTCGACGGATCGCCGAGGAAGATGCGCAGGCCCGGCAGGCCGAGCCCGACGGCGCCGGCGATGGCGGCAAGGGCGAGCAGCGCGAGGAGGGCGAGGACGAGGCCGCGCCCGGCCGGCCGCCACCGACGCTGCGACGGCGGTGCGCGTCGGCGCCGCGACGATCCGCGGCCCGCACGCGGGTCGCGAGATCCGGGGCACCCGGTCGCGCGGCGACCGGCCAGGCGATCGCCGGCCAGGCCGCGCAGCGCGCCGCCGAGGGCGTCGTCGTCGAGCGTCGCGGAGCGGTCGATCGGTCATCGGTCGACTCCACGGCCAGCGCGGCCCGCAGCCGGCCCAGCGCCCGCGACGTGCGTGACTTGACCGTGCCGCGGGCGATGCCCAGCGTCTCGGCGGTCTCGGCCTCGGACAGGTCGAGCAAGAACCGCGCGCCGAGGACCTCGCGGTCGTCATCGCCCAGCGTCGCGCAGGGCGGCGAGCAGCTCCGCGCGTGTCTCGGCGGCCATCACCTCGTCCTCCGGGCCGCGGCTGCCGACCGCCGGGCGCGGGTCGCGTCGGCGGCGGCCGCGCGGAGGGCGAGGCCCTCGCGACGACCGGCCGAGCGCCGCCGGTTGCGCGCCTCGTTGGCGACGATGCGCAGCAGCCACGGCCGGAACGGCGCCCCGTCGCGAAAGCGGGGGAGGGCGGCGTAGGCCTTGAGGAACGCGTCCTGGACGGCATCGTCGGCATCGGCCTCCGGGCACACGAGGTACGCGGTCCGCAAGGCGACGTCCTGGTAGCGGCGCACGAGCTCCTCGTACGCCGCGACGTCGCCGGTGCGGGCGCGCGCGATCAGTTCGGCGTCTTCGATGTGGACGGCCCTCCACGATCAACCGTACCCCGTACACCGCGCGGCCGCGCGAGGGTTCCCGGCCGGCGCCGGACATGACGAGACCCGCCGCCCCCGGAGGGAGCGACGGGTCTCGGGCGCTGGGGCTACTTGAGCTGGAAGTTGGCGCTGTAGGTGGTGCCGTCGGCGAGCTTGACGTCGAGCCGGTAGCAAGCCGGTCATTTCTTGGCGCGTCTTCCAGTTGTACTGGTACTGGCCGGTGGCGGCGTCGTAGGTCAGGCCGCTGTTCGCGGTGTCGTCGTCTTCGATCGTCGTCGATCGGCACGCCGGTCACGCAGGTGCAGCTTCACCGCCATCGGGTCAGCCGCGCCAGGATGCTCAGGCCGCGGTTGCCACCGAGGCTGAACTTGACCGGGATCGTGCTGCCGGCCTTGGCGACGTTGACGGTCGGCAGGTTGTCGACCGGGGCGAAGAACCCGGTGAACGGCCAGATGACCTTGATCGCAGCCGTGGCATCGGCCGGCGGCGTAGAGCGCGTTCCCGGCCTGCGACGCCTTGACGACGCACTGGCCGATGTTCACGAGGTGCACGGTGCCCGGTCGAGGTCACCGTGCACACGGTGGGCGACGTCGAGCTGAACGTGACCGGCAGAGGCCGGTCGACGCCGTCGCGGTGACGGTGAAGTCGGGGTTTCCGAGGACCTTCTTGGTCGGGACGGTCCCGAAGGTGATCGTCTGTGGCGACGCTGGATGGTGAACGTGTCCGACACCGGATGCGGCCGCCTCGTAGACCGCATCGGTCAGGGTGATGCTCTCCTGGCTCCGCGAGCGGGGCCCACGGATTGAGCGGGATCGCGCCGTTGAAGTAGGCGGTGATCGGCGTAGTCCCGTACGGCAGGTTCGGGGTGCTGCCGAGCACGCCGACGCCGGCGGCGTCCGTCGTGACGCTCTTGACGAAGCCCTGGCCGGCGGTCGCGCCGGTGCCGTCGAGGACGAAGAAGATCGTCCGGCCGGACAGGCCCGAGCCGGCGGCCTCGAGCGTCGCCGAGATCCCGCTCGGGTCGCCGAGCACGGTCCCGGCGCCGAGGTCCAGGGTGAGATCGGTCGCGAGCTTGGTCACGGTGAACGGCGTCTCGTCGCTGCTCGGTGCCGTCGTGCGTCTCGCCGGCGTACGTCGCGACGAGCTGCAGGTCACGGGCGTCGTCAGGAGCGGGAATGTCGCCGTCGCGACGCCGTCGCTCGTCCGTGGTCCCGTAGCCGAAGGCCACGCCGACCCGGAACGTCACGACCTTGCCTTCAGGGGCGTCCCGCCCTCGGTCAGGGTCGCCGAGACCGTCGATCTCGGAGCCGTACGCCGCCGTGGACGACGGCGGGTTCGCGAGCTCGAGCGTGGTCGTCGCCGGGACCCGGCCGCGGTGCTGGCGAGCGAGTGGAAGGCCCCGGCGTTGTCGTTGATGCCGACGAGCGCGGCGCCGTTGGCGGCCTGGACGATGAAGCGCAGGTCATCCGGGTCGGACCGCGCCGATGTCCAGCGTCGGCCGTCCAGATCGGAATCGTCCTGGTCGCTTGGCGCGAGCTCGATCGACTGCCAGCACGAGCAGGGCCGTTCTCGCCGAAGGTGTAGGTCAGCCACGCCGACTTGAGGTTGTCGGCACCCGAGGTGGTCGGTCCCGTGGACCCGGGCACCGAAGGTCACGATGTCGCCATCGATGGTGGCGCTGACGTCCGAGATGGCCGGGGCCGTCGCGAGGGCGGCGATCGTCGTCATCGTCGTCGCGTAGAACAGCTGCAGGTCGAGCGTCGAGAACAGCCGCCGGATCGCCGTCGCATCGCCGATGGCGTCGACGCGATGCTGGGCCGGTGTGACGACGAGGTTCGTCGAGCCGCCGCTCAGCTCGCCGAAGTAGCTGGCCGCCCACATCCGGGCGGGATAGAAGGTCGTGGAGGTGAAGGGCGTCTGGGCGCCGCCGAACTCGGTGCCCGGGCGCACCGGTGAACGGCGTGACGCGGGCGGTGTCATCGAAGTCGCCGCCGCGGAAGCCGATGCCGCGCAGGACCTTGCCGCTGAGGTCGGCATCGCCGAGGAAGCGCGGCAGGGCGGGCTCGCCCGGGTTGGAGGCCACGCCGTCGCTGGCCGCTGTAGTAGGTCGTGTCGCCGGGTCCGGTCTCGGCTTCGACCGCGAGGTCACGCCGCGTTCAGGCTGACCGTGGCCGTCGTGACGCCCGAGTCGACGACTCGTCGAGTCGACGACGTCTGCCGGGCGCGCTCGGTCAGGTCGCGCGTGCCGCTCGGGCGGCATGTCGATCGCGAACATCGGCAGGCCGAAGACGCTGGCGGTCAGCAGCGCCTTCTGGTGCATCCCCTTGGGCTACGTCGCCCGCGAGATAGGCCAGCTTCGACTTGACGAGCGCCTGCCCGACCGAGACCGGGCCGTTGCCGACCCGGAGCTGATGGGCGAACTCGGCGTAGATCGCGCTCGCTGTACTCGACGAGCTCGTCATCGCCGTACTGGAAGCCGGTCCCGGCGACGAGCGTCGCGCCCTTGCGGGCAAGGACCTGCGCCCAGTCCGCCTGGGTGACGCCGGTGACGCCGTCGGCGTCGACCGTGCTGTAGCCGGCATGGCAGCCCGTGCTGAACACGAGGCTGTTGGTGAGGTCGACCGTCGGTGCCAGCAGCTCGCTGGCGTTACGGTCGTCTGGTTGTCGGCCGCGAGGGCCGCGCTGGCATCGAAGTGGCCGGCGAGGTAGACGAGGTCTTCCTTCGGCCCGCCGAGCAGCTTGGCTCGAAGGTCGTCGGCGGTCCACGTGTCGTTGATCAAGGTGTCAGGCGTCACGTGCCGGTGCCCAGGTCGCAGCTGGTCACGCACGGCCTCTGACGAGTCGGTGAGGAACTCGTAGCCGGTGACGAGGGACGTGTCCGGCGTCACGGTCTTGAGGGTCGTGCGACAGGCCCGATGCCGACCAGGTAGGCATCCAGCAGGCGTCTTGGCCTCGGCTGCGGTCTCGACCAGCCGGCCGACCGCCTGGTCCGGGACCGGGAATCGGGTCCCGCCCAGGTTCAGGACGGTGCTGGCGCCGTACTCGTCCTGGCCGAGCACGTAGTCGGAGCGGAGCGTGGCCTCGGAGGCGGTGCCCCCGGCCGACCGGCGGCGAGAACCAGGACTCCGGGGCAAGGTCGGCCGGATCCGGGTACCGGAAGAACGGCACGGAGGCGTCGCCACCGACGAGGACGACGTAGTCCGGTCGCGTCGTCGCTGTAGGCACGGACGACGTCCCGGATCGCCGAGGCGACGAGGTTCTTGGCATAGACGCAGGACGAGAAGGCCTCGAGGTCCGCCTGGGCATTGAGGCCCTGGACGCGCGTGTCGTCAGCGACGTCGACCACGACGCCGCCGGTGGCGGCGGCCAGGTCGTCGAGGCGCGATCGCGAGGGCGGCCTTCTCGCCGGGCGTTCCCGCGATCCGGCCCTCGTCCCAGACGATGACCGAGCCATAGCCGTCGGCCTGCTGACCCGGGGCCGGGCGCCGGCACGGGCGACGGCCGACGCCCGTGCAGACGGTCGGGTCGGTCTCGACGCTGAGCGTGAACGGGCTGTTCAGGTCATACGCGCCGTTCTTGCCGGTGACATGGACGTAGAAGAAGCCGTCGTTGCTCCAGGTGTCGGCCGGGATCGTGGCGGTGGCCGTGCCCTCGCTCAGGTTCCAGCCGATGAGGCTGTTGCGGGCGGCGGCCGCGTAGGCGCCGTAGATCTCGTCGCCGATGTAGGCGGGATTGCCGATGTACGCCGGGTTGCCGATGTAGGCGGGGTTGCCGATGTAGCCGGGTTCCCGATGTAGGCCGGGTTGCCGATGTACGCCGGGTTGCCGATGTACGCCGGGTTGCCGATGTACGCGGGTTGCCGATGTAGCCGGGTTGCCGATGTAGCGCGGGGTTCCCGATGTACGCGGGGTTGCCGATGTAGCGCGGGATTACCGATGTACGCCGGGTTGCCGATGTAGGCGGGGTTACCGATGTACGACGGGTTGCCGATGTAGCGCGGGTTACCGATGTAGGCCGGGTTGCCGATGTAGCCGGGTTGCCCGAGAACTGCGCCGTGAGATTCGCGAGGCTCTGGTCGCCCAGGTCCGTCAGGGCGCCTGGTCGATCGACGAGAAGAGGAAGACGTCGTAGTCGTCGGGCTTGCGCCGCGACGAGGGTCACCTTGACCTTGCCGCCCGGCTGGACCGGGAACTTGTACCAGCGCGAGCGGGCGTAATCATCCAGATAGCCGCTGGTGGTCTCGTTCGCGCTCAGCGTCGTCGGCGTTTGTCCAAACGTCGTTCGGCGTCGGTGACGACGATGCACGGCCCGATGTTGCTCGTGCCGGGCGAGGTGACCTCGCGCGGCGATGAAGGTCGAGGCCGTCCGGGACGAACGGGATCGTCGGCGTCGATCGTGCGCGCGGCCGGTCGCGCCGGTCGTCGACGTTGACGGTCCCCGACGACGTCGGGCGTCCCGCCGAGCTGGCCCGACGTCGTCGCACGTGTCGGAGACGAGGAACTGGATCTGAGAACAACGTCGATGGGCGTCGCCCCGAGGACGCCCTCGATGTGGGTCGTGGCCGGCGCCGGGATCGGCCCGGAAGAGGTACGGCGTGTTGACGTCCGCGACGGGCGGCGGCGGCGCCGCAGGTCCGGCGATGACCTTGACCTCATCGAGGGCGATGCCCGAACAGGGAGCCACCGACCGATTCGAAGGTCAGTGTCGTGGTCGCGCCGGTCGGCGGTGAAGGACACGACGTGCCGGGATCCCAGGTGAGCTCGTGCGGAAGTGGGAGGCCGCGGCGTCCGCGCGTGTGTGAACGTCGGGCCGACCTGGACCCCGTTGATCAGGACGTTCACCTGGGGATCCGGGTCGGCGCTCTCCGGGTTCGCCGAGTATTGGAACGTGACGTCGTAGTCCTGCCCGATCACCGTCGCGAACGTCTGCGAGATGGCGCCGGTGGCGAACTCGCCGCCCAGGTCGAGCGACTGGCCGTCGACCGCGGCATTCCAGTACGTCTCGTTGACGACCTGGACCTCGCCGCCGATATCCCAGCCGGGAAGCGCGGCGCCAGTCAGCGTCGTGAAACCGTCCGGGGGCACGACGACGGGCGTCTCGAAGCCGCCGTTGACCACGACGTTCGTCGCGACGCGGAGCGTGCCCTGCAGGAACGAGTTGAAGTCGCTGTTGCTGCCGCTGATCCGGAAGCCGAACGTGTCGCCGGCCTGGACCGCGGACGCTGGCCGTGCCGTCATAGGCGAAGCCGTTGGACGGCTCGTGCAGCAGCTCGTCGGCCCCGCGTTGAGCAGGGTCTGCGACGGGGACTCCGTTGACGATCGTCTCGAGCCCGACGGTGACAGCGAACCAGGCATGGAGGCCCTCGAGGGTCCACGCGAGGTTGGCCGTGCCGGTCTGCGGCGGCGGTGGTCGTGAAGTCCCACGTGGTCAGCGGCACGCCGCCGCCGACACCGAGGTTCTGGTCGTACGTGAACTCGGCGATGCCGCCCGTGCCATCCCGGGTCGTCGAGGTGGTCCCTGGGCCGGCGCCCGACCAGACCCCGGCGATCTCGGCCGTATCGTCGAGCGCCAGGACCAACGGCGCCGCTGACGAAGAACGCGGTGCCCACCAGGAGCACCGCCATCATGAGGGCGAACGCTCGGCCGGCAAGGCCGGCGTGCTCGAGCATTGCCACGCGTCGCCACGGCGACCGCGCGCCGATCGCCAGAGCTCGTCATTCAGGTCACCCTCTGCGCGCGCTTGGTGATGCCGTCGATCCGGCACGATCCCCTCAGTGGCCCGACAGTACTAGGACCGATGGATTTACAGCAAGGATTCAGAGGCACAGGGCCGGGTCTCGGGGCGGACCGCGCTGATGTATGGCACCCGATATCGGTGCCTGCATGCACCGTGCGCGCCGGCGCCGGGCCGGCTCAGGCGGCCGCGTCCGCCTCGGGCGGCGTCGATGGCCAGCTCGATCGCCGGCTGGACCTCGAGCCGCGATCGCCTCGCGCCGCGCCGCGTCCGCGGCCTCGCCACCGAGGGCCGCGCGTGACGGCGCCAGCTGCCTCGACGAGCTCGGCCTCCGCCCCGTCCGAGCGGGCGCCCCGATCGCCGCCCGAAGGGCGTCCGAGGCTCCGACGAGCGTCGAAGGCTCGCGATGCTGGCCGCGGCGGACGGCCAGGACGGCGACATCCTCGAGCATGCGCCATCAGCGGCCCGAGGTCGTTGAGGTCGCGATAGGTCTCGACGGCCGCGGCATAGGCCACGCCGGCATCGTCGAGCCGGCCGAGGTCGCGCAGGGCGTCGCCGAGGTTGTTCTGGGCGAGGCCGACGTTCAGCCGGTCGCCGACCTCGGCGGCAAGCCGGATGGCCTCCTCGCACCGACGTCGGGCCGATTCGTGGTCGCCGGCCATGCCATCCATCCAGGCCAGGTTCACCTGGCAGATCCCGATCCGGCGGCGGTCGCCGAGCTTCGTGTACAGCTCGAGGGCACGATCCGCGTAGGCCCGTGCCGCGGCGGCGTCGCCCAGCTGCTGGGCGACGATCCCGAGGTTGCTCGTGAGCGCCGCGACGCCGGCCTCGTCACCGAGCCGCTCGCGGACTGGCAGGCTCTCGAGGTAGCGCTCGCGCGCGAGCGTCGGGTCGCCGCGCTGGGCCGCGACCGTCCCGGTGACCTGGAGGACGTCGGCCTCGCCCGCCGCGTCGCCGACCGCGGCGAACGCCCTGGTGCGCCTCGCTCGAGCAGCGTCGCCGCCTCGTCGAATCGCCCGACGCGTCGGGCCGACTCGGCCAGCGAGTGGTCGCACCGCGCGACGAGCCGCGGGTCGCCGGGCGCCTCGGCCAGCGCGCGGGCCTCGAGGACGATCGCCTCGGCCCGCGGGATCTCGCCGATGACGTGCAGGACCTGCGCGAGGGCGATCGAACGCTCGACGCGCGCGCGCCCCATCGAGCAGCGGGATCAACCGCTCCAGGTAGTCGATCGCCGCGGCGTTCGCGTACGAGGCTCGCGCCGCTTCGGCCGCCGCGGCCAGGTAGCGCTGCTTGCGCGTCGTCGTCGTCGCTCAGCCAGAAGTGGTGCGCCAGGAGGTCGAGCTGTTGCTCGAGGCGTGGCCGCCCGGCTCTCCTCGATGTACCGGCCGATCCGGCCGTGGAGCATCGAGCGGACCGCGAACGGCAGGCTCTCGTAGGCGACCTCCTGGGTCGCGACGTGCTTGAACAGGTAGGCGCGGTCCTGCTCGCGGTCGAGGGTCACGAGGTCGACCGTGCGCAGGGCGTCGAGCTGCTCGACGACCTGGTCGAGATCGCCGAGCTCCGGGTAGGCGCCCGGCAGGGTCGGCGCCTCGAAGACGCGCCCGACGACGCTCGCGACCTTGAGCGTCCGGCGCGGCCCCTCGGCCATCGTGTCGATCCGCGACAGGACGAGGCTGTGCAGGCTCTCCGGCAGCTGGACGGCGCGGATCGCCGCGGCATCCGACGGGTCCACGCCCTGGGCGGCGATGAAGCTGACGAGCTCCTCGATGTAGAACGGATTGCCCTCGGCCCGATCCGTCACGAGGCGACCAGCGCGTCGCCGAGCGGCGCGATCCTGCGGCGACGCCGAGCACCTGGGCGAGCTTGGACCGGATGAGGAGCCGCGCCTCGTCGCGCTCGAGCTCGTCGAGCGCGAACTCGGAGAAGTCGGCGATCCGCTCGACCCCGAGCCCGCCGGCCGGCTCGGCCGCCGGCCGGTAGGCGAGCACGACGAGCACCGGCAGGTCGGCGACCGCCGCGGCCGACGACCTCGAGCAGGTCGCGCGACAGCGCATCGATCCAGTGGCAGTCCTCGAGGACGAGCACGACCGGCTCGCGCTCCGTCCGGGCCCGCAGGCAGGTGACGACGAGGTCCTCGAGCGACGCCTTGCGAACCTTGGCGTCGAGGGCGCTGGTCAGGTCGGTCTCGGGGATGTCGACGCCGAGCATCGTCGCCGAGCAGCGGCGCGCGCTCGACGAGCGCCGGGTCGATGGCGGTCAGCGTCGCCTCGACCCGGTGCGCGGTCGTGCGGCCCCGGCCTCGCCCTCCTCCAGCCCGAACAGCCGGCGGGCGATCTCGCGCCACACGAAGTAGCTCGTGTTCGTGCCGAACGACTGGCACTCCCCGAACGCCACGAACAGCCCGCGCCGCCGGGCATTCCGGACGAACTCGGCGATCAGCCGGGACTTGCCCATCCCGGCCTCGGCCGCGATGCCGACGATCCGGCCGTCGCCGGCCAGCGTCGACCTCGAGGTGCGTCGTCGAGCGCGCGCGAGCTCCGCGCGACGGCCGACGAGCTCGAGCTCGTAGCGGTCCTGCGGCGCGACGCCCGCTCGAGGGATCCCGTCAGCGCGTGGGCGACGATCGCGCCCTTCTTGCCCTTGACCGAGAGGTCCGGCAGCTGCTCCCAGATGTAGGCGTCGCCGGCCTCCTGGCGGATGCCGGTCGTCGACGTAGATCCGGCCGGGCGGCGCCGCCGACATCAGGCGCGCCGACAGGTTCACCGCATCGCCGAGGCACACGAACGTCCGGCGCATCGCGTGGCCGTAGGTGCCGCTCCGCAGGCGGCCGCGGGTGACCCCGATCTGGATCTCCTCGGCGTCGGTCGTCGTCTCCAGGTCGCGCAGCTCCAGGGCGCCGCGGCCGCCGCGCGCGCGGCGTCGTCCTCGTGGGCGACCGGCGAGCCGAACACCCCGTACAGGTAGGCGCCCTTGTCGCCGAGCGTCAGCTGCAGGACGTTGCCGCCGTAGCCGGCCATGATCCGTTGGGCCTGGCGCACGAAGCCGTCGAGCTTCTCGATGGCGTCGGGGTCGTCGTCGTAGTCGATGCCGGCGAAGCGCAGGAAGACCGGGTAGGCCGGCCGGAGCTCGGCCAGGAACTCCCCGCGACCCGCCCGCAGCCGGTCGTAGACGGCCGGCAGCAGCCACGGGCGAACGAGCGACTCGTCGAGCGGCTGGGGCTCGACGACCTCGATGGTCGGCACGCTCGACGAGCAGCGCATCGACCACGACCGAAGGCCCGTGCCCCGCTCCGGATCGTGGCGCACGTCGCCGATCCGGACCCGATCGCCGAGCGCCTCGAGGGCCGAGCGATCGAGCACGACCTCGCCCTTCTCCGCGTGATGCTCGGCGTCGGCCAGGTCGTCGATGAGCGCGCCGGCGAGGACGTCGATGAGCTGGATGTCCGGATCGCCGACCACGAAGCGCCGGGCCCGACCCGCCGCGACCGCCACCTTGAGCGCGAGCTGGACCGACGTGCCGCCGGGGGTCGTGATCAGGCCCACCGCGGGCCATCGCGTCCTGCATCGCGAGCGCGGCCGCGGTCGCGCGCGTCCCGTCGTCGCCGTCGAGCCAGCAGGTGATCGCGTCGCCCGAGAAGTAGATGACGTTGCCGCCGCGCCGGTCGAGCTCCTCGATGACGGCGTGGAACACGCGGCCGAGGTTGGCGGTCAGCTCCTCGGCGCCGCGCTGCGGCCCGAGCTCGTCGGCCAGGGCCTCGGTCAGCGGGGTGAAGCCGGAGATGTCGGCGAAGAGCGCGGAGCCCGCGACCCGGTCGGGCATCTCCTCGCGGTCGGCCAGCGCGCGCCGGCGGTCCCGCGCGATGTAGGCCTCGGGATCGTCGCGCAGCGAGCTCGGTGGCGGCCTGTGCCATGGGCCGTCATTGTGGCGCGATCGGCGTCGAGGCCGTGGACGGACGTAGAATCCGGCCCGCATGCCGCCTCCGCCGTGACGACCCCGTGACCAGACCGTGCGAACGGTCGCGTCTTCCGACGCTCCACCGTCGCCGACCCGCCCGTCGCGGTGGAGGCGCACGGCTCGACGATCGTCGACGCCGACGGGCGGACGCTACCTCGACGCCGCCGGCGGGGCGATCGTCGTCAACGTCGGGCACGGCCGGGAGTCGATCGCGACGACGATGGCCGCCCAGGCCGGACGGCTGGCGTATGCCCACGGCAGCGCGTTCACGACCGAGCCGCTCGAGGCGCTACGCGCGCGAGGTCGCGGCCGTCCTGCCGATGGATGGTGCGGCGATCTACCCGGTCTCCGGCGGATCCGAGGCGATCGAGACGGCGCTCAAGCTCGCCCGTGCCTATCACCTGGCGCGCGGCGACAGCGAACGCTGGACGGTCGTTCGCGCGGTGGGGGAGCTACCACGGCAACACGCTCGGCGCCCTCGACCTCTCGGGGCGACGGCCGCTCCGCCGGCCGTACGAGGCGTGGCTGGGCCGCTTCCGCCACCTGTCGGCGGCGTACCCGTACCGCGCCGGCTACCCGGGCGCGTCCGCGCTGGACGACGGGCGCGAGCTGGCCGACGAGCTGGACGCACGCGATCACCTCGGCCGGGCCGGACACGGTCGCGGCGTTCGTCGCGGAGCCGATCGTCGGCGCGACGCTCGGCGCGGTCGTGCCGCCCGACTACTACTGGCCGGCCATCGCCGAGGTCTGCCGCCGCCACGGCGTCCTGCTCATCGCCGACGAGGTCATGACCGGCTTCGGGCGGACCGGGCGCTGGTTCGGGCTGGACCACTGGGGCGTCCGGCCGGACATGCTCGTGGCGGCCAAGGGCGCGACCTCGGGCTACTGGCCGTTCGGGTTCGTCGCGGCATCGGACGAGGTCTACGACACGGTGACGGCGCCGGGCGCCGGGCTTCGTGCACGGCTTCACGTACTCGCACGCGCCCGTCGGCGCGGCCGTCGCGCGCGAGGTGCTGCGCATCCTCCAGGACGAGGACCTGGTCGATTCGAGCGCGACGAAGGGCGCCCGACTCAAGGCCCTGCTCGGCGACGCGCCTCGGCGAGCATCCGCGCGTCGGGCGAGATCCGCGGCCTCGGCCTCCTCGTCGGGATCGAGATCGTCGAGGATCGCGAGACGCGCCGCCCGTACCCGCGCGCCGCGCGCGTCACCGAGGCCGTCGTCGCGGCCGCCCGCGAGCGCGGGGTGCTGCTCTACTCGGGACGGGCAACGCGGATGGCACGGACGGGGACACGATCCTGCTCGGGCCGCCGTTCATCGTCACCGACGACGAGCTCGACCCGGATCGCCGAGGTCGTGGCCGCGTCGATCGGGGTCGCGACGGCAGCCGCGTCGGTCGCGACCGGCTGATCGGGGTCTCGGCGCCGGCGCGCGGGTCGTCCCGCCGGGTCGTGCCGCCGCGGTGGCCGCAGCGACCGCGCGGTCGTCGCCCTAGCTCGTGCCGCGCCGCCCGCCGGCGAACCCGCCGAACACGAGCAGGGCCCCGAGCGCGAGCAGGGCGATCGGCACGATCAGCCCGCCGACGTCGGGTGTCGTCATGTTCACCGACGCCGAGCAGGACGAGCAGCCCGCCGAACCAGGCCTGCCAGCCGAACCCGCCACCCGACGCCGCCCGGACCGCCGCGATGAACAGGAACGCGAGGCCGAAGCAGAACGTGCCGAGCCCGTCGGCCTCGATGCCGGCGGCATTGAGCAGTCCCGGGACGGCGAGCGCGGTGATGATCGCCCCGGCGTACAGCGAGCCCGTGCCGCGATCCATCGCCCACTTGACGAGGAACGCGAGCCCGACCGCGAGCACGAACAGCGATCCGAGCGACTCGGCCTGCGGATAGAGCTGCTGGATGAGCAGCAGGGCGCCGAAGACCAGCAGGAAGATGCCGATCCACGGCAGTCCCGGTCGGCGGGCCTGGTCCGGGCCCCATTCCCAGGTGTAGACGCGGACGTCGGCATCGCCCGGGCCGCGGCCACCGCTCGCCGGCGCGAGTCGGGTCACGGTGCCGGTCGCGGCATCCGGATCCGCCGGACCGCCGGAGGAACCCGGGCTCACGCCGGTGCGCCGGGAGGCGTGCGTTCGTCCATCAGGTCCCAGCGTACTCCGGCGGGGACGGCCGGGTCACGGTCGACTCCGGTGGCTCCTCGTCCTCGACGTGGCTGAAGCCGAGTCGATCGGCGAGGCGGCCCAGCGGCCCGGGCGCCCACCAGTTCCAGCGGCCCATCAGCCGCATCGTCGCCGGCACGAGCAGCACGCGGATGATCGTGGCGTCGACCGCGACCGCGATCGCCATCCCGACGCCGATGCTCTTGATCGTGATGACCTCGGCCAGGGCGAAGGCCGAGAAGACGACGACCATGATGAGCGCCGCCCCGGTGATGACGCCGGCCGTGCGCGAGAGTCCCTCGGCCACCGACGCCGTGTTGTCGCCCGTGCGGCGGTACGCCTCCTGGATCCGCGAGAGGAGCAGCACCTCGTAGTCCATCGACAGGCCGAAGATGACGCTGAACATGATGATCGGGTTGCCCGCGATGGTGTACCCGAGCGGCTCGAAGTCGAGGAGGCCCGAGAGGTTGCCCTCCTGGAAGATCCAGACCAGGGCCCCGAAGCTCGCCGCGATCGACAGCAGGGTCATGATCACGGCCTTGATCGGGATCACGACCGAGCCGAACAGCAGGAACAGGATGAGCGCGCTCGCGATGAGCGTGAGCCCGACGGCGTACGGGGCGCGCTGCCCCTGGGAGACCAGGAAGTCGTAGCCGCTGGCGGCACTGCCGCCGACCTGGGTCGTGTACCCCTCACCCGCGGACACGGCACGAACGATCGGGATGAGGTCGGTCGCGGCGGGGGTGGACGGTGACAGCGGGCTGATCGCATCGAGACGGACGGTCCCGTCGCGGACGTATCGCTCGAGCAGCGCATCCAGGCCTTCCGGGCGCTGCCCGTCGGGCAGGGCGTAGAGCGCGGCGACCTCGTCAGGGGTGAGCGGCACGCCGGTCGCCGGATCGCTGAGCGTGAACGGCCCCTCGACGCGGTCGATGCCCTCGATCGCCTCGAGGGCGGCCGCGTAGGCACCGAGGGCCGCGATCGTCGCGACGTCGGTCGGCGCGCCGGGGATGTCGGCCAGGATCACGATCGGCGTCGTCTCGCCCGGCGCGAACTCGGTCTGCAGCGCGACGTAGGCGTCGCGGCTCTCGACGCCCTCCGGGTAGATCTCGGCACCCGGCACGCCCTGCTCGAGGCGCAGGAACGGCGTCCCGGCGATGAGCAGGATCGCGAGCGTCGGCACGAGGACCGCGATCGGACGACGCATCACGGCATGCGCCACGCGCTCCCAGCGCGAGGTCCGGATCGCGTCCGAGGTATCGCGCAACGGGCGGAACCGATGGCGCAGCCCGCCCAGCGAGAGCGAGTTGACCCGGTGCCCGAGCATGCCCAGCACCGCGGGCAGGAAGGTCAGCGCGAAGACGACCGACGACAGGACCACGAGCGCGCCGCTGATCCCGATCGAGCGGATGGCCGGCGCCTCGAACAGCAGCAGCCCGGACAGGCCGATCGCGACGGCCAGGCCCGAGAAGACCACGGCCTTGCCGGACGTCGCGACGGCACGCTCCACGGCCTCGCCGACGGTCCGGCCGCGCCGCAGCTCCTCGCGGTAGCGGCTGACGATGAACAGCGAGTAGTCGATCGCCAGCGCCAGCCCGAGCATCGTCGCGATGTTGAGCACGAAGATGCTCATCTCGATCTGCTGCGCGACGACGTAGATGAGGGCGAGGCTCGACGGGATCGCGAGGCCGGCGACGAGGAGCGGCATGCCGGCGGCGATGAGCGAGGCGAAGACGAGGACCAGGACGACCGCGGCGATCGGCAGCGAGACGATCTCGGCCTTCTGGAGGTCCTTCTCGGACTGCTCGGCCGAATCGAGGGTGACGGGCCCATAGCCGGTGAGCTGGTAGGTGTAGCCGGCGGGCGGGACGATCGGCTTCGCGCAGCTCCTCGGTGACCGCCACGGATTCCTCGTCGGTCATGTCGAGCTCGATCGACGACGTACGCCGCGTCGCCGGCCGTGCTGATGAACCGCGGATCGCCGGTCTCGGCATAGCCGATGATCCCGCTGACGCGAGGGTCGGCGGCGATCTCCTCGAGCGAGGTCGCGATGGCCGCCTGGAACGCCGGGGACGTGGCGTCCGCGCCCGGGGTCTCGGAGCGGAAGAGGGCGATCACGGATGAGCGGCCCGCCCCGAACTCCGCGTCGAGTCGCTCCGCCACCGCGGCCGACTCGGAATCGGCGTCGAGCCAGCCGCCGGCGCTGAGGACGCCCGCCGTCTGCGAGGCGAGCGTGGTCGAGGCGAGCGCGAGGACGATCGCGACGATGGCGATGGGTCGACGGAAGCGGTAGACGAACGCTCCCCAGCGGCTGAACATCGGATGCCTCTTGCATACGTCGGTGGACGGATCGTCGTGTGTTCCCGGGAACCATAGAGAATGGTCGTTCGCGTTGTCAACCGTCGGATCGTGCATCCGGTTGCGCTCGTGTGCCGCGATGCGCTACGGTTCCGCGAATGGTCATTCTTCGTATGCGATCGAGCGACGTAGTGCCGCGCATCACCGCCGAGCACGAACGGCAGGTGCGCGAGCGGATCCTGTCCGCCGCCCTTCGCGTGTTCGCGGAGAAGGGCTATCGCGGCTCCACGATGGGCGATGTCGTGCGCGAGAGCGGCCTGTCGGTCGGCGCGATCTACACGTACTTCCCGAGCAAGGAAGCGCTCTTCCTCAACAGCTGCGACATCGTCGCCGAGCAGGGGCTGGACGTGCTGGCGGAGCGGCTCGCGCCCGCCGCGACGACCGCCGAGCGGCTCGCCATCGCCGTCGCCCTGTACGTCGAGACGATCGACGAGTTCGACGGGCGGCCGGGGCAGATCACGCTCGTCCACGCCTGGGCCGAGGCCGACACCGAGCCCGGTGTGCGCGAGATGCTCGTGCGCCGACGCGAGCGCCTGGTCGGTGCCGGGCAGCTCCTCCTGCGCGAGGGCATCGTCCGCGGCGAGCTCGCGTCATGGCTCGACGTCGACGCGACGGCGCGCGCACTCACGGCACTGCTCGACGGGTTGCTGCTGCAGCGCATCGAGGCCGGGCCGGGTCACCGGCCCGAGGACAGCCTCCGCCGCGCGCGCGCCGTCGTGGACGTGCTGCTCGCGACCGCACCGGCCGAGCGCCAGACCGTCCCGACCGCGTAGCATCGGGCCGCGATGGCCCATGTCCAGACCGTCCTCGGCGCGATCGACCCGGCGGACCTCGGGTTCACGCTGCCGCACGAGCACACCCAGATCGCCCTGTGGCACGTCCCGGACCGCTGGGATTACTGGCAGCTCACCCGCGACGAGCCGCTGATCCTCCGCGAGCTCGAGGCGTATCGCAGCAGCGGCGGTCGGAGCCTGGTCGACCTCACGCCCACGGGTGTCGGCCGCGATCCCGCGTGGCTGGTCGGGCTCGCCCGCGCGTCCGGGCTGCACCTCGTGATGGGCTGCGGCTGGTATCGCGAGGCATACCTCCCGGCCGAGGCGCGGATCGATCGACGGACCGTCGACGATCTCGCCGACGAGCTCGTGCGCGAGGCGACCGACGGGGTGGGGGACAGCGGCGTCCGGCCCGGCATCATCGGCGAGGTCGGCACCGACAAGCCGTGGGTCTCGGCGCTGGAGGAACGGGTCCTGCGGGCCGCGGCCCGTGCGTCACGACGGACCGGTCTTGCCATCACGACCCACGCCGTCATGTCGGCGGTCGGGCCTGGACCAGCTCGCGATCTTCGAGGCGGAGGGCGCCGACCCGCGACGCGTCGTGATCGGCCACGCCAATTCGTACCCCGTCCTCGAGCACTACCTCGCGATCGTGGGTCGTGGCGCGAGCGTCGAATTCGACTTCCTGGGCATGGCCTTCACGCCGACCGAGCGGCTCGGCGAGGGCCGGATCGTCGAGCTGCTGTGCGACCTGCTGGCAGCCGGCCATGTCGATCGGATCCTGCTGTCACAGGATGTCTGCCACGACTCCCAGCTGCGCCACTACGAGGGCGGCGGCTACACCTATCTCGCCGATCACATTCCTGCCTCGGCTGCGCGAGGCCGGTGTCAGCGACGCCGAGATCGAGACGATCACGGTCGCGAACCCGCGTCGGCTCCTGACGATCGACTAGGCGGGTCGCGGCGAACCAGGCGGCGCGGCGGGTCCCCGCGCATCGACCCGAACGGGGTCGCCGGCGGTCAGCTCTCGAGCGTCGCGTCCACGCTCAGGGCGACGTTCCCCTTGAGTGCCCGGCTGATCGGGCAGCCGTCCTTGATCTCCTCGGCGAAGGCCTGGAAGTCGGCGTCCGTGATGCCCGGCACGACGGCGCGCACGGTCAGCGCGCTCGACACGACCGTCCAGCCCGCCTCCAGCTTGTCGAACGTCACGTCGGCGGAGACCTCGAGTCGCTCGGGCGGCGTCCCGGCCCTGCCGAGCCGTCCGGCGAACGCCATCGAGAAGCAGGCCGCGTGCGCCGCGGCGACCAGCTCCTCGGGGCTCGTCATGCCCTCCGGTGACTCGGTCCGGGCGGCCCAGGTCACGGGCAGGGACGAGAACACGTTGCTCGAGACGGCCGACACGGCCCCGGTCCCGGTGGCGAGATCGCCGGACCAGCTGGCCTCGGCACGACGGATGGCAGACATGGTGTCTCCTCGTGGTTGGCGGTCACCCCGGTGCCGGGCGAACCGCGGTGGGCACGACGTGTGGGCGGTCATGGTCCCACACGAGGCCACCGCCGCGGGCCGACCGGGCCCACGGAGCCGTGCGGGGATGGTGCGGTCCGGTGGGGCTCGTGGCGTTGGCGGGCCCGCAGGTGCGTTCCGGTGGGGGTGACCATCCTCCTGCGTTCGCCCGGACAGGTGGGCCGTTCCCGCGGGCGTCCCGGGGGGCCACGATCCAGTCATGCGATCACCTGCCCGCCGTCTCGCCTTCCTCGCCCTCGCCACGGCGATGCTGACGGCGCTCGTCCCCGCCGCCTCCGTGGCCGCGGTGGAGCCCGACCTCTCGCCGACGGCGATGGCCGACGCGGAGAAGGCGACGCTCGAGATGACGAACCGACGCCGGGTGGATCACGGACTCGTGCCGCTGCGCCTCGACTCGCGGATGGCGGCGATGGCCCGCGAGCGCGCCCAGTACATGGCAGACCACGATCGCTTCAGCCACACCCAGGCCGACGGGACCACCGTCTTCGACCTGATCAACGACTCGGACATCCGCTGGTACGGCGCGGGCGAGATCATCGCCTGGAACATGGCCGACACCCTGACCTACTCGGCGTCGTTCGCCGTCCGGGGCTGGATGGACTCGGCACCGCACCGCGCGATCATGCTGTCGAAGGACTACAACTACGTCGGCTTCGGGGTCGCGATCTCGCCGTCGACCGGCAAGCGCTACTGGGCCGGCGTCTTCCTCAAGGGACCCGATCGCACCGGCGCCTACGCCAAGATCAAGTCGGTCTCGCGCGACGTCCTGAGCGCCACCCGGACCCGGGTCGTCGTCCGCTGGGGCGGCTCCGACATCAAGCTCCAGGTCCTGACCTCGGGCTTCCGCTACTACCAGGTCCAGCGACGCGTGAACGGCGGCGCGTGGTACTCGTACGGCACGACCACCCGGACCTCCATGACCCGGGACTGGGTCCGCGGCAAGACCGTCGACGTCCGGGTGCGGGCTCGCGACAAGGCGGGCAACTGGGGCAGCTGGAAGCAGGTCACGATCAAGCCCTGACGGCGACGCGCCGGCGCGAACGCGGCGACCGGCGCGAGGCGCTGCGGCCCGACCGACGCGGGTCAGTCGTGGAGCGCCAGCTCCACCGCGATGACGCCCAGGCCGAGGGACGTCGCGACGATCACGGACACGAGGGTGGCCAGCGGACCGGACCCTCGATTGCGTGCGGCGGCAAGGCCCGTGATGGCGAGGACCAGCACGCCCGCGGTGTTCGTCGCCGTGATCGCGGTGGGTAGCGTCCATAGGCCGACCGTCGCGCCACCGACCGCGATCGCCGCCGGCAGGCCCGCCAGGACGATCGGCCCGTCGTCGCGCAACCGGTGGGCGACCTGGCGCGGCGTGATCTTTTCGCCCGCCGTCACGCCCTCGCCCATGATCGTCGCGTACGCGTGGGCGAGCCACGTGGCGACCGAGCCGGCCAGGATGATCAGGCCGGTGCCCAGGGCGTCGACGCTGGCCGGCGACCTCGAGGCCGGCCACCACGATGAGCACGGACAGCGTTCCGTAGACGAGCGGCTCGACGACGCTGGCCGTCCGGAACGGTCGTCGCGCGCTGCTCGCTGCGTCTCGATCGGATCGACGTCGCCCGCCATCAGCTGGCGACCCGCGTGGCCGGGGCCGGTGCCAGGCGGTCGCGGAGGGCGTGGGCCAACGGGCGGTGGCGCGCCGTTCGTGGCAGCAGCACGCGGTCGAGGTCGAGGAAGTCGCGGTGGGCGACGAGCGCGTCCGCGAGCGCCATCGATGAAGCCGTCCGTCTCGAGCGGGTCGAACCCCTCCTCCCACCACAGGTCGACGATGCGCAGCGTCCCGGTCGACCGCTCGGCGCGCGGCTCGATCCGGCCGACGAGCCGATCGCCGAACAGCAGCGGCAGCACGTAGTAGCCCCAGCGTCGCCGGGCGGCCGGGACGTACACCTCCCAGACGTAGTCGAAGTCGAAGAGCGAGCGCAGCAGGTCGCGATCCCAGACCAGCGGGTCGAGCGGCGCGAGCAGCGCGACCCCGGTGCCGGCCGGTTCGCCCGCCGCGACCGAGCGCCCGCGCGCGCCTCCAGCAGCTCGACCTCGGACCCGAGCACGTATCGATCGCCACGGATGCCCTCGATGGCGACCGTGACGATGTCCCCGGTCTCGACGAGTGCGCTCAGCGGTTCGGCCCGGTCGCCCACGCGACCCGTGCCCGACCAGATCTCGGCCTGTCCGCCACGCGCGGCGAGCAGGCCGTGCGCGCGGATGCGCGACAACACCCGGTGGCGGCGTTGCTCGTCCGTGCTCGGACGCTGCGCGAGCAGCGAAGCCGGGAAGAGTCGCTCGGACAGGTCGTACACGCGGCGGTTGCCGTCGCGTCGAACGAGACCGAGGATGCCGGCCTCGGCCAGCGCCTCCAGCAACGCCCGGATCGGGTTGGTCGGCCGCCAGTACCAGTCGATCGCCGCGCGTGGCTCGATATCGGTGGATGCCAGCGGGCCGTCGCGGCGGATCCGGTCCGAGCAGCTCGGCGACGAGGTCGGCGTGCTCCTGGAACGCGCCGTTGGTGTGCCCGTCCAGCTCGCGATCCCACGAGATGCGGAACCACGGGAGCTCGCTCGTCGGCAGCAGCGACAGGCCCTTGTTGTAGGCCTCGTACAGCCAGCGCTCCTCGTAGAGCAGGGCGTCGGTCCACGCCCGGCGATAGCCGTCGATCCGCGCCGCCAGGACCAGGTCGTGGTTCCGGCCCGTGACCTCGAGCGGGTCGAACTGGAGCGAGCCCAGCCGCTCGACGACGCGCTTGACCGAACCGGGCTCGGCGGGCAACGAGCGCGGCGGGGCGAGGAGATGGCGATCGGACGAGGAAGCGCCGCGCCGTGGCGCGGTCGACACGGATGGTTGGGGACACCAGCCGATGGTACGGATTCCCGCGCGTCGGCGTGTATCGGATATAGTGCGGACGAACCTGATAGTACGGAGTCTCCGAACGTTTTGATGAAACCGAAGCACCAGCTCGACGCAACGGCCGCGCTCGACGTCGATCGACGACGTCATCGCCGTCTACGAGACCTTCATGCACCGCCTCATGGCGACCCATGCGCCGGAGGTCAACGCCATGCACATCACGATGGCGCAGGCGAAGGCGCTCTACCTCGTCCTGGCGGCGGGCGAGCTCCGGATGTCGGAGCTTGCGACGCAGCTCGGCGTCACGTCATCAACGGCCACGGGCCAGGTGGACCGACTCGTCGAGCTGGGGCTGCTGGAACGTCGCGACGACCCGGGCGACCGGCGCCAGGTCGTGGTCACCACCACGCCCGAGGCGCAGGCCAATCTCGAGCACCTCCGTGAGCTCAACACGCGCCGGATGCGCGAACTGCTCGCCCATCTCGACGGCGACGACCTCGCCGTCGTGGAACGGGCCATCACCGTCCTCGCCGCCGCGATGGACGCCGAAATCGCTCACCACTGACGCCACCACCGTTGAAGGGAACCAGGCATGAGTCGACTATCCGAGCTGGCGATCTCCAAGCGGAGCGTCACGATCCTGCTGGCCGCGGCGCTGTTCATCGCCGGCGTCTCGGCCTGGGGCAGCCTCAAGCAGGAGCTCCTGCCTGACATCGAGTTCCCGATCATCACGGTCATCGCGCCGTTCCCCGGAGCCGGCTCGGCGGACGTCGCCGACCAGGTCGCCGAGCCCATCGAGCGGGCGATCTCGGGCGTGCCTCGCCTCGAGACGGTCCAGTCCACCTCGGCCAACTCCATCGCCCTCGTCATCGCCCAGTTCGCGTACGGGACGGACGTGAAGGAGGCGACCGCGGCGATCGAGGCGGGGATCGCCGACGCCGGACTTGCCGGACAGCGTCGAGCCGTCGGTCTCGGCCCTCAACATCAACGCGTCACCGGTCATCATCGCGTCGGTCGCGGCCACCTCGGAGGACGGCCTCGAGGCCGCGGCCGAGATCGCCCGGACCGAGATCATCCCCGAGATCGCGGCGCTCGAGGGAGTCGCCCGCGCCGACGTGACCGGCGGCCTCGAGGAGCGCCTCCTGATCACGCTGGATCCCGACCGCCTCGCCGAGGAGGGCATGTCGGTCGCCCAGATCACGGGCGTCCTGACCGCCAACAACCTGACCCTGCCGGCCGGCCAGCTGTCCGACGACGGGACGAAGATCCCGGTGTCGACGATCGGGACGATCACGTCGCCGGAGCAGGTCGAATCGATGGTCGTCGGCTACACCCGGCCCGCAGCGGCGGGCCCGACCGCACCGGCCGCCTCCGCCCCGCCCGCGGCGTCCGCGGACCCGAATGCCCCAGCGCCGTCCGCGCCACCCGCCGTCGAGCCGACAGCCCCCGAGCCGATCACGATCGGTGACCTCGGGACGGTCGAGCTCGTCGACGTCGCGACGACCGGCTACGGCCGCACGGACGGCAACCCGTCGCTGTCGCTGTCCGTCACCAAGACCTCGGACGCCAACACCGTCGAGGTCGCCGAGGCGGTTCGCGGCGTGCTCGACGAGGTCACAGGCGCGCCACCCCGGCGAGCTGACCGATCACGATCGTGTCCGACCTGTCCGACTTCATCACCGAATCGACCGACGGCCTGCTGCGCGAGGGTGGCCTCGGCGCGCTCTTCGCGGTCATCACGATCTTCCTGTTCCTGTTCAGCCTGCGCGCGACGGTCGTCGCCGCGATCAGCATCCCGCTGTCGATCCTCACCGCGCTCGTGGTCATGCAGCTGTCCGGGATCAGCCTCAACATCATGACCCTGGGCGGGTTGGCGGTCGCCGTGGGTCGGGTCGTCGACGACGCGATCGTCGTGCTCGAGAACATCTATCGCCACCGCGCGCTCGGCGAGGATCGGCTGACCGCCGCGATCCGCGGCCCGCGCGAGGTCGCGGGCGCCATCACCGCCAGCACGCTGACCACGGTCGCCGTGTTCCTGCCGCTCGGCTTCGTCGGCGGGCTCGTCAGCCAGTTCTTCCTGCCATTCGCGCTGACGGTGACCTTCGCCCTGCTGGCGTCGCTCATCTGCGCGCTGACGGTCGTGCCGGTGCTCGCCTACTTCCTCGTCGATCGCGTGTCGCTCAAGGTCGACGAAGCGGGCGAGCCGATGAACTCCATCTGGATCCGCATCTACACCCCGATCATCCGGTTCGTGCTGCGCTCGCGCTGGACCAAGCTCGGCACGGTCGTCATGGCCGGCGTGCTGTTCTTCGTCTCGCTCTCGCTGGTGCCGCTCCTGCCGACGCAGTTCATCAACGCGGGGTCCGAGAAGATCCTCCAGGTGAGCCTCGCGCCGCCCGCCGGAGCGTCCTCCGAGGTCGTCCTCGAGGAGGCCATCAAGGCCGAGGGCATCCTGTCCGCCGACGATGACATCACCCTGATCCAGACCAGCATCCCGGGCGAGGGGGACACGAGCTTCCAGACGATCATCGCGGCCCAGTCCGGGCGCCCATCCAACAGCGCGACGCTGACGGTCAAGCTCGTGGACACCGCGGACATGGCCGACAAGACCGCCGAGATCTCGGCGTCGCTCGAGCCCATCAAGGCCGACGGCTACGACGTCCAGGTCTCGGAGGCTGCCGGGTTCACCTCGAACGGCCTCAACATCATCGTCAGCGCGGAGGATCCGGCGCTCGTCGAATCGGCGACCGAGACCGTGGTGGCGGCACTGGCCGACCAGCCGGACCTCGCCAACCTGACCTCCGACCTCGTCAAGGCGACGGCCGAGATCCAGGTCACCGTCGATCCCAACAAGGCGATCACCGCCGGCCTCACCGCGGCGCAGGTCGCGAACGAGGTGCGTGCCGCCCTGGTGGCGACGACCGCCACCGAGGTCACGTTCGAGCCCGGACGCCCGATCGAGCTCGTCGTCCAGGTGGATCCCGATGCGGTCACGTCCGTGGAATCGCTCCGCGAGCTGCCGGTCGGCACCGTGACCAAGGTGCCGCTGGGCGACGTCGCGACCGTCGAACAGGCCGATGTCCAGGGCAGCATCACCCGCATCGACCAGGCGCCGGCCGCGTCGGTCACGGCCGAGATCACGAGCGAGGACACCGGCGCCGTGTCGGCGGCGGTCGCCCAGGAGATCGACGCGCTCGAGGCCGCGGGTTCGATCCCGGACGGCGTGACGGTCGAGCTCGCGGGCGTCACCCAGCAGCAGAGCGAGGCGTTCGGGGGGCTGTTCGCCTCGATGGGCGTCGCGATCCTGCTCGTCTACGTGATGATGGTGCTCGCGTTCAACTCGCTGATCACCCCGTTCATCATCCTGTTCACGTTGCCGCTCGCCCTGATCGGGGCGTTCCCGGCGCTGGTCCTGACGGATCGCCCCATCGGGGTGAGCGCGCTCATCGGGTTCCTGATGCTCATCGGCATCGTCGTGACGAACGCGATCGTCCTGCTGGACCTCGTGGAGCGGCTGCGGCGTGAGGGCTATTCGACCCACGCTGCGCTCATCGAGGGCGGACGGACGCGTGTCCGACCGATCCTGATGACGGCCATCGCGACGATCCTGGCGTTGATCCCGCTCGCAGCCGGGTTCAACGAGGGCTCGATCATCGCGGCCGAGCTCGGCACGGTCGTGATCGGCGGGCTGTTCAGCGCGACGTTCCTCACGCTGATCGTGATCCCGGTCGTGTACTCGCTCGTCGAGGGCGTGAAGGACCGGGTCGGGCGGCGTCGCCGACCGGCCGTCGCTGCGGCGGTCGCCGGGAGCCCTGCCCCGGGCTGATCTCGTGGGGCGCCGGCGGGCCGGCCGCCGGCGCCGCCGAACCACGACCCGGACCGGCGATTCTGCCCTGGCACCGTGCGAACGGGCGACCGGGGCGTGTAGCCTGACGCGGATGACAGGGCCGCCGCTCCCCCAGCTCCGCACCGTGATCTCGCGGCGCGAGGTCCGCCTGCTGTTCTGGCTCGTCCTGATCGCGCTCGTGGCGATCATCGCCAACCTGAGCGCCGGGGTCATCGGGGTCCTGTCCGGCCCCGCCGTCATCCTCTTCGTGGGGTGGTTGCTCGCCTACGTCCTCGAGCCTCCCGTGGACTGGCTCGTGCGCCACTTGCCAGTTCCGATCGCGCGGACTCGCGGTCGCGATCACGTACCTCGTGACGGTCATCGTCACGTTCGCGGTCCTGCTCAGCGCCGGGATCGCATTGCTGCAGGCGGCGGTCGCATTCGTGGAAGCCCTGCCCACGATCCAGGCACGTGTCCAGGAGCTCGTCCAGCCCATCGCGGATCAGCTCGGACTGGCTCCGCCCGCCGACGTGGACCTGGCCGCGGCGATCTCGACCTTCGTCGCGGAGAACGGCGAGGCCATCGGGGACGCGGTGAAACAGACGGTCGCCAACATCATCCTCGTCGTCGCGGGGCTGTTCACGGCGGTCGTGATCTCGGTCGGACTCGCGGTGAGCCAGGTCTCGTTGCTCGGCTGGCTGCGACGTTTCCTGCCCGAGCGCGCCTACGCGGACATCGCAGCGCTCGAGCGCGCGATCGCGATCTCGTTCGGTGGGTTCGTCCGCGGCCGCGGCCTGATCGGGTTGGTCTTCGGCATCGTCGTGCTGGTGGCGGCGCTCGTCTTCCGGGTCCCGTTCGCACCGCTCATCGCGGTGATCGCCGGGATGATCGTGTTCATCCCCTGGATCGGGCCGCTGCTCGGCTGGGCGGTACTCCCGGCGTTCGCGCTCCTGCTCGCGCCCGACGTCGTGCTCCCGTGCCTTGTCGTCAGCCTCATCGCCGCGATCGCCATCCAGCTCGTCGTCACCCAACTGGTCATGGGCAGGGCCGTCGACATGAGCCCGGTGGCGGTGTTCGCCGTGGTCATCCTGGGCACGGCGGTGGCCGGCGTCCTTGGCGCGATCTTCGCGATCCCGACGGCGGCTGCCATCCTGGCGATCACCGACTATCTGCGCGAACGCGACGTCCTCCTGCGCGCCACGGACGAAGAAGATCCGGTGCCGATGACCAACGACCCGGTTCCGGCGATCCCACCGGGGGCTTCGGGTTAGGGTCGGGACCTAGAGCCAGCGCGGTACGCGGTTCATGGCCGCATCCCAGGCTCGTGTCCGCCGCCGGCGGGCGCTCGTCGCCGGCGCGGACATCGCGACGAGCTCGTGGTCCCTCGACCCGGCACATCACTTCGTAGCATCGCTCGCATCGACAGGCATGACCGACAAGGAGGGTGACCATGACGGCTGAAGCCACGCCGGGAGACGCTGCGACGGGGCACATCGCTACGGGTGATCCGAGCGAGAGCTCGATCTACGAGCTGTTCATGGGCCTCATGACGGTCTCGTCCCTCGGGGTGATGGTCGCGATCCTCATCGCGCAGCTCGCCGCAGATCGACGCGATCCTGCTGGGTGTCGACACGCTCTTCTGCATCCTGTTCCTGTTCGATTTCGTTCGATCGCTGCGGCACGCGACGAGCAAGCGGGCCTACCTGTTCGGGGAACGTCCCGGGCGGACCGTCCCGCAGGGCACCATCGATCTCCTCGGCAGCATCCCCGCAGCTGGCCTCTTCCGCGCGCTCCGGGTCTTCCGCCTCGCCCCGGGTGGCGCGGCTGCTCCAGAGCCGCGGCCCCAAGGCCCTGGTCAGGGAGTTCCTCGCGCGGCGCGCGGAGTCCGCGGTCTACATCATCGTGACGGCCTCGATGTTCGTGCTTCTGTTCGGGAGCCTGGGCGTGGCCTACCTGGAGCCGTCCGCGGAAGGTTCGAACATCAAGACCGGCGGCGATGCGTTCTGGTGGGCATTCGTCACGATCACCACGGTCGGCTACGGCGATCGTTTCCCCGTGCACCGGAGAGGGCCGCTTGATCGGCATGATCACGATGGGCGTCGGGATCGGGATCTTCGGCGTGCTCACGAGCTTCCTGTCGTCGCTGTTCCTGGCGCCGCCCACACCCGCCGAGGACGAGGCGCCGGCCGAAATGGCTGCGCCGGTCGCCCCCACGTCACCGGCCCAGGCCCTGGCCTCCGATCCTGGTCTCGCGGCCGAGGTGGCCGCGCTGCGCGCCGACATCGCGGCACTGCGCAGTGCGCTCGCGAACGGGGCCGCCGGTGGGTCGACGGGGGCGTAGATACGAGAGCGGCGCGTCCGCGCCTACAGCCAGCGCGAGACGCGGTTCATCGTCGCGTTCCATGCCCGGGTCCGACGGCCCGTGACCGTCGTCGCGGGAGTCGACATCGCCACGAGCTCATCGAACACGCTCGCCTCGGCGATGGCCGGCATCGACGGATCCTCGAACAGGACATCGAGCTCGTCGTTGCGGAACAGCGACAGGTCGTCGAGGTTGCAGCCACCGATGAGCACGCGGTCGTCGATCCGCAGGACCTTGGCGTGGGCCATCTCGGGATGGAGCAGGATCTCGACGCCGGCGTCCATCAGGACCGGATACCAGTGCCGGAACGCGGCGGCCGGATAGGGGGGCGTGGGCTTGCCGGGCGCAACGAGCCGGACCTGGACGCCACGCAGGGCCGCCGCGAGCAGCCGCTCCAGGATGGCGCGGTTGCTGATGTACGGGTTGACGATGTCGATCCGCTCGCGTGCCTCCTCGAGCGATCGCTCGATGGCGTCGCTGATCGGATGGTGCCCGGTGCCCGGCACGTTCGAGAGGACGGTCGCCGCGATCCGCTGCGGCGCGTCATCGGGGACATCGAGCGTGGCGGCCGGGAACCAGGCATCGAGGCTCGCGGCGTCGTCGGGGAGCGTGCCGCCCTGGTTCCGCCAGCTGGCGAGGAACAGCAGCTGGAGCTGGCTGACGACCGGTCCCTCGACCCGGCACATCACGTCGTAGAAGCGCTCGTCCGCGTAGTGGTCCTCGATCCCGCTGCCGCCGACATAGCCGATCCGGCCGTCGATCACGGCCATCTTGCGATGGTCGAAGTGCAACGCGTCCTCGAGATGCAGCTGTGGGCGCCGCGCCCCGAGCTGACCGGAGCGGACGACCGCGAGCCCGTCATGCGCGACGACCTGCACCCCATCCCGCTGGAAGTCGCGGAACAGCGCCTTGCTGCCGAAGTCGATCTCACTGCCGACCGCGTCGACCTCCAGGCGGACCGTCACGCCGGCGGCGACGCGTTCGGCCATCACCGCACGGAAGCGCTCGGCGACCTCGCCAGGTTTGACGCCGTAGATAAGGAGGTGGACGTGATCGGTCGCCGCGGCGATGTCGTCGACCATCCGCGGGAAGTAGCGCCGGCCGTGGAGCAGCGGCTCGACCGTCGGTCGCGGTGGCCGGCGCGAAGTCCATCGCCATGTCCGCTCGCCGGACGGCCGGGAGGGCGAGGATCGACGCGGCGTGCTCGCGGGCCGCCGACGCCTGGATGGCATCTGGCCCCGGCGGGAAGGCCGGTCGTCGACCGGAGCGTCGCCGCAGGATGGACGCGGTTCCTGCCGCGGCGCCGGTCGCGCCAAGGATCGCGAGGCGCCGGCGACGACTCACGCGCGAAGCTCCTGGACGTTGTCGATGATGGCGAGGATCGCGATCCCGGCGATGCCCAGGACGACGATGAACGGCAGGTAGGCGATCACGAGGATGAGCGCGCCGATCACCGCGAGGAACAGGGTCGTCGACATGGCGAGCTGCACGAGCCGTCGGCGGAACGCCGCCTCGATGGCGATGTACCCGCCGATCGCGAGGACGAGTGCGCCCCAGGCCGGCAGGATCCGCGAAGTAGAGCGTCGTGATCAGCACGATGACGAGGAGACCGGCACTCACCGCGGACCAGAGTTCGACGAACCGGCCGTAGCGCTGCGATTCCTCGGGATGCGGGCGATGGTCGTTGCGCAGGTGGGCACGCGGGTCCCCGTGATCGCCGGCCTGCGCCAGGGCGAGGGAGCGTCGGGCGCGTTCGAGATCGTCGTCCAGCGTCGCGTCGCGGGCCCGCAGCGCCGCGAGCTCCTGCTCCACGACGCCCAGCGCGAGCTCGTCCTTCGTCGGTCCGGTCGCCTGCACCAGCTCGGCTCCACGCACCGGGATGGCCGACGCGAGGCGCTTCACCGACGCGGCCTTCGGCCTCGGCCTCCTCCTGCACTGCGGCTCGCTCGGCCTCGAGGATGGCGATCCGGTCGCCCAGCACGGCCGGGAGCCGGCCAGGTGGCGGGAGCTTGTCCAGGCCCAGGAAGCCGAGCGGGTCGTTCCACGATTGCCGCGCCGTGGCGGTTCGGGTGTACTTCGGTCCGGCCGGTGCGCGCTCGCCCGCGAACCGGTCCTTGGTGTCGAGACCCCACAGGCCGCGGAAGCCGTCGAGCCAGCCGGTCTCGTCGTCCACGAGGATCGGGGTCCAGGCGACGTCACCGCCCGGCCCGACGGCCAGGCCGTCGCCGCGCGCGTAGTCGATGAACGGGATGCTCAGCGCGCCCTCGACCCTGGCGGCCAGATCGCCGGGATCGTCCTGGCGGAGCACGTCGCGCCAGAACCGTCGCAGCCCATCCAGCGCTCCACGCACCGGTCGCAGTGCGGGGAGCGGGACCTGGGTGACGTACTCGCCCTGCTCGAAATAGGAGGCGTGGGATCCGGCGCCGGCGAAGATCACCGGGTGCCCTTCGGCGAAGGTGAGCGTCGGGTCGTCCCAGCGGCGGCGCAGGTCGTCGCCGCTGTAGTCGTGCGCGGCGCACCCGATCCAGCGCGGGATCGGCGTACCGCCCGGCACGTCCTCGAGGACGACATATGCCTGCTCGAGGTCGGCCTCGTGGTCGTTCGCCCCGTTGAACGACGATCGCCAGTCGTTCATGCAGTAGATGTACAGGTACTGGAGCACGATCCAGCCGTCCCGCCGCACGACGCGCCCGTGGTAGACGACTCGCTGGTCGCGCAGGCGGATCTGCTCGTATCGCTGCGCCGCGGCGGCGGCGGTCCCGCCCGGCACGCTGCCGCGGACCAGCAGGGAGGCGTTGAATCCGGCGTCGACCAGGCGCGCGAACAGGCCCACGCGCGCGAGGCGTCCCGGCGCCTTGAACCGCGGGCGGTCGGGCCGTCGGTTCCAGCGAGCCAGGGCCACGCTGTCCATGGGCCCCGGCACGAACCGCAGGTAGCGCTCGTGGCCTGCGGTCGGGCGCTCGTCGGCCAGACGTTCCAGCGTCAGCTCACCCGCCGGCACGATCACATGGGGCGCCACGCCCGGCGATGCCCCGAGGAGGTCGCAGGCCCCGACATAGGACTCGGCCGCCATCGGGAAGAAGTGCTCGCCGCCGGTGAAGCGGACGACCGGCTCGTGCGCCGCGAGCAGCCTGAGGTCCTCGCTCATCGCCACCGGCTCGCGATCGAGGTCAAGCGACATCGTCATCGAGATACTGGCGGGCCATGGCGCGGACGGACCGCTGGTTGAGGTAGAACGCGGAGACGACGAGCAACAGGAGTGCGAGGTGGTCGGGTTGGCCGATCGCCACGCGGATGAGCTGGGCGAGGAGCCCGAGGCCGACCAGCACCATGGTCAGGACCCAGCCCCAGCGGCGTTTCGCGAGCAGGCCCACGACACCCACGATGGTGCCCGTGGCCCAGATGAGCTCGATCGTCCGGGTCAGATTCGGGGCGTTGGCGAGGATCGGCAGGCCGCTCACCGGCAAGCCGGCGATGCCGAGCCCGACGGCGATCATCCCGAGCGCATCGACGATCCGCAGCGTGGCGACGATGAGCAGACCGATCGGCCACGCCCCGAGCCGGTTCCGGTCCGGCGCGAGGTCCTCCGCCAGCGGTGGTGACGGTGAGGTCGGGCGGGCTTGCATCGACCCAGTATGCCGTGCCCAAGGGCCCGCGATCACCCGGAGCAGGTGATGCGAACGCGCCGGATGTGGGCCGTATCCTGACCAGACGGGGATGGCGCCGCTCGCAGGCTTGGACGACAGGCCGGCGCCGAGTAACCACGATCCGGCGATGACCGATCAGCCAAGGGACATCAGGCGATGACGGACCAGGACGGCGACGGGATGGCCGACGTCTCGTCGGCGAGCGAGACTTCGGCCGAACATGGCCGGTCTCTGCGCAACGCGGCGACGCTGACCGCGGGTGTCGGGATCGCGTTCAGCATCCTGTTCGTCGTGGCCTTCCTGCTCACGCTCGGGATCCCGCCCGTTGATGCGACCGACCAGGAGATCATCGACTACTACAACTCGGGCGACAAGGTCCTGCCTGTCGTCATCGGGCTCTACCTCCTGCCATTCGCCGGCATGGCGTTCCTTTGGTTCATCGTCGCGTTGCGGATGTGGGCCGCGGCCTCGGTTCGTCGGCAGAGCGTCCTGCAGTCGAACCTCCAGCTCGTCAGTGGTGTCATCTTCGTTGCGCTGTTCTTCGGCGGCGCAGCCGCGACGGCCGTCCTCGCGATCACGGTGCAGTTCACCGACGCCCGGATCGATCCCGTGACCGCCCGTCTGTTCCCCATCTTCGGACACACCATCATCCTGTTCTTCGCGATGCGGATGGCCGCGATGTTCGTCTTCACGACGTCCGCGATCGGCCGGACCGCCGGCATCCTGCCCCGCTGGTTCGGCATCGTCGGGTACGGCGTCGGACTCTTCCTCCTGCTCGCCGCCACGTTCTCCCCGCTCCTGGTGCTCGTCTTCCCGGCCTGGGTCCTGGCCCTCAGCCTCATCCTGCTCGCCAAAGCCCGCGAGATCCCGCGCGACGTTCGATTGCCGGCGCGGGCAGGCGTCGGGTTGATGAACCCGCTGGGCACCTACAGGGTGCCGGGCGACACCGCTGCCCCGGGCAGCGTTCCCGATGAAACGATGGGCACCTGAATGTTTGGCGGCGCGCTCGGAGACCTGTTGCCGCTCGCCATTCGGGATGGGCTCGACGCCTTCATCGGCTGATCGCGTCGGACGCGCCGAGACCAGCGCACCGTAGCCCCTCGCGATGTCCAGGCCGACATGCGCGCGCAACCTGGCGTCCCGATGCCGTGGTCGGGACGAAACCCGGGCGGGGGTATCCTTGCGGTCCCTATCGTCCGAGGAGGCGACCCCATGCCTGAGTTCAAGATCAAGGAGTTCCGCTTGCCGGAGCTCCGCCTGCCCGAGATGTCACGCGACGATATCGCCAAGACCCTTGGCGATGTCCGCCACGACCTCGCCGACATGCGACGCGACATCGACGTCTCGAAGATCGAGATGCCCAAGGTCGACCTATCGTCGATCGACATGCCCAAGGCCGTCGCGACCGCCGCGCAGGCGACCGGGCTCGTGAAGCGTCGGTCGTCCCGCCTCCCGTTCGTCGTCGGGGCGCTCGTCACGCTCGGGATCGTCGGGTGGGCGTTGCTGAACTCGCCCGCGATGAAGCCGCGCCTCCGCGCGGCGATCGACAAGGCGAAGGAACGCATCGACGAGGCGCGCAGTGAGCGGGACCTCGAGCCGCGGGCGTTCGATGCCGCGGTCCCGGTCCCCGTCGAACCGTCGGCCTACTCGGATGCGACAGCCGACCCGTACAGCCCATTCGCGGAGACGCCAAGCGATCTACCCGAGGGCATGGGCTCCGACGGCGCGATCGGCGCCCCGGACGGCGTCCCGTACGACGAGCACGCCCGCGCCTGACGCCGGTCACCGGCTCAGTCCACGACGCAGCTCGATGCCGCGGCCTTCGGGTCGCGGCATCGGTCGTTCCGGCGGGACCCGTGATCGCGCTGACGGCTCAGCGGTGCCGCACGTCCCGGGCCGGAGCCTCGAGCGCGGCATCGATGTCGTAGCCCAGGGCCAGGGCCAGCTTCGGCGCCGCGGCCACGACATGGGCGCTGCCGACGGTCGGCAGGGTGGTGATCAGGATGTCGACGAGCTGGTCCTCGTTGGCGCCGGCGGCCAACGCTGAATCGGCGGCCGCCTGGAACGCGGCGGCCGGCCCGTTCATGGCGACGAGCGCCGCGAGCTCCACCAGGGCCCGCGTTCGCGGATCCAGCAGGCCGTTGACCTCGCACTCCACGGCGGTCGCGCGCCCGGTGTCATTGAGTGCGAGCGACCGGAGCTTCTCTTCGTAGCTTGGCACGTCGACGCCTCGGTTTCGGCGACGACCCGTCGTCGCTGCGGCCATCACACCAGTCGGCCGGGTGCGCGGCATCACCTTGTGCGGATGAAACCGCACGTGGGCGCAGGACCCTACTGGCGACCCATCGCCAGGCGGAAGCGTTCCTCGGGGGTGATGAGGTGGTCGAGATCCTCGGCCGGCTTCATCGAGGTCGATCTGGACCCAGTGCACACGACCCGTGAAGCGGCTGTCCTTGATCCCGTAGTCGTCGCTGACGGGCGTGGCGGTGTCGGATCCGACGTCGGTGGTCTCGTCGGCGGAGAAGGCCATCGGCACCGTCGCATCGACCCGGCCCTCGCCCGCCTTCTTCCCGTCGACGTAGAGCGTCACCGCGCCACCCTTGGCGAGGCCACCGCCGTCGTAGGCGAATTCCATCCGGACCTGGTGTTCGCCGGCGGGGATCGGCGCGTCGCCGTACGTCTTGAACTGCTGCAGCCCGAAGAGGTTGTAGCAGTACGCCGGCCGGCCATCCTTGGCGTACAGCGCCCAGCCACCGAACGCACCGCCTTGCGCGACGAGGACGCCGTTCGCCGTGGTCCCTTCGGGGACCTCGATGCTGGCCGTCACGGCATGTGACTTGTTCTTGATGTTGACGACGGAGTTCTCGGACAGTCGGCCCATGCCGCCGAACAGGAGCTGGGTCTTGCCGCGGATCAGGTTCGGGCGACCCGCGAGATCCGGAGTTGAACCGTTCGACACGACGGTCGTCGAGCGGGCAGCACGTTGTACTTGGTCGCCTCGATCAGGAAGAGACGCTGCAGGTCTCGAAGTCGATCGGGCTGCTCCGCGGCGAGGTCGTGGGCCTGGGTCCAGTCGTCCGGCGCATACAGCTCCCAGCGGTCGTCGTCGAGCGGGGGCAGCGCGGCCATGACCCACGGGGTGCTGTGGCGGGTGACCGCGGTCCAGCCCTTGTGGTAGATCCCGCGGTTCACGAACATCTCGAAGTACTGCGTCTCGCGGTGCTCCGGGGCCGATGTGTCGTCGAACGAGGGACGCATGCTCCGTCCGTGATACGGCATCTGCTGGATGCCGTGCACGAAGCTCGGCTCGGGCAGCCCGGCGACGTCGAGGACCGTCGCCGCGATGTCGATCACGTGGCTGAACTGGGTCCGGATCTCGCCCTTGGCCTTGATCCCGCCCGGCCAGTGGACGATCGTGCCGTTGCGCGTCCCGCCCCAGTGCGATGCGACCTGCTTCGTCCACTGGTAGGGCGTGTCCATCGCGTGCGCCCAGCCGACCGCGTAGTGGTTGTAGGCCTCGGGCGTGCCGAACTTGTCGATCCGGGCCGTCAGGAACTCGGGCGTCTCGATCGTCGTGACGCCGTTGAGGGTCATGAGCTCGTTGAAGGTGCCGTTCGGCGTGCCCTCGGCCGACGCCCCGTTGTCGCCGATGATGTAGTAGACGAGCGTGTCGTCGAGGATGCCGAGGTCATCGATCGCGTCGATGAGCCGCCCGACGTGGTGGTCGGTGTGCTCCATGAACCCCGCGTAGACCTCCATCTGGCGGGCGAGCACCGGGTTCATCGCGTCGGGCATGTCGTCCCAGGCCGGGATCTCGGCCGGGCGCGCCGTCAACTCCGCGTCTCCGGGGATGACCCCGAGGTCCTTCTGGCGAGCGAACGTCCGCTCCCGAAGGGCATCCCAGCCGTCGTCGAACTGGCCCTTGTACTTGTCCGACCACTCCGTCGGCACGTGATGCGGCGCATGCGTGGCGCCCGGCGCGAAGTAGACGAAGAACGGCTTGTCCGCCATCAACGCCTTCTGCTGGCGGATCCAGTCGATGGCGTGGTCGGTCATGTCCTCGGTGAAGTGATAGCCCTCCTCGGGGGTCCGATCGGGCTCGATCGGCGTCGTGTTGTGGTAGATCGCCGGGGCGTACTGGTTGGTCTCGCCGCCGATGAAGCCGTAGAAGTACTCGAACCCGCCGCCGCCCGATGGCCAGTTGTCGAATGGGCCCATCGGCGAGGTCTGCCACACCGGGCACCTCGTGGCACTTGCCGAACTGCGCGGTCGAATAGCCATTGAGCTTGAGGGTCTCGGCGAGCGGCGCCGCGGTATTCGGCCGCATCGAGTTGTACCCGGGCGCGGAGGTGGCGATCTCGGTGATCCCGCCCATCCCGACCGCGTGATGGTTCCGCCCGCTCAGGAGCGCGGCACGCGTCGGCGAGCACAGCGCCGTGGTGTGGAACCGGTTGTACTTGAGGCCCTTCGAGGCAAGCCGCTCGGCGGTCGGCGTGGCGATCGGGCCCACCGAAGGCGCTCGATGCGGCGAAACCGACGTCGTCGATCAGGATGACGAGGACGTTGGGAGCACCGGCCGGCGGTCGGAGCTCACGGATGGGCGGATAGGCCGTATCCGGGTCCTTCGCGTCATACGTGGTGAGCCCGACGTGCTGGGTCTCCGGGATCGGCAGGACCTGGCGGCCCGGACCAGTCGGCGTCGTCATCGGTACCCCTCCCCTGCGCGATGTCGCGCGTCATGTCGTTGGTTCATCGTCAGCGTACGCACGAGGCCGCCTCGCTCAATCACCCAGTCCGGGTGACGACCGTCGGGCCGGCCGGATCGCATCATCGGTGGGACAACACTGCCGCCGTGACCCCGCCTATCCTGTCGTCAGCAGGGCCGACGGGACGCCATGGGATGTACGTCACCTGAGACATCCGATGCCGAGCGGCGACCAGCGGTTCCTGCGGAGGGCGACCATGCGACGGCTTGTCGATTTCTACGGGACCCAGCTGCGCGTGCTGTGGGAGTGGCGCGGCGGGCCGTGGGCGTTGCTCAAGCGGCTGGTGATCACGCTCGTCGTCGCGACGATCGCGTTGCTCGCGACCGATTGGCTCTTGCGCGGCATCTCGATCGCTCGGCCGCTGGACGCGGCGTTCGCGGTCATCCTCATCGCGCTGTTCAACGCGGCGGTCCGACCTGTCGTCCTCGCGCTGGCGGCACCGATCTCGCTCATCCTGGTCGCGGTCCTCGTGCTCGTGCTCCAGGTGCTGTCGTTCTTCGTCGTGGCGCAATTGGCGCCGGGCGTTCAGGTCGATGGCTTCACGACGGCACTGATCGGGTCGTTCGTGTACGCGATCATCAACACGATCCTCACAGCGATCCTCGGCGTCGACAGTGGCGGCTCGTATTACGGGCTGCTGGTCCAGCGGCTCCTCGTGAAGGGCGCGCAGGGTCATTCGGACAAGCCCGGGCTCGTGATCATCCAGATCGACGGACTGGCCCATCCGATCCTTGCCGGCCGGATGCGTGCCGGGTCGGTCAACACGCTGGCCAGCTGGGTGCGCGACGGGACCCACAAGCTGTCGCGCTGGGAGGCGATCCTGCCCTCGATGACGTCCGCCAGCCAGGCCGGGATCCTCCACGGCAACAACGACGGGATCCCCGCCTTCCGCTGGTACGAGCGTGATCGCCAGAAGCTGATGGTCTCGAGCAGCCCGGTCGACGCCGGGCTGATCGTGTCGCGTGTCTCCAACGGCGAGGGGCTGCTCTCCAACAACGGCGCAAGCATCTGCAACCTGGTGACCGGTGACGCGACGCGGTCGTACCTGACGACCGCCGCGATCAAGGCGGAGGGTGGCGGCATCGGCGACAGCAAGGCGTTCATGTCGTTCTTCTTCAGCCCGAGCGGGTACCTGCGGTCGTTCACGCTGTTCCTCGGTGAGTTCATCAAGGAGCTCGACCCAGGCGCGACGGACCAGGCGAGCCGGGATCCGCCCGCAGATGCACCGGGGGATGAAGTACGCGGGGATGCGTGCCGCCAGCAACGTCCTGCTCCGCGATGTCAACGTCGCGCTGATCATCGACGAGATGTACCGCGGCACCAACGTCATCTACGCGGACTTCACCGACTACGACGAGCTTGCCCATCACTGCGGACCCGAGCGTGTCGAATCGTTCGAGGCGCTCGACGGCGTCGATCGGGCGATCGCGTCAATCGCGAAGGCCACCGAGGAGGCGCCTCGCCCGTACAAGTTCGTCGTGCTGTCCGATCACGGCCAGAGCCTCGGCGAGACCTTCCTGCAGCGCTACGGCGTCAGCCTCGGCGAGTTCGTCCGCGGGCTCATGAGCGGCCGGGCCACCCTCATCGAGACGAAGACCAAGGCCGAGGGCTCGACGTTCGTCAACTCACTGTTGTCCGAGATCACGCAGAGCAAGGGCGTCGGACCGACCGTCGCACGGGCGGCCCTGGCCAGCCGGACACGCGACGGCGTCGTCGATCTCGATCGAGGAGGAGGAGATCGCCCGTCGCCGATCCCTCGACGATCGCGGTGGTCGGCTCGGGGAACCTGGGCCTGGTCTGGTTCACCGGACACGATCACCGCCTCACGGTGGAGGAGCTCGAGGAGCTGCACCCGGGTCTCGTCGCGGCGGTCGCGGCGCATCCCGGTGTCGGGATGCTGCTCGTCCGCTCGAAGGCCTTCGGCGCGGTCGTCTTCGGACCGAAGGGCACCCGGTTCCTCGACGAGGACCGGGTCGAAGGCGAGGACCCGACGACGATCTTCGGGCCGCACACGATCATGAGCCTCAAGCGCGAGGACGCGATGACCCACGCCCCGGACCTGCTGCTGCTCAGCCAGTACGACCCGGAGCTCGGCGAGGTGGCCGCGTTCGAGGAGCTCATCGGCTCGCACGGCGGCCTCGGTGGGCCGCAGACCAAGCCCTTCATCCTCCACCCGGTCGAATGGACGCTGGATGAGGAGGTGCCGCTCGGGGCACCGGCGATCTATCGGAACATCCGCCGTTGGCTCGAGTCGATCGGGATCCCCCTCGGTCGCCAGGCCGCCGACCCGGCCGGGACGCCAGTCGAGCCGACCGTCGCGGAACCCGCGCCCGTCGCGTAGCTCGTCGGCAGGGACGGCTCTCGTCAGTCCCTCGTCGAGGGGATCGGATCGCGGATCGGATCGGTCAGGCCGATGGCGGCCGCCCGGTCGACGGCGTCGCTTCGCGACGTGACGTCGAGCTTGCGATACACCGACATGGCCTGCGTCTTGATCGTGTTCGGCGACACGGTGAGGCGTTCGGCGATCTCGGGGAACGACAGATGGGTCGCGAGGTATGGGCAGCAGCCGCAGCTCGGCGGTCGTCAGCGCCGACGCCCCGATCGTGATCCCGGTCGCGTCCTCCGCCTGGCGGCGGACATCGGCGACGTCGGCCGTCAGGCGACCGAGATCGGGCACTGCCCGCAACACCTCGTCCGCCTCGCGAAGCAGCGTCCGCGCACCCGCGGCGTCCGACTCGGCGAGGCACATCCTCGCCAGCTCGAGGCGCGCCCCGATGGCCAGCCACGGCATCGCCGTGGAGAGGCTCGGTCGGAGCCGATTGGCATGGGCGCGGTCCACCTCTGCCTGGACCCGATTGCCGCGGCGCATCGAGACGCGCGCCGAGACGGCGTAGGCCATGATCGCCGCGCTGTTCTCGGTCAGGTTGTTCCGAACAGCCGTTTCGCGCGACGTCGAGGCGTGGTGACCGGCCGCGGCCCAGTCGCCGCGCTCCATGGCGATCATCGCCCGGTAGGCCATCGCGATCGATCGCCCCGTCCCTGCCGCCGGCGGCATCGATGCCGCATCGGCCTCGTCGAACGTGGCATCGGCCGCGTCGAGGTCGCCCGCCAGGTATCGGGCGATCCCCAGGGACGCGAGGGCGGCAGTCCTCCAGGGGCTCGAGGACGGGATCGACGACACCGCCAGCATCGCATCGGCCAGCAGCCGATCCACGCCGTCCTGCGCCATGATCGCCCGGAGAAGCGCGAGCCAGGAATCGATCGACGGACTGCCGTCTGGCATCGCGACATCACGCGGCGCCCCGTCTGCGCGGTGCTGCCACTGGGCGGCACGGCGCGGGTCACCCGTCGTCGCGAAGAAGATCGCCGCCACGACCGCGACCTCCGGATGCTCCGGGATCCATGCCTCGTTCCCCAGGCGATCGAACAGGCGGCGCACCGTCGTCGTCCGACCGAGGTTGTTGAGCGTCAGCGTGTGGATGGTCATGAGCCGCGCGATCCGCGCGGCGTCGCCGGCTCCGAAGGCGAAGTCGATCGCCTCTTCGTAGAGCTCGTTGGCCTCGAACCACGCGGAGGCGCGCCCGAGCAGGTCGGCCGACGACGTCGCCTCCCGCGCGAGGTCGACCCGGAGCACGTCGCGCAGAAGATGGTGGCAGCGGTACCACTGGCCTCGATCGTCGAGCGGGATGAGGAAGCGGTTCGTTCGCTCGATCTCGGCCAGCAGGGACCCAGAACCTGATCGGTCCAGGATCGCGTCACACAGCGATCCGTTGAATCGCTCGAGGAACGATGTCCGACGCAGCAGGTCAAGGTGGTCCGTGGGAAGCCCGTCCAGGATCTCGGACCGCAGGTACTCCTGGACGAACCGGCGATCCCCGGCGATCACGTCGCCGAACGGCGACGTCGAACGGTCAGCCTGGATCGCCTTGATCCCCAGGTACAGGCCGGCCGGCCAGCCCTCGGCCTGTCGATTGAGGGTGCTGGCCCCGGATGCGTCGATCACGAGGCCTGCTCCGGTCGCCAGGGCGAGCGCCTCGTCGTCGCCGAGGGCCAACTCGTCCGGTCCGAGCTCGAGGAGGGTGCCCGCGGCCCGCAGCCGGGCGAGATCGATGGATGGCGATGATCGAGCGGCGAGGACCATCCGGGAGCCGGCCGGCAGGTGCCCGGGCAGGATCTCGAGCATGTCCGACGCGGGCCCGGGGGCCAGGGCATCGGCGTCATCGAGGATGAGCGTGACCGCCGGATGATGCTCGAGGGCAGCGCTCAGGCGCGTGGCCGCGGACCACGGCGAGATCCCCGGGGCGGCCATGGCGTGGAAGGTCGAGCCGTCGATCGGGGCGATCCGGTCGAGGGCACCAGCGACGAGGCCGATCGAGGGTGGCAGGGTCGTCGTCGTGCCCGTCGAGGGAGATCCAGGCGACCGGTCGCCGCTCGCTGGCTGCGACCTGGGCGAGAAGTGTGGTCTTGCCGTAGCCCGGCGGGGCGACGACGGAGACGATGGTCGCGTCGGACGATGCGAGTCGACGGAGGAGGCCGTGGCGCACGACGCTTCCCTGGCGCGTGGGCGGTGGCGCGAGCTTGGCCTGCATCCTGATGGCCGGGACGCCAGGCAGCGACGGGACCGTGGAACCGGGTATGGCGACTGGGCTGATCGGACCACCTCGTGGCGCTGGCGGCCGACCCCCCATGGGCTGCGAGTGCGGCGCGACGGCATTCTCGCATCTCGCGCAACCGATTGCGCAGGCAACGGTCGCCAGACACCCGCCCGCGGCCCGCACCTGCCCGACCCGGACACGGAGCGACCGCGGCCACCCTGTGGTGACCGCGGTCGTGTGCGTGCGCTGGGGGAGGGGATCGCCTCGAGTGGCGGATCCCCCGGCCGGTGGCCCTAGCTGACGAGCTTGGCCTTGAGCGCCTCGTACTCGGCGTCGGTGATCGAGCCTGCGGCCTTGAGCTGGGCGAGCTTGGCCAGCTCGTCGGCGGTCGACACCGAGGCGACGGCCTTGGAGCCTGCCTCGGCCTGGGCCATCAGCTGGACGTCCTGGGCGGTGACCTTGGGCCGCGCGATCATGTAGATCAGGGCACCCAGGAACGGCAGCACCACGAGCACGATGAGCCAGACCGCCTTCATCCCGCCCGACAGGTCGTTGCGCCGGAAGATGTCGCCGAAGATGCCGATGAAGATCCAGATCAGCATGAACCAGAAGAAGAACGCGACCATCGACCAGATCACGTCCCAGAAGCCGAACGTGGCGGTGCCGACCTGGGCACACGCGCCGAGCAGCAGCGGCAGGGCCAGCAGCAGTGGCACGACCAGTGACTGGCGTCGTTTGTCGCGGTCCGCGGGATGGATGGGCTGTGCATCTGGTTCCCTCCTGGCGGCCCCCGGTCCTCGGGGGCTCGTTCATGGCCGGCTGCGCGCGCGTTCAAGTCCGGCGCGCGTTCGGGTTCGGCGTCATCGTCCCTGCGCAGATGGGCGGCCGCCATCATCCGCTTCGGGTGACGCGCCGGGGGTCGGCAGCGCCACCGGCGGCGACTCAGAGATCCAGACCCGGCAGTCCGATGACTCCCGAGGATGAGCGAGATCTCGCCGCCATGATGGCCCTCGTGCTCGATCAGGTGCCAGATGACCCAGGCTCGCGTCGTCAGGCCGTCATAGCCGTCACGACGAAACCCGACCGCCAGGTCGTCCAGCGTCCACCGCCGCAGGCACGCGTCGATCATCGTCCATGTCTGCTCGAACGCATCGATGATCTCGCGCGCCGAACGAGGTCGGGTCTCGTCGTCCTCCCATCCGGCATCGCCGAGGGAAAGGCCGGGTACCGTCGTGCGTTCGACGCGGAACAGGTCGCGCACGGCTGCATCGCCCTCGCCAAGAACGTCGTGGAACCAGAAGGCGCGAGACCCAGCCATGTGGCCGGCGATCTGCCAGATGGCCCACCCGTGCGCGGCCGGTCGAAGGGCGAGCTGCTCGGGCTGCAGGTCGCGCAGGGCGTCCAGGAGCAGACGCTGGTGGTTGGCCCAGCCGGTGTAGAACGTCTCGAGGGCGACGACGCTCTGCGACATGGCGCTGCACAGTACCCGGCCACGGTGCCTGATCTCGTCGCGGGCCATCATCCGCCCCGCGGACATGCAGCCGGTAGCGCCGCGACGTCCTCGTGCTCGGCAGCAGCTGCCGGGAGCGTCTCGACGAATCGACCGTAGCGCGCGACCGCCGGTCCGGCCGAGAGGCCGTGCGCGAGCACGCTCAGCACGATGGTCGCGGCCACGGCGGCCACCACGATCGGCGCGAATCCCGGCGGCTCACCGCTGCCGTCGCCGATCGCCACGAGCGCGAGGACCAGCGACGCGAGCCCGCGTGGTCCGAACCAGCCCATGAATGCCACGGTCGGTGGTGCCAGATGCGTGCCGATCAGGCTCACCGCGACCGGCAGCATCCGGACGACAGTCAGGGCGACGAGCGCGTAGATGATCACGGGACCATCGATGCCGGGGATGCTGGGCACGAGCGCCCCGAACAGGAAGAACACCGCGAGGCCGAGGAGCTCGCCACCGATCTCCGCGAACTCGAGGAACGCATCGGGGACGCGCCCGTAGGTCGCGGTCGCGGCAAGGCCGGCGACGAACGCCGCGACGAAGACGTTGCCCCCGATCTCGTGCGCCACGAACCAGGCCAGGAAGGCCATCGCCGGGGCGGCCATCCAGCGCGCGCTGTCCAGGATCCAGCCACGATGGATCGCCAGCCGCAGGAGGAACGCCGTCGCGATGCCGATCGCCGCGCCGGCGACGACGCCCAGCCCGATCTGGGTGATGGCGTCCGCCAATCCTCCGCCGGCAGCCCCGGTGCCCGCCTGCGCCGCAGCCGCGGCGACGAGGACGAGCGGCGTCACCAGGCCGTCGTTGAGGCCCGATTCCACGTTCAGCGCCTGCCGGATACGGAGCGGGACGCCGTGGACTGCTCACCACGACGGCGCCGAGCGCCGCATCGGTCGGGGCGACGAGGACCGCCAGGATCAACGCGTCAAGGAAGGTCAGGCCAGGGAGGATCACGAGCGCGGCCACGACGCCCGCGACGATCGTCAGCGGCAGGCCGATGGCCAGCAGTCGCATGGGAAGTCCCGCCGTCCCGCGCAGCGCCGCGACATCGATCCGCGCGGCATCGACGGCCAGGGCGAGGACCAGCGCGAACTCCCCGGCCACGTGCAGGATCTCGGTGTCGACCGCGACCTCAGGGTTCCCGCGGATCGACGAATCCGACGCCGATCCCGGCGACAAGCATCACGATCTGTGGAGTCAGGCTCCGCGCCTCGAGGACCCTGGACAGCAGCCCGTAGCCCAGCAGGGCCGCGAAGAACACGCCGAGGAGCACCATGACAGCAAGCCTCCGGCGGGAGATGATGCCCGCCGAGTGGACGGACGGGACGTCTCGACGCGGGTCATCATGGACGCGACGGGCACAGTCATCATTCACCCGCATCGCATGACGCGAGTCCGCACCGGCCTGGACATGCTGAGGGTCCCAGGCGGGGATGGAGGACGAGGATGACGCCAAGTCAGGCCGAGGTCAGGATCCGACGAACGACGTCGGTCGGCCCCTGCGCGTGATCGGTCGGTCGCCGGCGAGCGGCGAAGCGCTCGTCCCGGGCTGGCTCGTCCGCGTCGCGGCGGTCGGCTGGCGCGTACTGGTCACGCTCGTCCTGGGAGCCGTCATCGTGGCGCTCGCGCGTGAAGCTCGGTTCCGTGACGGCGTCGACGATCGTCGCGCTCATCGTGGCATCGACCTTCGCCCCGCTCGTGTCGCGACTCCGACAGCGCGGCTGGGGCCGGGCGAAGGCCGCCACCGGTGCCGCGCTCGCCGCGTTCGGGATCATCGGCGGCGCCGTGCTCCTCATCGTCCTCGCGTTCGCCCCGTACGTGGTCGACGTGCTCCGGGCGATCCAGGCCGGCGCGTCGGCCTGCAGGACGCAGATCGTCCAGCTCGGGACTCCCGCCCGAGGTCGCGACCCTCCTCGGGCGGATCGCCGATGGGCTGGGCGCGGTCGTCGCAGCAGGGATCTCGGGCATCGTCGGAGTCGGCGGCGACCGTGGTCTCGATCGCGCTGCTCGGCGGGTTCCTGACCTTCTTCCTGCTGATGGACGGCGACAAGACCTGGGCCTGGATCCTTGGGTTCACCGACGGCTGGCGACGTGACGCCCTGAAGGACGGCGGCGAGCGGGCGATGGATCGCGTCGGCGGCTACATCCGCGGTACCGCGGTGATGGCCGGCGTGAACGCGCTCCTCGCCTTCATCGGCCTGACGCTGCTCGGCGTGCCGCTCGCGGGGCCCCTCGCGGTGGTCGCACTCGTGGGCGGCTTCGTGCCGTATGTCGGACCGGCGACGACGACCATCCTGCTCGGCCTCGTCGCGCTCGCGGCCGTCGGGGCGACGTCGGCCGCTGTCTTCCTCCTGTTCATGGTCGTGGGCACGGTGATCCTCGGCCGGGTCCTTGCCGGGGTCGCGCGTGGCCGTGGGCTCCGCATCCACCCCGTGTTCGTCGTCGTGGCGCTGCCGATCGGCTTCGGGCTCGGCGGTCTCGGCGGCCTGATCGTCGCGCTGCCCATCGTCGATTTCATCCAGACGATCGCGGGCACGATGATCACCGCGCTCGGCCGCGAACCCGGCCCCGCGACCACCGACACGGCGGCCGACGGCACGGTCCCGGTGTGGCTCGATCGACTGGCCCAATGGAGCTGGCGAGCGCTCGTCGCGATCGGGCTCGCCGCGGTCGCCGTCGCGGCGGCCGTCCTGATCCCGGCCGTCATCCTGCCGGTGGTCCTCGCGATCGTGCTGGCCGCGACGCTCGACCCGGCGGCCGACGCCCTGCGCCGGCGCGGCCTGACGCGCGGCCAGGCGGCCCTGGCCGTGACCGTCGGCACCGCCGTCATCGTCATCGGTCATCCTGGTCCTGACGATCGCGTCGATGATCGAGCCGCTCCAGCAGATCGTGGCGTCGGCCAACGCCGGTGCCGAATCGACCGGCACGGGTGCCGTCGGCGTGACGTCGTTCGTCGGAGCGATCGGGACTGGCATCCTCGACACCGCGGCCACCCTGGTCGTCCAGGCGGTCGCGATCGTCGCGCTCACGCTCGTCGGCGCGTTCCTGACGTTCTACTTCGTGCGCGACGGGGCGGCCCTTTGGCACATGTTCACCGAGCGCATCGCCGCCGATCGGCGTGACGTCCTCGACGCTGCCGGTGGCCGGGCCGCCGGTGTGCTGGGCGGGTACATGGTCGGCACCGGCGCGATCTCGCTGTTCGGTGCGGCGACGCAGTTCCTGATCATGGCGATCCTCGGGATCCCGCTCGCGCTGCCGCTCGCCGTCCTGTCGTTCTTCGGCGGCTTCATCCCGTACGTCGGGAGCCTGATCACGACGTTCCTCGCGTTCCTCGTGACGGTCGCCACCGGCGATCAGACCGACATCGTCGTGATGGCCATCTTCACGCTGGTGTTCAACATCGTCACGGGCAACTTCGTGGCACCACTCGTCTACGGGCGCGCGGTCAGCCTCCACCCGGCGATCGTCCTTGTCGCGATCCCGGTCGGGAGCGACCTCGGCGGCATCGTCGGGATGTTCCTGGCGGTGCCGATCGCCGGCGTGGTGGCGACGACGTGGCGGTCCATCCTGCAGGTGCTCGACCTCGATGGTCCGCTGGCCGCGACACCGCGTCCGCCCCGACCCGACTGCCGATCCGGACCAGCTGCCCGACGCGCCGCCTGCGTCCGCGCCGAGACCCGCGCCATCCGGCTGAGACCACGCTCGAGGCAGGCGCGGTGGTCGTCGTTGACGGTCTGCCCGTTAATCCCGATAATCTGACTCGGAATTAGACGCAGCGGTCGCCCGCCGCTCGCGGCGCCTCGAGCGCCGCCATCCACGAGGACCGAGGATCGAATGACCGCCACCCGCGAGATCGTCACCGACCAGCGCGACCAGTTCGCGTTCCACGACGACATCGTCTACCTGCGCGAGACGAAGCGCGGGTTGACGCGCGACACGGTGGAGGAGATCAGCAAGTTCAAGGACGAGCCGGAGTGGATGCTCCAGTTCCGTCTTCGCGCCTACGACCATTTCGTCAAGCGCGCGATGCCGACCTGGACCGACGGGCTCGACCGGATCGACTTCGACAAGATCGTCTACTACCGAAAGCCCTCCGAGCGCGAAGAGAAGTCGTGGGATGACGTCCCCGAGCAGATCAAGGCGACGTTCGAGCGGCTGGGCATCCCCGAGGCGGAGCGCAAGTTCCTCGCCGGGGTCGGCGCGCAGTACGACTCCGAGGTGGTCTACCACTCCGTCCGCGAGGAGCTGACGAAGATCGGCGTCGTGTTCATGGGCATGGACCAGGCGCTCAAGGAATACCCGGACATCGTCAAGAAGTGGTTCGGCACCATCGTCCCGCCCGAGGACAACAAGTTCGCGGCGCTCAACAGCGCCGTCTGGTCGGGTGGCTCGTTCGTGTACGTGCCCAAGGGCGTCGAGGTCCCGCTCCCGCTGCAGGCGTACTTCCGCATCAACGGCGAGAACACCGGGCAGTTCGAGCGGACGCTGATCGTCGTCGAGGAGGGCGCCAAGGTCCACTACATCGAGGGCTGCACGGCGCCCATCTACGCGACCGACTCGCTCCACGCGGCGGTCGTCGAGGTCGTGGCCCTGCCCGGCTCCAAGGTCCGCTACACGACGATCCAGAACTGGTCGAACGACGTGTACAACCTGGTGACCAAGCGCGCGCACGCGTACGCGAACAGCACGGTCGAGTGGATCGACGCGAACACCGGCTCGCGCAAGACCGTGAAGTTCCCGGCGATCTACCTGCGCGGCGAAGGCGCCACGGCCGACATCATCAGCGTCGCGGTCGCCGGCAAGGGCCAGCACCAGGACACCGGCGCCAAGGCCATCCACCTCGCGCCGAACACCCGCTCGCGGATCGTCAGCAAGTCCGTCTCCAAGGACGGCGGCCGGGCGACGTATCGCGGCCAGCTCAAGGTCGCGCCGGGCGCCACGAACGTCGTCGCCAGCGTCCGCTGCGACGCGCTCATGCTCGACGACATCAGCCGCAGCGACACGTACCCGTACATCGACATCCAGGAAGACGACACGACGATGAGCCACGAGGCCACCGTCGGGAAGGTCAGCGCCGACCAGGTCTTCTACCTGATGAGCCGCGGCCTGACCGAGAACGAGGCGACCAACCTCATCGTCCAGGGCTTCCTCGAGGTGTTCACCAAGGAACTCCCGATGGAGTACGCCATCGAGTTCAACCGGCTCGTGAAGCTCGAGATGGAGGGGTCGCTCGGATGACGGCTCCGGCCTCGCGTCCGAGGCCGGCGCGCCGGGCACTCGACGAACTCTCCCTGCCGGTCCAGCGCCGAGATCTTGACGAGCTTGCCCTGGTGGCCGGCTGGCCGCAGCCCGAATGGCTGATGAGCGATCGCGAGGCGGCGTTCGACGCCTGGGCGTCGCTGCCGGGCGAGTCCAACCTGCTCTATACCCCGTACATCGACCTGCGCGCCGCGCAGCTGCAGAGCGCAAGGCAGCCGGTGTCCGTCGCCTGGCAGCACGTCCCGGCGGACCTGCCCGACGACGCCTCGGGGCTGCTCGTCATCGCGGAGGGCGACGTCATCGCGTCGGCGCTTTCGTCGGTCGCCATGGACGCCGGCGTCGAGCTGACGACATTCGCCGAGCTCCTGGACCGCGAGCCCGAACGAGCGCATGCGCTGTTCGACCTGTTCGAGCTCCCGACGAACGACAAGTTCGCGCAGCTCACGCGGGCTCTCTGGACCCAGGGCGTGGTCCTGGACGTACCACCCGGCGTCGTCCTCGAGAAGCCGATCGTCATCCGCTGGACGGTCGGTGACCCGGATCGAGCGCTGCTGACTCGTTCATTCATCCGCGTGGGGGACGGGGCGCAGGCGTCGGTCGTCGAGGAGCTCGTCGGCTCGTCGAGCGCACCTCTTGCCGCTGGAGCCGACGTCGGCCAGGCGTTCCTCGCCGGGACGACCGAGGCCGTCCTCGGCTCGGGCGCCTCCCTCAAGGTCGCCAGCCTCCAGGAGCTTCCCGGCGCACGTCGTCGCGATCCAGCACCGGCGTGCCACCGTCGGCGAGGACGGGTCGCTCCAGTGGGCGCTCGCACAGCTCGGCGGCCGGCTCGTGCGCAGCCGGGTGGACAACCGCCTCGTCGGCGATCGCAGCTCGGTCGAGCAGGTCGAGATCGTGTTCGGCGCCGATGAGCAGGTCTTCGACCTGACCTCGTACACGACCCACATCGGTCGCGATACCAAGGGCGACCTGCTGTCGAAGGGCGCGCTGCTCGAGAAGGCGAGGACCTACCTCAAGGGCCTGATCATCATCGACAAGACAGCGGTCGGCACCGACAGCTTCCTCGGCGAGTTCGGCATGAACCTCTCGAAGGACGCGCGCTCGGTCGCCATCCCCTCGCTCGAGATCGACCAGCCGGATTGCCGGCGCGCGGCGCATTCCTCCTCGGTCGGGCCGATCGACGAGACGCAGCTGTTCTACCTCGAATCGCGCGGCATCCCGCCGGACGAGGCGCGCAAGTTCATCGTCCTCGGGTTCCTCGAGCCGGTCGTCGCCCGCGTGCCGCTCGCGTCCGCGCAGGATCGCCTTCGCGAGCTGCTCGAGGCCAAGTGGACCGCGGGCACGGACGGCGTGACCGGCGAGGCCGCTGCCTGATGCCTCCACAACCTCCATCGTCACGGCCGCGACGCGGCACGTCCGCCGCGGCCGGGGTCCGCTGATGCGGCGGATCGACCTGCTCGGCGTCGACGAGGTCGGCGATGGCGAGATGCAGATGGTCTTCGTCGACGGCACCGACCAGGTGCTCGTCATCAACACGGGTGGCGAGTTCACGGCCGTGCAGGGCGTCTGCTCGCACGAGTACTTCGAGCTCGACAAGGGGTTCCTGACCAACGGCACGCTGACCTGTGCGCTGCACCTGTCGCGCTTCGACCTGACCAACGGCGAGCCGCTCGATCCGCCGGCCGAGGAGCCGCTCGCCGTGTACCCGGTCGTGATCGAGGACGGCCGTGTCCTGATCGAGGTCCCCGACGGCCCGCTGGAGATCAGCGAGGGCTGAAGCCCGCGGCGCCGCGCCGGGCGGCGGCGATGCACAGGATCGGGTCCGCCGGGTCGGCCGGTCGTGCGTGATGCACCTCTGCGGCATCACCGGGCACGGTGGCGGCGGATCGGTGCGGGTCGCCAGGCTTGGCGGGCTGATGCAGCTGATGTGCATCAACGACTCGAAGCACGTCCGCCGACGCCATGCATGTGCATCACGCGCGGTCGCAGCGTCCGTGGCCGACGGCGGCAACGCCGCATGGTACGAACGTCGGGTGGTCGCACCCCCGGCTCGCGGGTACGGTCCACCCACCATGCAAGGTGTCGAGTTCCAGGGATTCGCCGGTGATTGCACGATCGCCGGGAAGATCACGATGTTCGGCGAGCGGCTGACCGACTTCCTGAACGGCCAGGAGCGCTTCCGGGTGCACCACGTGGAGTTCACGAGCCTCGCCGACGGCCACGTGCTGCCGATGGATTCGGTGAGCGTCGAGCGGGAGGACCTGCTCCTGGTCGTGGGCACCGGACCGCGTGGCTCGGAGAAGGAGCGCGTCTCGCTCGAGCAGGCGCGGATGCAGCTGTCGATCGGGCCATACATGCTGCTCGGCGACCTGCACATCGAGCCTGGCAGCGACCCGATCAAGAACGTCATGCAGCGCGAGCCGATGATCCCGCTGACGAACGCGACGATCGCCTACAGCGTCGCCGGCGCCGTGCTCGCACGGGATGTCGGCACGGTCATCGTCAATCGCCTGCTCGTCGAATGGATCTCGGCGACCGAGGATGAGGCATCGATCTTCCCGGAGGCGACGGTGCGTTCGCCGTTCTCGATGAACCTGCGCAAGGACTTCACGGGTCCGGCCACGCTCTAGACGGGCGCCGTCAGGCACGACGCAGGCCGTAGCCGCTCGCGTCGCCAGTGCCGGTCTCGGTCGCCCGTCCCGGTCCGCAGGTTCTGGCTCGCGACGCGCGGCCGGTCGATCGCGAACCGCTCCTCGTCGATCCCCGCGGGGGCGCCCGCGAGGCGACTCACGACGTAGCTGCCGATCACCGGTCCGTGCTTGAAGCCGTGGCCCGAGCCGCCGCCCACGATCCAGACGTTGTCGAAGGCAGGGTGGCGGTCGATGACGAAATGCGTGTCCGGCGTGGTCTCGTACTGGCAGACCCGCGTCTCGACGATCGGGGCGTCGGCGAGGTCGGGGAAGCGTCGAGCCACGTAGGCGCGGGTCATCCGGACCGCGTCCGGGTCGACGAGGCGCTCGCCGCCGCTCGGATCGAACGGCGGGCCGTACCGATCGGGACCGACCTTGAAACCGCGGCCGTCGATCGCCGGCGTGCCGTAGAACGCCGCATCCGAGTCGATCCAGCAGGGGAGCCACTCCGCGGCGAACCGGCCGTCGCCGGCCGGCGTCCCGAGATACAGGACGTCCTGCTTCGTGACCCGGATGAGATCGCCCGCGATCGTCGGGAAGAGCCGTGGCAGCCAGGGCCCGGCCGCGAACACGAACGTCCCGGCGGCGTGGCGCCGGCCGTCGGCCAGCACGACATCGAGCAGGCGGCGACCCTCGGTCGCACCCGGCTCGGCCCACGCGAGCTCGAAGCGGCCGCCTTCCGCGGCGAACCGTCGGGCGACGGCGGCGATCCCGTTCCGTGCCAGCATGACCCCGGCCTCCGGCTCGTACACCGCGAACGCGAGATCGTCGGCGTTGATGCCCGGCCACAGGGCCGTGACCTCGTCCGGCTCGATGCGTCGGACCGGGATGCCCATCGACGTCAGCGTCGCCATGGAGTGGGCCTCGAACCCGTCCTCGCGATGGGCGAACCACAGCGCGCCGGACTCGACGTACAGCCGCTCGCCGATCTCGTCGCCGAACGCCTGCCAGGCCGTCCTCGCCTCGCGCGACCAGCGCGTGTAGAAGGTGTCGGCCCCGTGCGAGGCGCGCAGGATGCGGGTCTCGTCGCCCGACGTCGACCGCGGATGACCGGCCCCGAACGCGTCGATGAGCGTCGTTCGCCAGCCGGCACGTTGCGAACGAAGGGCCGTCCACGCCCCCATCGAGCCCGCGCCGATCACGACGACGTCGGCCGCTTCCGCGGTCACGGGGTCAGGGTCAGGGTCGACACGGTCGCGGCCTCGATGGCGGCCGGGGTGAACGGCAGCGGCACGCTCTCGCCCTTGCGCCACGGGTCGATCAGGTCGTTGTAGTGGGCGATCGAACGGGTTCCCCGATTGGCCGGTCGTGATGACGATGCGCGCGCCGTCGAGGTCGGACATGTCGATCGTCAGCCGGTAGGACGGGAGGTCCGTCACGGTGAAGATGCCCTCGACACCGAGCGGCACGAACTCGGGGTCGAGCGGGTCCGGATAGGCGCGCCACAGGCGGTACGTGGTCGCATTGACCGCCCCGGAGGCGCCATCGACCGCGAATGGGCCGTCGTTCACGTACCACTCCAGCGGACCGATGCCGCTCATCCCGATCGTGCCCTCCTCGAAGGTCGCGGTGTGGAGGCGACCCCATGCCCAGCGATCGGGACCGCCAAGGGACTCGCGCAGCTCCGCACCGGCTTCGTCCATCGCACGCAGCACCATCGTCTCGGCCGTCTCGATCACGTCGGTCGTCGTGACGTCGTCCCACCACGGCGAGGTCGGGGCGTCGAGCTGGCGGCCCAGGAAGACCCACGACGCGCCGGTGCCCACGAAGTCGCCGCGCGAGGTCACCGAGCTCGTCGTCGACGAGATCGCGCAGGACCCGGTATTCCCATGTGAGATAGGCGGCGCAGCCAAGGCTGTCCACGCCGCAAGCCCCGTCCCAGGCGCCGATCCGGTCGGCGATCGTGTGGCCGTCCTCGGTGGCGGGCTCGGCTGCGTCGAGCAGCGGGACGATGTCGCGCGCTCGCAACGGGCTGCTGTCGTTCTGGATGAGCGCCATCTCGTCGATCGTGAGCCCGTCCTGACCGTAGTTGGTGACGAGGTCGATGATCCGCTCGGCGCGGTAGCCCGGATCGAACTCCTGGCCGATGAACGCCGGATAGCCGTCATCGACCGGGGCGTTGTTCGCGGTGATGATCCAGCCGGGTTCCGGGTCCAGTTGCCATGGCAGGTCCTCGACCGGGATGCGCCCGACCCACTCGCCGGTGCCGTCGCTGCCGGACACGGGGCGGTCGCCACGATCCGCGGGGTCGGATCGGACGGGGATCCACCCCGGCAGCTGGTAGCCGATGTGGCCATCGACGTCGGCATAGACGAAGTTCTGCGACGGCGCGACGTACTTGGCGAGGCCGGCGCGGAAGTCGTCGAAGTCGGCCGCACGGTTGAGCTCGATCACGGCCTCGAACGTGCGGTCCGGGCCGGCATCGGGGTGGATCCCGGTCCAGCGGAGGGCCATCAGGGGCGCGTCGGTAAGCCGGTCGTCGACCCCGTTGAGGATCGGTCCATGCGTCGTCTCGCGGACCTCGAGCTGGACCGGCGGACCCCCGGCAACGCCGATCTCCTCGGTGCGCACCTCGAACGGCACGGAGATCCCGTCGGGGCCGATGTAGTTCGCGGGGTTGGCCGGATCGACGGTCTCGAGCACGAGGTCCTGGACGTCGGGATCGACGTTCGTCGCGCCCCACGCGATCCGCGCGTTGTGGCCGAGGACGACGCCCGGCAGGCCCGGGAAGCTGACGCCGGCCACGTCGTAGGGGCATGCATCGTCGACCGACGCGCAGTGCAGGCCGTTGATGAACCAGATCGACGGCATGGAGATCCCGAGATGCGGGTCGTTGGCAAGGAGCGCGCCGCCCGTGGCCGACATCTGCGGACCGATCGCCCAGTCGTTGGAGCCCACCGAGCTGTCGGACGCGAGCCCGCCGCCGGCGTCGAGCCCCGCGATGCGCATCGCGTCATCGGCGATCGCCACGAGGGCGCGCCAACCGGCGTCGGTGTCGGCGTCGGTGGGCGGCGCGCCCGGCGCCACCGGCGCCACGACCGCCGGCGCGCCCGCATCCGTCGCGGCGACCGCCGTCGGGGTGTTCGCCGCCGATCAGTCCCGGCGCCGGCGCCGCCACTCCCGGCCAGGCCGGACGGCGTGATGACGGGCGGCGAATCGGGCGGTGCGAGCAGCTCGTCCGTCCGGGACGGATCGCCGAGCCGGGCGTCGGCGAGGTACCGGAAGATCTCGGTGTCGATGTTGCCGCCCAGGTTCCAGGCCTGGACCTTGCCCCAGGCAAGGCTGTCGAGCACCGTCCACGGCTCGGGATCGGCGCCGGTCACGAGGAACGCGAGACCGAGGTCGCCGCGGTTCGCGTCGAGCCAGGCGTTCACGCCCGCGGCGTAGGCATCCAGGATCGCGCGCGTGTCGGGCGGGACGAACGGCAGGTCGCGCTCGGCGGCCCGTCGCCAGCCGAGCGTGCGGATGAACTTGTCGGTATCGAGCGTGCCCTCGCCGAACAGCTCGGACAGGCGACCCGACGAGATGTGGCGCCACACCTCCATCTGCCACATCCGTTCCTGGGCGTGGACGTAACCCTGGGTGAAGAACAGGTCGTGCGGCGTCGCGGCAGTGATCTGGGCGATGCCGTGGACGTCGCGCGCGACCGTCACCTGGCCCTCGAGACCGGGCGCCTGGAGCGTCCCGCTCGTCTGGGGCATCGCCCGGCCCGTGATCCACGCGAGCGTGCCGACGCCGCCGACGACTGCGACGAGCACGACGACCAGCGCGACGACGATGACGATCCTCGCGATGCGCACGCACCCCTCCAAGTCCGCTGATCGCCCGCCAGTGTGGCAGGACCGCGTCGACGGCGCGGCATAGTACGCTACGCCGCGCCCGAGAGGCGACGCGACGATCGCGTCCCCGCGTTGACGACGGAGGTCGCACCGTCCTGGACCCACAGCCGCTCCGAGGCCGCCGCGTGCTCGTCACCGGGGGATCGGGATCGATCGGGGCTCGTCTCGTCGAACGCGTGCTCGAGGCGGACGCCGCGGTCGTGCGGGTCTTCGGTCGTGACGAGACCAAGCAGTTCTACCAGCGCCAGCAGCTCGGCGCGCGGCGCGACGTGCGGTTCCTCGTCGGCGACATCCGCGACCGCGATCGGCTCATCCGCGCGACCGAGGACATCGACGTCGTCTTCCACTGCGCCGCGCTCAAGCACGTCGAGTCGGGTGAGTACAACCCGTTCGAGGTGACCCAGACGAACGTCGTCGGGACGCAGAACGTCATCGATGCGTGTCTCGCCTCCGGGGTCCGGACGATGATCCTGACCTCGTCGGACAAGGCCGCCAACCCGACGTCGGTCATGGGCGCGAGCAAGCTGCTGGCGGAGAAGCTCGTCACGGCGGCGACCAACTATCGCGGGCGCCACTCGACGACGTTCGCGAGCGTGCGGTTCGGGAACGTCCTGGGATCGCGCGGCTCCGCTCTGGAGCTGTTCGCGCGCCAGATCCGCGGCGGGCGGGCCGGTCACCGTCACCGATCCCGCCATGACCCGCTTCGTCATGACGACCGATCGCGCCGTCACGCTCGCGATCGGCGCGGCCGGCCGGGCGCGCGGCGGCGAGGTGTTCGTGTTCAAGATGCCGGTCGTCAGGCTTGGCGACCTGGTCGATGCCACCATCGACGTCATCGCGCCGGCTGCGGGCCATGCGCCCGGGAGCATCGGCACCACCGCGATCGAGCCGCGGGCCGGCGAGAAGCCGTACGAGGAGCTCATGACCGCGGAGGAGTCGACGCGTGCCCGCGACATCGGTGAGATGTACGCGGTCCTGCCCGCGATCGAGGCGCACGCCGACGTCATCGAGGAATACCGGGATCGCCCGGCGTCACCGGTCGGTGCCTACCGGTCCGACGCCGTCGAGCCCATATCGCCGGACGAGGCAAGGGCCCTCGTCCTCGAGGCGTTCGCCGCCGAGCCCATCGGCGCCGCATCGGGCTGACCATGCGCGTCGTGGTCACCGGGGCCGCCGGGTTCATCGGTCGTTGGGTCGTCGCCGACCTGCTGGCGCGCGGGCATACCGTCCTCCCGGTCGACAATCTCGTTGCCGGCGAAGCAGCGAACCTGACCGGGTTGGCCGGGCCCGAACCTGCTGCCGCTCGAGATCGGCGACGTGCGCGATGCGGCGTCGTGCCGCCGCTGGACCGTCGGCGCCGACGCGATCGCCCACCTGGCGGCATCGATCTCGGTCCAGGACTCGATCGACGACCCGGCGACGACCTTCGAGAACGACGTGGTCGGGACGTTCAACATGCTCGAGGCGGCGCGAGCGAGCCGTGCCCGCTTCCTGTTCATGAGCACGTGCATGGTCTACGACCGGGCCACGACGCCGGCCGGCATCGACGAGGGCCACCCGACGAAGCCGGCGTCGCCGTATGCGGCCTCGAAGCTGTCGGGCGAGGCGCTGACCCTGTCGTACGGGCACGCCTTCGGGCTGCCCACGATGGTCGTCCGACCGTTCAACACGTACGGCCCGTTCCAGCGGTCGGTGGGCGAGGGTGGGGTCGTGGCGATCTTCACCCGACGGTCGCTGCTGGGCGAGGAGCTGCGCATCTACGGCGATGGCACCCAGACGCGAGACCTGCTGTACGTCGAGGACTGCGCACGGTTCGTCGGCGATGCGCTGTCCAGCGACGCCGCCGTCGGGCGGATCCTCAACGCGGGCACCGGCGCGGACGTGTCCGTCAACGACCTGGCGGCGATGATCGAGCCCGACACCGGCCGCATCGTGCACGTCGAGCACATCCATCCCCAGAGCGAGATCGCCGTCCTTCGCTGCGACGCGCGGCTGGCAGCGACGGTCCTGGGTTGGCGGCCGGAGACGTCGCTCGTCGTGGGGCTCGAGCGGACGCGGGCGTGGATGGCGGATCGCCTGGCCGCCGGCCTGCCGGTCGCGTGATGCGCCAGCCGGACGTGTCGTGACCGCGGTCGCTCGCGCCAGCCTCGCGATCAATGGCGGGACGCCGGTCCGGGCGACACTCCTGCCGTACGCACATCAGCAGATCTCCGACGACGACGTGGCGGCGGTCGCCGACGCGCTGCGCTCGGACTGGCTGACGACCGGCCCGCGGGTGCCGGCGTTCGAGGCGCGCGCTGGCCGAGGCGACGGGAGCTCGGCACGCGATCGCGTTCTCGTCCGGGACGGCGGCGCTGCACGGATCCACGATCGCGGCCGGGCTGACGGCCGGGGGACGAGGCGATCACGACGCCCCTGACCTTCGTCGCCACCGCGAACGCCGTGCTCTACGCGGGGGCCGATCCGCGGTTCGCGGACGTCGAACCGGGCACGCTGCTGATCGACCCGGCCAGGGTGGCGGATGCGATCACCTCGCGGACGCGTGCGCTCCTGCCGGTCGACTACGCCGGCCAGCCGGCCGACTACGCCGCCCTCCGGGCCGTGGCCGACGCGGCCCCCGCCGGCCCGCTCACGATCATCGCCGATGCCTCCCATTCGCTGGGCGCGCGACGCGGCGGGCGGACCGTCGGCACGCTCGCCGACATGACGATCCTGAGCTTCCACCCGGCGAAGATCCTGACCACGGGCGAAGGTGGTGCCGTCCTGACCGATCGCGACGACCTCGCGGATCGGCTGCGGCGCTTCCGCAACCACGGGATCGCGACGGAGCTCGCGGCCCGGACGGACTGGACCTACGCCATGGTGGAGCTCGGCTACAACTACCGGCTCACCGACATCGGTGCGGCACTCGGCAGCTCGCAGCTCACGCGGCTCGACGCATTCCTGGCCCGCCGACGCGAGCTCGCGGCCCACTACCGGGCCCGTCTCGAGGGCAACCCCCACGTCGACCTCCCGGCGGTCGATCCGGACACGGAGCCCGCCTGGCATCTCTGGTTCGTGCAGCTTCGAGCTGGATCGTCTCCGGGCCGATCGGGGCGAGGTGTATCGGGCGATGCATGCCGAGGGGATCGGCGTGAACGTCCACTACATCCCGGTGCACCAGCATCCGTTCTATCGCGAGCGGTATCCGGGACTGGCGTTCCCGGTCGCCGAGGCGGCGTACGCGCGGCTCCTCACGCTCCCGCTGCATGCGGGCATGACCACCCTCGATGTCGATGACGTCGTGGCCGCGCTCGAGAAGGTGACCGGCGCGTACGCGACCGCCTGACGGACGGGCTACCGTAGGCGCGAGCGCAGGAGGCGGAACGTGCAGCAGGTCATGATCGGCGAGCGCCCCGTGGGCGGCGGCGCGCCCGTGTACATCATCGCCGAGGCTGGCTCGAACCACGACCGGGACATCGACCAGGCGAAGCGACTCATCGACGTCGCGGCGGAGGCCGGCGCCGACGCGGTCAAGTTCCAGACGTTCGCCGCCGACCGCATCGTCGCGGAGACATCCACCAGGGCACGCTACCTCGACGCGATCCTCCCGCCCGGCAAGACGATGTCGGAGCTCTTCGCCGAGCTCGAGCTGCCACGTGCGTGGCACGCGGACCTCAAGGACCACGCCGAGGCCGCCGGGCTGGATTTCCTCTCGACGCCGTTCGACCATGAAGCGGTCGACCTCCTCGACGAGCTCGACGTCAAGGCGTTCAAGGTCGCGACCTACGAGCTGTGGCACCTGCCGCTCATCCGCGACATCGCCTCCCGCGGGCGGCCGATCATCTGCTCCACGGGCATGGCCGATCTCGCGGCGGTCTCCGCGGCGGTGGACACGGTGCGGTCGACCGGCAACGACCAGCTCATCCTGCTCCACTGCGTGGTCAACTACCCGCCGCCGTTCGCGGAGCTCAACATGCGCGCGATCGCGACGATGCGCGAGGCGTTCGGCGTGCCGGTCGGGTGGAGCGACCACACGCCGGGCATGCTTGCGCCGATCGTGGCCACGACGCTCGGGGCTGCCGTCATCGAGAAGCACTTCACGACCGACCGGACCCGCCCGGGGCCCGACCACCAGTTCGCGCTCGAGCCGGATGAGTTGACGGCGATGGTCCGCGCGATCCGCGACACCGAGGCGGCCCTGGGCGACGGTGTCAAACGGATGGCCCCGACGGAGGCCGACCTCTACGTCACGGCGCGCCGTTCGCTCTTCGCGGCGCGCGTCATCGAGTCGGGCACGACCATCTCGGACGACGACGTCGCGGTCCTGCGGCCGGGCACCGGAATCGAGGTCAGTGAGCTGCCGCAGGTCATCGGTCGCACCGCGCGACGTCGGATCGATCGTCATGAGCCGCTGGCCTGGGAGATGTTCTGAGTCGACCGGTGGTCGATGGCCGGCGTCCCGTGCACCTGGTGGCGACCGCGGGGACCGGCCAGGGTCGCGGTCACGTGGCGCGAGCCCTGACCATGGCCGAGGCGTTGCGGGCGCAGGACGTGCCGACGACACTCGAACTGGTCGCGGGTCGGCTGGATGGCGTGCTCGAGCGGCGCGCCGAGCGGATCGGCCTGCTGGTCACGGACACGCCACCCTCCGATGGCATCGTCGTGGTCGATCTTCCGGACCTCGCCGGGATCACGGAGCGTGCGCCCGCGGACCGCCTGGTCGTGTTCGACGATCGCGATGCCTTCGACGGCGTGGCGGCGCTCGTGGTCCAGCCGTCCTTGCCGACGTGGTCCGGTCGGGGTCGCGCGGGTCACGTCCTCGAAGGCTTCGCGTACGCGCCGATCGCGGGGGCGTACCGCGCGCTCCGGCGCGAGGACGCGGCGGCGGCAACAAGTGACGACGTGGTTGCAAGCGAGAACGTCGCCGGCGACGGCCCGATCCAGGTCGTCGTGTGCTTCGGGGGCAGCGATCCGTGGCTCATCACGCGTCGACTGGCCGGCGCCTTCGCCGGCGGGCAAGGGTGGGCGGCCACGATCGTCGTCGGTGCGGACTTCGCCGGACGCACGGACGATCTGCCGGTCGAGGTCGTGCGCGACCCGCCGGACCTCCCGGAGCGGCTGGCTCGCTGCGACCTGGCCGTCATCGGCGCGGGCACGATGAAGTTCGAGGCCGCCTGTCTCGGCCGCCCCGCGCTGCTGGCGGCGGCCGCGGAGGATCAGCTCGTGGTCGGCCCCCCGTACGCGGCCACCGGCGCGGCTGCGTGGCTCGGTGACGGGCGAACGCTCGAGCCAGGCGCGGTCCGCGCCGCGATCGAGGCGTGGGTGGCCGACGACGCGGGCCGAACGGCCATGACGGCACGCGCCCGGACGGTGGTCGACGGCGCCGGCGCCGACCGCATCGTCGCCGCGATCGTGTCGCTCGACGTTCCGCCGCGATGAGCCGGATCGAACGGTTCCGGTCCGTCCGCTGGGCGGCCCTCGTGTATGCGCTGCTCGCGCTGCTCAGCTTCCCGACGCTCGAACACCTGGTGTTCGGCGAGCGCGGGATCGCCTACGCCCTCGACGTGTTCGACCTGCCGCGCACCGGGGTTTCCGCGGACTGGGCGGCGAACGGTCTGACGCTGTGGAATACCCACATCGCCGCCGGCAACGCGCTGCTGGCGCAGCAGGCGAACACGCCGTTCGCCGTCGATGTCGGGCTCGGCTTCATCGTCGGTCCGTTCAACGCGTACGTCGTCATGGCCTGGCTCCTCGCGTTCGCCGCCGGGCTGTCGATGCACCTGTTCCTGCGCGATTCGCTGCGCCTCTCGACCCCCGCGGTCCTGGGCGGCGCGGTGATCTCCCTCTTCGGATTCTGGTTCTGGGTCCACGGCGTCGCCTCACCGGCGATCCCGCTGCTGTTCTGGGTCCTCGATCGCGCTGTGGTCCCCGGACCGCGCCGCTGGGCGTACGTGCTCGGTGGCGGCATCGCGGGGGCACTCGTGCTCTACCACGGCCTGTCGCAGATCGTGCTCATCGTGGCGGGCGTGCTGCTCGTGTACGTCGTCGTGCTCGCGCGGGACCGCCGCGAGGTCGCGAGCCGGGTCGCGACCTGGGCCGGGATCTGGGTGACCGCGTTCGGGCTGTACGCGCCGGTGCTCCTGACCCAGCTCGTCATGATCCCGATCTCCAACCGCACGATCTGGGACCTGCAGGCGCTGTACGAGACACGGCCCCTGCCGGCGATCGGCGAGGCCGTGCGCCACTACAGCGCCGTGCTGTTCGGCGTGCCGCTCGGCAGCGGCATCGGGACGTCTCCGGCCAGGTATGGCACGTACTTCCTGGGCGCCGTCGGGCTGCCGCTCCTCGCGCTCGGGATCGTCGGGACGGCGTTGCGCGATCGGCGCCGCGTCTTCCTCGTCTGTCTGCTGGTCGCGATCCCGCTGATCGACGTCATCACCGTGCTGTTGACGCCCGTGCTCGAGTCGTTCGGGCCGTTCAGGTCGTTCCAGCTGGTCAGGATCCGCCATCTCCTGCCGTTCGCGCTCGTCGCGACCGCCGCCTGCGGGCTCGACATGCTCGTCACGACGATCCTGGCCGGCCGGCCACTGCGGCTGAGCAGCCGGGCGCGCTGGGTCGTCGTCGCGGCGACGCTGGTGCCGCTCGCCGTCACGTCCGTCGCGATCGCCCGGCAGGTGGTCCGTCGACGAGGCGACCTGGCACTCCCCGAGACCGCGGACGTGGGCTGGGTGCTTGCCGGCGTCGGCGATGGTGCTCGGCCTGGTCACGCTCGCCTGGCTCGCGTTCGTCCTGGTCCGCCCACCTCGGGACGGCGTCGGGCGATCGGGCTGGGTCATGGTGGCGGCGCCTGCTGTTGCTCCTCGCCGGCGAACGCGCGGTCTACGCCCACGCGGAACGCCTGACCGGTGGCCAGCTCGGCTCGTGGGAGGAGCAGCAGGCGCGCACCGCCGGCCAAGCATTCATCCTCGAGCAGCCGGGATCCGACGTGGAGCGGGTGCTGAGCTTCGGCGAAGTCGCCAACCGGATGGCGGCCGACGAGCTGCTCCAGGTGGACGGCTACCAGTCGGTCGTCCCGCTCGTCTACCACACCTTCTTCGGACTCCTCATCGATCCGCAGCTCGCCGTCGATCCGGACCGCTGGACCTACTACCACGCGTGGGGGAACCGGACGGCCACGTTCGGCCCACGGGTCGACCCGGAGCTGGTGGCGCTCGCGGGGGCTCGCTGGCTCTACGTCCGTGGCGACGAGGTGCCGACCGTGCCCGGGATCGTGCCGGTGTTCCAGGAGGGCGACGTCACCGTCTTCGAGGTGCCCCAGGTGCTGCCGCGGGCGTTCATCGCCAGGCGCGATCGATGTCGGTGGCGATGCGTCCGAGGTGAACGACCGCCTCGTCGCGGCCGATCTCGCGACCCTCCGCGAGACGGTCTTCCTGCCCGCCGGGCCGGATGCCGACCGCCTGACGGCTGCCGTCGGACCAGGTTCGGACGCCACGCACCGCCGCGGAGGCGCGGATCGTCGAGTACACCCCCGACCGGGTCTCGATCGACATCACGACCGATCGCCCCGGCGTCCTCGTCCTGACCGACGTGATGGCGCCTGGCTGGGTCGCCGAGGTGGACGGCGTGACCGTACCGATCGCGACGGTCGACGTCGCGTTCCGTGGCGTCCCGGTCGGACCGACGACGCAGCACGTGGTCTTCCGCTACGTCCCGACCTTCACCTACGTCGGCGTCGGCATCGCGGCCGTCACGATGCTCGCGGCCGCCGCGCTGGCCGTCGTGCTCCGTCGACGCGACCGGGTCACGACCGGCCTAGCGTCGATCAGCGCGGCAGCGCCAGCACGAGACAGGGGACGCCGGCCACCAGGTCGGTGCCGGTCTGCCGGAACCCGGCCCCTTCGAACAGGGCGATGGAGGTGGTGTTGTCCGGCCTGATCCGGGCGACGATCGTCTGCGAGGTGCGTCCGACGTCGCTTACGCGCGCCGCCTCGAGCGATGCCGAGAGCAGGTGCGCGTCCGACACCACGTCCACGCGCGTCGGGCGCCACGGCGATGCCGATCTCGGCCACGCCGTCGACCTTGCGATCCACGCGCACCTGGCCGATCGGTCGCCCGGCCTCGAGTCCGACCAGCAGCAGCGTATCGGGCGACGCGAGCCGCGCGGTGAGCCACGCCCGGTGGGTCGGCTCGTCGATGGGTGTCGTCCGGAACGATGACGCCCGCGTCCCCGGGTCGTTGGCCCATCCGAGGAGGAGGTCCGCATCCTCCATCGTCGCCGGCCGGACGGTCACCCGGGCCACGACATCCCGAGGCCGAGCTCCGCCGCGCGCCGGACGATGGCGTCCGCGAAGACCACGTCGGCCAGACCCACGCCAAGGTGCATCGCGACGACCCGGCCGGCGGCCGGCCGCGGCGTCCCGGCCAGGATCGCCTCGCCGAACGTCGCCGTGGGATCCGGGTAATCGTCGAACTCGCCGGCGTCGCGGTGCGCCAGGAACTGCCCGCGATCGTCCACGAGGAACAGGGCCGCGTCGCGGGCGACGGACGGCGCGCACATCGTCGCGTAGTCGACCGGCACGACGAGCGCGCCCGGGGCCAGCCAGTCGCCCGTCATCACCCCGCGACGGTCGGGCGTCGTGAACGAGGCGACGGTCACGACGACGTCGGCGCCGGCGACCGCATCGCGGGCGCTCGGTGCCGCCACGGCGCCGGCGATGCCGGGGGTCGCGAGCGCGGCGTCGACGAGTGCGGCGGCCCGCTCCGGATGGCGATCGAAGACGGCGATCTCCGCGTCCGGCAGAAGGTGTCCGAGGACCGGGAGATGGCTGTGCGCCTGGACGCCCGCCCCCACCACCGCCACCCGCTTCGCCCCCGGCGGGCGCGTACCGGGCGATCGCCACCCCCGAGATCGCGGCCGTCCGCTGGGCGCCGATCGGTGCGCCGTCGAGGATCGCGGTCGGCAGACCGGTGACCGGATCATTGAGGACGACCGTGGCCGCGATCACCGGAACGCCCTTCTCCGCGTTCTCGGGAAAGCCCGTGACCCACTTGATGCCCAGCAGGTCCTGGCCGTCGGCGCCGCGCAGGAAGGCCGGCATGGCGTGCCCGAACGACCCGGCCGGACGTGGATGGACGCTGATCTTGGACGGCAGGTCGGCGTCGGCGACGAGCGCCGTCATCGTGCGCTCCGCCAGGAGGAGCCGCTCGGCGATCGGTGGCATGGCGGCCACCACGTCGGCGACCGACAGGTAGACGAGCGGGTGGGGCTGCATGCCCGGAGTCTAGATGCCCGGTAGGATGCGCCCGTGGCGCCCATCGACATCTCGACGAGTCTCGACAACCTCAAGCTCGAACGCGACGCGATCGCGCTCTACGACGCGCTGTCGGGGATCGAGAAGGACCCGGTCCGGGCCGCCGCATTCGAGCGCATCGCCGCGAACGAGCGCCGTCACGCGGACATCTGGGCGTCCAAGCTCGGCGAGCTCGGCGCGGACGTGCCGCCGGTCGACGGCCCGCGGGCGCGGGTCCGGTTCATCATCCTCGCCGCCCGGTTGTTCGGCACGAAGTCCGTGGCGGATCTCGTCCGCGCCCTCGAAGGCGACGAGGAGGACGCGTACGACGCCCAGGGCTCGTCGCCCGAGGTCGCGGCGATCGCCGCGGACGAGCGCGAGCACGCGGCGATCTGGGAGCGGCTGCAGGTCGGCGAGGCGACCGATCCCACCCGCGACGGCGTCGCGGTGGCGCGCCTGGCCGGCTCGGCCTCGGAGATCGGCCGGGGCGAGCGATGGCATCGGACGGGGCGGTCGGGGACGCTGCGGGCGATGATCTTCGGGGTCAGCGACGGGCTCGTGAGCAACCTGTCGCTGGTCATGGGCGTGGCGGGGGCCGCGTCGGCCAATCCGGACTTCATCCTGCTGGCCGGGATCGCCGGCCTGCTCGCAGGCTCGTTCAGCATGGCCGCCGGCGAGTACATCTCGATGCAGAGCCAGCGCGAGCTCTTCGAGCGCCAGATCGCCCTCGAGCGGGCCGAGATGGAGGCGATGCCCGAGGAGGAGGAGGCGGAGCTCGCGGCCGCGTACCGCGCCAAGGGCTTCCCGCCCAGGGAGGCCGCACGCATCGCCGCCCGGATCTTCGAGGACCCGACGACCGCGCTCGACACGCTCGTGCGCGAGGAGCTGGGGCTCGATCCCGACCAGCTCGGCTCGCCATGGGGAGCCGCGGGCGGGTCGTTCATCGCCTTCGCGCTGGGGGCGGCGGTGCCCGTCATCCCGTACCTGTTCGGCGGCGGGACCGCGGTCTTCGTGGCCAGCCTCGTGCTCAGCCTCGTGGCGCTGTTCGTCGTCGGTGCCGCCGTGAGCCTGCTGACCGGCCGCGGCATGCTGTTCTCGGGCGTCCGCCAGCTCGGGATCGGGCTCGTGGCCGCGACCGTGACGTACGCGATCGGGTCCCTGATCGGCGTCTCGATGGCCGCCTGATGCCGACCACGCACGACGCCACGGATCTCCGCGGTCGCCTCAGGGACGAGGGGCTCGATCCCGGTTCGTGGTCGAACGGGCCGGGCGAGCGCTACGCCGCCCACGATCACGGCTACGACAAGGTGATCGTGGTCACCTCCGGGTCGATCCGCTTCGGGTTGCCGGCGGGCTCCGACGGAGCCGCCGACGGCGCCCTCGACCTGGCCGCCGGCGACCGGCTCGAGCTGCCGGCCGGGACGGCGCATGATGCCGCGGTGGGACGTGACGGTGTGACCTGCCTCGAGGCGCACCTGCCGGCAGGCACGCTGCCGGCCATCCGGCGCCGGGACGCAGGTGCCTGGTGAGCGGCAACGACCGAAATCCGGATGCGCGGGAAGCCGACGTATCGCGGGTCGGGGGCAGGTCAGGGTGCTGGCGACGACGTCACCCTCGTCCGCGAGGTCGCGGCAGGGTCGCACGACGCCCTGGCCGAGCTCTATGACCGTCACGCGGACGCGGTGTTCGCGTCGGCCAGCCGATTGACATCCGATCGGGGACTCGCCGAGGAGGTCGTGCAGGAGACGTTCCTCGCTCTTTGGAATCGCGCCGAGACGTTCGACCCGCAGGCCGGGTCGTTGAACGCGTGGCTGCACACGATCGCGCGGAATCGCACGGTCGATCGGCTGCGTGCGGCGGGCCGTCGCCCGACGCTGGTCCCGCTATCATCCGCCGCGTCATCAGGGCGCGGGACGGGTGGCGCCGAAGAAGTCGATGCCGACGCGCTGGAACGCGTGCTGGCGCGCGGCGCGATCGTCGCCGGTGCCCAACCGACTCGATCGCCCGAGCTGGAGCTCGCCCTGCACGAGCTCCGGTCCGCGCTGCAGCAGGCCCTGGCCGAGATGCCCGAGGTCGAACGGATCGTCATCGTCATGGCCTACGGGGAGGACCTCTCGCAATCGGAGATCGCCGAGCGCCTCGGATGGCCGCTCGGCACCGTCAAGACCCGAACGAGGCGAGCGCTCTACCGGCTTCGCGAGATCCTCGGCAGCGGGGTCGGCCCCGAATTCACACGCTACCTGGCACCGGCCTCGCAGGCCGGCCCGGACCACTAGGACAGGATCACTGAGGGCAGATGGATCACGACGACGTGCTCGAACAGCTCGAGCTGGCCGCACTGGAGCGCGGCGGCATCGACCGGTTGATGGCCGGCGATACCGTCGCGGCTGCGGCCGTGGCCGGACACATCGCCGGGTGCGACCGGTGCGCCGGCGAGCTCGAACGCCTCCGTCGTGCCGAGCCGCTGCTGCGTGACCTGGTCCGCGACCACGCCACCGGCCGACCTGCGCGAGCGGACCCTGGCGTTCGTGCGCGAGCACGGCGTGGCGCGCGGGGCCGGCGCGCCCGGCGATCTCGACGCGGCGGCCACGGTCGGTGCCGCTGGTGTCGGCGCGATGGCCGCCGATCCGCTCGCCGGTTCGCCCGACGTGGCCACCGGGGCGACGGCCGTCGGCGCCGTGTCGCCCGCGGCGGCTCCGACAGCCGGCCAGGGCAGCGTCACGCCGCGTCCTGCCGTGGGTTGCCGCGATCGCCGCCGCCGTGGTGATCTCGGTCGTGGCGACGACCGTCCTCATCGACGCGCGTATCCAGGGACAGCTCACGGCCCAGTCGGAGACGATCGACCAGCTCGGCCGCGTCACGATGGCGACGCTCGAGGTCACCGCCGAACCCGATGCCGAACGCGTCGCCCTCGCCGCGACGGAGGCCGGCTCGATGAGCAGCGGCACGCTGGTGTTCTCGCCTTCGACGACCGAGCTCGTCGTCGTGGCCACCGGCCTCACCGAGCCGCCGGCCGGGCAGGAATATCGCTGCTGGGTCGCCCTGGCCGAGGGGCGCGTGTCGATCGGAAAGATGTTCTTCGGCGGCGATCTCGCCTACTGGGCGGGGGACGTCGCCTCGGTCGCCTCGCTGCCATCGGACGCGACCTTCGGCGTGTCGCTCACCGACGTCGGTGGCTCGTCGCTCGAGGCGGATCCGGTCATCGCCGGCGAGCTCTGAGGTCCGGCGGGGACCACCTCGTCGTCCACCCCGGCCACGCGGTCGCCGGAGTCGCCATCGGTCGGCGGATCGTCATCGATGTCGGGGTCGACGTCCGGATCGGGTGGCGGCGCCTCGAGGTAGGCCCGGTGGAGCAGGAGCATCCGCTCGGTGACGTGGGGCGAGACGTCCCAGCCCTCGTCGGCGAGGGCGGCTGACAGCCACAGTGCTTCGCGCGGTCGCTCGCGCGCGTCGATCTCCTCGTCGCGCCGGCGCGAATCGACCACGACGAACCAGACCAGCCCGGCTCCCACGACGAGCCCGACGATGAGCAACCACCAGTTGAACTCGGCGTTCACCGCCGGAAGTATAGGGAGCGTCGCGGCTACCGGCCTTCGCGGGCTGGACGGCCAAGAGCGCGACTGCCCGGTCGGGCACGACCGGCCGGTACACTCCGCGGATGTTCGACTTCACCCCCGATCCCATCGCCTTCCAGATCGGCCCGATCGCGGTCGGCTGGTACGGCATCGGCTATGCCGTCGGTCTTGCCGCCGCGTACCTCCTGATCACCCGTCTCGCGAAACGGGCCGGCGAGGATCCCGATGTCGTCGGCAACGGGATGATCGTCGTGGCGGTCGCGGCGCTGATCGGCGGCCGGCTGTACCACGTGATCGACCAGTGGGCGCTCTACGCGGGCGACCCGGTCAAGATCTTCCTGCCCCCGTACTCCGGCCTTGGCGTCTACGGCGGGATCGTGACCGGACTGCTCGCGCTGATCTGGTACACGCGCCGGCACCACCTGTCGTTCTGGCGCTGGGCCGACATCGTCGCGCCCGCCCTGTTCCTCATGCAGGCCATCGCGCGCTGGGGCAACTTCTTCAACCAGGAGCTGTACGGCTCGCCGACGACGCTGCCCTGGGGCATCCCGATCGACTGCGCCCACCGCATCACGGCGTATCCGTGCTCGACGTTCCCCGAGGCGACGACCCGCTTCCATCCGCTGTTCCTGTACGAATTGGTATCGGGCCTGATCGGGATGCTGGTCCTGCTGTGGATCGGTTACCGCTTCCGGTCGCGACTCCGCCCGGGCGACATCGCGATGGTGTTCTTCATCTGGTACGGCGCCGTGCGGTTCGTCCTCGAGACGTTCCGCGGCGACAACTGGACGTTCTTCGGCGTCCCGACGGCGCAGATCGTGTCGCTGATCTTCATCGCGACCGCGGTCGCGGTCCTGCTGCGGCGGCATCGACCCGACGCGCCAGCCGACCCGCCGCCGCCGTACCCGGAGAACGCGATCTGGGGCGCGATCGGGACGGCGCCGGCGGACGACTGGCGGTCGCGCCCGATCGATGAGCCCTGGGCGAACCTCCCGCCGGTCGACGGCGACGACGAGCCGGGGGATGACGATGATCGAGGACGGCGAGGACGTGCGCGCAGGCGATGCAGACCTGGCGGCCTCAGCCTCCGACGCGCCCGACGCCCGCCGCCCGCCGGCTCGGGGACGCCGAGACGCGCCGTCGACGCCAGACGCATCAGACACGCCGCCGACCACCGACGGACCGGGCGCACGCCCCGGCGGATGACCGCACCCGAGCCGGCGCCGCGACGCCGGCCACCGCCGCCGCGGATCGCGCCCGAGGCGCTCGCCGCCCGACGCGGCGATGCCCAGGAAGGCCTCGCGTGGCTCGGCCGCCCGCCCGAGGCCCGCGGCCCGTGGCTGTACCGCGTGCTGCGGCTCGTCGCCCGCGCGCTGTGCTTCGGGATCTTCCGGTTCCGGATCCGGGCGGAGGGCCGCGACCTGCTGCCCGCTGGCCGGCGGCTACATCGTGGTCGCTGCGGCACACCGTGGCTGGATGGACCCGTTCGTGGTCATGCACGCCCTGCCGACCGAGCCACGTGCCTGGTTCCTGGGGAGCGGTCCGTCGACATTCACGGCACGCTGGCGGGAGTCGCTCATCCGTCGCGTCGGTGGCCTGCTGCCGGTCTGGCGCGGCGGGATCGGGGTCGAGCAGCATGTCGCCTCGGCACGGGCAGTCACCGCCAACGGCGCCGTGTTCGTGCAGATGCCCGAGGGGACCGTGAGCGGCCCGCCCGGTCGGCTGGGTCCGTTCCGGACGGGCTGGGCGATCATCGCCCTGCGCACCGACGTCCCGATCGTGCCGCTGGCGATGGCCGGGACCGAGGAGCTGTACATCGGTCGGCGGATGGCGTCGCGCGTGCTGCCCGTCGCGACGGTCCGCGAGCTGGCCGGACTCGCCGCCGATGACCCGCTGCCGCCGGCCGGTTCGCGTGCCGAACTCGACACGGCCCGCGTGATGACCGATCGGCTCGCCGCGCTCATCGGCCCGGTCGTCGAGGAGCTGCACCCCTGGACCGTCGATCCACCGGGCCACCCGCGCCGCCTGCGCCGGCGACTCACCTGGCTCCTGCTGCGACCCGGACGGCTCGATCGGGACGGATGAACGACGAGCCGGGAAGGAGCACGCGACCGACCGACCGGCCTGATCGGCTCGCCCTCGCCGAGGCCGGGCGTCGCCTACCGCCTCGTCGTCGCCGCGATCCACGGCATCGGGCGACACTGTTCGCGTTCCGCACCGACGTCGCCGGCCTGGAGCAGTTGCCACGTGACGATGACGGTCGGGTCATCGGCGGCTGGATCGCGGCCGGCCTCCCGCACCGCACCTGGGTCGACCCGTTCGTCGTCATCGATGCGTTGCCGCTCGCGCCACGGCTCGTGTTCTTCGGCGACGGGCCGGCGATCTACCGGTCTGCGTGGCGGCGCTGGCTGGTCCGGCGGGTGGGCGGCGTCATCCCGATCTGGCCCGGTGGCTCGCGGGCGAGGTCGAGGATCATCTCCACGGCGCGCGGCAGGCCCTCGATGCGGGCGCGGTCGTGTGCCTCTTCCCCGAGACCGGACCCGCGACCGAACCCGGCACCGCTCGTCGGCTGGGGCTGGGCGTCGCCTATTTCGCCCTGCGCACCGACCGTCCGATCGTGCCCATCGTCCTCGGCGGGACGCACGAGCTCTACCGCGGGCGCCGGTTCCGGCTCGTCGTGCTGCCACCGGTCCACGTCCGCGAGCTCGCGGGTCTGGCGCCCGACGCGCCGTTGCCCACGCCGTGGTCCAGCGCGGAGCGCTCCGCGGCGCACGCGGTCGCCACCGGCCTGCACGCCCTGACGGCCGAGCCCGTGGCGACCGCCCACGACGCGGCGGAGCCGCCGGCCGGGACGCGCAAGCGGTGGCGCTGGCTCCAGACCGCGTGGCACTGAGCCGATCGTGCTGGGACGCGTGGCCAGCGCCGCGGCCGTCGCCCGCGCCGCCGTCCCGGGCTCCCCGCCTATACTCCGCCGCGATGCAGTACGCCGAGTCCATCCTCGATCTGGTCGGCAACACCCCCCTTGTCCGGATCTCGCGGATCACCCGCGACCTGGGTCCGATCGAACGCCAGCCGCTCCTCCTCGCGAAGCTCGAGATGCTGAACCCGGGTGGCTCGGTCAAGGACCGCATCGGCCTGCCGATGATCGAGGCCGCCGAGCGCGAGGGCCTGCTCAAGCCGGGCGGCACGATCATCGAACCGACGTCGGGCAACACCGGCCACGGTCTCGCGATCGCGGCCGCGCTCAAGGGTTATCGCTGCATCTTCGTGATGGCCGACAAGCAGTCGGTCGAGAAGCAGACCCTGCTGCGGGCGTACGGGGCCGAGGTCGTCCTGTGTCCCACCAACGTCCCGCCCGAGTCGCCCGAGAGCTACTACAGCGTCGCGGCCCGCCTGGCGCGCGACATCCCCGGGGCGTTCAAGCCCGACCAGTACTGGAACATGGAGAACCCCGCGGCGCATGAGCGGACGACCGGCCCCGAGCTGTGGGAGGGGACCGACGGCCGGATCACCCATTTCGTGGCCAGCGTCGGGACCGGCGGCACGATCTCGGGTGCCGCGCGGGCGCTCAAGGCGAAGAACCCCGCGATCCAGATCGTCGGCGCCGATCCGGAGGGGAGCGTGCTGTCCGGTGACACCGCGCGCCCGTACCTGACCGAGGGGGTGGGGGAGGACTTCCTGCCCGGGACGTACGACCCGAGCGTCATCGATCGATGGGTGCGCGTCAGCGACCGAGACGCCTTCGCGATGGCCCGCCGGCTGACGCGGGAAGAGGGGATCCTGTCGGGCGGCTCATGCGGGACGGCGATGGTCGCCGCACGCGAGGTCGTCCGCGACCTTGCCGCGACCGACGTCGGCCACGACGCGGTCGTCGTCGTGCTCCTGCCCGACAGCGGGCGGAGCTACCTCTCGAAGGTCTACAACGACGAGTGGCTGCGTGCCAACGGCCTGATGGCCACGACCGGTGCGGCGACACGGATCGAGGCGCTGCTCGCCGACCGGCACCACGCCGCGGACCGGCCGGCCGTCATCGTGGCCCGGACCACCGAGCGGGTCGGCGACGCGATCGCCACGCTCCAGGCGTACGGCATCAGCCAGCTGCCGGTGTCCGAGGAAGCCGACCGGCGACGATGTCGCGGGACTCGTCGGATCGATCAGCGAGAAGGGCCTGCTGGACCGGGCCTATCGCGACCCGGAGGTGGTGGAGCGGACCGTCGGCGAGGTCATGGACCCACCGCTGCCGCTGGTCGAGGCGTCGGCCACGCTCGACGAGGCGTTCGCCCTGCTGACGGGTGGCGCCAACGCCCTCGTCGCCGTCCGCGGCGAGCGCCCGGCCGGTGTCGTCACCAAGCTCGACCTGCTCGAGTTCCTCGCGCATCGACTCGACCGACGGCGGCTGACCGCCGTCACTGAGCGAACGGCGGATCCGGGCGGGCCGTCGGGTCGAACGGGCCCTCGAGCCGGCCCTACAGCCAGGGCAGCGTGATCGGCAGCAGCGCGTTGAGCAGCAAGCCGAGCGTGAACAGGCCCCCGGCCCGGCGGACGTGGATGAAGGCGTAGCCGACGAACCACAACGGCCAGCCGCGCTCCGGGTAGCCGGGCGGCGGGGCCAGGGGCTTCGGCTGGGCGAACACCTTGAGCACGCCGCGCAGGCGTGGCAGGGCCAGCGCGACGAGCAGGACCCACGGCCCGATGAGCCCCGACGATCGCGAACAGGGCGATCAGTGGGTAGAACAGGATCATCAGCCAGCTCCCGACGACGCGCGCACGGGCCTCGCCGAGGATGACCGGCAGCGTGCGGACCCCGAGCTTCGTGTCGGCCTCGATCTTGTCGATGTGCTTGCCGAACAGGACGCTCGTCACGAGCAGCGCGTACGGCACCGACACGAGCAGGACCCAGGCGGGGATCGTCCCGGTCGCCGCGAGGAAGGTGCCGCCGACCATGAGCGGACCCCAGACGAGGAACACGCCGGGCTCGCCGAGGCCGTGGTGCTTGAGGCGGATCGGTGGCGCGACGTAGAACACGGACACGAACAGGCCGGCCAGCGCGAAGACGATGACGAGCGGGCCGCGGATCGCGGCGAGGTACAGCATGATCGCGGCGCCGATGGCGTTGACGATGACGATCGCCGTCGCGAGCTGGCGCTTGGTGACCCAGCCCGACAGGATCGGATGCGGCGCGTACAGCGCCCGGACATAGCCCTCGGTGTCGACCCCGCCGGTCGTGTCGAAGTAGTCGTTGATCATGTTGTTGGCGGCGTGGGCCAGGACGAGCCCGACGACGGCGATGAGGAACAGGCCCCAATCGACGGCTGCGCCGCCCGCGACCCGGTTCGCCTCGACGGCCAGCAGCCCGCCGATGAGCCCCGACCAGATGGTCATCGGGAAGACGGCGGCCCGGGTGATGACCAGCCACTTGCCGACGGTGTCGAGCGGACGCGTCGCCGGCGGGTTGGCGGTCTCGAGGATCTCCTTCCAGCCGAGCAGGCGCTCGCGAAGGGGCGTCGGCGATGCGACGGTGTCGCCGGCGGGTGTCGGGGTGGCGGTGGTGCTCATCTGGGGCCTCGGTGCGTCGGGAAACGTGCGCTGCGAATGTATCACGTTCCATGGGACGGGCCGCTCCGGCATCATGACGCCATGACCGACACGCCCCCCATCCGGACCGCGCGGTTCGAGCTCGTGTCCATGTCGATGCCGTTCATGCAGGCGCTCGTGGCGCACGACCTCGCGACCGCCGAAGCGGAGATCGGCGCCTCGGTCCCAGCGGACCTGCCCGAGCAGCTCGAGCACTTCCTGCAGTTCCGCATCGCCGACCTCGCGCTGGATCCGACCGCCCAGCCGTGGCTCGGCCGCGCCATCGTGCGGGTCGAGCCCGACGGGACGCGACGGGTCATCGGGACATGCGGGTTCCACAGCCCGCCGGACGGCGACGGGTCGCGTGGAGATCGGGTATCGCGTCGAGCCCGACGTCCGACGCCAGGGCGTCGCCAGCGAGGCGGTCCGGGCCCTGTTCGACTGGGCGGCGACCGAGCATGGCGTGCGCCGCTTCCGGGCGTCCATCGCACCCGGGAACGTGCCATCGCTCGCGATCGCCGCCCGGTTCGGCTTCCGGCAGGTCGGTGTCCAGATGGACGAGATCGACGGCGAGGAGCTCGTCTTCGAGCTCGACGACTGGGCCGTCACGTCCTGAGCGTGGCGGTGCCATGATGGCCGCCATGACCGAACCGACCGACGACGCCGACCTGTCCTTCGACACGCTCGCCGTGCATGCCGGGGCCGAGCCCGACGAGCTGACCGGGGCGGTGTCGCCGCCGATCTACCAGACGTCGACGTATGCCCAGGACGGCGTCGCGAAGCCACGACGCGGCTACGAATACGCCCGCTCGCAGAACCCGACGCGCGAACGGCTCGAGCGAGCGGTCGCCGCCCTCGAGGGCGGCCGCCACGGGTTCGCGTTCGCCTCGGGCTCCGCTGCGACGGCCGCCATCGCCGAGCTGGCCGGTCCCGGCGAGGAGATCCTCGTCGGCGACGACGTCTACGGCGGGACGTTCCGCTACCTCGAGCGGGTCCGCCGCGGCGCCGGTGTCGAGGCGACCTATCTCGACCTCGCGTCGGGCCCGGACGTCCTCTGGGAGGCGCTCAGCGAACGGACGCGGCTGATCTGGTTCGAGACCCCGACGAACCCGCTGCTCAAGCTCGTCGATATCGCGGCGATGGCCGCGACGGTCGAGCGGCGGGCCGCCGAGGGCGGTCGCCGGCCGCTGATCGTCGTCGACAACACCTTCGCGTCGCCGGCCAACCAGCGGCCCCTGACGCATGGGCGCCGACATCGTGTTCCACTCGGCGACCAAGTACCTCGCCGGGCACTCGGACACGATCATGGGCGTCGCGGCGACCTCGGACGACGCGGTCGCCGAACGGCTGCGATTCCTGCAGAACGCGATGGGTGCGGTGCCAGGCCCGCTGGACTGCTTCCTCACGCTGCGCGGGCTGCGAACCCTGCACGTCCGGATGGACCGGCACACCGCCAACGCCAAGGCGATCGTCGCGTTCCTGCGCGACCGCCCCGATGTCACCGGCGTGCGCTACCCGGGGTTCGGGGGGATGGTGTCGTTCGTGCCGGTCGCATCGGCCGGGAGGACCCCGCGAGGAGCGGGCGGTCGCGATCGCCGAGTGCACGCGGCTGTTCACCCTCGCCGAGTCGCTCGGTGGGGTCGAGTCGCTCATCGAGGTGCCCGCGGCGATGACGCACCTGTCGGTCGCCGGGTCGCCGCTCGAGGTGGATGCGGCGCTCGTGCGCCTGTCGGTCGGGATCGAGGGGATCGACGACCTCGTCGCGGACCTGCGGAGCGCCCTCGACCGCGCGTAGGACCGCCGCCGGACCGTCGCGACCGGCCCCGCTCGAAGTGCACAATACTTGTGCACATATAGTGTGCAGTGATAGTATGCACCCATGCCGACCGACGACATCCGGCCGACGGAGCTCGATCCGTCGCCGCCCCCGACTCCCGCCGACAAGGTCGTCCTGACCGCCGACGCCCTGCGCGTCCTGGCCCATCCCCTGCGGTCGAGACTCCTGAGCGAGCTCCGGCGCGAGGGACCGGCGACCGCCACGACCCTCGCCGCGGTGCTCGGGACCAACACCGGGGCGACCAGCTACCACCTGCGCAAGCTCGCGACGGTCGGGCTCGTCGAGGAGGTCGCCGGTGGCCACGGACGCGAGCGACGCTGGCAGCCCGCCACGAGAATGCATTCGTGGTTCGCGAGCGACGTCGCCGACGATCCCGACGCGGAGGCGGCGAGCGACTGGCTGCAGGGCGAGGGGCTGCGCCGGTTCCAGGAGTATGCCGACGCGTGGCAGCGCTCCCAGCGCGACTGGCCGGTCGCATGGCGCGATGCCGCCGGCGCGTCGGACTACCTCCTCGACCTGTCGCCCGAGCAGCTCGACGCGATGCAGGCCGAGCTCTTCGCGATCCTCGAGCGCTATCGCCACGTGACACCGGGGCCCGATGCCCGCCGGGTGTTCTTCTACCTGTACGCGTTCCCGCAGCCACCGGGCCGGACGCGATGAGCGCGCCCCTGACGGCCGCGTCGGTCCGCTGGCGCTACCTCGTGCTGCTGGCCCTGCGCTGGCTCCCGGTCGGGCTGGCCATCCCGGTCTTCATCCTCATCCCGCTCGACCGCGGCCTCTCGCTGACCGAGCTCGGGATCGCGGCCTCGCTGCAGGGCTTCGTCGTGCTCGCCCTGGAGCTTCCCACCGGCGGTCTTGCCGACAGCGCGGGTCGGCGGCGCGTGCTGCTGGCCGCGTCCGTCGTCGCGATCGCCTCGACGACCCTCTTCCTGCTCGCGGACACGTTCCTCGCGTTCGCGGTCGTGTTCGCGCTGCAGGGCGTGTATCGCGCGCTCGACAGCGGGCCGCTCGAGGCGTGGTACGTCGACGCGACGCTCGCCGCCGACCCGGAGGCGCCGATCGAGGGCGGCCTCAGCGCCGCCGGCGTCGTCCTTGGGGTCTCGATCGCCAGCGGCGCGTTCCTGAGCGGCGTGCTGGTCGCGGTGCATCCGGTCGCGGCGATCGACCCCCTCAGCCTGCCGCTCGTGCTGGCACTTGGTCTGCAGGTCGTGGGCCTGCTCGCGATCCTGATCCTGATGCGCGAGGTCCGACGCACGGATGCGGGCGCCGCCACTGGCGTCGCGGCGACCGCGCGGGCCGTGCCGGGCGTCATCGCCGATGGCGTCCGCCTCCTGCGCCGATCGCGCGTCCTGTCCGCGCTCGTGGCCGTCGAGCTCACCTGGGGCTTCGGGATGGTCGCGTTCGAGACGCTCGTGCCGATCCGCCTGACCGACCTCCTCGGCAGCCCCGACGAGGCCGCGGCGATCGTCGGTCCAGCAAGCTCGGCGGCGTGGCTCGTGTCAGCCGCGGGTGCGGCGGCGATGCCGTGGCTCGGCCGGCGTCTCGGGATCGCGCCGACCGCGGCCCTGCTGCGGATCGCGCAGGGCGCCGCGGTCGCCGTCATGGGGCTCGTCGCCGGGGTCGCCGGCGTGATCGTCGCGTATCTCGTGTGCTACGCGGTGCACGGCGCCTCGAACCCGGCCCACATGACCCTGCTCCATCGCCAGGCCGAGGACTCCGTCCGGGCGACCGTCGTCTCGCTCAACTCGATGGCCGGGCAGACGGCGGGCGCCGTCGGGGTCATCGCCCTCAGCGCGATCGCCGACGGCACCACCGTGGGGTTCGCGATGCTCGTCGGCGCGGTGGCCCTCGCGCTCGGCGCACCGCTCTACCTGCCCGCCTGGCGGCAGGAGCAGGCGCGTCGCTCGCCGGATCTCGCCGCCGCGGCCTGATCGCCCCGGGCGCCAGTCAGTCGCCGGTCAGCCGCCGGTCAGCCGCGCCCGTCAACCGCGGAGTCAACCCCCGGCCATCGCCGGGAGCAGGACCAGGGTGTCGCCCTCGGCGACCGGGGTGTCGAGCGACTGGAGGTGGCGGACGTCGGTGTCGTTGAGGAACGCGTTGACGAACCGGTTGAGGTCGCCGTCGGGCGCGAGGAGCTGCGATTCGAGACCCGGATGGGCGGCGACGAGACCGGCGATCACCTCGCGAACGCTGCCGCCGGGCACGTCCACGAGCTTCGCGCCGCCGGTCGCGGTCCGCAGGGTCGGCGGGATCCGGACGGTGCTCATGCGTCGCCCTCCAGCCACGACTCGAAGGCGCTGAGGCTCGGCCGGATCACGGGTGCGAGGCCCGGCTGACCGGGGCCGGCCGTGCCACGGCCGGTGCCGGCCTCCGCCGTCCCGTAGGTCCGTGCGTCGGGCGTCTTGAGCCCGTTGCCCGTGACCAGCGCCACGACCTCGTCACCGTCGCGGATCACGCCACGCCGACGTGCCGCGGCGACCGCCGCGAGCGTCACCCCGCCCGCCGTCTCGGGATAGATGCCCTCGAGCCGCGCGACGTCGCGGATCGCCGTGGCGGTCACGGCATCGGGGATGGCCTCGATCGACCCGCCGGACCGCCGAGCGAGCTCGACCGCATAGGTGCCGTCCGCCGGATTGCCGATCGCGAGCGAGCGCACGATCGTGTCCGGCTCGCGGATCGGCTCGATGACGTCGCTGCCGGCCTCGAAGGCGATCGCGACCGGGGCGCAGCCGGCGGCCTGGCCGCCGACGAAGCGGATCGGCCGGCGATCGATGAGGCCGATCTCGGCCAGCTCCTCGAACCCGCGCGCGACGCGCGTGAACATCGCCCCCGAGGCGACCGGCGCGACGACGACATCGGGCGAGCGCCAGCCGAGGGCCTCGGCGATCTCGTAGGCGAGGGTCTTGGAGCCCTCGGCGTAGAACGGGCGGAGGTTGACGTTGACGAAGCCCCAGCCGGTCTCGTCGGCGACCTGCAGGCACAGGCGGTTCACGTCGTCGTACGTGCCGTCGATCGGGCACCACGGTGGCGCCGTAGGCGAGCGCATGCTCGATCTTGGCGGGCTCGAGGTCGGCCGGGATGAAGACGTACGCCGGCAGCCCCACGGCCGCGGCGGCAGCGGCGGTCGCACCCGCCAGGTTGCCGGTCGAGGCACAGGCCAGCGCCTCGACGCCGAAGTCGAGGGCTCGCGCGGCGGCGACCGCGACGGCGCGGTCCTTGAAGCTCAGCGACGGGTTGCGGGTGTCGTCCTTGATCCACAGCCGGTCGACGCCCAGCACGGGCGCGAGCCGGTCGGCGGCGAGGAGCGGCGTGGACCCCACCGGCAGCGACCGCGCCGGCGCCGCCTCGACGGGGAGCAGCTCCAGGTAGCGCCAGATGCCCGGCGCGCGTCCGGCGATCGCCTCGCGGGTCAGGGTGGCGCCGGCGATCGCGAGGTCGTAGGCCACCTCGAGCGGCCCGAAGCAGGCGGTACACACGTAGGAGAGCCCGAGCGGCTCGGCGCGACCGCAGTTCCGGCATGCCATCCCGCGGATGCGCCCGGCCCTATCCGCCAGGGCCGGCGCTGTGGCGGTGGGCGATGCGGCTGCCGTCGCCGGCGGCTGGCCGACGGTCGGTGTCGGCGGTGGGAGGGTCTGGCTGGTCATCGATCGGGTCTCCGGGGCATGCGTACGGGACATGCGGCGCGGGGGACCGGGATGCACGGGACGACCCTGATCGCTCGAAGGGGGCTCCGAGGAGTTCCCTTATCTCGCAGGAGGACCTGCCCGGAATTGGCACCTTGCCGGCTTCGCGCCGGTAGGTTGTCGTGGCTTCATCGGGCCGGTCCCTCTGCCACTCTTGATAAGCGCTCTTCGGTTGTAGGCGGATGCTACGTGCCGGTTCGTTGCAGCGTCAAGCGTCGGTCCCGGCCGTCGGCCCGCGAGCGCGCAGCGGTGCCGAGAGACAACGTTCCCGACACCGTCCCGCAACCTGCGCCGGGCGAGCGTGGTAGCATCCCCGGACACGACTGTGGAAGCCGACTCCTGCGCGCCCATCCGGGAGCGCATCACGCGCGGCCGGTCGATCCGTGATCGCCCGTGCCAGGAGTCCTGCGTCTGATGGCCACGTCGTCCCCCGCCAAACGGCCCGCCAGCCTGGGTCGAACCGTGCGCGCGAACCTGTCGACCGCCCAGCTGTACGAGGCGGCGATCCGTCTCGCGGAAGGCATCATCGCCGCCGACGGTCCGCTGGTCGTCCGCACCGGGAAGCACACCGGGCGATCGCCCGAGGACAAGTTCGTCGTCGACGAGCCGTCAAGCCACGACAAGATCTGGTGGGGACCGGTCAACCGGCCGATCAGCGAGGCGAACTACGAGCGCCTGCGCACGCGGCTGGTGGCCTACTGCGCGGACCGGAACCTGTTCGCCCAGGACTGCCTCATCGGCGCGGACCCGGCGCACCAGCGTCGCCTGCAGGTCGTGACCGAGACCGCCTGGGCCAGCATCTTCGCGCGCAACCTGTTCCGCCGGCCGACCCGGCGAGCAGCTGGCCGATTTCACGCCGAACTTCACGATCTGGTGCGTCCCCTCGTTCCAGGCGGACCCGGCGACCGAGGGCACGCGCACGGGGACGGCGATCCTGCTCCACCTCGAGCGGATGGAGATCATCATCGTCGGCACCGAGTACGCGGGCGAGATCAAGAAGTCGGCGTTCACGGTCATGAACTACCTCATGCCCGACGAGGGCGTGCTGCCGATGCACTCCTCGGTCAATGTCGGCCCCGACGGCGACAGCGTCGTGTTCTTCGGGCTCAGCGGGACGGGCAAGACGACGCTGTCGGCCGATCCCGAGCGGAGCCTCATCGGCGACGACGAGCACGGCTGGGGCGACGGCCTGTTCAACTTCGAGGGTGGCTGCTACGCCAAGACCATCCGCCTCTCGCCGGCATACGAACCTGACATCTTCGCCACGACCCGGCGGTTCGGCACACTGCTCGAGAACGTCGACCTGGACCCGGTGACCCGCGAGCTCGATCTCGACTCGGAGCGGTTCACCGAGAACACCCGGGGTGCCTACCCCCTCGAATTCATCGGCAACGCGGATCCGACCGGGATGACCGTCCAGCCACGGACCGTGATCCTGCTCGACGGCCGATGCCTTCGGCGTGCTCCCGCCGGTCAGCCGCCTGACCCACGCGCAGGCCGCGTATCACTTCATCAGCGGCTACACCGCCAAGCTCGCCGGCACGGAGATCGGCGTGACCGAGCCCAAGGCCACGTTCTCGGCCTGCTTCGGTGCGCCGTTCATGCCCCGGCATCCGGGCGAGTACGCGCGGATGCTCACCGAGCGCCTCGAGGCCCAGGACGCGACGGTCTGGCTGGTCAATACCGGCTGGACGGGCGGCCCATACGGGACGGGTGAGCGGATGCGCATCGATCAGACCCGGGCGATGGTCCGCGCCGCCATCGACGGCACGCTCGCCGACGTGCCGATGCGCCGTCGATCCGACCTTCGACGTCGAGGTCCCGACCGCCTGCCCGGACGTGGACCCAGCCCTGCTCGACCCGCGCTCGACCTGGGCGGATCCCGCCGCCTACGACGCGATGGCCGACCGGCTGGCGGGCATGTTCGCGGACAACTTCGAGGCGTATGCCGACGGCGTCACCCCGGACGTCCGGGCCGCCGGGCCACGGGTCGCGCCGGGCAGCGGGTCGGAGGGACCGCGCGACTTCGATTCGATCAGCGGCTGACCATGGCCGGCGAGGCGCCGCCGGGCCGCCGGCCGCTGCCGCCCGCCATCAGCGCGGGGAGGATCATCGCGATCGGGCGACGCCTGGATCCGGCCACCGTGCCGGGGATCGCCGATGCGCTGCGCGCCGGGGGCATCCGTGCATTCGAGCTGACGCCTGGACGCACCTGCCGACGACACGCTCCACGCGATCGAGGCGCTGACCGCGCGAACCGACGGTGACGATCTCCTGATCGGTGCCGGAACAGTCATGTCGGTCGACGCCGCGCGCCGCGCCGTGGACGCCGGGGCCCGATTCCTCGTCTCGCCCCACACCGACCTCGCGGTCGTCGCCTGGGCCGTCGAGCACGGCATCCCCGTCATCCCCGGGGCCGCGACGCCCACGGAGATCGTGACGGCCTGGGACGCCGGGGCGACCGCCGTGAAGCTCTTTCCTGCATCCACGCTGGGACCCGCCTTCGTCCGCGAGATGCGCGGTCCGCTGCCGGACATCCCGTTCGTCGCGACCGGCGGCATCACGCTCGAGAGCGCGGCTGCCCTGTTCGCGGCCGGGGTGACGGCGATCGGGATCGGTGGCTGGCTGACCGGCGCCGGCGAACCTGCGCTGGTGACCGCCAGGGCGCGTCAGATCGTGGAGGTCATCGCCGGGATCGACTGACGATCGTCGAGCGTGTCGCCCAGCCGCCGCAGGCCGAACCACACGAGGATGACCCCGATGGCCAGGGGCGCGAGCATCATCCCGAGCGGGATGGCCACGACGATGAGGACGATGCCGAGGGTGGCGAGCGAACGCGGTCATGAGCTGACTCCAGGTACGGGGAGGGGAGTGGTCAGGCGCGCTTCGCGGTGACGGCGAGGACGCCGGCACCGAACACGGCGAGCAGCCCGAGGCCGACCATGACGAGATTGCCGGCGGCGAACAGGCCAAGGACGGCGATGATGCTGCCGAGCAGCACGAGGAAATAGATCGGGGTGGCGGGCGACATGTCGATGGCTCCAGCGGGCGTGGTGTGATCGGATCGTCGGCTGACGCCGGCGCCGCCACCATCGACACCCGTCCATCGCCGCCGACCACGAACGACGACCTGGAACGCGGCTAGCCCGTCCCGTGCGGGCCCCGTCCGTGGGGCCGTTCCTGCGGGCTCGTCCCTGCGGGGCCCGTAGAATGGACGCTCACCCACGACCCGAAGGAGATCCTGTCCCTATGGCCCGCAACAAGGTCACCGTCATCGGTGCTGGCAACGTCGGCGCGACCACCGCCCAGCGCATCGCGGAGGCCGGTCTGGCCGACGTCGTGCTCGTCGACATCGTGGAGGGCCTGCCGCAGGGCAAGGGCCTCGATCTCGCCGAAGCGGCGCCGGTGGTCGGGCACGACGCGCGGATCACCGGCACGAACGACTACGCCGACACCGCCGGCTCGGACATCGTCGTCGTGACCTCCGGCCTCGCCCGCCAGCCGGGCATGAGCCGTGACGATCTGCTGGCCAAGAACGCGGGCATCGTCCGCGCCGTCGTCCGCGAGGCGGCGACGCACTCGCCGGATGCGATCCTGATCATCGTCACGAACCCGCTCGACGCGATGTGCCATGTCGCCCTGGAGGCGTCCGGCTTCCCGCGTGAGCGGGTGCTCGGCATGGCCGGCGTCCTCGACAGCGCCCGGTTCAGGACGTTCATCGCGCAGGAGCTCGGCGTCAGCGTCGAGGACACCCACGCGTTCGTGCTCGGTGGGCACGGCGACACGATGGTCCCGTTGTCGCGCTACTCGACGGTCGCCGGCGTGCCCATCACCGAGTTGCTTCCCGCGGACCGCGTGCGAGCGCTCGAGGAGCGGACCGCCAACGGCGGTGCGGAGGTCGTGGCGCTGCTCAAGACCGGGTCGGCGTTCTACGCGCCGGCGGCGAGCGCCTTCGAGATGGTCGAATCGATCCTGCTCGACCGCAAGCGCGTGTTGCCGTGCGCCGTGCTGCTCCAGGGCGAGTTCAAGACCGACGGCCTGTTCGTCGGCGTCCCGGTGGTCCTCGGCGCCGCGGGCATGGAACGCATCTTCGAGATCGAGCTCACCGCTGACGAGCAGGCGGCCTTCGACGCTTCGGCCGCGGCGGTCCGGGAGCTCGTGGGCAAGCTCGGCTGACCGGGCGTCGGGGCATCGGCGAGCACTCCAGTCCCGGGGCGTGGTCGCACCGTACCGCGTGCGCCACGCAGGCTGCCGTGCACGAGTGGTGCCCGCCTGCACCGGAACCGTGGTGCGCGGTCGGTGCGCCGATGCCCCAAAGGTTGACCCGCGGACTAACCCGGTAGTACCGTCGACCCACAGATCGGCGCGGCCGTCCGCGGAGGAGCGACGGCCGTTCATGCCTCAGCATCGACGACTGCCCCAGTCGCCTCGCGTGCCCGCGTACGGGTACGTTCGGAGACGGCTCGAGACCGTCGATCCAGGGTCGGACAAGGGAGGAGTAACCCCAGACCCTCAGCCCCCGCGCCGTGCGTTTGCACGCAACCCCTCGCATACGGAGAACCGTCTGTTGAGAATGAAGAAGTTCGTGGTGGCATTCACCAGCCTGTCGATGGTCCTGGCACTCGCCGGTGGCGTCGCCGCCGCCCAGCCCGAAGGCAAGGGCAACGACAACGGGCACAAGTCCGACAACCTGCCCGGGAAGCTTGCCAAGAAGCAGGCAGGGCTCAAGGCGGCCGCCCAGGAAAAGGTGCTCAAGGGCGAGGCCAAGGCCGTCGGCAAGAACCAGGTCGTCAAGGTCGCGAACGGCCAGTACGTCGAGCTCGCGTTCGAGGGCGAGGACCAGATCCTGACCCTGCTCGCCGAGTTCGGGGATGGCGACCCGACCCACAACCACGGCGGCACGATCGGGAACATCACCCACACCGGTGACGCCTTCGCCCACAACAGCATCCCCGAGCCGGATCGCAGCGTCGACAACACGACGATCTGGACCGACGACTTCAACCAGGACTACTACGACAACCTGCTCTACAACAAGGAGCAGGTTCCTTCGATGGCCAACTACTACCTGGAGCAGTCCGGTGGCCGGTACTCGGTCGACGGACTCGTCGGCGACTGGGTCACGGTTCCCAACAACCCCGCCGCCTATGGCAGCAACTACTGCGGCAGCAACGTCTGCACCCGTGACGTCGGCCGGTTCCTGCTCGACCAGGCGGCCGCGTGGTACGACTCGCTGATCGCGGACGGCATGTCCGCGGCCGATATCGACGACATGCTGTCGACCTTCGACATCTGGGATCGATACGACTACGACGGTGACGGCGACTTCGACGAGCCCGATGGGTATATCGACCACTTCCAGTCGGTCCACGCCGGTGAAGGCGAGGAGACCGGTGGCGGTGAGCTCGGTACCGACGCCATCTGGAGCCATCGTTCCTACGCCAACGCCGGCTTCCCGGCCCCGCTGGGCCCCGAGGTCGACGGCGAGGTGGTGCCCTTCGGCGGCGCGCCGCTCGGCGAGAGCAGCTACTGGATCGGCGACTACACGGTCGAGCCGGAGAATGGCGGCGTCGGCGTGTTCGCCCATGAGTTCGCCCACGACCTGAACATCCCCGACCTCTACGACACGAGCGGCAACACCGGCGGCGCCGACAACAGCACCGCCTGGTGGACGATCATGTCGCAGGGCTCGTACGGCTCCGTCAACGGCGTGGACCTCGGGTCGTCGCCGGTCGACTTCGGCGCCTGGGAGAAGTTCCAGCTCGGCTTCACCCGGCCGGGTGAGTACGCCGTCGGGTTCACCGGCCAGAACCGGAGCTACAAGCTCGGTCCTGCCGAGGACCACACGAAGCACTTCCGCAACCTGTTCGTCGTGCTTCCGGACAAGGAAGTGACGATCGACGTCGGCGATCCGTGGTCGGGGGAGTGGTTCTACCACTCCGGATCCGGCAACGATCTCGACAACACCATGACCAAGTCCGTGACGCTTCCCGCCGGCGCGGTCACGGTCTCGTTCGACGCCCGCTATCACATCGAGCCGTGCTGGGACTACGCATACCTGCAGGTCTCGACCGATAACGGTGCGACGTTCACCAACGTCAACACCTCGGCGTCGGACGATCCCGACCTGAATGCCAACGGCCAGAACTTCGGTGAAGGCATCTCGGGCGTCTCGGGTCACACGCTGGCGTGCGACGACAACCTGGATCTCGATCCGGAAGTCGTCAATGTCACGGCCGACCTCGGCGCCTATGCCGGCCAGACCGTCGACCTCCGGTTCCGCTACTGGACCGACGGCGCGGCGATCGGCGACGGCTTCGGCTGGGACGACCTGCGCGTCAACGGCGCGCTCGTCGACGATGCCGAGACCGACACCGGCTGGGATTTCGACGGCTTCGTCCGCACGGACGGCACCGTGACCAGCCTGTTCTTCAACGCCTATGTCGCCGAGTACCGCCAGTACCGGGATTACGACCTGGCACTCGATCTCGGCCCGTACAACTTCGTCGACCCGGCCGGTAGCACCGAGCTGTTCAACTACGTTGAGCACTTCCCGTACCAGGACGGGCTGTTGATCAATTACTGGGATACGTCGTTCGGCGACAACGCCGTCGGCGACCACCCGGGCGGCGGCCTGCTCCTGCCGGTCGACGCGCACCCTGGCATCCTCACCTGGAGCGACGGCAGCGTGGCCCGAGCGCGGATCCAGTCGTACGACTCGACCTTCGGGTTGTGGGCGACCGAACCGCTCTTGCTCCACAACATCTCGCCCGCGGGGACGGCCAACGACCTGACCCTGACGGCGCCGTCCCTGCCAGCCAATCCGGTCTTCAACGACCTGAACGACTACTGGGTCAGCGGCCATCCGGGCGATGCGCCCGACAATGGCCAGTACCAGGCCGAGTGGGCCAGCGTGAACGTCCCGAAGACGGGCACGCAGATCCGCGTGGTCAACGTCTCCGCCCAGGGAAGCTTCATGCAGGTCGAGGTCAGGTAACGACCGCCACCTGATCGGCGCATCGCGCTCGATCGCAACTCCAGCAAGGCCCGCCGGGTAGCCCCCGGCGGGCCTTCTGCATGTCCGGTATGGTCACCCGATGGTTCGACTGATCGCCGTCGTCGTGCTCGTCTGGGGGTTGATCTCGTGCGAGCCGAACCTGGTCCTGCCTGGCCCTTCGACGGCTCCCGTCGAGTTCCCGGGGCCACCCCGCACGCCGGGAGGGCCGAACCCGACGATCGAGGTCCCGCCGCCGCTCAGGTGAGGCAGCCCTCGGCCTCTCCGCCGGGCGCGGTCCGGGGCCGCGGCTTGCGTTCGCCCGGGGAGCGACCGTCAGCGCCCGACCACGGCCAGCGTCGGCTGCGCCGGCTCGCTGCGACCAGCCCGCTCGTACGACCGTGAGACCGCGCGCTGCATGGCCATGCGGTACGCGGCATCGGTCTCCGGCAGCGGGTCCTCACCGAGCTCCCGGGCGAGGATCGCACTGAGGCGCCGGTACTGGCGCACGATCTGTGCGCGCGTGCCGCTCATCCCATGGACCTCCATGAGGATGGCGTAGGCCTCCTCGCGCAACGGATCGCGGGCGATCAGCCGCTCCGCGAGGAGTCGGGCGCCGGTCAGGTCGCCGGCACGCAGCCGCGCCGCGCCGACCACCGCCAGCACGTCCTCGTAGCGATCCGCCAGGCGCTCGCGTTCGGCGGCGAAGCACTCGTGACCGAGGCCCTCGGCAAGGTCGCCGGCATAGATGGTCACCGCGGCCTCGCCGTCGCAGGACGGGTCGTCGGTGCATCGCTCGAATTCGAGCACGTCGAGCGTCCCGATGGCGTCCGCGCGCAGACCCAGCGATTCCGCGTCCGATTCGAGGATCGCGTCGGGATCGACGCCCATCGCGCCGATCGCGGATCGCAGCTGGTACAGGGCCTGCCGCAACGGACCTGTCGCGCTGACCATCGCGTCCGGCCAGAGGTCGGTCGCGATCGCCTCGCGGGTGCGTGGTCGCCGGGTGAGCGCCAGCAGGGTGAACAGCGCCTGGGCGTGGCGTCCGGCGAGATGGAGGTCCTGGCCGTCGGCCAGGACACGGAATCGTCCGAGCAACTCGATGCTCAGCACGGGCGACGATGTGGCGTCCGACACGTCGATCCCCTCTGGAGTCACGGCGTCCGGCCCGTCCCCCCTTGGGCCGGACGCCGGGAATGGGTCGGTGAGCCCCCAGACCCACCGATCCTCCGGCCCCCACACCGGTCGCGCCCCCGCGCAACCAGCCGGATGACGAGCATCGTGTGCCCTCCGTTACACCCCGGCCACGCCCCGGGTGACACGCGTGGTGTCGGCAAGCCGACACCAGCTGCTTGGGTACACTGGCCCGACCGTGCCGATCGCCCTCATCGCGTTCGACTTCGACCCCCTCCTCCAGCTCGCCGGCGGCTTCGTCGTGCGCTGGCAGACGGTCGCGCTCGCGGCCGTCATCGCCGCGGTCCTCATGGTCGCGGGCGTCGCTGGCCCGCCGCGCGACGTTGCGAGCGGACGACCTGCTGTACATCGCGGTCGGCGTGGTGCCGGGCGCCGTCATCGGTGGACGGCTGGGTTACGCCGTCGCACACCTGGACGTGTTCACGAGCACGCCGGCCGCCCTGTTCGACCCCGGGGTGGGCGGTCTCGAGCTCGCGACGGGCGTGGTCGGCGGCATGGTCACGGGGGCGTACGTGGCGTCGCTCCTCGGGGCGCCCGTCGGGCGTTGGGCCCGCGTGGTGGCCCTCCCACTGCTCGTGGCACTGGCTGCGGGCAAGCTCACGATGGTCCTCGGCGGGAGCGGGCAGGGCCTCCCGTTCGATGACGCGTGGGCGACCGCGTTCCTGGGTGACGGACCGTGGGGATCGCTGGCGCCGGCCCTGCCGTCCCACCCGTCACAGGCCTACGAGGGGCTCGCGACGCTGGCCTGGGCGATCGTGCTCGGCCTCACGGTCGCACTGGCCGCGCGCGACGACCCGGGCGACGGCCGGCGGCTGCTCGTCGCCGTCGCGGGCTGGGCGATCATCCGTGCCGCCGTCTCCCTGACCTGGCGGGATCCGGCGGTCCTCGGGCCCGTTCGGGCCGACCGGGTCGCTTGCCCTGGTCGTGGCGATCGGCTCCATCATCGGGATCGTCGTGCTCGGCGCCCGCCGTCGCGGCGCACCGTCCGGCGATGCGCATGGCCGACCCGTCGTGGCCGGATCCGGAGACCCGCCCGCAGTTCTGACGGGCGGTCCACGAGGGGTCGCGTGGCGGCGACAGGGTATCGTGGGGGCCTACGACCAGTAACGACGCCACCGCCGAGGCAGCCGCCGGGTGCGGCCGGACGGCGGACCGCCCGCAATGAGGATCCGCGCCATGACCCAGGTCGCCGAACCCACCACGTCCCACGCGTCCGATCCTGCGCCCGGCCGCGTCAGCCACTGGATCGGCGGCCGGTTCGTCGCCGGCACGTCGGGTCGCCAGGGCGACGTCTACGACCCGGCGACCGGCGACGCTCACCCGCCATGTCGACTTCGCCTCGATCGATGAGGTCGGCGCCGCGGTCGCGGCGGCCAAGGCCGCATTCCCGGGCTGGCGCGCGACGTCGCTCTCGCGGCGGACCGACATCCTGTTCAAGATCCGCAACCTGGTGGATCAGCGGCGGCACGAGCTCGCCGCCCACCTGACCGCCGAGCACGGCAAGGTCCCGTCCGACGCGCTGGGTGAGATCGCCCGCGGGCTCGAGAACCTCGAGTTCGCCTGCGGCATCCCCAACCTGATGAAGGGCGGCTTCACGGAACAGGCGTCGACCGGGGTCGACGTCTACCAGATCCGCCAGCCGCTGGGCGTGGTCGCCGGGATCACCCCGTTCAACTTCCCGGCCATGGTCCCGATGTGGATGTTCGCGACGGCCATCGCGACCGGCAACACGTTCATCCTCAAGCCGTCCGAGAAGGACCCGTCGGCGGCGAACTTCCTGGCCGAACTGCTCCACGAGGCGGGCGTGCCCGACGGCGTGTTCAACGTGGTGCACGGCGACAAGGTCGCGGTCGACGCGATCCTGGAGCACCCGGACATCGCCGCCGTGTCGTTCGTCGGCTCGACCCCGATCGCGCGCTACATCTACGAGACCGGCACCAAGGCGGGCAAGCGGGTGCAGGCCCTCGGCGGGGCGAAGAACCACATGATCGTGCTCCCGGACGCGGACATCGACGCGGCCGCCGACGCGGCGGTCTCGGCGGCGTACGGCTCGGCCGGCGAACGGTGCATGGCGATCAGCGTGGTCGTCGCGGTCGGCGACGTGGCCGACCCGCTGGTCGACGCGATCAAGGAGCGACTGCCGAAGATCAAGGTCGGCCCGGGCACCGATCCCGATGCCGAGATGGGGCCGCTCGTCACCCGCGAGCATCGCGACAAGGTCGCGAGCTACCTCGACTCGGGACCGGCCCAGGGCGCCGATCTCGTCGTCGACGGGCGCCAGCACGTCCTGTTCCAGGAGGGCGTCGGGTTCTTCCTCGGCGTCTCGCTGCTCGACCGCGTCCGGCCCGACATGGAGTGCTACCGCAACGAGATCTTCGGGCCGGTGCTCGAGGTCGTCCGCGTCCCGACCTACGTCGAGGCGGTCGGGCTCGATCAACGACAACCCGTACGGCAACGGGACGGCGATCTTCACCCGCGACGGCGGGGCCGCGCGCCAGTTCCAGTTCGAGGTGAACGCGGGGATGGTGGGCATCAACGTCCCGATCCCGGTGCCGGTCGCGTACTACAGCTTCGGCGGCTGGAAGTCGTCGCTCTTCGGCGATCTGCACATGTACGGCCCGGAGGGCATCAGCTTCTACACCCGCGGCAAGGTCGTCACGGCGCGCTGGCCGGACCCCGGCACGTCGAAGGTCGACCTCGGGTTCCCGCGCACCCGCTGAGGCGTCGATGGCCACCGACGCCCGCCCGACGGATCCCGCGGCGCCAGGCGCCCCGCACACGAAGCCGGTCCTGCCACCCGGCACGCCCGCGTGGCGCCCGCGACCCACGCTGGCCGGCACCGACTACACGAGCGACGCGGTCTACGCCGAGGAGCGCGAGCGGATCTGGTGGGGCGACTGGGTCTGCGTCGGACGGTCGGAGGAGATCGCGACGCCCGGCGACTTCCTCGTGCGCGACGTGGCCGGGGAGTCGATCGTGCTGACGCGCAACCGGGACGGAGCCGTCCGGGCGTTCTACAACGTCTGCGCCCACCGCGGCACCAAGCTGCTCGACGACGACCCGGGCTGCGGCACCGTGAGCAAGGTCTTCAAGTGCCCGTACCACGCGTGGTCGTACGACCTCGACGGCCGGCTCGTCGGGACGCCCAACGTCGACGAGGACGAGGGCTTCGAGCGGGCCGACTACCCGCTGCACGCCGTCGCCGCCGAGACGTACGCGGGCTTCCTCTTCGTGAACCTCGCCGAGACACCGGGACCGCTGCTCGACACCCTGCGCGCCGGCACGGAGAGCATCACCAACTTCGACCGGTACGGCCTGGACGAGCTGCGCATCGGCGTGCGGCTGCGCTACGAGGTCGCCGCCAACTGGAAGATCGTCGTCGAGAACTACAACGAGTGCCTGCACTGCCCGACGATCCATCCGGAGCTCGTCCAGGTGGTGCCGCTCTACCGCTTCGGCGAGGTCTGGGACGGGCAGACGCCCGACGACGGGAACTGGATGGTGGAGGGCGCCACGAGCTTCACCCGGACCGGCACATCGACGTTGCCGCCGCTGCCCGGGCTGTCGCCCGAGGACCGGCGGATGTACTACGGCACGTTCCAGTTCCCGAACCTGCTGCTGAACCTCCACCCGGACGCGGCGATGTACTACGTGCTGTACCCGGATGGGCCGGCGCACACGACGGTCGTGTCCGAATACCTGTTCCGCCCGGAGACGATCGCCGCCGCCGACTTCGCGCCGGAGCCGGTGGTCGAGCTGTGGGACCTCATCTCGAAGCAGGACTGGGCGGTCTGCGCGCGGGCGCAGACAGGTGTCTCGTCGCGGGCGTACCGCCACGGCGTGTATCCGCGCAAGGACCGCTTCCTGTTCGACTTCAACGAGCACTATCGCCGCACGCTGGGCCGCCCGACCCTGGGCTGATGCCGTGGCCGCCCGTGCGCGGCAGCCGCGAGTGACACGCGCCTGCAACCACGCCACGGTGCGGTGGAGAGACATCCTGCAGCCCTCAAGGGACACGCTGGCCGCCCAGTCTTGCCGAGGAGGCATGCGATGACCGAGTACGAACGCACCACCACGCGGGAGACGACCGCGACCGGGGCGGCCACCCCCACGACGGCCGGCACGGTTCCCGATCCCGTGGCCGCGTCCACGGTCCGCACCACGGAACGCGCCTACGAGCCCAGTGGCCCGTCCGGCCTCACGGTCGCTCGCCCGGATCGTGACGTTCCTGTTCGGGATCCTGCAGGTCGCGCTGATCCTGCGCATCGTCCTGCTCCTGCTCGACGCGAACGTCGGGAACGACGTCGTGTCGTTCCTGCTCAACGTGACCGCGCCGTTCGTGGAGCCGTTCCGCGGCATGTTCGCCCTTGACAGCGTGAGCGCCGACCAGGGCTCCGTCCTGGACGTCGCTGCCATCGTGGCGCTCATCGCCTGGACGCTGATCGAGATGCTCGTCCTCGCCGCCCTGCGGATCTTCAGCCGGCGACCGAGCGAGGTCGCCTGACCCGTCCGGTCCTCGGGGACCGCAGCCGGCCGACGGCCACGATCGTGATGTCGTCGGCCGGCTCGACCGGTCCCTGGAACGCGTCGACCGCGGCGGAGATCGCGTCGACCACGTCCTGCGCCGTTCCGCCGCGCGCTTCCTCGATCGTCGAGAGGAGGCGCGCGTCGTCGAACCGCGAGCCGTCCGCCGATCGGGCGTCGGTCACGCCGTCCGTGTAGAGCAGGACGAGATCGCCGGGCACGAGGTCGACCGTGATCTCGGGCACGTCCAGCCGCTCGAACGCGCCGAGCAGCGGCCCGGCGCCGGCAGCGAGCGGATCGGCGAGCCGTCGGCCGGCACGAGGAGCGGGGGTTCGTGGCCCGCGTTGGCGATGCACAGGTGTCCCGTCCTGGCGTCCAGCCGGGCACACAGCGCGGTGATGAACAGTGAGGACCGGCGCTCCTGGACGAGCACGCGATTCGTCCGCTCGAGCGCCTCGGCGGGGCCGGTCGTGTTGTCGATGGCGGCATGCAGGAGGGGGCGTGAGAAGGCCATGAGCAGGGCCGCCGCGATGCCCTTGCCCGTCACGTCGGCGATGACGATGCTCAGCGGGCGCCCGCGGCGGCGCATCCGGAAGAGGTCGAAGAAGTCGCCGCCGACCTCGCGAGCCGCCTCGTAGTAGCTGGCCAGCTCGTAGCCCGGCACGTCCGGCGCGACGAGCGACACGAAGCTGCGCTGGAGGCGACGGCCGTGGGCCAGCTCCTGCTCGATCCGCCGGGCTGCCGCCTCGATCCGCGATCCCGTGCCCGCCGGTCGTGTGGGCGATCCCGAGGGCGACCGCCAGCGAGTCGACGGCGGCGACGGCCAGCGGCGTCGTGGCCGACGGTCCCCAGGCCACGACCCGGCCGCCCGCCAACGGGCCCGCGACGATGTCCCGCGCGATGCAGCCACCCGGTGCGTCCGCATCCGACGTCCCGGCGAGCCTGCGTGCCGGTCGCATCCTCGACGACGACGACGAGCGTCGATCCGAGCGCCCGGAACGGGGCCAGGACCGCGTCGACGCCCGGTCCGGCGGTCGACGGACGATCGGGCATCCGGGGCTCAGACCGCGGCGATGCGCGGTCGCCCGATCGGGATGGACGGGGAACAGCCGGTCGAGCCCGGTCCGCCCGAGGACGCGCTCGACGGCGGGCTGCGGCCCGCACAGCTGGACCTCCGTCTGCGGACGCGTCGTCAGCCCCGACCGCGTGGAGCGCGCCCCAGCCGGCCTCGGGGTCGAGGGCGGGCTCGCCGTGCATGATCCGCACGATCGAGTGCAGCGCGACGAGCCCCGAGCTCGCCATGAAGCGTAGGCCGCTGAGGTCCAGCAGCAGTTGGCGGGTGCCGTCCTCGTACAGGCCGCGCACCGTGTCGACGAGGGACTCGAAGTTCGATGCGTCGAGCTCGCCGTCCAGCGTGATGACGGTGATCGCCACTCGGCCGTCGACGTGGTCGACCGTGGTCTCCAGGGCCATCTAGCGGTCCTCCTTCGGGCGGGGGTCGAGGCGACGTGCGAGGGTCAGGATATTGCCGCCGCCGGGTCGTGGTGCGTGCGTCAGCTCATCGGTCGCGAGGCGCATGAGATGGATGCCCATGCCGCCGGGTCGGCGGTGGGCCGCTGGCACGGCCAGGTCGGGCTCGGGGACCGCGGTCGGATCGAACGTCGGCGCGCCATCCTCGATGATGATGACGATCTGCTCGTCGACGAGATCGGCGGCGATGTCCAGCCAGCCCGGCTCGCCGCGATAGCCGTGCACGATGACGTTGGTCGCCGCCTCGTCGACGGCCTGGACGAGGTCGTCGATGCAGACCGGCGGGGCGCCGCAGCTCGTCGCGACCTCGCGCACGAGGGTCCGCACCTCGGCGAGCCGGTCGAGGTCGGCGGGGATCCGCAGGCGACGGGCGGTCGGGATCATCCGGGCGGGGTGTCGGACCAGGCTTGCAGCTCCACGATGTTGCCCTCGGGGTCGGTCGTGTAGCCCCACGTGACGTAGCGGCCGTCGGCGGTCTGCGTCGTGATGACGTCGCCGAGGAGACCGCCCCCGCCGGCGCGGACCGCGTCGACCGCCGCCCGGACGTCGGGCACCTGGAACGCCACGTGACCCCAGCCCGGGCGCGCCACCACCGTTCCGGGGTGGGGCGCCAGCTCGTCGTAGTTGAAGATCTCGAGCGTCGGTCCGTCGTCGCCCAGCCCGGGCAGCCGCAGATGGGCACCGGTCAGGTGCGCGTCGCTGAGCCCGGTGGCGGCATCGAGGTGGGGACCCCGGATGTCCCGTTCGGGCGGGACGAACGTGCAGCCGAACACGTCGGTGTAGAACGCGGCCAGCCGCCGCCAGTCGACGGCCGTGACGTTCACGTGCCCGAACCGGGCCTGGATCGGCGGTCATCGCGATCCCCCTCAGCCCAGCCGGGCGTGGTCGGCCGGTCCGCGCTTGATGAACCGGCCGTGACCCTTGCGGCCGGTGAACTGGCCGTCACGCACGATGACGCTGCCCCGCGACAGCACGACGTCGCTGGCGCCCCGGACCTGGCGGCCCTCGTAGCACGAGTAGTCGACGTCCATGTGGTGCGTCGCGGCCGAGATCGTGCGCGTCCGGTTCGGGTCGTAGACGACGAGGTCGGCATCGGCGCCGACGCTCACGGAGCCCTTCTGCGGGTACATCCCGAAGAGCTTCGCCGGCGCCGTCGAGATGATCTCGACCCATCGTTCGCGCGAGATGCGCCCGGCGAGCACGCCGCCGTCGTGGAGCAGGTCGATGCGGTCCTCGACCCCGGGCAGGCCGTTGGGGATCTTGCGGAAGTCGTCGCGGCCGAGCTCCTTCTGGCCCTCGAAGTCGAACGGGCAGTGGTCGGTCGACACGACCGAGAGGTCGTCGGTCACGAGCCCGCTCCACAGGTCGTCCCAGTGGTCCTTCGGGCGCAGGGGAGGGGAGCACACGTACTTGGCGCCCTCGAACCCGTTGCCGAGATCGTCGAGCGACAGGAACAGGTACTGCGGGCACGTCTCGGCGAACGCCTTGGTTCCCCGGTCGCGGGCGGCGCGGACCTCCGCGAGGGCCTCCCGGGCGGACAGGTGGACGATGTAGACGGGCACGCCGGCCGCCTCGGCCAGGCGGATGACGCGATTGGTGGCCTCGCCCTCGAAGACCTCCCTGCGCGCGAGGCCGTGCCCGATCGGGTCGGTCGTGCCGGCGGCGACCGTCTGCTCGGCCACGACATCGATCGCCATCCCGTTCTCGGCGTGCATCATGATCAGCCCGCCGTTGGTGGCGGTCCGCTGCATCGCCCGGAAGATCGCCCCGTCGTCGCTGTAGAAGACGCCCGGATAGGCGGTGAACAGCTTGAAGTCGGGGACGCCCTCGGCGACGAGCTGGTCCATCTCCGCGAGCGTCCCGTCGTTGACGTCGCTCATGATCATGTGGAAGCCGTAGTCGGCGACCGCGTTGCCCTCCGCCTTGGCGTGCCAGGCGTCGAGGCCGGCCCGCAGGGACGCCCCACGCGACTGCACGGCGAAATCGACGATCGAGGTCGTCCCGCCGAACGCGGCGGCGCGGGTGCCGGTCTCGAAGGTGTCCTTGGCGAACGTGCCGCCGAACGGCAGCTCCATGTGCGTGTGGACGTCGATGCCGCCCGGGATCACGTACTTGCCCGCCGCATCGATCGTCTCGTCGGCCGCCATGCCGGCCCCCGCGAGGTCGCTGCCGATGGCCGCGATCGTCTCGCCGTCGATCAGGACATCGGCGGCCTGGGAACCCTCGGCGGTGACGACGGTGCCGTTGGCGATGAGCGTTCGCATCGGTCCCTCCTGGGCGACGGACATCGGTCGGTCAGGAGGGCCATGGTAGGCGATGGTGTCGGGGCTCGCGCGAGCTCAGTCGCGGATGCGCGGCGCGTCGGAGGGGTGTGGCCGGTCGACCCGCGCCCGGTCAGCGGCCTCGCCGATCGCGGGCACGCGACGCGCCGGCCAGGACCACGCAGACTGCCGGCCAGCAGGACCAGGAACAGGCCCGCGAGGAACGGCGTCGCCGGTGTCGATCCGGTCGCGGTGGGCACGGTGCTCGTCGGCGGCGGGGTGATCACGACGAAGGGCGTCGTGCCGGGCGCGTTGGGATCGCCGGGCGGATCGTCGTTCGGGCGCTGGGTCGGCGCGCCGGGACGCGGGGTCCCGACGGGACGAGGCGTCGGAGCCGCGGCGCGTGGGGGGACCGGGGTCGGTGCCGGCGTCGGGGCGAGCGCCTGTGGGGGCAGCTCGCCGACGATCGCGCTCGGCTGGATGCTCCGATCCTGGTTCTTGTTGCCCGCTCCGTCGATCTGGAGCGTGCGCATGTGCCACGGGGCGCCGGACACCATCGCCGCGCCGTCGGAGGACCCGCCGTCCGAGCGGTCCCAGTAGGCGGACTGCGCGAGGTGGCCGCCCCAGGCCAGCAGGACCGCCGAGCCCTTCGACTCGAAGCGTGACGAAGAAGTCCGCGGTGCTGTTGCCGTTCGGCGAGCCGCTGTGCTCGGGGCCGCTGATGGACGCGATCGTCCCGCCCCAGATCGTCAGTCGTCGAGGCGCGCCGGAATACTGCTCCGCGCCGCTCACGGACAGCCCGTTGGCCTTGTACTTGTCCGACGGGAATGCCGCACTCGACGAGGACGGCAGCCCGGGACACATGGACGAGATCGCCCCGCCACTGCCCGCACAGATGCGGTCCTTGGCGTTCGTCACGTTCCAGGTCGCCAGGAAGTCGTAGGCCTTGTGCCCGCCGGCCGTGAAGTCGTAGTTGATGTGGATCGTGTGCTTGCCCGGCTTGAGGCCCTCGATCGCCAGGCGGAACGGGACGATCGCCACCCTCGGGGTAACGGCTGTTGTTGCCGTTGAGGTTGCCGTTCTGCCAGGCCTTGTCGCTGCTGGCCCACTGATCGAGATCGATCGTCGTGGCGGCGATCGCCGCCGGGGCGCCCACGCTCAGCATCGTCAGCACGACGATGGCGGCTGCAACGATGGTTCGTGGAAAGCCCCGGCGACCCACGACGATCTCCCCGGCGGTTGGGTGGATCGCGAGTGTGTGGCCGCGTGGGGTCCGGTTGTCGATAGCGAAGTCGTCCCAGCGGCTCGCGACGCGAGGGCCCCGCACGCCCTCGGATGCCACCGGACGGCCCCCGGTCAGGCCGTCACCGATGGATCGCGGTGCCCGGGGTCACCGGCTCCCGCTGTCGGAACGCCTCAGCCCAGGCCGATCCTCGACGCGAAGGGGGCGAGCTCGCGGATCCATACGGCGGTCGTCAGGCCGCAGGCGGCGATGGCCATGGCCAGGGCGGCACCGCCGAGGATCCGCTGGCGTGTCCGGTCGCGGCGCACGGCCGCTCCATCGGCATCCCAGAAGGGATCACGGCTGGCACGAAGTCGGTGCATCTCGACAACCTCCCGGGGTCTCGATCGAGCGCCGGCGCGTCAGGGTGCGCCCGCTCGTCGGGCCGACATCTTCCACCCGACCGGGGGCCGGCACCAGCCTGACATCCGACCCATGACCATGGGTGGTCGCGACCCCGAGTGCCCCGGCCCGGGCCTCGCCCCGGCCCCGGGCCCGGCGTGGCCTCGGTCACCGCCCGCGCCGTGCCGGCCTCAGGCCCGGAACGCCGGGATCACGTCGCGGCCGTACGCCTCGAGCTGCGCCTCTTCGTCGCCGTTCATGAGGTACAGGTTGAACTGGTCGACACCGGCGTCGGCGAGCTCGCGCAGCTTGGCGACCTGCTCCTCGGGCGGGCCGAGCACGCAGAACCGGTCGGTCACCTCATCGCCGACGAACGCCGCGTTCGACGAGCCGACCTCGGCGTGGTGGAGGTAGTCGTAGCCCTCGCGATCGGCGATGTAGCCGGTCAGCGCCGGCGGCAGCTGGTCGCGGGGGTACTTGTTGACGAGGTCCACGACATGGTTCGAGACGAGCGCCGGGAACCAGCGCGTCCGGTCACGGCCGACGTCGCGCGGCCCGACGTGCGCCGGTGCCGCGGCCTGGACCTTGATCGACGCCGGGTCGCGACCCGCGGCGATCGCCGCCTCGCGGACCTGTCCCGCGAACCAGCGGATGAGGTCGGGGTCCGCGAGCTGGAGGATGATCCCGTCCGCGACGCGGCCGGTCATCGCCAGGGCCATCGGGCCGTAGCCGGCGACCCAGACCGGGAGGGTCCAGCCCGCCGTCCACGGAAAGTGGAGGTCCGTGCCCTCGTAGGGGATGGTCTCGCCCGCGACCAGCGCGCGGATGACGCGGATCGCCTCCTCGGTGTGCGCGAGCGTGATCGGCGGCTTGCCGAGCACCCGCCGCGCCGAATCGCCCCGGCCGATGCCCGAGGTCCATCCGGCCGCCGCTGATCTCGTCGAGCGTCGCGAGCGCGGATGCGGTCACCGTCGGCTCGCGCGTGCCCGGGTTCGTCACGCAGGTCCCGAGACGCATCCGTTCGGTGGCGCCGGCCATCAGCGTGAGCAGCGGGATAGGGATCCCGCCACAGCACGTGACTGTCGAACAGCCAGCCGTACTCGAAGCCGGCGGCCTCGGCCTGCCTGGCCAGGGCGAGGGTGCGCTCGATCGTGTGGTCGGGCTTGAGCGTGAAACCGAACTGCATGCCCAGGCGACCTCCGGGACGGGGCTGGAAGTCCAAGAGGGTACACCGCACCGCATGGCCCGGGCCACGATCGAGCAGTTTCGGAGAAGCGACTTCCGCGGCGGCTCCCTAGCATGAGGGTCACCCCAGCAAGAGCCGCAGAGGAGAAAACCCGCAATGAACGCGACGAAGAAGTCCGCCAAGAGCGCGACCAGGCCCGACACCTCCGCCGGTGTGCTCACGGAGGAGGAACTTGCCGCCCTGAAGGAGACCGTCCGGGAGCGGAAGGCGGGCGCGCGGCGCGGCGCGCGAAAGCGGACGGCGAGCGCGACGTGCTCGAGAAGATCGCCGAGATGCCGGAACCGGATCGCGTCATCGCCGAGCGGATCCACGCGATCGTCAAGGAGAGTGCACCATCCCTCGAGCCGAAGACCTGGTACGGGATGCCTGCGTATGCCAACAAGGACGGCAAGGTCGTCTGCTTCTATACCGCCGCGGCCAAGTTCAAGTCGAGGTACGCGTCCTTCGGCTTCAACGACGACGCGAACCTCGACGACGGCGCCATGTGGCCGACGTCCTGGGCGCTGACGAAGCTGACACCCGCCGATGAGAAGAAGATCGCCGCGCTCGTGAAGAAGGCGGTGCGCTGAGGCCGAGCGCGCCGGCGTCCGGCCGGGCGGCGGCATGACGTTGACGAGGCGTTGACCGGCGGCAACAGGCCCGCCCCACGATCGCGGCATGCCTGCTGACATCCGCCCGCTCCCGCTGTCGACATGCCGCGGTCGTCGTCGCCATCGCGACCGCGGTGATCGGCCTCGCGATGGCCCTGTTCCTGCCTGGGCCGGTGGGACGAGGACGTCCCGGGCGAGTTCCTCGACGACGAGCGCTGACCGCGTCGCGGCTTGTCGGCGCCGCGTCGGCGTCAGGCACGCGCGACATCGGCCGGACACAGAAGGGCTCGGCCATCCTCCTCCGAATGGCCGAGCCGCGCGGATGATAGCGCCTTCCGGCGCGCGCGTCCCGGGACGCGCGCACGACGCCCGTCGGTCAGGCCCGCGTCAGGTCCTCGTACACGTCCGGCCGGCGGTCCCGATAGAACTGCCACGTGTGGCGGACCTGCGATGATCTTGTCCATGTCGAGGTCGCGGACGAGGAGCTCCTCGTCGTGGGCCGACGCCGACGTCGCCGACGAACTGGCCGCGCGGATCCACGAAGTAGCTCTGGCCGTAGAAGTCGTCGTCACCTAGTCGGGCTCGATGCCGACTCGGTTGATGGTGCCCACGAAGTAGCCGTTGGCGACGGCATGGCTCGGCTGCTCGATGCGCCACAGGTACTCCGACAGGCCGCGTGACGTGGCCGACGGGATGAACACCATCTCGGCGCCGTTGAGCCCGAGGGCGCGGGCACCTTCCGGGAAGTGGCGGTCGTAGCAGATGTACACGCCGACCTTGCCGACCGCGGTCTGGAACACCGGGTAGCCGAGGTTGCCGGGCCGGAAGTAGTACTTCTCCCAGAAGCCCTTCACCTGCGGGATGTGGGTCTTGCGGTACTTGCCGAGGTAGGTCCCGTCGGCGTCGATGACGGCAGCGGTGTTGTAGTAGACCCCGGAGGCCGCGACCGTCCTCCTCGTACATCGGGGCGACGACGACCATGCCCGGTCTGCTTGGCGAGGTCCTGCATCCGCTTCGTCGTCGGGCCGTCCGGGATGAGCTCGGTGTAGCTGAAGTACTGCGGGTCCTGGACCTGGCAGAAGTACGGCCCGTAGAACAGCTCCTGGAACAGGATGACCTGGGCGCCCTGCTTCGCCGCCTCGTGGGCGTGCTCCTCGTGCTTCTGGATGATCGATTCCTTGTCGCCGGTCCAGCTGGCCTGGACCAGGGCGCCACGGACGATTCGGGGCATCGCTCGGCTCCTCAGTGCGTTGGTGCGTGCAGCAGGCGGTGAGCGTACACGGAGGCGTCCGTTGGCGGTGGGTCTGCGTCAGGCGCAGCGCAGCTCGCAGCCCGTTGGCGTCAGCCCGCCGGTGGCTCCTCGTCGGGGATCGCGTCCGGTCGCCGACGCATGTAGTACTCGGTGAACTCGCGGCAGCGGCCCTCGGCATCGAAGCGGCACACGAAGACGTTCGCGAACTCGCGATCGATCGCCTGCCGGTCGTCGGTCAGGTAGCGCGTCCGGCCATGGGCCACGCACACGTCGCCATCGATGGCCAGGACCTCGTAGTCGGCCTGCCACGAGCCTGGCTCGTCGGGGTCGGCCTGCCACGAGGCGACGACCGCGGCGCGGCCGACGAGCGCCTCGTCGAACGGGTCGTACGCGTAGCGGACGTCCTGGCTGAACAGGTCACCGATCGCGACGGGATCGAGCAGTCGCCATGCGTCGACGTAGCGCTGCAACCAGTCGTGGAAGCCGGCCCGGTCCATCGGCACCTCCTGCGCGTTGTGTCGGCTCAACCCTAGCAGGCGGACCGGAATCGAAACGGCCCGGGCGTGGCCCGGGCCGTGGCTGGGTGCGTGCCCGGGCATGGCCCGGGCGCTCGTGATGCGCGGTGGTCAGTCGGTCAGTCGGTGAGCCACTTGGCGACCCAGCCGGTGCGGGAACCCGCATCGACCTTGAGCCACCAGCGACCGCGCGCGTCCTGGCCCTTGCCCGACGACGACGAGCCTCGCGTTGTTGCGCAGCACGGTGATCCGGGACTTGCCGACACCGGCGCCGCGGCGCAGGTTGACCGAACCGGTCGTGTGCCGCACGTCGCCGATCGCGATCTTGCGCTTCGACGAGGCAGGCGCCTTGCCGGCCGCCGCTGCGAGGCGCTTGCCGGTGGTCGACAGCGTCGACATGCCGGTGTGCAGGTAGGCGGTGAAGCGGGCGCGCACGGCGTGGACGCCGTGGACGCGGACGCCGTTCGTCAGCGTGCTGATGGCCTTGCCCTTGCCGACATAGATGCCGACATGCGTGCCACCGCCCCAGATGACGAGGTCACCGGGCTTCGGGTTGGACCGGCTGGCGAGCCCGCGTGCCTTGAAGTAGCGGTACAGCGCCCGGGCCGAGCGGTACTTGCCCTTGCCGATGGCCTTGGCGTCGCCGGCCTTGGTGAACGAATAGATGACGAGCCCCGAGCAATCGAAGGATCGCGGGCCCCTGCGCGCCGTAGCGCCACGGATCGCCGAGCTGCTTCTTCGCCACATTGATGATCTGCTGGGCCTCGGTCTTCGGCGACGCGGCCGCGGCCGGTGCCGGGGTGAGACCAAGGATGACGGCTCCCGCGAGGGCGACCGGGATGAACGCTCGTGCGCCCAGTTTCAGCGTGCGCAATGGTGCTCCTTCCTGCCAGCACGTCGCGATGGGGCGCGACGGTGGTAGTCGAAGCCCGCCAGGGCGCACGGAACGGGGGCATGGCTGGTGGGGGACCGGCACCCGAGGGGCCGGCGATCCAGGACCGACGCGAGTGGGACGCGAACGGGACGACTCTGCTGAAGCCGTGCGGCGGCGAGCTCTTGAGTTGTCTGTCCCTTGTCTGACCTGGGGGTCGGTCGGCGCGGCGGAGTCTAGCCGCTTTCACGAAAGCGCGCTTGTCGATCCTGGCGACCCGTCGCGGGCCGCCGGACGCCCCGCGACCCGTGTCCGCACGTGGCGGCGGGGCGGGACGGCGCGGCCGAGTAGCATCGCGGGACCATGCCGCACCCCCCGGCCGGTGCCCGGCCGCCGCTCATCGTCGTGAATCGGCGGGCAGCGCGTCTCCACGATCCGGTCCGCCGGGCGCGGCGTCGTGCACGACGATCGAGGCGGCCGTGCGCCAGGCGGGTCGGCGGCGGCGCCGGTCGAGATCGTGGACGGCGACCACGACACGGCACTCGCCGCGCTCCGCGACCCCACCGGGCGCCCGCTGGTCGTGGCTCTCGGCGGCGACGGCACGATCCGCGACGCCGCCGACGCACTGACCGGCACCGGGGTCACCCTCGCCGTCGTGCCGGGCGGGACCGGCAACGTCCTCGCCTCGGCGCTGCGGGTCGGCGGCGTGGACCGGGCGATCGACGCGATCCGCCACGGGACGCCGCGCGCCATCGACCTCGGTCTCGCGCGCTGGTCGGGCCACGGACGCCGTGGTCGCACGAGCGGCACTTCATCGTCGCCTGCGGGATGGGCCTCGACGCCCGGATCATGGCCGCGGCCGAGCACGAGTGGAAGCGCCGGATCCGGTTCGGCGCCTACGTCGGCGCCGCCGTGCGCGAGGCGTCGCGATTGCGCCCGGCCCGGTTCACGCATCCGCGCCGACGGGGCGACGATCGAGATCACCGGGCTCGTCGTCCTCGTGGCCAACTGCGGCGACCTGATCCCGGGCCGGCTCGGGGCTCGGCAGCCGCTCGACCCGTCCGACGGCCTGCTCGACCTCATCGTCGTCGGCGGGCGCTCCCTGCTCGACGGCCTGCGCGGCGCCGCGGCCCTCCTGTGGCACGTCGGCGAGCAGGACGGCACGGTCATCCGTCGCGGCGTCCGCGACGTGCGCATCGAGGCGGAGCCCGCCCAGCCGATCGAGACCGACGGCGACCCGCATCCACCGGGCTGGCTCGAGGCATCCGTCCTGCCTGGCGCATTGACGGTGCTGGCGCCGCCTCGTTGAGGCGCACCCGGGCTCGCCGCCGGACCCGGATGTGCTGTAATCGGCGCCTGCGCTCGGACGGCGTGTCGCGCGAGCCGATCGACCGGTCGGGATCGCGCGAGGAGGAGGTCCAATGGGCATCGGCACGGCGGCGGACGCGATGACGACCGACGAGATCGTCGCGCTCAGCCGGGAGCACACGTTCTTCTCGTGGTCGGCGCAGGGCGCCATCGATCCGATCGCCATCGATCGCGCCGAAGGCGTCTGGCTGTACACGCCGGACGGGCGCCGGATCCTCGATTTCAACAGCCAGCTGATGTCGGTCAACATCGGCCACGGCGACCGCCGGGTGATCGACGCGATCATCGAGCAGGCGACGAAGCTCCAGTACGTCCAGCCCGCGTTCGCGACCGAGATCCGCGCCCGTCTCGGCCGGAAGCTCGCCGAGATCCTGCCGGGCGACATCGACAAGGTGTTCTTCACGCTCGGCGGCGCCGAGGCGATCGAGAACGCCATCAAGCTGGCGCGCCACTACACGGGTCGCACCAAGATCCTCGCGCGGTATCGCTCGTACCACGGGGCGACGATGGGCGCGATGACCCTGACCGGCGATCCCCGGCGCTGGGCCAACGAGCCCGGGCCTGGTCGGCGTCGTGCGCTACCCGGACACCCATCGCTGGGGCGAGGCGGAACCCCGTCCCGTGGCGGAATCGCTGCAGGGCCTCGAGGACGTCATCCGCTACGAAGGCCCGCACACGATCGCGGCGGTCTTCCTCGAGACGGTCGTCGGGCACGAACGGCATCCTCATCCCGCCCGACGGGTACATCGCCGGGGTGCGCGAGCTGTGCGACCGCCACGGCATCCTGATGGTCTGCGACGAGGTCATGGCGGGCTTCGGGCGGACCGGGCGCTGGTTCGCGGTCGACCATTGGGACGTCGTGCCCGACCTGATGACGATGGCCAAGGGCCTGACGTCGTCGTACCTGCCGCTCGGCGCGGTCGCGATGCGCCGACCCATCGCCGAGTTCTTCGACCAGAAGATGTTCTACGGCGGGCTGACCTACTCCTCGCACCCGGTCTCGCTCGCGGCCGCGCTCGCGACGATCCGGCGTCTACGAGGAGGACGGCCTCATCGAGAACGCGGCGCGGCTCGGGTCGCGCATGCGCGAGCACCACGAGCGGCTGGCGGCGCGGCACCCGTCCGTCGGCGCGCACCGCAACCTCGGGCTGTTCGGGATCCTGGACCTCGTCCGGACGCGCGACCCGTGGACGCCGATGACGCCGTTCAACGGCACCTCGGACGAGATGAAGGCGGTCGGCAAGTACTTCCGCGACCACGGCCTGTACACGATGATCGCGAACAACTCGATCCACACCAACCCGCCGCTGTGCATCACCGAGGACGAGCTGGCGGGCGGGTTCGAGATCATCGACGCCGCGCTCGACATCGCCGACCAGGCGGTCGCCGGTAGCCGTGGCCATGCCACCGGCGCCGGACGTCACCCGGCGACGCCGCGATGACGCGTTCGCGGCAGACGCCCTGATGGCCGTCGCCGCACCCGCCGGCACGCTCGTGACGCCGCGAACGACGACCTGCGCCGCCGGCTGCGACCGGTCGATCGGCTTCCTGACGGTCCTCGTCGTCCTGCTGGTCGCCTGGGAGCTGGTCAAGTTCATCGGCGGCGATCCCTGGCGGTACGACGCGATCCTCGGGACCGGGCTCGCGATCGACCACGATCCGCCGCTCGCGCTGCCGTTCGCCACGGACGTGAAGCTGCCGCACACCTGGGACATCGCGTTCGAGTTCTTCGCCCTCGACGCGAACGGCGCCTCGACCCTCGAGCGGCTGGTCGGCGCGGCGCTGTTCACGCTGCGCAACGCGGCGATCGGCTTCGCGCTCGGATCGATCTTCGGGCTCGGGCTCGCGATCCTGCTGGTCCACGTCCGGATCCTCGAGCGGGCGCTCGTGCCGATCATCGTCGCCAGCCAGACCATCCCGATCATCGCCATCGCCCCGCTCATCGTCATCGGCCTGAAGGCCGACTGGTTCGGGGTCGCGATCGTGTCGACGTACCTGACGTTCTTCCCGGTGACCATCGCGGCCCTGCGTGGCCTGCGCGCGTACGACCCGCGCGCCCTCGAGCTCATGCGCTCGTACGCGGCGTCGCGCGGTGCGATCCTGCGCAAGCTGCGGCTGCCGGCCGCCCGTCCGTACCTGTTCACCGGCTTCCGGATCGCCGCCCCCGCGGCCGTCGTCGGGGCGATCGTCGGCGAGCTGCCGTCGCTGATCCAGGACGGGCTTGCGCGGCAGATCATCACCGGCATGCAGTACTACTCGCTGAACGCCGAATACCTGTGGGCGACGATCGTCGTGTCGTCGCTGCTCGGGATCGGCGTCTACCTCCTGGTCGCGGGTGTCGAGAACTGGGTGCTGCGCAACGAGCGGCGACCCGATGCGGCGGGCGCCCGATGACCGCGACGCCGACGCGATGCCGCCGCCGGACGCAACGCCGGGGCGATCCGTCGTCGAGATCGCCGGCGTGTCGAAGGTCTTCGCGCCGCGCGGCCAGGCGTGCCGGCCGGGTCGAGGCGCTCGTCGACATCGACCTGTCGGTCGTCCAGGGGGAGTTCGTGTCCCTCATCGGGCCGTCGGGCTGCGGGAAGTCGACCCTGCTGCGGATCGTGGGCGACCTCATCTCGCCGTCGTCGGGCAGCGTGACGGTCAACGGCAAGACGGCGCTGCAGGCCCGCCTGGACCGCGACTACGGCATGGTCTTCCAGGCGCCGATCCTGTTCGACTGGCGGACCGTCCAGGGCAACGTCGAGCTGCCGCTCGAGGTGAACGGCACGCCCAAGGCCGAGCGCGAGCAGCGCGCCCTGGCCAACCTGCGAGCTCGTCGAGCTCGCCGATTTCGCGGGTCATCATCCGTGGCAGCTGTCGGGCGGCATGCAGCAGCGGGTCGCGATCGCGCGCGCCCTCGCGGTCGACCCGGCGATCCTGCTCATGGACGAGCCGTTCGGGGCGCTCGACGAGATGACCCGCGAGCGCATGAACCTCGAGCTGCTCAAGATCTGGGAGCGGACGCGGACGACGGTGATGTTCGTGACCCACTCGATCGCCGAGGCGGTGTTCCTCTCGACCCGGGTCGTCGTCATGTCGGCACGACCGGGCCGGATCAGCGCCGTGATCGACATCGACCTGCCCCGTGAGCGGACCGTCGATACCCGCGAGATGGAGCAGTACTTCCACCTCGTGACCGCGGTCCGGGAGGCGCTCCGCGGCGAGGAGGGCGGCGCCGGACGAGACGGGCAGGTGGCCCGGGTCGCCGCGGAAGGCCTGTCGGGATGACCGCCGCCGCGGGCACGGTCGTCAGCCCGTCCCAGGGACCGAGCGCCGGCGACCGGGCGCGGGACTGGGGACCGCCGGTCCTGCTCCTCGTCGGGCTGCTCGTGACGTGGGAGCTGCTCGTCCGCGTCCTCGACATCAAGCAGTTCATCCTGCCAGGCCCGGTCGCGATCGCGGTGGCCTGGCAGACCTACCTGCCGGAGCTGTTCGCCGCGGCGCGCTACACGTTCGTCGAGATCGTCGCGGGCCTGGTGATCGGTGCGACGGCCGGGATCGTCGTCGGCGCGATCACGGCCCGCTATCGATCGATGCAGGACTCGCTGATGCCGTTCGCGGTGGCGGCCAGCTCCGTCCCGATCCTCGCGTTCGCGCCGCTGTTCAACAACTGGTTCGGGCTGGACCAGCAGCTCTCCAAGGCGATGGTCGCGGCCGCCCTGTGCTTCTTCCCGGTGATGATCAACACGGTCCGCGGGCTGACGACGGTCGATCCGCAGTCGCTCGAGCTGATGCGCTCGTACGCCGCTCCCGAGATCGGCCGTGTTCCGCAAGCTGCGCGTCCCCAACGCGCTGCCGTACATCTTCACCGCGCTCCGGCTGGCGGTGACCCTGGCGACGATCGGTGCGGTGGTCGGCGAGTACTTCGCGGCGCCGCGCGCGAGCCTCGGCCAGTACATCGCGACGTACTCGGCGTTCCTCAACTTCGAGCGGTCGTGGGCGGCGATCGTGTTCGCGTGCGCGATCGGGATCGGGCTGTACCTCGTCGTCGTGGTCGCGGAACGGATCGTCATGCCCTGGCACGACCGGCGGCTCGCAGGGGAGTAGGGACGGGGCGCGTCAGCGCGCTCCGTCGCAGGGCGCGACCCACCCTCGGGCGGGATCGCAGGTCGCTAGACTGCATCGCGAGGAGGCGGACCGGCTCCCGGTCGCGGTCCGAGCCACAGAGGTGTCCCATGCGTAGCACGCGCGCGCTTGCGCTGTTCACCGTCGCCTTGATGGCGGTGGCAGCCTGTTCCGGTGGCGGCGGTTCGGCCGCCCCTGCCGAGCTCAAGCCCATCCGGCTCCAGCTCCAATGGTTCCCGCAGGCCCAGTTCGCCGGCTACTTCGCCGCGCTCGACAAGGGCTACTACCGCGAGGAAGGCTTCGACGTCACGATCCTGCCGGGCGCGGTCGAGATCGTGCCCGCCACGGTCGTCGCCGGTGGCCAGGCGGAGTTCGGCATCAGCTGGGTGCCGCGCATGCTCGCCCCACGCGAATCGGGTGCGGACGGCGTCGTCATCGCGCAGATCTTCCAGCGCTCACCGACCCTGCAGGTCTCGTTCAAGGACAAGAACATCACCAAGCCCGAGGACCTCGCGGGCAAGAAGGTCGGCGCCTGGGGCTTCGGCAACGAGGCCGAGCTGTACGCCGGGCTGCGCAAGGCCGGGCTGGATCCGGACGAACCCCAGCGACGTCTCGATCGTCGCCCAGCAGTTCGACATGGTCGCGTTCGCCGCCGGTGAGATCGACGCCGCCCAGGCGATGATCTACAACGAGTACGCGCAGGTCCTCGAGACCATCAACCCGGCGACCGGCGCGCTGTACACCGCCGGAGGACCTCAACGTCATCTCGTGGGAGGAGTACGGCACGTCGATGCTCCAGGACGCGATCTTCGCGTCCGAGGCGTGGCTGGGCCAGGCCGGCAACGAGGACGTCGCGGTCAAGTTCCTCAAGGCGTCGTTCCGCGGCTGGATCTTCTGCCGCGACAACCCGACCGAGTGCGTCGACATCGTGCTGAAGTCCGACGCCGCGCTGCCGAAGGGCCACCAGACCTGGCAGCTCAACGAGGTCAACGGGATCATCTGGCCGGCCCCCAACGGGATCGGGATCACCGACAGCGCCGCGTTCGACCGCACGGTCCAGGTCGCGCTCGACGGCAAGATCCTGACCAAGCCCGTCGAAGGGACGGCGTGGCGCAACGACCTCGCCGAGAAGGCGCTCGCGGAGCTCGGCGATGCCGACACCAAGGGCGCGTCGTGGCAGAAGGCCACGGTCACCCTCACCGAGGGCGGCAAGTAGCGGAAGCACGAGTCCGGTCGCGACCGACGCGACCACGGTCCAGGCACGAGGCCGGTCGCCAATTGGCGGCCGGCCTCCACCACGCACGCTACGATGCCCGCGTGACCGAGCCCTCCACCCTGCACGTCTCGCAGCACCCGGCGGTCCTGCACAAGCTCGCGGTCCTGCGCGACCGGGACACCGAACCGAAGAAGTTCCGCGAGGTGGTCCGCGAGCTCAGCTGGCTGCTCGGCTACGAGGCGCTCGCCGACGCGAAGGTGCGGCCGCTGACGATCCGGACCCCGATCGAGGAGATGGAGGCGGCGGAGCTCGGGGAGCGGATCGGTCTCGTCCCGATCCTGCGCGCGGGCCTCGGCATGGTCGATGCCATGCTCGAGCTCATGCCGACGGCCCAGGTCTGGCACCTCGGGCTGTTCCGCGACGAGCGGACGCTCCGCCCGGTCGAGTACTACAACAAGCTGCCCGACTCCGCGAGCGTGGACCTGTGCCTCATCCTCGATCCGATGCTCGCGACCGGCGGCTCGGCGACGGCCGCGATCGATGTCCTGAAGCGCTGGGGCGCCGTGAACCCCGTCCGCATCAAGCTGATCAACCTCATCGCGGCCCCCGAGGGCGTGCGCACCGTCCAGGACGCGCACCCCGATGTCGAGATCCACTGCGCGGCGCTCGATCGCCAGCTCAACGAGAAGGGCTACATCATGCCCGGGCTCGGTGACGCGGGCGATCGCCAGTTCGGGACCGGCCGCACCGACTGACGTGCACCACGACACGCGAACGCCCCATGGGACCCTGACCATCAGCTGCAACGTCACCTGGACGGGTCCGCCATGCAGATCGCCAAGGCGAGCGCACGCCGACATGGTCGCTTCCGGGCGATCGTGCCGGACGACCCGCGTGGTCGAGGTGAAGCCCATGTTCGGCGACCTCGGGGCGATTCGTGAACGGGAACATGTTCATGGGCCTGACGGGGACGACATCGGACTGAAGCTCGCCCCCGAGTCGGCGCGATGCGCTCCGCGCGATCGAGGGCGCCGGCCGTTCGGGCCCCCGGGCAGCCCGATGGGCTGGTACGTGACAGTGCCACCGGCCCTGGTCGGGACACGGACGCGGGATCGCTGGGTCGCGCTCGCGCTCGAGCACGTCGGCGCGCTGCCGCCGAAGGCACCGAAGGCACCGAAGCACGCCGAAGCGGTGACCGCGCGTCCCGCCGGGCGGCCGGACCGGATCCTCGGGCGAGCCGATCACCCACGCCGCCGAGCACTGAGCACCGTCCGACGCATCCGGCGACGCCATGCGCGGATTCGGGGGTTGACACCTCCGCTCGCGGGTGTATAGTTCCACTAGGTTATATAACCAAGTAGTGATGTGAATGCAGCCGACCGATCCTCTCAGCCTCACGTTCGCCGCCCTTGCCGACCCGACCCGGCGGGCGATCCTGGCCCGACTCGCCGACGGCGAGGCGTCGGTCAAGGACCTGTCCGCTCCCTTCGAGATGAGCCAGCCCGCGATCTCCAAGCACCTCCGGGTGCTGGAGCGGGCCGGCCTCATCGAGCAGGGCCGCCAGGCGCAGTGGCGACCGCGCCGGCTGCGGGCCGGGCCGCTGCGTGACATCGCCGACTGGGTCGAGCTCAGTACCGCCGCCATTGGGACGAGAGCTTCGAGCGGTTGGACGCCTATCTCCGCGAGCTGCAGGACAAGCAGGAGCAAGGAGCATGGAGATGACGATGACAGCGACACGCATCGACCGGGGTAGCACCGACACCACGACGATCTACTCGATGGTGGCGACCTCGTGTTCGAGCGCACCTTCGACGCACCCGCGAGCAGGTCTGGAAGGCCTTCACCGATCCGGACCGTGGTCCCGCGCTGGTGGGGCCCGCACGGCACGACGACCACGGTCGTCGAGATGGACGTCCGGCCGGGCGGCAAGTGGCGCTACGTCAGCAGCGCCCCGGACCGCGAGGACGTGGCGTTCTTCGGCGAGTACCTCGAGGTCGACCCGCCCGAGCGGATCAAGTGGACGTTCATGTTCGACGTCGAGGGCTCGGACCGCAGGGCGGCCCGGAGACCTTCATCCTCGAGGAGATCGACGGACGCACCAAGGTCACCTCGATCGGCCACATGGGCTCGCCCGAGGTCATCGAGGGCGCGCTCGCGACCGGCATGGGCAAGGGCGCGATCGAGACCTGGGATCGCCTCGCGGCCCTGCTGGCCGAAGGCTGATCGTCCGCCACGGCGCCGGGCATCCCACACGGGGTGCCCGGCCTCTCCTGTCCGGGATGCCGCGGCAGGACGCCGTGCCCGGCGTCGTGCTGCCTAGGGCTTCTTGATCGACAGCTTCTCGCCGACCTTCGAGAAGGTCAGGTCGAGGTTGTAGGCGACCTCCTGGAGCTGGCCCTGGACGCGCGCGGTGGCCGACAGCCGCCAGTTCCCCGACACGGGACGCCCCGTGTCGTCGATGAGCAGCTCCAGGGTGAGCCGGCGGATCCGTTCCTCGTGGACGTCCCCGACGATGGTCGTCGGCGAGATGATGACCGCGTTGGGCACCGACACCTTGTGATACGGGTTGCCCTTGTAGTCGGCCGGGCCGAGGTACTTGACGTCGCGCACGCTGCGGATCCCCGCGAACGGGATGTTGGTGTCCTCGTCGCGGTAGCCGCGCACCGTCTTCCACGCGTCGGTGTCGGTCTTGCTGTAGCCCTTGCCGTCCACCGCGCGGACCTGCACCCGGATCTTGCCGACCCCGGCGTACTCCTTGCTGTAGTCGTAGGTGAAGCTGGAGGCGAAGTCCTCGCCCGACACGTCCATCCGGCCAGCCGTCGGCAGGCTGTCGGCGGTGGCTGCCGCGACGCCCTTGAACGACATCCGGTAGGACCACGTGCCGCTGATCGCCTGCTCGACGAACGCCGCGATCGCGACGTCCTGTGGCCTCGGCGGCGCGCGACGGACGGGCGCTCGCCGCGGCGCTCGGCAGTGCGCCGGACGCCCCGGCCGCGGTGCCGGCGGAGGGGGTCGCGAACCAGGACGTCCGGCTGCAGCCCGCGACCACGAGCGCGACGCCGAGGAGCACGACGAGCACCGGCCTCCAGTGGCCGCCGGTGGCGGAGCGGGTCCGAGCGGCGATGGTCGCGCGGGTCACGTCCTGTACCTCATCCGGTGTTCGGGCTCGAAACGCCCGATCGATGCGCGGACCCTACCAGACGTCCGACGGGATGGCAGCCGTACGATCGTGTCACCCGCGGTCGCGCTGCGACCGCCGCGCCGCGACGCCGCCGCGACCGCGAGCGCCTCGCCCGCCGTCGCGCGCGGAGACCATCGCGAACGCCGTCGCGCTATGCTCGCGCGACCGATATCGACGCCACGATCCGTACCACGAGGCCCGACCACCGTGACCGCCACCGTCCCCCGCGCGACCCGCAGCACCGGGTCGCCGACGCGTGGGAAGTCGCGGGGACGCACGCCGGACTCGATACGCCGATCCTCGTCCGCCAGGTGCGCAACGGCATCGAGGAGAGCGTGCATCGCGGCGACATCGTGGAAGCCGACGCCGCGGGCCGGCTGATCCGCCAACTCGGCGACCCCGATCGCGTGGTGACGCTGCGCTCGACCGTCAAGCCGTTCGGCGCGGTCGCGCTCATCGAGGCCGGCGGCATCGAGGCGTTCGACCTGGAACCGGCCGAGATCGCGATCATGGCGTCGTCGCACTCGGGCGAGGACATCCATGTCCGGACCCTCCAGGCGGTCTTCCGGCGGGCGGGCGTCAGCCAGGCGCTGCTCGCCTGCGGGAACGAGGGGATGCCGCTGGACCCGCTCACCGCGGCGCGTCTCGCCCGCGACGGCGAACGGGCGGGGCCGATCCGGCACATGTGCTCGGGGCAGCACGCCGTCACGCTGCTGCTGGCGCGGCTCCGCGATTGGGATCTCGAGGACTACTGGCAACCGGCCCACCCATCGCAGGTGGCCTATCGGGCCGTGGTGGCGCAGGCGTACGGGACCACGCCTGACAAGCTGCGGACGGCGATCGATGGGTGTGGCGTCGAGACCTATGCCTTCCGTCTCCGCGAGGTCGCCCAGGCCTACGCGTTCCTTGCCGATCCCGGCGCGATCGCGGCCACCGACCCACGGAGTGCCGTCGCGCCCTCACTCACGATCGTGCGCGACGCGATGCTCGCCAACCCGGAGATGGTGGGCGGCCGGCACGATCGCCTCGATACGTCGCTGATGAAGGCGGCGCCCGATCGGGTGATCAGCAAGGCCGGCATGGAGGCGCTGCGCGGGGTCGCGATCCTGCCAGGGCGAGCGGGTGGGCACCCAGGTCTCCGGTGCGTCGGGCATGGCGATCAAGATCGAGGACGGCGACGGGTACGACCGCGGGACGTGGGCAGCCTCGATCGAGGCGCTCCGCCAGGCCGGCGTGCTGGACGCCCAGGCACTCCGGGCCCTCGCCCGCTACCACCGCCCGACGATCCTGGATCCGCACGGGCGTGTCGGGGCCGAATCGGTGGCCGAGTTCGAGCTCGCGCCGGTCGGCGAGCTGACCGGCTGACCGCGCAAGGCGTGCGTGGCGGCCGGCCCGACCCGCACGCCGGAGCACGACAGGCATGACGCCCGACATCGACCCGTATCGCACGCTCGGCCTGGCCCGCACCGCCACGCTCGACGAGGTCAAGCGGGCCTACCGCAAGCTGGCCAAGGCCAACCATCCCGATGCGGCCGGCGAGGCGGCGCTGCCGCGGTTCCTCGCCATCCAGGCGGCATACGACCTGATCGCGGGCAACGGGGCCGCCGGCACTGACATCGCGGCGATCGTCCCAGCCACGCCGGCCGTGGGAGGCCGACCCGGCCCGCTCCGACGCGACCCGCCGGGCGTATGGCGGCCGCGGCCGGCGCGGGCGTGGGACCGGTCCGTCGGGGACGCCACGGCAGCAGCGACCGCCCCCGGGTCGGCCCGGACGGCGAGCGGGTGCGGGGCCGCGGGCCGGCGAATGGCGCGACGCCGGGCCGGGCGAGACCGGTGCGGCATCCGGTGCGGCGAGGGCGGCACGGATCGACCGACCAACAAGGCGACGTTCGGGTCGACGTCCTACGACGGCGCCGACGCCGAGCCGTTCGAGCCCGATTGGGGCGGGGCGTCGTGGTACGGCACGACATCGGGGACGTACTGGACGCTGAACCCGAAGGAATATGCCGATCCGCGCAAGCACGGGCCGGAGTACCAGGCGCGTGCCCGCCGGCGGATGCAGGACGCGTCCGAGGCGCCGCCCGCCGGTCTGCCCGGCGATGCGGACGCCGTCGGCTGCGCATCGCCCGAGGCGCCGTCCGATCCAGTCGTCGATGCATCGGCGACCGGATCGCCCCCCGGCACCGAGCGGACGGGCCACTCCGCCGGCAGGCGCGCTCGCGCGTGCCGCCGATCCACACGACCGCGTCATGGTGGGAGTCGACGGCCGGCGGGACCACCGCCGAGGGTGCGCCCGAGACGACGGGTCGGGCCACGGCCGCCGATCCGGCGCCGGCGCGGCGCGGGCGACTTCGCGCCGTCGACGCCGTATCCGCGGGGAGCCCGAGCCCGGACGAACTGCCGGAGCTCGAATTGATGGGCGCGACCATCAGGGCGTGGCTGGAGGACGATCGACCGAGCGTCGTGGGTCGCGTGGGACGGGCGGTGCTCGGCTGGGCGCCGCTCGCGCTCGGGATCGGGTGGCTGACCGGAGAGATCAGCGGTTGCGCGCGATTCGCCGCCAGTTGCGACGCCGGGGCGATGCCGCTGGCCTGGCTGGCCCAGGTGCTCGTGCTCGCCGTGTTCCTGGTGGTCCCGCGGCTCGCCCGGATCGCCGTGATCGGGACGATCGCCGCCCTCGTCGCGGCCATCCCGGGGACGGCGATCCTCTCGGCGACCAGCGGCCCGGCCGCGATCGAGGCCGGTCGGACCGCGCTCGGCGGGCTGCTCGTCCTCGCATGGGTCGCGGGGATCGGCGTCGGGGTCTGGCGCACCGTCGGCGAGCTGCGGACGGCCCGTGAGCGAGGCGAGGGTGACCCGCCCGGGACGGCGCGTCCCGTATCCTGAGGCGATGCCACGACGCCATGATCCGCGCGACCTGTCCTCCGCCGCCCAGGAATACCTGCTCGCCCTTCGGGTGAGTGCCGGCGCCGACGACGGCACCCGCGTCACCGCCGCCCACATCGCGCGCCATCTCGGGGTCACGACCCAGGCCGCGAGCGAGATGTTCCGCCGACTCGTCGCCGACGGTCTCGTCGACCACCCCGACGGCCGCGAGCTGCGGCTCACGAGCGCCGGCCGCGCCGTCGCCGACTCGATCTTCCGCCGCCACGCCCTGCTGGAGTGGCTGCTGACGAGCGTCATCGGCCTGGGCTGGGCCGAGTCGGACGAGGAGGCGATGCGCCTGCAGGGCGCCATCTCGCCGCGTGTGGAAGCGCGTCTCGACGAGATGCTCGGCCATCCGGAGATCTGCCCGCACGGCAACCCGATCGATGCCGCGACCGCGAAGCGCCGGCCGGCGGGCGTCCGCCTGAGCGAGATGGAGGCCGGTGCCCACGCCACCGTCTATCGCATCACCGAGGCGGCCGAGGAGGATGCCGGGCTGCTGTCCTATCTCGAGGCCCGCGCGCTCAAGCCCGGCGCCGCGATCACGATCCTCGCCCGCTCCGAATCGCTCGATTCGCTGACGCTGGAGGGCCCCCTCGGCCGGGCCACGCTCGGCCTCCGGCCGGCGGCCCTCGTCCGGGTCCTGCCGGGCACCGCGGATCCCGCCCTGTTCCACGTCGTCCCGGCCACGGCCACCGCATGACGTCCCGCGTCAGGATCGCCCCGAGCCCGACCGGGCCGCTGCACATCGGCACGGCCAGGACGGCCCTGTTCAACTTCCTCCACGCCCGGCACGTCGGGGGCACCTTCATCCTGCGTCTCGAGGACACCGACGTCGCCCGCTCGACGGTCGAGTTCGAGAAGGACATCCTCGACGGCCTGCACTGGCTCGGGCTGGAGTGGGACGAGGGCCCCGAGGTGGCCGGCGAACCGGCACGCGGGCCGCACGGGCCCTATCGCCAGATGGAGCGGCTGCCGAGCTACGCGGCCGCGGCCCAGCGGCTCCTCGCCGACGACCTCGCCTATCCCTGCTTCTGCACGCCGGAGGAGCTCGACGCCGACCGCAAGGCGCAGGAGGCGGCCAGGCTGCCGCCGCGCTACGTCGGTCGCTGCGCGCGCGCTGACGCCGGCGGAGCGCCGGGCGCGCGAGGCGGAGGGCCGTCGCGGCGCGCTCCGGTTCCGGGTCGGTGAGGGCGTGGTCGCGTTCGACGACATCGTCCGTGGGCAGGTCGAGATCGATGTCGTCAACCTCGGCGGCGACTTCGTGATCGTCCGGGCCGACGGTTCGCCGCTGTACCACTTCGCGGTCGTCGTCGACGACGCGACGATGGGGATCACCGACGTCATCCGCGGTGAGGACCACCTCTCGAACACGCCCAAGCACATCCTGCTGTTCCGTGCCCTCGGCTACGACGTGCCGCGCTTCGCCCACCTCCCGCTCATCCTCAACCCCGACCGATCGAAGATGAGCAAGCGCAAGAGCCAGACGGCGATCGACGACTACATCGCCCAGGGCTTCACCCGCGAGGCGCTCGTCAACTACCTCGCCCTGCTCGGGTGGTCGACCGGGACCGAGGAGGAGGTCCTCTCGCTCGACGAGATCGTCGAGCGGTTCGACATCACGCACGTCCACAAGGGCGGCGCGGTGTTCGACCGCGAGCGGCTCGAGTGGCTCAACGGGCAATGGATCCGGCGCCTGTCAGCGGATGACCTGATCGACCGCCTGCGCCCGTTCGTCGAGGCCGAGCTGGCCGCGAACCGGATCGACTGGATGCCGTCGGACGAGGAGCTGCGCTCGCTGCTCCCCGTGGTCCAGGAGCGGCTGCCGACCCTCGGCGCCATCGGCGACCTCGCCGGGTTCCTGTGGGTCAAGGATGTCGATCTCGATCCATCGATCCTCGTGCCGAAGCGCTGGGACATCGCCACGCGCGTGACGGCCTGGCGGCGGCCCGGGCGACGATCGCCGACGTCGGCGAGGTCGCCTTCGAGGCCGACGAGCTCGAGCCGCCGCTTCGCGCCCTCGCGGAGGCCCGCGGCTGGAAGGCCGGCGACCTGTTCATGGCCATCCGCGTCGCGGTCACCGGCCGGACGGCCACGCCACCGCTCTTCGACACGCTCGTGGCCCTGGGGCGCGACCGGGTGCTGGCGCGGCTGGACCACGCGATCGAGGTCCTCGCCGACGCGTGAACGATCCGGCCGGCGCTCGCCCGTCGACGGCCCGATCGTGCCTCGACCGATCGGTCTCCGGCGGTCCTGACGGTCCCGTGGCCGGGCGTCCTCGTCGTCATCCTCGTCGGGTTTGCTACCGGCGCCCTGACCCAGCTCGGACAGGGTTTCCTGCCCGACGGCTGGTCGCAGGTCGCCAACGCGATCTCGCCGTGGTTGCTTGTCGCGTTCTTCATGGGTGCGGCGCTGCCGACCACCCGCTGGGCCGCCGCGGCCGGCGCTGCCGTGCTGCTGCTCGCCGTGGTCGGCTACTACGCGATGATCCAGCTCCGCTACGGGTATGGCGGGAGTACGGGATCGCTGGTCCTGTGGGGGATCGCCTCACTCGTGGGTGGCCCGGTCTTCGGCGCTGCCGGGCGGTGGTGGCGCGATGCCCGGCCGTGGCTGCGAGCCGCCGCGATCGGACTCGTCGGGGCGGTCTTCGTTGCCGAAGGTGTGTACCTGGTCCTCATCCTGCCGGAGGCAGCCGTCGGCGTCGGCTTCGCGCTGGTCGGCCTCGTCCTGCCGCTGCTCCTCGGCCGGTCGTGGCCGGACCGCGGGCGCGGGTACGTGGCGATGCTGCCGGCACTCGCACTCGGCGCGGCCGGCTACGTGGCACTCATCCTGGTCAACGGGTTCACGGCGACCCTGCCATGACCGCGCTCCACGCCACGAAACCGGACACGCACTGTCATGATCGCCGACCATCATCGCCCTCGATGGCGCCGCCGTGGGCCAAGAAGGAGACCCAGATGACCCGCGACGATGTCCAGCGCTGGCTCGATGCGTACGTCGAGGCGTGGCGGACCTACGATCCGGCGCAGATCGCCGACCTCTTCGCCGACGACGTCGAGTACCGCTACCAGCCGTATCACGACCCCGTCGTCGGCCGCGACGCGATCGTCGCCGACTGGCTGGAGAGCCCGGACGCAGCCGGATCGTGGACCGCCCGCTACGAGCCGTACGTCGTGGAGGGCGACCGGGCGGTCGCCGTCGGCGAGAGCCGCTACCTCGAACCCGGACGGATCGCAGCGCACCGTGTTCTTCAACGTCTGGCTGCTGCGCTTCGACGGCGACGGACGGTGCCAGCGAGTTCGTCGAGTACTGGCGCGAGCCACCCGAGGCGCAGCGGAGCGACGCTTGACGGTCCGTTAGCGAGTCGTTAACACGCGTCGCTATGCTCAGCGGGAGATGGCACGCACGATCCTCGTCGTCGAGGACGAACCCACGCTGCGCGAGACGCTCGCGGACGCCCTCGAGGTGGACGGCTTCCGGGTCGTCGTGGCCGCCGACGGGCGTGAGGCACTGACGGCGTTCCGCGCGGAGCGGCCCGATCTCGTGCTCCTCGACCTGATGCTGCCCGAGCTCTCCGGGATCGAGGTCACGCGCATCATCCGCGCCGAGTCGGGCGTGCCGATCGTGATGCTGACGGCGAAGGACTCCGAGCTCGACAAGGTGGTCGGTCTCGAGCTCGGTGCCGACGACTACGTGACGAAACCGTTCAGCCTCCGCGAGCTCACGGCCAGGATCCGCGCGCTCTTCCGCCGCTCGGAGCAGGCCATCGTGGCCACCGCCGCGCCGCCGGTCGTCGACCTGGGTCGCGTCCAGGCCGATCTCGCGGGCCACCGGCTGCTGCGCGACGGCGAGGTCGTGCCGCTCAAGCCAAAGGCGTTCGAGCTGCTCGCGTTCCTCATCCGCCATCCCGGCCAGGTGTTCAGCCGCGACCAGCTGCTCGAGCACGTGTGGGGCTACGACTACGCGGGCGAGACCCGCACGGTCGATGTCCACGTGCACTGGCTGCGCAGCCGGATCGAGGAGGACCCGGGCGCCCCCATGTTCATCCACACGGTCCGCGGCGTGGGGTACGTCTTCCGTCGCCCGGCGTGAGCGAGGGCGGCGCCGGATGACGTGCGCATGTTGACCGTCCGATACGGCTCCGTTGATACGCCGTGACCAGCATGCAGGCATGCCGATCGTGACTCGCTCGCCCGAGGCCGATCCCGTCGCTTCCTGGGGGGACGCGCCGGAGATGCGCCCCGGCGGCGGTCACGTCATCGGCATGGCCGCCCCGCCGCCCGAGGAGCTCCTCCCCTCGGGTGGCTTCCCCGACGCGCCGCCGGTCCCGACGGCCCGCGACCGGCGGTTCCGCCAGGCGATCGAGCAGGTCCGCCGCGATCTCGCGCCGATCCGCAGCCGCCGTTCGCTCCTGGAGTCGTTCGCCCGCGAGTCCCTGCACACGGCGGCGCCCGACGGCGATGACGGTCCGCGCGGTCCGCGCCGCCTACGCGTTGCGCTGGTTCGAGCTCATCGAGACGCCGACGCCGGGAGCGCGCCGGGCTGCCGTCACGTCGCCTTGTGGAACATCCGCTCGATGGCCTCGGCCGCGTCTTCGGCGGCGTCGATGGCGTTCTCGAGCTCGCGGTAGAGGTCGCGCCATTTGATGACCTCGAGCGGGTCGCTGCCGCTGCGGAAGAGCTTCGCGACCGCGGCGCGCGACAGCGTGTCGGCCTGGTGCTCGAGATCGTGGACGGCGACGAGGTGCGCATCGAGGTCCTTGAGCCCGTCGAGCTTGCGCAGGGCCTGGACCAGCTCATCGGACTGCGACCGCAGGATGCGCGCCAGCTCCCGGGCTTCATCGGTCGGTCGCTCGATGCCGTAGATCACGAACGTCTCGGCCGTCGCCTGGATGCCGTCGACGACGTCGTCGATGCGTGACGTCAGCTCGTGGATGTCCTCGCGATCGAACGGCGTGACGAACGCGTCCTCGAGCCGCTGCGAGATCTCGCGGTCGATCTCGTCGCCGCGCTTCTCGAGCGCCTGGATCTCGGTCACGCGCTCGTCGAGGCGATCGAACTGCTCGACCATCTCGTCGAGTCGCGTGGCCGCCGCCTGCAGGTTCTCGCCGCTGGCCGTGAACAGGTCGAAGAACTTCACGTCCTTGGGCAGCAATCGAAAGCTCATCGCGGATCTCCTTGTCGGCGGGCGCGGCGTGGGTCGATCGGATCGTGCGGTGGCGTCATGCGGGTGCCCCGAACCCGAGCGCATCGAGGACGAACCAGGAGAGCGCCGCCACGATCCCCGCGGCCGGGATGGTGATGACCCAGGCGAGCAGGATGCGACGGGCCACGCCCCAGCGTACGCCCTTGGGTCCACGCGCCGACCCGACGCCCATGATCGCGCTCGAGATGACATGGGTCGTGGAGACCGGCATCCCGAGCTGGGCCGTCGCGAGGAGCACGGTCGCGGCGGTCGTCTCCGCGGCGAACCCGTGGACCGGCTCGAGCTTGGCGACCCGTTGGCCCATCGTGCGCATGATCCGCCAGCCGCCGACCGCGGTGCCCAGCGACAGCGCCGTGGCCGACACGATGATGACCCACGTCGGTACCTCGATCGAGTCGATCGTGCCGGCCGCGAACAGCGCGAGCGTGATGATGCCCATCGTCTTCTGCGCGTCGTTCGAACCGTGGCTGAACGCCATGTAGCCGGCCGAGATGACCTGCAGCCGCCGGAAATGCCTGGCCATCGGCTTGCGTTTGGCGTTCCGGAAGATCCAGTACAGCGCGAGCATGAGCAGGAAGGCGGCGACGAACCCGATCAGCGGCGAGCTGATCATCGGGATCAGCACCTTGTTCACGATCCCGTCCACGTTGAGGGCGCCCGTCCCGGCCGCGACGATCGTGGCGCCCAGCAAACCGCCGATCAGGGCGTGGGAGCTCGAGCTCGGCAGGGCGAGATACCACGTGATCAGGTTCCACGTGATCGCACCGATCAGTGCCGCCGCGACGACGGCCTGCGTCGTCGTCTCCTCGTCGACGAGTCCAGCTCCGATCGTCTTCGCCACGGCGGTGCCCGCGAACGCGCCGATGAAGTTGAACGACGCCGCCATGAGGATCGCGTGACTGGGTCGCAGGGCACGCGTCGCGACCGACGTCGCGATGGCGTTCGCCGTGTCGTGGAAGCCGTTGATGTAGTCGAAGACGACGGCCAGGATGACGACCGCGACGAGCGCGAATGTGACGCCTTCCAAGGGGTTCGGGGGCCTCCGCGATGTGACGGGACGGGTGCCGGCGCCGGGCGGGCGCGCGGTCGTTCATCGGATGGTAACGGTCGGCGCGTCGACTCGGACGTCCGTCCCGACCGTTCGGCGCCGGCGTCGCGCGGGGCGCTGCCGCCGACGGTGGTCGTGCCGGTCCGCGTCGGCCGCTATCCTTACCGGCCATGCGTCTCTCCCATCTGTTCTTCGCCACGCTCCGCGACGACCCGGCCGAAGCCGAGATGCCGTCGCACCGCCTGCTCCTGCGCGCCGGCTACGTGCGCCAGCTGGGCTCCGGCATCTATTCCCTGCTGCCGCTCGGCAAGCGCGTCAGCGATCGGGTCGAGCAGGTCATCCGCGAGGAACAGGACCGCATCGGCGGGCAGGAGATGGAGATGCCCGTCGTCCACCCGGCGGATGTCTGGCGCGCGAGCGGCCGGTACGACGTCGTCGGCCCGGAGCTCGGGCGGTTCAAGGATCGCAACGGACGGGACATGGTCCTCGCGATGACCCACGAGGAGGTCGTCGGGCTGCTGCTGGCGGACATCGTGCAGTCGTATCGCCAGCTCCCGATGCAGGTCTACCACTTCCAGACCAAGTGGCGCGATGAGCCACGGTCCCGTGGCGGCCTCATCCGGGTCCGCGAGTTCGTCATGAAGGACGCGTACAGCTGCGATCGCGACGAGGCCGGCCTCGACACGAGCTACTGGGCACAGCACGGCGCCTACACGCGGACGTTCGAGCGCCTCGGGCTCGAGACGATCGCCGTGAGCTCCGACGTCGGGATGATGGGCGGCAGCCAGGCGCACGAATTCATGGTCCTCAATCCGGCCGGCGAGGACGTGCTCGTGCTGTGCGAGGCGTGCGGCTACGCGGCGAACCGCCAGGTCGCGGTCGTCCCCAAGCCCGACCCGGAACCCGAGGAAGCCGCCCCCCTGACCGAGGTCGAGACGCCGGGCACGACGACGATCGCCGCGCTCGCCACGTTCCTCGGGATCGGCCCCGAGCGGACCGCCAAGGCCGCGTTCTTCGTGACGGGCGATGGGCGCCTCGTCACGGCCATCGTCCGCGGCGATCACGAGGTCAACGAGACGAAGCTCGTGAACGCCGTCGCCGCGACGGGCGGGATCCGTCCGGCCACGACCGAGGAGATCAAGGCCGCCGGCATGGAGCCCGGCTACGGCTCGCCGATCGGCGCGCACGACACGGTCGTCGTGATCGACGATCTCGTCGCCCGATCACCGAACCTCGTCGCCGGCGCGAACCGCGAGGGCGTCCACTACCGCAACGTCAACGCCGGTCGCGACTACACGGCCGACGTGACCGCCGACATCACCAATGCCCAGGAGGGCGACGCCTGCCCGCAGTGCGGCAAGCCCGTGATCCTGCGCAACGGCATCGAGGTCGGCAACATCTTCAAGCTCGGCACCAAGTACACCGACGCGTTCGGTGCGACCTACCTCGCCGAGGACGGTGCGGCACATCCCATCGTGATGGGGTCCTACGGGATCGGCGTCGGCCGCAACGTGGCCTGCATCGTGGAGGCCCACCACGACGAGAAGGGGATCGTCTGGCCGGCCGAGGTCGCGCCATACGCGGCGCATCTCGTGACCATCGGCGCCGCGAAGGAGCCGCGGGTCATCGAGATCGCCGAGCGTCTCCACGGCCTCGCGGCCGAGGCCGGACCCCGCCGCGAGATCCTGTGGGACGACCGCGACGAGTCGCCGGGCGTCAAGTTCACCGACGCGGAGCTGCTCGGCATGCCCTGGATCCTCACCGTGTCGCCGCGGTCGATCGCGGCCGGCGGCATCGAGGTGACCGAGCGGGCCACGGGGGAGCGCTCGACGCGGCCGATCGAGGAGGTCGAGGGGCTCCTGACGGGCGGCTTCTGACCGTCGCCGTCGCGCGGCCCGCGAGGCTCGACCCGCCGCCGCGCCGCCCTGGCGACGCCGCTGTCAGCCCCGTTCGCTGCCGGGCACGGCGGCGGCCGCCGCGACCGCCGCCGCGGTCTCCTCGTCGATCATCGAGCCATCGAGGGCGAGCACCAGCTCGCCGGCATCCGCGGCGCGCTCCATGAGCTCACTCGACGACACCATCTCGGTCATCGCGGCCTCTTCCGGATCGTCGATCCGGCCGATCGCGAAGGTCACGCCCGGCGGGATCGAGGCGGAGATCGAGATCTCCGAGATGCGGTAGGGCGACCCCTTCGACCGGAGCGATCGATTCGTCAGCTCCTGGAGCGCCGTGGCCTTGACGACGAGCTCGGCGAGCGTGCTCGGATCGATGCGTTCGATGACGGTCGTCACGCCACGCCGGGCCAGCCCGACGGCCTCGCGCGCACCCTGGCTCGCGCCGGCGAGGCTCTTGTTGATCCGCTCGGCGGTGGCCGGATCCGACGCCGTCCGGCCGGCCGCCGAGGTGGCTCGCTCGGCGGCTTCGCGAGCCTGTTCGGCAGCCGTTTCGGCCGCCTCGCGCGCCTTCTTGATGAAGCTCACCCCGGGTCCCTCCTCGGCTACCCTGCACAGTGGGTCGACATCGCCGGAGCATAGCGATGCGGCGTCCCCGCGATGACGAGGAATCCACCGAGATGCCGCCGCGCGCACCGCTTCCGGCCGACGACCTGTACGCCAGGCTGGGCGTGCCGCGGTACGCGAGCCCGGAGGCGATCGACCTCGCGTGGCGCGCCCTCCTGCGCAAGCATCACCCCGACGTCGCCGGCCCGGACGCCCTCGAGCTCGCCAAGCGGATCAACGTCGCCCACGACTGGCTCAGCGACCCGGACCTGCGGCGCCGCTACGACCTGGAGCGGCCGGCGGGACGACCGACCCGCCACGCGTCAGGCACCGGCACCGATGCCGACATCGCGCGCTCGACGACGCGCCGCGGCGTGGCGCGGCCACCGACCACGGCCGAGCGCGTGGCCGCGATCATCGAGCGCACCGGCCGGCTGACCCGCGACGAGCTGGACCGCCTGGCCCTGGCCGAGCCCGCGCCGATCGCGTTCCTCGCGACGCTGCGCCGGTTCGTCACCGCCGAGCTGGATGCCGACCTCGATCGCGCCGAGCGCGCCGCGCTGGCCGCCCTGCCGCCGACCGAGCGGCGCCGCCCGGCGATCCACGACGCGATCGTCGGCCGGCTCGCCGACCTCATCCTCGCCGACGTGCTCGATGAGCTGCTCGGCGATCCAGCAGGCTCCAGGGCTCGCGAGCGACTGACCCGGGGATGGGACTCGGCCGTCGGGCAGCCGCGCTACGGCCCCGCGACCGCGACCGTCGAGGCATTCCTGGAACGGCTTCGCGGTCTGGGCGTGACCGAGGAGCGCGCCCTCGCGCGCACGGCCGCCGGGGCGGACGCGGCGGGCGATCCGCCGTGGCCCGTCGGTACCTCGGCCGATGACGACGACGCCCTCCGGGTCTCGTCCGAGCTCGCGGCGCACGATGCGGAGCGCGCCCTCGACGGCCACGGCCGAGCCGTGCCTGCCGGCGCTCGTCGGGCCGTGGCGCGGATCGCGCACCTCCTCGTGCTGCGCCACGCGTTCCCACCGGCCGCATTCGAGCGGCTGGCCGCACCGTGGCTGGGCGAGTACATCGATCGACGCGACACACCCGAACCCGTCGTGCGGCGGCGCCGCGCCTGACCTGCCATGCTCCGAGCCGTGGAGCCGTGGACGATCGTGGTGGTATTCCTGCTCCTGGTCGCCGCGGTCGCGACCGTCGTCGCCGTGCGTCGCGGCCGGGACCTCGCCGACACCAGCGCGGAGGCATCCCGGCTTCGCACCGCCGTGGATCGCGAGGCGGGCGACCGGGCACGCGACCGCGCCGACCGGGATCTGCTCGTCGACCTGCTGGAGCAGGGCGTCCTCGCCGTCGACTCGCCGGCTGCGCGTGGTCGAGGCCAACGCGACCGCCCACGAGCTGCTCGGCCGAGCGCCGGGCACCCTCGTCGGGCGAACGGTGATGGAGGCATTCCTCGACCCCGGCGTGGAGACGATCGCGACCACGGCCCTCGACAGCGGCGCCGCGGTCGGCGAATTCCGTCGCGGTGACGCGGATGGGCCGGCGATCGTCGTCCGGGCGCGACGCTCGGATGCCGGCGGCCTCCGGCTGGTGCTCGAGGACGTCTCGGAGCTGCGCCGGCTGCAGCGCATCCGGACGGAGTTCCTCGACAACCTCTCGCACGAGCTGCGGACGCCGCTGACGACCGTCAGCCTGCTGGCCGAGACGCTGTCCCGCGAGGCCGACGCCGCCGGGGACGGGGTCCCGCCAACGGATGCGCGAGCGGATCGCCAAGATCGAGGTCGAGACCGGGCACCTCGTGCAGATGGTCAACGAGCTGCATGGATCTCTCGCGGATCGAGAGCGGCGGGCCGCTGTCCCTCGTCGACGACCTCGACATGGCGCGACTCGCCGGCGACTCCACCGAACGGCTGCGGCTCTTCGCGGACCGTCAGGGCGTGACCCTCCAGGTCGTGACCGATGGCCCGTTGCCCCCGGTCCGCGGCGACGAGGCGCGGCTCGGCCAGGTCGTCGTCAACCTCGTCCACAACGCGGTGAAGTTCAGCCCCGACGGGGGTGACGTGACGGTGCGGACGAGGCTCGATGGGTCGGAGGTCGTGACATCGGTGGAGGATCACGGCGTCGGGATCCCGCGGGCGGCGCAGGATCGCATCTTCGAGCGCTTCTACAAGGTCGACCGGGCGCGATCGCGCGGTGACAGCGGGGCGGGTGGGACCGGGCTCGGGCTCGCCATCGCGCGCCACGTGATCGCGCAGCACGGCGGGCGCATCTGGGTGGAGTCGCAGGAGGGCGTCGGCTCGACCTTCGCCTTCGCGCTGCCGGTGGCCGGCACCGCGCCGACGGCCGCCGGCGGTGCGGCGGCCGTCGACCCGAGGGCAGCCGGATCGTGACGACGGGCGGTCGCTCCGCCGACGGCGATGCGCCGGCGATGCGTCGCCTCGCCCATCGCGGCGACTGGCGGCACGCGCCGGAGAACTCGCTCGCCGCGCTGCAGGCCGCGCTCGAGGTGCCGGCGTGCGACGGCCTGGAGTTCGATGTCCGGATGTCGGCCGACGGGGTCCCGGTGCTGCTCCACGACGACACCCTCGCACGCGTGCAGGGCCGGCCGGAGGCCGTGGGCGCGATGCGGGCGGACGCCCTCGAGGCGCTCGGCATCCCGAGCCTCGCGGACGTCCTCGCCGCGGTGCCGCGCAACGTGTTCCTCGACGTGGAGCTCAAGGGCCGCCACGACCGCGCCGTGGTCGAGGTGCTCGCGGCGGGGCGTGGCGCGACGTCTGCGCGACGCGGTGGTCTCGTCGTTCGAGACCGCGACGCTCGAGCGGGTCGCCGGGCTCGTCCCGTCGTGGCCGCGCTGGCTCTGCACGACGGTCCTCGCGCCCGAGGAGATCGACGTCGCGGTCGAGCTCGGGTGCAGCGGGATCGTCGCCGGATGGCAGTCGATCGATGCAGGCTCGATGGCCGACGCGCGCCGCGCCGGGATCGACGTCATGGCCTGGACGGTCCGGCGGCGGTCGACGTTCGACCGGCTCGCGCGGCTCGGGGTCCGTGCCGCCTGCGTCGAGGCGGCCGCGCTCGACGGCTGAGCACCGCGGGCCGCCTGCGACACGGGTGCGCACGCGCCCGTGACGCGGCCGCGACGCCGCACGCGAGCGACGCGCCGCACGCGACATCGCGACCGCCGCCGCGCGCCGCCTATCCTCGACCGCATGCAGCGGAGGCACGCATGAGCGATCGAGCGGACCTGGTCGTCGTCGGCGCGGGCACGGTCGGCGGCTGGGCGTCGGTCTTCGCCGCGGCCGACGGCGTCGGGCGGGTGGTCGTCGTCGAGCGTGGCCTGGCCGGGATGGGCGCATCGTCGCGGGCGGCGGGCATCGTCCGGGCGCAGGGTGGGACGCCGGCCACGGTCGCCCTCGGTCGCTGGTCGATCGACTTCTACCGCGGCCAGGCGGCCGCGTACGGCACCGACTCCGGCTTTCGCGAGCTCGGCTACCTCATCCTCGCCGTCACCGAGGACGACGAGCGCGCCGGACGCGAGCGCGTCGCGATGCAGCACGGCGCAGGGACTCGACGTGCGCTGGCTCGACGCCGCCGACGCGGCCAGCGACCGCGGTCACCCTCGCGCCCGACGGCCATCGCGGCGGCAGCTTCATCGCGACGCGACGGCCACATCGATCCGCCACGCAACGTCCGCGCCTACTCGCTGGCGATGCAGGCGGCGGGCGTCGAGCTGCGCGAACGGACCGCGTTCACCGGCCTGCGCACCGAGCCGACCGACGGCGGCGGTCGCCGCGTCGTCGCGGTCGAGACGATCGTCGGGCGTCATCGAGACCGAGCGCGTGCTGCTCACCGGCGGCCCGTCGCTGCGCGCGGTCGGCGAGTCGGCCGGCCTGCGGATCCCGGCCGGCGCCGCGCGCCACACGGTCGCGGTCCTGGAGCCGCACGAGGCGTTCGCCGTCGAGCGGCATGCCGATGGTCTTCGATATCGGCGCCGGGCTGTACTGGCGGCTCGAGGAGGGCGGCCTGCTGTTCGGCTGGAGCGATCCCGACGAGCGGCCGGGCGAGGCGCGCGCGATCGACTGGGCGGCGTACGAGCGCTATCGCGAGCGGCTGGCCGGCGTTCGTGCCGGTCACGCGCGACCTCGGCCTGCGCCGGATCTGGGCCGCGACGATCGACTACACGCCCGACCACCTGCCGATCGTCGGTCCGGCGATCACGCCCGGACGGGCGAGCGCATCGACGGCGTGACGATCGCGTCAGCCGGCGGTCACGGGATGATGTGGGGACCGGGCGTCGCGCGGGTCGCCGCGGACCTCGCCGTCCACGGGCGCGACGTCGCTCATCGACGTGACCGACCTCGGGCTGGATCGGTTCGATGCGGAGGGCCGGAGCCGGCTGGCGCCCGACCCGGTCGCGCTGCCGTTCCCGGTCGCGACCGACTGACCGTCGGCTCAGCTGCAGCCGCAGCCGTCGCCGCAGCACCCGCCGCCCGCGACGACCGGCAGGCCCGCGACCGGGCCGCGGCAGGTCGACGGCGCGCACCGACGTCGGGCGTCCAGTCGGCCGGCTTCGTCGCCCGGATGATCGCGCCGTGCAGCCCATCGCCGACGGCGTGGGTCGCGCGGACGTCGACGTCGACGAGCCCGGCCGCATCGCAGGCCCGCTCGGTACTCGGCGAACGACAGGGCGCCCGCGATGCAGCCGACGAAGCTGCCGCGCTCGGCCCGCTGCCGTCGGGTCCAGCGCGTCGTCGGCGACGACGTCGCTGATGCCGATGCGCCCACCCGGGCGCAGCACGCGGGCGATCTCGGCGAAGACCGCCGCCTTGTCCGACGACAGGTTGACGACGCAGTTGCTGATGACGACGTCGACGATGTCGGCGGCGAGCGGGATCGCCTCGATGCGGCCCTGGCGGAACTCGACGTTCGTGGCGCCCGCCTCGGCGGCGTTGCGACGGGCAAGCGTCGAGCATCTCGTCGGTCATGTCGAGGCCGTAGGCGAAGCCGGTCGGGCCGACGCGCGCGGCGGACAGCAGGACGTCGATGCCGCCGCCCGATCCGAGGTCGAGCACGGTCTCGCCCGGCCGGAGCTCGGCGACGGCGGTCGGGTTGCCGCAGCCCAGGCTGGCAAGGACGGCGGCGTCGGGCAGTGCCGCTCGTTGGGTCGCGTCGTACAGGAGCTCGCCCCAGATCGGCTCGCCGCTCGGGCCGCAACAGTCGCCCGCGACGTCGTCCGGCACGGCGGTTCGATCCAGGATCGGACCGCGCCGCGTCCGCGTAGCGCGCTCGCACCTCGTCGTTGATGGCGTCGGGCTGATCGGTCGCTGGCGTCGGTGTGGTCATCGTGGCGCTCCGTCGTCGTGGGCGGGTGGGGGAGCGGTCGCGCGGGCGCGTCGCTCGTGATCGGGCCGCGCTCAGGCGGCGCAGCACTCGGCGTCGATGCTCGTCGTCGCGACCTGCGCCGGTGCGCTGCCACGCAACGCCCCGAACGACGCGGCGGCGGCGCGCAGCGGGGCGGCCAGGCGAACGGGCGCGAACCGCGCTTCGGCGAGCCGCGAGGCGTCGGCTTCGCGCCGCGTCGAGACGAGCTGGTCTGCGGCTGGTTCACGGCGAGCTCGGCACGCCGGCCTCCGGCGAGCATCCAGGCGACCATCGAGTTGTCCATGACGTCGCTTCTCCTTGCGGCTGATCTATCGACGGACGTCAATATGCCTCGCATATCGAATCTTGTCAATATCGAAGATCACCGATATATTGACGCCATGGCACGCACCCGCACACCCGATCGCCGATCCCGATGTCCGCCTCCTCGCGGCCCTCGCCGACCCGACGCGACTGGGCATCGCCCGCCAGCTCGCCGCCGACACCGAGACCTGCGCCTGTGACTTCACCGCGAGTTGCGACGTCGGCCAGCCGACGGTGTCGCATCACCTGCGGGTCCTGCGCGAGGCCGGCGTGGTGACCTCGGAGCGACGCGGCCAGTGGATCTTCTACCGGCTCGCACCCGACGTCGCCGAGCGGCTTGGCGCGATCGCCCGCGATCTCGTGCCCGGCGGCCTCATCCCGGTCGCCGACCTCGTCGCCCGCCGGCGTCCCGCGAAGGCGGTCAGCGCTCAGGCTTGAGCAGGTCCGGCGGGACGAGCCAGCGCAGCGTCCCGGCCCGCGGCTCGAGCGGGCGGTCGACGTCGATCCTGGCGAGGGCGCCCTTGCGCATCGGGACCGGGCCCGCGTCGCACAGCACGGTGATGAGCTCGCTGAAGTCCGGGTCGTGGCCGACGAGGATCGGCCGGACCGGATCGCCCGGCCGCGGCCAGGATGCCGTCCACGGCCGCGGGATCCAGCGCCGCCGGCCAGCGCGTCGTCGAGCCGTGACCTCCAGGCCGAGGTGCCCGGCGACGATCTCCGCCGTCTCGCGCGCCCGGAGCTTGGGCGAGCTGATGATCGCATCGGGCACGAACCCGACGCCCGCCAGGAACCGCCCGAGCCGTTCCGACTGGGTCCGGCCCTTGTCGCTCAACGGACGCGTGTCATCCGGGCCCGTCCACGTCGAGGCGTCGCCCGCATGGGCATGGCGCAGCAGGTACAGCTCCATCAGGCGGTCACGCGGCGGGTGACGGTCGCGAACTGCTTGACCCGCTCGGCGATCTGCACGAACACCCGCCGGAAGACCACGAGCCGCTCCTCCTCGGTGCCCACCGCCTCGGCCGGGTCCTCGTATCCCCAGTGGAGGGATTCGTGGACGCCCGGGAAGACGGGGCAGGACTGTCGTGCCTGGTCGCACACGGTGACGACGTAGTCGAACGTCTGCCCGAGGTACTCGGTCACCGACTTGGACCGCGCCCACGAGGCATCGATGCCGGCGTCGGCGAGGACGCGCAGGGTCAGCGGGTTGATGCCCTTCGGCTCGGTCCCGGCGCTGTGCACCTCGAACGCGTCGCCGCCGTGGTGGCGCAGCAGGGCTTCCGCCATCACGCTTCGCGCCGAGTTCCCGGTGCACACGAAGAGGACGCGGATCGGCGCGTCCGGCCTCGTCGGAGTCATGGGTTGAGGTCCTCCACGTCGCCCGTCACGAGATAGACGATGTCCTCGGCGATGTTGGTCGATCGGTCGCCGATCCGCTCGAGATAGTGCGACGCGATGATGATCCGCGTCCCGCGTTCCACGTTGCCGGGGTCCGCGCGCATGAGCTCCACGACCTCGTCGAAGGTCGCGTGGTAGAGCCGGTCGATGTCGTCGTCGAGCACGGCGATCTCGCGAGCCGCGACCGCGTCGACGTCGACCAGCGCGCGCAGGACGCCGTGCACGAGCACCGCGGACCGCTCGGCCATCTCGGGCAGATGGACGTAGTCCTGGAGCGGCGGCTCCGGGGCAAGCTTGATGACCTGCTTCGCGACGGACGCCGCGTGATCGCCCATCCGCTCGAGCTCGTAGGTCACGTGGTCGAGGGTCAGCAGGTAGCGCAGGTCGCGGGCGACCGGGTTCTGGGTCGCGATCGTCACGGAGATGAGGCGCGAGACCTCGCGCTGGGCATCGTTGATCTGGCCGTCACCGCGGATGATCTCGAGCGCGAGCTCCGCGTCGTGCCCGCTGAGCGCCCGGCTCGCGGCGCGGATCGCATCCTCGACGAGCGTGCCCATCCGCAGGACGGCGTCCTTGATCTGCTGTTCGTTGCGATCCAGCGGCTCGCGCCGCGCGGGCGACGGGCTCGGTGGCACCTGCCCCTCCGCCGCGTTGCAGGAGTGCGTCCACCTGGTCGTCCATCGCGCTGGCGTCGTTGCCCGGTCGTTCGGTCATCGTCGCGACCTCAACCGAACCGACCGGACACGTAGTCCTCGGTCAGCTGGTTCTGCGGATTGGTGAAGATCTGCATGGTCGGTGCCTGTTCCACGACGTAGCCGGCGCGGTCCTCGCCCATGGTCATGAACACGGTCCGGTCGGAGGCGCGCGCGGCCTGCTGCATGTTGTGGGTGACGATGACGATCGTGTAGTCCTGCTTCAGCTCGGCCATCAGGTCCTCGATCTGGAGCGTCGAGCGCGGATCGAGCGCGGAGCACGGTTCGTCCATGAGGATGACCTCGGGCTCGATCGCGATCGTGCGCGCGATGCACAACCGCTGCTGCTGCCCGCCCGACAGCGCCATCCCGGACTGCTTGAGCTTGTCCTTGACGTCGTCCCACAGCGCCGCCCGCCGCAGGCTGCGCTCCACGAGCTCGTTCAGGTCGCCCTTGTAGCCGTTGATCCGGGCGCCGAAGGCGACGTTCTCCCAGACCGTCTTCGGGAAGGGGTTCGGCTTCTGGAAGACCATCCCGACGCGACGGCGGACCGCCACGGGGTCCACGCTCTTGGCGTAGAGGTCCTGGCCGTCCAGGAGGATCCGGCCCTCGCTGCGGTAGCCCGGGACGAGATCGTTCATGCGGTTGATCGTCCGCAGCAGCGTCGACTTCCCGCAGCCGGACGGCCCGATCAGGGCGGTGATCTGCTGCTTCTCGACCTTCAGGTCCACGTTCCGCACGGCACGGAACGAGCCGTAGAAGCAGGACACGTCCTGGAGCTCGATGACGGTCTCGCGTTCGACGCGGCTCGGTCGCGACGTCGTGCTGCGCGGCCGCCGTGATCCGGATGGCCGGGCCCTCGTGATCCGTGGAGGGATCGCGAACGGGCGCCTCCGAGGTCTGCGCGTTCATGGGTTCCTCCATCACCATTGGATGTTCTTCGAGAGGCGGTTCCGGACGATCACGGCAAGCAGGTTGAGGACGAGCATCAGCACGAGGATGACGATGATCGTCGCGGCCGAGATGCCCTGGAAGTCTTCCTGCGGCCGCGTCGCCCAGTTGAACGTCTGGATGGGCAGCACGGTGAAGTTGCCCGACACCGGGCTCGGGATGAACGTGACGAAGGCGGACGCGCCGATGATGATCAGGGGAGCCGTCTCGCCGACCGCGCGAGCGATCGACAGGATGATGCCGGTCGTGACGCCCGGGCGCCGCGGCCGGCAGGACCGACCCCTTGACCATCTGCCAGCGCGTCGCGCCCAGGGCGTACGCCCCTTCGCGCTGCGCCTCGGGCACGGCCTTGAGCGCCTCGATCGAGGCGATGATGACGACCGGCAGGATGACCAGCGTGAGGGTCAGGGCGCCGCTCAGCAGCGTCGGTCCAAGGTTCATGATGCGGACGAAGACGGCCAGCCCCAGGATCCCGTAGATGATCGACGGGACGCCCGCGAGGTTGCTGATGTTCGTCTGGAGGATCTGGTTGAGTCGGTTGTCCCGCGCGTACTCGGACAGGTACATCGCGGCGCCGATCCCGATCGGCAGCGTGAACAGCGCCACCAGGATGATGATCTGGATCGAGCCGACGATGGCCGGCAGGATCCCCGCATTCTCCGGTCGGCGCGACGGGACGCCGGTCAGGAAGTCGACGTTCAGCCAGGGAAGGCCCGTGGTCAGGATGTCGAGCAGCAACAGGACCAGCGCGAGGAGCAGGACCAGGATCGCCGTGAGGCAGGCGCCGTAGAACAGCGTCCCGATCATCTTCCGACGCGCGAGCCCGGGCTCGAACGTCGGCGTCGCGACCGGTCGCGCGGTGGTGGCGGTCATCAGTATTTCGTCCGGAACCGACGGACCACCCAGGCGCTCAGGAGGTTGAGACCCAGGGTCAACGCGAACAACGTGGCACCGACCGCGAACAGCGACTTGAACTGGATCGAACCCTGCGGCGTGTCGCCGGCGCTGATCTGGGCGATGAACGCCGTCATCGTCTGGACGCTCTCGGTCGGGTCGAGGGTCAGGGTCGGGTCGGCACCCGCCGCCAGCAGGACCGCCATCGTCTCGCCGATCGCCCGGCTCAGGGCCAGGATGATCGACGCCATGATCCCCGAGATCGCCGCGGGGAAGACCACCTTGCGGACGACCTCGAACTTGGTCGCGCCCATCGCGTAGGCGCCCTCGCGCATGCCGCGCGGCACCGCCGACATCGCGTCCTCCGAGATCGACGCGATGAGCGGCGTGATCAGCAGGCCCACCACGATGCCGGCGGACAACGCGTTGAACGGCCCGATGTTCGCGTCGCCGATCAGCGGCTTGAGGATGTTCGGCGTCAGGAAGTAGAGCGCGAAGAAGCCGAGCACGATGGTCGGGATCCCGGCGATCGTCTCGAGCAGGGGCTTGACGGTGGTACGCACCCGGGTCGTCGCGTATTCCGCGAGCAGGACGGCCGCCAGGAGCCCGAGCGGGACGGCCACGACCATCGCGATCAGCGCGATGAGGAACGTGCCGGACACCAGCGGCAGGACGCCCCACGCGTACGGTCGGATGTTGGCCGACCACTTCGTCCCGGTGAAGAACTCGACCGGGCTGACCTCGGTGAAGAACGACAGCGTCTGGACGGCCAGCACCACGATGATCCCGATCGTCGTCCCGATCGACAGCACGGCCGCGAGGAACAGCAGCCGTTCGATGATCCGTTCGCTCCACGGACGTCGCCGGGTCAGCGACATCGGGACGGAGGCGCCACTCATGCGATCGGGATCCTTCCGTGCGATCGAGGGGTCATAAGGCTACGTCAGATCGATGCGGCGGAGAAGGACGCACCCGACCCGATTCCGAGCGTCGGGCCGGGCGCGTACCGGAGGAGAGGTGCGGACTGCGAGCCGCTCAGCCGCCGACGGCGGCCTCCCATTCGGCCACCTCGGCGGCCAGGATGTCGTCCGGCAGGGCGACGTACCCGACTTCGGCCGAGAGGGTGTTCGTGTTGGCGAGGTAGTAGTCCACGAAGGCCTTCAGCTCGGGGCGCTCCTTGGCCTTGCCCACGTCCGGGTAGATGAACAGCGGACGCGACAGGGGTGCGTAGGAGTTGTCGTTGATGGTGGCTTCCGTGGGATCGACGCAGCCGCTGCCGCCGTCGACGCCGACGGCCTTGATCGTGCTCGAGTTCTCGACGAAGTAGGCGAAGCCGAAGTACGCGATGGCGTTGGGGTCGCCCGCGACGCCCGTCACCAGGACGTTGTCGTCCTCGGACTGCTGCGCGAACGTGGTCGAGGCATCGACCTCGCCATTGATCACCTCGGTGAAGTAGTCGAAGGTGCCGGAGTCGGCGCCCGGCATGTAGCGGACGACCGGGTCTCTGCCGGGAAGCCGGCGCGGACGTCGCTCCACAGCAGGTTCTCGGGCGACTCGGGTCCGTAGATCGTCTTGAGCTCCTCGACCGTCAGGCACGTCGCCCAATCGTTGGCCGGGTTGACGACGACGGTCAGGCCGTCGATCGCGACCTGGAGCTCGACGTACTCGATGCCGTTCGCGGTGCAGGCGAGACCCTCACCCTCGTCGTCGGCCTTGATCGGCCGAGACGCGTCGTTGATGTCCGTTTCACCGGCACAGAACTTCTTGAAACCGCCACCGGTCCCCGCGAAGCCGACCGGGACCTGCACGCCGGCATTGGCGAGCTGGAAGTCCTCGGCGACGGCCTCGGTGATCGGATAGACGGTGCTCGAACCGTCGACGATGACACTGCCTGAGAGGTCGGCGGCCGGCTCGGATGCCGCGGTGCTCGGGGCGGGGGCCCCACTCGCCGCGCTGGGGGCGGTCGATGCGCCGCTGCCGGAACACGCGCCGATGGCGAAGACCGCCACCAGGGCGAGCGCTCCGAGGCGCTTCGGGCTCGTGATCGTCACTCGATGATCCTCCTTCGATGCCGCGCGTCTGGGCACGCGGTCGGTGGGCGGTCCCTCCCTGTCTGACCCAGGCCAGCGTCGGGAGGGGCCATCAACGGTTGCTTTTCGACTCGTTAAGGCTCCGTTAACGACTGGATGGATCGAGGCGGTAGCCCACGCCCCGGACGGTCACGAGATGGACCGGCGCATCGGGCCTTGGCTCGATCTTCGAGCGCAGCCAGCGCACGTGGACATCGATCGTCCGCGGGTCGCCGTGGTGGTCGTGGCCCCACACGCGCTCGAGCAGCTGGCGCCGCGTGTAGGCGCGCCCGGGATGCGCCGCGAGCATCGCCAGGAGCTGGTACTCCTTCGGCCGGAGGTGCACGACCCGCCCGTCACGGCGGACCTCGTGGGCGATCGGATCGAGGACGACATCGGCCGCCACCGGCAGGACGCCGTCGCGGCGCCCCTCGGTCTGCACGTCGAGCATCCGCAGACGGGCCAGGAGCTCGCCGGCATCGATGTCGTCGGCCAGCGCCTCGTCGAAGCCGAGCCCGAGCGCATGGATCCGCTCGTCGACCGCGGGGGCCGGGCTGAGATGGACGATGCGCAGGCTGGATCGGCGCCGACGCTCGGTGACCGCGAGCGCCAGGTCACGTTCCGTCGCGGGCGGCGACGAGATGACGGCGATCCTCGGTCGCTGGCCGCAGAGGATCGAGCCGAACACGGCGCCGTCGCGGACGACGCGCAGCGCCCCGTCGTCGAGCGTGCCCCCGAGACCGAGGACCGGCCCGGACACCGCCAGCGCGATCCAGCGGGTGCGGACCAGCGGGAGATCGACCTCGGCGGCGCGATCGGGGATGGCCATGCCCGAACCGTGACCGGCGCTCGCTAACGCCGCGTCGGCGAACCGTTAACGCGGTGTTGGCATCCGCCGATCGTCGTCGCACCTTGCCGTCGCGCCCTCTCATCGTTAACGTCCGAGTGCTACCGTCCGAAACCTGACGATGCGCGCACATATGCGATGGGACGAGGAGAGGGTGATGGCGAAGTCCGGAACGGGGAAGCACAAAGGCAAGCATCCGGCAGCTGCCGCGGCCGATACCGTGGTCGGTGCGGCCGGCCGCGTCGCATCCGGGGCGGGTGACGCCGTTGCCCCGGTGACGAAGGCCGCGGGCCGGGAGCTCAAGAAGCTCGAGAAGAAGTTGGCCGCCGCCAAGGCGACCGAATCGAAGCGCCGTCGCCAGGCGAGCGAGGCTGCTGCCGAGGTCGCGGCACTCACCGCGCGGGTCGCGGCGGCGGCGCGTGGCGCGGCGGGGTCCGCAGCCCAGGCCGTCGGCGGTGCCGCACGAGGTGTCGCGTCCGCCGCCGCAACGGCCGCCACGGCCGTAGCGCCGGGCAAGAGCGCGCCGGCCCGGGCACGCAAGGCCACGACGCGGAGGACCACCCGTAAGCCTGCCGCGGCGAAGGCGGCGGCCACGGCACGGAAGCCGGCGACGAGGCGCAAGACCTCGACGACCCGGAAGCCTGCGACCACGCGTAAGCCCGCCGCGCACCAGCGCGGCGTCGGCCGGCGCGACGACCGCACGCCCGTCTGCCGACGAGGAAGCCCGCGGCCAAGAAGCCGGCGACCCGGAAGACGGCGACGAGGAAGCCCGCCGCGCGCACCACCGCGGCGTCGAGCGCCGGCTCGGCGGCGACCGCCAGTGCGGCCCCGTCGGCGACGGCCACGAAGAAGCCAGCCACCCGGAAGCCAGCCACCCGCAAGACGACCACCCGCAAGACGGCCACCCGCAAGACGGCCACCCGCAAGCCGGCGACGCGAGCCCGGCGATCCGGCGGCAGCACCCCGACCAGTCCACCTGACGCCGGGTGACCGAGCGGGCACCCATCGGCGCTGCGGTCGACCTCGGCTCGAACTCGGTCCATCTCCTCGTCGCGACGATCGCCGGCCATCGGCTCGAGCCGATCGTCGATGAGTCGGCGTTCCTCGGCCTCGGGGCAGCCGTCGACACGCAGTCCCACCTGGGCGTCCGTGCCCGCGAGGCCCTCGTGACGACGCTCGTCGGCTATGCCGCGACCGCGCGTCACCACGACGCGACGGCGATCACCTTCATCGGGACCGAACCGATCCGGCGGGCCGGCGACGGGTGGCGGATCGGGAGCGAGATCGAAGCGGCCACCGGTGTCCCGCTCCACGTCCTGAGCCACGAGGAGGAGGCGTACCTGACGCTGATCGGGGTGACCGAGGGCATGCCCGTCGACCACGAGACCCTCGTCGTGGACATCGGTGGCGGCAGCTCGGAGTTCTGTGCCGTCGCGCCCGGCGGGATCGCGCGCGCCGCCGGTCTGCGTCTCGGCTCCAATCGCCTGACATCGACGTTCGTCGGCGACGATCCGGCGACCGCCGAGCAGGTCGATGCGATGCGTCGCGCCGCGGACGAGGCACTGGGCGACGCCCTCGCGTCGGAGCCGGCGGAGGTCATCGTGGTCGGCGGCACCGCGTCCAACCTGCTCAAGGTCACGGCCGCCGGTCGCGAGGATCGGGTCATCACCCACGAGCGGCTCGCCGAGGCCCTCGCGACCCTGACCGCGGCGCCGGCAGCCACCACCGTCGAGCGGTTCGGGGTCAACCCGACCCGGGCGCGCATCCTGCCCGCGGGTGCCGCGATCGTGGAAGCGCTCATGCGGCGCTACGCGCGTCGACCGGATCGAGGTCTCCGAGGCCGGGCTTCGCGAGGGCGCGATCCTGGTGGTGGACCACGCCGGTCCGGCCTGGCGCGATCGACTGCCGGTCCTGGCCCACGGCTGGCGGTCCTGACCGGGCGCCGGCCGAGATGTACCTGCCGCGACGTCCGACCGGGCACGCCCGGGCGACCCTAGAGGCCGGCGACCACCCGTCCGAGACCCCGCCGGAAGACCGGTCCGGCGACGCCGCGCCACGTCGGTCCGATCGTCCGTCGCAACCGGGCGACCTCGCGTTCGCGGTTGACCAGATACCGCCCGATCGCGGCACTCTCCAGCGGGCTCAGGTCGCCCGCATGCTCGACGAGGAACGTCCGCGCCAGGGATGCGGTCACGCTGGCGTCGTTCATGAGCCCGAGGTGGTCCTGGAGCGCCGTGACCCGGGCGATCAGCGGATCGGAGCCCGGCCCGAGCGCCTCACGCACGAACTCGAGCGAGTAGCGCAGCCACTTGCCCGCGATCCGCAGGTCGTGGAGCGTCTCGACGTCGGCCCAGCGCAGGACCGGCTCGTAGCCGCGCACCTGCTCGTACGCCGCCCAGATCCGCGACGGCGCCGTATCGCGGACCCGATGGGGCTCCACCGGCCCGACCGGGAGGACCAGGGCACCCTCCGTCCGGACGAAATCGCGGTAGTCGTCGATCCAGCGTCGATGGCCGTCCGAGTCGAGCTCGCGGATGAGCAGCACCCGGGCGTCGTCGCGGTGCGCGCGCCACGCCGCGAGGAGTGGCTCGAGGGCGCGCTGCTCGGCGACCGGCAGGTCCGCGCGGTATGCGTCGGCGGCCTCGAGCTGCACGTCGAGGTCGCGCACCGCCCCGAGGCGACCGGCGACCTCGCGCAGGCCGTTGCGATAGCGCTTCGTCCGCCCGGGGCGGAACGACGACCCGAACACCCGCCAGGCCGCCCGCTGGCGCCGCGTGGCGACGCGCATCTTGTGGAGGTCCTCGGCGACGGCCCCGCTCCGCGTGCCGGCCTCGTAGTCGAGCATCCGCGCCAGGTGGAAGCGCATGACCTTGCGACCGGCCTCGGCGACGTGGTCGTCGGCGGTGACGCCAGGCGTCTTGCCGACGACGAGTCGCGTCGGGTCGGGTTCGGTCGCGGCATCGTCGGTGTCGGCGGCAACGCGGATCGCGACGCGAGGTGCGTCGTCCGCGTCGGCCCTCCGCGTCCGACGCGTCGGCCTCGGCGTCCGAGGTCTCGCCGTCAGGCTCGTCCGCTGTGTCGCCGCGGATGGCGGCCAGCGCGGCTTCGAACTTGCTGCCGGTCGACCGGCGCAGCCCGGGCACCGCCTCGAGCGCCTCCGCGATCTGCGCGAGCGCCGCCTCGTCGCCACGGACCAGCTCGGCCTCGAGCTCGACGAATCGGTCGACCACCCGGCCCCGGGCGACGATATCGACCTCGTCCAGGCTGACCTCGACCCGGGTGTCGGCGGTCTTGAAGATGCGGCGGCGACGGAGCTGGCGGACGGTGACGAGCTCGACCAGCGGCGCATCGCCGGCGTGCTCGAGGACCAGCGCCCGCGCGTCCGAGGCCGGCCAGTCGGCGGCCGCGGAGACCCGGTCCGCCTCGCCCTCGAGCTCCTCGCGTCGGACGGATCCGCCCGGTCCGTCGGCGTGCGCCAGGGACTTCACCGACACGATCGTGCCGCTGCCGGTCTGGCGGAGCCGGACCGCGAAGCCGGCACGACCGAGCGCGCCGTCGCTCGTGTCGACGTAGCGGTCCTCCATCTGGGTCGAGCGCACCCGGCCGCCCTGTGCCGCGAACGACCCCAGTCGATCGCCGGTCACCAGCTGCTCCGCGGCGGCCAGGTCGTCGACGCGGAACTTCAGCTCGACCTCCACCGGCCGCTCCACGCTCATGCCCGCGGGTCCAGCGAGCCGGCGCCGGCGCCCGGCCGTCGCGGCATCGCGGCGACCTGGCCGTGCTCGAGGGCGCGCTCCTTGAGGACCTCGAACGTATCGATCGTGCCCGGCCGCCCGTTGAGCGTCTCGGTGCGTACCCAGGTCGCGTCCGGCTGGAGCTGCCACGACCGACGGTCGTCGGCGAGCAGCACGTCGATGATCTCGGCGAGTCGGGCGCTGCGCCTCGCTGTCCTCGACGGGCACGACCGCCTCGACCCGGCGATCGAGGTTGCGGTCCATGAGGTCGGCCGAGCCGATGTACCACTCCCCGTCGCCGCCGTTCTCGAAGCCCCAGATCCGCGAGTGCTCGAGGAACTCGCCGACGATCGAGCGCACGCGGATGTGCTCCGAGACGCCGGGCAGGCCCGGCTGGAGCGAGCAGGCGCCACGGACGATGAGATCGATCTCGACGCCGGCGATCGACGCGCCGTAGAGCGCCTCGATGACCGGCGCGTCCACGATCGCGTTCGTCTTGACGACGATCCGGGCCGGGACGGCCGGCGGCCGCGTGCGCCATCTCGCGCTCGACGAGCTCCAGGAACCCGCTGCGCAGGCTGTGCGGGGCGACGAGCAGCCGGCGGAACGTGCGCTGGCGCGACAGCCCGGTCAGGACGTTGAACAGGTCGGTGACGTCGGCGCCGATCTCCGGGCGTGCGGTGAGCAGCCCGATGTCGACGTAGAGCCGCGCCGTCCGGGGGTTGTAGTTGCCCGTGCCGATGTGGACGTAGCGGCGCAACCCGGATCCCTCGCGGCGGACGACGAGCGCCGTCTTGGAATGGGTCTTGAGTCCGACGAGGCCGTACACGACGTGCGCGCCGGCCCGTTCCAGCTTGCGCGCCCAGATGATGTTCGCCTCCTCGTCGAAGCGGGCCTTGATCTCGACCAGGACCACGACCTGCTTGCCGCGCTCGGCTGCCCGGATGAGCGACTGGACGATCGGCGAATCGCCGGACGTGCGGTACAGCGTCATCTTGATCGTCAGGACGTCCGGGTCGTCGGCCGCCTGGGTGATGAAGCGCTCGACGGATGCCGCGAACGACTCGTACGGGATGGTGGACGAGGATGTCGCCCGCCCTGATCGCGGCGAACACGTCGACCGGCTCGTCCTCGTCGGGCGGGACGAGGCGTGGCGGCGTCACGGGCGTCCAGGGCGTCGACCGCAGGTCCGGGCCGGTCCAGCTCGGCGATCCCGAACAGCGCGGTGAGGTCGAGCATGCCGGCGACCTCGTAGCTGTCCTCGGCTTCGAGGCCCAGGCCGCGCAGCAGCAGGTTGCGGGTCGCCGCCGGCATCGACCGCTCGACCTCGAGGCGGACCGCCTCGCCGAACCGTCGTCGACGGAGCTCCTCCTCGATGGCCATGAGGAGGTCGTCGGCCTCGTCCTCCTCGATCGTGAAGTCCGCGTTGCGGGTGACCCGGAAGAGGTGGTGCTCGACGACCTCCATCCCGGTGAACAGGTCGGCGAGATTGGCCTCGATCACCTGGTCGATGGGGATGAAGTGCGACGGCTCGACCTCGAACAGGCGGGGCAGGATCTGCGGGACCTTCACGCGGGCGAAGACCCGCTCGCCGGTGTCCGGATCGCGCAGCCCGACGGCGATCGACAGGCTCAGCGTCGAGATGTACGGGAACGGATGCCCGGGGTCGACCGCGAGCGGCGTCAGGACCGGGAAGATCTCATCGAGGAAGCGCTGGCGCAGGACCGTGTGATGCTCGGGGATGGCCGCGTAGTCGACGATCTCGACTCCCTCGGCGGCGAGCTCCTGCCGGAGGTCGAGGAAGATCGCCGATTGGTCGGCGACGAGTTCGAGGACGCGTGCGCGCGCCGCGGTGAGCTGCTCGGCCGGCGTCCGGCCGTCGGGCGAGCGGGCGACCGCCCCGGCCTCGACCTGCTGCCGCAACCCGGCGATGCGGACCTGGAAGAACTCGTCGAGGTTGCCGGCGAAGATGGCCAGGAACTTGGCACGTTCGAGGAGCGGCGTCCGCTCGTCGCGCGCCTCGTGCAGCACGCGAGCGTTGAACTCGAGCCACGACAGCTCACGGTTGAGATAGGGGCGCTCGGCCGGACTCGGCCCTGCCGACCGAGCAGGTCGCCGCGGCCGTGTCGCGACGCCAGCGGTCGCGGATGCGGCGAGACCGGGATCGACGGCGGCCATCGTGGGCGAACGGCTCCTTCGTGCGTGCGCGTGTGCGAGCGTGCGGACTGGGCCGATGACGATAGCACGGGCCGACGACCGGGCAGCCGCTCGAGTCACACGCCCGCCGCTCACGCACCGGACTGCCGACGCGGTCCCGGGGGAACGAGGTCCCTCAGCCGTCCTCGGCGACGTACCGTCGCTCACCGGTCGAACCATCGAGCCAGACCCGCATCCGCTGATGGGTCGTCGGATCCACGAAGACCTCGTCCGTCTGGCGGAACCGAGCGTCCAGCGGGACGCCCGACGGCTCGCCGCCGCCGGGACCCGGGGGCGCGGCGGTGCGTTCGGCCTCGGCCGACCGGTAGCGCTGCTGTTCGAGCAGCACGGCCGCGATGAGGATCGCGCCGACGACGACGCCCCAGATCCCTGCCGCGGCCGACGAACCGCCGATCGCGATGCCGGCCAGGCCGCCGAGGACCATCAGGCCGCCGAAGATGAGGATCAGCCCGCGGACGAGCGTCATCGGTGTCGACCGGTCACTCGACGGCCGGGGCGGCGGCAGCCGCGTCCGGGGCGACGATCACGGCCGTGCCGTACGCGACGATCTCGGACATCGTCCCGGACAGCTCGGAGCTGTCGAAGCGCATCGACAGGATCGCGTTCGCACCGGCGAGGGTGGCGTTCTGGACGAGCCGGTCCAGCGCCTGGCGTCGGGTGTCCTCGAGCAGGCTCGTGTACTCGTGGATCTCGCCGCCACCGAGCGACCGTACGCTCGCCATGAGGTTGCCGCCCAGGCCGCGGCTGCGGACCACGAGCCCGAACACCATGCCCTTCGATTCGACGACGCGGTGACCTGCCAGGAACGGGGTGGTGACGACGATCATGCGTGCTCCTCATGGCGATGGCCCGTCGTGACGCCCGCGCCGCTGGTGGCCTCGCGCTTCGCGGTCGGGTGCGCCGCTTCGGCGGCATCCCGCGCCGCAGTGCATTCGGCGCACGGGCAGCGGGCGCGGAGCAGCACGAACGGGTAGTAGCCGGTGTGATGCCCGTCACCCCAGCCCGGCGAGACGGCGTAATTGCCCACGAGATGCATGTCGACGAGGCGTGTCTGCTCCGCGGTCAGGGTGGGCGCGCTGTCGAGCCAGCCCGGCATCCCGGCCTCGCCGCGGCAGTAGGCGCAGGGGCACAACCAGCGCAGCGCGGTGAGGTCGAAGCGCGTCCGGTGCCCGTCGGTCCACTCGATGTCGAGGGTTCGTCCCTCGCGGTCGGCGTGGATGGACGTGGGCGTCGTGGCGGGCGTCGCGGGCAGGAGGGCAGTCACGGCACGATTGTCGCACCCTCGGCCACGATGGTCGCCGGCGACGATCCGCCGGCGGCACGTCCGGCGACGCCCGGCGACGAGGCCGACCCGGACCATCGGCCCAAGGGCGCACCTGCGGGTCCCGGGCTATCCTCCGCCGGTGACCCTCGCCATCGACCACGTCACGAAGCGCTTCGCTGCGACCGTCGCGCTCGACGACCTCACCTTCGCGGTCCCCGCCGGGCGCATCTTCGGGTTCCTCGGTGCCAACGGTGCCGGCAAGACCACGACGATGCGGATCTGCCTCGGGATCCTCACCGCCGACGCCGGCGAGATCCGCTGGGGTGGCACGCGCTCGTCCGAGCTCCCGCGCCGGACGTTCGGCTACCTGCCGGAGGAGCGCGGTCTGTACCCGCGCATGACGATCATCGACCAGCTCGTCTACTACGCGTCGCTCTACGGCCAGCCGCCTGCCGAGGCCCGCCGTGAGGCGCTCCACTGGCTGGCCAGGTTCCGGATCCCGGACTACGCGGACCGGCGCGCCGAGGAGCTCAGCAAGGGCAACCAGCAGAAGGTCCAGTTCATCGCCGCCCTGCTGCATGGTCCCGACGTCCTGCTCATGGACGAGCCGTTCACCGGGCTCGACCCGGTCAATCTCGCCCTCCTGCGCGAGGCCCTCGTGGAGCTCCGCGACGACGGCCGGACCATCGTCTTCTCGACGCACCAGATGGAGGCTGCCGAGGCGCTCTGCGAATCGGTCGCGATCATCGATGCCGGGCGGCTCGTCGCGGGTGGCACGCTCGCGGAGCTGAAGCGGTCAAGCCGCAGCCGCACGGTCCGTCTCGGCGTCGAGGGCGAGACGATGCCGAGCTGGCTCGTGGCGCTGCCCGGGGTCGCCGCGGTCCGCCCGGGCGCGGGCTTCGGTGAGGTGGAGCTGCGGCCCGGCGCGGAGCCGGGAGCGGTCCTGGCCGCGGCCGTGGCCCGCGGTGCGGTCGTGACGCGGTTCGAGGTGGCGGAGCCATCGTTGGAGGCGATCTTCATCGAGCGGGTCGGTCGGCCGGCGGGCGACGAGGCGACGCTCGGCGAGGTCACCGACGAGGACGAGGCCACCACGGCGGTCGACGATCACGCCATCGAGGGCGCCGCCTGATGGCGCGCCGCGACCCGCTCCTGCCCAATACCGGGATCATCGCCCGGCGCGAGTACCGCGATCGCGTCCGGAGCCCGCTGTTCATCGCCTCGACGATCGTGCTCATGGGCCTCGCGCTGTCCGTGGCGCTGGCACCGATCGCGCTGCGCTACTTCGACCGGCAGACCGTGACCAGGATCGCGATCGTCGCCACGGACGACGGCCTGGCCGCCGCCGCCCTTGGCGTGACGGACAGCCTGCTGAACACGATGCCGGCCGGCGTGGACCCCGACGACTTCGAGAAGCCGTTCGAGATCGAACGGGCGGACGATGCCGCCACGGCGGACCGGGCGCTCGCGAACGGCGTGGTCGGTGGGGTCATGGTGGTGGAGCGCCTGCCGTCGGGACAGCTCGACGTCGTCTATCGGACCTCCGGCCCGCCGAACGGCGTCCGCAGCCAGCTCGTGGGCTTCGCCGCGATCGGGCTTTCGATCCTCGACTGGACCGGGAACCTGCCCAAGGACAACCAGCTCGCGCCGTTCCAGCCGCCGCGCTTCGGCGAGGAATCCATCTCGGCGCCGATCGAGGAGGGGACTGCGATCGACCCGGTCGAGGTCGCCAGCCGCAGCTTCCTCGGCACGGTGTTCATCGTGCTGATGCTCATCACGATCCTCATCTACGGCATGTGGGTCGCAACGGGTGTCGCCACCGAGAAGAGCAGCCGGGTGATGGAGCTGATGATCAGCGCCGCGTCGCCCCGCCAGATGGTCATCGGCAAGGTCACCGGGATCGGTGGCGCCGGGCTCACCCAGTACGTGGCGATCGTCATCCCGGCGCTGCTCGTGCTCGCCTTCCAGGACCAGATCGCGCTGGCGGTCCTTGGGCCCGCGGGGCTGGCGGGCACGCCGATCGGCGGCCTGACCATCGGGCTTCTCGTCGCGTACGGCGTGTTCTTCCTCGGCGGATTCGCGCTCTTCGCGTTCGTCTATGCCGCCGCGGGCTCCTTCGTCAGCCGCCCCGACGATCTCCAGACGCTGTCACTGCCCTTGAGCCTCCTCGCGATGGCCGGCTACGTCTCGGCGCTGCTGGTGCTGCTCGGCGGCGGCGGCACGTTGTCGCGGATCGCCTCGATCGTCCCGCCGTTCAGCCCCTTCGCGATGTTCGCGAGGCTCGTGGTGGGCCGCGTCGAGCCGTGGGAGCTCGCACTGTCGGTGGGCTTGTTGATCGCGGCGATCATCGTCGTCGCCCTGGCCGCGATCCGGATCTACACCGCCGGCGTGTTGCTGTACGGCCAGCGGCCCGGCCTTCGCGCGTTCATCTCGGCGGCGCGACGCGCCGGCTGACCGGGAGCGGGCCGGGATCGGCCGTCGAAAGCGGCCGTCGACCTGGCCAAACGCCTAGAGTTGACTCGTCACGAAACGGCGGCTGACTCGGAGGACGTCATGGCGGTTCGCGGGATCGAACGACGGCGGCAGCTGGTGGGTCCGGTCGGGGCCCTGCGCACGTTCACGAAGGACGATTTCACGCCCGACCTGGCGAAGCAGGAATTCCATCTCGACTGGGTGATCCAGCAGGGCATCACGACCGGGAACGGCTGCCTCATGGTCGCCGCGGGCGGTTCGGAAGGGTATTTCCTCTCGGACGATGAATGGCGCGACCAGGTCGCGCTTGCCGCGTCCGTCGCCGACGGCCGCGTGCCGATCATCGCGGGCATCTTCGAGCTTTCCGCGCGCGAGGCCGTCGCCAAGGCCGAGTTCGCCGCTGGTGCCGGCTGCGACTTCGTCCAGGTCGCGCCGCCGCACTACATGGTGCCGACGCATCGCGAGGTCATCGAGCACTTCCGCCGCATCAACGACAACGTCGACATCGGCGTCTTCGCCTACAACACGCCATGGGCGAACCCGATGCCCGGCTACGACTTCCGCGAGCCGGTCTTCGAGGCCTTCGTCGAGATGGACAACGTCGTCGGCGTCAAATGGTCGGCCTATGACCAGAAGTTCGCGCTGTCGATGTACCGGCTGTTCGCCGACAAGCTGAACTTCATCGACAACGACATGCCCGCCGCCCTGTCGCTTCCGGCCAAGCTCGGCGCGACCGGGTTCGTGAACTCCGACATGCTCGTCGCACCGCGCTTCGTCCTGCGCGAATGGGAGCTCTTCCGCGAGCGCCGCTACGACGAGCTCGACGACCTGCTGCTGACGTCGTACGTGGACCCGTTCCTGGGTCTTGCCGAGCCCGAGGACGTCCTGTGGTCGAGCATGGGCGAGGGACCGCATGCGCGCGCCGGGATGGAGACGCTCGGGCTGACGATGGGTCCGGCATTCCCGGCACAGCAGCCGCTGTCCGAGGATTCGCTGCGGCGGATCCGGGAGGGCTATCGCCGCTCGGGCATCGTCGAGTGGGTCGACTGGCGCGAGGACCTGTGGGAGGCCCACCAGGGTGCGCAACGCCAGCCGGTGACCTCGGGCTCGTAAGGGTCGAGGGGGCGGCGACGGGCTCGGTGCGGGTCAGATCCGCAGGCGCCAGGTCCGCACGGCTCAGGGATCCTCGAGCGGGAGGCGGCTGAGCAGCGCCAGCACTGGCGCGGTCGCCGAGGTCGTCGCTGCCGGTTCGTCGGGAGCGGCCGCCATCTCGGCGGCGGGGACGTCGCCCGTTCGAGCCGGGATGAATCGCCATAACCGGCTCCGGATGCCGGGCAGGTACGGTCCCTGGCGCTGGCGGGCCATCATGCCGGCGAGGCCCTGGGCGCGGATCGCATCGAAGAGTGCTCGGCCTTCGGTCGCGATCGCGGGGACGGCCACGACCTCGTCACCGGGCCGAAGCACACGGCGCAGCGTCTCGCGTCGTTTCGTCAACGGCTGGTTGAGCAGCGAGCGTCCGTCGAGATGGAGCAGGTCGAACGCGAGGAAGGCCGCCGGCCGGCCCGCGTCACCCGCGAGTCGCGCGGCCAGGGCATCGTCGTCGGCGCGACCGGCCGCATCGACCACGACCAACTCGCCATCGAGGATCGCCGACCGGGCAACGAGCCCTACAGCCGTGCCGGCAAGCTCGGGGAGTGCCGCGGTGCGATCCACGCCGTCCACGTCGACGATCCGGACGTCACCACCTCCCGGCTGGTCCGCCGGGCCCACGAACACGAGTGCGCGTGCGCCGCCCCACCACGGCTCGAAGAGGTGCTCCGCGGAGTCGAACGCCTCCGGCAGCGGTCGCGGGAGCATCGGCCGCAGATCCGGGAGGTCGGGCAGGCGGTCCGCGGTGGCATCGAGCGGAAGGAACAGCTGGTCGGCCATCGTCCGCCCGATGGTACGCCGCGGTCGACTGCAGTCTCGCCCCGGCCGTGGCGCGTCGCGTGGCCCGGGTCGTCTCGTCGCGCGGCCCGGGCCGACTCGTTGTCGACGCGTGCCCCCACCTCGCGCCGCCGATCCGGGACACCCATCGTGGTGCTGTGGGACTCTAGTGCCGCACCGAAAACGAACGATGTCGCCGGAGGACCCGACCCCCGTGCCTCGACCGCCGCGTCCCGACGATCTCTATCGACTCCGCGTCCCGACGGAGCCCGCGCTGTCACCCGACGGCCGCTGGGTCGTCGTCACGATGCAGACCGTCGCGCCGACCTACGACGGCTACCGGCACGCCCTGTGGATCGTGCCGACCGACGGCGAGACCGCGCCACGTCAGCTCACCCTGGGTGCCCGCCACGACCGGCATCCGCGCTTCTCCCCGGATGGGCGGGAACTCGCGTTCCTGTCCGACCGTCGCACGGTGCTCGAGGAGGAGCCCGATCGCCCCAGCGATCCCAAGGATCGCGAGGACGTGAACCAGATCCACCTGCTCGCGCTCGACGGACCCGGTGAGGCCCGCCGGCTGACGGACCTGCCGCGTGGTGTCAAGGCGTTCGAATGGTCGCCCGATGGCAGCCGCCTCGTCGCCGTCTCGAGCTCGGTCGGTGCCACCCACGACGACGACGCTCGCCGGCGTGGCCTCGCACGCACCGCCGCGGCCGGATCACCACCGCCATCCGACTACCGGTTCATCGACCGCCTCGAGTACATGCTGAACGGCACCGGGTTCACGTACGACAAGATCGACCACCTGTGGCTCGTGGACGCGGCGACCGGCGACGCGTCCCGCCTGACCGACGGTCCGGTCGCCGATCACGAACCGGCGTGGTCGCCGGACGGCACCCGCATCGCGTTCTCCTCGAACCGCCGACGCGACCACGACCTCGTCGGGCGTCAGAGCATCCACGTGGTCGACGTCGCGACCCGAAAGCTCACGGCGATCACGGCCGGCCCGAACTCGGTCTTCGGCATCCCGACATGGATGCCGGACGGACGCACGATCGCGGCGCTCGGACACAAGCTGGAGGGTCGGGCAGGGAGCCGCAACGACATCTGGCTGTTCCCGGCGGATGGCTCGGGAGCGTCCGCGAAGGGTGGCCGCAACCTCTCGGCCCGGCACGACCTGATGCCGGGCTCGGGCATGAGCAGTGACGTGACGCCCGGCGAGGTGTCCCGACTCTGGCCCGCGCCCGACGGCCGGTCGATCACCTTCACCGCGCCGATCCAGGGCAGCTACGAGCTGTGGCGGATCGCCACGGCCGATGGCGACGTCGAGCGTCTGACCACGGGCCGCCACTACATCGGGAGCTGGCAGGCTGTCTCCGGCCCCCGCGGCCGGAACCGGATCGCGTACCTGCGCTCCAGCGGCACCGAGACGGCTGACGTGTGGCTGAAGGACGGGGCAGGGGAGCCGCGCCGTCTCACGTCCTTCAACGCCGATGTCCTCGACGAGCTCACGCTCATCGAACCGGTCGAGCGGACGTCACAGGTCGACGGTCGTGCCATCCAGGGCTGGTTCGTCCCGGCCGGCGGGAAGGGACGACCCCTGGTCGTCCAGATCCACGGCGGTCCGCACACGCTCTACGGTTGGTCGATCTCGTGGGAGTTCCAGGTCCTCGCCGCGAGCGGGATCGGGGTGTTCTACTGCAACCCCCGCGGCTCCGAGGGCTACGGCCAGGACTTCAACGCGGCCAACCACCGCGACTGGGGCGATGGACCGATGCGCGACGTGCTCGCCGGCGTCGACTCGCTCGTGGCCGACGGGCTCGCCGACCCCGAACGTCTCGGCGTGACCGGCGGCTCGTACGGCGGCTACCTCACGAACTGGATCGTCGGCCACGACGACCAATTCCGGGCGGCGATGACCTGCCGCTCGGTGAGCGACATGACGATGCTGTTCCTGACGAGCGACATCGCGGGCTTCGACTGGCCGTTGCTGGAGTTCGATGCCACGCCGTTCAGCGATCCGGCGTACTACCGCGAGATCTCACCGATCACGTATGCCGAGCGGATCAGGACGCCGTTGCTCATCCAGCACTCGGAGCGCGACCTGCGGACGACGATGGCCCAGGCCGAGGCCCTGTTCACGGTCCTGCGCTCGTTCAAGCGTCCCGTCCGGCTTCTCCGCGTGCCGGAGGAGACCCACGAACTGACTCGCTCGGGGACGCCGCATCGGCGGGTCGAGAACCTCGAGATCGTCCTCGGCTGGTTCCGCCATTTCCTGGTGGACGGCAAGCGCACGATGCCGCCGCTGCCCCGGGTTCGCGCCGGGCGCTAGCGGCCGCGCCCCGGGCGTCGCCGGCGCGGCCGTCCGACTACCCCGCCCGGAACCCCGGCTCAGGATCGCCGTGCCGCCGAGCAGGACGAGTCCGATCACGGCGAGGGCGATCGCGACGACGTCGGTCGCCGGAGGCGCGCGATCTGGTCCTGGTTGGACCACGTGACGGATATCGCCGACACCGACCGTGACGGTCCCTGAGGTGATCGAACGCGCAAGGGATGTCGATGCGTCACCGTCGCCATCGGCAGCCGTGACGGGTCGTCCGCGAGCATCGACAGCAACACGATGGTCGCGAACGCGGCCGCGACGGATCCACGGATCTGACGCATCGGTCGGCTCCTCCTGCGATGTCCCCTGATGCGCGCTACGACGCGGCCGCGTGACGGATTTCCGGGTGTATCCTCCTCGTCCCATGACCGCGACCCGACGCCCCGAGAGCCCCGCCCGCGAGCGCGCACACGAGCTCATCCGCTCGTGGGACGGGCGCACGGGCGCGATCGGCAACCCACTCGGCAGCCTGATGGGCCGGGTCAGCACGGTCGACCAGGTCGGCGTGGAGGCACGCGTCGACGCCCTCAAGCGCCGGTCGATCAAGAAGGCGTCCAAGATGTGGGCGCTGGATCTCGCGATCCGGATGATGGACCTGACCACGCTCGAGGGGAAGGACACGCCGGGCAAGGTCCGCGCGATGTGCGTCAAGGCCATGCGCCCCCAGCCGGGTGACCCCACGATCCCGTCGGTGGCCGCGGTCTGCGTCTATCCGGCGATGATCGCCGACGCGAAGGACGCACTGCGCGGATCGACGGTGAAGGTCGCGAGCGTCGCGACGGGCTTCCCGTCAGGCCAGACGTTCCGCGACATCAAGATCGCCGAGACCCGGGCGGCCATCGACGCCGGCGCCGACGAGATCGACATGGTCATCGACCGCGGCGCATTCCTGCGCGGCGATTACGCGACGGTGTTCGAGGAGATCGTCGAGGTCAAGGAGGCGTGCGGCGAGACGCACCTGAAGGTCATCCTCGAGACGGGCGAGCTCGAGACGTACGACAACGTCCGGCGCGCCTCGGTGCTGGCCATGGCCGCGGGGGCCGACTTCATCAAGACCTCGACCGGCAAGGTGACGCCGGCCGCGACGATGCCCGTCACGCTCGTCATGCTCGAGGCGATCCGCGATTTCGAGCGCGCCACCGGTCGCCAGGTCGGGATGAAGCCCGCCGGCGGCATCCGGACCGCCAAGGAAGCCATCCAGTACCTCGTGATCCTGTACGAGACCCTCGGGCCGCGCTGGATGTCGCCCGACTGGTTCCGCTTCGGGGCGTCGTCCCTGCTCAACGACGTGCTGATGCAGATCGAGTTCCAGCGGACCGGCCGCTACCAGGACCCCGACCACTTCACGCTCGACTGACGCCGTGACGGGCCTCGCGTGGCCCGCGTGGCTCCGTCATGTCGCGCCGCCGCGGCGGCTATGCTCACGCTCGATCGGGTCGGCGTGCGGCGCCGATAGCCCGGCGCCGATCCAGGCGCCGGTACCGGAGGCGATGACGGGATGTCCGAGGGTGCGAGCGCAAGCGAGCAGGTAGAGGCGAAGGGCAACCAGCTGCTCGCCATCCTGCTGGCGATGGCGATGTTCGTCCTCGTCGTCGACACGTCGATCATGAATGTCTCGATCTCGGCGGTGGTCGCTCGACCTCGGCACCGACGTCAGCGCCATCCAGGCCGCGATCGCGCTCGAGGCGCTGGTCTCCGCGGCGTTCATCCTCATCGGCAGCAAGATCGGCGATCTCTTCGGACGCAAGCGCGCGTACATCCTGGGCCTGCTCGCCTACGCGATCGGCGCGTCGGCGATGGCGCTCGGTCAGAGCGTGGCAGCCGTCTTCATCTTCTGGGCGGTCATCGGTGGTCTCGGCGCCTCGCTCCTGCTGCCCGCGATGCAGTCGCTCATCCACGGCAACTTCGAGGGGGCGGCCCAGAAGGCGACGTACGCCCTGGTCGGAGCCGCCGCTGCGATCGCGGCGGCGGTCGGTCCGTTGATCGGTGGCTTCATCACGACCTTCCTGTCGTATCGCGTCGCATTCCTGCTCGAGGTCGTGGTGATCGCCATCGTGTTGGTGGGCAGCAGGCTCGTCCGTGACGCGCCGTACACCGGCCCGCGCCAGGTCGACCTCGTCGGCGCGCTGCTGTCGGTCTTCGGCATGGGCGGCCTGGTGCTCAGCATCCTCGTCTGGCAGGAGGGCGGCGAGGCCGTCGGCCTGCTCCTGGCGATCGGCGTCGTCTCGCTGGCCCTCTTCGCCTATTGGCTCGTCCGTCGCAAGCGACAGGGCAAGCCGACCCTGATCGATCCGGACCTGTTCAAGTCCATGCTGTTCAGGTTCGGGATCTCCGGACAGATGCTCCAGAACATCGCGCTCGGTGGCGCGATGATCACCATCCCGATCTACCTCCAGATGGTCCTCGAATACAACGCACTGGAGGCCGGCCTGTCGCTGGCCCCGCTGTCGCTCAGCATGTTCGGGACGGCGATCCTCGCCGGCAAGCGAGCGGGAGCGCGGCGGCCGGCCAGCATCATCCGGGCGGGATTCACGCTCCTGGCGGTCGGGTTGATCGCTGCTGATCCCGATCGTGCCCCGCGCCGATGCCGGCTGGTATCTGGCGATCCCGCTGGCGATCGCGGGGATCGGCCTGGGGCTGCTCGTCTCCCAGCTCAACAACTACACGCTCGCCCCGATCGACGAGGAGCGCGTCAGCGAGGCCGCCGGCGTGAACTCGGCGGCGGGCTCGTTCGGCCTGTCGTTCGGGTTGGCGTTCGCCGGCGCGATCATGCTGGCGGCGCTTGCCTTCAGCTTCACGGCCCTGGCGGAAGGGAGCACCGTGCTCGACCCTGCCGAGCAACAGGAGGTCGCCGCAGCGCTGGAGCACGACGCCCAGGTCATGACCAACACCGAACTCGATCTGCTGCTCGCCGACGAACCGCCGGACGTCCAGGACGAGATCATCCGGATCAACACCGAGGCACGGCCGTTCTCGCTGCAGGTCGCGCTGCTCATCCCGATCCTGGCGAGTCTGCTCGGGCTGGTCGTCTCGTTCCGGATGATGCGGCTACCCGACCCGGTGTCCTCCGGGGCCGAGGGTCTGGTGTTGGGCTAGCAGGGGACGCTGCGCGCGCATCGGGCGCCCCGCTCGCCGCGCGAACCAGTCGGTCAGGCCGACTGGCCCTGCAGGACCTTCGAGAAGTGCTCGAGCGCCGTTCGCGTCTTCGTCTCCTGCACGCCTGCGAGGCTCACGCCTTTGCCGGTCAGGAAGACGCGCATCTCGGTCACGACCTGGAAGGCCTCACCGGGCTTGCATTTGGTCGAAAGCTCGAGGATCCGCGACCCGTTCGGGTAGAACCAGAGTTCCGCCACCATGCGTCGCTGCAGCCCCTCCGGGATGAATCGCAGCTTGAGCACGTTGAGCGGCCCGAGGGGCATCAGGTCGTCGAGCGCGATGCCGTCCGGGGCGTTGGCCGCGTAGAAGGCCCGTTGCTCGGGCGTGAACACCTTGCGGATCGGCCGCTCGCCGGCCAGCACGCGCTTCACCGACGCCGGCGCTCCACGACGCCTTGAACGATCCGGAGCACACGAATCCGCCGGGCATGGCGTCCACCTCGACGCCGAAATACGGTGACTTGCGGAGTTTCGGCGAGAGCTCGCCGGGCACCACCGGCCGCAGTTTCACGACCGAGTCGTCGCCCTTGCCCTGGATCCGTCGCGCCCTGACGACGACGCCATGCCTGGTACAGCTTGAGGTCGGGCGTGTCGAAGAACACGACCTGGCGGATCTCGGCATCCAGGACGTCCAGGCCGAGCGAACGCGCGGCCGACCGTTGATCGGTTTCAGGGACCGTGAGCTTCAGCTCGACGCTGTCCGCGCCCTTGATCAGCCCGAGCAGCTCCGACAGCTGCTCGCTCGACAGCGCTCGCGGTTGGTCTGTTGCCTTGGCCACGGCGTTCTCCTTGGTTACGCTTGAGAGCGATCGCGGACCTGTGACGATGACGGCCGCGTCCCTGCTCGAGCGTCGCCACTCTACGTCGCGTCGCCGAGCGCGGACATCACCCGAACATGGTGACATCGTCGCATGCCCACGCATGCCATCATGCGGCCGTAACCTGGCGCATCATCTGGGTTCGTCCCAGTGACTGGATTCGTCCCGTGAACGGCTTGGAGGGCTCGCGATGACAGGGAGCGACGCTGGCACCGCCGACGTGGCGGTGCCTTGGCACGGCTTGACCCCGGACGGCCGCCCTCGAGCGTCAAGGCGTCACCCCGGCGGAAGGCCTGACCACCGCCGAGGTCGAAATCGCGCCGCGCCAAGTACGGCGCGAATAGGTTCGCCGACGCGCCCAAGGAGCCGCGCTGGCAGGCCTTCGTCCGCCAGTACAAGGACCCGATGCAGATCGTGCTGCTGGCGGCCGGCATCCTCAGCCTCTTCATCCCGAACCAGGTCGCCACCGGCGTCGTCCTGATCGCCCTCACCCTCCTGAACGCGGCGATGGGCCTCAGCCAGGAGGGCAAGGCATCGGCGAGCGTCGCCGCGCTCCAGAAGATGATGGTCGTGAAGGCGAAAGCCCGCCGCGACGGCGCCCTCGTCGAGGTGCCGATGGAGGAGCTCGTCCCGGGTGACATCGTCAACATCGAGGCCGGTGACCTGGTGCCGGCGGACGCTCGGATCCTCACGGCCGCGACGCTGGAGATCGACGAGTCGGCCCTCACCGGCGAGAGCGTCCCCGTCCCGAAGCAGGTCGACCCGGTCGACGCACGATGCCGGGCTGGGAGATCGCGTCGACCTCGCGTTCATGAACACGCAGGTCACCAGGGGTGCCGGGACGCTCCTGGTCATCGCGACCGGCATGGCCACCGAGGTCGGTCACATCAGCGACATGCTGCAGGCGACCAAGGACGAGGTCACCCCGCTCACCCGCCAGCTCAACAAGCTGACCAACCAGATCCTGTTGATCGCCGGCATCGCGCTGGCGGTGTCGATCGGGATCGGTCTCTGGCGCGATACCCCGTTCGACGAGTTGTTCCTCACGGCCATCGCATTCTCGGTATCGGCGATCCCGACCGGGCTGCCGGCCGTCGTCACCGCGGTCCTGTCCGCTGGGACCCAGAAGCTGGCCGCCGCCGGGGCGATCGTGAAGCGCCTTCGCTCGGTCGAGACACTCGGTTCGACCTCGGCGATCAATTCGGACAAGACCGGCACGCTCACGCTCAATCAGATGACAGCCGTCCAGATGGCGGTCGTCGGTGGACGCTATGCGATCTCGGGCGAGGGCTATTCGACCGACGGTCAGATCACCCAGGTCGGCGGGCAACCCAAGGACGCCCTCGACGAGCTCTACCTGCCGATGGCGCTCTGCGCCGACGCCGAGGTGAAGGACGGTTCGCTCGTCGGCGACCCGACCGAGGGCGCCCTCGTCGTCCTCGCCGCGAAGGGCGGGGTGGACCCGACACTCACTCGTGAGCGATATCCGCGGGTCGCGACGCTGCCGTTCGATGCCGCCTACAAGTTCATGGCCACGTTCCATCGGATGACCGATGCGACCGGCCGGGAGGTCATCCGGTGCTTCGTCAAGGGGGCGCCGGACCAGCTGCTCGCGCGAGCTGCTCGGGCGGTAGGCGTGGATGGCGAGCGATACCCGGTCGACCAGGTCCGCGAGCCGTATCTTGCCGAGAACGAGCGGCTCGGCGCCCAGGGGCTGCGGGTCATGGCGACGGCCCGACGTGACTTCGACCCGGCCTCGTTCGATCCGAACGCCGACCTGCTGCCCCTTGTCTCGGATCTGGACCTGATGGCGCTCGTCGGGATCGTCGATCCTCCGCGTGCCGAGGCGCGCGAGGCGATCAAGGAGGCACACGCGGCCGGCATCCAGGTCCGGATGATCACGGGTGACCACGCCATCACCGCCGAAGCGATCGCCCGCCAGCTCGGCATCGAGGGCGAGGCGATCACCGGTGCCGAGTTCTCGCGCGATGTCGGACGACGAGGCCGATCGCCGGATCGACGGCGTCGGCGTCATCGCGCGGGTCGCCCCGGAGGACAAGGTCCGCCTCGTCGAGATCCTCCGCCGCAAGGGCCACATCGTGGCCATGACCGGCGACGGCGTGAACGATGCGCCGGCGCTCAAGATGGCGGACATCGGGGTCGCGATGGGCATCACGGGCACGGAGGTCTCCAAGGAGGCCGCGGTGATGATCCTGACCGACGACAACTTCGCGACGATCGTCAAGGCCGTCGAGTTGGGTCGCGCGCTCTACGACAACCTGCTGCGCTACATCCGATTCCAGATGACGTGCCTGTTCGGGTTCATCGGGACGTTCCTGGGGGCGAGCATCTTCAATATCCTCGGTGGCGTCCCGTTCCTGCCGCTCCAGACGCTGTGGATCAACTTCACGATCGACATCCTCCAGGCGATCGGGCTCGGGTACGGCAAGCCGCGCGAAGGCCTGATGGAGGAGAAGCCCCGACCGAAGGACCAGGTGATCCTGCCGCGCCCGCTGTTCCTCTGGCTCGCCGGGGTCGGCATCTTCATGGCCGCCGGCACGCTCGGCGTCATCGTCTGGGCCGGGAACGAATACGACGACACCGTGGCCCACACGATGGGCCTCGTCACGTTCTCGCTGTTCCACCTCTTCTATTCGCTCGAGACGGCGAACGCGGAGCGGACCCTCTTCAGCAGCGAGCTCATCGAGAACCCGATCCTGCTGCGCACGTCGGCGCTCTCGGTGGTGACGATCTTCCTGGCCACGGCGTTCGGCCCGCTGCAGCGGGTGCTCGACACGGTCGAGCTGTCGCCCGAGCTCTGGGCGGTCTGCATCGTGCGTGGCGGCATCGGTCATCGTCGTCGAGGAGGTCCGGAAGGTCTGTCCGCCGGCGCGCTCGCGCGACCGAGGCGGCGATCACGGGCACGTCGCCCGTGGCCGCGGCCGCGTCGTGAGGGCATCGCGCCGGGCATCGACCCGATGAGCGTGATCATCCCGCGCTGGGAGTTCCGGACATTCGGGCAGCAGTTCGGGGCCGCCGAGGCGGCGTTCGGTGCCATGACACCGGGCGCCGTGCAGGAGTCCGACGAGATCTACCTGCTCGTCGACGACGGGCAGCCGACGACCGATGTCGTGAAGATCCGGTTCGACCTCATGGACGTGAAGACGCTCCGCGAGGTGTCCCCGGTCGGGCTGGAGCGGTGGGAGCCGGTGGCGAAGGTCGCCTTCCCGATCGCGCCGGCCGACATGGCGATCGTGACCCAGGCGCTTCGCCTGCCGTCCAGCCCATCCGACAAGGCGGCCGCAAGCCTCGATGGATTCCTCGCGGAGGTCGCCGGGCCCGGCAGCCCGGTGCGCGCGGTCGCGGTCCACAAGCGCCGGGTCCGCTATGCGCCCGGTGGCTGCACCGCGGAAGTCTCCGACGTCACCGCCGACGGGCAGCCCATCCGCACGATCGCGATCGAGGATGAGGACCCGGCGGCCGTGGTCGCCGCCGTCCGCTCGGTGGGTCTCGGCGGCTACGTCAACACGAGCTATCCGGTCGGTCTCGCGGCGTTGCTGGGCGGCCGGGCTCCGCGCTTCGCCGTGATCGACGTCGGGACGAACTCGGTCAAGTTCCATCTCGGTGAGCGCCTGGCTGACGGCACGTGGCGTGCGGTCGCGGACCGGGCGGAGATCACGCGGATGGGCGAGGGGCTGGACAACGGCGGTACGGTGGCGCCGGCCGCCCTCGACCGGACGATCGAGGTCATCGCCGGGATGGCCGATGAGGCGAAACGCGAGGGGGCCGTCCGGATCGCGGCGGTCGGGACGGCCTGGCTGCGGGCGGTGCGCGACCGCGACGACGTGCTGGCGACCATCCGCGAGCGGACCGGCGTCGATGTCGAGGAGGTCAGCGGCGAGGACGAGGCCCGGCTCGCCTATGCGGCGGTCTCGATCGGGCTCCCGACCAACGCCGGTCACGTGGTCGTGTTCGACACGGGCGGGGGCAGCACGCAGTTCACCTTCGGCCAGGACGGCCGCGTCGACGAGCGCTACAGCCTGCCGCTCGGGGCCGTGGCGTACACGGAGCGGTTCGGGCTCGATCGCGCCGTCACCGCCGAGGCTCTGGACGAGGTCCTCTCGACGCTGGCTGCGGACTTCGCCAGCCTCGATGGCCGCCCGACGCCGGATGCCCTCGTGGCCATGGGCGGAGCGGTGACGAACCTCGCGGCGGTCAAGCACGAGATGGCCATCTACGACCCGGCCGTCATCCGGGGCACGGTCCTCGATCGCGAGACGGTCGATCGCGAGATCGAGCGCTTCCGAACGCTCGATGCCGACGGGCGCCGATCGATCGTCGGCCTGCAGCCGGCGCGTGCCGAGGTGATCCTGGCCGGTGCCTGCATCGTCCGAACGGTGATGGACAAGCTCGGCCAGGGATCGCTGACGGTCAGCGACTTCGGCCTGCGCCACGGTGTGCTCGTCGAGCGATTCGGCGCCTAGGCTCGCCGCGGCGCGGCGCCCGGCGCATCGATGCCGCAAGGTCATTGGAGGTTGACATGACGACGCTGGTCCTTTTCGGGCGACCCGCATCGGGCAAAGGGACCGTGGGCCAGCGGTTGGCTGAGTCCGGCTATCTGGCATGCTCCACCGGCCAGGCGATGCGCGAATGGGCTGCCGGACCATCGGACGAGCAGCGGGCATTGCGCGAGACGATGGCCGCCGGCGGGTACGGCTCTGACGAGCTGGCGGTCCGGATCGTGCGCGAGTTCATCCAGGGCCTGCCGGCCGACACGACCGGGGTGATCCTCGACGGCTTCCCGCGCGACCTCGCGCAACTTCAACGCCTGGCTCGCCGCACCGATCGATCATGGGATCGCGGTCGTCGTCGACACGCCTGAGGCCGTCTGCCGCGACCGGATGCTGGGACGCATGATCTGCCCGGCATGCGGCTGGTCGGACCATACGCCGACCACGATCTGCGTCCGCTGCGGGGCCGAGCTCCAGCGACGCACGGACGATGGGGACGCGGCCGTCTTCGATCGCCGCGTCCATGACTACGAGACGCGTGTCGCGCCTGTCATCGACGCATGGGCTGATGCGGACCTGCCGCTCATCCGGCTCGATGGCACCCGTGACGTGGATGCCATCGCCGGGGAGCTCGATGCTGAGGTGGCTCGCATCGAGGGAAGGTGACGGCTCCGCCTCGATCACCGGCCCGCGAGGAGGTTCCCCAAGCCACATGATCCAAGACGTTACGATCTCGCGCCGGATCCGGGATCTGGGCCGAGGTTGAGCCCGACATGACCGCGGGCACCGCGCGCGCAGGGGTCGAGCGGTGGGTGCCGGGCGTCCGGGTCCTCCGGACGTACGAGCGATCGTGGCTGACGCGTGACGTGATCGCTGGTGTCGTGCTCGTCACCCTGCTCGTCCCCCAGGGGATGGCCTACGCGGAGCTGGCCGGCCTGCCCGCCATCACCGGGCTGTATACGACGGTCGTGTGCCTCATCGCGTACGCCCTAGTCGGACCGTCGCCGATCCTGGTGCTCGGTCCTGACTCGTCGCTGGGCCCGATGATCGCCGCGACGATCCTGCCGCTCGCCGCCGGCGATCCGGAACAGGCGATCGCGCTTGCCGGCATGCTCGCGCTCCTGGTGGGCGTGGTCACTGTGAGCGCAGGCGTCCTCAAGCTGGGCTTCGTCGCCGACCTGCTCTCGAACCCGGTCCGGACCGGGTACCTGGCCGGACTCGCGGTGGTCATCCTCATCAGTCAGCTGCCGAAGCTCTTCGGGTTCTCGACCGACGCCGACGGGCTCGTCAGCGAGGTGGGCGCGTTCCTCGGCGGTCTCGAGATGACGAACCCGTGGGCGCTCGGGATCGGCCTGCTCAGCCTCATGCTCATCCTCGGCCTCAAGTGGCTGGCACCCAGGACGCCCGGCATCCTGGTCGCTGGCGTCGTCGCGATCGGGTTCTCGCTCGTGCTCGACCTGGCTGCGCGCGGTGTCGACGTCATCGGCGTGCTGCCCCAGGGCTTCCCCGTGCCGGCGTTCCCTGCTGTCGAGGCGACGGACCTCCCGCTGCTGTTCGCGTCGGCGCTCGGCATCTCGCTGGTCGCCATGGGCGACACGATCTCGATGTCCGGCGGCTTCTCCAGGCGCGCGGGCTACGAGGTGGACGGCGACCAGGAGCTCGTCGGGATCGGCTCAGCCAACCTGGCGGCGGGGATGTTCACGGGCTTTCCCGTGAGCACGAGCGGGTCGCGCACCGCCGTCGCGTTCCAGTCCGGGGCAAAGACCCAGCTGACCGGCCTGATCGCGGCGGCCCTCATCGTGGGGTTGCTCCTGTTCGCGCCGGGTCTGGTCCAGGCGATGCCGCAGCCCGTCCTCGCTGCGATCGTGATCGCGGCATCGATCAGCCTGTTCGACGCCGCCGCGCTGCGCCAGCTGTATCGGGTGCAGCGGACAGAGTTCGGGCTCGCCGTCGCCTGTGCCCTGGGGGTCATGTTCCTGGGCGTCCTGCTCGGCATCGTCATCGCCGTGGCGCTGTCGGCCGTCTACATCTTCGCGCGAGTCGCGGCACCGTACTCGACGGTCCTCGGAAAGCCAGCAGGCGTCCCCGGCTGGCACGACATCCGACACTATCCCGATACGGAACAGGTCCCGGGGCTGCTCATCGTCCGCTGGTCCGCACCGCTCTTCTTCGCGAACGCGAACCAGTTCCGCGACCGCATCCGCGAGCTCGTCAAGGCCGCAGATGCCCCGCCCGAGTGGATCCTCGTCGCCGCCGAGCCGATCACCGACATCGACACGACCGCCGCGTCGATGCTGATCAACCTCGATCTCGAGCTGAATGCGCAGGGGATCCACCTCGCGTTCGCGGAGCTCCCGACCAGCGTCAGGGACTCGATCGTGCGCTTCGGGCTGCTCGAGACGATCGACCAGGGCCACCTGTACGCATCCGTGACCGAGGGTGTCAAGGCGTTCCGCGCCGAGGCGGCGCGAGGCGAGGCGAAACCGCCCCGGAAGTGTCGAAGCGCTCGTCAGGTCCGTGAACCGGGTCGCATCAAAGCACGATGGGTTCCACATTTCGCGCGCATCCGATATGGTGCCGGTCTTCTGTGCGTTCCCGGTATGAGGGAACTCGCAGGCCCACGTGAGGAACGCAATGTTGAAGACCGCCCCCTGGTCCGCTGCTGGTCACGGATCTGCAGGACCGCATCGATGAACTTCGCGGGATCCTTGACAGCATTGCTCCGAGTGCCGACCTGACGCCGTCCGAGCGACGATCGCTCGAGCGTGCCTTCGACCGATTCCAGACCGCCGACGACGCCCTCGCCCGGCACATCGAGACCATGGTCCGGCGCTCGACGGGGCGACCGCGCACGTAGCTCGATCCGGGCTATCGAAGGTCGCGCGTCACCGCGGCCAGACCATCGACGCTCGAGGGTGTGGTCAGGGCGCCGTCCAGCGCAGCGCGCCGTACAGCGGCGGGCCGTTGCCCTCGCAGTGCTGCACGAAGCGGAGCGAGATCGACCGGAGCACCGGGGTCTCCGGATACTCGACGTTGTCGTAGGTGATCTCGTCGATCGCGAAGGCGCCCGAAAGCTCGTTACAGCCACGTCCCTCGCCGGCCACGGCCAGGCCGCCCTTGGCGGTGTTGTGGTTCGGCCATCGCTGGACGTCGTCGTACAGGCCAACGGCAAGTATCGGCTGGTTGTAGCGGCCTTCGAGCTCGACTCGCCAGTCGGAGCCACCTGCGGCGGTCTCTCGCACGAAGAACTGGAAGGTCCGCCCGAACCAATCGGGCGTCAGCGTCGAGTCAGCCGCCGTGTAGAGCTCCGTCCGACCCTGGCCGATCCAGTCGCCGGGGGAGGACTCGAAATACAGGTAGTCACCGGTGTCGGGGACCGCTCCTGCCGGCGGTGACCATGGGAACGCGGCGGCGTCACCCGGCGGTGGTGGCTGGGTCGGGTCGGCGAAGTCGTACCGCACGTAGCCGCGCAGGGGCGGCCCGGTGACCTCACAGCGCTGCTCGAAGCGGACCGTGAGCGTCAGCATCATGCCGTTCCCGTAGGAGACCTCGTCGACGACGAAGCGGCCAAGCAGCTGATTGCAGCCACGGCCCTCGCCGAAGAAGGACAGGCCCGGGTTCGCGAACGGGTAGCGACCCACGTTGTCCCACGCGCCGGTCACCACGCTCGTGCCCGGGTCAGTCTCCTTGAACTGCAGGCGCCAATCCTCGTCCCCGGCGACGTACAGGTCGACCGCGTTCTGGACGGCGTTGGCGCCGACACCGGCGTCCGCCTGGGTGTAGAGGTACGTGCCGCCCTGACCGATGTAGTCGCCAGGGCTGCTCTCGAGGTAGATGACGGTCCCGGTCGCCGGGATGGAACCGACCGGGGGCTGCCAGTCGAATGGCGCTGGGCTCGGTGTCGGCGTTGGCGTCGGCGTCGGGGTCGGCGTCGGCGTCGGCGTGGGCGTGGGTGTGGGCGTCGGCGTGGGCGTGGGCGTGGGCGTTGGCGTGGGTGTCGGTGTCGGCGTGGGCGTGGGCGTCGGCGCGGCGTCGGTGTTGCGGACGGTCACGAGCCCCAGCCCGTCGGCCAGCGACGTGTTCGAGACGGAGGTGACGATCAGCTCCAGCGTCTCATCCGGCTCCAGGACGATGTCGCCCGACACCTGGACGCGAACGAGCGTGCCCATCGCGCCCTTCGGGATCGTGCCGGTGCCCGAGGCCGCTGGGGCGTCGGACCCGACGGTGGCGCTGCCCGGATCGAAGCTGCCAGTCGAATGAGACGACCTTGTTCGGCGGCCCACCGAGGGTGGCCGGCACGGCGACCCCGATGAGGCCGGCGTCCGGCTCCGTGACGATGACGTCGCCGACGCTGAGCCCCGTGGCGGTCGGTCGGACCGTGACCAGGCCGACGCCATCGGCTGCGGTCGCCCCGGAAACCGAGGAGAGCTGGACCGAGAAGGTCTCGGCCGGTTCGGTATCGCGATCGGCTCTGACGTCGACGGTGACCTTGCCACCGGCTGCACCCGCTGGGATGACCAGCGTGCCGCTTGCGGCAACGAAGTCGCTGAGGCCGGCGCTGCCAGCGACCGTGGTCCAGCCGATCGTGATCGCCGATGCCGGTCCGCCGTGGACGGTCACCGGTAGTTCGACTGCGACCGTCCCGTTGCGATTGGACGGCTCCGCGACGCTGACGTCGCCGATCGAGACCTTCGGCGGATCGGCTGCACCGACCGCACCCGGCAGGCCGGTCAGGATCAGCGCCGTCACGATCACGCCGATGAGTCGTCCCCGTCGCATCGTTTCCCCTCGTGTATCGCCGGGACCAGGATGCGTGCGCGGCCCGCGTGCCGACGTCGCGCGGCGCCAGTCTACGGGCCGACGACGCGGTGGGGAAGGGGCTTTGGTGCCGCATCCGCACCACCGGTATGGCCTGCGATCCGCGACCTTCACGTGAACGTCAATGTTGTGCTACGATCGCCATGATGCCCACCCTGCCGACCGAGACCACCCTCCTGCGGATCCAGGAAGTCGCCGCCGAGACCGGCCTGACGACCCGCGCGATCCGCTACTACGAGGAGATGGGCCTGCTCGAGCCGGCCGCCCGCTCCGACGGGTCCTATCGGCTGTACGACGCATCCGACCTCGAGCGACTGCGCTACATCCGCGGCCTGCGCGACGACGCCGGGTTCTCCCTGGCGCAGATCCGCGAGTTGCTCGAGGACGAGACGACCCGCGAACGCAACCGGGAGCGCTTCCGCTCGACGGACGATCCGGCAGAGCGGCGCGCGATCATCATCGACGCCCTCGAACGGACCCAGCGCCGGATCACGACCCTGCAGGGGAAGCTCGATCGTCTGGCGGGGATGATCGATGAGGCCGAGGATCGGCGGCGGCACCTCGAGGGCCACCTCGCCGACCTCGACGAGTCGCCGTCGAAGCCCCCGCGCCACCACCGGACACCATGAGCATCTTCGGCCACCGGCGGGCGCGACGAGGCGTGACCGCATTCCGCCACCGCAACTACCGGCTGTTCTTCGGCGGGCAGCTCATCTCGCTCATCGGGACCTGGATGCAGCAGGTCGCCCAGGCCTGGCTCGTCCTCGAGGTCAGCGGCGGCGATCCGTTCTGGCTCGGCGTCGTCGCGGCGGCGCAGTTCCTGCCGGTCGTCGTGTTCGGCCTGTTCGCGGGCGTCCTCGCCGACACCCTGCCGAAGCGCCAGACGCTGATGGCCGTGCAGGTCGTGATGCTGGTCCTCGCGGTGGTGCTCGCCGTCCTCACCGCGACCGGTGTCGTCGAGGTCTGGATGATCGTGGTCCTGGCGGTCCTGCTGGGCCTCGCCAACGCGGTCGACATGCCAGTGCGCCAGGCGTTCGCCGTCGAGATGGTCGGTACCGCCGATGTCGGCAATGCCGTGTCGCTCAACTCGGCGATGTTCAACGGCGCCCGCGTCGTGGGTCCGGCCGTAGCCGGCCTGACGATCGGTGCGTTCGGCGTCGCGACGGCGTTCGCGATCAACGCGGCGAGCTTCCTCGCGGTCCTGATCGCGCTCGGCTTGATGCGCGATGAGGAGCTCCATCGGCCGCGCCTCGTGCCCCGACCCCGATCGATGGGGGAGGTCCGCGCCAACCTGTTCGAGGGGCTCCGTTTCGTGCGCGACACGCCGGTCGTGCTGCTGGCGGTCGTCACCGTCGGCCTCATCGCGACCTTCGGCATGAACTTCACGGTGCTGATCCCGCCGCTCGCCGCCGAGGTGCTCCACAGCGACGCCGCCGGCTTCGGCTTCCTCATGACGGCGTCCGGGATCGGGTCCCTCGCGGCCGCGATGTACCTCGTGTTCGGCGGCCGCCCGCGTACGGTCCGCATCACCACCGGGGCCATCCTCCTCGGCGCCGCGTCGGTCGTGCTCGCCTTCTCGAGCACGTTCGCGATCTCCATGGTGCTCATGGTGTTCGTCGGGTTCGGGGGCATCGCGATGGCTGCGACCGGGAACGTCACCATCCAGCTCGCCGTACCCGATGGCCTGCGCGGCCGGGTCATGAGCGTCTACACCACGGTCTTCTCCGCCTCGGTGCCGGTCGGCGGGATCGCGATGGGCGCCCTGGCGTCCGTCGCCGGCGTCCAGGCCGCGATCGGGGTGGGTGGCGCGCTGTCGCTCGCGACCGGGCTCGGCGCCTTCGCCTGGTATCGGCGCATCCAGGCCACCGAGGCCGCCCGGCCCGAAGCTGCGGAGGCGTCCGATCGACTCGCGACCGAGCTTGCGACCGCGACCGAGGCGAATGCCCCGGTGCCGGCCGTCCTGCCTCAGTCCGCGGTGCCGAACACGAGTGCCGCGTTCAACCCGCCGAACCCGAACGAGGTGCTCAGCACCCGTCGGTAGCGCCCGTCGCGACCGGACCGCAGGAGGTTGGGGAGCAGCGCCGCCGCGTCAGGATCCGCGGTCTCGAGGTTGACCGACGGCGGGACCCAGCCATCGGCGATGGCCAGGGCGCAGATCGCCGCCTCGATGGCTCCGGATGCGCCGAGCGGGTGCCCGTACAGCGCCTTGGTGCCACTCACCGGGACGGTCTGCGCGCGGTCGCCGAGCGCCAGCGCGATCGCCCGTGCTTCGGCCACGTCGCCGATGGGCGTCGACGACGCATGCGCGTTGACGTAGTCGATGGCGTCGGGGTCGACGGCCGCGTCGGCGAGCGCGATCGATGCGGCGCGGGCCGCCTCACGGCCGTCGGCGCGCGGCTGGACCATGTGATGCGCGTCCGACGTCGCCCCGTAGCCGAGAAGCTCGGCGTACGGCGTCGCGCCCCGTCGCGCGGCCGCCTCGGCGTCCTCGAGGACGAGCAGGGCCGCGCCCTCGCCCATGACGAACCCGTCGCGCGCCGCGTCGAAGGGCCGGGCCGCGTGCGACGCGTCGTCGTTGTGCCCCGCCGACAGCGCGCGGATGATGTCGAACGCACCGAACGCCAGCGGCGACAGCGGGATCTCGCAGCCGCCGGCGATCGCGGCGTCCACCCGGCCCTCGCGCAGGTCGCCGAGGGCCTCGCCCAACGCGACGGCACCCGACGCGCACGAGTTGGCGGTCGACAGGATCGGGCCGCGGACGTCGAGGGCGATGCCGAGGTTCGCCGGCGCCGCGCCACCGAACACGGCGAGCGCCAGGTTCGGGGCGACCTGGCGGATGCCCTTCTCGAGGTAGCGCTCGTGCTGCGCCTCGGCGTAGGCGATGCCGCCGAGCGCCGAGCCGAGGTAGATCCCGATGCGCTCCGGGTGGGCGGCGCCGTCCGCGCCAGGGGTCAGCCGGGCGTCGTCGAGCGCCAGGCGCCCGGCGACCATCCCGAACTGGCTGAAGCGATCGAGCTGGCGCGCGGTCTTGGGCGGCATCCACGCGACCGGGTCGAAGTCGTCCACCTGCGCGGCGACCTGCGAGCGGAACGGCGATGGATCGAACCGGTCGATCCGCCGGACGGGGGACTGGCCCACCCGCAGACCGGCGCGAAAGGCCGTGACCCCGGTGCCGATCGCGGTCACGATCCCGATCCCGGTGATCCACACCCTTCGGCGGTCGCTCATGCCGGTGGATTCGCGTCGGGCGACGACTCGGACTCCGACGTCTCGGACTCCAACGCCTCGGCGAGGGCCTTGAACGTCGCGAGCGTCCGGCCCGCGATCGGTCGGGTGAAGAAGCGGTCGACGACGGCGGCCATGCCCGGCAGGCGCGGCGCGAAGTCGTGCGCGATCGTGACATGGCAACCGCTGCCGGCGGTCTCGATCCGCCAGGTGACGTCCATCCCGCGCGTGGCGCCCGCGACATGGAGGAACCGCAAACGTCCCGCCTCGCGCTCGTTCCAGGTGCGCGAGCGCCAGGTCACGGGCAGGCCAAGGCCCAGCACGCCGATGAGCGGCCGGCGCGCGACGAAGTCGACCACGAGCGAGCCATCGCCACGCCGGTCGATCGCGTGCGACCGGTCGTAGTGGGGCAGGATGGTCGCCCATCGTTCGACGTCGTGCGCGAGGGCGAAGACCAGGGACGCCCGGGCGTCGATATCGATCGCGATCTCGCTGTGCACGTCAACGCCGGGTGATGTCGGTGCCGAGCTCGAGGGCCCGACGGGCGACCTCGCCGAGCCGCTCCCGACGCGCGGCACTCGGCGTCATCCAGCGACATCGATCGGTCGACCCATCCGCCTCGTCGCGCAGCTCGCCACCGGTGATCCGCACGCGATACAGGATGCGGATCGCGTGCATCCGCCCCTCCGCGTCGTGGAACACGCGATCCGTCACGTCGAGCAGGCTCTCGACGTCCCCATGCAGACCCGACTCCTCCTCCAGCTCACGCAGGACCCCGCTGCTTGGCGACTCACCGAACTCGATGCCGCCGCCGGGCAGTGTCCAGACGTCGCCGACCCCGACCGACGGCGCGATGTGGCAGAGGAGGATGCGGTCGGTCTCGTCACGGACGACGGCGTACGCCGCCACCCGGGTCCGGTCGCGCGTCGGACGTCGCGGCGGACGCCGGATCGTCGCGTCGTGTCGTGCCCGTCTCGTCCGTGGCGTCGGCGACGTCCGCGCCCGTCGCGTCCGCACCGCTCGCGTCGGCGCTCACGGGGCGAGCAGCGCGGCGAGGAACCGAGGATCGAGCCCGCGGCTGGCAGGCACCAGGTCGCCCATCACGAGGCCCATGGTCGCACGGACGTCGGGTCGCGTGGCCAGCCGCCGCGCCGCATATTCGAGCAGGGCCGGGCGGCCAAGGAACGCCTGGACCAGCCACGACACGGCGTCCTTCGTGGCGAAGCGCCGACGCATCTGCCGGTCGTAGGCTGCGAACGCCGACCGACCGGACGATCGCGCATCGAGCGCGGCCCGGATGGCCCTGGCGGCGAGGTCGCTCGACACGAGCGCCCGATGGAGGCCCTCGCCGGTGAACGGGTCGAGGAACCCCGCCGCGTCGCCGACGAGCAACCAGCCGGGGCCGGCTCGCCGGGTGACCCGGACACCGAGCGGCGCGGCGCCGGCGATCGCGTCGCACAGGCGCCCGAACCGCCATCGAGCCGGATCGTCGTCCGCCGCGGGCACCTCGGCAACGATCGATTCGACGACGCGCGTGGCGCCATTCCCTCGCGAGGCGGGCGTGCCACGACGGCCCCAGGACGATCCCGATGTTGACCCGCCCGCCGGGCACCGGGGCGATCCCGATGTAGCCATCGTCGAGCAGCCGCATCCGTGCGTCGACCGGTGTGTCGGGCCGCGGATCCTCCAGGTGGTAGGTGAGGCCCACGCGCCGAGGCAGACGTGTCGGGCGGACCACGCCGTTGGCACGGGCCACGACCGAGCGCGCCCCGTCCGCCCCGACGACCACCCGGGCGTGGAGCGTCGCCGGGCCGTCCGGCGTCCGGAGCGAGAGCGTGTGCCCTCGGATGCCGGGCTCGACCCGCTCGACGGCGGTCCCCGGCCGCACGGTCGCGCCGGCGCTGGCTGCCAGGTCGACGAGCGCCGGATCGAGCGCCGAGCGATCGAAGCCCACGGCCATCGGGCCGCCGAGCTCGGACCCGTAGGTCAGCCGCACCACGGCCTGCCCCGGCGTCTCGAGCCGCATCGCGGGGATCGGTCGGGCGACGCGTGCGATCACGGCCGCATCGAGCCCCGCCGCCCGCAGCGCCTCGACGGCCGCGGGCGAGGTGAAGACACCACCGGCATGCCATCGCCAGGCCGGTGCGCGTTCCAGGAGCTGGACCTCGACGCCCGCCCGCGCGAGTCGCGCGGCGAGGGTCGACCCGGCGGGTCCGGCCCCGACGATCGCCACGTCGACCCGCTCGTCGTTCACGTGACCCGCGCCGCGAGCGCCCAGCGATGTCCGAACGGCCCACGGATCCGCCCGACGACGTCCAGCCCGGCCCGCTCGAGCAGGACGGCGAGCTCGTCCGGCGTGTACGCACGTCGAACGGACAGCGGTCCGTCGTGCCGCGTGTAGCGGTTCGTCGTCGCGAGGTGCGCCAGCAGCCACGCCCCGAGGTACGCCCACCGTCCACGCGTCAGGTCGTTGACGATGACCCCGCGCCGGGCCACGCGGCCCATCTCGCGCAGCAACGTCACCGCGTCGTCGGGCTCGAGATGGTGGATGACCATCGAGGCATGGGCGAGGTCGAAGGTGTCGTCCGCGAACGGGAGCGACCGGCCGTCGCCGACGTGGAGCTCGAGGTCGTCGGTCGCGGTCAGGGCCGGATCGACCGTGGCGGCCGCGGCCAGGATCTCGGGCCGGCTGTCGAGCCCGACCACCCGGAGCGCTCGACCGTCCCGACGCGCGCGGGCGATGAGCGCGAGCGGGATGTCGGCCGCACCGGTGCCGACATCGAGCATCGACGGGGTCGGGCGCGCGCCCGCGGCGTCGTCGGTCGCTCCGGTAGCGGCGCGGAGCTCGTCCAGTCGGTCGATCGCCCGCCGCGACACCTCGATCCCGCCCAGCCAGCGGTTGACCCGTCGCAGGTCGCGCAGGTTGCCGGCGAGGACGCGGGGGTCGTCGAGCGGGCCGTCGAGGAACTCCTCGACACCGGACAGGCGGTCCATCGTGGGCAGGCTACCGCAGGACCACCGGGTCCCTCGCGCCGCGGTCCGATCGTCGGCTACCCTCTGGACATGTCCGTGACCCGTCGCCGAACCCTGCTCCCGATCTCGCTCGTCGTCGCGGTCATGCTCGTCATGAGCATGGTCGGCCAGGCCGCGGCCCTGTCGACGAACTACCCGCACACCAGCATCGGCAACCGCGGCGTCAACGTGAAGACCCTGCAGCACCTGCTCCGCCACCACGGCGCCACGATCCCGGTCGACGGCGTCTTCGCGGCGACGACGCGCGATGCCGTCAAGGCGTTCCAGGCCGCCAAGGGCCTCGTGGTCGATGGGCGGGTGGGCACGCCGACGTGGCAGGCGCTCCGTCCCGGGCTGGCACCCGGTGCGACCGGCGAGGCGGTCAAGGGCCTGCAGCGGCAGCTCAACGAGAAGCGCAAGGCCGGCCTCGACGGTGAACGGCGTCTTCGACGACGCGACCGAGGCCGCGGTGCGCGCGTTCCAGCGGCATGCCGGACTCGAACGGACCGGGACGGCCAACGCCGCGACCTGGCGGGTGCTGCTGGCCCATCTCGAGCTGCCGGTGTGGGGCAAGACCCTGTGCGACTACAGCGTCGGGAACGGAACGGCGAACTGGGGGACGGCATCCACGATCGGCCAGCTGCAGGCGGCGGCGCACGTCGTCGTCGACAAGGGCTTCGGCCGGATCGTGCTGGGTGACATCGGCTACCAGCACGGCGGCGAGATCGAGGGCCACCAGAGCCACGAACAGGGCATGGACGTCGACATCCGGCCGATGCGCAAGGCCAACGACCAGTGCCGCTGGGGGGTCAACTGGCGCTGGTCGACGTACGACCGCGCAGCGACCCGGGCCCTCGTGAAGGCGATCCGGGCGACCGCCCCGGGCCACGTCAAGCTCATCTACTTCAACGACCCGGTCCTCGTGCGCGAGGGGCTCGTGCGCTGGTACACCGGGCACGACGACCACCTGCACATCCGCTACTGCGAACGGGTCCACCCGGTCAGCGCCTACGACTGCTGAGGCCCGCGGCCGGCGCGCTACGGCAGCGTGAGCATCTCCACGGTGGCCGAGACGGTCAGCCCGGGCACCGGGCCGCCGAGCAGCACGTAGGCGACCCCGTCGACCACCACCGCCCCCAGTCCGTGCCGCGGGAAGGCGAGTGACGGCAGGGCGGTCGTGGTGCCGTCCGCGGCGATGCACTCGACCTGCGGGTTCGTGCCGTCCGGCGACTCCCCGCCGACCAGGCACGGCCCGACGGACGGCCAGTGGAACGCGGCGACGCCGCCGCGCCGGGTCGGCACGTCGCCGACCGTCGTGACCGTGTCGCCCTCCACGAGATCGACCCGGCCGAGGTTCCCCTCGAGGCCACCGCGCCGACCACCGAGGAACCAGGTCCGTCCCGCCCCATCGCTGGCCGCGGCCAGGTGCTCCCGGGCCTCGGACAGGCGGGCCACGGGCTCGAAGCCGGCGGCCCCGCCGACGAAGACGAGCTCGGAGACGAGTCCCGGGCCGACGCCGCCGGCGTAGACGATGCGTGCCCCATCCCACGCCGCCGCCCCGGCCGACCGCGGCTCCGGCAGCGGTGCCGCCGTGGTCCACGTCGCGTCCGCCGATCCCGGGGTCAGCGTGCGCACCGCATCGGTCGGGCGGTCGAAGCTGTCGCCGACGTAGCCACCGAGCAACCAGAGTGCCTGTCCGTCGCTGACCAGGGCCGAGTGGTGGATGGTCTCCGGCAGGGTCGGACCGTCGGACCAGGCACCGGTCGCCGGATCGAGGACGAAGACCCGGTCGGTCGCGCGTCCATCCGCGGTGAGGCCGCCGGCGATCCAGATCCGACCGCCGTGGACGGCCGCCGCGATCTCGGTCAGGGCGAGCGGCGCCTCGGGTCCGAGGCTCCAGGCCGTCGATACGGGCGCACCCGAACCTGACCCGCCGGGACTGCCGCTGCCGCCCGATCCGGCCCCGCCGCTCGGGGTCGCGCTGGTCGCGCCGGTCGTGGGGATGGCCCCGCCGGGCGCCGGGACGTCGGTCCCCGCCGCCGGTGAGCCGTTCGCCTCGGCGCAGCCGCCGCCGAGCACGGACGCCGCCAGGGCGAGCGCAGCGAGGACCCCGGGTGCGGACGCGTGGCCTCGACGGCCCGGACGCGTCGCGCCGACCGGGCACGTCGCGACGCTCGCTAGCGTTCGCCGTTGGAGGCGACGCTGACCAGCGCATCCAGCGGGTCACCTGACGCGGTCGCCGGCACTGGTGCCTCGCGCTTCTCGGACTCGACCTTGACCGAATCGATGCCCAGGCCGCCGAACAGGGCGAACCCTTCGACCACGATGAGCGGTGCATCCGGACGCCGCTCGACGGCCGGACGGGCATCACCGGCGCCGCCCGCGATCGCGATCATCCGCACGTCGACGACCCAGTCGTCGGGGACGATGAGCCGACCGCCACCGAAGATCGCCCGGACCGTCAGGTCGGCGCCGCCCGGGTCGAGCTTCGCGTTCCGCAGATCGAGATCCACGCCGCCGAACCAGGCCAGGATCGACCCGCCGCGGAACGACTGGGCCGTGCTCTCGAGCCTGGCCGAATTCGAAGATCGCGGCGATCTGGATCTCGTCGCTGTCCGTCGTCCCGGCCGAGACGATCTGGCGTTTCGCGACGAGCGCCGCGATCGCGGCGACCACCGTCGTGGCGATGAAGCCGCCGATGATGAGGCGCATGACTCGACCGATCATGGCGGTCCCTCCCAGCACGCTGCGGACTCCGGGGCGGTCCGTGGACGGTCGATGCTACACCGCCGTCGGCGATGCGACCCGCGGACGACCCAGGTCCGAGCGTGGCCTGCCGAGGTCCGAGTGCCATAATGGCCGCCATGGCCACCCGCACTCCCGACACGCGCGTCGCGACAGCCCCCGTGCAGAGCCCCAACAGCTGGGGTCTCGGTGACGGCCAGGCGATCCCGTGGGAGTACGCGCCCGCGCCGGAGGCGCGTGACATCGTCACGCTCAAGGAGCGCTACGGCCTGTTCATCGGTGGGCGCGAGGTGCCGGCCTCCGACGGCCGGACGTTCACCTCGGTCGACCCGTCGACGGAGCTGCCCCTCGCGGAGATCGCCCGCGCGACCCCGGTCGACATCGACAAGGCGGTCCGTGCCGCGCGGCGCGCGTATCGCACGAGCTGGGGCCAGCTGTCGGGCAAGGAACGCGCCAAGTACCTGTTCCGGATCAGCCGCATCCTCCAGGAACGGAGTCGCGAGTTCGCGGTCCTCGAATCGATGGATTCGGGCAAGCCCATCAAGGAGAGCCGCGACGTCGACGTGCCGCTCGCGGCGAGCCATTTCTGGTACTACGCCGGCTGGGCGGACAAGCTCGACTACGCGTTCCCGGGGCGCGTCGCCCGGCCACTCGGCGTGGCGGCGCAGATCATCCCGTGGAACTTCCCGCTGCTCATGCTGGCCTGGAAGATCGCCCCGGCGCTGGCGGCCGGCAACACGATCGTGCTCAAACCCGCCTCGACGACGCCGCTCTCGGCGCTGCTGTTCGCCGACGTCTGCGTCCAGGCCGACCTCCCGCCGGGCACCGTCAACATCGTGCCCGGTCCGGGCGAGGTCGGGATGTCGCTCGTCACCCACAGCGGGGTCGACAAGGTCGCGTTCACCGGCTCGACGGATATCGGTCGGAAGATCTTCCGCGGCGTGGCCGGCACCGACAAGGCGCTGACCCTGGAGCTCGGCGGGAAGGCCGCGAACATCGTGTTCGACGACGCGCCGCTCGACCAGGCGATCGAGGGGATCGTCAACGGCATCTACTTCAACCAGGGCGAGGTGTGCTGCGCCGGGTCGCGGCTGCTCGTCCAGGAATCGATCGCCGAGACGCTCATCGACAAGCTCAAGGACCGCCTCTCGACGATCCGCGTCGGCGACCCGCTCGACAAGAACACCGACGTCGGGGCGATCAACTCGAAGAACCAGCTCGAGAAGATCACCGAGCTCGTGGCCTCGGGCGTCGCCGAGGGCGCCGAGCTGTACCAGCCGGCCTGCGACCTGCCGGACCGCGGGTATTTCTTCCGGCCGACGCTGTTCACGAACGTCGCCCAGTCGCATCGCATCGCGCGCGAGGAGATCTTCGGGCCGGTGCTCTCGGTGCTCACGTTCCGGACGCCCGACGAGGCGATCGAGAAGGCCAACAACACGCCGTACGGCCTGTCCGCGGGCGTGTGGACGGACAAGGGCAGCCGGATCCTCGAGATGGTGTCGCGCCTCAAGGCCGGCGTCGTGTGGGCCAACACGTTCAACCGCTTCGACCCGACGTCGCCGTTCGGCGGGTACAAGGAATCGGGCTTCGGGCGCGAGGGCGGCATGCACGGCCTGCACGCCTATGTCCGCCTGGAGGACCGCTGATGGCCGCGCGACGGACGCCCGCGAAGGCGACGCGCCGCCGGCGCGCGATCCGCGAAGGCGGCGCCCGCAGCGAGCGGCGACGACGCGCGCGGTCGCGACGCGGAAGCCCGTCGGTGGCGGCAACGGCGCGTCCGCCGATCGGATCGAGGTCCGCAAGACGTACAAGCTGTACATCGGCGGGGCGTTCCCGCGCTCGGAGTCCGGCCGGTCGTACGTCGTCCGTGGGGCCGATGGGACGCCGCTCGCGAACGCCTGCCGGGCCTCGCGCAAGGACGTGCGCGACGCGGTCCGCGCGGCGCGCAAGGCGGTCCCGGGCTGGGCGGCCAAGACCGCGATGAACCGGGGCCAGGTCCTGTACCGGGTCGCGGAGCTCATGGAGGGTCGGCGCGACCAGTTCGTCGCCGAGGTCGCCGCCGCGGAGGGCTTGCGTGGAGCTCGCGCCGCCGAGGTCGTCGACCGCGCCATCGACCGCTGGGTCTGGTACGCGGGCTGGGCCGACAAGATCGCCCAGATCCTGGGCAGCAGCAACCCGGTGGCGGCGCCGTACTTCAACTTCACGATCCCCGAGCCGACCGGTGTCGTCGGCGTCGTGGCGCCGGAGACGTCGTCGTTGCTCGGGCTCGTCAGCCGGCTCGCGCCGCCGCTCGTCAGCGGCAACACGGTCGTGCTCCTGACCTCCGAGACACGGCCGCTCCCGGCCGTCACCCTGACCGAGGTCCTCGCGACATCGGATGTGCCCGGTGGCGTCGTCAACGTCCTGACCGGCCTCAAGCCGGAGCTCGTCCCGGTGCTGGCCGGCCCATGTCGATGTCGACGCCGTCGACACGTGGGGCGTCCCCGACGCGATGCGCATCGAGACCGAGCTGCTCGTCGCCGACGACATCAAGCGGCTGGCACGCCGGCCGACCACGGTGTCGGACGCCCGCTTCGACTGGCTCGACGACCGCGCCGCCGAACGACCCGAATGGATCGCCGCCTTCCTCGAGATGAAGACGGTCTGGCACCCGATCGGCCTCTGACGATGGCGGTCCGTCCCGATCCCGAAGTCGGCTATCGGCGTCCCGGTGACCATCGCCGGGTCGATGGCCTCGTCGAACGGCGCGTCTTCATCCAGGCGTCCCCGCGGACGGTGTGGACGACGCTGCACGACCCGACCGCGACCTCCGTGCTGTACCCCGAGCTGCGGCTCGGCCCGGCCTCGCCGTCGTGGCCGGCGGCGGCGACGACGCGCCGCGCCAGCACCCGGCTGGGGCTCCTGCGCGAGGAAGCCAGGGTCGAGAGCCTGGAGGCCCGACCCGAGTCGGTGTTCCGCCTGCGCGTGACCGCGTCCGGGTTCGCGAGCGAGTGGACGTGGCGGCTGGAAGCGGTCGCCGGCGGGACCCGGGTGGTCCACGGCGCGACGTTCGAGCCCGTCGATCGCTGGACCGTGATCCTGGTCCGCCTCGGACGGCGATCGCTCGAGGCACGCGTCGAGGCGCATCTGCGCGCGCTCAAGGAGCGTGCCGAGATGGCCGAACGGTCGTCGCCCGCCGCCTGACCGGGAGCGCCCGCCGTCGCGCCGCGCCGCCGCGCCACGTCGAGCCACGCGCGCATCGAACCCGCACCGCGCCGATCCCGGGCCAGTCTGTTCAGACTTGACTGAAACTTCTGAACCGGCGTAGCATCCGACCATGACGGAAGGAGAGAGCGCGTTCGTCGAGGAGATGGGCCAGGCCCTCGCCAGCTACGGGATGACCCCGATGGCCGGGCGGATGTGGGGCTGGCTGCTCATCTGCGACCCGCCGGAGCAGACCGCGGCCGACCTGGCCGAGGCGCTCCACGCCAGCCGCGGCTCGATCAGTGGCACGGCCCGCATCCTGGCCTCGGCCGGGATGATCCGCCGCACGACCAAGCGGGGCGATCGACGCGAGTACTTCAGCGTCGCCCCCGAGACGTTCGAGCAGTTCCTCGGCAGCGCCGGCCGGATCTACCGCTACTTCCGCGAGATCGCGGAGCGCGGCCTCATCGCCATCGATGACCGCCCGGACGCCAGCAAGGCGCGTCTCCAGGAATTCCGTGACGTCTTCGACTTCGTGGAGCGCGAGGTCCCGCTGATCGTGGACCGCTTCCTCCGCGAGGCACGACCGGCAGCAGGCCGGCAGGAAGGATCCATCATGACCCCGGTCATCCATACCGAACGAGGCTGACCAAGACCTACGGCGCCCACCGCGGCATCATCGACGTCGACCTCGACATCGAGCGAAGGGCGAGGCCTTCGGCTTCCTCGGCCCGAACGGCGCCGGCAAGACGACGACGATCCGGACGATCCTCGACCACCTCCGCCCGACCTCCGGCCGCGCCTTCGTCTTCGGCATCGAGACGACCGTCGACCCGGTCGCCATCCACCGCCGGATCGGCTACCTGCCCGGCGAGTTCACGCTCTACGACAAGCTGACCGGCGGCCAGACGATCGAGTACTTCGCGAACCTGCGGGGCGGGGTCGACCCGCTCTACCAGCAGGACCTCGTGGCCCGTCTCGACGTCGACCCGACGCGGCGGTTCAAGGAGTACTCGAAGGGCAACAAGCAGAAGATCGGCCTGATCGTCGCGCTGCAGCACCGCCCGGACCTGCTGATCCTCGACGAGCCGACCTCGGGCCTGGATCCGCTCGTCCAGCAGACGTTCTACGAGATCATCCGCGAGGCCAAGGCGGAGGGCCGGACGATCTTCCTGTCGAGCCACATCCTCGGCGAGGTCGAGAAGACCTGCGATCGCGTGGCGATCATCCGCGAGGGCCGGCTCGTCAAGGTCGACCGCGTCGAGGCGCTCCGTGACCTCGCCCACCACCAGGTCGAGCTGCGGTTCACCGGTGAGGTGCCGACCGCGGCGTTCGCCGCCATCGACGGGGTCAGCGACGTCTCGACCGAGGACCACCTCCTGCGGCTGCGCGTCGCCGGCTCGATCACGCCGGTCGTCCGCGAGGCCGCGAAGTACGAGCTCCTCGACTTCGTGAGCCGCGAGCCGTCCCTCGAGGAGACGTTCCTCGCCCAGTACAGCAGCGAGGCGGCGGGGGTCGCGTCATGAGCGCCGCCGCGGGTCACGCACCGCGAACCGCGTCGTTCGGCCGACGGATCTACGGGTTCGGCAGCGTCTTCGGCAAGACGCTGCGCGACTCCCGACGGGCGATCCTGCTGGTCGGCGGCGTGCTCGCGCTCATCCTCGTCGGGGTGAGCCAGGCGATCGTCTCCGAGTTCTCGACGCCCGAGTCGCGCGAGGAGATCGTCGACCTCGTCAACGCCGTCCCGCCGGTGCTCCAGGGCCTCGCCGGCCCGGTCGTCAACGTCGGCACGCTCGGCGGCTACCTGTCGTACAAGTACGGCACGTTCTTCCCGCTCGTTGCCAGCCTGTGGTCCATCCTCGCGCTGTCCGGCACGCTCGCCGTGGAAGCGCGGCGCGGCAGCCTCGAGTTCGTCGTGGCGTCGCCGATGTCGCGCCGTCGCGTCGCCATCGAGAAGCTGGCGGGCCACCTGGTGGCGCTCGCCGTGGCGACGCTGCTCGTCTTCCTGGCGGTCGTCGTCGCCGGTCGCGCCGGTACGTTGCCGGGCGACGAGATCTCGCCGCTCGCCGCGGCGGGCTATGCGCTGTGGCTCGGATCGCTGGCCCTGGTCGGCCGGCGCGCTGGCCTTCGCCCTGTCCCAGTTCATCGGCCGCGGCTCCGCCATCGGCATCGCCGGGGCGGTCATGTTCGCCGGGTTCATCCTCAATGGCTACCGCAACGCGATCCCGGCCCTCGCGCCGTTCGCGGACCTGACCTGGTGGGGCTGGACCGCGGCCCATATCCCGCTGGCCGGCCAGTTCGACTGGGCGTCGGTCGCGATCGTCGCGCTCCTCGCGGTCGCGCTCCTGGTCGTCGGCATCGAGGCGTTCGTCCGTCGCGACATCGGCGCGACGACCGCCGTGCCATCGCCGAGCCTCCCACGGGCGCTCGTCGGCCTGCGTGGCCCGACGGACCGCACGTTCGGATCGCTCCTGCCGACCACGCTGTCGTGGGGCCTCGGGCTGGGCCTGTTCGGATTGCTGATCGCCGGATCCGGCGAGGCGTTCGTCGTCGCAGCTCGGCGAGTCGCCCGAGTTCGCCGAGCTCCTGGGATCGATCTTCCCGGGCATCGATATCGCCGCCGTCGGCGGCTTCCTCCAGCTCGTCTTCATCGAGTTCGGGCTCGTGCTCGTCGGGCTCGCCGCGGCGACGCTCGTCGGCCTGTGGGCGTCGGACGAGACGTCGGGGCGCCTCGAGTTCCTGCTCGCGACGCCGTTGTCGCGGCGACGTTGGGTGACCGGAGGCGGCATCGGCGTCCTCGCCTCGATCGGCGTCATCGTGCTCGTCGCGGCCATCGGCATCGCGATCGGTGCGACGATCACCGGCGGCGACATCGTCACGCCGGTGGCCGGCACGCTCGTGCTCGGCCTGTACGCGATCGCGCTGGCCGGGATCGGCATCGCGATCGGTGGCGTCTTCGGGACCCGGGCCGCGGGGCCCGGCGTCGCGATCCTCGTCGATCGTCATCTGGTTCGCGGACATCCTCGGGCCCGGCGCTCGGGCTGCCCGAGGTCGTCCACCAGCTCGCGCTGACCTCGCACTACGGCTTCCCGATGCTCGGGCAGTGGGATCCGGCCGGGATCGTCGCGTCGATCGGCCTGGCCGATCGTCGGCATCGCGGTCGGCGCCTGGGGCTTCCAGCGGCGCGATATCGGCGGCTGATCGTCCGACCGCCCCGCGAGGGGCGAGCGGCGGAGGGACCGGGACCGCTACCGTCCGGGCGTGGACCCGATCGTCATCGCGCTCGTCCTGGTGTCGGCGCTGCTCCACGTCGCGTGGAACGTGCGCCTCAAGACGGCCGGGGATCCGCTTCGGACGGCGACCATCGGGATGGTCGCGGCGGCCGTCGTCATCGTCCCGGCTGGCGTCGCCTGGTGGTGGCTGACCGGGAGGCGGCCGCTGCCCGTGGAGGGCGTCGCCCTCGCGCGTCGTGTCCGGCGTCGTCGAGGCCGGCTATTTCGTGCTCCTGTCGGCGGCGTATCGCCGCGGCGACCTGTCGGTCGTGTACCCGATCGCGCGCGGGACGGCGCCGCTGCTGGCGGTCGCGATCGGGGTCGGCCTGCTCGGGGAGCGGCTGGGCTCGCCGGCTCGCTGGGCGTGGCGCTGCTCCTGACCGGGTTCCTGTGGCTGCAGCGTCCGTGGCGGGCACTCCGCGGCGAGCGGGCCCGACCCGACGCGGCGCTGCTGTTCGCCCTGGCGACCGGGATCACGATCGCCGCCTACTCGGCGATCGATCGCGTCGGGACGCGGCTGATCGAGCCCGGTGCCCTATGCAGCGATCCTGTGGCTCGTCGCGTCGGTCGGTGCTCGTGCTGTGGGTCGACGCTCGTCGCCGGCGGCGGGATCCGGCGCGAGGGACCCGAGGCGACGCGCCGCGCGGCGGTCGGCGGCTGGATCACGCTCGTGGCGTACCTGCTCATCCTCGTCGCCCTGAGCGTCGCGCCCCTGTCCGGCGTCGCGCCGTTGCGCGAATCGGCGACCGTCGCTGCGGCTGCATGGGGCGCGGTGCGCCTCGGCGAGGCGACGGATCGCCCGGACACGATCCGGCGGGTGGGCGCATCCGTGCTCATCGTGGCCGGGGCGCTGCTCCTTGCGTGGGGCGGCTGACCGACCGGCTGGGCCGCGCCTTCCGGTTCCGTCAGTGCTGGGCGGCTCCCTCGACTTCGATCGGCGCGTCGACGCGCCGAACAACCGGCGACGCCCCCACGGCCCGTTGACCAGTGCGACCCCGCCGATGATCAGCGCCGTCCCGAGCAGCAGCCGCGCATCGATCGGCTCCGAGAGGACGAGGAAGCCGAGCACGATGCCCCAGACCGGCAGGAGGTAGGCGACCAGCGCGGTGCGCGTCGCCCCCCAGTGCCCGAGCAGCCGGAAGTAGCCGAGGTAGGCGAGCCCGCTGCCGAAGATACCGAGCCAGATGACCGAGAACCAGGCCTCGAGGTCGGGCGTGGCGGTCTCCCACGGTCGCTCGAGGACGAGGGCGAGCGTGCCGACGATCACGAGCGCGAACGTGACCTGGAAGACCGCCGGGATGAGCGGTGGCAGTCCGCGCACGTTCTTCCGGTTGTACACGTTGCCGACGGCATACGCCAGCGACGAACCGATGAGGGCGATCGAGCCCACGAGATCGCCGCTTGCGTCGGCGAGTCCGGGTGACACGAGCACGATGACGCCGATGAACCCGACCGCCAGCCCGAGGACGCCGTTGATCCGGATCGGCTCCTCCGGCAGGAAGAGTGGCGCGATGACGATGACGAAGAGGGGGACCGTCGAGTTCAGGATCGCCGCCAGCGCGCTGTCGACCGACTGCTCGGCATACGTGATGAGCGAGAACGGCAGCACGATGTTGATGACCGCCATGACGATGAGGTGGCCATAGATCCGGCGGGTCCGGGGGATCGGGGTACGGCTCATCCGCAGGACGACCCACAGGAACGCCGCACCGATGAGCAGCCGCAGGGCCACGAGGGTGAACGTCCCGAACGAGTCGACCGCGAGCTTGATGAAGAGGTACGACGACCCCCACATGAAGCCAAGGGCGGCGAAGATGAGCCAGTCGGATCGGGTCGCGCGGAGCGTGGACATCGACCCATGATAGACCCGTTGGCCTACCACCCTATGTCAAGTTTGCGGGCCAGATCCGGACCGAATGATGGGGCCAGGCGCCCTCGCGTGGCCTAGCGCCAGCGGGTCAGGATCGCCTCGCGATCGAACAGGCGGACGCCGATCCGCAGGCCCGACGAGCGAGACCACGAGGACGATCAGGGCGAGGATCGTGTACCCGGCCGCGCCGACGAGCAGGGTGCCCGTCGCCTGGACCAGCACGAGCACGACGATGGGCACGATGATCACGCCACCGATCTGCTGGGCGACGCGCGGATCGTTCACGCGGGCGCTGACGATCACGCCGGCGACCACCGACGAGAGCCCGACCGCCGGGCCGAGCAGGAAGACCCCGGCCAGCCACGACGCGTCGGTCACGACCCCGAACAGCGCCGGGCCGTAGACGATCGACGCCAGGGCGACGAACACGACGTACGTCGCCCAGCCGGCAAGGACGCCCGGGACGAGCGCCGCGACCGCCTTGCCGGCCAGCAGCTCGACCGTCCGGATCGGCGCGGCGAGGACCGGCTCCAGGGAGCGCGCCTGCTTCTCGCCGATGATCGAGAACGTCGCGATCGAGAGCGGGATGTAGGCCGGCATCAGCAGGAAGAACACGAGGAACTGCTGGACCGCGAAGGCGCCGGCGAGCTCGCCGGCCGTGAACGCCGCCCATTCCGGCTTCTGGGCGAGGATCTGGGCCGCGAGCTCGGGCGGCAGCTCCCGCTCGCCGACCAGCCCGGCCAGCATGATCGGGGCGATGGTCAGGAAGACCGGCGGGAGGAGGATGGTCGAGAGCGAGCAGGCGGTTGCCGAGGATCTCGATCCACTCGCGCCGCAGGATCGTCCAGACGATGGCGCGCGCATCAGGTCACCTCGCCGCGGCTCCCGGGCGGACGCCCATGACATCGAAGTAGACCTGCTCGAGCGACGTCCGCTCGGTGCGGACCTCCACGATGTCCGCGCCGGCGGCGACCAGCGCACGGACCACGGCGGGCGCGATCGACTCGGGATCGGCGGTGGCCAGCCGCAGGGTGCGCCCGTCGCCTCGACGGTCGTCACGCCGGGGACGGTCCGCATGGCATCGATCGCCGCGGTCGGCGGGGCCGCCGCGAACCGGATCGCGAGGCCGCGGGTCCCGAGGGCGCCGCGCAGGCGGGCCGGGGAGTCGATCCGCAGGAGCCCGCCTCGGACGAACGCGACGCGATCGCACAGCCGGTCGGCCTCGTCGAGGTTGTGGGTCGCGAGCACGATCGTGCGCCCGGCCCGGCGCAGCGTCTCGATCGCCTCGCGGACGATGAACGCGGCCTCCGGGTCGAGCGCCGCGGTCGGCTCGTCGAGGAACACGACCGACGGGTCGTGGAGCAGGGCCGCGCGATCGCCAGCTTCTGCTTCATGCCCTTGCTGAACGTGCCGGCGACGTCGTCGCGGCGATCCCACAGGCCGAACAGGCGCAGGTAGCGCTCGATCCCGGCGGCGCGCGTCGCCGGATCCAGGCCGTACAGCCGCCCGAAGAAGTCGAGATTCGCGGTCGCGGACAGCTTGTCGTAGAGCCCCGGCGTCTCGGTCAGGATGCCGACCCGGGCGCGGACGGCGTCGGGCTCGGTCGATCACGTCGAAGCCATCGACCGATGCCGTCCCCTCGGTCGGCTCGATGAGCGCGGTGAGCATCCGCACGGTCGTCGTTTTGCCCGCGCCGTTCGGTCCGAGCAGGCCGACGACCTCGCCGCGACGCACCTCCAGGTCGACGTCCGGACCGCCCAGCGATCGCCGAACCTGCGTCCGAGGCCGGCAGCGTGCATGGCGATCGTGTCGTGGGTGGTCACGTCGCGGAGTGTGCCGGACTGCGGCGCGCGGCGCCGCGAGGACTCCGCGCCGAGCAGTCTGGCCGTCGTCCCTTGGCCTACCTCGATATGCCAACTTCGCTACGATGCGCGGCGTGATCTCGCTGCGCCTGCTCGTCCTCGCCCTCGGCGTGGCGCTGGGCGTCCTGCACCCGTTCATCTCCGTGATCCTGGCCGATTTCGGGTTCGGGCCCGGCGAGATCGGGCTCATCTCGTCCCTCGGCGCGATCGCGTTCACCGTCGCCGTGCCGGCCTGGGGGCATCTCGCCGACGTGCGGCTGGGACGGTCACGGACGCTCCAGCTCTGCGCGATCGGCGGCGCCGTGGCCGTGCTCGCCTTGCTGTTGCCGTGGCCGGTCCCGATCGTCATCGCGGCCCTGTTCGTGGTGTTCTGGGTGTTCGAGTCGTCGTGGCAGCCACTCATCGATGCCATCACGGTCAATGCGGTCCGCGGCCGCGACTACGCCCGGGTCCGGCTACTGACGAGCCTGTCCTTCGCGGTCGCGACCATCGTCGCCGGCTTCGTCTACGACCGGACCGGCTACGCGCCGGCGTTCATCGGGCTGGCCATCGGCGCCGTTGCGATGACGCTCGCGGCGGCCCGCGTGCACGACGTCGGGCGGGCGGACCTGGCGGCCCACCGTGCGGCCGTTCCTGCGGTCCCGGGTGCGATCAAGGAGCGACGACCCACCACGCGGGCAGGCCCTCCCGCGCGTCCACGCGACGCGGGTTCGGGATCGGTTCACTCGGGGTCGCACTCCAGGTCGCGCCGCGCCTCGGGCTCGTGCTCCTCGCGGTCGCAGCGCTGCACATCGGGATCATCTCCGGGTTCACGTTCCTCGGCCTGCGCCTCGTCGAGCTCGGCGGGTCGCCGTCGGACGTCGCGCTCTCCTCGGGCGTCTCGGCGGCCGCCGAGATCCCCGCGATGCTGCTGGCCGGCCAGGCGGCGCGTCGGTTGGGCCTGCGCTGGATCTTCGTCGGCAGCGCGCTGCTGTATGCCGTTTGCCTGGCATCGTGGACCGTCCTCGACAGTCCCGGGGCGATCATCGCCACCCGGGCGTTCACCGGCGTCGCCTTCGCGGGCGTCGTCGTGGGTACGGTGCTGACGATCGCCGCCCTGCTCCCGGCGGACCTCCAGGCGACGGGCCAGGCCCTGTTCCAGACGACCGCCTTCGGGATCGCGGCGATCATCGCGAACATCCTCGGTGGCCTGCTCTACGCCACGGTCGGGTTCGCGGCGGTGTTCGGGCTCGGGGCGGTCCTTGCCCTCGTCGCGGCCGTGATCGGATGGTTCGCGTTCCCCAGTCGCGGCCCGGACCGGGCAGCTCCGCCGCCGATCGCACCCGTGTCCGCCGCATGAGGACGCGTCCTCGGCCCCGGCTGACGGCGCCGCGCGGCGCCGCGCGCGCTCCCCCGCCCCCCGCTGGTCGCCGTCCCGACCGCTAGCATGGACCGCACGCGCCCGGCGAACCGGGCATTGACCGAGGATGGGGTCGAGATGCGGTTGTGGGGCGGGCGCTTCAGCGAGGAGAACGACGAGCGCGTCGCCGACTTCACGCGCTCGATCGAGGTCGACCGGGGCTCGCCGCCGACGACATCGCGGGCTCGATCGCCCACGTGCACGGGCTCGGCCGGGCCGGGCTCCTGCGCGACGACGAGGTCGAGGAGCTGGTCGCGGGCCTGCGCGCCCTGGCCGAGGACGGTCGAGGCCGGCCGATCGACTGGGATCCCGCGCTCGAGGACGTCCACATGAACCTCGAGGCGGCGCTGGCGGCCCGGATCGGCCCGGTCGCCGGCAAGCTCCACACCGGCCGGTCGCGGAACGACCAGGTCGCCACGGACCTGCGGCTCTGGACGCGGCGGGCGATCGACGAGCCTCGATGCCGGCCTGCTCGACTTCGAGCGGGCGCTCGTCGGCGCTCGCCGAGCGCGAGGGGACGGCCGTCCTGCCCGGGCACGACCCACATCCAGCCCGCCCAGCCGGTGCTGTTCGCCCATCACCTGCTCGCCTACGTCGAGATGGCCGAACGCGACCGGGGCCGGCTGGCCGATGCCCGGCGGCGCGCGCAACGTCTGGCCGCTCGGGTCGGGCGCGCTGGCGGGCGCCGGCTACCCGCTCGATCGCGAGGCGACCGCCACCGAGCTCGGATTCGATGGCGTGACGCGCCAACTCGCTCGACGCGGTCGCGGATCGCGACTTCGTGGTCGAGACGATCTGGCGGCGATCGCGCTCGGGATGGTCCACCTCAGCCGGCTGGCCGAGGAGATCACGTGGTGGTCGAACCCGCGCTTCGGGTTCGTGCGGGCGTCGGATGCGTTCTCGACCGGCAGCTCGATGATGCCGAACAAGAAGAACCCCGATCCGGCCGAGCTCGTCCGTGGCCGCGCCGCCCGCGTCATCGGGGAGCTGACCGGGACCCTGACGCTGCTCAAGGGCCTGCCCGCTGGCGTACCAGCGCGACCTGCAGGAGAGACAAGGCGCCGCTGTTCGATGCGGTCGAGGTCTACGAGAGCGTCGCTCGAGGTGATGGCCGGGCATGCTCGAGACGCTGACGCGTCGACGCGCGAGCGGATGCGCGCGGCGGCCGACGAGGGCTACACGACCGCGACGGCCGTCGCCGACGCGCTGGTCCGGCGCGGCGTGCCGTTCCGGACCGCCCACCACGTCGTCGGCTCGCTCGTCGCCCAGGCCGAGGAGGACGGGCTCGGCCTCGACGAGGTCCCCGACGCGATGATCGGGCGGCGCTGGCGGCAGCGGCGAGCCGACGGCGGCCGCGCTGGCCGAGGAGCCCGGGATCGGCGACGAGCTGCGGGCGGCGGCCTCGATCGACGGGGCCCTCGCGTCGTGCGACGTCATCGGCGGGACGGCGCCGGCGCGCGTCGCGGCGGCCCTCGCCGCGGCCCGGGAGCGCCTCGACCGCGACTTGACGAGGTCGCGCTCGAGCTGGCCCAGCGGCCGACGACGCCCTAGATCTCCGTCGTCGAGCAGATCGCACGTCGCGGACCAGGTGCGGATCGCGCGCCCAGGCCGTCGCGATGATCACGTGGAACTGGGCGCCCGACCGGCCGTGCTCGGTCTCGAGCGTCGGCAGCCACGGTCGGGGAGCGTCCCGGCGAACTCGAACGTCTGCGGCCCGCCACCGAACTCGCCCTCGCCCGCGAGCTCGCCCGACCCAGACGTGATCGTCTCGTCCCGCCCGCCGCTGACCGTGGCCTCGGCCTTGACCCGGAGCTCGAGGCGGACCTCCTGGACCTTGCGCGACTCGCGCCAGCTCGAGCTCGAGCCGGCCACGGAACGGCGAGCCGACGCACAACGGCGACGGATCCAGCCAGATCGAGCCGCGCGAACCCGTCGGCCTCGCCCTCGGCCGCCGGATAGAGCGCGAACTGCGGCGACCGTCACGACGCCGGCGCGCAGGAGCGCCGTCGGCTGGAGGATCCGGACCGGCATCGCGACGGCGGGATCGAAGCCAGGCACGTCGAGGTTCGACCCGAGCGTCCCACTCGACCTTCAGCTCGGTCGCCTCGAAGGTCGCCGGCCCGAGCGCCGGGCACCGGCAGCTCGAACGGGAACTCGCGCGTCTCGCCGGCGGCGAACGTCAGCGGCCCGGACAGGGCGATCGGGACGCCGGCAGGTCCTCGTCGCCGGTCCGCGTCTCCGTCCGCGTATGGCCCTTCGCGTCGGTGGTCGTGACGTCGTAGCGCCAGCGCTCGGTCCCGCGCAGGGTCACCCGCGCGCCGCGGAACTCACCGCCTCGGTCGGTCGCGACCGACCAGCGTCCGTCCACGAGCCGACCCGGGAGGAGCGGTCCACGCGTCGAGCTCGAGCTGAAGCTCGAACGCCGCCCACCGCGGTTGGTCGCGCGACGGTCATCGTCGGGCCATGATGACAGGCCCGTCCGGCCGCCGCGACGCCGCGTACCATCGCGTGCATGCCCGATCGCGGCGACGATCGTCGCCGCGCCCGAAGGCGCTCCTCCACGACCACCTCGATGGCGGACTGCGGCCGGCCACGGTCATCGACCTGGCGGCCGAGTACGGCTACGACGGCCTGCCGACCACCGATGTCGACGAGCTCGCGACCTGGTTCCGGCGCGGCGCCGACCGCAAGAGCCTCGAGCTCTACCTCGAGACCTTCGCCCACACGTTCGGGGTCATGCAGGAGCGCGACGCGATCGCCCGGGTCGCGGCCGAGTGCGCCGAGGACCTCGCCGCCGACGGCGTCGTCTACGCCGAGGTCCGCATGGCGCCCGAGCTGTGCACGGAACGCGGCCTGACCCTCGACGAGGCGGTCGACGCGATGCTCGAGGGGTTCCGGATCGGCTCGGCGCGGGCCGCCGAGGCCGGCCACCCGATCGTCATGAAGCTGCTCGTCACCGCGATGCGCCAGGCGGCCCGCTCGGTCGAGGTCGCCGAGTGCGCGGTCCGCTGGCGCGACGCCGGCGTCGTCGGCTTCGACATCGCCGGGCCCGAGAAGCCGGCTACCGGCCGACCCGCCACCTCGATGCCTTCGAGTACGTCCGGCGCGAGAACTTCCACATCACGATCCATGCCGGCGAGTCGTTCGGGCTGCCGTCGATCTGGGAGGCGCTCCAGTTCTGCGGCGCCGAGCGCCTCGGCCACGGCGTCCGGATCGTCGACGACATCACCGTCCGCGACGACGGCTCGGTCGAGCTCGGTCGGCTGGCGGCGTTCGTCCGCGACCGGCGCGTCCCGCTCGAGATGTGCCCGACGCTCGAACGTCCACACGCGGCGCGGCGCCGTCGATCGCGCGAGCACCCGATCGACCTGCTCCGCCGCCTGCGCTTCCGCGTCACGCTCAACACCGACAACCGCCTGATGAGCGGCGTCTCGCTGTCGAGCGAGTTCGCGGCGCTCGATGCGGCCTTCGGGATCGGTCTCGGCGAGATGGAGTGGCTGACGATCAACGCGATGAAGAGCGCGTTCGCGCCGTTCGACGAGCGGCTCCGGATCATCAACGAGGTCGTCAAGCCCGGCTACGCGCGGCTCCGCGCCGAGGAGGCACGGGTCGTCGCCGGCTGAGCCGTCGCGGACTCACGAGCGGCCGACCGCGACGTCAGAAGATCCCGGCGCCAGCCGGATGTGCGGCAGGCTCGAGCACGAAGCCGAGCACGACCGCCGCGACGACGCAGCCGCTCCCCGAGCCGGCGGAGCATCAGCCGCGGCGGCTCGGTCCGCGCCTGCGACTCGGAGGTACCCACCAGCGCCAGCGGTGCGCGATGCCGCTGACGAGACGAGCGCGATCCCGACACGGACCGCAGCTCGGTCAGTCGAGGAACGTGGCCACGACAGGATGCGGCCGACGACCGCCACCGATCAGCGAGATCGCCGACAGCGTGATCCACGAGGTAGCCGGTCGCCGACGGTCGAGCCGGCGCGTGGCAGGCGCCGATCGAGCGCACGCATCGACGACCGCCATCGAGGCGCCGACCAGCGGCGACGAGCGCCGAGGAGCACCGCGACCACGAGCGGGTCGAACCCGAGCACGAGGAAGTCCGGGTTGCGTGCCCTGGATGAGGGCCGAGCGTGCCGAGGGCGATCGCGAGCGGGATCGCCGACGAGGACCCGGCCGACCAAGCGCCCGGGGAAGCCAGGGCGAGACGATGACCCAGATCGTGCCCAGCGAAGATCCCGCGAACAGGCCGCCGAAGAGGATGCAGCGCGAACGGTCCCGTCGAGGGTGATGTCGCCGATGCGGTCGCCGTTCTCGGTGAGGCGCGCCGGTGGCTTCGGGACGAGGATGGGCGATCGAGCCGCATGACGACCCGGCCGCCGATGCCGCCGACGACGATGCCGACCGACCAGCCCGGCGAGCCCGCCACGGGCGATGTCGCGCAGGATCGCTCGCCGAGTGGCCAGGACGCGGCGTCGACGTCGGGCTCGCGCCAGTCGCCGGCCGGCGTGTCCGAGCGGTCGCGGTACTCCGCCATCGGGTCGATCCGCCTCCGTCGACGCGCTATATCGGTCCCGCTATCATATCAGCGGCGCCGCGGACGTCGTCAATCCCCGGCCGGCAGCGCCACCACGAAGCGCGACTGCCGCGTAGCCGTTGGGTTCGAGGAAGATCCGGCCGCCCATCGCGTCCATCAGCCGGCGAGCCGCGAACAGGCCGATCCCCGAGCCGCGGCTCCGGCCGCGGCCCTCGATCCGGACGAACGGCTCGAACACGCTCTCCCAGTCCTCGATCGGGACGCCCGGGCCGTCGTCGGTGACGTAGACCTGGATCTCGTCGCCGACGCGCCACACGCCGATGCTCACGCCGTCGGCGATCGGCGCGTACTTCGACTCGTTCTCGAGCAGCTGCTCGAGGACCTGGCGGAACCGCGCCTCGTCGCCGATCGCGATCATCGGCTCGTCGGGCCGATCCCAGCGGATCGGGTGCGGCCGCAGCAGGAGCCGCAGCGTCTCGACGGTCTCGTCGACCGCCGCGACGGCGTCGAACGGCGCCCGCGACAGGCCGGTCAGCCCCTCGCCGCGGACCGACGCCAGGATCGAGTCCACGAGCCGGTCGAGCCGCGGCGAGCTGGTCGGCGGCCGCGTCGCGCCACGTCCCGGCCGCGTCGGGGCTCGGCGCCTCGGCGGCCGGTCGCCGCCTCGGCCAGCAGGTCGACGTAGACGCGCACGACCGACAGCGGCGTCCGCAGCTCGTGGGTCACGACCGACAGCAGCTCCGACGCGCGCGGCGTCGAGCGCGGTCAGCTGCGGCCAGCCGCGCCTCGACCTCGGCCGTCAGCCGGCCCTTCTCGACGATCCCGGCCAGCAGCGCGGCGATCGTCCGCAGGAAGGCGATCTCGTCGTCGTCGAACTGCCGCGCTCGCGGGTCTGGACGTTGAGCACGCCGACGACCTCGTCGTGCCAGACGAGCGGCACGGACAGCATCCCGGCCAGGCGCCTCGATGTCGAAGCCGCGGACCCAGGCGAACCGCTCGTCCTGCGGTCACGTCCGCGACCGCGATCGGCTCGCGGGTCGCCGCGACGCGGCCCGTGATGCCCTCGCCCCAGGCCAGGCTGACCGTGCCGACCTGCGAGCGGTCGAGGCCGTTCGTGGCGGCCAGGGTCAGGCGCGTCCGCTCGTGGTCGGCGAGGTAGAACGAGCAGACCTCGACGCCCATCGCCGCGGTCGTGCCGTCGACGATCGAGCGCATCAGCTCGTCCCAGTCGCGGGCCAGCGTCGCGAGCTGGGCGATCTCGTGGAGGAACGCGAGCTGGCGGAGGCGGCGCTCGTCGGCGGTCGGCTCCGTGGTCACGGTCATCCGCGCGATCCGGGCGACGGCGTCTCGCTCGAGGTCGATCGGCCGCCGAGGCCGACGCCCGTCAGACGGCCGCCGGCTCCGGGTCCGTGACCGTGGTCGGCAGGCCCTCGAGCAGCGGGTCGGTCCAGGTCCAGGCCGCGCCGTGGTGCTTGCCGACGGCGCCGTGGCGGGCCGCCTCGACCCGCAGCGGCAGCCCGAAGATCTCGATGAACCCGACCGCCGAGGCGTGGTCGAAGGCGTCGCCCTCGTCGTAGGTGGCGAGGCTCTTGTCGTAGAGCGACATCGGCGAGCGGCGGCCGGCGACGATGGCCTGGCCGTGGTCGAGCCGGACCCGGACCTCGCCCGACACGACGCGCTGCGACGACGCGATATACGCCCGCAGGTCGCGCGACAGGGCGCTGAACCACAGGCCGTCGTAGATGAGCCGGGCCAGCTCGTCGGCGACGAAGTGGTTGAAGCGGAGCGTGTCGCGCGACAGCGTGAGCCCCTCGAGCGCGCGGTGCGCGGCGTGCAGGATGGTGGCCGCCGGCGCCTCGTAGATCTCGCGGCTCTTGATGCCGACGAGGCGGTCCTCGACGTGGTCGATCCGACCGACGCCGTGCGCACCACCGAGCGCGTGCAGCCGCTCGACGAGCGTCGACGGGCGCCAGCCGCTCCCCGTCGAGCGCGACCGGGATGCCGCCCTCGAACTCGATCGTGACCTCGACCGGGTCGGGGGCGTCGCCGGGCGCGACGGTCCACTCGTAGGCGTCGGCCGGCGGCGTGACCCACGGGTCCTCGAGGACGCCGGTCTCGCACGAGCGGCCCCACAGGTTCACGTCGATCGAGTAGGGCGAGGCCTTGGTGATCGGGATCTCGATCCCGCGCTCGTTCGCGTAGTCGATCTCCTGGTCGCGCGTCAGGCCCATCCCGACGCGCATCGGGGCGACGACCTCGAGCCCCGGATCGAGGGCGTGGGTCGCGACATCGAAGCGGACCTGGTCGTTGCCCTTGCCGGTGCAGCCGTGGGCGACCGCGTCCGCGCCTTCGCGCTTGGCGACCTCGACGAGCAGCTGGGCGATGAGCGGCCGGGCCAGTGCCGTCGCCAGCGGGTAGGCGCCCTGGTACAGCGCGTTGGCCTGCAGGTGCGGCCACACGAAGTCCGTCACGAAGCGCTCCCGCGCGTCCACGACGTAGGCGCGCGACGCGCCGGCGGACATGGCTCGCGCCTCGACCCCCTGGCGCAGCGAACCGCCACCGAGGTCGACGGTGAGCGTGACGACCTCGACGTCGTACTGCTCCTTGAGCCAGGCGACGGCGACCGATGTATCGAGTCCGCCCGAATAGGCGAGGACGACCTTGTTCATGGGTGTACGCGGACCTCCGGGGTCAGGTGGTCGAGCCGGCGGCGAGGACGAGGCTGTCCTGCAGGTCCCGGAAGCGGCCGAGCCAGCGCTCCAGGCGCGACTCGTCGGCGAACAGGACGAGGAGCGTATTGTCGCCCGCCAGCGTGCCTTCCTGCTCGTGCAGCGTCGATTCGTCGATGGCCTGGGCGACCACGCTGGCCGTCCCGGGCGTGCCGGTCAGCACGAGGATGAGCCCGCTCCGCCCGACGGTGACCGGGACGTCGCCGAGGATCCGGCGCAGGCGTTCGTCCGAGGCGGCCGGCGGGGGCGATGCGACGTCCTCGGCGGCGACGTAGGCGTGCCCGTCGGTGCGCGGCACCTTGAGCAGGCCGAGCTCGGTGATGTCCCGGCTCACGGTGGCCTGGGTGACGTCGAAACCCTGCTCGATGAGGGCATCGACGAGCTCGCGCTGGCTGCCGACCGGTCGCGAGGCCACGAGCTGGCGGATCGCCCGCTGGCGCAGTCGCTTGAGCTCCTGCGACGGGGTCACGCGGCACCCACCCGCGCCTGCCGCGCGGCGGTGATCCGGGTCCCGAAGCCGGGATCGCCCAGGGCGCGCTCCAGGGCGTGCTCGGCCGATGAGTCGGCGATGATCGCCTCCGCGCCGTCCCAGCCGAGCGCGGACAGGGCCGCCCGGACCTTGGGCACCATGCCGCCCGCGACGACACCCGACTCGATGAGGTGCTCCGCCTCGGCCACCGTGAGGGTGTCGAGCTTGTGGCCGTCGGCGTCGCGCACGCCGTCGACGTCGGTCATGAGCACGAGCTGGCGGGCACCCAGGCCGGCCGCGATGCCCGCCGCGGCGTCGTCGGCGTTGACGTTGCAGACGATCCCGTCGGCGTCGCGGGCGAGCGGTGCGACGACCGGGACCTGGCCGCCGACGAGGATCGCGTCGAGCAGGTCGCGTCGAAGGCCCGTGACGCTCGCCACGAGACCGAGCTCGGGGATCCGTTCGGCGACGAGGAGCCCGCCATCGACGCCCGACAGGCCGACCGCGTCGACGCCGAGGTCGCGCAGTCCCGCCGACGAGCTCGCTGTTGACGACGCCGCGCAGGACCGCGGCCGCGACCTCGAGGCTCTGCGCGTCGGTGACGCGGAGACCGCCCTCGAACCGGCTCGGGACGCCGAGCCGCTCCAGCCACTCGGTGATGCGCTTGCCGCCGCCATGGACGAGCACGACCGGCCGGCGCCGTGCGACCGCGGCGACCTCGGCAAGGACCTGGGATTGCTCCGCGATCGTCGTCCCGCCCAGCTTGACGACCAGGACTCGCTCACCGACCGACCTCGCCTTGGCGCCGAGCTGACGAGTCGAGCGCAAGGAGCGGTCGAGCACAGGCGCGCACCCCAGGTGCGTGCGGCGCCGCAGCCGCAAGCCGCGATCGGCGTCGGTGGGCGCCGTCATGTCGTGTACTCCGAGTTCTCGATCACGTATGCCTCGGTGAGGTCGCAGCCGAAGGCTTCGCCCGTGCCGTCGCCGAGACCGAGGTCGAGCTCGATGACGAGCTCGGGCGCCTGCATCGCCGCGCGGGCCGCCGCCCGGTCGAACGGGACGGGGCCGCCGGCCGCGCCGTCGAACACCAGGTGGCCGGCGACGTGGATGCGCAACCGATCCGGATCGAGCCCCGCGGCCGTGCCGCCGCGTCGCGCCGCCTCATCGGTCGGCACGCCCCCGGCCTCGAGCACGGCCGCATCCGCCAGTCGCGCGTTGCCGGCCGCGCCGGCGATCCGGCCCCAGTTGGGGTCCTTGCCGTGCGCCGCGGCCTTGACCAGGCTCGACGACACGACCGCGCGCGCCACGGCCCGTGCCTCGGCGTCGTCGCGCGCACCGGACACGGCCGCGGTGATCAGGATCGTGGCACCCTCGCCGTCGGCCGCCTGTTGGCGTGCGAGGTCGCGGGCGATCGCCTCGACGCCACGCGCCAGCTCGACGGCCGCGGGGCTGTCCGCGGCGACCTCGGCGGTCGGTGCCGCGCCCGAGCGCGAGCAGGAAGACCGTGTCGTTCGTGCTCGTGTCGCCGTCGACCGACAGCTGGTCCCAGGTCCGGGCGGCCGCGGGTCGGAGCATCGCCCACAGCACCTCCGGGCGCCACCGGCGCGTCGGTGAGCACGACCGACAGCATCGTGGCCATGTTCGGATGGATCATCCCGACGCCCTTGGCGATCCCGCTGATCGTCACGGGCACCGTGCCGCCGTCGCGGCCCGGCAGCCGGACGGTCGTCGTCGCGACCTTGGTCACCGAATCGGTCGTCCGCAGGGCCACGGCCGCCGCCTCGAGCGCGGCGTCGTCGGTAGCCGAGGCGTGGGACGAGGGTGTCGAGCCCGGCCGCGACGCGATCGAGCGGCAGCCGCGTGCCGATCACGCCGGTCGAGAGATGGAGGACCTGCGTCTCGTCGAGCCCGAGGGCGACGGCCGTCAACCGGCCCACCTCGGCCTGGTCGGCGTCGCCGGCGGCGCCGGTCGCCGCGTTCGCGGACCCGCTCGTCGAGATGATCGCCGTGGCCCGGCCGAAGCTGCCGCGCGGGTCGCCCGAGGTGGCCGCGAGGTTGGCCCGTGAGCGGCGGACGGGGGCGGCCGCGAAGGCGTTCGGGGTGAAGACGGCGGCCACGGCGGCCGGACCGTCGGTCGTCGCGATGACGGCGAGGTCCGGCCGGCCCGAGGCCTTGATGCCCGCGGCCAGCCCGCCGGCGCGAAAGCCTGCCGGCAGGACGGCCCGTCGCTCGACGTGTGGGAGGGTCGTCGAGGACGCCGGGGCGGTCGAATCGGACGTGATGGCGGTCATGGTCGAGTCGTGACTCCCTCGCTCACGGCGACAGCGGGTGCTGTTCGAGACCGGCGGTCTCGGGCAGGCCGTGGACGAGGTTGAAGGCCTGGACGGCCTGCCCGGCCGCGCCCTTGACGAGGTTGTCCTCGACCCCGATGGCGATGATCCGCCCGGTCCGCTCATCGGCGTGGACGTAGACATGGACGTGGTTGCTGCCGGTCGTGTGCTTGGTCGCCGGCGGCGACGTCACCACCGTCACGAACGGCTCGTCGTCGTACGCCGCGGCGTAGAGCGCATCGAGCTCGCCCTGGGTCACCGGCCGTGTCGGGCGGACGTGGCTCGTCGACAGGATGCCCCGCGTCATCGGGATGAGGTGCGGCAGGAAGTCGACCGCCATCGCGCCCGGATTGGCCCCGAGATCCAGCCCCTGCTCGATGGCGACGGCGGCGAGCTCCTGCTCGATCTCGGCGACGTGCCGGTGGCCGCCCAGGCCGTACGCCTTCACGCTCTCGTTCACCTCGCCGAACATGAGCTCGGCCTTGGGCTCGCGCCCCGCGCCGGACACGCCGCTCTTCGCGTCGACGACGAGGTCCTCGATGAGGCCGGCGCGGGCAAGCGGGGCGAGCGCCAGCAGCGTCGCGGTCGGGTAGCAGCCGGGCGCGCCCACGATGGCGATCGGGGCGTCGACGAGGGCACGGAGCTCGTCGCGATGGAGCTCGGGAAGCCCGTAGACCGCGATCTCGAGCAGCTCGGGATGCGGATGCTCGAAGCCGTACCAGCGCGGATAGTCGTCCGCGTCGCGCAGCCGGAAGTCGGGACCGAGGTCGATCACCGCGGTGCCGCCGGCGGCCAGCGCCGGGACCATGGTCGCGGCGGCGCCGTGGGGCAGGGCCAGGAAGGCGGCGTCCACCTCGGGCAGCTCGCTGTCGACCGCGAGGCCCGTCCGCGCGAGATGGGCATGGTGCCCACCGATCGGGTCGTCGTGCCGCTCGCGTCCGGCAAGACCCACGATCGCGACGTTCGGGTGGCGCGACAGCAGGCGGATGAGCTCCGCGCCGACGTAGCCCGTCGCGCCGATGATGCCGACCCGGATACGCCGCGGTCCGTCGTCGGACGCGACGCCGCGCAGGGAGCGGGGAAGGATCCCCGACGAGCGGTCCGTCGCGACCACCGCGGGCGACTCGAGCCGTGCGCTCACGGGCGCATGGTCGCGCGACGCGCGACGCCTCTCGCGGGAGGCTGACTCGGGCGGCTCGCCGGGATCGGATGGACCGTCGTCATGGGCGTATGACTATACAGGAGCGCTGCATAGTCATGCAAGCCGGTCATGCGTCGAACGTGCACAACGGGCGAACCGCAACCGGCTCAATCCCTACTAGTATGGTCGGGATAGTCTGCTATCATCGCCGTCCGGGGGACAAGCACCACACGGAGATCGTCGATGCCGTCCGCCATCCCGACCGATGCCACCGCGCAGCTCCCGCCGGCGCGGATGATCGATCCACGCGGGCATCGATTCGGCGCCGGCGTGTCCGCGGGGCTGCTCATCATCGCGTTCGTCACCGGGACACCGCTCCTCGTGGTGCTGGCGTTCCTGTCGATCGCGACGAGCGCCGCGTTCGGGCTGCGCTATTCGATCTACGGCGCGATCTGGCGGCGGATCGTCAAGATCGCCCGGCTCGGGCCGACGGAACCGGAGCACGAGTACCCGCCGCGCTTCGCGCAGGTCCTCGGCAGCGTGGCCCTGATCCTGTCGCTCGTGGCCTTCGCGGTCGGGGCGTCGACGCTCGGCTGGGTCTTCGCGCTCGCCGTCGCGGGCCTGCAGTCGCGTGCTGGCGGTGACCGGCTACTGCCTGGGCTGCCGCATGTACTTCCTGCGCTGGTGGGTCCCGGATCTCGTGACACGGATCTGGACGGGCGGACGGGTCCGCCACGTCCCGTTCGCGACGGAGCCGATCCAGTACCGCTGACCCTGCGCGTCGCTACGCGGTGACGTCGGGTCGCTGGTAGGGCCCGGTCGTGATGACCTCGCCCTCGGCCTCGTAGGGGAGCGTCCCCTCGGACCGGATCCGATAGCGGTGGTGGATCCGCGTCGCACCGGCTGACAGCATCGCGCTGACCGGGCAGTACTTCGTCGCCGACAGCTCGATCGACCGGCGGATCGCCGCCTCCGACAGGTCTTGCCCGGTGACCTCGTGGACGACGTCGATCTCGGTGTAGACCTGCGGGTACTCGTCGCGCTGGCTGCCCGACGTCGAGACGCGGTACGACGCGATCGCCTGGCGCTTCTTGGTGGCGATCGAGATCACGTCGAACGCCGAGCAGGCCGCCAGCGCCGTCAGCACCGTCTCGACCGGACTGCCGCCCTGGTCGGAGTGCCGATCGTCGAAGTCGAGCTCGTGCCCGGAGCTCGGCACGGCGTGGAACCGGTTGCCGCCGAGATGCTCGAGGACGACCGACTTCTGGGTGGGCACGGGCGCAATCCTAGCGGTCGGACCCGTTCCGGACATGGGAGCACCCCGGCTCGCTGGGGGGATTCGAGCCGGGGTGCATGGGGTCGACGGTCGATCAGCGTGGCTGACCTCGTCGCGGAGATGGTGGCGAGCCCGACCGGCGTGTCGCGGGCCGTGCGTGCAGGTTCAGGTCAGAACGGGCTGAGCGCCCCGACCTCGAGCTGGGACTGGATGGCACTCGCGGCCAGAGCGGCACCCGCGAACATGACCGTGAACTGCCCCGCGACGTGATCGTTCGCGTCGAGCGCGTCGGCCAGGTCGTCGACAGCCGCCGCGACGATGGCGGTCACCCGCCGCGAGCGCGGTCGCGGCGTCGGCCCCGCCGAATGTCGCGAGTGCCCGATCGACCACGGCCAGCTCGTCTGCATCGAGCGTGCCCCGCACATATCCCGCGTGCAGGCGGTCGGCGGTCATCCGGATCATCGTGGATGCCCGCAGGGCGCGGAGGCCGCTCGTGACGGCGGATGCGTCGCCGGTCACGCGTTCGACGGTCGTCGTGACGCTGTCGTGCGCGGTCGTCATCCTGGTCGGAAACATGGTCGGTCGGCCCCCAGTGCTGCTGAACCTCGTCATGATGCGGTTCGTCGCGGCGACGGACCATGGCCGCTATCGGCAGACCCGCCGCGATCTCGTTGCGCACGTGCGGCAAGGAGGCCGGTCCGAGGCTGGCCCGCACCGTGCTCGGGGTCTATCCTGCGGCGATGGCCGCTCCCATCGACAGCCGCGCAGCGCTCGTCGATGCGGTCGCCCGCGACATCGACGCCCTGTGCGAGATCGTCGCCCTCGATGTGGGCGAGCCGGCGGCGGACCTCCGTGATGAGGTCGTCCTGGCGCTCACGCTGCTGGCGACCCCCGAGGAGCGGCGGCCGATCGGCGAGGAGGCCGCCGCGCAGCTCCGGGAGCGCGGTCGGCAGGCCGCCCACGCCGGCGTCCCCGCCGACCGATTGCTCGACCGGTTCACCTCGCTGCTGCCGGCGATCTGGGACGCCGCCGTGGCGCTCGAACCGCCGGTGCCCGTGCTTCGCGAGCTGGCGACCTGGCTGCTCCGCGGCGCGGACCTCACGGCCCGCGCCATCTCCGACGGCTATCAGAGCGCGGAGCGATCGATCGTCGCGCGCGATGCGACCGCGCGACGCGCATTCCTCGAGGAGCTGCTCTCGACGTTCCCCGACGACGTCCAGGCGTCCGCGCGTCTGCGCCGGCTCGCGACGCGCTACGGGCTCGATCCGCTGGCCGCGTATCGGCTGTTCGTCGTGACGCCGCACCAGGGCACCGACGATGACGAGGCGCACGAGCTCGCCGATCGGCTCGGGCAGCGCATCGGGGCACGGTCGAGCGCGGACCGCGCGTCCGCGGCGCCGGGGCTGCCGTTGCCCCAGGTACTCGCCAGACGCGGCCGGGTCGTCGTCCTTGCGCGGGCGGACTGGCCCGGGGGCGCGCGTCTGCGCGAGGCGCTCGACGCGATGGTGCCGGGCTGGGTCGCGGTCGCGACGACCGCGGTCGACGGGGTCGGCGGGCTGCCCGCGGCGATGGCCCAGGCGAGCGACACGGTCCGGGCCGCCGGACGGCTCGGACGCGGCGGGTGGATCGACGACCCCGATGACCTCGCGGTCGAGCGGCTGCTGCTGCTCGACGACGTCCTGCTGGCGGCCGTCGTCGCCCACGAGCTCGGTCCGCTGCTCGCCGTGCCGCGGATGGGCGACGAGCTCGTGGAGACGCTGCGGGTCTACTTCGAGTCGGGGGAGAACGCGCGCGAGGCGGCACGCCGGCTGCACCTCGCGAACCGGACGGTCACGTACCGGCTTGCCCGGATCGCGGAGGCGCTCGGACGGCCGCTCGATGGGGAGATGCGGAACCGGCTGTCGGTCGCGCTGCTGGCCTACCGGATCGCGGCGGCGCGCGCGACGGTCGGCTAGTCCGGTCGGTCGGCGGGGCCGGGTCGCCGGGCCGCGCCGTCGGGCCGACGGCGGCGCCGGCTACCAGGCGGTGGCGGTCGTCGCCTCGGCGATGCCTTCCGACTCGAGCCAGCGCTCGGCGTCGATGGCGGCCTTGCAGCCGTCCGCCGCGGCGGTCACGGCCTGGCGATAGCGATGGTCGTGGACATCGCCCGCGATGAACACGCCGTCGATCTTCGATCCGGTCTCGTCGTGGACCACGAGATAGCCCTTCTCGTCGATCTCCAGCCAGTCGCGGAACGCCGCGGTGTTCGGCTCGTAGCCGATCGCGATGAACAGGCCGTCGAGCGGCATGTGACTGGTCTCGCCGGTGGTCGTGTCGCGCAGACGAACGCCCTCGACCTTGGCGTCGCCGACCACTTCCTCGACCGCCATGTTCGGGTGGATCTCGATCTTGGGGTGGTCGACCGCCCGGTCGACCATGATCTTGCTGGCGCGGAACGTGTCCCGCCGGTGGAGCAGGTGGACCTTCGTCGCGAAGCGGGTGAGGTAGGTCGCCTCCTCGAAGGCCGTGTCGCCGCCACCGACCACCGCGATCTCGCGGTCGCGGAAGAAGAAGCCATCGCACGTCGCGCAGGCCGACACGCCGCGGCCGCGCAGGCGCGTCTCGCTGTCGAGCCCGAGCCACAGGGCCGACGCGCCGGTCGCGACGACGATCGACTGGGCCAGGTATTCCGTGCCGCGTGCCCAGATGTGGAACGGCCGCGCCGACAGGTCGACCCGATCGATGTCGACGTCGACGATCCGCGAGCCGAAGCGCTCCGCCTGGGCGCGCATCGCGGCCATCAGGTCGGGACCCTGGATCCCGTCGGGGAAGCCCGGGTAGTTCTCGACGTCGCTCGTGAGCATCAGCTGGCCGCCGGGGGCCGAACCGGCGAGGACGACCGGCTCGAGGTTGGCCCGCGCCGCGTAGATCGCGGCCGTCAGGCCGGCCGGACCCGAGCCGATGATGACCATCTTGGCCGTGACTCGACCCTCACCCGATGCGATGGTCGACGGACCGCCCGGGCTCGGGCGCGCCGGGACGTCGTCCGCGATCGCGATGGGCATCCCGGCGGTGCCGCCGGTATCCCCCGAGAAGTCGATCGCGAAGCCGCCGAAGGGGTCGGTCGGCTTCGACCCGTCGCCCGGGTTCGACCCGTTGGTGGAGTCCGTCATGGCCTGGATGGTAGCACGGAGTCGATACTCCTGGGGGGTATGGTCACAGGGCGTGGAGCTGGGGGATCACCTCGCCGGCGAGGGCCTCGATCCGGCGTGGATCGGCGACGTCCCGGAGGCTGAAGATGACGTGCTGGGCGCCCGCATCCGCGAGGTCGCCGAAGCGGTCCACGACCTGGCCCGCGGTCTCGCCGCCGCGCTCGCCGTCGATCGACGAGGGCGACGCCCTGCAGCGTCGATCGCTCGATCTCGTCGGGGTCGCGGCCGATGTCGGCGCAGTGCTGCGGCGAGGATCGCGTATTTGCGGGCGATCCCCTCGGGCGACCCGAACACGTTGCACGCGTCGGCGTACTGCGCGACCAGGCGGAGCGTCTTCTTCTCGCCGCCGCCACCGACCATGATCGGGACCCGTGGACGCGACAGCGATTGCGGTGAATTCAGCAGGCGCGTTGCCTGGAACTGGCGTCCGCTGAAGGACGCCTCCGAGCCGCGTTCCCCGGTCCACATCTCGTGACCGATCCGAAGGGTCTCCTCGAGCATCTCGAAGCGTTCGCCGAGGGGCGGGAACGGGAACCCGAGCGACCGCGACTCGACCTCGTTCCAGGCGGCGCCGATCCCGAGCCATGCACGCCCGCCGGACAGCACGTCGAGCGTCGTCGCGGCCTTGATCCACAGACCCGGGTAGCGGTAGTGGACGCCGCCGACCATCAGGCCCAGGCGCGCCCGCTGGCTGTGGGCGGCCATGAACCCGAGCGTGGTCCAGCCCTCGAGCATGGGTTCTTCGGGCGGGCCGCCGGCGCGGATCTGGAAGAAGTGGTCCATGACCCAGATCGAGTCGAACCCGGCGTCGTCCGCGTCGCGGACGATCCGTGCCAGCGTCGGGCCGATCGCCGCCGCGCCACCGGGCCACGAGAACGAGCTGATCTGCAGGCCGACCTTCACCGGCGGAGCGTACGGCAACAGTCGGTTGCCTGCGCAACGGTCACGTGGATCGGGATCCAGACAGGGCAACGCGAGGTCGGCGGACGCTCCCTAGCGGAAGAGGTCGGTCTCGGCGGGCATGAGGACCTCGGCGATCCGGCCCTCGCCGCGGCGGAACGACGCACCGCGGACCAGCGCGATCGGCCGACGATCGGTCTTGCCGAGGACGAGCTCCGCGGCCGAGGCGAGCTCGTCGGCGACCGCACGGACCGTCGACCGCATGATCCGCCCGTCGGCATCCGGCGCCCCGCGCAGGTCGTCGAGCGGATGCAGCCCGGACACGCCGATGGCGACGTCCACGATGCCGAAGCGCCACGGCCGGCCGAAGCTGTCCGAGACGATGACCGGCACGTCCTGCCCGAGCCGCTCGCGGATGGCGGCGCGGATCCGGTCGGCCGAGGCATCGGGGTCGGTCGGCAGCAGCGTCACGATCGAGCCGGATGCCGGCCCGACGTTGGACGCGTCGACGCCGCCGTTGGCGCAGATGAAGCCGTGCGGCGTCTCGGTGATGATCACGCCGTTCGCCATCCGGACGACGCGTCGCGCCTCGCGCAGGACGACCTCGACCTGGCGCGCGTCACGGTCGTAGCGGGCCGCGTATTCCTCGGCCTCCGCTCTGGGCGTGACGGTCGTGAGGTCGACGATCGCGCCCTCCGCCTTGGACACGACCTTCTGGGTGACGACCAGCACATCGTCGTCGCGGAGCGGCAGGACCTCCTCGCTCGCCCCGAGTGCGGCCGCGATCTGGGCCGGGCAGGTCGTCGCCCGGCACGATCTCGCCCAGACCGACGATCGGCACGACCTCCAGCCGATCAGCCACGCACGGCCTCGGGGTGGTCGAGATCGACGAGGAGCAGGTCGTCGGGCGTGTCGAGATCGAGCGTCAACGGCCCGCCGAGCTCCACCACGCGGGCGCCCACCGCGCGCGCCGCGGCGACGTGCGCGGCACGACTGTCGCCGCCGAAGCAGAAGTCGATCGCGTCGGGTGGGGCGACGAGGAGCGCATTCGTCCCGCGGCCGTGACGGTCCGGCACGATCGTGACGAGCGGGCGCGCGTCGTCGCCCGGCGCCGGGTCCGTGACCGAGTTGTCGTCCAGGCCGCCCGCGCGGGGTCCATCGAGCGTCGCGAGGACCTCCGCGAGCGCGCTCGGCGAGACCCGCGGCAGGTCCATCGGCACGATGAGGACGGCCCCGGCGCCGGCCGCCACAGCCTCCGCGCGGGCCTGGGCGAGCCCGCCGTTGAGGCCGTCGCCGCGCTGGAGGAGCGGGCGCGCACCCAGCTCCATCGCGAGCTCGCGGACCTCGTCATCCGGCGTCACGACGAGCACCTCCGCGATCCCGGGCGTGGCCAGGGCGGCCTCGATCGTCCGCCGGGCGAGCCGTGTCGCGAGGTCCTGCCGTTCCTCGGCATCGAGCATCGCCCCGAGCCGCGACTTCGCGCCCTCGAGGGCGCCGATGGGGACGATGGCGACGACCGGGCCGTGAGCCATCAGGCCGTCGTCGCGACGCTCGCGAGGATGGCCCCCGCCACACGCGATCGCGCCGCGTCATCGGTCATGATCGTGTCGGTCACCACGACGCGCATCCCGAGCGCCTCGATGGCGGGGGCGAGGTCCGCGTCGAGGGTATCGACCACGAAGACGTCGACGAGGCCGCGGTACAGCCGCGCGACCCCCAGGGCGCTGGCCTCGTGGCCGAGCGACCCGAGCATCCGGTCCGCCGGGCCCTTGAGCGCCTTGCCGCCGACGATCCCGCTCACGGCCACGATCGGGGCGCGGGTGCGGGCGGCCTCGAGGGCATCGCGCAGGCCGGGCACGGCCAGCAGCGGCCCGACCGACACGAACGGGTTGGACGGCGCGATGACGACGAGGTCGGCGGCGGCGAGCGCGGCGATCACCTCCGGCGTCGCGCGGGCGTCGTCGATCCCGTCGAAGCGCACCTCGTGCACGTCGGGCGCCTGGTGCCGGTGGACGAAGTACTCCTGGAAGGCCAGCCAGCCCTCGTCGGTGCGGACCTGCGTGCGGACCGGTTCGTCGGCCATCGGCAGGATCGTCGGGGCGATGCCGAGTCGCGCCCGCAGCTCGATGGCGACGTCGGTCGGGCGTACGCCGGCGCGCAGGCGTTCGGTGCGCCACAGGTGGGTCGCGAGATCGCGGTCGCCGAGCCGGAACCAGGGGTCGTCCCCGAGCGCGGCGATCGCATCCATGACCGTCCACGTCTCGTCGCGCAGCCCCCAGCCACGCTCCTCGTCGTCGAGGCCGGCCAGCGTGTAGGCCACGGTGTCGTGATCCGGCCAGATCGCGAGCCCGTACAGCTCGAGGTCGTCCGCCGTGTTGACGATGACGGTCAGGTCCGCCCCGAGATGCGCCGCCAGCCCTTCGGCGAGCTTTGCGCCACCGACCCCGCCCGCGAGCTCGACGACCTTCATCCGGCGAGCAGCTCCCAGACCTCGGGCATGCGCTCGATCGTCTCGCGATCGTACGGGGCGGGCATGCGGGCGATGACGGTCTCGAACCCGAGGTCCCGGTACGGGCGGATCGCGTCGGCGACCTCGGACGGTGAGCCCGTGAGGTGCGGGCCGGGCCCCGCGCTCGTCACGCCGTTGTGGGCAAGGAGCTCGGCCATCCGTGCCGTCGCCGCCTCGGTCGTGTCGCGCAGCACGATCGGGAAGCTCGTGGTCTTCTCGATCGTGGCCGGGTCGCGGCCGACGGCCGCGCAATGGTCGTGCAGCGTGGCCAGCGCGTCGCGGATCTCGTCAAGGGAACCCGAGTTGTTCCAGCCGTCGGCGCGCACCGCGACGATCCGCAACGTCTTGCGCCGCCCGCCGCCACCGATGAGGATCGGCAGGTGGGCCTGGACCGGTCGCGGCTCGCACAGGGCGTCGCGCAGCGTGTAGCGCGGTCCGTCGTGGTCGACGCGCTCGCCGTCGAGCAGGCGGCGCAGCAGCATCACCGACTCGTCGAGCCAGCCGAGGCGCTCCCCGGGGCTCGCGCCGAAGTCGATGCCGAACGCCTCGTGCTCCCGCTCGAACCAGGCGCCGCCGATCCCGAGGACTGCCCGCCCGTCGGAGACGTGATCGAGCGTCGTCGCGAGCTTGGCGGTCACCCCGGGGTTGCGGAACGTGTTGGCGCCGACCATCAGGCCGAGGCGAACGCGTTTCGTGATGGGACCGAGGCCCGCGAGCGCCATCCAGCCCTCGAAGATCGGTTGCTCCCACGGCCCGAAGATCGCCAGCAGGTGGTCCCACGTCCAGATCGAGTCCCAGCCCGCAGCCTCCGCGGCCAGCGCCGAATCGCGGAACGACGGCCAGTCCGTCGACTGGGACCAGAGCTGGAGCCCGAAACGCACCTGAGGTCGCCCGCTAGTCGTCGAGATGGTCGTGGACCGCGTCGACGCGGACGCGGAAGCTGATCCGCGTCTGGCGCTGGAACCGGTTCGCGATCATGTCCTCGGCCTTGCCGGGCGTGGCCGCGTGGTAGCGGCGGGCCATGCGCCGCGATGTCGGCCTGGGCGATCGCCTGGTCCTCGACGACCTCGACGGTCCCGGTCAGGCCGACCCAGCGATAGCCGTCGACCCCGTCGGCGACCGCGAGCGAGATCCGCCTGTCCCGCTGCAGGTTGGACGGCCAGCGCCGACCGACGGCGCTGTTGAGCACGAGCTCGTCACCGTCGAGCGTGTACCAGATGACGGCCTGGCGTGGTCCGCCGTCGGGGTCGACCGTGGCGATCGTCGCGAAGCGGTCCGCATCGAGGAAGGCGCGAACGTGGGCGGGCAGGGTCGACGTATGGATCACGGTCATGGACCGATGGTACGCGAGGGAGCGCCGAACTCGTCGGCGCCGCGGCCGGGCCTCGTCGGACGCTGCCGCCGGATCGTCAGTCGGGTCGTGACGCCAGGCGGCGGGGCGTGGGCGTGACGCGCGGGGCGCGCGGGGGGCGCAGGTTGCGGACGCTCGGGGCGGCGCGCAACCGGTCGAGCGATCGTGGCGCCTTCGGGTCGATCGAGGGGCGTCCGAGCAGGTAACCCTGTCCCAGGTCGACCCCGAGACCCTTCAGGACGGCGAGGTCGACGCGCTTCTCGATCCCCTCGGCCAGGAGCTCGAGCGCCGATCCGCCGACCGAAGGACACGAACGCTTCGACCAGCGCCTGCTTGGCATCGTCGCGGGCGATGCCGGTGACGATGTCGCGGTCGATCTTGATGACGCTGGGTCGCAGGGCGGCGATGAGGGCGAAGCTCGCGTAGCCCGCGCCCGCGTCGTCGATCGCGAACCCGAACCCCAGGCGACGGAGGGCCTTCACCTGCCGTTTGAGGGGTACGACGTCCGAGACCGCCTGCTGCTCGGTGCATTCGAGCGTGATCTGCCGCGGATCCATCCCGTGCTCGCGGACGAGGGCGGCGAAGGCGCGGGCCTCGAACCGCGCGTCGAGCAGGCTGGCCGGCGTGATGTTGATCGCGACACGCAGTGGCGGCTGTCCGGTCGCCAGCCGGTCGGCCTGGATCTGGCCGGCGCGGGCGAGGATCGCGGTCACGATGAACGCGTCGAGCTCCACGGAGCGGTCGGTGTCGATGGCCGCGTGGACGATCGCGCTGATCGACTGCGGCAGCATCGGCATCTCGGGGCGGAAGAGGCACTCGTATTCGTGCAGCTCGCCGGTCGCCAGCTCCACGATCGGCTGGAACGCGATGAGATGGATCTTGCGCAGGCTGAAGAAGTAGTCGAGCGTCTTGGTCTGCACCGACTGTGGCGAGGACGCCATGCCGATCCGTTCCGCCAGCCCCGATGCCTGGACCGCCGTCGACAGGGCCGTGAGATAGCGCTCCGCTTCCGGCAGCGACGTGTCGATCGCGACGAGGCCGTACTCCGAGGAACCCGAATCGGCGGCCACGGACGCCGTGATCGCATCGGTGAGACGCGTCGAAGGTCCGATGAGCACCGATCCGGAGTCGAGCTCGAGGATGCGCGAACCGGGCACCGCAGCGGCCACCCGGTGGATGAAGCGGACATCGCGGGACCACAGGAGGCGTTCCTCCACGGTTCGGCGCGAGGTCAGCTGCAGGCGCATGCGTCCTCCGGGTCGGGGGTCGAGCGTGGCGCGGCCGCGCACCACTGGGGGAGCATGCGCCGCCGGCAGGGGATTCGGCGGAGGTCGGGGGTACCGGTCCCCCCGGTACCTTCGACGTTCCGGTCAGGCGCCGGCGGGGTCGAGGACGTAGCGGATCTCGTCGAGCATGACGCCGTCGAAGTCGAGCGGATGCCGGGTGCCGTCGGCATGGAAGCCGGCGGCCTCGTAGAACCGGCGAGCCCCGTCGTTCGCGTCGAACACCCACACGACGATCGGCCGGAAGGCGCGTGCGGTGAGATCGGCGACGACCGTGGCGAAGAGGGTCCGGCCGTAGCCGCGGCCGCGGGCCTCCGGCGCGACGTAGATCGCGAAGACCTCGCCGGCGCCGGGTGGCGGCGGCGCGGCGTCCGCATTCGCGGGGCCCGCGGCCGCGAAGCCCTGGACGGTGCCGGCGGCCTCGACGACCCAGATCCGACCGTCGGGATCGTCGGCGAGCGCGGCGATCCGTTCCGACCACAGGGCCGCGCGCTCCTCGATCGAGAAGCCGTCGAGGATGGCGTCCGGGACGAGCCCGCGGTACGCGTGCTGCCAGCCACGCACGTGGGCATCGGCGATGGACCAGGCGTCGCCGCCCTCGGCCGGCCGGACGCGCGTGCCGGCGGGCGAGCCGCTCATCCCAGGCGTTCGCCGGCTGCGACCTCGATCGGGAGGCGATTCTCGGGCGGGGCGAGCGGGCACGCCCAGCGCGGATCGAACGCACAGGAGGGCTGGTACGCGAAGTTGAAGTCGAGGATCAGGGCGCCACTGTCCTCGACGCTGCCGAGGTCGGCGCTCTTGGCCGCGTCCACGAGGTAGCGTCCGGCGCCGTAGGTCGAGGCGCCGTTCGTGGCGTCGCGGAACGGGATGAAGAGGCCGCCCGTGTAGCCGGCCATCCAGTACACGCTCAGTCGCTGCTCGCCGCCGGGGAACGGCAGGCGGACGACGCCGATCCGATCGAACCGCAGGGTGTCGGCACCGCTGTTGGGCAGCTCGAGCCCGAGCTCGAGACCGGATCCCCCGGACGCGCTCGCGGGCGCCGGAGCGGCGGGTTCGACGATCGCCTCGAAGCGGAGTCGCGGATCGTGGTCGAAGTGGCTCGCGCGGAACGTCGCGCGGCGCTCGGGGAGGACCGGGGATTGGGGGTGTTCCCGGAACAGCCGCTCGCGGACCGCTCGCCAGTGGGCGAGGCCGATGGCCGGGTCGGCCGCATTCATCGCCCGGACCTCGGCGTACAGCTCCGCGATCCGCCGGCGCCAGTCGGCGAGGGCCAGGCGGTCGCTGGGCGACGCGTCCCCCGGACGCCTCGGTGAGTGACGCGTCCCCGCCGGACGCGTGGCCGTCGCTCATCGCGACCCGCGGCGCAGCGTCACGAGCAGGATCCATCCGCCGATGACGATGAGGATCAGCGGCCACAGCTGGCTCCAGCGGATCGCCGGGAGGTCGATCCCGAGCGTCTGCTCGGCGAAGAACCACAAGCCGATCGCCAGCACGACGACACCGAGGAGCACGGTCGCCATCCGACCACGGTCGCGGGCCGGCGGCTTCCGCACGGGCTCGTCCGCGGTGCCGGTCGAGGCCGGCGGGACGGCGGGCTCGGTGGCGGGCGACGGCGCGGGCGGCGCGGGCGGCGTGGCCGGCGCGGTCGGCAGGGTCGAGCCCGGGGCGGGCGGCCGGTCGGTGGACCATGTGCTCGTCTCGCCGGCCGCGGCATCGGGCGTCGGGATGCGCGTCGTCGGACTGGGCTGCTCGTCGGTCATGGGGCCTCCGCAGGGCCCGCGGTTCGCGGGCCGCGACCATCGTAGCCCGGTCGCCCTAGAATCGGGTGCTCCGGCCGAACCGCCGGGACCACGGCCGACGGTCGTGACGCTGGCAGGATGGAGGCGAGAGCGTGCGGGATACCGCGGAGATCGGCGTGTTCGGCGGGTCGGGCTTCTACTCACTGCTCGAGGACGTGCGCGAGATCAAGGTCGACACGCCATACGGGCCGCCGTCCGATTCGATCTTCCTCGCCGATGTCGCCGGCCGACGCGTGGCGTTCCTTCCGCGCCACGGCCGCCGCCACACGATCCCGCCGCACCGGATCAACTACCGGGCGAACGTCTGGGCGATGCGCTCGCTGGGGGTCAAGGCGGCGATCTCGCCGTGCGCCGCGGGATCGCTCGCGATCCAGGTGAAGCCGGGCGACTTCGTGGTCTGCGACCAGTTCGTTGACCGCACGTCCGGACGCGCCGACACGTTCTTCGACGGGCCGGTCGTGACCCACCTGTCCTCCGCCGAGACGTACGACCCGGTCCTTCGACAGCTCGCGATCGACACGATCCGCGAGCACGGTATCCCCGTCCACGAGCGGGGCACGGTCGTCGTGATCCAGGGACCACGGTTCTCGAGCAAGAGCGAATCGAAATGGTTCAGCGACGCCGGCTGGGAGGTCATCAACATGACCCAGTACCCCGAGGCGTGGCTGTGCCGTGAACTCGGCATCGCGGTCGTCAACATCGCGCTGATCACCGACTACGACGCGGGCGTCCTGGAGGGCACCGAGGCGGTCAACGCGACCGACGTCCTCGAGGTCTTCCAGGCGAATGCAGAACGGATCCAGGCGGTGGTCCTCGACCTGATCGGGCGGTTCCCGGCGGACCTGGACGCACTCGGCGCTCGCGCGGCGCTCGACCCCACGCGGGGCGACGGGCACACGATCGCTGCCGAGGACATCCGCCTGTTCGAGACGGAGCTCTGAGCTGGGTGGGGGACCGGACGGACGACGCCCGCTCGACGGGCCTGCCGATCGGCGTCTGCCTCCGTGCGATCCGGGCGGAGCCCACGTGGTGGCTGGAGAGCGCCCGCCGGCTCGATGCCGCCGGGTACGCCGGCGTGTGGTGCTGGGACCATTTCATGGGTCGTGGCGACAAGACCGTCCCGGTCGTCGAGGCATGGACCACGCTTGCCATGGCCGCCGCGCAGACCACGCGCGTCACGGTCGCGCCGTTCGTGCTCAACGTCATGAACCGTCATCCGGCCCTGCTCGCCCGGATGGCCTCCACGCTCCAGGTCGCGAGCGGCGGCCGGCTCATCCTGGGGATCGGGATCGGTGGCGCCAAGGCGGAGCACGACGCCTACGGGATGGATTTCCCCGAGGCGCCCGAACGGGTCGCGCGGCTCGAGGAGGCCGTGGCCGTCATCCGCGCGCTGTGGACCGGAGGACCGGTGACCCGCCCCTCGCCGTTCTACCCGCTCGTGGACGCGTACGCCCATCCGGTGCCGGATCCCATGCCGCCGATCATCATCGGTGGCGAGACCCGGGCCGGGGCGCGGCTGGCCGGGCGGATCGGCGACGGCTGGAACACCTTCGACGACAACTTCGAGGCCAACCTGCCGACCTACCTCGAATCGCTCGAGGAAGCCGGACGGCGGCGCGAGGATCAGCAGGTGCTGGTCGGATTCCAGGGCGATTGGCTCGCGCGAAGGGTCGATCCGCGACACGCCGCTGGATCTCGGCGCCACGCGAGACGTGGGAGCGCTGGCATGCGGCCGGCGCGGACGGTGCCGTGGTCCTCGCCCGCTCGACCGACGACATCGATGCCCTCGTCGAGGCCGTCGACCGCTGGTAGCCGGTGTTCGTGGCACCATCCAACCGTGATGCCCAGTCAGCCGACCGCCGCGGCGGTCAAGCCGCCCTCGGCCGAACCGACCCACCCGTGTGCGCGGTGCGGCGCGCCCGGTGGCGCCATCGATCGGGTTGTGCGAGCGCTGCAATCCGCTCGGACTGCGTGACGTCTCCGCGTCCCAGGTCCACGGGACGGTGTTCGTCGCGGTTGCGGTCGCGATCGTCACGCTCGCCGTCGTGGCGCGGTTGGCCGTCTCCGGCATCGGACCGTTCCCGGTCACCGTCGACGCGGTCGTGCCCGACGGCGATGGCCTGGCGGTCACGCTGACGGTCCGCAACGAGGGCAGTGCCGAGGGCCAGACGACGTGCCGGATCGTCGACCCGGCCGCTCGCGGCGGGGAGGCCGGTGCGTTCGTCCTCAGCCCCAAGATCCCGGGCGGTGGATCGGTGACGTTCACCCGGACCGTGGTCGAGCTCGGGACGGAGCCAGGCGCCTTCGACGTCACGTGTCGCGCGCCATGACGGCAGGGTCAGGCGTGACGCCGGGCACGAATCAGCCGGCCGGCGCGGGGTCGCCGGCGCCTTCGACCACGAGCTCACGTTCGCGGTCGCACTCGCGGCGCGAGCCGGTGAGGTCCTCATGGACCACTACGAGCGGCTCGAGCAGATCGACTACAAGAGCGCACGCGATGTCGTGACCGAGGCCGACCACCTGTCCGAGGCGCTCGTGCTCGACGCGATCCGCGAGCTGTACCCCGACGACGCGATCCTCGCCGAGGAGACGGGGGAGCATCGCGCGAAGGCGGGCGAGCACCCGACGTCGGGCCGTGGCCGGGTGTGGATCGTCGATCCCCTGGACGGGACCGTGAACTACGCCAACGGCATCCCGTTCTTCTGCGTGTCGATCGGGCTCATCGTGGATGGCGTGCCGTCCGTCGGCGTGATCCACGACCCGACCCGGGGTGAGACGTTCGCCGCCACGATCGACGGTCCGGCCATGCTGACCGGGAGCCTGGGCGTGCCCAGCCGGGCCGTGACGGTGGGCGAGAAGGAGCGCCTGACCGACTTCGTCATCTCGATGTCGCTCAACGGCCGCTCGGTCGCGACGCGGACGCGCAACGTGCGCAAGGCGATCCGGATCGCCCGGAACATGGGCTCGGCCGCGCTCGCCCTGGCGTACGTCGCCAACGGGCGGTTCGACGCATTCATCCAGCAGGGCGGCCTGTCGGCGTGGGATGTCGCTGCCGCGGGGCTGATCGCCGAGCGGGGCGGGGCGCGGGTCACCGCGATGGACGGCGGCCCGTGGTTCGATCTCGCCCACGCCCCGAAATCGATCGGCATCGTTGCCTCGCCACCGGCGCATCACGGGACGCTGCTCGGGCTGATCCGCTAGCCGGTCGTCACGCCTCGTCGAGCCAGCGATGCGGCCGCGTCCGCAGCCGGTCGAGGCCCCATTCCTCGCAGAACGCCTCCCACTCCGCACGCGGCGCGCCGTCCCAGCGCAGCTCGTCGGGGTCCGTCTGGCGGAGCGGCACACCGTCGTCGACGGTCCGCAGCCGGGCGAGATCGCGATAGAGCATCGCCTCGTCCCAGTGGTCGCGCAGGGACGCGGCAAGCGACATGGCGCGTCCGCCGCCGACGCCGGGCACCTCCCACGCGGACGCACGCTGGGGCACGTCCTCGAGATGGCCGTACCTTGCGAGGACGGCCGCGGCGCCCTTCGCGCCCCAACCGGGGATGCCCGGGTACCCGTCGGACGAGTCGCCGACGACGGCCAGCCAATCCGGGATCGAGAGCGGTGGCACGCCCCACTTCTCGCGGACCCCGGCGTCGTCGTAGGTCAACCCGCGTCGGCGATCCCACAGCACGACCCGCTCGTCCTGCACGAGCTGGGCCATGTCCTTGTCGGGCGTGCAGACGAGGATCCGGTCGACCCGCGGGTCGTCCCCGAAGCGGATCGCGGCCGCGGCGATGGCGTCATCCGCCTCGAATTCGACCATCGGCCACAGGACGATGCCCAGCGCCTCGACCGCGGCTTCGGCGATCGGGAACTGGGCGAGCAGCTCGGGCGGCATCCCGGCCGACGACTTGTAGCCCGGGAAGAGGTCGTTGCGGAACGACTCGATCACGCGGTCCGTGGCGCACCCGACGTGGGTCGCGCCCTCCTCGCGCAGGAGGTACAGGAGCTGGTCGCACAGGCCCGAGACGCCCGAGAGGACGATCCCGTCGCGCCCGAGCACGGCCGGCCGGGGTGCGAAATGCGCCCGGAAGAGCTCGTAGGTGGCGTCGACCAGGTGCAGCTCCACCGGGCGGTCAGGTCCCCTGGCCGGTGACCGACGCGACCACCGCCTCGGGGGGCTGGCCGGCGGTCGCTCGCGCATCGGACTCGACGAGGTCGCGCAGTCGCTCGAGGTCGGCCTGGAAGACGCCGCCAAGCACGGGGGCCAGCAGCGCGGCGCCGAGGTGGGGGAGGAACGGGGCGATCAGGCGCTCCTCCCAGCGCACGATGGTCGTCGTCCCGTCGGCACCCGGTTCGAGCGCGATGCACGCCCTCGCCCTTGAAGGTGCCCATGTGTCGAAGCGCGAAGCGGGTCGGGGGCCGGAAGTCGGTGATGACGACCGGGTCGGTGGTGGTCACGCCGAACACGCGGACCGCGCCCACGAACCGGGATCCGACGCCGATCGGCGGTGGGGTGGTCAGCTCGACCGACTTGAGGTCGCGCATCCAGCGCGGCTGGCCCTCGACATCGGCCAGCTCCGCCCAGACGCGCTCGATCGGCGCGTCGATCACCATCAGGCTCGCGATCGGGGCCGGGCTCGCGCCCCGCGCCCGGAGCCGAAGCGCCAGGTCCGCGATCCAGCCCGCCGCGTACGCGACGAACGCCGTGCGCAGGACGAGCCTGATCATCGAGGCAGCCGGGATCGGCTCATCGCAGGACCGTCCGGGCGACGCGCACGCCGGCCGCGCTCATCTCGTCGATCGCCCGGTCGCCGTCGCCCGGCTCCAGGTCGACGGCGGCGATGGCGTCGCTGAGCAGCATGGTGTCGTAGCCGAGGCTGCACCGCATCGAGGGCCGTCGCCTTGACGCAGTAGTCGGTCGCCAGCCCGACGACGACGACGCGGCGGATCCCGCGGTCGCGCAGGAGCGCGTCGAGCTCGGTCGGCGTGGTGTCGCCGGTCGTCGGATCGCGCATCGTGAAGCCGGAATAGCCGTCCTCGCCGTTCGCTGCCCTTGCGAACGCGTGGCGCGTCCTCGGGTAGCTCGAGGCCGGGATGGAGGTCGGCGCCCCAGGTGTCCGCGACGCAATGGACGGGCCAGATGCCGCCGTCCTTGGCGAAGTGCGGGGTCGACGATGGGTGCCAGTCCTGTGTCGCGACGACGAGCGCACCGGCGCCGGCCGCGTTCCGGACCTCGCCGTCCACCGTCGGGACGACGAGGTCGCCGCCGGCCACGCTGAGGCTGCCCGCCGGGATCGGCGAAGTCGTTCTGGACGTCGACGACGATCAGCGCCGTGGTGGCGTCATACCGGAGCATGCCCCGAGCGTAGCAGTCCCGGGCCGGCGCCCGCGACGATCCGTCAGCCGATCAGCGCGGAGCGCTCATCGACCTCGGGCTCGGGTGCGACGGTCTCGGGCGGCACCGGCGGCTCGACGTCGAGCAGGTAGCCGATGCCCTGGAACGTCTTGATCCGGCCCGGCTCGCCGGGTTCCGCGCCCAGCTTGCGGCGGACGCGCGACACCCAGACCCGGAGGTACTGCAGGTCGTCGCGGTACTCGGGGCCCCAGACCTTGGTCAGGAGCTCGGTGTGCAGCACGACCTTGCCGGCGTTCGCGGCCAGGTGCTGGAGGAGCAGCCACTCGGTCCGCGAGAGCTGGACCAGCTCGCCGTTGCGGGTGACCATCCGCCGCTCGAGGTCGATCTCGATGTCATCGAACGCCAGGACGCCCGAGCCGGGCGACGCACCCGACGAGCGGCGCAGGACGGCACGCACGCGGGCGGCAAGCTCGTCCGGGTGGAACGGCTTGGCGATGTAGTCGTCGGCGCCGAGATCGAGGCCCTTGGCCTTGTCGGCGGTCGACCCCTTCGCGGTGAGCAGGATGACGGCGACCGGTCGCCGCTCGCGCAGCTGGCGCATGACCTCGATGCCGTCGAGGTCGGGCATCACGATGTCGAGCAGGACGATGTCCGGGCGGACCTCTTCGGCCTTCTGGAGCGCCTCCTCGCCGCCGTTGGCGGTGACGACGCGAAATCCCTCTTCGCCGAGGGCGATCGAGACGAGCTTCGTGATCCTGGGTTCGTCATCCGCGACGAGTACGAGCGGCTGGGTACTCACCCTGCACCTCCTGGGTCGGTGACCATGGTGACGGAACGGGTTCCGCGGCGTTCATCCCCGGCGTATCGCATCGACACGCCGGGGAGTCGGTGTTGCCTAGGACGCGGCCGGCGCGACGCTCGGCAGCTGGACGTTGACGTTGATGTCGCTCGGCGCGGTCGTGCCCGCGCCCGGGCCCATGAGGAAGTACCACGCCCCGGCGATGAGCAGGATGACGACGATGATGCCAAGGATGAGGCCCATGCTCGAGCCGCCATCCTTGACGACGACGGTGTCGTGATGCTCGGTCATGTCGGTGATCTCCTTCGTGCGTCCGGCCGCCGGATCTTCGGCGGCGGTCGATCGGTCCAGGCGTGGAGCGGCCGGACCCATCACGTCCCCGAGGAGCGACGGATCCGGCCGGGGTCCACCCGTCTGTCGACGGGTCTCATGTGTGCCCCGAGCATCGGTGAGCGGGCCTGACGCACGGTGCCCCGCCACCTTGCAAAGCCGTTACATCGGCATTACAACGTCGTCGGCGGGTGACGGGAGAGGCGACGGGGCGGGGAGACGGGCGAGGCGACGGGAACGTCGCCGGCGCGGCGACCGACTGGACCGGCGACGGGATGGGCGCCGGACCGCAACCTCGGCGTCGCCGTCCCGCACGAACCGGATGGGCTACGCTCTAGGGGCACATGTATTTCGACGAGTTCAAGCACCAGCTTCCCGACATCGACCCCGCGGAGACCGACGAGTGGCTCGCATCGCTCGACCAGGTGGTCGAGCAGGCAGGCGAGACCCGGGCGCGGTTCCTCGTCTACAAGCTGCTCAAGCGGGCCCGCCAGCTCCAGATCGGCCTGCCGCCGCTCACCCAGACGCGCTACATCAACACCATCAGCCCGGAGCAGGAACCCACCTTCCCCGGCGACGAGGCGATGGAGCTGCGCATCCGGCGCATCATCCGCTGGAACGCGGTCGCGATGGTCCTGCGGGCGAACTCGCAGTTCTCGCGGGATCGGCGGGCACCTGTCGACCTACGCCAGCAGCGCGAGCCTGTACGAGACCGGGTTCAACCACTTCTTCCGCGGCAAGGACGCCGAGGGAGGCGGGGACCAGATCTTCTACCAGGGCCACGCGGCACCCGGGATCTACGCGCGCGCGTTCCTCGAGGGTCGCCTGACCGAGGACCAGCTCGACCATTTCCGCCGCGAGAGCATCCCGGGCCAGCAGGGCCTGAGCTCGTACCCGCACCCGCGGCTCATGCCCGATTTCTGGGAGTACCCGACGGTCTCGATGGGTCTCGGGCCGATCTCGGCGATCTACCAGGCCAGGTTCAACCGCTACCTCCAGAACCGCGGCATCCTCGACACGTCGAAGTCACGGGTCTGGGCGTTCCTCGGTGACGGCGAGACCGACGAGCCCGAATCGCTCGGCGCGCTCAGTCTCGCGGCGCGCGAGGGCCTCGACAACCTGACCTTCGTCGTCAACTGCAACCTCCAGCGCCTCGACGGGCCGGTGCGCGGCAACGGCAAGATCATCCAGGAGCTCGAGGCAGTCTTCCGCGGCGCGGGCTGGAACGTCATCAAGGTGATCTGGGCGCGCGAATGGGACGAGCTCCTGGCGCGCGACGTCGACGGGCTGCTCGTCCAGCAGATGAACGACACGCTCGACGGCGAGTTCCAGAAGTTCAGCGTGGCCGGCGGCGCCTACATCCGCGAGCACTTCTTCGGGCCGGACCCGCGTCTCGGCAAGCTCGTCGAGCACCTGTCCGACGACGACCTCGCCAAGCTCCGCCGGGGCGGCCACGACTATCGCAAGGTGTACGCGGCATACAAGGCCGCGACCGAGTTCCAGGGCGCGCCCACGGTGATCCTCGCCAAGACCGTGAAGGGCTGGACGCTCGGGGCCGGGGTCGAGGCGCGCAACATCACGCACCAGGCCAAGAAGCTCTCGGAGAACGAGCTGAAGGTCTTCCGCGACCGCCTGCAGCTGCCGATCCCCGACGCGAAGCTCAAGGACGCGCCGTACTACCACCCCGGCCCCAAGTCCGACGAAGTCGCCTACCTCATGGAGCGGCGCAAGGCGCTCGGCGGACCATTGCCCCGCCGCGTCGATCGCTCGAAGGCGCTGCCGGCGCCGGCGCCGGCCGTCGATGCCGAATTCGCCGCGGGCAGCCAGACGCCCGTGTCGACCACGATGGTCTTCGCCCGGATCCTGCGCAACCTCATCCGCGACAAGGAGCTCGGGCAGCGGATCGTGCCGATCATCCCCGACGAGGCGCGCACCTTCGGCATGGACCCCCTGTTCAAGGAGGTCGGGATCTACGCGGCGCTGGGCCAGCGCTACGAGCCGGTCGACTCGGATCTCGTGCTGTCGTACCGCGAGGCGACCGACGGCCAGGTCCTCGAGGAGGGCATCACCGAGGCCGGATCGATGGCCTCGTTCCAGGCGGCCGGCACGTCGTACGCCAGCCACGGGCTGGCCATGATCCCGTTCTACATCTTCTACTCGATGTTCGGGTTCCAGCGGACCGGCGACCAGATGTGGGCCTTCGGCGATGCGCGCGGCCGCGGGTTCCTCATGGGCGCGACCGCCGGGCGGACCACCCTCGCCGGCGAGGGCCTGCAGCACGACGACGGCCACACCCACATCCTGGCCTCGACCGTCCCGAACGTCCGCGGCTACGACCCGGCGTTCGCCTACGAGCTGGCGGCCATCGTGCGCGACGGCATCGAGCGGATGTACGGGTCCAAGCCCGAGGACGTCTTCTACTACGTCACGCTGCACAACGAGAACTACGCGCAGCCGGCCCGCCCGGCGGATGTCACCGACGAGGACATCCTGCGCGGCGTCTACCGCTTCGCCGCCGCGCCCGACCTCGGGCGCGATGCCCATCCGGCGAGGCTCGTCGGCTCGGGATCGATCCTGCAGCAGGTGATCGCGGCTCGCGACCTGCTCGCCGAGCGGTTCGGGGTCGCCGCCGAGGTCTACAGCGCGCCGTCGTTCCCGCTGCTGCGCCGCGACGCGCTGGGGGCCGAGCGCTGGAACCGGCTGCACCCGGACGCCAAGTCGCCGCGTATCCCCCACGTCACGACGGTCCTGCCCTTCGATGGCGGCCCGATCATCGCCGCCACGGACTGGCTGAAGGCACTCCCCGACATGGTCAGCCGCTGGTTGCCGCCCCACTACGTGGCGCTCGGGACGGACGGTTTCGGGCGCAGCGACACGCGCGAGAACCTGCGCGCCCTGTTCGAGATCGATCCGCCGCACATCGCGGCGGCCACGCTCGTGGGTCTGGCTCGCTGCGGTGCCCTGGCTCCCGCCAAGGCCGCCAAGGCGGTCAAGGACCTGGGCATCGACCCTGACAAGACGGATCCGCTCGCTCTCTGAGACCTCCGGCGAACGGCTCGCGGGAGCGTCGCCTCCGCCGTCGGTGAGCTGTGCCCCATCACCTCGTTGAGGTCGGCCTCGTCTTCCTGCGGCTCGGCCTGACGTCGTTCGGCGGACCGGCGGCGCACGTCGCCCTGATGCGCGACGAGTTCGTGCGGCGGCGCGGATGGCTCGACGACGCGACGTTCGTCGATCTCGTCGGGGCGGCCAACCTCATCCCGGGGCCGACGTCCTCGGAGCTCGCGATGCACATCGGCCATCGACGCGCCGGCAGCGCCGGGCCTGATCGTGGCGGGCCTCGCGTTCATCCTGCCCGCGGTCGTGATCGTCGGGGTGCTCGCGTGGTGGTACGTCGAGTCGGGTGAGCGACCGGCGGTCGAGGCCCTCCTGGCAGGGGTCGCGCCGGTCGTCGTCGCGATCGTCGCGCACGCGGGGCTCGCGATCGGCCAGGCCGCCATCCGGACGCCACGCAGCGTCGTGCTCCTGGCCGTCGCCGTGGCCGCGGCCGTCGCCGGCGTGCCGGAGATCGCGGTCCTGCTCGGGGTCGGTCTGCTGGCCGTCGCGATCGCAGCGGTCGTGGACCGCGGCCGGGGGGCCGGAGGACCGCCGGCCGCAAGCGGACCACCGCCGTCCGGACCACCGCCTGCCGGCCCGGCGCCCGCCCAGGGCGGCATCCTCGCGATCCCGTGGTCACCGGGGGTCGCCGCGGCCGTGGGGACGGCCCTGGCGGTCGCGCCGCTCGCTGTCTTCCTCGAGTTCGTCGAAGATCGGTGCCGTGCTGTTCGGGAGCGGCTACGTCCTCGTCGCGTTGCTGCGCGACGAGCTGGTCGAAGGGCTCGGCTGGATCACCGAGACGCAGCTCATCGACGCGATCGCGGTCGGCCAGGCCACCCCGGGGCCGCTGTTCTCGACCGCGACCTTCATCGGCTACCTGGTGGCCGGACCGGCCGGTGCGGTGGCGGGCACGGTCGGGATCTTCCTGCCCGCGTTCATCGCGGTCGCGGTGAGCATCCCGCTGCTCGTCCGGTTGCGCGGGTCCCGCCTGGCGCGGGCCGCGCTCGACGGCGTCAACGCGGCCGCGGTCGCGCTCCTCGTCCTCGTCGCGCTGCAGCTCGCGGTGTCGTCGCTGCGCGACCCGCTCTCCATCCTGGTCGCGCGTCGCGGCGCTGATCGCGCTCGATCCGCGGCGTCGGGACCGTCTGGCTCATCGCGGCAGGGGCCGCGATCGGGCTCATCCGGCTGGCGATCGCTCCCGCTTGACCGACGCCCCGTCGTCGTGGCCGTTGGTGCCGTCGGCGTCGCGCACGAGCGCGGTCGTCCGACGCTCGCTCGGTCGCGGAGCGTCCGGTGCGGGGTGCGACCCCGTCGTCGCCCGCGGGCGGCTCGTCGACCTCGTCGCTCTCGAGGATCCGCAGCGTGAACCCGAACTCGGTCCCGCCGCCCGGTGGCTGCGCCACCCAGATCCGACCACCCATCGCCTCGGCGAGGCTGGCACACACGAAGAGGCCGATCCCGGATCCGGACACGGTCCTGGCGCTGGCCGGGTCGCGGTAGAAGAGCTCGAAGATCCGCTCGACCGAATCGTTCGGGATCCCCGGTCCGTCGTCGGTCACGCGGATCGCGACGTTGCCGTCCTCGCGTCGGGCGCTGACGACGACCGACGTCCCGGCCGGCGTGTACTTCGCGGCGTTGCCGAGCAGGTTGCGCACGATCTGCTCGATGTACGTGTGCTCCCCGGCCACGATCGGCAGGTCGGGCTCCAGGTCGAGCGAGATCCGCAGCGACGGCAGCTCGCTCGCCTCGCGCTCGACGATCCGCTCGAGCGAGCGGCGTGGTGCGATGGGCTCGGTGTCGAGGATGAGCCGACCGCGCTCCACCCGACTGAGGATCAGCAGGTCCTCGACGAGCCGGTACAGGCGCTCCGATTCCGCGCGGATGTCGTCGAGCAGCGCCGCTCGAGCGGCCTCGTCGTCCTGGCGACCCGGTCGGGTCATGATCTGCGTCAGCCCGAAGATCGAGGTGATCGGCGTCCGCAGCTCGTGGCTGATCACGTCGATGAAGGCCTCGCGGAACTCACCGGCCCGTCGCTCTTCCGCCAGCAGCTGATCGCGCTCCTCTTCGAGACGGCGCCGCTCGGTGATGTCCTGGCCCGTGCCGATCATCCGCAGCGGCCGCCCGTCCGCATCGCTGAACAGCCGGCCGGCCCCATGGGTCCAGTGCACGGACCCGTCCGACGCCGACACGATCCGGAAGTCCATCTCGAAGCTCCCGGCCCCGTCGACCGCGTCGGCGATCGTGTTCGCGAACCGATCGCGGTCGTCCGGATGGATCATCCCGAGGTAGGTCTCGAAGTCGGGCTCGGGGACCGACGGGTCCAGCCCGTGCTGCTGGTAGATCGCATCCGACCACGTCAGCCGACCGGTCGCGACATCCCACTCCCAGAAACCCGTGCCCGGATGCCGCCAGCATGATCTCGAGGCGCGCGTCGCGGGATTCGACCTGGTCGGCGAGGGTCGCGACCTCGTCCAGCGCATCGGCAAGGCGGTCGCGTGCAGCCCGCCGCGTCGCGACCAGCACGACCGTGCCGCTCGCGATGACGAGATACAGGATCTGGCGGACCTGCTCGACGCGGGTGCTCTCGACCGCGCCGTCGATCGGGTCGATGAAGACCACCGCGTTGAGGACGACGACCACGATCGTCGCGGTGATCCCGCCGATGAGGCCGCCGAACCAGGCGGCGAGGACGGCCGCCGCCATGAGCAGGATGTAGCCGGTCTCGCCACCGACGGCCTCGTTGAGGCCGGCCTTGAGCGCGATCGCGCCCCAGCCGATGAACAGGCCCGCGAGCACCGATTGCCCGACGCCGAACCGAACGTCGCGCGCGCGGGCGAGCTCCCCTTTGGCTCGTCCGGCTGCGCGTCCCGCGGTCCCGGGCGCTTCATCCGTCACGCGCTCGCCCCTCCGTGGCACCAGGTTTCCGTGACGGACGAAGTATGGACCACGTTCGCTGGGCGTGGTCGTCGCGGGCGTTTGAATGCCGCTGATACGGCAGACGCCGCTTGATGTGGCGTGCGCAGCCGATGGCGGCCCGTACGGTCCGCCGTACGACGTCGTCGACGTCGCGGAACCGGATCCGTCCGGACCGGAATGCACACGATCAGGAGGCCCCCAGTGGACCACGAACGCGATACGTTGGAGCCGCACACCCATCCGCACGACGACGCGCTGATGGACAACTCGGGCACCGCGCCTGAGAACGAGGAGAGCGGCACCGAGGCCGTCGGCGCCGGCGCAGGCGCGCTCGGTGGCGCGGCTGTCGGCATGGCCGTCGGTGGACCCCCCGGCGCGGTCGTCGGTGGCGCGATCGGCGCGGTCGGCGGCGCGGTCGCCGGTGAGGCGGCCGAAGGCGATGACGAGGCCGGGTCGGGCACCGGAGCCCTCGGTGGCGCGGCCGCGGGCGCGCTCGTCGGTGGCGCGGTCGCCGGACCTCCGGGCGCCGTCGTCGGTGGTGCCGTCGGTGCGGCGGGTGGCGCCGGTGCCGGCGACCAGACCGAGGAGGAGGCCGAGGAGGGCGCTCCGGAGCGTCCCGCCGAACGACCCTACTAGCCCACCATTCGCCGGTTTCGGCCGGCGGTGCGACACTGGCCGCGAGTCCCGATCCGTCGGGCCTCGCGGCCGCTCCATTCCCGAGGTAGCACGCATGACCCGTCCGCTCCGCATCGCCCAGGTCGCTCCACCCTTCGAGCCCGTGCCGCCGCGCGCCTATGGCGGGACCGAGCGGATCGTGCACGAGCTGGTGGTCGAGCTGGACCGGCGCGGTCATGAGGTCACCACCTTCGCGAGCGGCGACTCGGCGGTGCCGGGTCGCCACATCGTCACGGTCGACGCGGCGCTCCGCCCGGCCGGGTACACCGGCGACTCGTTGCCATACATGCTGACCACGGTCGACGAGGTCATGAACCGAGCGGCACGAGTTCGACCTCATCCACACCCACCTCGAGTGGATGAGCCTGCTTGCTCGCCCGTGTCAGCCCGGTGCCGGTCGTGACGACCTTCCACGGCCGTCTCGACCTGCCGTGGGCCGACGCTCTGCTGCGCGACGCGCCGCGGGGGCTGGTCGCGATCAGCCGCAACCAGGCGGCGACCCATCCCGACGTGCCGTGGACGGCGGTCGTCCACAACGGGCTCACGCTGCATGACGCCCCCTTCGAGCGGCGACGCGGCGAGCACCTGTGTTTCGTCGGTCGCGTTGCCCCGGAGAAGGGGATCGTGGAGGCGATCGAGATCGCGCAGGCGGCCGGCCGCCCGCTCAAGATCGCCGCAAAGGTCGCTCCCGGCGGCGTCGAGCGGGCATACCACGACGAGGTCTTCCAGCCGGCGCTCAAGGCGGCGGGCTCGCTCGTCGAGTTCCTCGGCGAGCTGCCGGGCACCGAGCGCGACCAGCTCTTCGCCGAGAGCTACGCCTCGCTCATGCCTGGGTCATGGCCCGAGCCGTTCGGCCTGGTCGCGATCGAGGCGCTGGCCTGCGGCACGCCGATCATCGCCCGGCGCATCGGTGCGTTGCCCGAGATCATCCGCGACGGCGTCGACGGCTTCTTCGGCGACGACGTGGCCGCGATGGCCTTCAAGGTGGATCGGGTCGACGACCTCGATCGTGCGGCCATCCGCGCGTCCGTCCTGGAGCGCTTCTCGGCCACCCGGATGACCGACGCCTACGAGGCGGTCTACCGCGCGATCCTCGAGGGCGGCGACGCCGTGGCCGCGCTGGGCGACCGTTCGGCTGCCGACGGTGACGGACTTGACTCCGGCGGCGCGACGGTGATCCCCGCCGACCGACTGGCGACGCGGCGCGAGGCGATCACCGGCCGACGCTGAGGTCGGGCGGCGCCCCAGGGAACGGTAGCCGCCGGTCGCCGCCACGGTCCGCGGAGGTCAGTGCAGCAGCTCCCGGCGAACGAGTAGCACCGGCTGCAGCCCGGCCGGACTCAGCCACAGGAACTCGATGAGGCTGATGCGCTCGGACCGGCCGTGTCCGCTCGTCTCGGGCGCTGCGATCTCAGAAGCACGCCGTCGCCCCCGCCGTATCCGACGTGGGAGCGGCGTGCCCGCGATCATCGCTGCGTCGTCGGATTCTCGATGTCTGCTGCGTCTGGCGCGTCGGCGCCCTCACGCAGCCATGGATCGGCCTTCTTCCGGGTGCCGTCATCCACCTGCTCGGTTGCGTCCGGGGTCGCCATGCCGCGTTCGCGGGCTGCGTCACGCTCGGCGTCGTCATCCGCGCCGGTCGGTGGTCGTTGTCGTTCGTCGGTCATCGGTTCGGTCCTCGTGAGCCTGAACGCCCCCTTCGTACGGTGCCATCCCGCCGCGAACGTCGCGACGAAACGCGGCCGTCCATCCGTTGCAGACACGTTCCAGCGCGCCGGGAGACCAAGGACCAGCTAGGCCCGGCCGAGCCATCAGGCACGGGTCATGCTCCGTCGCAGCACGAACCACGCCGCCGTGAGCGTGACGGCCGCGATCGCGCCGAGCGCGAGCCATTCCCAGGCGTCGTTCGTCGACCCGCGCAGCATCAGGTCCTGGAGCAGCCGGATCCCATGCGTCACGGGCAACACGAACGCGAGTGAGCGGACCGGTTCGGTGAACTCGTCGATCGCGAGGACGAAACCGCTGAAGAACACCGATGCCAGCAGCACCAGAAGTGACAGCTGGACGGCCTGGCGCTCCGAGTCGGAGACGACGGCGAGGAACAGGCCGACGCCAAGCGACGCCAGCAGCAGCAGCCCGATCGTGAGCGCCACGAGGCCGACGTCGGCGAGGAATGGGACGCCGAAGCCGACCACGAGCAGCACCACGCTGATGGCCGCGATCCCGGCGCCGAGGAGCCCGAAGGCGAGCACCTTGCCGACGAGCACTTCCGTCGTGCTCACGGGCGCGATCCGGAACAGCTCGATGAGCCCGCTGCTCCGCTCGCGGACGAGCGACAGGGCGACGAGGGTGACCGCCAGGTGCTGGAGGATCAGCGCGAGCACCGCCGGGCCGAAGAACGCGATGACCCCCGGCTGCGACGGGGCGATGTTGCTGAGCTCCGAGCGTGTCGGGGCGGCGATCACCTCCGGCGGGATCGTCACGGCCTCGGCGCCGCCCGCGGCCACGGCGTACCCCTCCGATTCGGCTGCCGCGCGCTCGATGATCTCGCGGTTCACGCCGAGGGCGAGGTCCGACGCCAGGAAGCCCGCGTAGTTCTCCTCCACGGGGTCGACGGCATCGATGAGCACCTCGATGACCGATTGCTCACCGGCCTCGAACGTCGTCTGGGGATCCTCTGGCGCGACGATGACGACGTCCGCGGTCCCGTTCGCCAGCTTCGCCTCGGCACTCGCTCGGTCGGGGGTCACCTCGACGACCTCGAGCCCGGCCCCGGCGAGCTCCTGATAGGTGGCGGCGTCGGCCGACAGGCCGCTCGACGGGGGGATGACGATGATCGTCGCCAGCGGTTGCTTCACCCCGCTGTACCCGAGACCGAAGATCGCCATGATCAGGAACGGCCCGAGGATGAGGCTGACGATCGCCCCGGGTCGGCGGATCGTCTCGGTGAGCTCCTTGCCGACGAACGCCAGCAGCCGGATGAAGACCGCGATCAGGGCATGCATCAGGCGGGTCTTTCGTCGTCGGTCGAGGCCGGAGGAGCCTGGTCCGGATCGCCATCCGGCGGGGCGCCGGTCTCCCGCTCGTCGCGGGCGTCGCGGGCGTCGGCGGCGTGCCGCCGGCGCTGTCGCTGTCTGAAGCTGCCGAAGCCTCGCCCTGCTTCGCGCGATCCCGTTCCACCAGCGCGGCGAACACCTCGTCGAACGACGGGCGATGCTCGCTGGCGGCCGCCACGTCGCCCCCCGCCCCGTTCACGGCCTCCACCACGTCGGGCAGCCGTGCCGCCGCGTCGTCGACGGTCACGAGCATCGTGCGTGGGCCCTCCTGGGTGACGCCGAACACGAACGGCAGGCTCACGATCGGTCCGGTATCGAACAGGCCGGCGGTCTCGATCCGGACGACATCGCCACCTTGGGCCTCGCGCCGCAGCTCGTCGGGTGGTGCGAGCGCGATGAGGCGGCCGTTCGCGATGAGCGCGACCGTGTCGCAGGCCTCGGCCTCGCCGACGTACTGCGTGGTCACCAGCAGCGTCCGCCCGGCATCGCGCAGGCGGTGCAGCTCCTCCCAGATGGTGGCGCGCAGGATCGGATCGATCCCCGCCGTGGGCTCGTCGAGGAACAGCAGTGCCGGCTCGTGGACGAGCGCGCAGGCAAGCTCGAGCCGTCGCTGCATCCCGCCCGACAGGGACCCGGCCTGGCGGCCGCGGACATCCCACAGCTCCACGAGCTCGAGCGTCTCGCGTGTCCGCCGGTGGCGGCCGCTCCACAGCATGCCGAACAGTGAGGCGACGAAGTCGACGTTCTCGCGGGCCGTCAGGTCGGGATACAGCGTGAACTGCTGCGGCATGTAGCCGATGCGTTCGCGCGTCTGCCGCCGGAAGTGGCGCGGTTCCTCGCCGAGGACCGTGACGGTGCCCTCGGTCGGGGTGAGGGCGCCGGTCAGCATCCGGACGGTCGTGGTCTTGCCGGCTCCCGATGGGCCGATGATGCCGAGGATCGTCCCGGCATGGACCGTCAGGCTGATGTGGTCGACCGCCGTCTCGTCGTCGAACCGTTTCGAGACATCGTCGAGCACGACGACCGGTGGGGTCGTCGGTACGGTGGTCGTGCCGGGTGCGACAACGACGGGCTGAGCGTCCATCGACTGGGGGTCTCCTCGAGCGTCTCGTGGCCGAGTATCCGGGCGACGGCCTATCGTCCCGCCAGCGCCGGGGGCCGCGGCCCTTGCAGCGTCATGCCGAACCCGCGCGTCCGCCGAGGCCATCGACCGCGAACGCCCGGCCGCGAACACGCGACACACAGTCTGCAAGGCGCCTGTGACGTCACCGACGACCGCGTGCGATTGCGGTCGCGACCGGGCTGCCGCATCGTCACCGCGTGCCACGACGACGCTCGACCGAACCCGCACCCGAGCCGGCCCAGGTCGCCCGGGATGCCGGGCTGCGCTACGCCAGCGATGATCGCCCCGGACTGACTCGCCGGCGGCAGGGTCGCGGGTTCAGCTATCGCGATGCCACTGGCGCGGCGGTCCGCGATGCCGACGTCCTCGCCCGGATCCGAAGACTGGCCATCCCGCCAGCCTGGACCGACGTGTGGATCTGCCCATGGCCGAACGGCCACCTGCAGGCGACGGGACGGGACGCCCGCGGTCGGAAGCAGTACCGCTACCACGAGCGCTGGCGAACGAGGCGCGAGACGGACAAGTTCGACCGGATGCTCGCCTTCAGCGAGGTCCTGCCGCGCATCCGGCGGCGCTGCGATCGCGATCTCGCGCGACGTGGTCTGCCCCGCGAGAAGGTCCTCGCGGCAGTCGTCCGCCTGCTCGAGCTGACGCTCATCCGGGTCGGCAACGACGAGTACGCCAGGCTCAACCGATCGTTCGGGCTCACGACGATGCGCGGCCGGCACGCCAACGTCCGCGGCGAGACGGTCAGGTTCCGCTTCCGCGGGAAGTCGGGGCGCCAGCACGAGGTCGGCCTGCGCGATCGCCGGCTCGCCACCGTGGTCCGCCGCTGCCAGGACCTGCCGGGTCAGGAGCTGTTCACCTACATCGATGCCGACGGCGAGCCGCGCGACGTGGCGTCCGACGACATCAACGCATACCTCCGCGAGGCCTCGGGCGGCGACTACACGGCGAAGGATTTCCGGACGTGGGCCGGCACCGTGCTTGCGTATCGGGCGCTCCGCGCCCTCCAGCCCGGGGACGGGGAGCGGGGTTCACGATCCGCGGTCGTCGAGGCGATCCGCCAGACTGCCGGGCACCTCGGCAACACGCCGGCCGTCGCGCGCCGGAGCTACGTGCATCCGGCGGTGCTCGATGCCTACCTCGCGGGTTCCATCCCGGGTGCGCTCGTGGAGGCAGCCGAGGAGCAGGCGTCGCCACCGAGCGAGGCGACACCGGCCGAGGAAGCGGCGGTGCGGGACATCCTCCGCCAGCAGATCGAGAACGACGCGCGCCGTCGGGGCTGACAGGTGGCGCGGACCGGGCGAGGCGACACCGGTGCGCGCCCGGGAGGTGCGCGTTTCCCGCGCGTGTCAGGCGGAGAGCTCGTACCCCGGCAGGTCGAACCCGATCTCGACCGCGTCCTCGCGGCTGCGGGCCCAGACGTCGCCGCCCATCGCCTCGATGAGCTGCGCGGCGGCGAACATGCCGAGCCCCGGGCTCGTCAGGCCCAGGACGCGGGTCGCTCGCGGGCAGCGCGAACAGGCCACCCAGGTCGTCCGCAGCCAGTGTCCCGGTGCGATCGAGCAGGCGACAGGCGACACGGCCGTTGCCGCCGGACACGACGATGTCGAGCTCCGACGGTCCGGTCGCGCGCCATCCGACATTCCCGACCAGGTTGCGCAACGCATGGGCCAGCGCGTTCGCGTCGGCCTCGGCGGGCGGCGTGACGCCCTCGTCGCGGACCTCGACCTGGAGCCCGGGCCAGCGGCTGGATTCGAGCTGGGCCGCCGCCTCGACGGCGCGACCCAGGGACACAGGCTCGTGCGTGAGCGAACGCTCCAGCTCGCCGTGCTCGAGTCGGGTCAGGACCAGCAGGTCCTCGACCGCCCGGAACAGGCGCGCCGCCTCGGCGTGCACGTCGGCGGCGAGCTCGCGGCGCATGGTTGGCAGCAGGTCCTCGTCGAAGGCGAGCAGGGCGCTGCCGGCATAGATCGTCGTGATCGGGGTGCGCAGCTCATGCGCGAGCACGCCGAGCAGGGCTTCCCGCTCGGCCCCTCGTCGTGCGACCACGGACGCCTGTCCGACCGAAGGCCGTTCCATGGGGACAGGGTGGCCCATCGAAGGGGCGGCCCGTGTCGCGCGGACGGCGCGATGCCTTGCGAGGTTGTTGCGGGTGCGAGCGGCCGCGTGACTCAGGCGTCGCCGTCGTCGAGCAGGAGGGGCAGTGTCACGCACACCGTCGTGCCGAGGCCGGGTCCGTCCGATCGCAGGTCGATCGTGCCGCCATGCGCGGCGACGATGCCCCGACAGGCGTACAGGCCAAGTCCCAGTCCGGGGATCCCCTGCACACGTGCCCGGTCCGCCCGGCCGAACCGCTCGAACACCGTCTCGAGCTCGTCGTCGCTCACCCCGATGCCGCGGTCCTGCACGAGGAGCCGGACATGGCCGGGATCGGCGTCGCCCTCGATGCTGACATCGATCGGCGAACCGTCCGGCGTGTACTTCAGCGCGTTGCCGACGAGGTTGACCACGACCCGCCGCAGCAGGTCGTCGTCCCACAGGCCGATGAAGCGTTCGGTGGTCGACGCCTGGTACCGGATCCGGGCGCGGGCCTCCCGATCGAGCAGCGCGAGGGCCTCCTCGACGATCGTGTCCAGGCGGGCCGGCTCGGGATCCGTCACGAGCGCGCCCATGGCCACCCGCGATGCGTCACCAAGCGTGTCGAGCATGGCGTTGATCTCGGTGACCGCGACGACGGCGCCCTCGACCACCTCGGCGACTCGCTCGCGATCCGCGGCCGGGTCGGCGAGCCATCGCGCGGCGAGATCGAGCGAGCCGGTCACGAGGGTGATGGGCTGGCGGACGTCGTGGAGCGTCGTCGCGAGGAAGCCCTCGCGCAGCTCCTCGATCCGCTCGGACAGCGCCGTCAGCCCGATCGCCGCGGCACCGTCGAGCGCGTCGTCGACGATGGCCTGTCCGGCCAGGATGTCCGAGGCCGGCGCGTCGTTGACCGATTCCACCAAGGCGCGGCTGATCTCGTGGCGGAGCAGGCGGAACTCGGTGACCACGGCGACCGGGCCCAGGCCCTGGCCGAAGCGCACGCGAGCGTGCGCGCTGGCGGCATCGACCACCCCCGGATCGTCCATGGGAGCCCGGACGCCATCCCAGCGGGATCGACGCAGGAGATCGACGATCGCGTCGAACAGGCTCGGGATGTCGTCGGTGACAGCGGCGTCCGGCTTGTCGTGGTGGAACGGCTGCGCCCGGGCCGCCTCGAGCCACCAGGACAGGATGTCGTCCCGCCTGCGACCCAGGATCCCAGCGACCGGCTGCAGGTCCGCGTCGGGTTCAACGACGTCCTCGATCCGTTGGTCGATATCGGAGGCAGGGCCCTCGTCGGGCATCTGGCGTCCTTCCCTCAAGCCGATCGACCCTGACTGTGTCACTGGCCCCACGAGGATACCGCTCCGCACACACCCGTGGTGTCGTCGCGTCGGTTGGCCGGCGTCGATCGCGCGGGCCGGATCCGCAACGGCCGATCGCAGACGCCGGGCAGCGCAACGGTCCCGGCCAGGTGGCCGGGACCGTTGCTGTCTTGCGAGGTGATCAGCGCGGCGGGTCGTTGCGCAGGTCGTCGTCGACCTTGTCCGCTTCCTCGCGGACCTCGTCGCCGGCGTTGCCGAGCTCGCGACGGATGTCGTCACCGGCGTTGCCGACCTTGTCGGCGAGGTCTTCCTCACCATCGGCCTTGCGCCAGGTTTCCTTGGCCTTCTCCTCGCCTTCGCGATACCCCTGCTTGATGTCGTCCACGATGGTGCCTCCGATCAGGTGGGTCGCGCCGGAACGGCGCTCCTGCACCGACCGTAGGGGAGGGCACGTATCAGCCCGCGCGTCGCGAGGCGTCGCGGAGTATCGCGTGCGTTGCAGGACCGGGACCGGGTCCCGGCCGGTCCTCGGCGTGGCGGGTCAGCGTCCCGTCGTGGTCGTCGACTTGCCGCTCGCCGTGGTGTTCTGGCGATCCATGAGCGTCAGACCCATCAGGGCCGCCGGGATGAGCGCCACGAGGACCAGCAGGCGATTCGCGCCGCCCACGAAGAGGCCGAGGGCGAAGCCGACGGTCACCAGCGTCCCGGCCGACAGCGTCTCGTCGGATCCGGACTGGATCGCGCGGTTGGCATCGGCCAGGGCATCGCGGGTCGTCGCGGCCGCTTCGGGCAGATGCGATACCGCGTCGCCCGCGGCCGCCATGACCGTACCGGCCATCTCGCGTGCGCTGTCGGCGGCGCCCGCGGCGCCCGTGTTGGCGGAACTGGCGGCTCGCGACGCGTCGCTCGAGGCGCCTTCGGATCGTGAGGTGGTGGTCATGACGTGCTCCCTTCGGTGATCGGTGACGGCATTCGGTCCAGAAAGGGCGACGGACGGCCCGAGGAGGGGACTCGGACCGTCCGTGGCATCCCGGAGCGCCCCGTCACAAGCGCAGCCGGTGGATTGTTCGTGTTGTCGTCGCGCTGCGATCGGTCTGGGTCCGTCACTGTCGCGACATCGCCACGGTAGGTCGCCGCAACGTGCAAGCCGCTCTCGCGAGCCGAGCTTGACATTGCAACTTCATAACGGAAGCGTGGCTCCCGGACCCCCAGTGGCTCGGGAGCCACGGACTCCAGTGTCGCTTGACACGCGTCACGGTCGCCCCTCGCGCGATGGCGGGCGCGTTGCACGAGCGTCACGGAAGCTTGCCGTGGCCACGTCGTCGTCGTCCCGCGCCCGCGGTTGCCCGAGCGACTTACCGGGTGCTGGTCTGCTCGACCTCGCCACGCCACGAGCCGGTCGGCTCGCCCCGCAGCTCGATGAACGCCTTGAAGCGCTCGAGGTCCGCCGCGGCCTGTCGCTGTACGAACCCCAGCGCGTCCCCGGTCGACTCCACGACGCCCTCGGGCTCGACGTCGAGCTGGAGGGTCACCCGCGACCGCTGGTCGTCCAGGCGATGGAAGGTCACGACGCCGGCGTTGCGGGCGCCGTCGATCGACGTCCATGCGATCCGGTCGTCGGGCCGCTGCTCGGTGATCTCGGCGCGCCAGGTCTTCTGGACGCCGGCCACCTTGGCCGTCCATTCGAGGGTCGTGTCGTCGAGTTGGACGACCTTCTCGACGCCGTCCATGAACCGCGGGAATGTTTCGAACTGGGTCCATTGGTCGTATGCGGTCCGGACCGGGACCTCGACGTCGATCGCTTCGATGATCTGGGACATGGCGATTCCTCCGTGGCATGGAATGGACGAGGCCCACCGTTCGGTGGGCCTCGTCGGGGTCGGGGAGGTGCCGGGCGTTTCACCCGGCTGCGGATCAGACCGGGCCGCTGCCCGTTCGCGTCCGGCTGGTCACGGCGCCGACCACGACGACCGCGATGACGGCGCCGATGGTCGCGACGACGATCGTCTCGATGTTGATGCCCGTCGTCAGGTCCTGGTTGAGCAGGAGCCCGGCGAGGAAGCCGCCGACGAGCGCGCCGACGATGCCGAGCACGATGTGCCCGATGATGCCGAGGCCCTCGTCACCCTTGACGAGGAAACCGGCGAGATAGCCGGCGATGGCGCCGACGACGATCCAAGCGATGATGCTCATGCTGTTACCTCCATCCCCATTTGCGGGCCTTGCACCCGCCTGCTGGGGGTCTGCGTCCCCAAGTCGGGGCCTGGCCGTCACTGTCGGATGTCGAACCCGCCGGGCTGGCTACGACGACGGCCTGTCGCGTAACAACGGCATGAAGACGGCGCTCTCGCCGCGCTCGCCGGTCAGTCTGGTCCGGCGGTCCCGCCGCTGCCACCCCGGATCCCGGCCGCACCGTCCCCGGACACACGGATGCCGGGCCTCACGGGGAGGCCCGGCATCCTGGCTGCGTGGGATGTCAGCTGGCGCTGGGCGAGGCAGCATCCGTGGACAGGCTCGGCGCGGCCGAGTCACTGGGCGCGGCCGAATCGACCGGCGACAGGGACGTGCCAGGCGAGCTGGCGGCCGGGGAGCAGGCGACGAGTGCGGCCCCGAGGGCGAGGATCAAGAGCAGGCGCTTCAGCATTGGGTACCTCCTGGGGTTGGTGGCGCGACGGCGTGGCCGGCGCCTGTCGGCCGCGTCCGGGCCGACGTCCCCGAACCTACGTGCGTCGGCCGCATCGGCAGCGCAACGCGCACGCCGAGGTCGGCTTGCAGGAGGCTCTCAGCCCGCGTCGCGGCTCGTTGTCATGCGCGCGTGATGCGCGGAGCAGCGCCGCTCGTATGGACGGCATGGGCGTCGCCGCACGATCGGCCCGATACGTCCGGGGTTTCGACGTCGCTGGCAAACACGAGGTCCCTATCGATGCTGCACGAGACCGTCGCACCCGCGACCGCGGTCCACGACCTGACGGACACCGCGGCGCCGTCCGACGATCGCGCGATGCTGGCCCTCCAGTACGCCGTCGCGCTCATCGCGGTCATCGGCGCCATCCTGCTCGCGTCCGTCCGCTGACCGACTCTTCGCGGGCTCGATCTGCAGGGGCGCCTGTTCGACGCGGACGGTCGCGATCGCGCCATCGCCGTGACCGCCGACCTGCTCGCGGGCCTCGGCGAGCGGCAGCTCCTCTGGATCGATCTCGAGCGCTCGGACACGGCCGGTATCCAGCGCCTCGCCGAACTGCTCGACCTCGACCCGCAGGACGTCGCCCACCTCGAGAACGACCGCGGGCGGGCCCGCCTGGCGCGATCCGCGAAGCGGCTGCACCTCACCCTCGAGACGCTGGAGCCGGAGGCGAGCGACCCCGCCAGGTTCGTCCGCCGCGAGATCGACCTGCTGGCGCGGCGCGGGCGTCGTGGTCAGCGTCCATGACGGCGAGGTCGGGGCGCTTCGCCGTTTCGATGACGGCTTCGATGGCGATTCGAACCTTGGCGAGCTCGACGCCGCCGGCCTGCTCTCGTCCCTCGTCGACGAGGTGATCACCGACTACTTCCAGGTCGCCGAAGCGATCGACCGCGAGATCGACGAGCTCGACCAGCGCGCGCTGCGCGGCATCGGCGGCGACGACGTGCTCGCCGCCATCGTGTCGCTGCGCCGCCGGATCAGCCTCGTGCGCCGCACCCTGACGCCCCATCGCGACGTCCTGGCGGCACTCGCCCGACCCGAGATGGAGGTCGAGGCGACCATCGGTCGCCCGTGGGTCGGTCTCGGCGATCGACTCCACGGCGCGATCGACGCCGTCGAATCCCTGCGCGATGCGCTGCTCGGGACCTACGACATCTACATGGGGCGGGTCGCGCACCACGCCAACAGCGTCATGAAGACCCTGACGCTGCTGTCGGCGGTCCTCCTGCCGGCCGTCGTCCTGGCGGGCGTGATGGGGATGAACTTCCAGATCCCGTTCTTCGACGACACGAACAACTTCTTCATCGTCCTGGCCGGGATGGGCGGCCTGGCGGTGCTCATCCTCGCGGTCGGGCGATGGCGCCGCTGGCTGTGACCGCGAGCCGGTCAGTCGTCGGCCATGATCCGTAGCGCGAACCCGAACTCGGACCCGCCGGCGGGGCGCGGCATGGCCCAGATCCGGCCACCCATCGCCCGCACCAGCCGCGCGCAGACGAACAGCCCGATCCCGGCACCCGCGGTGGTCGTGGCGGTGTCGCGGCGAGCGGTAGAACAGCTCGAAGAGGCGACTGACCTCGCCCGGCTGGATCCCGGGCCCGTCGTCGAGGATGCGCACCTCCACCTCGTCCTCGGTCCGCTCGACGACGATCTCGACGAGCGAGCCCGACCCGCCGTACTTGGCCGCATTCGAGAGCAGGTTGCGCACGACCTGCTCGACATAGGTCGGGTCGGCGGCCACCGTCGGCAGGCCGGGCGGGATCACCAGCGTGAACATGACCCCCGGCCAGCGGGTCTCCTCCGACCCGACGACCATCGGCACGATCCGCTGCAGCAACACCGGCTCGTCCGCGAGCTCGCCGCCATCCTCGCCGAATCGGTTGAGGGCGACGACATCCTCGACCAGGCGCTGGAGGCGCTCCGCCTCGGCCGCGATGTCGGCGAAGATGCTGCGCCGGGTCGCCTCGTCGAGCGTGGCGCTCTCGCGTCCCAGCAGCTTGGCGCCGCCGTAGATCGTCGTGATCGGGGTGCGCAGCTCGTGCGAGAGCACCCCGATGAACGTCTCGCGAACGGCCTCACGCTGGCGGGCCTCGGTGACGTCGCGCAGGACGACGATCGTCTCCATGTGACCGCCGGACGGGCCATCCTCCCGATCCGTGCCGACCGGATAGGTCGCGACCTCGACCCAGCGCTCGCGATCGCGGCGGGTGGGGAGTACGACCGGACCGTCGTGGTGGCCGAGCCTGGGCGCCGCATGGTCCGGGTCGTCCAGCTCCTGCAGGATGTCGTCGTAGGTCCGTTCCACGACCTCGGGGAACATGTCCCTCGCAGCCGGGTTCGCAAGCGTGATGTCGCCGACGTCGTTGCACACCACGACGCCGTCGCCCATGGCGCGGATGACCGCCTTGAGCTCGGCGACCCGCGCATGTTCGGCGTCTGCCAGTCGACGAAGCCGGTGCTGGGCATCGACGCGCTCGCGGATGTCGCGGGCGATCGCGACGAGTCCAGGCGGCTCGCCGGGCAGCTCGATGCGCTGCAGGAGGACCTCGACGGGCACCTCGGCACCGGACGGCTGCCGCACCGTCAGCCCGATCGTGCGAGCCTCGAGCCGGCCGTCGACCACGGGATGCATCACCCGTCTGATGTCGGCCGCGTCGAAGCCGGTGACGAATGACCCGATGGGTTGGCCGACGATCGCCTCGCGTGGCGCCCCGAGCAGGTGGGTGGCGCCGCGCGTCGCGTCGCGGATCCGGCCGTCGTCGGGATCGAGCACGAGCACGCCCTCGGCGACCTCGTCCAGGATCCGCCGGAACCGATCGGCCGACCGGGTCTCCGGCACGTCCTCGTCGGCGACGAGCCGCGGGACGCGGGCCGGCTCCGTCGGCGTCAGCGGGCTGGCATGCTCAGGGACGTGGGACACGTGGCCTCGATCGCGCGTCATCGCGCCGTGCAGGTATCAGCGTCCCAAAACACAGCGACCGGCGACTTGCGCCGGCAGCGCGAGTGCACCACGCCCGCCATTGCGACGCATGCGCCGGTTCCGTTTCGTGCGTTGCAGCCGCGTGTCAAACCCGCAGTCAGGGGTTCGCGTTCGCCGCGTCGGGCAGGGACCGCTCGTAGGTGTCGGCGACGTCGTCGTCGGGCGTCTCGATGGCTGCGGGATCCTGCGCGACCGGCGTTTCGCGTGCCTGCAGCCGGCTCAGGCCGATCTCGACGACCGCCGCGATCGGGACGGCGAGGAGCGCGCCGACGAGACCGCCCACCGCCGCTCCGATGAGCAGGCTCATGAGGACCAGCAGCGGGGAGATGCCGACGGTGTTGCGCATCACGAGCGGGACGAGGACGCTGCCCTCGATGAACTGCAGGGCGACGTAGACCAGGGCCACGACCACCGCGAGCTCGGGCGACACCGTAGCGGCGACGAGGATCGCCGGGATGGCGCCGAGCAACGGCCCCACGATCGGGATCGCCTCGGTGATGGCCGCGGTGAGCCCGAGCAGCAGCGCCCCGGGGAGCCCGAGCAGGAAGTACGCGGTGCCCGTCGCCACGCCCATCGCGGTCATCAGGATCAGCTGGCCGCGGACCCACAGGCCGAGCCGGGTCTCCATCTCGTTCCACGCGTCGCGTGCCCCGGCGCGGCGGGCGGCGGGCAGGAACGCGAGCACGTAGCGCTGGAGCCGCGCGTGCTCGACGAGCCAGAAGAACACGATCGTGAGCAGCGTCGCGAAGGCGACCGCCGCCTCGGCGACCGCGGTGCCGACCTCGATCACCTCCTCGGGATCGGGCGGCGGGGCGGGTTCGAAGATGCCGGCCAGCGAGTCGATGAGGGCCGTGACGGAGCTTGAGAGCGCATTCGGACGGAGGTCGGCCGCCCACGCGCGCGCCTGATCGAAGAAGGCCGGCAGGGCCGCGATGATGTCCTGCGCCTGGGCGATGGCGGCCGGCAGCACCACGAAGGCGAGGCCGACCATGGTCACGAAGAAGGTCGCGTAGACCAGCACGATCGTGAGGCCGCGCCCGAGCGGGACGTGCTCGCGGATCGCCCCGACCATCGGCTCGAGCGCAGACGCCAGCAGGACGGCGACGAAGAAGAGGATCAGCACCCCGCCGGCCGCGATCCCCAGGCCGACGAGGCCGATGACGATGAGGGCGCCAAGGGTCAGCCCCATGCCCCGGGTGGCCCACGGTGTGATCTCGGACCGCATGACGCCTCATCTCCTGGTCGCTTCTGGGTGCGCACGAGGGTTCGGGCACACGGTCCCGACGCCACGGACCGGCGACGCGATCGTCGGGGCGCGGGCATCAACCGGCGGCGACGACGCGCGGTCCCCGGCTTGCACGTGCATCGCAACGGCGGCCGAGGCAACGGCACGGCCCGAGCCGCTAGGATGGCCGCCTCGCCAGGAGGGACTCGATGCCGGACACGGAGCGCAACGCCGACGACACGGAGCGCAGCGCCGACACGGGCTCGATCGTCGTCGGTGGGACAGGTCGGGTCGCGGTCGAGCCGGATGTCGCCGAGTTGCGGCTGGGGGTGTCGATCGCCCGGCCGACCGTCGATGCGGCGCGAACGCAGGCCGCGACCACGATGGACGCCATCCTCGCCGCGGTCGACGCCGCCGGCGTGGCCCGCCGGGACGTCCGGACCACGCTCCTCTCGGTCCAGCCGCGCTACGACTACCGCGATGGACAGCCGCCGGCGTTGACCGGCTACGAGCTCGCCAACGTCGTGGAGGTCACGGTCCGCGAACTCGCCCGGCTCGGCGCGGTGGTGGACGGCACGCTGGCGGCCGGCGCCACGAGCATGGACAGCCTCTCCTTCCGGGTCGCCGATCCCGCCCCGGCCGAGCGCGACGCCAGGATCGCCGCGATGGCCGCGGCACGTGCCCGCGCGGACGTCCTCGCCGAGGCAGCCGGGCTGACCATCGTCGGCGTCTCGGACATCGTCGAGGGTGTCGCGGTCGCCCCGCCGGGTCCGCGCTACAAGGCCGACCGGATGCTGGCCGCGGCCGAGGCCGCCACCCCGGTCCAGGCCGGCACGACCGAGATCGCCGTCACGGTCACCGTCACCTACCGCGCTCGCTGACCCGCGACGCCGTCTCGCCGGTCGAGCCGGAGACGCGGGCTCAGTCGGTCGCGACGATGCGCAGCACGTCACCCGACGACAGATCGGTGGCCAGCAATTCACCGGCGCCATCCTCGGCGATCGCGCTGATCGATCGACCTGAAATCGAGGGCCACGATGGGCTCCTGCGTGCCGTCGAGCGCTCGGATCCAGCACCCAGAACCGGCCCGAGCAGTAATCCGCGAAGACATACCAGCCCGCGAGCGCCGGCTGCGCGTCGCCGCGGTAGACGTTCCCGCCGGTCACGGAGCAGCCCTCGCCGTGGTCGTACTCCGCGACCGGTTCCGTGAGGCCCTCGGTGTCGCAGGTCGCGTCGCGGAAGCAGTGGAAGCCCTCCGTCACGTTCCAGCCGTAGTCGAGGCCGCCGATCCCGGCCCTGGCGACGTCGATCTCCTCCCATTCGCCCTGCCCCACATCGCCGATCCAGAGATCGCCCGTGCCGCGGTCGAAGCGGATCCGCCACGGGTTGCGCAGGCCGGTGAGCCAGATCTCCGGGCGCGCCCCATCGACGCCGACGAAGGGGTTGTCCGCCGGGATGCCGTACGGCGTATCCGTCCCGCTCGCGTCGATGTCGATGCGCAGGACCTTCGCCAGCAGGGTGCCCGAGATCCCGACCGGAGCCCAGCGGATCGCCGGCACCGCCGCCGTCGCCGGTCGCGATGTGGAGATAGCCGTCCGGCCCGAAGGCCAGGCCGCCGCCGTTGTGATTGCCGAACTCGTCGGCCATGCGCAGGAGGACCGTCTCCTCGCCCGGTGACGCGGCGGCCGCGGCGGCCCCGGTCTCGAACGACGACACGACCTGGGAACCGTCGAGTGCGGTGTAGTACACGAACATGCGGCCGTCGGCCGGGTCGGGATGGAAGGCGAGACCCAGGAGTCCGCGTTCGCCACCGGCCGACACGCGCTCGGCGATATCGAGCAACGGCTCGGGGTCGAGGGCGCCGTCACGGATCCGGCGCACGCGTCCGACCTGTTCGACGACGTAGGTCTCGGTCGGGTCGGCCGGCCGGACGGCGACGTCGAGCGGACCGTCGAGCCCGCTCGCCACGACCTCGAGGTCGAGCGTCGGCGGCGGGCCGAGCGCGCCGCCAGTCGGTGCGGTCGTCGCCTGGCCGACGGTCGGGGATGCCGCGGGCGTGCCCGTCGCAGCCGGCGCGGTGGGCGGCGGCGACCCCGTTGCAGCGGCGTCGGATGGCGGGGTGGACGAGGTGTCGCCACAAGCCGTACAGACGACCGCGAGGGCCATGGTCAGCGCAAGGGCGACGCTCGGGCGTCGCGGCATGGTGCGCATGCTAGCCGGGAAGCCGCGGACCGGCCGTGGCAGGGACGGCGACGCCCGCGCCCATGCCGGCTGCTACGCTCACGCCGGGAGGAGCCTCGTGTTCGATCGCCTGATCTCGGGTGCCGGCGCCATCACCGACGCTGCCGATCGGCTCGTGCGTGCGCTCGCGCGCGACGGCGCCGGGACATTCACGCGTCGACCCGGGTCGCTGCTCGTGGCGGCCGGCCTGGTCGTCGCCGCGGTCGTGCTCGCGGCGATCGGCATCGAGGCCTCGGGTGGCCAGACCCTCCAGACGGTGGATGCGGGCGCGATCGCGGCCACGGACACGGGCCGTTCCCGCTACGTCACCGTCGAGGGCGACCTCGCGACCGGCTACATCGAGACGTTCAACGACGCCGATGCCGACGGGGAGCAGGATCCCGGTGAGACCGGCGACGCCTGGTACTACTACATCGTCGATCCCGACACGCACGAAGGTGTCACCGTCCGTTCGGATCGGCATCCGAACGTGACGTACAGCGAGACCGTCTCGGGCATCGTCGTCGACGATCCGGCGTACGTCGCCGAGGACATCGGCCTCCTCGGGGCCGATCTGAGCTCCGCGGGCATCACGCTCGACACCGACGAAGTACATCGATGCCACGCGTCCCGGCCGCCGGTGCCGCGGTCCATGACCTCGCGACCGATCTGCCGCCCGACGGGACGCCGGTCACCGTCACCGGGACCAGGAGCTACATCTACCTGAACTCCTGCTCGGGCGATGCCGACGGTGACGGCGTGTGCAGCGACGACGAGGCGGACCGCGCCGACATCTTCCTGTTCGATCCGGCGTCGGGACGCGCGGTGGCGGTGCTGACCGCGGCGGAACCAGACTTCATGCCGGGGACCCTGACCGGCGTCCTGCGGCACGACGAGCGATCGGTGAGCGACGCGGCATCGACCGAGGGCTTCACCCTGGCCGAGATGGGCATCACGGTGTCGCCGACACTCCTGCTCGACGAGGGGGCCGTGCCCCCGAGCACGCCGCTGCTCTACGGGCTCGCCGCCCTGGCGCTCCTGCTCGCGGTCATCATCTTCGTCGGGTGGCGCGGCGGCTACCTCGTGTTCCGCCCCGCCGGTGGCCTGCCGCCGGCAGCCTCGGCCCTGGCTGACGGTGCGCGGCTCCCGCTGCGCGTGACCGGACAGCTCCGCGGCGCGGGCGGCCTGATCCACGTCCGGGAGGCGCCCGCCGACCTCGTCCGGTTCGTGCTCGTGCCGCCGCCCCCGCCCGACCTGGACGCGACCGCGCGCGGACGCGGCGCGCAGCGGCCGGCGAGGAGCCATCGGCCGACGCGGAGCCAACGGTCGGCGCGAGCCACGGTCGGCGCGGAGCCGACGGTCGGCGGCGAGCCATCGGCCGACGCGAGCCGGGGGCCATCGACCCCGGACCCGATCCGGAGCCCACGGACGTCCCCGCCGCGACATCGACCCTCATCATCGAGCGGCGGGACCGGCCCGAGGGCGTCGCCGTCGGGATCGGGGAGGCGACCGCCATCGAGGCCGGAACGGTCAGCCCGTTCCGTGGCAAACGCCCCGCCCTGCGAGTCACAGCCGGGACCGGGCCGCTGCTGCTCTCCTTCGACAGCGTGGAGGCGCGCGATCGCGCCGCCGCCGAGCTCGTCGACGAGACCGGGATCGGAGGGACGACCTGATGCGTGCGTGGGAGCTGACCGAGCTCGATGCGGCGCGGGAGGCCGCCGGGCTGCGCTACCACGAGTTCATCTCGGTGCCGGACCTGTCGGGCGGGCTGTACGTCCTCGAAGCCGGCGCGATCGATACCCAATCGCCGCACGGCGAGGACGAGCTCTATGTCGTGATGTCGGGCCGCGGCCGGATGACGGTCGCGGGGGAGACGCGCGACGTCGCGGCGGGCTCGGTCGTGTTCGTCGCCGCCCGAGATCCCCACCGCTTCCATGACATCGAGGAGCGGCTCGTCATCCTCGTGGCGTTCGGGCCGGCGGAGGGTTCGCGCGGGTGAGCCCGTAGGCGGCCCACGCATCGGCGAGCTCGAGCGCGAGCTCGGCGCCGCGACCCACCTCGTCGTGGCGGAAGAACACGAACGCGTCGTCGCCGGCCTCGATGAACGGCGCCAGCCGCCGGACCCACGCGTCGAGGTCGCCCGGCGTGTAGTCGTGCCGGCGCAGCCGCAGGTACAGGAACGGTCCGGTCCGCCGGATCGTCGGCGGCTCGGGATCGTCGGGCAGGTCGGTCGAACACAGGGCGGCACCCGCCGCGGTGAGCGCGGCGATCGTCTCGTCGACCGCCCAGCTCGGATCCTGGAACTCGAGGGTCAACGGCAGGTCTCGAGGCCATGCCGCGAGCAGGGCGGCGAGGCGATCGTCGTCCCGGCGCAGTCCGTCCGGCACCCGAAACAGCACGGTGCCGAGCCGTCCCCGAACGCCCGGTACGGTCCGGTGAGCCACGGGCAGGCCGGGCTCGGGCTGGCCCGTCATCGACCGGTACGACCCACCGCGTTGCGCCTTGACGCTGAACCGGAAGCCGGGCGGCGTCGCCTCGAGCCAGGCCGCGACCTTGCTCGGCGACGGTTGCTGGTAGAAGGTGTTGTTGAGCTCGACGGCGGTGAGTCGCGTGGCGTAGTGCCGCAGCAGGCCATCGGCTTTCAGCCCCGGCGGATAGAACCGCGGCGCCCACGCCGGGTACGCGAAACCGCTCGTGCCCGTGTGGAGCCGCCCGGTCGGTCGCGCCTCAGCGGTCGCGGTCGTCGCTCCCGGGGTCGGCGTCGCCATCCGACGAGGTATCGAGGATCGCGGCAGCCATGGCCGAGCAGCGGTCGCCCTCGCCACCCGGGCCAGCCCGCTCGGCGACGGCCAGCATCGTGCGCTCGATCGTCGCCAGGTCGGCCGGCTCGATCGAGGCGAGGAAGTGCTCGTCGATGCCGCGCAGGTGCGTCCGCGACGCCCGGCGCAGTCGCTCGAGTCCGGCCGGCGTGAGGACGGCTTCGGCGCCGCGGGCGTCGGTCAGACAGGTGTCGCGTTCCACGAGGCCGTCGAGCGACGAGCCGATCGATCAGGCGGGTCACGCCGCTCTTGCTCAGCAGCACCCGGTCGGACAGCTGGCGCATCCGGATCCGCCGATCGGGGGCGTCAGCGATGACGAGCAGGGCGTCGTACTCGGCGAGGGAGAGGTCATGCTCCGCGCGCAGCTCCTCATCGAGGCGCCGCGAGATGCGCGCGTGCGCCTGGATGAACGCGCGCCATGGTTCGAGACGCGAGTCGCGCGGCGACAGCCGTCGGTCGACCCGCTCGGAGACGGTCATGGCTGGATGCTACACCCTCGTCGTGGTCGGCTAGTAGTTGACACCGCAACGATATCGTGAGATGGTTGCATCGTCAACTACCGCCGCAGGACGCGGCACGACCCACGCGGAGGAACCCCGAACCCCATGACGACCACCTGGAAGCTCGACAGCGCACATACCCAGATCACCTTCTCGGCCAAGCACATGATGGTCACCAACGTCCGAGGCACGTTCCACGAGGTCGAGGGCACGATCGAGCTCGACGAGGCGGATCCCACGCGATCGCATGGCGAGTTCCGCGTCGCCGCCGCCAGCATCGACACCAACTTCGGAGCCCGCGATGCGCACCTGAAGTCCGCCGACTTCTTCGATGCCGAGCGATACCCCTGGATCACCTTCCGATCGACCGCGATCACGCCGCCGGCGGCGACCGCTACACCGTCACGGGCGACCTCACGATCCGCGACGTCACGCAGCCGCTCTCGTTCGACGTCGAGCTCGAAGGGATCGTCCGCGGCATGAGCGGCCAGCGACACGCCGGCTTCTCCGCATCCACGAAGGTCCAGCGCGAGGCCTGGGGCCTCAACTGGAACGTCGCGCTCGAGCAGGGTGGCTGGCTCGTCGGCAAGGAGATCAAGCTCGAGATCGCGGTCGCGGCCGATGAGGTCGAGGCCGCTGTCCCCGCGGAGCTGGTGGCCGTCGGCGCCTGACGACCCAGCCCTCCGGCAACCGACGCCCCGGCCTGCGCCGGGGCGTTTCGGCGTCCGGGCGACGCTGCCATCATCGGGTCGTGATCGACCGGTCAGGACTGGCGGACGGCGCGCCCGACGCGGGCCGGCATGACGCCTGCCCCGGATGTCGTCGTGATCGGTGGCGGGATCGTCGGCGTCGCGGCGGCCGCACACCTCGCGGACGCCGGACGACGCGTCGTGCTCGTGGAGCGGGAGGGCGTCGCCGCCGGGGCGTCGGGCCGCAACTCCGGGGTGGTCCAGCACCCACTCGACCTGGCGATGGCCGGACTCCACCTGACGACCGTGGACCTGTACCGCGCCCTGGCCGAGCGGTCGGGGCGGGTCGTTCCGGCTGCCCGACACGCCGGCCGGGCTGCTGTACGTCACCCGCGACGCGCCCGCGGCGGCCCGCCTGAGCGAGCGCCTGGCGCGCACCCACGCGCACCTCGCACCCTCGTTCGTCGCGCCCGGCAGTGCGCACGACGTCGAGCCGGGGCTGCATCCGGAGGTCGCCGCGTGCCGGCTCGAGATCGGGTATCCCGTGGCGCCGGCGGCCGCGACCCACGCCTACGCCGACCGGGCGCGCGACGCGGGGGTCGAGCTCGTCGTCGGGCGTGCGGCACGGCCGTGGCTCGATGGTGCGCGTGTCCGGGGCGTGGAACTGGACGACGGATCGCGACTGGCGGCCCCGGACGTCCTGGTCGCCACCGGCCCGTGGGCGCCCACGATGATCGATCCGACCGGGTCGTGGCGGCCGATCCGCCCGTCCTGGGGCGTCGTGCTCGCGGTGACGCTCGCCGAGCCGCCACGACACGTCATCGAGGAGGCGGAGATGGACATCGAGCCCGGTTCCGAGAGCGACGCCGACGTCGCACCCGCCACCGGCGCCGCGCCCGAAGCCGAGTCCGCCACCGCGATCGGCGATGCGGAGTTCAGCCTCGTCACGGCGCGTGGCTCGAGCTCGCTCGGGACGACCTTCCTCGCGACGGAACCCGATGCCGGCGCGTACGTGCCGGTCATCGTCGAGCGCGCCACGCGGTTCCTGCCGGCGATCGCCACCGCGCCGCATCGGCGGCCACCGCGTGTGCGCCCGCCCGCAGAGCAGCGACGGCCGGCCGCTCATCGGTCGCGTTCCGTGGATCGAAGGCCTGTGGATCGCGGCCGGCAACGGTCCGTGGGGCATCTCCACCGGGCCGGCGACGGGGCTGTTGGTCGCCGAGCTCATCACGGGCTCGCGGGCGAGCCACCGCCCGCGTTCGATCCGGGTCGGTTCGGAGGCGTGTGACGCGCCGGCGTCAGCGCCAGCTGTTGGGGTCGAACACGTAGAAGAAGGTCTGGGAGCAGGCCCGGTTCAACCCGCCCAGCCAGTCGGCGAAGGCCTCCCCGAACGGATGCCCGTCGAGCTCGAAGGTCGCAGGAACGGCCGTGTCGAGCGGCGCCTCGTCTTCGTGCCCGGGGGCACTCGGTCGCGGCGCGCCGGCAAGCGCCGGCGACAGGTGGGGTTCGATCCGCCCGAGTCGGGCGGTCACGGCGTACCCGGCCATCGTGCGCACCAGCCTACTCCGCCGCGGGGCTCGCGACTATCCTGTCGCGATGACCCTGACCGCCCGCCGGTACGGCGCCCAGAGCATGTCCTCGACGCTCCGGGAGGCGCTCGTCGCGCGGCCCGGTGCGGCGTTCGGGCGGGCGTTCGACGACCCCGCGCACGGCTTCCTCCATCCGGTCGATCTGGCCGTGGCTCGACGCGAGCACGACGCCTTCGTCGGGACGCTCGAGACGCTCGGCGTCACGGTCCACGTGCTCGACGCTGAGCTCGACGACCCCGATCTCGTGTACACGTTCGACCCGCTGCTCGTCACGGACCGCGGTGCCATCCCGCTGCGACCAGGCAAGGCGAACCGTGCCGGGGAGCCCGCGACGCTCGAGGCGTGGACGGCGGCGGCCGGCATCCCGACGCACGGACGCATCGAGGCACCCGGCACGGTCGAGGGCGGCGACACGCTGTGGCTGCGGCCCGACCTGTTCTGCATCGGGCGGACGCTGCGGACCAATGACACCGGAACGCGCCAGCTCGCGGGGCTCGTCGGCGGCGACGTCCGGATCTTCGACGTGCCGTACTGGCGCGGCGCCGCCGAGCTCATCCACCTCATGTCGGTCATCTCGCCCGTCGCGGACGACCTGGCGGTCGTCTACCTCCCGCTGCTCCCGGTCGGGCTGTGGTCGCTGCTCGGCGAGCTCGGTATCCGCCTCGTCGAGGTCCCGGACGAGGAATTCGCGACCCTGGGCTGCAACGTCCTTGCGGTCCGGCCGCGGGTCGTCGTGATCGCGGAGGGGAATCCACGGACGTCGGCGGCGCTCGAGGCGGCCGGCTGCGAGGTCCACACGTACCCGGCCACCGAGATCGGGGTCAACGGCTCCGGCGGCCCGACCTGCATGACCAGGCCGATCCTGCGTGACTGAGGCGGTCGCGCCCGCGATCGATCGGGATCGGCTGCTTGCCGACCTCCGGGCGCTCGTCCGGATCCCCAGCATCACGGGCTCCGAGGAACCGGTGGTGGCCTGGGCTGCGGATGCCCTCCGCGAGGTCGGCCTCGACGTCGAGGTCGTCCAGCCGGATCCGGCGACCGTTCGGGCCGACCCCGATTGGCCGGGCGAGGAGATGCCGCGGACGTCGCTGCCGGTCGTGATCGGGCGGGCGGGGCGTACCGACGACCCTTCGCGACGGCGCATCCTCTCGGGTCACCTCGACGTCGTGCCCCCGGGCGATCCGGGCACCTGGACGACCGATCCGTGGGGCGCGCGACGTGCGGGATGGCCGGTTGTACGGCCGCGGGGCGTGCGACATGAAGGGTGGCGTCGCGGCGATCCTGGCCGCCGTCCGCGGCCTTCGCGATGCCGGCGCCCTCGACGGGCTCGACGGCGAGCTGATGGTGGTCTTCGTCCCGTCCGAGGAGGACGGCGGCCAGGGGACCCTGGCCGCGATCCGTGCCGGTGCCACGGGCGCGATGGCCGTGATCACCGAGCCGTCCAACCTCGACGTCGTCGTCGCGCACGCGGGCGCCATCACGTTCCGGCTCACCGTTCCGGGCCGCGCGGCCCATGCGTCTCGGCGTCGCGAGGGCGTGTCCGCGCTCGACAACCTGTTCACGCTCGTCGGCCGCCCTCGAGGCGGACGAGACCCGCCGGAACGAGGCCGAGACCGACCCGCTGATGACCGCGCTCGGGTTGCCGTACCCGACGATCGTCGGCATCGTGGCGGGCGGGGAATGGGCCTCGACCGTGCTCGACCGCGTCGTCGTCGAAGGTCGGTATGGCGTCCGGCTCGGGCAGTCTGCCGCGGACGCCGAAGCCGAGCTGCGCGCGGCCATCGCCACGGCGTGCGCCGCGGATCCGTTCCTGCGCGACCACCCGGCGACGGTGGAGATCACCGGCGGACGGTTCGGTTCGGCGCGGGTGCCAGCCGATCACGCGTTGCCGGTCGGCCTGGCGGATGTCGCGGAGCGTGTCACCGGCCGCCGGCCGAGGTCGATCGGGGAACCGTACGGGGCGGACATGCAGATGTTCGTCAATGTCGGCGACACGCCGTGCGTCATCTACGGGCCGGGCGACGTGAAGGTCGCTCACAGTGCCGACGAGTACGTCCCGCTCGACGAGGTCGAGACGTGCGCGCGCGTGCTCGCCGCGTGGGTGGCGCGGGAGCTGGCACCGGAGCAGGCGGCAGACTCGCGCTGAAGCCGGCCGCCCCGAACGGCGGCCGCGAACGTCAGGAGCGCGCCGCGGACTGCACCGCCGACCGGCGCGCGATGACGAGCATCGACGGGACGATCACGAGCCCCGCGCCGAGCAAGCCCAGGGTCGCGTAGCTGGCGGCCGCGACGACGATGCCGGAGCCCAGGCTCGCCGCGGCCGCGGAGCTCCAGATCAGCGAGTCGGTGAGGCCCTGGAGCCGGGTGCGCTCGGCGACCTCGAGCCCGCTGGTGAGCAGCGTCGATCCCGCGACGTAGCCGAGGTTCCAGCCGTAGCCCAACAGGAACAGGGCGAGGAACAGCGCCGGGCCGCCGTCGGTCGGGGCGCCGGCCGCGAGCACCGACGCGCCCGCGGTCGTCGCGAGGCCGACCAGGATCACCGGCACGCTCCCGTATCGATCGGTCAGCCGACCCGAGATGGGGGAGAGCCCGAACATCCCGAACGTGTGGGCGCTGATGACCAGGCCGACATCGCCCAGGCCGTGGCCGTGGGCCGTCATGTGGAGCGGCGTCATGGTCATGATCAGCACCATCACGACCTGGCTCGTGACGAGCGCGACGATCGCCACGGAGACGTTGGGGCGCGCGAGGACCGATGCCAGCGAGACGGCGGTCGACGCCGGCAGCGACGCGTCGTGACGTGCGGAGTCGTCGGCCAGCTCGTACGGGTCGGGTCGGAGGAATACGAACGATACGATCGCCGCCGCGGTCACGAAGACGGCCGGGACCAGGTACGGCCCGACGAGCTCGGGCAGGCCCGCCTCGATCGCCAGTCGGCCGGCCGGTGCCGCGAGGTTCGGGCCGACGATGGCCCCGATGGTCGAGCCCCAGACCACCGTGCCGATGGCCGTCGCGCGTTTACGTTCCGTGGCGAGGTCGGCGGCCGCGTACCGAGAAAGCTGGTTCGCGCTGTTGCCGAACCCGACGAAGAACGTGGCGACGAGCAGCAGGGGCAGTGACCCGAGCACGACGGCGATCGCGGCCACGAGCGCACCGCCGACACCGATCGCGTATCCGGTCGCGAGCCCGGTCCGCCGCCGACCCGTGCGGGCCATGAGCGCCGAGAGCGCGGTCGATCCGAGCGCCGCGCCAAGCACGACGGCAGCACCCGGGGCGCCGCTGAGTGCCGACGTCCCGCCGATCTGTTCCGCGGCGATCGTCGCCACGGTCGCTGCGGCGATGTGGCCGGTGCTGCCGAGCGCGACACCCACGACCAGCGCGCGGACCGACCGTCGACGCAGCCGCGTCGAGCTCGACGGGCGATCGCGTGGCGGCGGCGGGCAGGCTGGCGGCGGTCATGGCTGGCGATGATAGGCCGAGCGCGCTCAGTCGAGGCCGAGGGTCAGGACCTCCACCACCGGCGGGTCCGACGGTTCGCCCGTCGGCATCGACGCGGCGGCGGCCATCTCGGCGAACCGGCAGAACGCGTTCGCCAGCCGCATCTGCTCGGGCGTCCGGGCGCGGACGCGCAACAGGTCCGGCGACGGCGACGACGACGGCGACGCAGCGCGCCCGGGAGGTCGCGACGTTGAGGCGGTTGCGGCTGTACAGGAAGTCCATCCCGCGCGGCGCGAGCTCGGGGCTGGAGGTCGTCATGGAGTACAGGCTGATCGGCGCCTCCTGGCCCTGGAACTTGTCGACGGTGCCGACCCGCGCCTCCGGTGGCGAGGCGGCGCTTGATCGCGCCGACCTGGGCGTTGTACGGCGCGACGATCAGCACATCATCCCAGGTGAGTGGCCGCGACACGCCCTCCGGGTCGATCCAGCTGGAGCCGCCCTCGACCAGCGATGGGCGAGGTCGCGACGGCGTCGGCCTCCTCGGGTGACTCGTTATCGCCACCGTGCTCGAAGGGCTGGCGATCCAGCGCGGCCCGACGCCATCGAGACCCGTGGCCGGCGTCCGCAGCCGTTGCACCTGGAGGTGCGCCTCCGGCTCCAGCCGGTCGTCGTAGAACGACCTCCGAGGTGAAATCGCAGAGGGCGGGATGGAGGCGCCAGGTGCGCTCGAGGAACAGGCCGCGGTCGGGTCGGGATCGTCGCGTCCTGGCCGAGGACGTGGGCCAGCGCCGACCGTTCGGCTCCGGGCGGATGGGAGCCCTGCACCGGCTGGTCGAGCTGTTGCGGATCGCCCAGCAGGACGATGCTCTTGGTCGCGGCTGCGACACGGCGATCACGTTGGCCAGCGAGACCTGGCCGGCCTCGTCGACGAACAGGACGTCGACGGCGTCGAGCAGCTTGGATGACGCCCACAGCCACGCCGTCCCAGCCGCCAGGTTCGACTCGCCCGTCGTCCAGCCGGGCACGCACATCCGCCGCGTCCTTGGCCCGCACGACCGGCTCCTCGACGACCTGGTCCGCCGGGCCATGCTGGACGGCCCGGACGTCGATGCGCTCGGTCGGCCGCGGCCTTGAGGACGGCCCGCAAGAGGTTGCCGATGACCTTGTGGCTCGTGCCGGTGATGCCGACCCGCCGCCCGGCTCGAAGGAGGGTCAGGATCATCCGGGCGCCGCTGTACGTCTTGCCCGAGCCCGGCGGCCCCTGGATGGCGAGCGTCGTGTGGTCGAGCTCGAGGACCAGTCGGCGCGCCGCCTCGAGGTCGGTCTCGCCGTCGTCCTGGAGGCTCGTGCCAAGCGCTCGGCCGACGTGTGGAGGCTCGCCCAGCAGGAGGCGCCGCGCGGCGAGGTGTGGACCGTCGCCATCGATGCCGTGCTCGGCGACCCACTCGCCGATCTCGATGAGGCGGTCCTGGTGCGCGGCCGTCCGGACCCACGGCAGCGGGACGATCGCTCGCGGATGGGCGGCCTCGATCGGCCGGCGGATGTCGACCGTGAGCGCCGCCGGGTCGATCTCGACGACCTCGCCGGCGACCCACTGCCACGGGTTCGCGTCGGGGTCGACCTGCTTGCGCGCCGGATCGAATGCATCGCCGCGCCAGGTGCCGAAGTCCTGGTCGGGGAAGCTGTAGCGCCAGGTCTGCTTGCCCTTGCGCTCGTCATCGACCGGCCCGACGGGGAGCAGGCCGCCGATCGGCTCGTCCTCGTCCAGGAGCTGCTCGGGCGTGAGGTCCATGAGCCGATGGAACTCCCACCACATCGCCTTGTCCTCGCGGCGGTGCCAGCCCAGGAGCTGGGCGAGGAGCCAGCGAGCATGCTGCTCCGGCGAGCGCTCGGCGGGGTCGGTCGGGACCAGGTCGGGATCGGCCAGCCTCTCGACGAGCGCGGCGACTCGCGCCTGCAATGCCGTCAGCTCCGGCGGCAGTGGCGTCTCACGCGGCGCCGGACGCGGGACGGACTGCCCGCTCTCCTCGGCGAGCTGCTCGCGCCGCGCTTCGAGCCAGTCGCGCAGGCGCAGGTTGCTGACGACGTCGTCGCGGTTGTAGCGCTCGATGCGGTCCAGGTGCGTCGCTTCCGGCCGATCGCCCTCGCCGAGCTCCAGCCACTGCTCGAAGGCCACGATGCTGCTGCCGGCGTCGCGCAGGTCGATCTCGCGCTCGAAGCCGTAGAACTGCTCCATCTTCTTGATGGAGTAGCTCTCCACGGATGCGCGCAGGGACTGGCGGACGGCACGCAGCAGGTCGACCATCACGCCCTCGCGAAGCAGTCGATCGACTTCCTCCTCGCGCGTCCCGTAGCGGCCCATCAGGCGCTTGAGCGCCGTCGGCTCGTACGGCGCGTAGTGATAGATGTGCATGTCCGGGTACCGCGCGAGACGCTCCATGCAACGATCCATGAGCGTCTCGAACGCCTGGCGCTCGGCGTCGAGGCGTGAACTCGCCGCCCGCGTCGCGCGACCAGATCGCGCTGAACTCGCCATCCACGTCGAGCAGCCCGAACAGGTAGTCGAGTCCGTCGTCGAGGGCATACGGGTCGCCTTCGATGTCGAAGAAGAGGTCGCCCGGCGATGGCGGCGGGAGGCTTGCCAGGCCACGCTCGGGGTCGATCGACTGGCCCGGCTCCGGCAGGAACAGCTCGATAGCGCGGACCCTCGCGCCGGCCCTCGAGCTGGATGCGTGCCTGCTCGCGCACCCGCATGAGGGCGCCGGCGCCCGTTCCCTCGAGCGGCGGGTCCAACGGCAGCGGCAGCTCACCGAGTGCCTCCAGGGTGTCGACGCCACGTTCCTGGAGGGCGCCTCGCTGCCGCGCCGAGATGCCGGCGACGAGGCTCAGGTGATCGTCGGTCCGCCGGCGCTGCACGCATTCGGCCGCCCAGCGGCAGACATCGCAATGCTCGACTGGCTCCGGGTACGTCGTGGCCGGGGGGTACGTCGCCGCCGTCTCGTCGGCCATCGTCGCCAGGAATCGGCCCTTGGCGCTGCGGTAGTAGGCCATGTAGTCGTCGACCCGCAGTCGCTCGACGGTCCGGGCGCTGCCGCCGAGAGCGACGTGGAGCCATTCCGGCCGGACGCCCTGGATCCGCTCCAGCTGGTCGATGTACGAGCAGATCTGGAGGACGGCGCTCGCCTTGACGTGGCGGGCGAGCTTCGTGTCGGCCACCTCGTAGTGGTACGGCCCCCAGACCGACGGCCGTGCCTCGTCGTCGACACGCAGCAGGAAGTCGGCGTGGCCGCGCCACGTCCCGTCGAAGAACGTCGCCTGGTAGATGACGTCGGCGCCCGCGGCCATCGCGTCGATCGTCTCGGCGGCGGCGGCACGGAGCTGGTCGCCGCGATCCTCGATGGAGCCATCGAGCTGGATCGTGACGGACTCGCGACCGGCGGCGGCGAGGTCGGCGAGATAGCGCTTTTCGTGCTCGAACCCGCGCTTGCGGATGATGTCGAGCTCGGGGTCGTCGCGCATGGGGCGCCGCACGAGGCCGGCGAGCGACGCGCGCTCGAGCTGGGTCAGGTGCTCGCAGGCGAGGTACGCGACGAGGTCGGTGGCGGCGTAGACCGGTCGCCCATCGATCGTCTGCACGCGTCCAGCGTAGCCCGCGGCCGCGTCAGCTTGCCTGTCACGGGGACGCTAGGCTGTCGCGGTGAGCCCGCAGCGCCGTGAGCCCGACGGCACGATCCAGGCCGGCCGGACGTGGGAGAGCCTCGTCGAGCGCCAGATCCGCGAGGCGATGGACGAGGGTGCCTTCGACGAGCTGCCCCACCAGGGCGCCCCGCTGCCGCTGGAGGACGATTCGGCCGCCGGCGAGTGGGCGATGGCCCACCGGATGTTGCGCAACGCCGGCGCGGCGCCGCCGTGGATCGAGGCGGACAAGGCCGTCCGGGCGTTGTTGGCGGAGCGGGAGGCGCTGCTCGCAAGGGCGGCGCGGCGCCCCGCACCGCCGCTTGATCGGACGCGACGCGAGATGGCGCGCATCGTCGGCGCGGCCAATGCGGCGATCGAGCGGTTGAACGCGGAGGCACCGACCGACCGGCAGCACCGCCGCCCGCTCGATCTCGCCGCCGAGCTCGCGGGGCTCGAGGCCTTGCTCAGGGCCTGACCGCGAGGGCGCGCAAAGCCGCGCGCCCTTGGCCCCGACCGCGCCCGGGCGGTCAGCCGAACAGGGCGGCGACGGCCTCCCCGAACACGGCCGTGTGCCGGTCGACGTCCGCCTCGGTCGTGGCGGGCGACATCAGCGCCATGTTGTGGAACGGCGTCATCAGCACGCGCCGGTTCATCGCCCAGAGGTGGAGGAACCGCTCGAGCTCGGGGTCGCTGTGCGCCCATTGCTCGGCGCCGTTGCGCGGGGGGTCCGGCATGAAGTGGTACTCCGCGCGTGCGCCGAGCCGGGTCACGTGCCACGGGACCGCGGTATCGCGGATGACGGCGTCGACGCCCGCTGCCCATCGTGCCCCGAGCGGGAGCATGTGGTCGAAGGCCGCGTCGGTCAGGACCTCGCCGAGGGTGGCCCGGACCGCCGCCAGCGACAGCGCATAGCCGGCGAGGGTCCCGCCGATGCCGCCGACATCCGATTCATCGATGGTCATGGACGCCCGGACACGGTCCGCGATCGCCGCGGACATGCCGTAGGCCGCCACCGGGATGCCGCCGCCGATGGTCTTGCCGATGACGAGCATGTCGGGATCGAGGCCCCAGGCAGCCGTGGCTCCGCCCGGACCGGCGCAGATGGTGTGGGTCTCGTCGATGATGAGGATCGTGTCGGTGCGGCGGGTCAGGTCACGCACCGCGTCGAGATAGCCGGGTTCCGGCAGCACGATCCCGACGTTCGTGAGCGCCGGCTCGATGAGGACGGCCGCCACGTCCCCGTGCCCGAGGGCGCGCTCGAGGTCATCGATGTCGTTGAACGCCACCACCCGGGTCGTCGATGCCACGTCGACCTGCGGCCCGATCGACCCCTCGACCGGCACGACGCGCCCCGCGTCGTCGAGGATCGCGATGGCCTCGTCGACCGAGCCGTGGTAGCAATGGTCGTGGACGACCACCTTCGACCGGCCGGTGATGTGGCGCGCCAGCCGAAGCGAGAACCGGTTCGCGTCCGTGGCCGACAGGGTGAACTGCCACGACGGCAGCCCGAATCGCCGGGTCAGCTCCTCGCCGGCCCAGATGGCGTCCTCGGTGGGCAGCATGTGGGTGATGCCGCGGCGCAGCTGGCGCTCCACCGCGGCGATCGTCGGTGCCGGTCCATGACCGGCCATGGCTCCGGTGTCGCCAAGACAGAGGTCGACATAGTCGTGGCCGTCCACGCAACGGAAATGGGCTCCCGACGCCTCGTCGACGAAGAGGGGAAAGGGCCCGGCCCAGCGGACCATCCAGTTCATCGGTACGCCGTCGAGCAGGGAGGCGCGGGCGCGCTCGTGGAGCGCGTATGAGCGGGGATGTTCGGCCGCGAAGGCGGCGGTCTCCTGCGCGAGCAGGGTCCGGAGTCGTTCGCGGTCGAGGGTGCGCTGGTCGGCCATGCAGGTGAGCATGCCCGCTCGACCAGGGATGCGGATGGTCATCCCGCCCGGCAGGACGGTGGTGGCCGCTGATCGCGGCCGAGGTGTCCGTCGTCAGTGCGAGCGGCGAACGTACCCGCAGATGGGGCACGTGGCGACCCCGCTGGCGGGATCGACCTCGAGGTAGCTGGTGCAGCCGTTGGTGCTGCAGTAGGGACGATTGGCCGCGCTGGCGGCCGATGCGCGCCGTCGCAGACGGCGCATGTTGCTCGCTCGACCGGCAAAGGTCGAGGTCGCGGATCGGGTCATCATCGGATCTGGTGCTCTTGTTCTTTCTGGGCGACCCGGCGGGTTGGGCCGAAGGTCATGCCCCTGGTTCTGCTCCGCTCTGGACAGCCCGAGTTGGGGGCCGGAGCGGTGTCGTGGTCCGGGCGACGTACCGGGAGCGTCCGTTTCGAGGCGCTCGACCGGGGCCGCGTTGCGGACCGGTGATGGATTCCACTATGGGGCAGAACGTCTGTTCTGTCAACCGCCCGTAGAGGGCAGGACCACCGGATGGGCTTCCGCGGGCGGTCGCAGCGGCGTAGGATGCCGCCATTCGCAGGCGCGCCGTATGGGGCGCCCGGATGACGGGAGGCATTGGCCCAATATGACGGATCCCACGAGCTCGTCCGATCCAACGGCGGCGCCGGTGGAACCAACGCCACCGCCACCGGCCGCGCCGACACCGCCCCCGGTAGCGACGCCGCCGCCGGCGACACCCACCACGACATCCACGCCCCCATCGACCGGTGCTGCGGGAGCGCGACCGACGGGCATCACGATCCTCGCCATCCTCGCCGCCATCGGCGGCGTGGCAGGCCTGTTCGGCGGCTATTGTGGTCTTCGTCGGCTGGGCGCTGTGTCTTCGGCGGCCTGGGCGCGGTCCTCGGTCTCGCCATCCTCGCATTCGCGGCGCCTGAGCCTGGCGCTTGCGTACGGGCTCTGGAGCTCAAGCCGTGGGCATGGCCCCTCGGCGTCGTCGGCGCAGGTCTGCGGCATCGTCCTCAGCGTCCTCCAGGTGATCGGCGGGACGACTGCGATCGCGAGCATCATCGTGTCGATCGCGATCAGCGCGGGCATCCTGTACTACCTCTACCAGCCCGGCATCAAGTCGCTCTTCGGGCGCAGCGGCTCGCTCTAGACCGAACACGGCGGCGGGAGCCGCCAAGGACGGCCAGTCGACGGCGGGGACCCGAGCGGGCCCCGCCGTTCGTCGTTCCTGCCGCCTCGGTCGTCCGTCGGCGACACTTGTCGCGACATGGCACGCTCGGACGACGACGCCCGACCCACGACCCGCCTCGGTCGCCTGCGCGCCGACGCGGGAGCGGCCGCGGAGCCGCTCGTCAATTCGGTCGGCTCGGCGATCGATGCCGCCATGCACGGGCTCCGCGAGCTGCCGGGCATGCGCGTCCGGCGCGTGCGCCGGATGGGCCACCGGCCGCTGCCGTCGCTGCCCGAGCTCCATCCCGAGTCCCGTACCGCCCGGCCGGTGGAGATCGGCACGCGGTCCATCCCCGTCGAGGACATCCGTGGCACGGCGGTCGGCGGCGGGGCGCAGCGCGGTGGCGACTTCCTGCCGCTCAAGGCATTCCGCGGCCGGAACTGGGCGGCCCGCTGGCAGCGGTTGCGCCGGGCGAACGACGCGCTCGAGCCCCTGCCGCCGATCGACGTCGTGCGATACGACGACGGCTACTGGGTCGTCGATGGCCACAATCGGGTGGCCCTCGCCCTCTACGCGGGGCAACTCGAGGTCGATGCCTCCATCGTCGAGCTGGTCCCGCCGGGCGGGCAGCGGACCGAGAGCATCGGGTCGCTCGAGGCGGAGATGGAGGCGACCCGCGGGTTGCGTGGACGAGCGACACGCCCCGCCGATGCGGGACCGACGCCGAACCTGACCCCGGGTCATGATCCGGCGCCTGCGGGTGGCGTGGCCCGATCCCCGGCCGTTCGCCGCCCGCGATGGCCGACCGATCCGCTGGCTCGTGGTGTCCGACGAGGAGGATCCGGCGCTGGGCTTCGAGATCAATCGCGCCGCGCTCGGACCGATCGACGCGGTCCTCGGCGCGGGCGACCTCGAGCCCGAGTACCTCGGCTTCCTCGGCGATGCGTTCGGCGTGGGCGTCATGTACGTCCGGGGCAACCACGACCACGGCGGTCGCTGGGCGGAGTCGGTCGCGACGCTGGCGCCACAGCCGTTGCGGACCGGATCGATCGCGTCGATCGACGGGATCGCCGTCCTGGCGCTCGAATGGCCGGGTCTCCGGCACGGGGATCGCCAGCGGCACGACGGCAGCGCCTGGACCGACGCCCTGCGCGGCCTGTGGCGGCTGGTGGTCCGGCGCGTGACGGGGCGCGCGGCGCCGCTCGTCGTGTTGAGCCACGCGCCACCCCGTGGGGTCGGGGACCGGGCGGCCGACCCGTACCACGTCGGGTTCGCCGCGTACCGCTGGCTGCTGGATCGCCTCGCCCCGCCCGTCTGGCTCCACGGCCATGTGCCACCGGCCAGCGTCGAGGGCTGGCGGCTCGACCACGGCGCGAGCACGATCGTGAACGTGACCGGCGCGGTCCTGGTCGAGCTGGTCCCGCCCGATGGGGTCGCCGGCGCTGCGGGGGAGCCGGACGCCGCCTAGAACGGCGGCCAGGGCACGGCCGGCCAGGTCGGCGACGGGAACGGGAAGCGCCCGGCGGCCAGCAGCGCGTCGACGCGACGAACGGTGGCGCGGGTCTCGAGCCGTCCGAGCAGGCCCCGAAGCTCGACGCCCAGGGACCCGTCGAGGCCGTCCCGGATCCGTTGCAGCCCGGCGAGCTCGTCGTCGGCGAGGGGCTGCCCGCGCCAGCCCCACAGCACGGTCCGCAGCTTCGGCACGGGCGAGAAGCACACGCCATGGTCGACGCCGTGGATCCGCCGCCCGCCGTCGACCGGCAGGATGTGACCGCCCTTCCGGTCGGTGTTGTTGATCGCCGCATCGAACACGGCCATCCGGCGCAGCCGCGGATCGTCCTCGACGACCAGCGCGACGACATCGACCTCGGGGTCCGGCTCGATGAACGCCTGGACCATCCCCTCGCCGAACGGACCGTCGCGCAGCAGGGTGGGCGGCACGATGTCCCAGCCGCTCGCCTCGGACACGTGCCAGGCGGCGACCTCGCGTCGGGTGAGCGTGCCGTCGGGGAAGTCGTCGAGCGGTCGTTCGCCGGCGGTGGGCTTGTAGATCGCCTCGATCTGCTGGGCCGGCTCGGGCTCGGGACACGCTCGGGTGACCGTCACGAAGAGGGCGTTGTTGCTCGACTCGACGATCCGCCCGACGATCTCGATCTCGCCCTCGCGCAGGAGCTCGAGCGTGGACGCCCGGTCGGACATGTCGCGTCGCGCTAGTTGACGAAGTGGCCGTTGCGGCGCGGGCAGATGTGCCCGCGCGGATCCAGGGGCGCGCCGCACAGCGGGCAGGGCAGCCGCCCGGAGGCCACGACGCGGGTGGCGCGGTCCACGAAGGAGCGTGCGGCGCTGGCGGTGATGAGGACCCGCAGGAGGTCGGGGCCGTCCTCGTCCTCGTCGTCGTCCTCGTCGGGATCGATCGCCTCGCCATCCTCGTCGACGGCGCGGGCCTCCACGAGGATCCGCTCGGCCTCGCCGTCCCAGCCGAGCGTCAGCGACCCGGCGCGGAACGCCTCGATGAGCGGTTCGTCAAGCGGTGCCGTGTCGGTCGTCTCGGTGACGACCTCCGGCTCCGCCGCGACGCCCTCGACGCCACGTCGACCGAGCTCGGCGAGGAGCTCGGTCAGTCGTTCGGCGAGCACCGCGACCTGCACCTTCTCGAGCGCGATGGAGACGATCCGGCCGCCGTCACGTGCCTGCAGGAAGAACGTCCGGTCGCCGGGTTCGCCGACGGTGCCGGCGATGAAGCGCTCGGGCGCGTCGAAGAGATAGCGACGTCGCGGCATGACCTGACTCTATACCAATTCGGCGCCGGGTCGGGGCGAGCGACCAGCGAGCGGGCGCCGGGCGGATCAGCTGACGCCGACGCGGATCGTGTGCCAGCCGCGCGCTCCGTCCGGGGCCGGTGGCGACGGCAGCTGCTCCTGGACCTCGCCGCTGCCGTCGGTGGCGCGGACCATGATCTCGTGGTCGCCGGCCGTGGCATCCCAGGCGACGAGCCACTGCACCCAGGTCGCGTCGGAGATCGGGGTGGACAGCTCGGCGTCGCGCCACTGGCCGTCGATCGCGACCTCCACCCGGCTGATCCCGCGATCCGGCGCCCAGGCGACGCCCGCGATCGGGACCCGGCCCGCGGTCACCGAGCCACCCGGCGTGTCGATCCGTGACTGCGTGAGGATGGGTCCCTCCTTGGCCCAGCCGAGCGGCACCCAGTAGCCGTCGAACCCCTCCCAGGTCGTGAGCTCGAGCTCGGCCAGCCATTTCGTCGCGGACACGTAGCCGTACAGCCCGGGGATGATGAGCCGGGCCGGGTAGCCGTGGGCGCGCGGCAGCGGCGCATCGTTCATGGCGACCGCGATCATCGGTTCGCGGGCAGGGTCCATCACCCACGACACGGGCATGCCCGCGGTCCACTTGTCCACCGAGCGACCGACGAGCTGGGTCGCCGACGTCTGGACGCCGGCGATGTCGAGGACGTCCCGCAACCGGACGCCGGTCCACTTCGTGTTGCCGACGAGATGGCCGCCGACTTCGTTGCTGACGCAGGCGATGGTGACGTACTGCTCGAACAGGGGCAGCCCGACGAGCTCATCGAACGTCAGGGTCGTCTCGCGATCGACGAGGCCGTGGATCCGCAACGACCACGTGGCCACGTCGACGTCGGGCACGAGCAACGCGGTGTCGATCCGGTAGAACTGGTCATTGGGGACGATGAGCGGCGTCAGCCCGGCCGTCGTCGGCGCGAGGTCGGCGCCCGCGGGGAGCGGCGGCACGACGTCCGTCGGCGGCGGCAGCGTCGCGGCCGAACCGGTCGGTGCGGTCTGCGACCGATCGATGAGCAGCCGACCCACGAGCCCGGTCGCCAGGGCGGCGATCCCCACGGCCGTCGCCCGGAGCAGGAAGGAGCGCCGGGCGGGATCCGGCGGCGTTACGACCGACGGGTCGATCCGGGCCGCGGTCGCCAGCAGGCAATTCAGCGTCTCGATCCCGGCGAGGACCGCGACGACGGCCGCGATCGCGACGATCGCGGGCGATGCCAGCGGGTCGCCGAGCGACGCGGCGAAGCCGACGAGACCGAAGGCCGCGAACCCGATCGGCCCGGCCGGCGGCCAGCGGGTCGTGAGCACGCCGAGGCCCGCCCCGATCGCGAGCGCGGCCGCCACCACGACGACCTCGAGCGCGATCTTGTCGTTGGTGCCGAAGAGCGCGACGACGAGGTCCTTGGCGCCCGGTGGCTGCAGGTCGATGACCACCTGTCCGACGGCGGCGACGAGCGAGGTCGCGCCGGGGAGGATGGCCGCCATGAGCTCCGACAGGCCGAGCGCCAGGCCGGCGGCACCCGCGCCGGCGAGCGCGGCGCGCCAGGCCGGGACGGCGACACCCGAACGCGATCCGGGCGGCAGGGTGGCGCTGACGGTGCTCATCCGAGGATGGTGCGCCGATCGTGTGACGTGCGCGTGTCGTCGCGTCGCATCCGCGCCGACCAGCGGCCGTCGCGCCGGTCGACCACAAGCGCCATGCCGAACGCCTGGCTCAGGACGTCGTCCCGCAACACGTCCGCGATCGGACCCGCGGCCACGACGCGTCCGGCGTCGAGTACGAGTGCGTGCCCGAAGCCTGCCGGGATCTCCTCGAGGTGGTGGGACACGAGCACGATGGCGTGGGGACGCTCCTCACCGGCGAGCAGCTCCAGGTCGTGGACGAGGCGTTCGCGGGCGGGCAGGTCCAGGCTGGCCGTGGGTTCGTCGAGCAGCAGGAGATCCGGATCGGGCATCAGTGCCCGCGCGATGGAGGTCCGCCGCCGCTCGCCGGCCGACAACGTCCCGAACGGCTGGTCGACGTGCTCGCCGATCCCGATCCGCTCGGCGAGCATCCCGGCCCGGGCGTGGTCGGCGTCGTCGTAGACGTGCCACCACGGCTCGAACGCCCCGTGGCGTGCGGTCATGATCAGGGTCCGCGGCGTGAGATCGGGTCGCATCGCGGCCTCGATCGCGCTCCCGGCGCTGCCGATCCGGCGCCGCAGGTCGCGCGCGTCGATCCGGCCGAAGCGCTCGCCGAGGACCTCGACCGTGCCGGCGGTCGGCCACAGCGACATCGACGCCACCGAGAGCAGCGTGGTCTTGCCCGACCCGTTGGCCCCGAGCACGACCCAGCGCTCGCCCTCGCCGACCTCCCAGTCGAGCGGTCCGAGGATCGTCCGCCCGGAGCGGCGCACCACGACACCGCGCAGTCCGATGATCACGCCCGGATGCTAGGGCCTCAGGGCGTGCGACGGGCAGCCGCCGAGCGAAGCGTCGTCTTGCGTGGCGCCAGCGGCGCGCCGGAGCGCGAGCGATCGCCGCGGCGCGCCGGGACGCTACGACGCGGGTCCGGGACTCGCACCGCCACCGCTACTCGGCTCCGGTGATGCCGGTTCCGGGGTCGGCGTCGGGGTCGGTTCGGGCGTCGGGGTCGGCGTGGGTTCCGGGGTCGGCGTCGGCGTCGGGTCGTTCCGGCGTCGGGGTGGGTGTCGGTTCGAGACTCGGACTGGGTTCGAGCGATGTCGACGGGCTCGCGGATGGCGAGGCGGGCGGGCAGGGGAGCGCCGCGATCTCGGATCCCGATGGCGATGGGACGGCGAACGACGGCACGACACCCGATGGGTCCGGCGTCGGGATCGGGAAGCAGGTGGGCGATGGGCTCGGCTCGCCGCAGACACCGGCCTCGACGACGGCGCCCCACGACCGGCCGTACGGCGTGAACGAGCCGTTGTAGAAGTACGAGGTGCGCGTCCGTTCGGGACCGCCGCGCGTGCCGGGTCCGCGTTCGGCGCGTCGGATCCAGTCGCGGTCGGCCTCCATCCAGCTGCGGAACTTCGTCTCGACCCCGACCGCCTCGATCACCTTGTCGCCGCACATGTCCCGTTCGAGCCGGCGGGTCGGTTCGGTGTCGACGATGAACCATTCATCGATGCCCTCGTCGCCGGGTCCCGGGCAGGAGGCCGGTGAACGGGTCGATGGCGACCTCGACGAGGCCGCTGTCCGGCCGTGCGAAACGCGCCAGGGGCCACGTGGCCGTGGCCTCGCGCAGGAATCCCTGCCACACGTACGTCGAGACATCGATCGAGAAGACCTGCCCCACCGGCGTGTTGTCGCTGTTGCCGTTCCAGACGCCGACGGCCAGGGCGTAGGCACCGTCCGCGCGGCCTTCCTCGCTGGGCGGGGCGAGGTACCCGTAGGCGTTCAGGTCCCTGGCGTCGTTGTTGGTGCCGGTCTTGAGCGTCGCCTGGCGGTAGTCGCCATTCTCGTCGCGGATCTGGAAGCGGCCCCAGAACGGGTTGACGCCGCGGACCGTGTTCTCGCGCAGGATGTCCGTGACGATGTAGGCGGCCTGCGGACTGATCACCTGCTCGCCCTCGGGCGGCGTGTACGGGTCGCGGACATCCTCCCCGGCGCGGTCCTTGATCTCCAGGATCGTCGTATGGCCGATCCGCTTGCCACCATTGGCGAGCGTGCCGTACGCCGTGACGAGATCGATCGGTCGCGTCTCGGCGACACCGAGGCCAAGCGCCAGCCCGGCATCGGTCTCCTCCGACTGGAAGGTCATCCCGAAGTCCTTCGCGCGCTGGAACACGTGACTCGGCTCGTTGAGGCCCATCGTCTTGACCGACGGGATGTTGAGCGAGAACTGCAGGGCGTTGCGGACGCGGACGGGCCCGCGCTCGAGGTTGTCGGCATTGGATGGCGTGTAGTCGCCACCGAAGTCGGTCGCGCTGTCCATCAGCATGGTCGCGGCCGTGATCCGCTGGTCATCGATGCCGACCGCGTAGTTGAACGGCTTGAACGCGGATCCCGGTTGCCGGTAGCCCTGGCCGACGACGTCGTACTGCGGCTGGAACTTGCTTGTTGCCGCGCGTCGAGTAGTAATCCGCGGAGCCGACGTAGGCGATGGTCTCGCCGGTGACGTAGTCGACGGCCACGAGGGCGCCATTGCGAACGTTCTTCGTCTCGAGGTTGCGCACCCAGTCGGGGTATTCGTCGAAGCCGAGCTCCTCCGTGGCCACCTTCTCCGGGTTCGCCCGGTGGGGAGCCCGAGCGGCGAGCTTGACCCAACGCTCGGCGACGTCCTGCAGCTCCATGTCGATGGTGCGTGATCACGCGCAGGCCGCCCGCCTCGAGCTCGTCGCAGCTGGGCACGGCCTCGCCGCACAGCCGCGTGGCGAGCTCGTCGCGCACCGCCCAGACGAAATGGGGCGCCTTCCAGCGCGGGGTCGACTGCTGCGCGAGGAGGACCTCGTCGCCCTGGGCCGACTCGAAATCGGCGGCGCTGAACTCGTCCTTTGACAACGGGGTGCGATCGCCCTGGGCCATGAGCCCCAGCACCTGGTCGCGCCGCTCGACGATCGTGGCATCGGCCGGGACGACGAGCTCGGTGTTGGCCGCGGGGCATTCCGCCCCTTCTTCGACCGTCTCGGTGCAGCGCGCCTCGGCGTTGCGGACCAGGTCGTAGTTCGACGGGCTCTTCGGCAGGGCCGCGATGATCGCCGCCTCGGCTGGGGTGATCTCGTCGACCGTGATGTCCTTGCCGAAGTAGCTTCGGACGGCCGCCTTCACGCCGTAGCTCTGGTTGCCGTAGTAGTTCTGGTTGAGGTAGGCGGCGATGATCGCCTGCTTGCCCTCCACGCCGGGGAAGGCCTGCGTGAGACGGATCGACTGGATGATCTCCTTGAGCTTGCGCTCGATCGTCCGGTCGGGATCCTGCACGAGGTCGTCGGGGAGCAGGACGTTGCGGACCAGCTGCTGGGTGACGGTCGAGGCGCCGCGGCTGTCGCCACGGATGGAATCGAGCCCCGCCGCGACGATCGCCAGCGGGTCGAAGCCGGCGTTCTCCCAGAACGTCTTGTCCTCGATCGCGGTCGTCGGCGTCGACGATGATCGGCGGGATGTCGTCGAACTCGACGACCTCGCGCTTGATGTCGCCGAACCGTGCGAGCTCGATCTCGCCCGTCCGGTCGTAGACGATCGTCTCCTCGTGCGGCTGGAGGGTCGTCAGCTCGTGCGGGTCGGGCAGGCCGGTCGAGAGCGCGGCGTACACGCTGATCGCGCCGATGGCGCCGATGATCCCGATGCCGGCGAGGAAGCCGAAGACGATGAGCGCGATCCAGCCGATGGTGGACGGCGTGGACCGACGGGTGCCGTTCGTGCGGCCGGGCGCCGAGCGCGAGACGGGGCGGGGGGAAGCGGACAACTGGGTCTCCGGGAGCGTGCCGAGGGACAAGCCTCAGGCGTCAGGATGCCGCGTACGGCGTGTGGTCGGTGTTGACGCGGCCGGTGAGCGGCTTGCGTGTGCATGACGCGTGGCGCCCGCACTCGATCCTTTTGACGATCGCGGATGTGCCCGTGTGGCGTCGGCGGCCGTCAGCCTACCCGAATTCGGCCGAATCACGGCGCCCCGGGCGCCCCGGGGCCGGGCGCCACGCGTCCGGGATGCCGGCGTCGGGCATCGGCGGGCCACGGATATACTCGACCGCGCCTGAGCCGCCGGGCGCGATCGGCGTCGCCGGTTCCGACGCTCGCCGCCGGGGACCGGTGGGCGGGCTCGATCGGTCGCGGCGGGTTCGCCACAGACAGGGGTAGCGCTTCCGTTGTTGTCGTCGCCGGCCGCCGCCGGGCGGATCAGCCTCCGCCGCGCCCGCGCCGACTGGCCGATCGTCGGGGCGGCCGGGCTCATCACGCTCCTCGCCGCGACCCTGCTCGCGGCGGGTCCCATCTACGCCGACGCGGTCGCCGTCGCGGGCCTCCACCGCGCCCTTGCGGACGCACCCGTCCGGGACGTCAACATCCAGGTCTCGTTCCGCGCGACCCCGGACCGCGCGGCCGCCGCCGATGACGCCGTCCGCGCCGAACTGACCCGGGCGTTGGCGACCACCGGCGGCGAGATCGTGCGATTCGCTCGCTCCGACACGTTCGCCCTGCCGGGCCAGGACCCGGACGCGGTGCGCGACCTCGTCACGATCGGATCCGCGGAGGGGATCGAGCAGCGGGCCACGCTCGTGGCCGGCCGCTGGCCGGTCGACGCCCAGGGCACCGCTGCCGTTCCCGTGGCCATCCCGGAGTCCGTCGCGGGCCCGCTCGGGCTGGCCGTCGGCGACGAGCTCAGGCTCGGCAGCCGGATCGATGACGACCCTCGTGCTCCCGGTGCGCGTCGAGGGGATCTTCCGCATCGACGACCCGCAGGCGGCCTACTGGTGGGCCGACGACCAGCTCCTCGACGGCGTCGTCGAGAGCGAGCAGTTCACGACCTACGGGCCATTCGTGACGACCGCCACGAACGTCATCGAGCGGGCGACGGTCCTCCGCACGGAGTTCGCCTGGCGCGCGCTTCCCGCGATCGAGGCGTTGCAGCTCGGCGGGATCCAGGCGCTCGCCGCCGCGGCGACGGCGCTCGACGCCCGGATCGGATCCGCCCTCGGCGACGGCACCGCGGTCGCGGTCGCCACGGCACTCCCGGAGCAGCTCGGCCGCGCCGAACGATCGTTGCTCGTGAGCCGGACCGGCGTGCTGCTGCTGACCGCACAGCTCGCGGTCCTTGCCGCCTACGCCATCCTGTTGAGCGCCGTGCTGCTGGTCGATCACCGTCGGGTCGACACCGCGATGCTCCGCTCGCGGGGAGCGAGCGCGGGCGACATCGGGCTGATCGCGGGCATCGAGGGACTGGCGCTCGCCGTGCCGGCCGCGCTCCTCGGGCCATGGCTGGCCGCCGCGGCGCTGCACCTCTTCAACGTGATCGGGCCGCTGGCCGCGATCGGGATGCGCCTCGACCCGACCGTGACCACCGATGCCTATGTCGCGGCCGCCGCCGCGGCCGCGGCGTGCGTCCTGGCCCTCGTGCTGCCGGCGATGTTCGGGGCGCGCTCGGTCGCGAGCGTGAGCGGCAGCATCTCGCGCGGGGAGACGCGGACCGTCGGCCAGCGGTTCGGGATCGACATCGCCCTGCTCGCGGTCGCCGCCATCGGCCTCTGGCAGCTCCGGCACTACGGGGCGCCACTCACGCAGTCCGTCCGAGGCACGCTGGGGCTCGACCCGCTCCTCGTCGCGACCCCGGCGATCGCGATGCTCGCCGGGGCGATCGTCGCGCTGCGGCTCGTCCCGCTCATCGCGCGGGCGATCGAGAAGGCCACCGCCCGCGGACGCACGCTCGTCCCGTCGCTCGGCGCGCGCCAGCTCGCCCGCCGCCCATTGCGCTACACGCGGGCTGCGCTCCTGCTCATGCTGGCCATGGCGACCGCCCTGTTCACCATCTCGTACACCTCGACCTGGACGTCGTCGCAGGCCGACCAGGCCGCCTTCCAGGTCGGTGCCGACCTCCGGGTCGAACCAGGGAGGCAGTCGGGCGCGACGCCCCGCTGGGCGCTGGATCGGGCGTACGCAGCGATCGCCGGGGTCGCCGCCGACGATGCCGGTCGACCGCAGCTCGGTCCGGATCACGCCGTCCGCGCACGGGGCGTTGCTCGCGATCGATGCGGCGAAGGCGCCCGAGATCGTGGACCTGCGCGACGACCTGTCCGCGACCGCGTTCTCGGAGCTCGTCGCGCCGCTCGCGGCCGCCCGTCCCACGATCGAGCCCGTCGTCCTGCCCGGAGAGCCGACCGCGGTCCGGTTCGAGATCGAGTTCGCGATCCGCGAGCTCATCCTCGAGTCGGTCGACGACACGACCGAGGAGATCGTCCGCGACGAGGTGGACCCGGCGACGATCGCCGAGTGGCCGGGCCTCAGGACCGCGGTCGTGGTTCGCGACGCTCGGGGCATGCTCCATCGCTTCGAGGGGCCCGTGATGGCGATGGACGGCCGGCCGCAGGTGGCGGTCGTGCCGCTGGGCGCAGGACGTCGATCCTGCGACGGGCACCCCGATCGAGCCTGCCGTCGGAGCCTTCGCCTACCCGCTCGAGCTGCTCGGGGTGCAGGTCGGGGTCAGCCTGCCGCCGGCGCATGAGGCGACCGACGCGACCGTCGCCGTCCGCGATCCGGCCGCCGCGACGGACGGCGCCTGGCAGGACGGTGGCGCTCACGCTGGACCGTGGCTGGCGCGCCACCTCGTCGTTCTTTGGCCGTCGCCCGGGCACGGTCGACACGCGGATGCGTCCCGACGAGCTCTCCGTCGCGACCGGCGCACGCGGGCTGACGCTCTTCCCGTCGGTCGACGAGTTCGGACGGGCCACATCGATCACCTTCGCGCCGTCGGTGCTCGGGGCGATCGGCGACGCCGAGATCCCGGTGCTGGCCAGCCGGGCCTTCCTCGAGGCGACCGCCCGTGCGGTCGGCGACGACCTCTCGCTGCCGGTCGCCGGCGTCCAGCGATCGCTGCGCATCGTCGGCGCGGTCGACGCGTTCCCGACGGCCGACCCCGACGAGCCCATGCTCGTGATGGACCTGCCGACCCTCGCGCTCGTGGCCTTCGAGGGGAGCAACGCGGTCGGCGGGGCCGAGGAGTGGTGGTTCGCGGCCGACGAGGGGCAAGGCGAGACGGTCGCGGCCGCCCTGCGGGACCCGGAGATCGGCAGCCGCTCCGTGATCGAGGTCGGCGAGCGGACCCGGGCACTCGCCTCCGACCCGGTCGCGCTCGGGATCATCGGCGCCCTGAGCATCGGGGTCGTCGCCGCCGGACTGTTCGCGATCGTCGGGTTCATCGTGAGCGCGACGGTGTCCGCCCGCGAGCGGATCACCGAGTTCGCGCTGCTGCGGGCGCTGGGCCTGTCGCCCGGGCAGCTGTCCGGCTGGCTCTCGCTCGAGAACGCGATGCTCGCGCTCGTCGCCCTCGTCGCGGGCACGGCGCTCGGACTCGTCATCGCGTGGGTCGTGCTGCCGTTCGTGACGGTCACCCAGCAGGCGGCGACCCCGTACCCGCCGGTCGAGGTCCAGGTGCCGTGGGGGGCGATCGCGGCGCTGGAGATCATCGCCATCGTGTCGCTGTTCGTGACCGTCGCCGATCCTCGTCTGGCTGCTCCGCCGGATGGGGCTCGGGTCCGTGCTCCGGATCGGCGAGGACTGACGGGTGCGACTCGTCGGCGCCGTCGCGGCGATCCTGCGCCGCATCCGGGTGGAGCGTGGTGCGCTGCTCTTCCTGTTCATCCTCGTCGCCGTCACGAGCTTCGCGGTCGCCGCCGCACCCCGGCTGTTCAACCGGGCGGCCGACGATGGGCTGCGCTACGAGATCGCGGGATCCACCGTCACGCAGCAGAACCTCCAGTTCAGCGGCGTGGACCGGTTGCCGGCAGGCACGACCGAGCCATTCGAACGCGTCCTGGCTCGTGGCGACTCGCTCCAGGACCGACTCCCCGACAGCCTGGCCTCGCTCGTCTCGGCCCGGCACTATCTCGTCGATTCGGCGCGGCTCGGCGTGCACGACCCGCCGGCCTACACGACGTACATCACGTTCCGCTACCAGGACGGTCTGGATGACCGTCTGGCGTACGTCGAAGGGCGGGCGCCGGCTCGTCTGCCGGCGCCTGCCGATCCGGATGAACCGCAGCGGTTCGAGGTCGCGATCTCGCGCGAGACCGCGATCGAGACCGAGATCGGCGTCGGCGATACGGTCGAGACGACGCCCGACCCGGGCGATCCGATCCTGCGCAACGTCTTCCCGCGGCCGACGACGCCGGTCGTCATCGACATCGTCGGCGTCTTCACGGTCGACGAGCCGAACGCACCGTTCTGGTACGGCGACCAGCGCCTTGGCCAGGTCGCGGTCGGTGGCACGGACGAGAACCCGATCGCGTTCGCGACCGGGCTGATCGCGCCCGAGGCCTACCCGGACGTCGTCGCGCTCGACATGCCGATGAGCTACCGCTGGCGGTATTTCGTGGACCCGACGCGGCTTGATGCCGGCCAGCTCGACACGCTCGTCCCGGACATGCGCCGGCTCGAGTCGTCGCTCGTGACCAATTCCTCCAACACCACCGGCCTCCCGATCCTGCGCACGGGCCTGCTCGGCATCCTGGATCGCTACCTCGCCCGGCGCGCCGTGTCCGAGGCGACGCTCTCGGTCGCGGCGATCGGGCCCCTGGCGATCGCGATCGGCGCGGTCGCCCTCGTCGCGTTGCTCGTCGTTCGGCGACGCCGCTTCTCGTTGTCGCTGGCCCGCGAACGCGGCGCATCGGGGCGGCAACTGCTGGTCGCGCAGCTGTGGGAGGGGCTGCTCCTCACCGTTCCGGCCGCGCTCCTGGGGCTGCTGATCGCCGAGGCCGTGATCCCCGCCCGGGCATCGGCCACGTCGTCGATCGATGTGCTGCTCGTGGCCCTGGTCGCCACCGGGCTCCTCCTGGCCGTGACCTGGCCCATCGCCCGGCGAACCCTCCGCGAGCCGGGCCGCGACGACGCGCCGGTCGCGTCGGTCTCGCCGCGGCGGCTCGTCTTCGAGCTGCTGATCGTCGGCTCTGGCGGTCGCCGCGGCATGGCTGCTGCGTGAGCGTGGCGTCAGCGGGACCGCGGCCTCGGGCACGCACGATCGGGTTCGATCCGTTCCTCGCGGCGACGCCCATCGCGATCGGACTCGCCGTCGGGCTCATCACACTGCGGCTCTACCCGATCCCGATCCGGGCGCTCGGCTGGCTCGCGGCGCGTCGGCGCGACCTCGTCCCCGTGCTGGGCCTGCGGAGCATCGGTCGGCAGCCGACCACCGCGCACATGCCGCTGCTGGTACTGATGCTGACCGTGGCGATCGGGGCCTTCTCGTCGGTGGTCGGGTCGAGCATCCAGCGCGGCCAGGTGGCGGCCGCGTGGCAGGAGGTGGGTGCGGACTTCCGGGTGGACGCCGGTGCCGGCGGCCGTCTCGGACCCGGCGTGGACCCGGCGGCCATCGCCGGGGTGACGGCCGTAGCTCGCGCGCTCGACGAGCGTGAGACGCCGCTCATCACGGGCGCGGCTGACCGGTGGCGTCGGCCAGCGATCGAGCGTCCTGCTCCATGCCATCGATGCCCAGCAATACGAGGCGGTCCTGGCCGGCTCGCCGTCGGCGGTCGTGCTGACCCCGCTCGTCTTCGCCCCGTCCGGGCCGACGGCCGGCACGCGCCGATGCCCCGATCCCGGCGTTGATCTCGCGTCAGCCGCCGTCCGGTCGATCGGTCCTGGCCGTCGGCGAGACATTCGAGATGGAGATCGCGGACCGGCCGCTCGTGTTCACGGTGGTGGACGTGGTCGACACGTTCCCGGGGGTGCCGTCGACGTCGTCGTTCGTGGTCGTACCGTTCCGCGCTCTCGAGGCCGCCGCGGGGCCGACGGGGTCGGTGGAGGCGAACGTGCTGCTGGTCCGGGGCGCCGCCGACGCGGCCACGCCGCTGCGCGCGATGGTCGACGCGGAGACGGCGTCGGGGGTCGTGGTCTCGCGCGACGAACGACTCTCGGCCATGCGCGACGCACCGCTCGTCGCGGCCGTGGCGTCGGGGTTCGGCATCGCCCTGCTCGTCGCGGGCGGGTACGCGGCGCTGGCCGTCGCGGCCGCCCTCACGCTGACGGCGCAGCGCCGGTCGCGCGAGCTCTCGTACCTGCGTACCCTCGGCATGACCGAGCGGCAGGTCGCGGGGCTGACCGTGGTTGAATACGGGCTCCCGACGCTCGTTGCCATCGTGGCCGGGGTCGCGCTCGGCATCGGGGTCGCGTTCCTGCTTGAGCCCGGACTCGAGCTTGCGACGTTCATCGGTTCGGAGGCGACGGTGCTCCTGCAGATCGACTGGCTCGCGATCGTCGCCGTGGCGATCCTGATCGTCCTGGTCGTGATCGCCGTGGTCGCCGCGGGCACGTGGATCGCGCGGCACTTCGAGCTCGGGCGGGCACTGCGGATGGGCAACGAATGACGGACCGACGATGACCGACGAGACGAACGATCCGATCCCCGAGATCGTCGATCTTCCGAGCCCGGGGCGAGGCGGCTCCTCCCGTCCGCCCGACGGTGGGTCGTCATCCGGTCGACTCGATCGGCCGGCCGTCGAGCGCGGCGGGTGGTCCACGGGCGCGACGCCGACACCAGCGCCGACACCGACAGCGATCGTCGGAGGCCGCGCCGGCTCGCGGGTGCCGTTCGCACGCCGACGGCCTCGCCCGCGCGCCCGAGGTTCGGCGAGGGCACGCTGATCGCCTGCGACAACCTCGTGAAGATCTACAAGGTCGCCGACCTCGAGGTCATCGCCCTGCAGGGTCTGGACCTGCTCGTCGAGGCGGGCGAGTTCATCGCGCTGATCGGTGCGTCCGGATCGGGCAAGAGCACGCTCATGAACATCCTTGGCGGGCTCGACGAGCCGTCGGCCGGGCGGGCCGTCGTCGCCGGGCATCAACTCGGCGAGATGGGCTCGCGTGAGCTCACCGACTACCGACGGCGGGTGATCGGGTTCGTCTGGCAGCAGACCGGGCGCAACCTGCTCCCGTACCTGTCGGCGCTCGAGAACGTGATGCTGCCGATGGTGCTCAACGGGGTCGCCTCCGACGCCCGCGACGGGCAGGCGCGCGAGTTGCTCCGCCGGGTCGGGTTGGCCGACCGCGCCGACCATCGGCCCGAGCGGCTGTCGGGCGGCGAGCAGCAACGGGTCGCGATCGCGGTCGCGCTGGCGAACCAGCCGGCCGTGCTCCTTGCCGACGAGCCGACGGGCGAGCTCGACACGGCCACGGCCCACGAGATCTTCGACCTGCTGCGCGAAGTGAACCGCGAGCTCGGCGTGACGATCGTGGTGGTCACCCACGACCCGCTCGTCAGCGACCAGGTCAAGCGGACCGTGGCGATCCGCGACGGCCGGGTGAGCAGCGAGGTCCTGCGGCGAGCACGCCGAACTGGCCGGCTCGACCGGCGAGCACCACCTCGTCGCCACCGAATACGCCGTGCTCGACCGGGTCGGTCGCCTGCAGCTGCCGCGATCCCAGGTCGAGGCGTTGGGCCTGGAACGGCGCGTCCGGCTGGAGCTGGTCGACGATCACATCGAGATCTGGCCGGACGAAGCGGGCGGCAACGGCACCGGCCGGCCATCCTCGGATGGGGGCGCGTCGTGACCGGATCGATCGTCCGGCCGACCGGCGTCGCGGAGAGACCGCGGCGCGACGCCGCGTCCTATGGCCCGAGCGCATCGGCGCCGATGGTCGAGACGCACGGGCTCAGCCGCGACTACCAGTCCGGCTCGGCGGTCGTGCATGCCGTCCGCAACGTCGACTTGCTGGTCGAGCGGGGCGAGCTGGTCGCCGTGCGCGGTCGGTCGGGCTCCGGGCAAGACGACGTTGCTGTCGCTCATCGGCGGGCTCGACCGGCCGTCGTCAGGGACCGTCGCGGTCGACGGCGAGTCGGTCGACACGATGAGCCAGGCCGGGCTCGTCGAGTTGCGCCGGCGGAAGATCGGCTTCGTGTTCCAGGCCTTCGGGCTGTTGCCGATCCTGTCGGCGAGCGAGAACGTCGAAGTGCCGATGCGCCTCGTCGGCGCCGATCCCCAGGAGCGCGAGGAGCGCGTCGCGACGCTGCTGGAGCTGGTCGGGCTTGGGGAGCGCGGCCGCCACCGACCGCACGAGCTGTCGGGCGGGGAGCAGCAGCGCGTGGCGATCGCCCGGGCGCTCGCCAACCGGCCGGACCTGCTGCTCGCCGACGAGCCGACCGGGCAGCTCGACTCGCACACGGGCCGCTCGATCATGGGGCTGCTCCGGACCGTGGTGCAGCGCGAAGGCGTGACGGCGATCGTGGCGACCCACGACCCGATGCTGATCGATCTGGCCGACCGGGTGGTGGAGCTGCACGACGGGCGCGTCATGGATGGAGCCAAGGCCGGCTGACGCGTCCGTCGCGCGGTGCCGTGCGATGATTCCCGGCACGACCTCGCGATATCGCATCGAAGGAGACCCGATGGCGGCCCCGACCACCGTCGACGAGTACATCGCCGCCCTGCCGGACGATCGCCGCGCCGCGATCGAGGAGCTTCGCCGGACGATCAGGGCCGCGGCGCCCGACGCGATCGAATCGATCGCGTACCTGATGCCCGCGTTCCGGACCCACGGGCAGTTCCTCGTGTCGTACGCGGCGTTCAAGAACCACTACAGCATGTTCCCGGCGAGCGAGGCGGTGGTGGATGCGCTCGGCGACGAGCTCACGCCGTACCTGGCGGGGAAGGGCACGCTCCGCTTCGCCGCCGACAAGCCGATCCCGGCGGCGACCGTGACGAGGATCGTCGAGGTCCGCGTCGCGGAGAACGAGGCCTACGCCGCTCGCTGAGCGGAGCGCGGGACCGTTAGCCGGACCCCGGTGGGCGCGCGTAGCGCCGGGCCTGTGCGATCGACCAGATCGCGAGCACGGCGTTCCCGGCGACGAGCACGAGCGTCACTGGAGTGGGCGCAAGTTCTCCGGTCAGGATGAGGACCGCGGTCGACAGCCACGCCGGCCGCGATCAAGATCGCGAAAGCCACCCAGACTCGGAAGAGGTCCTGCCTCGGCTGGTCCACGGCCGGATCATGATCCGCGGGTGTCACCACGGTCAACGCCGTCGGTCGACGACTTGAGCCGCCCGATCCCCGGGAGGAACCGCCCGGTCCGGGCCGCGTACCGCCGGTACGCGTCGCCGTGCACACGGATCAGATACGGCTCCTCGACGAGCCGGACCTGGATCTCGAGGCCGGTCAGGACCACGAGGACCATCGCGAGGGCGAGCACGTTCGGGACCATGAGCGCCAGGCCCAGGACGACGGTCGCAGTGCCGCTGAAGATCGGGTTCCGAACGTAGCGGAAGGGTCCACCCGTGACCAGGGGCGTGGTCACATCCGGATCGACGTCTCCGCGCCACGAATCGCCCATCGTCGCCTGTGCGCCCAGGGTCAGCGCGGTCCCGGCCACGATCAGGGCGACGCCGAGCCATCGGACCACCGGGTGGTCGAACGCAGCGATCGCGGGGAGGCCGGCCAGCTCGGCGATCGGCGTCGCGAAGGCGAGCGCGACGCCCAGCACGGAGATCAGCCTCGCCCACCACTGCGGGGAGCCGCGACGACTTCGGGCGAGGACATCGACGTCGCCCGTGCGCCGCATCCGGCGGTACGTCGGGATGCCCGAGACGAGCCCGATCCAGGCGATGGTCAGGATGAGGGCGAGCACGGCCACGACCTCGCCATCGTAGCCCCGGCGCCGCGTCGGACTTGCGCCCTGTTGCGACGACCATTCGAATTGCTGGCCGACTGCCTACTGGCGGGTTCGGTCCACCTTCGCGTAGACGTGATACGTCTCGACCTCGCGGAATTCCCATCGAGCGGTAGACCGGCGCACCGAGCTCCGACGCCTGCAGCCAGGCCAGGTCGGCCCCGGCTTCGAAGCCGTCTCGGATCGCCCGCTCCGTGACCGCGCGACCGTAGCCACGCCGTCGGTGCTCCGCGGGCGTCGCCACGTTGTAGATGCCGACCGCTCCGTCCCCCAGCCAGCTGCAGGCCGTCGAGACGGCGACGCCGTCGACCCGAGCCTCATAGACGGCGAAACCGGGCGTCGCCATGATGCTCGAATACATCGCCTCGAAGATCGGCAATGGCCCCTCGAAACCGGCGGCGGCAACGCCGATCGTTGCGCCCACCTCATCCGCGGTGATGCGCCGGACCTCGGCACCGTTCGCCGGAGCGTCGAGGAGGGCCCCCGGCTCGACGCTCATCGCAGGCACCGTTTCCTCGAGGTGGAAGCCGAGCGCCGAGGCGATCCGAATCGAATGGACCCGCGGCGCCCGCACGAACGAGCAGCCAGCACTGGACGCCGGCCGTGTCGACCTCACCGATCGCTCGTGACAACTCCTCGGGCGACACCTCACCGTCGATCCACAGGCCGTTGAAGCCGGGCAGCGGGATCGGCGGGCATACGGCCACCGCGTAGCCGTCGCGCAGCTCGATCCACGAGTCCGCGAGACGCGGCATCGCCGCGACGAAGCTCTTGACGAGCCCGCTATGCAATCGATCGGCGTCGCTTGCCGTCATCTTTTCCACCAGATGTTGTCTCAGAGCCGTCGATTTCTCGGCCGTCCGTCGACGCCCGCGACGTAGTATGCCCGCGAGAACTCACCGGGCTTCAGGAGGTTCCGTCATGGCCAAGTACCTCATCCACGGCAGCTATACCGTCGAAGGCATTCGCGGTGTGCGCAAGGAGGGCGGCACGGGCCGCGTCGATGCCGTCCGGAAGCTTGCGACCTCCGTCGGCGGGTCGGTCGAATCCTTCTACTTCGCGTTCGGGGGTGACGACTACTACGTCGTCGTGGACCTGCCCGACAACGTGGCCGCCGCCGCGGTCGTTACCGCCGTCGCGGCGACCGGTGCCGCCAGTGTCAAGACCACCATCCTGCTCACGCCGGAAGAGGTCGACGCCGCCAGCAAGGTGGAGGTCTCGTATCGCCCGCCAGGGGCGTGAGGTTCCGACACACCTGAGTCACGTCCGACCGTCGACCGGAGCGGCGGATTCGGTGTAACGCCGGCTCCTGCATGGCGTCCTCCGGACTGACAGAGGGGAGGACGATGACGACAGGCAAGCCCGATGTTCAGGGGCGATCGCCCGTCTGGCGAAGGGGGAGTGACGCCCGAACCCGGGGAGCGCGACGAGGTTGAGTACCACCAGCCGGTCGTCGCTATCGGCGACGTAGGAGAACAGCGTGTGGTGGATCGACCTCGACGGCGAGCTGGCGACGCTCGACGCCGCGCTGCGTGCTGCAGCAGAACCCGAGTAGTCCCCGTCATCGGTGACACACCCGGGTCACCTTGGGCTGCGTATTCTGCAGGCAACCAATCGGGCGCCACGCTGATGGGGTCCGGTACGCTGCTGCCGTGAGGTCGGGAGCGTGACGGCCATCCTCTGCGCGACCTGCGGCACGGAGGCGGCGGCAGGTCAGCATTTCTGCGGCAACTGTGGCGTGGCACTGGCGATCGTCTGTGCAGCGTGCGGGACGGCTAACCCGCCGGATCATCGGTTCTGCGGCCAGTGCGGCAACGCGCTCGAGTCGGGGATCGCGCGAGCGACGACGTCGACGCCACCGGTTTCGCGACCAAGCGGCCAGACGCCGGCATCGATCGCGGATGCCGCATTGGCGCCGGCCACGCCGGTGGCGCCCCCTGCGACATCGGCAGCGCCGGTTGCGGAGCGCCGGCTCGTCAGTGTGCTGTTCGCCGACCTCGTCGGGTTCACGCCCTTCTCGGAGGGGCGCGACGCCGAGGACGTGCGCGAGGCGCTTACTCGGTATTTCGGCATCGCGACCGAGACGATCACGCGCCACGGCGGGGTCGTCGAGAAGTTCATCGGCGATGCGGTCATGGCCGTCTGGGGCACCCCGACCGCGCATGAGGACGACGCCGAGCGCGCGGTCCGGGCCGCCCTCGAGCTCGTGGCGGCCGTGCCGGCTGTCGCGCCCGGCATCTTGGCTCGCTGCGGCGTCCTGACCGGCGAGGCCGCGGTCACCATCGGCGCGACGAACCAGGGGATGGTGGCCGGCGACATCGTGAACACCGCGGCGCGGCTGCAGTCGGCCGCGGCACCGTCGACCGTGCTCGTCGGAGAGTCGACGTTCCGCGCCGCCTCGGGCGCGATCGCGTTCGAGCCCGCGGGCGAGCACGCGCTCAAGGGCAAGGCGGCGCCGGTTCTGACCTGGCAGGCCCTCCGCATCGTCGCCGAGCGCGGCGGGCGGGGCCGGGTCGAGGGCCTCGACGCGCCGTTCGTCGGCCGGGACGTGGAGCTGCGCCTGCTCAAGGAGCTGTTCCACGCAACCGGGTCGGAGCGTCGCATCCGGCACGTCTCGGTGATCGGCACCGGCGGCATCGGCAAGAGCCGGCTCGCGTGGGAGCTGAAGAAGTACCTCGACGGCATCGCCGAACCCGTCTACTGGCACCGCGGGCGCTCGCCGGCGTACGGGGAGGGGATCACGTTCTGGGCGCTCGGCGAGATCGTCCGCGCTCGGGCGGGCCTGGCCGAGAGCGACGACGACGCGACGGTCCGCGCCCGGATCGGCGCGTTGCTGGACGAGCGGATGCCCGAGTCGCCGGATCGCGCGCGGGTCGAATCCGCGCTTCTGCAGCTGCTCGGCGTCGCCGGGGACGTGCCGCCCGAGGAGCTGTTCGGGGCGTGGCGGACGTTCTTCGAGCACCTCGCGGCATCGGGCACGGTCGTGCTCGTGTTCGAGGACCTCCACTGGGCGGACGCGGGCACGCTCGACTTCGTCGACCACCTGGTCGACTGGGCGCGCGACCACCCGATTTGCGTGCTGTCGCTCGCCCGGCCCGAGCTGCTCGAGCGGCAGCCGGAGTGGGGGACACCGCGCCGCGGTCACGCGAGCCTCGTTCTGGAGTCGCTGCCGGATCGGGACATGCGGCGGCTGCTCGCGGGTCTTGTGCCGGCCCTCCCCGAGAAGACCGCCACGGCGATCGTCGCTCGGGCAGAAGGGGTGCCGCTGTACGCGGTCGAGATGGTCCGAATGCTCCTGTCGAGCGGGCAGCTGAGGCTGGGCGACGCCGGCGTGCTCGAGCCGGCGGGCGACCTCGGTGAGCTGGCCGATCTCGCCGTTCCGGAGACGCTCACGGCGCTGATCGCCGCCCGACTCGACGCGCTCGCGCCACCGGATCGGGCGCTTGTCCTCGACGCCGCGGTCCTGGGTCAGAGCTTTGCTCCGGCGGGACTCGCTGCGGTCTCCGGCCGGACCGAGGCGGAGCTCGAGCCTCGTCTCCGGTCGCTCGTCCGCCGCGAGCTCCTCACTCACGTGGTCGACCCACGCTCGCCCGAGCGTGGGCACTACGTGTTCGTCCAGACGCTCATTCGTGAGGTCGCCTACCGGACGCTCGCGAAGGCCGACCGCAAGTCCCGTCACGTCGCCGTCGCTCGCTGGCTCGAATCGCTCGGTGATCCCGAGCTCGTCGCCGCGTTCGGCGGCCACTACCTCTCGGCCTTGCGTCTGGTTGGGCCCGGCAAGGAGGCCGACGAGCTGGCCGTGAAGGCCCGAGTGGCACTCCGGGCGGCCGGCGACCGTGCGACTTCGCTAGGCGCCCCGCGCCAGGCGATGTCGTTCTACGAGGACGCACTCGGCCTCACTTCGGACCCGGTCGGCCAGGCCGAGCTGTTGATGCTCGCCGGGGAGAAGGCCCTCGCGTCGGCCGAGTTCGATGCCGCGGACGCGCACCTCGCTCGGGCCGTCGAGCTCCGTCGGACACTCGGCGACCGGCAGGCGCTCGCCCGAGCCCTCGCGGAACGCGCGCGCGTGCTGCTCGGCGCCGTGCGGTTCGACCAGGCGGCGGCGGTCATCGAGCCCGCGATCGCTGAGTTCAGCGACCTCGCGGCCGATCCCGCCGTCCTGCCGCTGCGCGACCAACACGCGCGCCTGGTATTCCTCTCCGGCTCTCCCGAGCGCGCGATCGAGCTCGCGGAGCCGCTCCTCGACCTCGCCGAGGGGTCCGACCAGCCGGCGATCCTCGCCAGCTCCCTGATTACGATCGGCTCGGCGTTTTCGATGCTCGGGCGTCACGCTGAGGGCCGGCCGCTTCTCGCTCGCGCGTGCCGGATCGTCGAGGAGAACGGGCCGACCAGCCTGCACCTCCGCGCGTTGAGCAACGCCTACCTCCTGGAGGCCGACGAGGATGTGGCGAAAGCGTGGGAGCTCGGCTTGGAGGCCCACGCGCTCGCCACGCGCCTGGGCGAGCTCGTTCACGCCCATCGGATCGCAGGGACCCTGTCCAGCTCAGCGATCTGGCTGGGCTACGTCGATGCGGGCGAGCGCATGATCGCGTCCGCCCTCGACGACACGACGGACCCGATCGACCGCGCGCTGCCCCTGGGCTCGCTCGTTGTCCAGCGAATCTGGCGCGGCGAGCCGTACGCGGAGGAGATGGCCGAGCTCCTTGCGACAGCGGAGGGACGAACGGAGGGCATCTGGCGGATCACTCGCGACGAGCTCCTCGGCTACGCAGCCCTGGACGAGGGCCGTATCGACGACGCCCGCGCCCTCTGGCGACCGATCGCTCCCGACCCGGACACTTTCGCGCTTGTCCAGCTGGTCGCGCACTTGGACCTCTGGCAGGCCGACCCCGATGCGGGCGAGCGGATGATCGATGACGGCGTGAACAACCTTCCCGACGCCGGCGCGAGCGCCGTGGTTCGCCGAGCTTTGGCTGCAGGCATCACCGGCCTCCGCGGTGACAGAGCGGCGGCGCTCGATTCCTACCGCGAGATCATGCCGGCCGTTCGCGAGTGCCATGTCCCGCTGCAGGACGTGCTGTTCGCGATCGATTTGGTCTACGTCATCGGACCGGCGGACCCATTCGTCGCGGGGGAGGTAGCGCTGGCCCGGGAGACGATCGACCGCCTCGGGTCGCCGCTGCTGCTCCGACACCTCGAGGCGGCTGTGGCGCACGGGCCACATGCCATCACCGGAGGGTAGGCGTTCGTCGTGACGCCAGGCTGTGGTCATCAAGGGGACTTGACCAACCCCGCAGACCGGGGAGACCCGCCCATCGTGGGCGGGTCTCTGTTCGAAGGCCTCGGTGACCAGGCCTAATCCACGTATTGCAGCGGTGTGACCACGAAGTCGTCCGGCAGCTTCACGCCGGTCGAATGGTTCGGGCAGTAGCCGCGCGGGTTCTTGTCGAGGTACTGCTGGTGGTAGTCCTCGGCGTAGTAGAACGGGTTCGACGCGGCGTCGACGATCTCGGTCGTGATCGTGCCGTAGCCCGCCTTCGACAACTGCTCCTGGTACATCGCCTTCGAGGCCTCGGCGGCAGCCCGCTGCTCGTCGTCGGCGACGATGATGATCGAGCGGTAGCTGGTGCCGCGGTCGTTGCCCTGGCGCATGCCCTGGGTCGGGTCGTGGGCCTCCCAGAAGGTCTTGAGCAGCTGCTCGTAGCGTGATCCTTGACGGGTCGTAGGCGACCAGCACCACCTCGGCGTGACCGGTCCGCTCCGAGCAGACCTCCTCGTATGTCGGGTTCGGGGTGTGGCCACCGGCATAGCCGACGGCGGTCGTCACGACGCCGGGGAGCTGCCAGAAATCCTTCTCGTCGCCCCAGAAGCAGCCGAGGCCGAACACGGCCGTGCGGGTGCCCTCCGGCCACGGGCCGGCGATCGGCGTGCCCAGGACGCGGTGCATGCCCGGCCGGGGAGGATCGGATCGGAGCGACCGGGGAGGGATTCGGCGGGGGAGGGGATGGACTGTGGCTTGGACGTGAAGAACCTCATGGCCGAAGTGTAGGACGGGTCCGCGTCAGTTCGATGACGAATCGACGGGCCTCAGACGGCTCTCAGATGCCGCCGCGACGCTTGCCCTGCCTGCGCGGGCAACCATCGCAACCCTCAGCGAAGGAGCACCCATGGAACCCATCGATCCCCCCATCGAGTCGCCGCCGCTCGTGCCGCGACCGGTGACCCCATCGCCGGGCGACGTCGAGACCTCGGCGACCAGCCAGGCGCCTGCCGCCACGTCGAACGTCATCGGGGGTGCACGTCGCACCCTGGCGACGCTCGCGCTCGCGGCCGGCCTGCTGGTCGTCGGCGGGACGGCGGTCGTGCTGGCCGCCAGCCCGGAACCGTCGGCGACCCCGGCCCCCACCACCGAGACGCAGCCGTCGACCGACGGTTCGACCGCGCCGAGCGATCACGCCCGCGGCGATTGCCCGGACCCCGACGGCGGTGGCGACTCGAATGGCTCGGGCGGCTCGGACGACGGCAGCAGCAGCGCGCCGTCGACGCCGTCCGCCGACCCGACTCCCACGCCGGCCTCCGAATCCGAGGTCTAGCCACGATGCCGCCCCCGGGCGGCTAGCATCGGGCCATGACCGCCCGGCTCGCGACCGTCCTCGCCACCATCGACGGGTGGGGCGCGGACCATGCAGCCGCGGCGGTCGTCGGCCCGTCCGGCGTGCTCGCCACGCACGGTGACACCGACCACGTCTTCCGCTGGGCGTCGATCACGAAGCTCGTGACGGCGCTAGCGGTCCTCATCGCCGTCGAGCGCGGCGACATCGATCTCGATGAACCGGCGGGTCCGCCGGGGTCGACCGTCCGGCACCTCCTCGCGCATGCCTCCGGGCTCCCGTTCAACGGCGACACCGTCCTCGCCCGGCCCGGGACGATGCGGATCTACTCGAACCCCGGGTACGACGCGCTCGGGGCGCTGCTCGCCGAGCGCCGCGGGACCACGCCTGCCGACGCGCTCCGCGACTCGGTCCTCACGCCGCTTCGGATGCATGGTGCCGCACTCCGCGAGCGTCCGTCGCAGGGCCTGTACGGGACGCTGCACGACGCGGCGGCGGTCGCCGGCGAGCTGCTGCGGCCGACCCTGATCGCCGCCGCCACGCATGCCGCGATGACGAGCGTCGCGTTCCCGGGTCTCAAGGGCGTGCTGCCCGGGATCGGCCCGTTCGATCCGTTGGACTGGGGCCTCGGCCCGGAGCTCCGCGACGGCAAGGACCCGCATTGGACCGGTGGCACGAACTCGCCGGCCACGTTCGGGCATTTCGGTGGTGCCGGCACGTTCGTGTGGGTGGATCCCGTGCTCGATCGTGCCCTGGTGTGCCTGACGGACCGCGAATTCGGCCCATGGGCTCTCGAGGCGTGGCCGCGGCTGTCCGACGCCGTTATCGAGACGCTTGTAGCGCCCTGATCGAGGTCCGTGAGGGTCCTGTGTCGGCGGCGCGTCGATGATGCCGCCGAGGCGGCCGGACCGCCACCCTGCCGGAGCCCGCCCGCGACCAGCGATCAGCGAGACAAGGAGTCCCCGACCATGTGCCTGAACTGTGGATGCATGCGTGCCCACGACGACATGGGCAAGCCCGGCATCAACATCACCTACGAGGACGTCAAGCGCGCGGCCGATGCCAACGGGACGACCGTCGACGAGGCGCTCGCGACGATCGCGCGGACGTCGGACAAGGACCGCGGCGATCACCCGAACGAGTACCCCGCGACGTCAGCCTGATCCAACGCCGGAGGGATCGGGCGGACGCCTGACGTCCGCAGCGCGATCACGCACGCATCGCAACGAACCTGTAACGGTCCGTCGCAGGGCGGCAGAGCCAAACCTGCCGTCGCGCGGAACCGAGACTTCGGCGAAACGGAGAACCGTCCAGCGGGCGGGTGTGCGCGCTTGTGAGGGCGCCGCGACGGCGTTTCAGGACCCCGCGCATCCCGCAGGAGGATCGATGATGCGTCGGAATCTGATGGCCGTGGGTGCCGCGGCCCTGTTCGCGATCAGCGCATGCACGAACGGGGGCGCGAGCCAGAGCCCCGCAGGCGCCAGCGCAGCCTGCCTCGACCCCGCCAGAGACCAGCCCGTCGGCGGCGGCATCGACCGGGTTCGACCCGATGTCGATCTCGGGCCCGGTCGTGTTCTCCGGCTGGCAGGCATCCGAGGAGGAGGGCGCCGCACTCGAGGCCGTGCTCGCCGACTTCGCGACGGCCTATCCGCAGATCCAGGTCGACTACCAGCCGGTGGCCGGCGACTATCCCGCCGCGATGACCGCCAAGTTCAGCGCCGGCGAGCCGCCGGACCTCTTCTACGTCGACTCGAGCGTCGCCCGGAGTGGATCGACGAGGACGTGCTCGTCGATCTCGAGCCGCTCGCCGCCGAGCGCGGATTCGACACGAGCGCGTTCTTCCCGGGCTACCTCGACGCGTTCCGGGGCCCGAGGGCGGCGTCTTACGGGTTCCCCAAGGACGGCAACACGCTGGCGATGGCCTACAACACCTCGATGCTCGAGGCGGCCGGCATCGCGCCGCCGACCAACTGGACCGAGCTGGACGGCAGCCGCGACCGCCCTGACGACGGGCGACACGAAGGCCTTCTGCCTCAACCACACGCCTCGATCGGGCGCTCGCGTTCATCTACCAGAACGGGGGCAGCCTGCTCAGCGACGACAAGACCCAGAACACGTTCGACTCGCCCGAGACACGGGCGGCCCTGCACGACGTACCTCGGCTGGTTCGCCGGCGGCCAGGCGGCCCGTGCCGCCGACCTCGGTGACGACTGGTGCGGCAAGTCCCTCGGCGAAGGCAAGGTCGCGATGATCTTCGAGGGCGGCTGGCTCGACCCGTACATGGAGCAACACCTACCCCGACACGGCGTACGCGTGGGCGCCGATGCCGCAGGGCACCGAGCAGGCGACCCTCGGCTTCACGGTCAGCTACTCGATCGGCGTCGATTCGGCGAACCAGGATGCGGCCTGGGTACTCCTGCAGTACCTGACCGGCCCCGAGGGCATGACGACCTGGACCGAGGGCGGCGTCGCCAACCCGTCGCGCCAGGACGTGCCCGCGGCGGCCGGCAAGGAGATCCTCGTCGACGGCGCGGCGTACGCCCACCCGTGGAGCTTCATCCCGGGCTTCAGCGCCATCAACGACGCCTTCAACAACGCGATGACGGCGCAGATCGAAGCCAAGAGCGACGATCCGGCGCCGGTCGTCGACGCGACGACGACCGCGATCGACCAGGCGCTGGGCGGCTGACCACGGCCCGCGGCCCGGCACCCTCCGGGCGCCGGGCCGCTCGCCGGACACCCCGATGGCCGCTCGCCACGTCCGTCGCCGTCGACCAGCCGAGGCACGTTCCGCAGCGAACGCCGAGCCGAGCTCATCGCCGGCCTGACGCTCATCGCGGTGCCGATGGCGTTCTTCCTGGTCCTCCGGGTCGGGGCGATCCTGTACGCGGTCTACATCAGCTTCTGGGAGTGGGGGCTGCGCGGCCCGCGCGAGTTCCTCGGCTCGGCCAACTACGAGCAGCTCCTGAGCGACCCGATCTTCCACAAGGCGATCGCGAACACGCTCTACTACACGGCGTCTGGGTGCCGCTGACCATGGCACTCGGTCTGCTGCTGGCGGTGGTCGTCAACCAGAAGATCCGCGGCCAGACGTTCTTCCGCGCGGCCTTCTACTTCCCGGCCATCGCGAGCTCGGCCGCGATCACGGTGCTCTGGCTGTTCATCTTCGCGCCGCTCGGCCTGTTCAACGACGTCCGCGAGCGCGCTGGGCCTGAACCCGCTGTTCGAGGCTCTTCGGGATCGGCCCGAACCACAACTGGATCGGGACCAGCAACACCGCGCTGAACACGATCATCGCGCTCAACGTGTGGACGACGTCGGGCACGTTCATGGTGTTCTACCTCGCCTCGCTCCAGACGCATCAACGAGGACCTGTACGAGGCGGCCGCCATCGACGGGGCCGGCGCCATGGGCGATGTTCTGGCGGATCACGTTCCCGCTGCTCCGGCCGGCCCACTACTTCGTCGCGACGGTCGCGGTCATCGGGGCGCTGCAGATGTTCGACCAGGCGTACATCGGCGGCGGGCCGGACGGGACGCCGAACAACTCGTTGACGACGATCGTCCTGTTCATCTATCGATCGGCGATCAGCGACTTCGATTTCGGATTCGCCGCGGCGGTCGGCGTCGTCCTGTTCGCGATCATCTTCACGGCCACCGTCATCCAGCGTCGCCTGTTCGGGCAGACGCCGAGCTGGGTCTGACCGATGATCCGGGATCGGGCCCTGCCGGCCATGGGCGACCTGCCGCGCGAGCCGGACGCGGTCGCCGGCGGCGCCGCCGGTGCGCTCGGGCGCGGCCATGGCGACGACGCATCGCGTACGCCTTCCTCATCGGCTACGCGCTGCTGATGTTCGTGCCGTTCGGCTGGACGGTCGTCACCTCGTTCAAGACGATCCCCGACTCGGTCCAGCTCACGCTCATCCCGGACCCGTTCACCCTCGAGGGCTGGGAGACCGCGTGGACCGACCTCGACCCGGCGCTGCCCCGGCTGTTCGCCAACAGCTTCTTCCTGGCGTTCTCGGTGATGCTCAGCAACCTCGTGCTCGGCAGCATGGCCGGCTACGCCTTCGCACGACTTCGGTTCCCGGGCCGGGACCTGCTGTTCCTGATCGTGCTCGCCTCACTGATGATCCCGGACCAGCTGCGCCTCGTGCCGGTGTACCTGATGCTCAACAACGGGCCGATCGACCTCGTCACGAGCGGTCCGGAGAACTACCTCTCGGTCGTCGTCGTGCTCGCGGTCCAGGTCGAGAGCGTCTTCCTGCTGCGCCAGTTCTTCCTGACGATCCCGCGCGAGCTCGAGGAGGCGGCCAAGCTCGATGGCGCGGGCTTCTTCACGACCTTCGCGCGGGTCATCCTGCCGCTGGCGACGCCGGCGCTCGCCGCGGTGGCGATCCTCCAGTTCCAGGGCGCCTGGAACAACTTCTTCTGGCCGCTGATCCTGTACCAGGAGCAGAGCCACTGGACGTTGCCCCTCGGGCTGGCCCAGTTCCGTAGCTTCTTCGAGGTGAACTGGCCGGCGCTCACCGCCGTCATCGTCATGGCCACGCTGCCGATCCTCGTCCTGTACCTGTACTTCCAGCGCTACTTCGTCGCGGGCATCTCGGGGTCGGGTGTCAAGGGCTGAGGCGGTCGACTCGCCCGGCGTGCGCGCGGCGCTCCGGACCGCGGCGATCGACCTCTACTACCACTCCATCCGGCTCGTGCCGGCGAACCTTGCCTGGGCCGCGCGTGCTCATGACCGGGGTGTTCGCCGCGTCGTGGGGCGCGCCGGTCGTGGCACTCATCGCGCTACCGTGCCTCGCCCTGCCGCTCGTCGGTGTCGCGCGGCTTGCCGGCTTCATCGTCCGGCGGCAGGAGGTCGTGCTCTCCGATGCCGTCACGGCCGCACGAAGCGCTCGCGGTCCCCGCGCTCATCGCCGGCGCGCTCATGGTCGCGGCGGTCGCGATCCTCGGGACGAACCTGCTCGCCGGTCTGGCGCGAGGCGACCTCATCGGCGTGGCGATCGCCACGCTCGCCGGCTGGGGCCTGCTCGCGCTGTGGCTCCTGGCGTTCCCGTTCTGGGTCCTGCTGGCGGACCCGGCACGAGTCGACTGGCCGCCGCTCGAGGTGGCGCGGGCCGCCGCCGTGCTGCTCCTGGAACGGCCGGGCCGGATGGTCGGGTTGGGTCTTGCGCTGGCCGCGATCCTCGCCGTCGGCACGGTGCTCGTCGCGGCCCTCCTGACGGTGGCGGTCGCCTATGCTGCGCTGGCGACCGCCCACGTCGTCCTGCCGGCCGCCGACCGATCGGCCGCCCGCCTGGGGTTCCCGCCGTTGCGGGTCGACGGGCCTGCCGCAGACATGGCCGTCGATGCGGTCGAGGACCAGCGCGATCTGCCCGAGGAGGCCGCCGCCCGATGACGTTCCCGGTCCAGGTGGGACCGTCGACGATCACCATCAGCCGGGACGACCGCGTCCTCGTGTGCCAACCGGACGGGCGGATCATCAGCGATGCGGAAGACGGCTTCTTCACGCGCGACAGCCGCTTCATCTCCGACTACGACATCTGGATCAACGGGCGCCGCCCGCTCCTGCTCAGCTCTGCCCAGCTCCAGTTCTTCTCGTCGCGCTTCGAGTTCACCAACGACACGCTCATCGACGACGAGGGCCCGATCGAGCGGCAATCGCTGTCGCTGCGTCTCGATCGCACCGTGGCGGAAGGGGTGCACGAGGACTACGACATCGCGAACTACGCGCGTCGACCGGTGCGGATCACCCTCGAGATCGCGATCCGCTCCGACTTCGCGGACATCTTCGACGTCAAGTCCGGCCAGGTCGTCCGGCGCGGCGCCCTGAACACGCGCTGGCTCCGGTCGCGGGGGGAGCTGCGCACGAGCTATCGCAACGGCGAGTTCCGGCGCGAGCTCATCGTCGCGGCGGAGCGCGCCTCCACCCCGCCGCAGTACGCGAACGGCCGCCTCGTCTTCGTCGCGACGATCCCGCCCAAGGGCGTCTGGCACACCTGCCTGAAGTGGCTGCCGGTGACCGCGATGCGCCGCCGGCTGGTGACGCTCGATTGCAACGCGGTCGAGGCGCCGCTGCGGCAGGTCATCCGCGACCGGCTGCCGAACGTCAGCATCGAGACCCGCGATCCGGGCATCAGCCGGGCATGGGACCAGGCGGTCCGTGACATGGAGGCGCTCCGCCTCGAAGACCCCACCTTCGAGCGTGGCGTCTTCATCCCGGCGGCGGGTATCCCGTGGTTCGTGACCCTGTTCGGCCGCGACTCGCTCATCGTGTCGATGCAGGGGATCTCCGGGTTCCCGGAGTTCGCCGCCGGAGCGCTGCGCCGCCTCTCCGAGCTGCAGGCCACCGACGATGACCCCGAGCGCGACATGGAGCCCGGCAAGATCCTGCACGAGATCCGTCACGGGGAGCTCGCCCAGCTCGGGATCCTGCCGTTCCAGCCGTACTACGGCACCCACGATGCGACGAGCCTGTTCGTGATCGTCCTCTCGTACCTCTACCACTGGCTGGGTGACCCGGCGCTGCTGCATCGCTATCTCGGCAACGCCGAGGCGGCCATGGCCTGGATCGACCGGTTCGGCGACCGCGACCGCGACGGGTTCCAGGAGTACGCGACCCGGTCGTCGCATGGCTACTACAACCAGGGCTGGAAGGACGCCGGCGACGCGATCCCCGACGAGAAGGGGACGCTCGCGCCACTGCCCATCGCGACGTGCGAGCTGCAGGGCTACGTCTACGACGCGAAGCTGCGCCTCGCGGAGGTGTACGAGGTCCTGGGCCGGCCCAAGGACGCGCGACGCCTGACCCGCGAGGCGGCCCGGCTGTACGAGCGGTTCAACGAGGCGTTCTGGTGGGAGGCCGAGGGCACCTACTACCTGGGTCTCGACGGCGCGAAGCGACCGATCCGCAGCGTCGCCTCGAACGCCGGGCCACCTCCTGCAGTCGGGGATCGTCCCGCCGGAGCGAGCCGGCCGCGTCGTGCGACGCCTGCTCGCCGACGACATGTGGTCGGGCTGGGGCGTGCGCACGCTGTCCTCCGATCATCCCGCCTACAACCCGTTCTCCTACCACACGGGATCGGTCTGGCCGCACGACAACGCGACCATCGCCGGGGGGTTCCGCCGCTACGGCTACGCGGCAGAGGCCGCGCAGGTCGCCAAGGGCATGTTCGACGTCGCCGAGCGGCTGCTCGGACACCGGCTGCCCGAGCTGTTCTCGGGCCTGCCGCGGGTCGAGGCAAGCTTCCCCGTGCCGTATCTCGGGGCGAACGTCCCCCAGGCGTGGGCGGCCGGATCGGTCTTCCGGTTCGTCTCGATGCTGTCCGGGATCCACGCGACGGCCGCACCCGACGGATCGACGGTCTACGTCAATCCGGCCCTGCCCGACTGGATGCCGGAGCTGTCGATCCGCAACCTGCGGGCCGGCCGTGGCTCGATGTCGATCCGGATGGTCGACGGCTCGGTCGAGGTGCTCGAGAACACGACGGGCTACGAGGTCGTCCACGGCCCGGCACCGGGTCCGTTGGGGAGCCGGGCGGGCGATCCCGCCGCCGACGCCGCCGACGCCGCCAAGGCCGTCTCGACCCCGACCCCGCCCGACGCGCCACCCACCGGAAAGCGCCCGGGCACCCGGAAGGGCCGATGCTCGTAGATCGGCTGCGGTTCGGCATCTCGATCACGCCGACGGCCGACGCGTACCCGGACCTCGTCCGGCAGGTCCTCGCCGCGGAGCATGGCGGGCTCGACCTCGTGGGGATCCAGGATCACCCTTACCAGCGCCGGTTCCTCGACACGTTCGCGCTCATCGCCGACCTCCTCGCGCGGACGTCCCGGCTGTCGTTCTTCCCGGACGTCGCCAACCTGCCCCTCCGCGGACCGACGATGATCGCGAAGGCGGCGGCGTCACTCGATGTCATGAGCGGCGGACGGTTCGAGCTCGGTCTCGGCGCGGGCGGGTTCTGGGACGCGGTCGCCGGGATGGGCGGCCCGCGGCGAAGCACGGCCGAGGCGGCCGCCGCGCTCGAGGAAGCCGTGCCGATCATCCGCGCCGTGCTCGACGGCGAGCGCGTGGTCCGTGGACCCGGGCCGCTGTACCCGGTGCCGGGTTACCCGCCGGGACCGCCGCCGGCGCACCGGGTCGAGATCTGGATCGGGGCATACAGGCCGCGCGGCATGCGGCTGATCGGTCGGCTGGCCGACGGCTGGGTCCCGTCCTTCGGGTACCTGCCGCCCGACGCGTTTCGCACGGCAGCCGAGGCAGCTCGACGATGCGGCGGTCGCCGCCGGACGCGACCCGCGCGACATCCGGCGCATCTACAACCTCGCGGGCACGATCACCGATGGCGCGCGTGGCGACGGGCCACTCGACGGGCCGGTCCGGCACTGGGTCGACACCCTGACGTCGTTCGCCCTCGACCTCGGCATCGACGGCTTCGTGTTCTGGCCCCCGGACACGGGGACGCGTGACATCGAGCGGTTCGCCGCCGAGGTCGTGCCGGCCGTGCGCGGGATCGTCGACGAGGCGCGCCGCCCATGACCCCGGCCGCCCGGACGGTCCAGCGGACCTACCTGCTGCTCACGCTGCTGACCACGCTCGCGGCCTCGTTCATCTGGGGCATCAACACGCTGTTCCTGCTGGACGCGGGTCTGAGCAACACCGAGGCGTTCGCGGCCAACGCGTTCTTCGCGGTGGGGCAGGTCCTGTTCGAGGTCCCGACCGGGGTCATCGCGGACACGCGCGGCCGTCGCTTCTCGTTCCTCCTCGGCGCGGCCACGCTGCTGCTCTCGACGCTGCTCTACCTCGTCATGTGGCAGATCCGCGCGCCGTTCATCGGGTGGGCGATCTCGTCGATCCTGCTCGGGCTCGGCTTCACGTTCTTCTCGGGTGCCACCGAGGCGTGGCTGGTCGACGCGCTCGCCGACAGCGGATTCACGGGGAACCTCGAATCGATCTTCGGCCGCGCGCAGACGGTCAGCGGCGCGGCGATGCTGGTGGGCTCCGTGCTGGGCGGCGTCATCGCGCAGGCGACGAACCTCGGCGTCCCGTACCTCGTTCGCGCGGCGATGCTCGGCGTGACCCTCGTGGTCGCGTTCTGGTTCATGCACGATCTCGGGTTCAAGCCGAAACGTGACGTCAGCACCGGCAAGGCGGTCCGCACCGTGCTCAGCGGGGCGATCGACAGCGGCTGGCGGAACCCACCCGTTCGGTGGCTGATGCTCGCCGCGCCGTTCCAGGCCGGCGTGGGGTTCTACGCGTTCTACGCGCTGCAGCCCTATCTCCTCGAGCTCTACGGCGACCCGACGGCCTACGGCGTCGCCGGGCTGGCGGCCGCGCTCGTCGCCGGGGCGCAGATCATCGGCGGCCTGATCGTGCCCGTGGTGCGCCGCTTCTTCAGCCGGCGGACGCACGCGCTCATCCTCGGCGGCGTGCTCAACGTGGTGCTGCTGGCCGTCATCGGGCTGGTCGCGAACTTCGCCGTCGTCCTCGTCCTGCTCGCGGTCTGGGCGATGGTCTTCGCGATCGAGGGCCCGTTGCGCCAGGCCTTCATCAACGGCCTCATCCCGTCCGAGCAGCGGGCGACCGTGCTGTCATTCGACAACTGGGTCGGATCGGCCGGCGGCGTCGTCATCCAGCCCGCGTTGGGCCGCACGGCCGACGTGTACGGCTATCCGGCGTCGTACGTCGTGTCGGCCGGACTCCAGGCGCTGGCGCTGCCGTTCCTGCTGCTGGCACGGCGCGAGAACGCGTCGTCGGACCCGATCGGGCCCGACTCGGACGGCGGCGACGAGCCCGCCGCGCAGCCCGGAGCGCCCGCCTGATGGTTGCGTTCCGGTTTCATCTGTCCCTACTCCCACTGGAGTAGTAGACATTCCGGCCGGCATCCCGTAGGGTGCCGGGCATGACGCCGTACCGCCGCAGCGAGATGTGTATGCCCTGGCGGCCCCAAGGAGGGGACACAGGGCTCTGACGCCGATCGTCAGCACCGTCTGAGCGACGGGTCAGGAGCCGGTCCCGGGGCCGCAGTCCGCTGGAGGATTGCGGCTTTTCTGTGTCCCGAGCCCTGGGCAGCCGCCGCAGTCACCCGCGCGGGACCGCCAAACCCCGCATCTGCTCACCTAAGACCGTCCACGGAACCACGAGGTCGCGCCCATGACCGATGGATCGCTCCACCCCGACGCCACACGAGTCGCGTAACCCCAGGCGCCCGGGATCGACGCCGCGCAGTTCCCGGTCGAGTTCCTGGCCGTCGGCCGCACCTTCGATCGCGTGCAGCGGTCGGGTCGCGACCGACGGCCCGAGCGACGGCCGGAGCGCCCGGACGCCGGGACGCCACGCCCGGGATCGACAGGTCGTGTTGCGCGACGTCTCGCTCCAGGTCGCCTCGGGCGAGGTGCTCGCCATCCTCGGGGCGAGCGGCTGTGGCAAGTCGACGCTGTTGCGCATCGCGGGTGGCCTGGATCGGCCGACCGTCGGCGGTGTGCGGATCGATGACGGCCCGGTGGTCGGGATCGACGCTCGCTGTGCGGTCGCCTTCCAGGAGCCGCGGTTGCTGCCGTGGCGCACGCTGGCCGGCAACGTCGCGCTGGGCTGCCGTCCGGGACGGATCAGGGACACCGGGTCCGACCGCGTGGCGGAGCTGCTCGACCTCGTCGGCCTGGGGCCGTTCGCCCGAGTACCGACCCCGCGAGGTCTCCGGCGGCATGGCCCAGCGCGCGTCCCTGGCGCGAGCCCTGGCCCGGGGCCCGGGTGTCCTGCTCCTCGATGAACCGTTCGGGGCACTGGACGCCTGACGCGGCTGCGGATGCAGGACCTGCTCCTCGAGATCCACGCCGCGGCCCCGACGACGGTCCTGCTCGTGACCCACGACGTGGACGAGGCACTGCAGCTCGCGGATCGGGTGCTCCTGCTCGGCGAGGAGCCGGGCATCGAGGGCGCGACGGTCCGCGACATCGTCGTCGTCCCGGGCGCCCGCCCGCGGGATCGCGGCTCCGCGGAACTCGCCGAGCTCCGGGCATCGCTGCTGGGGGGTCTCGGCATCGACCGCCACACCCACTGACGAAACCGACCCACTTCCGCCGCACACCGACCAACCACGACGAAAGGACGAGTCACGACCGATGCGAAGCACCATGACAGTCCGGCGCGCCGGCCGGACCGCGCCCAGGCTCATCGCGACCGTCGCCGCGCTGGCCCTCCTCGCCGGTTGCACGCGCGTCACGACGCCGCCCGCCGGCAGCGCGGCCGCGGCGCGGTGCGGCGAACGGCGCGATCACCACGACCGGGGGCACGCTCAACATCGATTTCGCGACGTACAACCCGCTCAGCCTGATCATCAAGAACCAGGGCTGGCTCGAGGCCGAGCTCGCCGACCAGGGCGTCACGGTGAACTGGGTCAAGTCGGCGGGCTCGAACAAGGCCAATGAGGCCCTCCGTGCGGCCGCCATCGACGTCGGCTCGACCGCCGGGTCGGCCGCGCTGCTGGCCCGCTCGAACGATTCGCCGATCCAGGCCATCGACATCTACTCGCAGCCCGAGTGGGCGGCGATCGTGGTCCCGGAGGGCACGTCCATCGCGTCGGTCGCCGACCTGAAGGGCAAGCGCATCGCCGCCACGAAGGGCACGGATCCGTACTTCTTCCTGCTCCAGTCGCTCCAGGAAGCAGGCGCTCTCCGCGACGGACGTGACGGTCGAGGTGCTCCAGCACGCCGACGGCTGGGCCGCGCTCCAGAACGGCTCGGTCGACGCGTGGGCAGGTCTCGACCCGATCATGGCCGGCGCCGAGGCAGGCCGGAGCCAGCCTCCTGTACCGGAACGTCGGTTTCAACAGCTATGGCTTCCTCAACGCGACCGAATCGTTCCTGACCAGAAGCCGGACCTCGCCCAGGTCGTGGTCGACGCCTACGAGCACGCGCGCGCGTGGGCGCAGGAGCATCCCGACGAGACCGCCGCAGTACCTCGCGACCGAGGCCGGGCTCGATCTCGCGGTGGCCACCAAGGTCATCGCCGAGCGCTCGAACCTTGGCGTGGACCCCGTCCCGGGGCCGGCCCAGATCGCGGTGCTCCAGAAGATCGGACCGATCTTCGTCGAGTCGGGCGACGTCAAGAGCCAGGACAAGATCGACGCCGCGCTGTCGACCCTGCTCAACGACACCTTCGTGACGACGGCCGATCCGAGTCGCTTCGATTGACCAGGCCGGCCTCGCTCGGGATCGACCGCGGACGTGCGGTCGATCCCGCTCGCTCTCGACGCGCCGACCGTGGTGGCCCGCCGCCGCGGTCGTCACGGCGTTGGCGACGGGTCGTCGGCAGCCTGCTGCTCCCGGTCGCGATCCTCGTCATCTGGCAGGTGACGACCGCGGCCGGGATCTTTGCCGTGTCGCAACTCCCGTCGCCTGGCATGGTCCTGGATGCCGGACGCGAGCTCATCGAGCGCGGCCAGCTCGGGACGTACATCGCGACGTCCACCGGACGGGTGCTGGTCGGGTTCGCGATCGGGGCCTCGCTCGGTCTGCTCCTCGGGGCGATCACCGGGCTGGCACGCACCTGGGACGTGTTCTTCGGCTCGACCCTCGGCGCCGTCCGCGCGGTGCCGTCCCTCGCCTGGGTGCCGCTGCTGATCCTCTGGCTCAAGATCGGCGAGGAGTCGAAGATCACGCTCATCGCGATCGGTGCCTTCTTCCCGGTCTACACGACCGTGTCACTCGCGCTGCGCCACGTCGATCGGCAGCTCGTCGAGGCCGGTCGGGCGTTCGGCCTTCGCGGTGCCCGGCTGTTCACGACGATCCAGTTGCCGGCGGTGACGCCGTCGGTCATCTCGGGGCTCCGGCTGGCACTCGCGCAGTCGTGGCTGTTCCTCGTGGCCGCCGAGCTCATCGCCTCGTCGGCCGGGCTCGGGTTCCTGCTCGTGGATTCGCAGAACAACGGTCGGGTCGACCGGATCCTGCTCGCGATCCTGCTGCTCGCCCTGCTGGGCAAGGCGAGCGATTCGGTGCTCGGGCTCTTCGAGCGGTGGGCCATCCGCCGCTGGGCGTGACCGCGAGCGAGCTTCCTACTCTCCGTACGTCCTGACCTGCAGCTCGACGCCCTGGTCCGTCCGCGAGATCACCTGCACCTCGGCGAGATTGCCTTCGTTGGTCTGGACGCAGTAGAAATCGCCTTCGGGCTCCGGTGCGAGCTCGACTGGCTCCGTGACCATGGCTGCCTGCACGCATCCGTCGAAAGCCGGCGCGTCGTCCCCGACGTTGATGACCATCGCGCCCATCCACTGGGGTGAACCGCTGGTCGGTCGGGGACAGGAAGTCGAACTGGAGATCGCCGCCGATCGGGTTGACGACGCCGATGTCGACGTCGAGCACGCCGTCGGGCGGGAGGAAGATCCGGTCGTCGACGATGAGCGGCGGCGGCGTGAAGAACGGCCGCAAGGTGATTCGCGGCCCCTGCGTCGGGGTCGGCGTCGGTGGGGGTGTTGGCGGTGGCGGCGTGGGCTCGAGGATGGCGAAGGCGACACTCACCGGTTCGTCGGCGCCCTCGCCCGTCGCCGTGATCTCCGAGGGGCCGGCGGCACTCGCCGGGATCGTCACGTCCGCTTCGAACGCACCCTCCGTGTTCGCCGTCGCCGTCCCGACGGCCTGTGATCCGGCGCTGATCGAAATGGTCTCGCCGGGCACGAAGCCGGTTCCGCTCACGTGGACGACGGTGCCCGGTGGCGCCGAGGTCGGGGCCACGGTCAGGGTCGGCCCAGGACTGCTCGCCACGAGCAGGACCACGATGATGACCACCAGGGCGATGACCCCGATGATCCCGAGGATCCCGAGGATCAGGACGGGCGACATGCCGCCCTTCGTTCGCCGGCGGCGGTTCGGTGGGTTGATCGACCGTCGTGTTCGGATCGGTCATGGCGTCGCCTCCCCCGTGCTGTCCCATGTCGCGTCGACCGGCGCGGTCGGGGTGGTGGCCCGGGTGGACGTCCGTCCATGTCGTTGCTACCGCTCCTCGTCCGCCGGACGATTCGCCCCATCACCGTACCACCGAGTCGTCGGCGTCGCCGTCGTGCCGTCGCCCCGCATCGCGGCCGCGGCATCGACCCCAGTGACATACTGCCCGCCGTGATCGAGGAGGACCCACGCATGACCGCGCGCCGCCAGTTCGCGAGCGACAACTACGCCGGCGTGCACCCGGAGGTGCTCGAGGCGATCACGCAGGCGAACGTCGGCCACGCAGCGAGCTACGGGGCGGACGACTGGACGGCGCGGGCCGAGGAGGCGTTCCGCGGGGTCTTCGGGCCGACGGCGCGCGCCTATCTGCGTGTTCACGGGCACCGCGGCCAACGTGCTCGGGCTGGCGACCGTCGTGCGCTCGCACGAGGCGATCATCTGCGCCGACAGCTCGCACCTCCAGGTCGACGAATGCGCGGCCCCGGAGCGGTTCATCGGCTGCAAGCTGCTTGCCGTCCCGACGCGCGACGGCAAGCTGGTACCCGATGACATCACGGCGCGGCTGACCGGCCTCGACGACGAGCACCGGGTCCAGCCACGCGTCGTGTCGATCACCCAATCGACCGAGCTCGGGACGGTCTACACGGCGGACGAGATCGCGCGGCTCGCCGACACCGCCCATGCGGCTGGCATGCTGCTCCACGTCGATGGCTCGCGCCTGGCCAACGCCGCGGTCCATCTCGACCAGCCGTTCCGGGCGTTCACGACGGACGTCGGGGTCGACCTGCTCTCGTTCGGTGGCACGAAGAACGGGCTGCTCGGCGGCGAGGCGGTGGTGTTCCTCAACGGCCTCGCACCCGATGACGTCAAGTACATCCGCAAGCAGGGGATGCAGCTCGGGTCGAAGATGCGGTTCCTCGCGGCGCAGTTCCTCGCGCTGCTGGAGACGGACCTGTGGCGTCGCAATGCCACGCAGGCGAACCGGATGGCGAGCCGGCTGGCCGCGGCCGTCGAGGGGATCCCGGGGCTGCGCGTGACCCACGACGTCCAGGCGAACGTGGTGTTCGCGACCGTGCCGCAGGACCGGATCGCGGCCCTCCAGGCTGCGTCCGCCTTCTACGTCTGGGAGCCGGCGATCTCGGAGGTCCGCTGGATGACGTCGTGGGATACGACCGAGGAGGACGTCGACGCCTTCGCCGCGACGATCCGCGAGATCCTCGGTGCCCCGGCCGCCGTCATGGGCGCGAGCCCTCGCCCGTGACCCACGCCCATCGGTCGGCCGCCGGCGCCGATCGGCGTCGCCTCGCGATCGTCTTCGGGTTGACGGCGGCCGTCTTCGTGGTCGAGGCGATCGGCGGGATCATGGCCAACAGCCTCGCCCTGCTCGCGGATGCCGGTCACCTCTTCACGGACGTCGTCGGGATCGGGCTCGCGCTGGCCGCGATCTGGGTCGCCGGCCGTCCGGCGACGCACAACCGCACGTTCGGCTTCCTGCGGGCCGAGGTCGTGGCGGCCGTCATCAATGCCGTGCTTCTGTTCGGGGTGGCGGCGGTTGTCCTCATCGGGGCGCTGCGGCGCCTGACGGACCCGCCGGAGATCGCGACCGGCCTGATGCTTGCGGTCGCGATCGTCGGCCTTGTCGTGAACGCCGTGTCGCTTGGCCTCCTGCACGACGCCCAGCGACGAAGCCTGAACATGCGCGGGGCCTATCTCGAGGTCCTCGGCGACCTCGCGGGGTCCATCGCGGTCGTCGTGGCCGCGGTGGTCATCACCCTGACCGGCTGGACCGGGGCGGACGCCGTCGCCTCCCTGCTGATCGGCCTGCTCATCATCCCGCGGACGTGGCGGCTCCTGCGCGACGGGCTGGACGTGTTGCTGGAGGCCACGCCGAAAGGCGTCGACCTCGATCTCGTCCGCTCGCACATCCTTGGCGCTCCGGGCGTGGCCGATGTCCACGACCTGCACGCGTGGACGATCACGTCGGGGATGAACGTGGTGTCCGCGCACGTCGTCCTCCAGCCGGATGCCGATCCGCCGGCGGTGCTCGACGAGCTGTGCAGCTGCCTGGCCGGGGACTTCGACATCGAGCATTCGACGTTCCAGCTCGAGACCGCCGACCGCCGTCGGCTCGAGGAGGCCCACCACGCCTGACGACGTCGGGTCACGCCGGCGACGGCTGACCCCGGACGGCGTCACGCCGTTGTGCTACGGCCGCCGATATGCCGCTGTAATGCGGCCACGCTCAGGGTGCGATGGAGGATGGTGGATCGGCGGACCAGACTGCGCTCGGCGGCGCCGATCTGATCCTGTGGCGACGGCGACCGACCTGGACCCGGCTCCTCGTGGGGCCGGGTCCCTCCATGTCCGGACGCCGGTGTCAGCCCTCGATCTGGTTGCCGTCGCGGCCTTTTCCGAGATCCCCACGCACGGCGGCGGCGCCGTTGACGGCCGACCATGCGGTGACCGCCTCGGCGAGCGCGAGCAGAGCCCGGGCGGACCGCCAGGCGATCGTCGCCGCCGCGGATCCCGGCGCCGAGCTCGGCGAGGACGCCACGGTAGGCGGGCTTGTCGCCGTCCGTGCGAACGGACGTCGGATAGACGTCGAAGAAGCCGTCGCTGCTCACGACGATGCGCGCCTCGGGGGAGGCGAACGGGGTGCGGGCCATGTGTGGTGTCCAATCCCATCGAGCACTGCGGACCGACGGGAGACTGGAGCCCGGTGCCTGCGACGTGGACCCACCATCGACCCATGGGGCGATTCCGTCAAACGTGAGCCATCCGTGCACCGGGGCGACAGTTCGACTGACGCGCCGCGGTAGGGTTCGATCGACATGAGCGACGCCCTCCGGATCTCGGCCTCCAGTCCCGTGATCGACGGGACTCCGGGCGGTACGGTGCAGGCCGGGTTCGACGTCACCAACGATGGCGACGACGTCCGCCGGTTCGCGATCGAACTGGTCGAGTCCGGGCCGCCATCCGGGGCGTCCTTTCGCGTTCCGGACGAACCCTTCTCACTCGACCCACAGCAGACCGTGGCGATCCTCGTGCGGATCGCCATCCCGCCGACCGTGATCGTCGATCGGTTCGAGATCCGTCTCGACGCGACGGATCTCGATGACCCGGAAGCGCCGATGACCCGCGGCCAGATCGTGACGGTCATCGTGTCCAGGACGGTTTCCATGCCGGGCGCCGTCCCGGGTGAGCGTCCCACGGTCGTCTGCCCGAACTGTGGCCACGAGAACGATGCCGACGAGCAGTTCTGCGGAAACTGCGGCTTCTTCCTCGAGTGGGCGGGGTCGGCAGGTTCTTCCCCGCCCGCCGCCCCCGTCCGGTCGAGGCGCCGCCGGACTTCGCCGCAGCCAACCCACCGGTGCCGGTGCCGATCCCGGTCGACGGGCACTACGCCGGGTGGCGGATCCGTCATGTGTCCCACCTGCGGGACCGCGAACCCCGGCGAGCGGAGGTTCTGCACGACGTGCGGGGTCGAGCTCCAGCTGGTCTGGGTCGCGCGTTCAGCCTCCGCCGGAATACATCGAGTCTCCACCGATGGTGACGGATGCGGCGCCGCCCTCTCGATCGCCTGGTGGCCTCCTCCGCGGCCTCGGCGGCCTCCTTGGTGGCCTGCTCGGCGGCAGCGGGGACCGCGGAGATGCCGACGGCCGACGACCACCCACCCGACGGACGCCGGCCGGCGCCACGGCCTCAAGCGACACGACCCGGATCGAGCGCCATGCGAGCGCCACGTTCCCTGCCGAGGTCGCGGCCGGGGCACTGGCTCAGCTGGAATTCTCGATCGGCGAGGTGCTCCCGGGCGGCGTCCTGGGGCTGGTGTCGGTTGCCGCGCCCGCCGGCGCCACATCGGTCGAGCTCGTCGCCACCGTCTACGCGCCCGCGTTCGATATCGTCGAGCCTGCCCCGACCGCTGGTGGGGGCTCGCCGATCATCTCGCTGCCGCTCGACGTGGTCGATCCGAACTGGTCCGTGCGCGGCGCATTCGTCCTTCGTGCTCGGCCGGGCGCGACCGTCGGCGACACCACGATCCTCCTCGATTTCTGGCATCGCGCAGCCCCGGTCGGCCAGATCCGGGTCGAGACCCGGATCGTGGGCCTGGTGGGCGGCACCGTGCAGCCAGGCGCGCCGTCGACGAACGGCGCGTTCCGGGTGTCGGCGTCCGCTCCGCCACCCGCCGACGTCACGCTATCGGTGACCGACGAGGGCGACGGCCGGTACGTCATCCACGCGACGACGGCCAACGTGTTCATGCGCGAGCTCGGCGCGTTCCCGGCCGGCCAGAATGCCTGGAACTACTCGAAGGCGATGCTGGAGCGGTTCCGCGACGCGTCGGACCTGCCTGATGGCGCTCGGGTCGATCGGATCGTCGGTCTTGGGTCTGGATCTCTGGCGCAACCTGCCAGGTGGCTTCCACGACTTCTACTTCGAGGAGCTGTACGGCCGGGATCGATCGATCGCGATCTATTCGCAGGAGCCGTACATCCCGTGGGAGCTCATCCGGCCACCCTCGGAGGACGGCAAACCCGCCGGATTCCTCGGGGCGGACTTCCGCGTGGCGCGGTGGCGGAACGGCAGGTTGTTTCCCGATCCGCTGTCGGTCCACGAGTTCGTCGTCATCGCGCCCGAATACCAGGACGAGCCCCTGGCCCAGACGGCGGTGGAGGCAGCGGCGCTCGTGGATCGTTACCGCGCCCGGATCGTGGCCGGGACGTACGACCCGGTCGCCGCATCGCTGCGCTCGTCGACGACCCAGCTCATCCATTTCGCGGGTCACGGCGCGTACGACGAGGAATCACCGCAACAGAGCGCGATCAGCCTCGCCGACGACACGCTGCTGCCGACGGACGTGCGCACGTTCCGGCAGGGCCTCGAGCGCGGTCCGTTCATCTTCCTGAACGCGTGCGAAGTAGGGGAGCAGGGCTGGGCGTTCACCGGGATCGGCGGGTGGGCCGACACCTTCTGCGACGTCGGCTGTGCCGGGTTCATCGGGCCGTACTGGGCCGTGGACGACCAGGTCGCCCGCCTCGCGGCGCTGCGGTTCTACGACGGGCTCGCGTCGGGCCAGACGGTCGGGGCGGCGATCCGGCACGTCCGACGCGGCTTCGACGAACCCGGACCGCACCAGCATTCGCCGACGTGGCTGGCGTACTCGCTCCACTGCCAGCCGAACCTGCGGATCGAGCTGCCCGACTAGTCGCCCCTCACGGATCGACGCGATCGGCCGTCGCTCGACGAGCGCGGCCACCCACTCCCGGAGCCGGGCAGGTGCTCGTGGTAGTGGTCGGGACCGGCCTTGCGGATCCACCACGCCGCCTCGTCGTTCGTGTCGGTCAGGCCGTACCACGCCTGCAACAGCTTGGTTCGCGCGGCATTGGCCTGGGTCCAGACGACGTCCCATGGCTGGTCGTGCAGGGCCGCCAGCATCGATGCATTCAGGGCGTCGATATCGATGTCGTGACCCTCGTACGTCCCGACGCGGAGCCGTTCGAGCTGGACTTCCGCCTCCGCCAGCCATGTCCCGAGGTGTCCGACGACGTCGCGCACGGACCAGGACGGGTCCGTGTAGTAGCCGGGCTCGAGCCGCTCATGCGGGTGCAGCGAACGGACCAGCGCGGCGAGCTCGTACCAGCCGACCCGTTCGGCCTCGAGATCGCTCACGAGCGATCGGTCGGGTCGGGCGATCGTCGATCGATCGTGGGACCGTCCATGCCTGTGCAGTCTGAGCGCGGGGCGCGTGCTCGGCAAGCAGCCCGCGACGTCGTCAGCCCACGGTGTACCTGTCGCGCCGCTGCCAGATCCACAGCGCGACCGCGAATCGCGCGACGAGGCTCGCGCCGTACGTCGCGCACCAGACGCACACGGCACCGATGACGAACACCTCGACATAGGTGAAGTAGACCTCGAAGACGACGCCGAGCAGCGACAGGCCGTAATGCGCCGCAAGCAGCTCGATGCGGCCGGTGCGGATCCAGGCGATGGCGAGCGCGAGCAGGGAAAGTGACAGGACCACCCCGAAAACGGCAACCGGGACGCCGGCGATCCTGGCGTACTCCGACCGCGCGACATCCTCGCAGCCGTGCAACGGCCCGCAATAGGGAAGCGCTCCTTGGAGGGCAACGACGCTGAGGTAGGACGCCACCGCGAGACCGATGAGATCGAGGACGACCAGGACCACGCCCGGGTGGAGCTGTCGAGTCGCGCTTCGGCCGCTCTGTCGGTCGCTCATCGCGCCGCGGCGGCTGCGACGGCAGCTGCGACCTCCGCGTACGACCCGAGGCCGGCGTGGACGGTCCCATCGATGATCAGGGTGGGCGTCGAGTCGACGCCTGCCGCGGAGGCGTCGGCCCGGGAGCGGTCGAGCGAGCGCTCGCGGCCGCGTCGAATCCATGTCCGCCTCGAACCGGGTGACGTCGAGCCCCAGCCCGCTCGCCATGCCGACCAGCCGATCGCGATCGAATGCCCCCGAATTCTCGCGGCCCTGGTTCAGGTACAGCGTCGCCCACATGTCCCAGAACCGGCCCTGCTGTGCGGCCGCGAACGCCGCGCGCCCAGCGTCCGTCGACTCCGGTCCGAGGAAGGCCATGTCGTGGAAGACGATTCGCGCGACACCGGCCTCCAGTTCGTTCGCGGCGAGACCCGGGAACACCTCCTGGCTCCAGGCCAGGCAGGCTGGACACTGGAAGTCCTCGTACAGGTCGATCGTCACGGGTGCGGCAGGATCCCCGATGGTGAAGCCCTCGGTGACCAGGCCCGACGGTACGCCGCCCACGCTGACTGCGGTGGTTCCGTCGACGGGACCTGCTCAGGCGCGGCTCCGAACGCGATCGCGACGGCGATCAGCGCCATCCCGCCAAGGACACCGATGGCCGACAGTCGACCCAATCCGATCCGTGCGCTTGTGGCACGGGGGTGATGCCGGGTCTCGCGGCGGGCCGCAAGCTGGGCTTGTCGCCGCTCACGCCGGGTGCCGACCTGCGGTGTTGACATGTCAGGTCCTTTCAGCTGCGTCCCCCTGCTCGGGTTCACCAGCCGGTGAGGTCGTGGTCAAGCGGAGCAATTCCGCTGGTGCCCCCAGCGTGTCCGGCGCACGGGAAGCCTGGCCCCCTGCCGGATGGCCTGTTCTTCGGGTCCAGGTCGCCCGTCGTGGAGCCCGTCATCCGATGGCTGAAGCCGGGCGTCGTGGACGGCTGTCCGACGTCGCTGCGCGCGCGTGCGGGCACGATGTACGGTGTGACGCATGACGGCTGACGATCTGCTGACGATCGCCCTCGACGTCGCGTATTTCGCGATCTTCGGGCTGACCCTCGTCGACTATCTCCGTCGCCCTGAGCCGCTGCGGTTGACGGTCATGGCCCTGTTCGGCAGCGTCTCGCTGCTCCTCGCCGCGCTCGCCGTCGGCGCGATCGTGCCGGCCACGGCAACGGCCGCCGCGTTCGTGGCCCTCCTGGCCCTGCTGGCGGTCCCGATCCTGACCCTCGGACTGCTCAGCCAGTTCCGATCCGTGTCGGCGGTCGTCCTGCGCGGGGCGCGGGTCCTGTTCCTCGCGTTCGTCGGCTACGCGGTGTTGATCGTCCTGGATCGCCTCGGGCCGCTCGAGGTGCTGGCCCCGTTCGTGCCACCCCTGTTGATCGCGTACTTCGTCGTCCTCGAGCTCAGCGCGGCCGTGCTCTTCGAGGTGGAGGCGCGGCGCCGTGCCGGAGCCTCCCGCACGCGCCTGCGGATCGCGGCCATCGCGACCGGCCTGTTCAGCGTCGCTGTGCTCGCGCTCGGTGCGGGCGGTGTGCTCGTCGATGGCCGATACCGAGACATCCGCCGCCGTCAGCGTCGGCGTTCGCTCGCTGGCGTTCCTGGCCGCCGTGGGGTATCTCGCGGCATTCGTCCCACCCCTGGCGACCCGCCGGCGCGCGCAGCAGGGCGTCGCCTACAGGTTCCTCCGCGATCTGCACGGGCTGCCGACGGGCACGCCGGTCGCCGGGATCTGGGAACTGCTCGGCCGGTACGCCATGACGAGTACCGGAGCGACCGCCGCGGCCGTGACGATCCAGCCCGGCGTCGGGCGTCGATCCGAGATGCCGGCGGTCGTGGGCGATTGGCCGATGGATGACGCGGGCCTGCCCGTCACGCCGGCCGCGCCGGAAGCGAGGGCAGACGCCAACGAGCAGCGGCGATCGTTGACCGTGCCCATCACATCCGACAGCGAACAGGTCGGTCGACTCACCCTGCTCGTGCGGGGCAGTCCGCTGTTCGTGGAAGACGACCTCGAGCTGCTCGGACTCCTCGCCGGGGCGGCCGTTCGCGCCGTCGAGCGGGAGCAGCTGATCGTCGACCTGCGCGGCGCGAACGAGGCCAAGAGCGACTTCCTCGCCAGCATGAGCCACGAGCTGCGGACGCCGCTGAGCGCGATCATCGGGTTCACGCGATCTGATGCTCCTGGAGCGCGGTGACAAGGCCGACGTCACGGTGCCCGCCGAATGGGTCGACCATGTCCACAACGGCGGCAACCACCTGCTCAGCCTGATCAACGACGTGCTCGACCTGGCCAAGGTCGAGGCCGGGCGGCTGGAGCTCCAGCCCGAGCCGGTCGACGTGGCCGTGGCGGTGACGAGTCGATGGGCGGGCTGCGCCCGCTGGCCGACCGGAAGCACCTGCTCGATCACGGCCGACGTGCGCAGCGATCACGCTACTGGTCGACCGCGGCCGGCTCCGGCAGATGCTCTACAACCTGCTGTCGAACGCCATCAAGTACACGCCCGATGGCGGTGCCATCCGGGTGGTCGTCGGCGTCGACGACACCGATGTGCGGATCGCCGTGACCGACACCGGCGTCGGGATCTCGCCCGAGGACCAGGCGCACGTCTTCGAGGAGTTCCGCCAGGTCGGCGATCCACTCGCACGCCAGGCCGGGACGGGGCTGGGCCTGGCCCTGACGCAGGCGGCTGGTCGAGGCCCACGGCGGACGGATCGAGCTCACGTCCAGCGTGGGTGTCGGCTCCACGTTCACGCTGATCCTGCCGATCGGCAGCCAGCTCGGCCTCGGCCGGCGTGCTGCCAGAGGGCGACCGGGGACCCGATCCGATGTCGCCGCCCGTGCCCAGGGCGAGGTCCTCGTCATCGAGGACGATCCGAGCGCGATGCGGCTGCTGCGGATCTATCTCGAGGCGCGACGGCTACGCCGTCCGCGGCGTCGACACTGGGGAGGCAGGCGCCGCCAGGCGACGCTCCGGCGACCGGCCGCGATCATCCTCGACCTGCTCCTGCCCGGGTGTCGACGGCTGGGAGGTCCTCCGCCGGCTCAAGAACGACCCGGAGCTGCGCGACATCCCGGTCATCATCGTGACGGTCGTCGACGAGCGGGAGCGTCGGCCTCGCGCTCGGCGCGGTCGACTACTTCGTCAAGCCGGTCGATCGCGTCGCCCTGCTCGACCGGCTGGCGCGCTACACGTTCACCACGAAGGTCCAGGAGCGCGCGGTCAAGATCCTCGCCATCGACGACGATCCTGCCGCGCTCGACATGATCGCCGCCGCATTGCGCCCCGAAGGCTTCGACGTCGTGGCGGCGTCCGGCGGGGCCGAGGGGATCGATCTCGCGCGCGACGACGCGGTCGACCTCGTCATCTGCGACCTGCTCATGCCCGGACTCGACGGGTTCGGGGTCGTCGCCAGCCTCAAGGGCGATCCCCGGACGCGCCAGATCCCCATCCTCATCCTGACGGCCCACACGTTGAGCCCTTCCGAGAAGGAACGTCTCAACGGCGACATCCTCGGCGTCGTCGAGAAGGGGGCGAACGCCGAGATCGGGCTTCGCGACTGGCTCGCCCACGTCGCACCGGCGCGGCAGAGTGCCGCGTACGACGTCGTTCCAGTCGAGACATGACCCAGGGCCCGTCGACCCCGCTCCGCATCCTCCTCGTCGAGGATGAGCCGGTCAACCGGGCGCTGTTCCGGGCCGTCCTGCAGCGGGCGCCGGAAGCGGCGGTCAGGACGGCGCAGATCTACGAGGCCGGCACGCTCGCCGAGGCACGGGCGCTGGCCGCGACCGAGACCGTCGATATCGCGTTCCTCGACGTCCGCTTGCCGGACGGGAACGGGCTCACGCTTGCCAACGAGCTGCGACACCGACCCGCGGACCAGAGCGTGACGGTCGTCATCGTCAGCGCCAGCGTGCTCCCGACGGAACGCAACGCGGCCATCGAGTCCGGCGCCCACGCCTTCATGGCCAAGCCTTATCGGGCGCAGGAGTTGCTCGAGCTGCTCGCGAGGTTTCTGGGCGAGCGCGATCTTCGGTCGGCGGCCCCGCCACCGGCCGGGTAAAGCCGTGAGTCGAGGGCGCGCCTCGGTTCTCGAGCAGGGCCGGCTGATCGTCTGGACCGGAACGCCCTCGCACGCCTCGCGGAGGTTCTCGACGTCGACCTTCTGCTAGGTGTCAGCTGCATTTCGGCTGCATCACGACCCGCGTGGACCCTACGCGTGCGAGACTGTCATCGATGGCAGACGAGCTCGCGATCGACCCCTCGATCCCGCCCAGTGGCACGGGCTGCGTCGAATGCCTGGCATCCGGCGGTTGGTGGTTCCACCTCCGGCGTTGTGCGCGATGCGGCAACGTGGGTTGCTGCGACTCGTCGCCGTCGCAGCACGCCAGTCGGCATGCGCTCCGCGAAGGACACCCGATCGTCCAGTGCTTCGAGCCCGAAGAGGACTGGTTCTGGGACTACGTGGCCGACGATTTCGTCGACGGACCGGTGCTGACGCCGCCGCGTGCGCACCCACTGGACCAGCCGACCCCGGGCCCGGCAGGCCGCGTGCCACCCGACTGGGAGCAACTGCTGCACTGACGCGGAGGGTGGCGGTTGCCCTGCCCTGCCGAGGCCGCGAGTGCCCTAGCCCCGCGGCGCCGCGATGCCGCCCCGCTGCGCCCGCCGACCGGGTAGCGTCGATTGTCGACAATCTACATTGACCCGCCGCGCTCCGACCCATATCATCCCGCCACCGCCGCGACGAGCCATGCCAAGCCGTCGCGCCAACGGGACCGAGCACCGGATGGTCGTGGAGGAGGTCCGAGATGCGTAGTCGTGTCCTGGCATCGCTCGCCGTACTCGCGCTGGTGGTCTCTGCATGCGGAGGAGCGACGTCATCGCAATCGCCGGGAGGCTCGGTCGCGCCAGCGCCAACGACCGGCGGAGCGTCCACCGAACCCTCGGCCAGTGCGGGGGGCACGGCCATCGACACGCTGCAGATGCACTGGCTGGGTGACTGCACCTGCATCTGGCATCCGGCCGCGTACGAGACCTTCAGCCAGGCCATCAACTTCGAGATGATGTTCAGCAACCTCCTCGACCGAGGCTGGAAGGCCGACGGGACCTGGGAGCCGATCCCGGACCTCGCCGAAGCTGGGACATCTCGCCCGACGGCCTGACGTGGACGTTCCACCTCCACCCGGGCGTCACGTGGCACGACGGCACGCCGTTCACGGCCAACGACGTCGCGTTCACGATCAACCGCTCGTTCATCACGCCGCTGCGCTTCACGCGCGCCGCGTGGGACGCGATCGTCGGCAGCGACGAGGTGATCGCGGGCACGGCCGAGACCGCCACGGGCGTCAAGGTCATCGACGACAACACGATCGAGCTGACGATCAAGGAGCCGAACGCCGACTACTTCAGCGACCTGGCCGACCCGAACTCGGTGATCGTGCCGCAGCACATCCTCGAGCCGACCGATCCCGCGGCGGTCGAGACGATCCCGTTCTCGACGACCAGCCCGATCGGCACCGGTCCGTACAAGTTCATCAAGTACGAGACCGACCAGTACTCCGAGTTCGAGGCGAACCCGGACTACTTCCTGGGCGCCCCGAAGATCCAGAAGATCTTCGTCAAGCGGCTCCTCGGCGACCAGGCGATCGCCCAGCTCGAGTCGGGCGAGCTCAACCTGTCCGTCCGGCTCAATCCGGCCGAGCAGAGCCGCCTCGAGTCCGGTGCCGACCCTCGACGTGCTCTCGACCGTCGGTGTCGGCACCTATGGTCCGTACTTCAACATGCTGACCGGATCGACCGACGTCAACACGCCGCAAGGCGATGGCCTATGCGGTCAACGCCCAGGGCATCGTCGACAACGTCTTCGGCGGCGCCGGCAAGGTCAACCGGGGCGTCACTGCCGGGCATGCCGGCAGGCGGACGACCAGGAGTTCTTCGACTACGACCCGGCCAAGGCCAAGGAGTCTCCTCGACTCGTCGGCGTGGGACAAGACCAAGCCGCTGCGGATCGTCTTCGACAAGTCGTTCGCCGGCGTCGAGCAGTGGGTCCCGGTCTTCGCGCAGGACCTCGAGGCGATCGGCTTCACGACCGAGCTCAACGGCCTCGAGACGACCGCGGCGATCGAGTTCTACAACAAGATCGACTCGTGGGAGATCATCATCGCCCAGGGCGGTGACCAGGGCGTCGGGCCGTTCCGGACGCAAGAACTACTACAACTGCAAGCAGACCGAGCCGGCCGTCAACCAGGCGTACTTCAAGGACTGCAACATCGACGAGCTCTTCCTCGACAGGCTCGCAGGGAGCTCGACGAGACCAAGCGCGAACCGAGATCTTCAAGCAGATCGCGAGGGATCATGAACAAGGCCGTCGATCCAGACCAGCTACTGGACGACCAATGCGCTGAGCGCCAAGTCAGAAGGCGCCTCGAGGGCCTCAACATCCCGCCCAACACCCGCGAGTATCATCGTCGGGGTCTGGAACTGGACCTTCACCGACGTAGCGCGAGCCGATCCAGGACGGTAGCCGCCACGATACGGCCCGACATTGACCGTGCTTGCCCGCCGGTCAGCCCAGCGACCCCTGAGGAGCGACCGGTGGGCACGTATCATCGCTCCGCCGCATCCTCATCGCGTTCCCGGTCCTGCTCGGGGTCACGATCGTCAGCTTCGTGGCGCTGTCGCTGGCGCCGGGCGACCCGCTGCTGGCACGCCTGGCGCCGGCCCAGCTCCAGGAGATCCAGCGCAACCCGGCGCTGCTCGAGGAGCGGCGCGCGGAGCTCGGGCTCGACCAGCCCATCCCGATCCGCTACCTCGTCTGGCTCGGCGGCGGCGGTCACGGGTGACTTCGGGTATCTCGATCCAGTCGCGCCGGCCGATCGCCGAGGAGATCGGGAAACGGATCCCACCGACGCTGGTCCTCATGGGCACGGCGATCCTGATCGCGATCATGCTCGGCGATGCCCGCTCGGGATCATCTCCGCGTTACGCCAGTACTCCAAGACCGACTACGTCCTGACCGGCGATCACGATGCTGATGAGCAGCACGCCCGCGTTCGTGCTGGGCCTCGCCAGCCATCTACATCTTCGCCGTCTGGTTGGACGTCCTCCCCAGCGGGGGCATCCAGACCCTCGGGCAGGAGAACTCGGTCGCGGGACTTCCTTGCGCACATGACCTGCCGGCGCTGGTGCTCGGGCTGGCCAGCGCCGCCCCGCTCATGCGCTACACGCGGGCGAGCATGCTCGAGTTCCTCAACAGTGACTACGTCACGACGGCGCAAGGCCAAGGGCCTCTCACACCGGACCGTCGTCGTCACCCACGCGTTCCGCAACTCGCTCATCCCGATCATCACCGTCGATCGGGCTGCTGCTGCCCGAGCTGGTGGCCGGCGCCGTCATCACCGAGCAGATCTTCGCCTGGCCCGGCATGGGCCAGCTGGCCGTCCGTGCCGCTCGCGACCGCGACCCGGCGCTGATGATGGGCGTCGTCCTGGTCGTCGGGACGCCGTCCTGATCACGAACATCCTCGTCGACGTCCTGTACGCGCGCGTGGACCCGAGGATCCGCTTTGGCCGCGGTAACTGACTTCGCGCGTCGTCGGCCGCAGCCAGCAGGTCGTCGCCACCGAGCACGAATCGCTCGCGCGTGCGGCGCTGCGGCGGTTCATCCGTCACCGGCTGGCCGTCATCGGCATCGATCATCCTGCTCGCTCGATCCTGCTCACGGCCGGTGCTCGCGGACCTCGTCTCGAGCGAGCCGTTCTTCACGGACATCGAAGGCCGTCAGCGAGCCGCCGAGTCCCGACCATCTGCTCGGGACGGATCGCTCGGGCCGCGACGTCTGGGCCGCGTCGTCCACGGCGCGCGGACATCGCTCGATCGTGGGCCTCGGCGCCGTCGCGATCTACGTCACATCGGCACGATCCTGGGCGGGCTCGCCGGACATGCACGGGGGGCAAGGTCGACCAGGTGATCATGCGGGCGACCGACACGCTCATGAGCATCCCGACGCTGCTGCTCGTGATCGTCTTCGTGTCGGTGGTCGGGCCGAGCCTCCTCTCGGTGGTCGCGGTGATCGGCCTGCTCGGCTGGCCCGGCGCGTGCCGGCTCGTCCGGGGGCAGTTCCTCTCGCTTCGCGAGTCGGAGTTCATCACGGCGGCGCGAGTCGTGGGCGTGTCGCGATCGCGAGATCCTGACGTGCGCCACCTGATCCCGAACATCGTCAGCTCGCTGGCCGTCCTCGCGACGTTCGGCGTCGCGAGCGCGATCATCCTCGAGGCCGGCCTCTCGTTCCTGGGCCTGGGCGTGCGGATCCCGACCCCGAGCTGGGGCGAGATGATCAACGCGGCGCAATCGCCGACCGTGCTGATCGACACGCCCTGGCTGTGGATCGCACCGGGCATCGCGATCGCGCTCACGGTCCTGTCGGTGAACTTCATCGGCGACGGCTTGCGCGACGCGCTCGACCCGCGCGCGATGCCCAGGACCTGACGAACCGAACGCACCGACACTGATGCGGATGATCGACAGCGACAAGGAGGCAGCGTGAAGGTCGGAGCAGCGATCGCGGACATCCTCGGGCGCGAGGGCGTGGACACGCTCATCGGCTATCCGGTGAGCCCGCTCATCGAGCCCGCGGCCGCGGCGGGCATCCGGCCGATCATCGTCCGCCAGGAGCGGACCGGGATCCACATGGCCGACGCCATGAGCCGCACCACGTCGGGCCGCAACATCGGCGTCTTCACGATGCAGTCCGGGCCGGGCACCGAGAACGCGTTCGGTGGGGTCGCGCAGGCCTTTGCCGAATTCGGTGCCGATCCTCGTCATCGCCGCCGGTCACGACCGGCGCGAGATGGGCATGCCGCCGAACTTCAGCGCGTACCTCAACTACCGGAACATCACCAAGTGGGTCGATCACCTCGTCCTGCCCGAGACGGTCGTGCCGACGATGCGCCGGGCGTTCGCCCGGCTGCGCAACGGCCGGCCGCGGCCGGTCCTGGTCGAGGTGCCGTGGGACGTCTGGGAGGAGGACTGCCCCGACCCGTCAGGTTACGTCCCGCCGATCGCCACGCGCTCGGCGCCCGACCCCGACGCTGTGGAGCGCGCCGCCGAGCTGCTGGTCGCCGCGGAACGGCTGGTCATCTACGCCGGCCAGGGCGTCCACTACGCCGAGGCCTGGACGCGAGCTCCGAACGCTCGCCGAGCTCCTCGGCGCGGCGGTCACGACCAGCCTCGAGGGCAAGAGTGCGTTCCCCGAGGACCACCCGCTGTCGCTCGGCTCGGGCGGACGGACCGTGCCGCGGGCCGTGGACGACTTCATGGACGACGCGGACCTCGTCTTCGGGATCGGCGCCAGCTTCACGAAGACCGGGTATGGCCTGCAGTGGCCGGAGACGAAGCGCTACATCCACGCCACGCTCGACCCGGCCGACCTCGACCAGGTCGTGCCGGTCGAGGTCGGGCTCGTCGGCGATGCGGGGCTCGTGCTCCGCGCGCTCATCGCCGCGGTCGGCGACCGGCTCAAGGAGCCGCGGGCGGAGCGCGCCGCGACCGTCGCCGAACGGATCGCGCGCATCCGTGGCGAGTGGCTCGAGGACTGGCGCTCGAAGACCGATTCGGACGAGGTCCCGATGACGCCCTACCGGGTGATGCGCGACCTCGCGGCGAGCGTCGACGTGGCCCGGACGATCATCACCCACGATGCCGGGAGCCCGCGCGACCAGATCTCGCCGTTCTGGCCCGCGACGGCGCCGCTGTCGTACATCGGCTGGGGCAAGTCGACCCAGCTCGGGTACGGGCTCGGGCTGGCGATCGGCGCCAAGCTGGCGCATCCGGACCGCCTGTGCATCAACGTCATGGGCGACGCGGCGTTCGGGATGACCGGCCTCGACTTCGAGACGGCCGTCCGCGAGCGCATCCCGGTCCTGACCATCGTCCTCAACAACTCCTCGATGGCGATCGAGCTCGCGGAGATGCCGATCTCGACCGAGCGCTATCGCTCGACCGACATCGGCGGGTCGTATGCCGCGATCGCGCGCGACCTCGGCGGCTGGGGCGAACGCGTCACGGAACCGTCGGAGATCGGGCCGGCCGTCCGTCGCGCCGTTGCCGCGACCGAGGGCGGCCAGGCAGCCCTGCTGGAGTTCGTCACCTCGCTGGAGGTCGCGATCTCGATGCCCGGGGCGACGCGCCCCTGACGGCGGCTCGACCGGAGGTCAGTGCTCCTCGCGGACCAGGATCCCCGGCGGGACATCCGTCACCGACGTCACGCCGCAATGACCCATCGCCGAGATGAGCTCGCCGCGGATCAGCGACACCATCCGCAGCACGCCCTCCGTGCCGCCCGCTCCGAGGCCCCAGAGCACGGGCCGACCGATGAGCACGGCGCGTGCGCCAAGGGCAAGGGCCTTCAGGACGTCGGTGCCGCGCCGGATCCCGCTGTCCATCAGGATCTCCAGCCGGCCGTCGACCGCCTCGACGACCTCCGGCAGCGCATCGAGCGTCGCGCGGGTCCAGTCGAGCTGCCGTCCGCCGTGGTTCGAGACGATGACCCCGTCGAGGCCATGCTCCACGGCCAGCCGTCCATCCTCGGCCGTCATGATCCCCTTGACGAGGATGGGCAGCGACGTGATGGAGCGCAGCCACTCGAGCGAGGACCACGTGAGGCTCCCCTCGATCTCGAGCGGTGGGTCGCGGTCGGGGATGTTGTCCGACCGGATGCCCGGGGACGGCAGTGGCGGCAACCGGAACTCGTGTTCGCGCCAGGCCATGACCGGTGTATCGACCGTCAGCGCGATGGCGGTGAACCCACTGGCCTCCGCTCGCGCCACGAGCTCCCGCGTGAACCCGCGATCGGTGTACCAGTACAGCTGGAACCACGGCTTGGTCAGCGTCGGCCCGACCTCCTCGAACCGGACGCTTGCCCCGGAGCTGACGATCATCGTGGTCCCGAGGGCCTCGGCTGCGCGGGCGGTCGCAAGCTCGGCATCGGGGTGGGCGAACCGATGGAGCGCGGTCGGCGCGAAGAGGATCGGCAGCTCGATCGTGCGGCCCAGGACGGTCGTCGACGTGTCGATCCGGCTGACGTCGACGAGTGCCCGTGGCCGGAATCGCCAGCGACCGAACGCCTCGCGATTGCCACGAGCGGCGGCGCCGGACCCGGCAGAACCAGCGATGAAGCTGTAGCCCTCGATGGGCATCCGCTCCTTCGCGAGCGGCTCGAACTCCTCGACCGAGAAGATCCGCGCGAGGTCGTCGGCATCGAGATAGGGCGCCGCCCGGCTCACCTCATCGACCATCCCGACCTCCTCATCGACGACGCCACGCGAACGACGCGCTCGGCCGATTGTCGACAATCCGCGACGCGGCCGCTGGCCGATGACGCCCGAGCGGAACCGCCGCCGGATCGGTGTCGTCTCCGTCGGGAACAGGGAGGGCGGTGGCATGGCGTCGTTCGTGGCTGCGTATCGAACCCGGCTGGTCGTGGTCCTCGCGACGGTCGTCCTCGTGGCGAGCGCGTGCGCCTCGTCCCCCACGACCAGCGACGCCGCCCCCAGCGGCGCCACCAGCCCGGCGCCCATCGGCATCGGCTGTCGGGTCGTCCCCGTCGACGCCAACGGCAACCGGCTCAGCCCTGCGCCAGCCCCTCGGGTCGGAGCGACGGCCCGCCGGTCTGCACCGAGGCCACGCTGGCCTTCGACCCGACGCTGGACCAGCTGATCCTCGTCAACTGCGTCGACCAGGCCGATCAGGCGAGCGTCGAGCAGATCTGGACATGGGACGGTGCGGCCTGGACGCTGCTGGCCGATGACGGGCCGGACGCCCGGGTCGTGACCGGTGTCGCGTACGACATCGCACGCGAGGTCGTCGTCCGGTACGGCGGTCTTCCGATGGACAGCAACGACTGCATCGCGGACACGTGGGAGTGGGACCACGAGGCATGGGTCGAGGTGGCGGCGACGCCACCGACGGCGTGCGATCACATGTTCCTTGCCTACGACGCCGGTCGCGGACGCACGCTGCTCTTCGGAGGAGGCGACGCGGCGGGCGATCTCGTCGGTGAGACGTGGGCGTGGGACGGCCAGTCGTGGGAGCTCGTTTCCGCGGAGGGGCCGTCGGGGCGAGCGCATTTCGGACTCGCCTACGACGAGGCCGGCGAGCGGACGCTCCTCTTCGGTGGCTACGACGGGACCGCGGTCTTCGGTGACCACTGGTCGTGGGACGGGTCGTCGTGGACGGAGCTGCCCGTCGACGGACCGAGTCCGCGGTCCCATGTCGGCATGGCGGTGGGCGCCGGCCGGGTGTTGCTCTTCGGCGGTGCGACCGGCCCGTCCACGTTCCGCTCCTTGACGGACGAGACGTGGTCGCTGACCGAGGACGGCTGGTCGGCGGTCGATGGACCGGCCCCGCCGCCCCGCGGCTCGCCGGCGCTCGGCTACGACCGCGGCCGCGACGTCTTCCTGCTCTACGGTGGCTTCGACGCCACGGGCGGTCTGTTGGGCGACACCTGGGAATGGGATGGCGCCTGGCACTGCGTCGCCGGGTGCCCGTAGGCGGCGCCGGCCGAACCGGTCGATCCGAAATCGGATTGTGTGGGCGCTCGCGATGCCGCATCCTGACGGTCAGATCGGCCGGCCGTCTACTGGAGGGGTTCTCGAACATGTGCTGTGCCCTTGCCTTGCTCGGGATCCTCGGGCCACGAGCGATCATCGTGTTCTGGTGGCTGGTGGACCCGGTCCGCTGGGGCGTGGTGTTCGACGACGAGATCCTCCTGCCGCTCCTCGGGTTCTTCTTCCTCCGTGGACCACGCGGGAAGCGGGAGCCGCCGACCGCGACCAGGTTCGTACCGCGTCGTTCGCCCAGTAGACTCACGAGACGCTCGCACGTCACCAACGCGCAGAGACCTGCGCGGCATCGGTCCGTCTCGGGTGGGAGGTGCTCAGCGTGACGTGGCTCGACGTGGTGCGATGACGACGGGGTCCGCCGGTGCGGAACGGCGACGACTCGAGGACGCCCGCGAGCACGCCGTTCCCTGGTCGAGGTGGGGACCCTACCTCTCCGAGCGGCAGTGGGGCACGGTCCGCGAGGACTACAGCGACAACGGCGACGCATGGAGCTATTTCACCCACGACCAGCCCGATCGCGGCGTATCGATGGGGCGAGGACGGCCTCGCCGGCATCTCGCGACGACCGCCAGCAGCTCTGCTTCGCGCTGGCCTTGTGGAACGGCAAGGACCCGATCCTCAAGGAGCGGCTGTTCGGCCTGACCAACGGCGAGGGCAACCACGGCGAGGACGTCAAGGAGTACTACTACTACCTCGACTCGCACGCCGACGCATTCCTACATGAAGTACCTCTACAAGTATCCGCAGGCGGCGTTCCCGTACGCGCGACCTGGTCGAGACCAACCGCAGCCGCGGGCCGCGGCGAGCTCGAGTACGAGCTGCTCGACACCGGCGTCTTCGACGACGAACCGCTACTTCGATGTGTACGTCGAGTACGCGAAGGCGGCGCCCGAGGACATCCTCATCCAGATCACGCGTGCCAATCGCGGCCCGGAGGCCGCGACGCTGCACGTGCTGCCGACGCTGTGGTTCCGCAACACCTGGTCGTGGGGCACGGACGCGGCCCGGCCGGCCGTCTGCAGCCGTCGGCGGACGTCCGGCGCGGGCACCGTGATCGAGGCGTCGCACGCCGACCTCGGCGAGCGCGTTCCTCGCCTGCGACGGCGACGCCGACGCTGCTGTTCACGGAGAACGAGACGAACACGCAGCGGCTGTTCGGCGACGCCAGAGTCGCACGCCGTACGTCAAGGACGGCATCAACGACTACGTCGTGCATGGCGAGCGCGACGGCGGTGAACCCCGAACGGGACGGGCACGAAGGCCGCGGCGCACTATCGCGCTCGACGATCGGGCCGGGCGAGTCGCGAGTCGTTCGTCTGCGCCTGCTCCGACGCGCGCGCCGGCCGCTCGGCGAGCCGGGCGCGACGCGTCCTCGGCGCGGATTTCGACGCGGTCTTCGAGCTCCGCCGGCGCGAGGCAGACGAGTTCTACGACAGCGGTCGATCCCGGCTTCGCTCGACGCGGAGCCCGGCTGCGTGATGCGGCAGGCGCTGGCCGGCATGCTGTGGACCAAGCAGTACTACCACTACGACGTGGATCAGGTGGCTCGACGGAGCACGGCGCGCGAGCCGTTCCAGCCGTCGGACGCGCAACGGCGCCGCGCAACGACCACTGGCATCACATGGTCAACGCCGACGTCATCTCGATGCCGGACAAGTGGGAGTACCCCTGGTACGCCGCGTGGGACCTCGCGTTCCACGTGATCGCGCTGACGCTCGTCGACCAGGACTTCGGCAAGGAGCAGCTCGAGCTGCTGCTGCCGCGAGCGGTACCTGCATCCCAACGGGCAGATGCCCGGCGTACGAATGGAACTTCGGCGACGTGAACCCGCCGGTGCATGCGTGGGCGACGATCTTCACCTACCGCCTCGACAGGACGCAGCGCGGCGAGGGCGATCGTCGACTGGCTGGAGCGGGTCTTCCAGAAGCTGCTGCTGAACTTCACTGGTGGGTGAACCGCAAGGACCGCACCGGCCGCAACGTTTTCGAGGGCGGATTCCTCGGCCTCGACAACATCGGCGTCTTCGACCGCAGCGCGCCGCTGCCGACCGGTGGCTACCTCGAGCAGGCCGACGGCACGGCCTGGATGGCGTTCTACTGCCAGAACATGCTCGAGATCGCCATCGAGCTCGCGCTCGAGCGACCCGACTACGAGCGACATGGTGCTGAAGTTCATCGAGCACTTCCTGTGGATCGCGTCGTCGATGATCGCATGCCGGCGGCGACACCGGCATGTGGGACGAGGAGGACGGCTTCTTCTACGACGTCCTGCGGCTACCCGACGGCAAGGCGCAGCGGCTCAAGGTCCGCTCGATGGTCGGCCTGCTGCCGCTGTGCGCGGCCACCGTGCTTCGACGGGCGACCTGATGGCGCAGCTCCCGGAGCTCGCGTCAAGCGGCTGCGACTGGTTCCTCGACGCCCGGCCGGAGCTGTCGAGCCAGCGATCCACGACCCGGTGCAAGCACGGGCATCGACGGCCGCCGGCTCGCTGTCGCTCCTGGACGAGGCGCAAGCTCCGCCGCGTGCTCGACGACGATGCTCGACGAGAACGAGTTCCTCAGCCCGTACGGCATCCGCTCGCTGTCGCGGTACCACGCGCGACCATCCGTACGTGTTCCACGTCGGCGGCCAGGAGTACCGGGTCGGCTACCTGCCGGCGGAGTCCGAACCGGGATGTTCGGCGGCAACTCGAACTGGCGCGGCCCGATCTGGATGCCGGTGAACGCGCCTGATCATCCGGGCGCTGCTGCAGTACCACCTCTACTACGGCGACGACTTCACGGTCGAATGCCCGACCGGCTCCGGGCGGCAGATGAACCTGTACGAGGTCGCCGAGGAGATCGCCCGCCGGCTGGCGAGCATCTTCCTGCGCGACGAGGACGGCCGGCGGCCGGTGTACGGCGGCGCGCGAGAAGTTCCAGGACGATCCCGCACTGGCGGGACTATCTGCTGTTCTACGAATACTTCCACGGCGACAACGGGCCGGCCTCGGCGCGAGCCACCAGACCGGCTGGACCGGCGTCATCGCCCGCGCGATGCACCTGTTCGCAGCCGACCCTCCAGCGGACGTCGACCGACCGGACGGGCGTCAACGAACGCCAGACGCGTAGGCGCACCTGTCAATTCCGGAATCGGATTGTGTGGGCGCTCGCGATGCCCCATCCTGACGGTTAGTTCCGGCCGAAAGTTCGCCTAGAGGGGTTCTCCACATGTGCTGCGCCCTTGCCTTGCTCGGGATCCTCGGGCCACGAGTGCTCATCGTGTTCTGGTGGCTGGTGGACCCGGTCCGCTGGGGCGTGGTGTTCAACAATGAGATCCTCCTGCCGCTCCTCGGGTTCTTCTTCCTTCCCTGGACCACCGTGATGTACGTCCTGGCGTGGACCGCGGGCGGCGTGGATGGGTTCGGCTGGGTGCTCGTCGGGCTGGGTCTCGCTGCTGGATATCGGCACGTACGGCGGTGGCACCTTCGGGAACAAGGACAAGCTGCCGGGCTACTCGGCCTAGCCGTTGCCGGCGACTGGAGTGGGCACGCCGACCGTCGCGCCAGACGCGTCGCCACCGCGTCGTATCGCGCCTGGAGGAGGGCGACGACTACGGCCTCGTCCTGCTCCTGATCCTCGCCACGATCGTCACGGTCTCGCTCGGGGTCGGGCCGATCGGGCAATTCATCGGGGTCTGCTTCGGTGGGTTCACGCTGCTGTTCGTCCTCCACACGTCGCGCGCTCGACGCCGTACGTACCGAACGGCATCGGTCATCGTGGCCATCGCGGTGGGCGGGACCGCGGTCGGTCTCCTGATCGGGTCCGCGGAGGGTTCGACGGCGACGGGACTCGTGGGCCTGCTCCTGGCATTCTTCGCCCCGATCGTCATCCTGCGGCGGATCCTGCAGTCACCGACGATCACCGTCCGGATCGTGCTTGGCGCCCTCGCGATCTACCTCCTGCGTCGGCCTGACCTATGCCTACCTCTATCCGCTGATCTCGCGCGCTCACCGGACAGCCGTTCTTCGTCCAGACGGACAGGCCGCAGCCCATCGACTACATGTACTTCAGCTACGTGACCCTGACGACCGTCGGGTTCGGCGACCTCACGGCGTCGACGAGTGCAGGACGCATGATCGCGGTGTCCGAGGCGCTCAGCGGTCAGCTCTACCTCGTCTCGGCTGTGGCGCTGCTGGTCGGCAATATCGGTCGGACGATCGTGCGCGGCGGGCGGACCAGTGAGATCGAGGAGGAGCTGGAGGGAAACGCGGAAGCCAGGGAGGAAGGCGCGACCGGCGATCGTGTCGAGGCGATCAACGCCCTGCTCGTCGAGGCCAAGGAGGCGCACGGCGTCTTCGAAGCGACGGAACTGGGCGGCGTGTACGACCGTGCCTGGGCAGACTGGTATGCCGCGTACGCCGTCATGCACGGGATCGGCGCGCTGGTCGGCCGTCCGGTGGCGGTCGAGGAGCTTGCCCAGTTCCTGACCAGCTCGAATGCCGACTTCGAGGCGGCCGATCCCAAGCCCAGCGATACCTGGTCTGCCTACACCGCCCGTCGGATCGCCGCCGAGCTCTGACGCCCGCGTCGGCCTTGGCGCGGCCCGACCGGCGATTGGCCACCCCGCCACGACAGGGGTAGGATGCACACCCGCGACGAGGAGCCCGTCGGTAGCCCGCGCGGCCCGTGTCGCGCTGCGACGGATGGAGGGGCACATGACCGAACGATCGCTCGATGAGCTGGGACCCGTCGATTTTCTGATCGTCGAGTTTCCGGCCGGGCAGCAGAACTTCACCGGCGAAGGTGTCAGGGAGCTTGTCAAGCTCCACGAATCCGGGACCATCAGGGTCATGGACATCCTGATCCTCCAGAAGGCCGACGACGGGACCGTCATGGCCCAGGAACTGGGTGACCTCGGGGATCCAGACGAGCTGGTCGCCCTCGAAGGGCAACTCGTCCAGACGTTGGCCGAAGACGACGTCGAGAACCTGGCAGCCGCGATGGATCCGGGCAGCGTTGCCGCTGTCCTCGTGTACGAGAACCTGTGGGCCGCACCGTTCGCCTCGGCCATGCGCCGGGCTGGTGGCCAGCTGATCGCCAACGGCCGGATCCCGATCCAGGCCCTCATCGCCGCCGTCGAAGCGGACGCCGCCCTCGAAGAAGTAGGAGTCTGAGATGCCGCTCGGTCCAGGTCGCAGGGGAGTCGGAGTCATCGGTGGTCCGGTCGCCAAAGCCGCGGTCGTTGGCGCAGCCGTCGGACCCGGCCCGTCGCCGATCGCCAAGGCTGCCGTCGTCGGTGCGGCGGTCGGACCCGGCCCGTCGCCGGTCGCCAAGGCCGCCGTGGTCGGTGCGGTCGTCACACCAGGTCGTCGGCGCCGGTTCTAACCCGTCCCTCGGGGTCGGTCGGGCGCGTGCGCTTCGGCCGGCCCCACAAGGCTTGTTCCTCGTCGGCCGCGTTGCCAGCCGCCCGCGCGCTACTGCTCGTAGCCCTCGACGGTCTTCTCGGAGCGCACGGTCGCCTCGTCCGGGTCCAGCCCAGCCGCGGCGCGCGCCTGTCGTTGATGGAGCAGGTCGTAGCAACGGTCGAGCTCGACCTTGATCTCGTCGAGCCGGTCGCGCTGCTCCTGGGTCAGCCCGCTGCCATCGCTGGCGGAGGCGTACAGCCCCTCCTCCTCGGCGGAGAGCGCGTTGATCGTGTGAAACAGGTCGAGGTCCGCCATGGCATGTCCCTTGGTGCGGCCGTCTAGCTGCCTTTGAGCTTGCGCCAGCCACCGGCGCGATTGTTCGCGATGATCTGCCTGAACATCGCGAGGAGGGCTCGCTCGTTGATGACCTCGTCCTGCCGGTAGGCGACCGTCTCGCGGTCTTGTTCTCATGCCCGGCCGTGATGATGCCCTCCGGATCGGGCACGATCGCGCCGTCGTAGAGGAAGACGTTGACGTGGTCCTTCGCGGCCAGCAACGCGCAGATGTTGCCGTCGAGGACGAAGTACGGCTGGACGGTTCGCTTGATCGTCTCCTCGACCTCGGGGTCGGCCGCGTGCACGAGGTCGCGGACCTTGCCGCAGATGTCCCGCTGCCAATCGGGCAGGCCGTCCAGGTAGGCGTCAACCCGCGGATCCTTGACGTACGTCATGCGATGGGCCTCCTCGTCGCTCGGATCCATCTTCCGCGAACGCGTCCAGACCGTCGACCGGAAGCGCAATGGATTCGTAGCATCTCGACGCGACGGAACGTCGGGTCCGTCGTCCGGTGCGACCTAGCGATCCGTCGCAGGAGGTCGAGCCCGATGCCGCAGAAGCAACACCTGCCGAGCGTCAGCGACAAGGAACAGCGGATGTACGAGCACATCAAGGCGAGCGAGAAGAAGCAGGGCCGTTCGACCGAGCGGGCCAAGGCGATCGCCGCGGCGACCGTCGTGAAGCATCACAACGAGGAAGGGCACGCGAAGAGCAAGTAGCGCTCGTGCGGTCGCGCGGCGTCGTGCGGCCGCGCTGTGGAGGCCCGACCGCGCGCAGACGGCGAGATCCATCGACGCGCCGACGACGAACCGGAGGTGGGAGGATCCCTGCGTGTCCTTCGATCTCTATGTGTGGAAGACCCCGCGCGACATCGACGCCGACGGAGCTGCGGCGCTGGTCGAGCGCTGGCAGGCTGCGGGTGGCGACCCGGCCGCGAGTCCCTTCGAGTCGACCACCGATATCGGGTGGTTCCATCGCGAGCTCATGCCAGGATCACCCGGGGCTCGACACGTCGTCCGATGCCGTGCGCAGCGCCAGCAAGACCCCGGTCTGGTTGTCCGGGAGTGATGAGCCGCCGGCGCGCGTCGTCGCGATCCGCCTGACGCCCGCCGCGGCACATGACGAGCTCAATTCGATCTTCGGGCTTGCGGCGAAGTACGACCTGGTCGTGTTCGACGCGACGGAACGGCGTCCTCCACCTGCCCCTCCAGGAGCTGGCCGCGTACGCCAGCGCCAAGTTCTGGCCCGCGGGCGCGATCCAGGCGGCGGTCGCCGGCGGGATCGGCGCGGTGATCGCCGTCGTGGCCTGGATCCTGGGCATCCCGTTGCTCAGCGGGATCCTCATGATCGTGGGCGGGTTACTGTTCGTGATGGCCGTGTACACGTTCGTCCACGAGGGCCGAAAGACGATGGCGGCGCGCCGTCGGACGGAGAGTCGCCGCCAGGCGACTGAGCGCCTCGAGACCGGGCCACGCGCGCTGGCCGGTCCCGGTCAGGACGGGGTCGTCGACCCGGTGTCGTGGCCATCGACGCGATCGGCGTCCCGCGGGTCGCTGACGGGGTCCTCGCGCCGGTAGGGGACGTTGACGATGACCGTGTGGCGGCGCCCGAGGAGCTCCTTGCGCAACCGCTTCGCCGACTGGTTGTACAGGATGCGTTCCCACCAGCTCCGCGCCACGTACTCCGGGATCACCACGAACGTGATGGGGTCGCGGCTTGTCCGGCGGCCAGCCGCGTCGAGGACGTCGAGGTACGCGAGCAGCGGCCCGGCGAGCGCTCGGTAGGGCGACTCGACGACGACCAGGGGAACGCCCGGGATCTGGCGTTCGAAGTCTTCGCGCACCGCGGTCGCGCCATCGGGATCCGTTGAGATGTAGACCGCGCGGGTGTCGTCATCGATCGAGCGGCCGACGTTGATGGCCTGGATGGCCGCCCGATCCAGTCCCGAGATCGGGACGACGACGCGCTCCTCGCGGTGCGGCTGCGCCACGACAAGCGCGGGGTCGACCGCGAGCTGTCGCGCGGAACGGGCGTACTGGCGACCGATGAACAACATCATCCCGACGAGGAGCGGCACGAGGATCACGACCAGGTAGGCGCCCGCCTCGAACTTCTCGAAGACGACGATGCCCAGCACGACGGCCGTCATCACCCCGCCCAGGGCGTTGACCGCGAGCCGCCAGCGCCAGCCCGGCTCCCGTACGCGGCAGCCAGTGCCTGACCATCCCGGACTGGCTGAGCGTGAAGCACAGGAAGACCCCCACCGAGTACAGCGGGATCAGGGCGTGGGTGTCGCCATCGAACGCCCAGAGGAGCAGGAACGCGATCGCCGCCAGCAGCACGATGCCCCACGAGTACGCGAGGCGGTCGCCGCGGAACGAGAACTGGCGAGGCATGTAGCCGTCCTCGGCCAGGATCGCGGCCAGTCGCGGGAAGGCGTTGAAGGACGTGTTCGCGGCGAGGAACAGGATGAGCGCGGTGCTGGCGGCGAACGTAGAACAGCACCGACCCGTCGCCGAATGCCGTGGCCGCGGCGAGGGCGACACCGACGGACCGCCCTCCTCGGTCGGCCGCAGCCCGAAATGGTCGGCGAAGACCGTGAGCCCGACGAACAGGATCGCGAGCAGGATGGACATCGCGGTCATCGTGTTGGCCGCGTTCCGGGCTTCCGGTGGCTTGAATGCCGGCACGCCGTTGGCGATCGCCTCGACGCCCGTCAATGCGACCGAGCCGCTCGCGAACGCCTTGAGCAGCAGGAGCGCCAGCGGCTCCGTCCCGACGGCACCGCGTCGGGCTGGGCCGGGACCGGCGCCGCGTGCCCGGACACGATCCGGAACGCGCCGATGGCCGACGATCAGCAGGGCGAGCCCGACGAACAGGTAGGTCGGGACCGCGAAGATGTTGCCGGACTCGCGCAGGCCCCGCAGGTTGGCGATGGTGATGAGCACGATCGACGACGAACGCGATCAGGACCGTAGTCGTAGGCGGCTCGGGGATGACCGACAGGATCTGCTTGATGGCCGACGAGGTGGAGACCGCGACCGTCATGACGTAGTCGATGAGCAGCGGCGCCGGCCGCGACGAGCCCGAACAGCGGCGCGAGGTTGGTCCGCGCCACGACGTAGGCGCCGCCGCCGTTGGGATAGGCGCGGCAGACCTGGCGGTAGCGGGTGGACACGACGGCCAGCAGGATCGCGATGGCGATCGCGACCTCGACCGAGAGCGAGGAACGCGCCGGCGCCGCGCGACGATGAGGACGCGCAGGATCTCCTCGGTCGCATAGGCCGAGGAGCAGATGGCGTCCGAGCTGAAGATGGCGAGCGCCTTCTTCTTGGACAGCCGCTCCTCGATCTCCTCCTCGTTCGCCAGCGGCCGGCCGAAGAACACGCCGCGCACGCGGGCGACGGCCCGGCCGGTCGGCGGTCGCGGGATCGATGCGGCCTCGCGCGCGACGAGCTTTCGGGCCGGCGTAGCGGAAGTAGGGGCGTGCGGGCGCTCCACGCGGACCCGTCGATCGCCGGGCTTGCGCCCCTGCAGGGGCCGCCGGCCGCCGATCATCGGCGGGCCCTTGTACAGCCTGGCGTTGACGCCTCCGTCATCGAGGCGCAGCCCCGATGCGCAGGCTCACCCCACCCGTGGCGGCACCGCTCGCGGACCTGGACCGACGCAGCTCGAAGCCCACGCCCGCCGCCTGGGCACGGGC